>JALHMW010000023.1 GCA_022843845.1 Archangium sp.
GCGGCATCGCAGCGGGCGGCGGCATCGCAGCGGGCGGCGGCATCGCAGCGGGCGGCGGCATCGCAGCGGGCGGCGGGGCCGGTGGCGGCTCCGGCGGTGGTGGTGGTGCGTTCGATGGAGGTCGAGCGGACGGCGGGCACTCGTGCGTGACGGACAACGCCGGGTGCACGAATTCGAGCGACTGCTGCTCCGGGACGTGTCTGGCCGACGTGTGCAGAGGGCCGGTCGTGCAGTGTCAGTTGCCGGGAAACGTGGTCTGCATGGACACCTTCTGCTGTGACGCCGGCGTCGCCTTCTGCTGTTCGAGCATTGATGATACTTAACTGTTAAGCGCATGATTCTGCTTGTCTTTCTGGCTCTCAAACGGAGCCGAAGACTCATTGCAACAGGTCCGTTGCCGGGGTACTCAAGCCCGTTTCGGCGCGTGGCGACCTCCTTCACGCCGCGCCCCTGAAACGACATGTCCGACGACATCAAGACGCCCGAAGCCCCGCCGCCTGCCGCACCCCCTGCGCCTCCGAACAGCAACATCGGAACGGTGCTCCCGATCTCGATCGAGAGCGAGATGGAGGACAGTTACCTCGCGTACTCGATGAGCGTCATCGTCGGGCGCGCGCTGCCCGACGTGCGTGACGGCCTCAAGCCCGTGCACCGGCGCGTGCTCTTCGCGATGCACGAGCTGTCGAACACCTACGGCCGCCCGTACAAGAAGTCGGCGCGCGTCGTCGGCGACGTCATCGGTAAGTACCACCCGCACGGCGATCAGTCGGTCTACGACGCCATCGTCCGTCTCGCCCAGCCCTGGTCGATGCGGTACATGCTCGTCGACGGGCAAGGCAACTTCGGCTCCATCGACGGCGATTCACCAGCCGCCATGCGTTACACCGAAGTGCGCATGGAGCGTCTCACCGACGACATGCTCGCCGACCTCGACAAAGACACCGTCGACTTCGGGCGCAACTACGACAACAGCCTTCCTGAGCCGACGGTCATGCCGGCGCGGTTCCCGAACCTGCTGGTCAACGGCAGCGACGGCATCGCGGTCGGCATGGCGACGAAGATCCCTCCGCACAACCTCGGAGAGGTCATCGACGCCACTGTGCACCTCATCGACAACCCGAAGGCGGTGCTCGGCGACCTGATGCAGTTCGTCAAGGGCCCCGACTTCCCCACCGCCGGCATCATCTCTGGCCGCGACGGCATCGCGCGCGCGTACTCGACGGGCCGCGGCAGCATCACCATTCGCGCCCGCGCCGAGATCGAGACCGAGAAGAACGATCGCCAGCGCATCGTCGTCACCGAGATCCCTTTCCAGCTGCGCAAAGAAGATCTGGTGAAGAAGATCGCCGAGCTCGTCAGCGACAAGCGGCTCGAAGGCATCAGCGACATTCGAGACGAGAGCGATCGTTCGGGCATTCGCATCGCCATCGACGTCAAGCGCGACATGCAGGCCGACATCGTCCTCAACAACCTCTTCGAACTCACGTCGATGCAGGTGTCGTACGGCATCGTGCTGCTCGCCATCGATCAGGGCCAGCCGAAGGTGCTGTCGCTGAAGGAGATCCTCGAGCGTTTCATCGCGCACCGCCGCGAGGTCGTCACCCGCCGCACGCGCTTCGAGCTGAAGAAGGCAAAGGATCGGCTGCACATCGTCGAGGGCCTGCTGGTCGCGACCATCACCCGCGACTTCCTCGACCACATCATCGCCGTCATCCGCGCGTCGAAGGATCCCGACGAGGCGCGCTGGGGCCTGATGAACATCGCCTCGCCGGCACTCCATGAGAACCCGGCCTACGCGAAGCTGCCGAAGGTCGACCTCGCCGCGCTGAAGAAGTCGATGGAGCTGCTCGCCTCGCGCGCCCGCTCCGAAGAGCCCAACTACGCCGGCCTGAGCCGCGCATACGATCCAGGCTTCAGCGAAGAGCAGGCCAAGAGCATTCTCGAGATGCGGCTGCAGAAGCTGACCGGCCTCGAGCTGTCGGAGCTCTTCCAGGAGCTCATCGACCTCGTGCGCACGGTGACGCGGCTGGAAGACATCCTCCAGAACGACTCGTCGCTGCTCACCGTCATCAAGGGCGAGCTCAAGGACGTGCGCGACCGGTTCGCTGACGCGCGCCGCAGCGAGATCACCGGCGACCTCACCGAGATGCGGGTCGAAGACCTCATCGCCGAAGAGGACATGGTGGTGACGCTCTCGCACGCTGGCTACATCAAGCGCACGCCGCTGACCGAGTACCGGGCGCAGCGCCGTGGTGGGCGAGGGAAGACCGGCGCCACCACGAAGGAAGATGACTTCCTCACCGACATCTTCATCGCGTCGACCCACGCGTACGTGTTGCCGCTGACCAACCGCGGCCGCCTGTACTGGCTCAAGGTGCACGAGATTCCCGCGGCGAGCCGCACGTCGAAGGGCAAGCCGATCGTCAACCTCGTGCAGTTCAGCGAGGGCGAGAAGCTCGCGCAGATGTTGGTGACGAAGGAGTTCACCGAGAACCAGTTCGTGCTCTTCGTGACCAAGAACGGCACCGTGAAGCGCACCGACCTGCCCGCGTTCTCGAACGTGCGCTCCGCCGGCATCGCGGCCATCACCATCGAAGACGGCGACGGGCTGGTCGCAGTCAAGATCACCGACGGCACGAAGGATGTCCTCATCTCGACCGCGCAGGGCATGTCGATTCGCTTCAACGAGACCGAGGTGCGCTCGATGGGCCGCACGGCCGTTGGCGTGAAGGGCATCACGCTCGAGCCCGGTGACGAAGTGGTCAGCGCCGAGGTGGTCGAGAAGGGCACGACCCTGCTGACGGTGACGGAGAACGGCTACGGCAAGCGCACCATCGAAGACGAGTACCGGGTGCAGGGTCGCGGCGGCAAGGGCATCATCGACATCAAGACGACCGACCGGAATGGGCGCGTCGTCGGAGCCGTGCAGGTGCGCGACGAAGACGAGGTGATGATCGTCACCACGTCGGGCGTGCTCATTCGCATGAAGGTCAGCGGCATCTCGGTCATCGGCCGCAACACCCAGGGCGTCAGGCTCATCACGCTCGATCACGCCGATGAGAAGGTCGCTGGCATCAGCCACGTACCCGAGGTGAAGGACGAAGAGCTCGCGGGCGAGGGAGGGGAAGACGACGGCGCTCCCGATGCACCGGAAGCTCCCGAGACGCCCGCCGCGACGGACGCCGCACCGACGGACGCTGGACCGACGGACGCTGCGCCGAAGGACGAGCCGCCCACCGAGAGCTGAGCGACCAGCTGGCGCCGGTGTCACACCGGCGCCGCTCACCCTCTTCAGGTCAGCTCGAGGAGCCGGAGCTGGCACCGGCCTGCAAGCACCCCACGATGATGCAATGGACACAGGTGTCATCGAAGTGGCGGCCAGCAGGTGTTCGAGCGCGGCTTCCGCATCGAAGCCATCATCGGAGAACTGCCTGCCGGCACAGCGAAGCTCGAGCCTGAGAACCTGCGGGAGAACGAGGTCTTCGCCAAATTCTAGTAGCACGAAGAACGCCGCGCTCTCTGGGAAGCTGATCACGTCGCTCGCGCCTCGCTGACGCCGACACACGGTACGCTGCGCCGCCATGAGCCTGCGCGACGAGCTGATGCCGCTGAACCACGACGGGCGCGTTCAGAAGGTGCTGGAGCGCGCGCGCGCGAAGGACGCCCAGCTGCCTTCCCTCGAACAGGGAGACGCCTTCGGCCGTCGCGTCGGCGGCGTGGCGACGTTCATCGACCGCGACGGCGCCCGCGTGTTGCGAGAGCTGGAGGATCCGTCACGCACGGTGCGAAGCCTCGCCATGGTGCTGGCGCCGCTGGTGTGTGACGACGCGCAGTCGCAGCGCGCGCTCGAGCTGGCCTGGTCGCTCAAGGGAGAACGCCGGCTGCTCCTCGGCTTCACCCGCCGCAACCGCCGCGTCGTCATCGACACGTTCCTCCAGTGGCTCCACACGAACGGGCACCACCGCGAGCTCATCGACGCGCTCTCCTTCGGCACCGACGCCTGTGTCCGCCGGTTCCTCGAGGTGGCGCTCGAGCGTCCCTCGGGCCGCTTCTGGCATGGGCTCGCGACGCGGCATCCCACGCTCTTCATCGAGGTCCTCACGGCGCGCTGGCGAGCGACGACGGGAGAAGCCGACCCGGTCACGCGACAGCTCACCAGCCGCTACCACGAGGTCGTCGCAGAGGACGCGCCGAGCGAAGCGCTGGCCTGGTGCCGGCTGCTCCTCGAACGAAAGGTGCACCCCGACGACGCCGTGTGGAGGCGACTGCTGCGCCGTTCTCTCGAGACGTGCGTCGCCCTCGCCATCGAGTTCGACGTCCCGTTGCCCCTCGACGCGCTCTGGAAGCGGGGCCAGCGCATTCCGGTGCAGGCGCTGGTCGACCTGATGCGCCACGCGCCGCAGGTGTTCGGTGGGCTCGGTGACTGGGTCGACGAGCTGCCTGCCGACAGCCGGCGAGCGCTCGCCGACGCGTGGTGCTCCGTCGCCTCGAAGCACCCGCGGCATGGCACCTTCCTGTTGGCCTGGGCCACCGTCGGCGACGCGCGGGAGCAGGCCTTCGTGGCGTGGAGCCGCGCGACCCGGAGCCGCAACGGTGACATCGCGCCGGCGTTCCTCGAGCCGCTGCCCATCGACCTCGCGGAGCGGGAAGCGCGACGTCACGTGACCGAGGTCGAGGCGCTGGCGACGAACCCGTCGGCCCGGCTCAGTGGCCGCGCACGGTACCTGCCGTGGAGCGAGCTCGAGACCGTGCTCAAGACGTACCTCGGGCATCCCGAAGGTGAGCTGCGCGCGGTGGCGCTCCGGGAGCAGCTCTCGGTGCCTGGCCTTCGTCCCGACGACACGTCGCTCCCCCCGAAGGCGCTCGAGCTGGTGACCGCGCGCAAGTTCGAGCAGGACCCGATTCGCACCGCGATGTTCGAGACGCTGGCGCTGTGGCCGAAGCGCGTGTGGACGAAGGCGCACCTGCCCGCCGTCGCGCAGGCGGTGCGTGACGCGCTCGACGCGTCGGACTGTTCGTTTCAGACGTCGGCCGCAGCGGAGCGCGTGGTGGTGCGGCTCTTCGGCCTCGACGCTCCGTTCGCGGCGAAGCTGCTCACCACGCTCATTCGCGAGCGCGGCACCCTGCACGACCCCAACCTGGGCGCGAAGCTGACCCGAGACGAGGTGCGCGCCGCGGGGCCGACGCTGCTCGAGCTCGCCGTCGAGTGGGACAAGAGTGAGCGCTGGCCCTGGCTCCAGGCCTTCTGCGTCGGGCTCGGCGACAAGCTCACCGCCGTCGATGGGCTGGTCGACGTGGTGGTGCACGCCAGAAACCGGGTGCCGTACGAGGCCTCGATGGTGGTCTTCACCCGCCTGCTCGCGATGTTCGCGCCCGAGGCGTACGAGCAGACGCTGAGCAATGGCCTGAACCGGCTCCTTCAGAAGTCGTGGTTCTCAGGCGTCGCGCAGCTCGCGCAGCAGCACGGCAACCAGTACGGCGAGCAGGTTCGACGCCGCCACACGCGCAAGGTGGCGTTGCCGGACGCCTTCATCGACGCGCTCTCGAAGGCCGCGCTGACGTTGCCGAAATACCACCTGCAGACGGTGCTGGAGGCGATGCGGGTGCGCGCGTCGAAGGCCTTCAGCGCCCTGGTGCCGAAGCTCCTCGCGGCTGACGAGAGCGTCATCATCTTCCCGGTCGTGCACGGGTTCCTGCACCGCCACCGTCAAGATCTGCTCGGCCCGTTCCTCGGAGACCGCGTCATCTCGGGCCGCTACGCGACGGGCACCAGCCGGTGGATTCTGCCCTTCGAGGGCGGCTTCTACCGGTGGTCGCCGGCACAGTCGGAGACGTTTGCGACTTCGCTCGACGGCATCGTCTCTGACGACAAGCGCGACACGCCGACGGTGTTCTCGGCGCTGGTGAAGTGGCCGTCGATGCCGTGGGCCTCGATGGACAGGCTGCTGGCGCGCGCGAAGGACTCCCGGCCCGCGGTGCAGGAAAAAGCGATTCGGGTGTTGTCGCGTTGCGACGCAGGGCAGGGCGTGCCGACGCTCGTCTCGTGTCTGGGTGATGCCCGGGCCCGCTTCGCGATCTACGGGCTGCGTCGCGCCGTGTTGCGCATGTTGCCGGCCGCCGCGACCGACGTGCTGGCGAAGGCGCCGCTGACGAAGGTGACGGTGGCGAAAGAGGTGGTGCGCCTGCTCGGTGAGCTGCGCGAGGAGCGCGCGTACCAACGGGTGCTCGAGCTGGTGGAAGGGAAGCTCCACCGCGACGTGCGCATCGCGGTGCTCCGGGCGCTGTGGGACCACCTCGATCGCGAACCGACGTGGGTCGTCTACGAGCGCGCCGTGCAGGACGTCGACTGGGTGCTCGCGAGCCGGCTGGGCGACGTGCCAGCCGACCGCTTGACGAAGGTGACCGACGCGAGGCTCTCGGTGCTGCTCGCGAAGCTGGTGCAGCGGCCCGAGCCCGAGGCGCGCATCGCGATTCTGCAGCGGGCGCCGTGGCTCGCCGTCGTCGATCGGGAGCGCACCTATCTCTCGGCGTGTCGCGCCCGGCTCTCCTCACGGCTCGATGACGAGGTGCAGGCGGCGATGGCGGCGATGCTCGCCCGGTGTACGGAAGACGACGTACCTGCGCTCGAGCAGACGCTTCAGGCGCTCAAGGCCGACCGCCGCATGCTCGAGGTCGCCGCACGTTCACTCCTCGGCGCGCGCATCACCACGCGGCGGAGCTGGACGTCGATGGTCGCCGCCCTCGAGCGGGTCGCCGCGAGCGATCCGAAGCTCGCGACGTTGTTTCTGCGCGCGGTCGCCACGCGGCAAGACCGAGACGCGTGGGCGAAGGCCATCGAGACCTTGTCGGCGAAGCGGTGGCTCGACGCTGACGGCGTGGCTCAGGCTGCGGCGTCGGCGGCGGCGCTCGTCGAGAAGGAGCTCGAGCCTGTGGTGTCGCGCTTCGTGGCGCACGAGGACCCGGCGGTTCGTCGAATCGCGCTGTCGGTGCTCGAGACCGTGGTGGGCGCGAAAGGGTGGAGCCCGGAGCGGACGCAGCTCTTGCGGCGCCTGCGCCATGACTCGAGCCCGTGGGTCGCGGGAGCGGCTGCGGTGGTCTGGCCGCCGCGAGAAGAGGATCCAGGCTTTCCGGATTCCCGCGTGTGAGCAGGCATCGGGTCTTCAGCGCGGGCGCGCGACACTGCGCCAGGTCGAGGAACGCGCGCTGCGCGAACCGGAGCGTGTGCCCGTCGCCGACGTGAACGAGGTCGGCCGCGCGCGCGCCAGTGCGTGAGCGCTTCAGAACGTCGCGACGGTGACGCCTTCCGGCTCCTTCGGGCGCACCGCCTCGGTGACGAGCGGAACGGCCGCGGCGAGCACCACGGCTCCCGCGACGACGAAGGGCAACGCCGCGATGCCGACCGCTGGCACGAAGAACACGAGGCACATGCCCAGCGTGCTGAGCAGCGACGCGGTGATGGCCCAGGGTATGGCGCGACGGAAGGCTGTCGGGTCGCGCTCGAACAGCGTCGAGGCGATGGCCGTGCCGACCAGGTAGCCGAGCGCGCCGCCGACGATCGCGCCGACACCTCCACCGACGGACTCGCCCTGCCGTGGGTCGATGACCACGCCCACCAACGCGCCCAGGTAGATCGACAGCGGCACCGTCAACACGCCGACGCCGAACGCGATGAGTGGCGACAACACCGAGCGTCCGACGAGCTGACCTGCCGTGACCGTGGGTTTGACGCGCGGGACGAGGAAGGCGCTCCGAGGCGCGTCGCTCAGGCTCGGCGGCGGCGGCGGGGGCGGCGCGTCCTCGGCCGGGAAGATGGGCGGGGCCGAGAGCTGACCGACCGCTGCGCAAAGGATGACGGTCGAAAGCATGAGGCAGACTCCAGCACATCTCCGCACTCCACGCGCAGCCCCAGCCTGCCCAAACTGCCGTCTTCACGAGGCCTGGAACCGCGGCCGCCCCCACTCATCGGCCTGGGGTCAGAAACTTGAGCAACGGGAAAGGCGGGCGACACTCCTGTGGCTGCCTGAAGCAGGAGGAACCGCATGAGCTGGGACGTGTTGATGTTCGGGTCGATCACGGTGCCGGAGTGCAATCGCGAGGAGTGGCTCACCACTCCCATCAATCGCGACGAGTTCCCCTGGCTCGACGAGCTCGGCGGTGTCGACACGTCGCTCGAGACGCCCGAGGCGCTCCTGTCGTTCTTGAGCGAGGCGGTGCTCGCGCCTCATCACTTCTTCGACGTGTCGGCAGACTCGAGCCTGATGACCGTGCAGGGCTACGTCGGCGAAGAGCCGTACCGCGATCTCTGCCAGGCCCTCGTGCTGTTGTTCGGCAGCGCGGCCGGCTTTGGCGGCACCGGAGAGCTGACGCTGTTCGGTTACCAGGGCATCCGCTTCGGTGAGCGCATCACGCTCGCCAACGGGCACGCGACGTTCCGCCAGCTCACCCAGGACACGCTCGGAGAGATCGAGCGCTCGAAGACGTTCCAATGTCTCGACGCGCGGGTGCACCAGCGCTTCGACTCACTCGTGGGCCGGCCTCCCGCGCCGCACGACGCCCGCGGCGCCACGTGGATGGTGCACCCCTTCACGGGGCGACGGGTGCGGACGATCAGACCTGCAGTCGATTGATCGCCAGGGGCATCGCCGTGCGATGAGCTCAGAAGTCGGCCGAACTCCATGCGCGACTCGGCAATCGGCCGTCGGAGCTCACCGCTGCCTGTTCGCGGCGCCGAGACACGCTGCTGAAGACGACGCCGAGGTCGACAGAAGGCGACCGCTCTTCGCCCCGACCTCAGAACGAGATCGTCGCGCCGAGTGAGAACACGTTACGCACGTAGACGAGCGGCTCACGGCCTGCGGTCTGCTGCGGCAAGACGTTCACGTACAGCGCGTAGCGGATGTCGAGGTCGACGTGCGGGTGCACCGGCCGCACGAGCTTCAGCGTCAACGTGCTCGAGTTCTCGTCGTCCTCCACCACCTGCAGCTCCGGCGAGAGGAAGATGCCGTCGGGGAAGCTGGTCAGCTGCAGCGCGCCCGTCGTCAGCAGGGTGAACTTCGCTGGTAGCCGGAAACCGGCCGTCGCCGAAATCCGATGGCGGCGCATCGTCTCGCCGTAGCTGTTCGACGTCTGGTCCAGGTACGAGTACCCGAGCGTGAGGTGAAACGGCCCGCGGTAGCTGTAGCCGACGCCCACCGCGAAGAAGGGGTCGTTGCGCCGCAGCACGGGGGTCTCTTCGTCGGGGCGTGGGTTCACGTTCGAGTTGTACGTGCGCGGGTTGAACGAGCCCGAGAGCGAGACGCTGTGCCGCCGGTTGAAGCGGTAGCGCGCCGAGAGGTCGCCCGTCGGCCCCGAGAACGAGTAGGCGAAGCGCGGCCAGAACAAGAAGCGCGTCGCTCCGAAGCGCGCGCGCACGTCGAGGTTCCCGGTCGGGTTGAAGTCGACGAAGACCTGGCCCAGCAGGCTCGTGTAGTCGCGATTGGCGCCGCGGCGATCGCGCGCGCTCCCGCTCAGGCCTACCGAGAACAGCTGCGAGAGCCCGAAGAGGAACTCACCCGTGAAGGCGTTGACGATGGTGTCTTCGTCAGGGAGCAGGAAGAACTTGCGGGCCGCCACGTCGTACGTGCCGCTCAAGCGAAACCGCTCGCCTTCGACGACGCCGTCGACCGTTCCCAGCGCGTACAGGAACCCGTCGGGCTGCGGGCTCGAGGCGCTGGTGACGAAGTCGCGTCGGGCGTTGGTGTCGTAGCCCGGGCCCAGCCACAGGCGAGACGCGCCGCGCAGGTCGACAGCGCCGGCGATGGCAGGCACGAGGCTCAGCAGCAGAAGGAGGCGCGCGCGCAAGGCCACTCGTCGCCGCACTGTATGCCCCAAGTCAGCCGGCCCACCCTCTGAAACGACGAAGGCCCCCACGTTGCCATGAGGGCCCTCGCTTCACGACGTGACGTGACTCAGTCAGCGGCGGCAGCAGCGCCAGCCGACTTCAGCGCCTTGGCGAGATCGACCGCGCGCTGGCCGGTGATCGACATCTTGGCGATCTCGTCCTTCGAGAGGCCGTTGTTGTTCAGGTCGTACTTGGCGACCATCGACTGCTTCGCGTAGGTGACGGCGCGGTCGATGTCCTTCTTGGTCACGGTCGCGCCGGCCTTGAAGTCGCGGTGGTCGACGAACTTGAAGAAGATGTCGGCGAGCTTCTTCTCGGCGGTGCTCAGCGTGGGCAGCGCCTTCTTCACGTCGGCGCGGCTGATGCGGCCATCGGCGCCGCCGGCGGTGACGAGGGTCTTGGCAACGTGCTCGAGGGCGCGGTTGACGTCGGCTTTGGCGATTCGGGACATGCTTCATGCTCCTTGTGTGGGTGGGACGACGGGGTTGGAACGACGGTGTGACACGGCAGGGTGGGGCCGAGTGCAACGCGAGTGGTCAGCCCGCGTCCCAGCCCAGGTTGTCTCGTTGCAACGGCATCATCAGCACGCCGAGGGCGGTCAAGAGCTCGAAGTCTCCCGAGGCCTTCACCTCGCCCTTCGTGACGGCGTCGACGGCGTTCAGCGTGCCGGCCACGAAGGCCTCGAAGGCGGGCTCCTGGAAGACGAGGCGCAGGTCGGCGTCTGGCTCGAAGCCCTCACGAATCGGGTCGGGGTCGGCGAAGTGAAAGGTCCACTTGCCGCCGGTCTTGCCCACGACGTCGAAGGCGACGGTGCCCTGCGTGGCGAGGAAGTCGTCGAAGCGGTGCACCACGAGGCCAGGGAGCAGGCGACCAAAGAAGTTCTGCGTCATCGACAAGACCCCTCCACGAGTACGGCGGCGGCGTATTCGGCCACCGCCGCGGCGCGATCTCAAGGCCCTTCGTGAAAGTGGCGCGAAACGATCCGGCCCCGATTTTCCGGCCCTGGCGCCGCGGGCTAAGACAGCGCGCATGTCCCGACTGATGCTCGTTCTCGTCGCCGCGCTGTCGCTCTGACGGAAACGATGGCGCGGCCGGCCCGACGACGGCACAACGACGGTCGATGACTCGCTTCGACGACCGCTTCGTTCGTTCGCTCCCCGCAGACGAGAGCGCTGAGAACACCATTCGCCAGGTTCGCGGCGCGGCGTACTCGAAGGTCGCGCCGACGAAGGTGCCCAACCCGCAAGTCCTCGCGTGGGTGCCCGAGGTGGCGGCGATGCTGGGGCTGCCCGCCTCGCCGACGAACGAGTGGGCGCAGGTGCTGGGTGGCAACGCGACGCTCGAGGGCATGGTGCCGTACGCGGCCTGCTACGGCGGGCACCAATTCGGAAACTGGGCAGGGCAGCTCGGAGACGGTCGCGCCATCACGCTCGGAGAGCTCGTCGCGCCCGACGAAGCCCGCTGGGAGCTGCAGCTCAAAGGGCCCGGGCAGACGCCGTATTCACGCAGGGCCGATGGCCGCGCGGTGCTGCGCAGCTCGCTGCGAGAGCTCGTCTGCAGTGAAGCGATGTTCCACCTCGGCGTGCCCACGACCCGGGCCCTGGCGCTGGTTGGCACTGGCGAAGACGTCGTGCGCGACCTGCTCTACGACGGCAACGCGAGGCCCGAGCCGGGCGCCATCACCACGCGGGTCGCGAAGTCGTTCTTGCGCTTCGGCACCTACGAGCTGCCCGCCTCGCGCAACGACGTTGCGCTGCTGAAGCGGCTGGTCGACTTCACCATCACCACGCACTTCCCTTCGCTCGGCGCGCCGTCGCCCGAGACGTACCTCCGGTTCTTCGAGGAGGTCACCCGGCGCACGGCGGTGCTGATGATGGAGTGGCAGCGCGTCGGCTTCGTGCACGGCGTGATGAACACCGACAACATGTCCATCCTCGGGCTCACCATCGACTACGGGCCGTACGGCTGGCTCGAAGGGTTCGACCCGTCGTGGACGCCGAACACCACGGACCTTCCCGGGCGCCGGTACGCGTTCGGGAATCAGCCCTCGGTCGCGCAGTGGAACCTGCTGTGTCTGGCGAACGCGCTCTTCCCGCTCATTGGTGACGAGAAGGCGCTCGAGGCGGTGCTCGACCAGTACTCCGAGCTCGCCGCGGCGGAGCAGCTGTCGATGATGCGCCGCAAGTTGGGGCTCCTCGCGGCGGAGGAGCACGACCGCGAGGACCGCGAGCTCATGCGCGACTGCTTCCGCACGCTGGTGTCGACCGAGACCGACTACACGCTGTTCTTCAGACGGCTCGCGACCGTGAGCACGGACGCCTCCGATGCACAGTTGGTCGCGCCGCTCGCCGAGGCCTTCTACGCACCGGCGGAGGTGTCGGGGGACGTCCTCGAGGGGCTGGCGGCGTGGCTGCGACGACTGTTGGCCCGTGCTGCCCGTGATGGCCGGGCTCCCGAGGCGCGCGCCGCGGCGATGAACGCGACGAACCCGCTCTACGTTCCGCGCAACTACCTCGCGCAGACCGTCATCAGCGCGACGGCGCAGGGCGAGCTGTCGATGGTGCGCGAGTGGCTCGAGGTGCTGAAGCGCCCGTACGACGAGCAACCCGGGAAGGGCGTCTGGGCCGCGAAACGTCCCGAGTGGGCGCGTCACCAGCCCGGCAGCTCGATGTTGTCGTGCAGCTCCTGAGGCCGCGCATTCGCGCCATGAAGAGCAGGCAGCTTGGTCGGCCTGGCCTCAGGGCCGCCGGTACCCCACCGCCACTTCGAGCCACTCGAGGCGCGCGGTGCCGAGGCGCCCCATGGTCTGTCCCCCGCGGTCTGGCGTCACGGCGATGACCACGCGGCGCTCCGGGCCCGCGAAGGCCGTGGCCAGCCGCGACGCGGCGCTGGTGTCGAAGCTCACCGGCCCCGGCGCGGAGACCGCCGGCGCAGCGCGCACCTCGGAGACCAACGCCGTGCCCGACGACACCCACAGCTCGACGCCGTCGGGCTGGCCCTCACTCGAGCCACCCGCGACCGCGGTGGCCGACAAGCGCGTCACCACTGCGGTGCTCTCGGCCCCCGAGGCTGAGAAGGTGAAGGCCGCGCTCACGCCGGGCCACGCGCCAGAGCGGCCGTCGTACTCCCAGGGCGCCTCGTACGGCTGGGTGGTGGCACCGGGCACGAAGCCACCGAAGGCGACGAAGGTGCGGCGAGCGGCGTCGAACTCGAACGCCGGTCGCGCGCGGCCAATCGCCCAGGCGCCGGGCGGCGGCGAAGGAGTTCGACTGACGAACGCGCCCGACAGCGGGTTCCAGTCCCACACCTCATCGGTGCCCGGGCTGCTGGCGGTGTTGCCTCCGAAGATGGTGATGCGCTCGCGCGTCGGGTCCCACGCGGCGCCGTGCTGGCTGCGCCCGGTCGGCCACGCGAGCGGCCTCGGAAGCGGCGTGCGGTCGACCCACGTCCCCGTGGCGCCGTTCCATTCCCAGACGTCATCGCGCACCGGCGAGCCCCCGATCAACACGAGGGTCTGGCGGGTGGGCACCGCGACGAGCGTCGCGTCCCCGCGACCCTCAGGCCACGCGGCGGGAATCACCGCGGGCGTACGGTCGAGCCACGTGCCTGTCGCGCCGTTCCATTCCCAGAGCTCGCGGCTCGAGCCGAGGGTGCCGCCCAGGGAGCCGCCGAAGAGCACCACAGCCCCGCGCGACGGGTCGAAGGTCATGGTTGCGAGAGTGCGCGCGCTCGGGCCGCCGGGCACGGTGCGCTCCTGCCAGCCCGCGTCGGGAGCCCATTCCCAGAGGTCGTTCGTGGGACCCAGCCCACCGTCGACGCGCGCGCCCCCATCGACTGGCACGCTGGCCGTGCTGGTGGTGCCGCCGAAGAGCACCACGCGCTCCCGGACGGCGTCGTACGCCAGGGACGCCGAGGGTCTGGGGGCAGGTCGCACCGCTGATGCCTGGCTCTTCTCGAGCCACCGGTTGGTGGCGCCATTCCACTCCCACAGCTCGTGACTGAAGATGCGGGTGCCCGACACGGTGACGTCGCCGCCGAAGAGCATCAGGCGATTCCGCCTGGTGTCCATGGTGCTGGCCGTGCCCGTGCGGCGAGAGGGCACCAGGGCGGGCTGTGGCTCCGAGAAGGGAATCCATGTGTTGGTGGCGCCCACCCACTCGAAGGTATCGTTGATGCGCTGCCCCGCGCTGAAGCCACCAAACACCACCAGGCGCTGGCGTGCGTCGTCGAAGACGACGCTTGGCGACGTGCGGAATCGGGGCCACTCAGGCGGCAAGACCGCGGGCGTGCGATCGACCCACGTCGAGGTGGCTGCGTCCCACTCCCACAGATCACTGTCGGAGTACGACGACGTCCCGAGCAGCAACCCACCAAAGAGCACCAGACGCGCGCGCGTGGCGTCGTACGCGAGGCCGTGGTCCCACCGGCGCAGAGGCCAGAGCGTCGGCCGAGGGAACGGCGTGCGGTCGACCCAGGTGCCGGTGGCGCCGTCGAATTCCCACAACTGGTCGGAGCGGCCCGAAAGGGAATCGTTGGTGCTGCCGCCGAAGCTCATCAGGACGCCCCGGGTCGTGTCGGCAACCAGCTCGTGCCCCGTGAGGGCCGGCGGCCACGCTGTCGGGAGCGGCGAGGGCGTGCGGTTGGTCCAGGTGCTGGTGGCGCCGTCCCATTCCCACAGCTCGCGCCCGCCGCCACTCCCGGCGAACATCACCACGCGGTTGCGCGTCGGGTCGAAGACCATGGCGTGCCCCCGGCGCGCGCGTGGCCACGCGGCCGGGCGCGGCGTGGGGCTCAAGTTGAACCACCGGCCGGCTGCGCCGTCCCACGCCCACAGCTCGTCGCTCTCGGCCGTCGAGAAGCCGCCGAACAGCAGCACCCGGCTGCTGACCGGGTCGTAGGCCATGGCATGGAGGAAGCGCGCGGTGGGCACCGGGCCCCGCGCGGCGTCGCGGCTGCGGTCGGTCCACGTGCCCGTGCGGGAGTCACGTTCCCAGGTGTCGCCCAGCGGTGTCGAGGAGGTGTTCGGCGAGCCGCCGAACACGACCATCACGCCGCGCGCCGTGTCGAAGGCGGCGCCAGCCTGCGTGCGCTCTGGCGGGTCACCACGAAACCGCCACTCCGGTCGCCCCGTGACCGTGACGGGCGACGCCAACGTCACCTCGGTGGCCCAGTCGGGCTGCTCTGGCCGTGGCGCGAAGGCCTCGCGAGCCTCGACGCGATGCGGGTTCTCGAAGGTCCGGCCCGCCACCTTGCCGCGCAGCGAGGCCAGCCATTCGACGTTCTTCACCTCGACGGCAGGGCTGGGGTTGCACGCCGTGTCGAGCGCGCGCACCGACACGACCGGCCTGTCGACCGGCGGCAGCGTCGCCACGAAGCCACCATCGACGCCGCCGGCGATGGCCAGCGAGGCGAGCCCCGCCAGCACCTCGACGCTCGTGCCGGGCGGCAGCGCTCCGGGCGCGCCGCGCACCGAGAAGGCAGGGCCTTGCTGCTGGGTGCCCCAGGGCGCGCGGCGGTAGGTGATACCGCTGGCTGACATCACGTCGGGCGCGGCCGGGGGCGTCACGACGACGCGCACCTGCCACGCCGGCAGCACCGCGCTGTTGCCCGCCTCGTCAGCGGCCCGCACCGCCACGTCGACGAGGCCGTCGGTGGCGCTGGGCGACACGGTCGCCTGAAACGAGACGGCGGACGGGGACGTCGCCACGGGCTGCACGATCAACACCGAGGGTGTCACCTCGAGGACGGCTCCCGCGGGCTCATCGAGCGTCACTTCGAGGGCCGCGGTCGCGCCCGGAGCCAGGGCGTCGACGGCGCTCAACCCGCACCCTGGCGGGGGGCGCAGCGTCAGCCGCGACGCGGCAGGTACGAGCCGCGGCGCGGTGAAGTCGAAGCGCACTGGCACCGCGCCGGTCGCCGCGTTGCCGGCCGCGTCGGTGGCAGTGACGAAGAGGGTGTGGCCGCCTTCGGTGTCGGTGGTCGACACCTGTCCGTTGCAGGCGCATTGGCCCGCAGCACAGACGCACGGCGGCTGCGCCTCGGCATCGAGGCGCAGGGCCACGTCAGCGCTCGCGTCGTCGACCGTGAAGCGCACCGTCCACGCCGAGAAACCGGCCGCGCGACTGAAGGACGTGGCGACGGTCTGACTGCCCGTGCGCACCACCTCGAGGGACGAGATGACGGGCCTGGTGCTGTCGACGCTGAACGGCGCACCGCGCGGCGTCGCGACGAGGCCAGCCAGGTCTTCGAGCGTCAGCGTCACGTCGTACCTGCCTTCAGCGAGGGCCGGCGGGCCCTCGAGCGTGAAGGTGCTCTCGGTTGCCTCCACCACCGTGAAGGCGGCGGCGCTGCCCGACAGCGTGATGATGGGCGGCTGTTTGAGTGCTTCGCTGGCGCGCACGCGGTAGCGCACGCGTTCCCCCGCACGAAAGGCGGGCTTCTCGGGGAAGGCGCTGATGAGCGACGGCGGCGTCACGTCGACGGCGAAACGGCCCAGCCGCTGGCCGACGGCCGGGTTGCCTTCGAGGTCGACCAGATCGACGAAGACATCAGCCGCGCCCTCGAGCGAGCCATCAACCGGGAGCGTCGAGAAGACGAACGCAGGTGCGTTCGAGCGCGCCACATCGAGCTCGAGACCGACGCGAGTGCCGCGCACCTCGGCGTAGACGGTGGGCGGTCGGCCCAGCGCTTCGTCGACCGAGAAGGTGGCGGTGAAGACCGTGCCCGTGGTGCCCAGCGTCGGCGTGATGGTGGACTCGGTGACTCGCGGGGGCACCTGGTCCGCCGATGGGGGGCGGCAGCGGTTGACCGACAACCGGCACACCAGGCCCGTGGGGCATTCCGCGTCTGACGCGCAGAAGACCTGCGCGCCTTCGGGCAGCGCGGGCAGTGACGTCTCACACCCCAGGCCGAGTACGGCCATGCACAACCACGCACGAACGCTCACAGCCGACCTCCTACCGCGAGGCTTGTCAGGCTCGGCGAGATCCCGACCGACAGCTGCAACGCGCCCCGGTCACCGCGCCAGTCAGTGAAGAAGATCTGCACCACGGCCGCGGTCGCGAGCACACCGGCGCCGATGAAGAGCGCCGTCGACAGCGTTTGCTGGGTCTGGGCGCGCGCCTCGAGCTGAGTCAACGACGTCCCCGGCACCGGCGTCGTCACCGAGGTGTCGAGCAACGCTCGGTACTGGGTGAAGGTGTCGAGGCGCCCCACCGTGACGCCCAGCCCGACGCCTGCTGCGGCCACGGCTGCCGCGGTGGTGATTCCGAAGACCCACGGCGAGAGCGGCGGCGGGTTGAGGCGACGAATCACCGATGGGTCGACGCCACGGGTGCGGCCGGCGCGAAGCGGGCGTTCAGGGTACAGCGTGGTGGCCAGCGGGCCGACGATGGCCAGCAGCTCCTCGCCGTCGCGCGCTTCGAATTGTTCGAGGTACGTCTGGCGAACACGGCCGGCGCGAAGGTCGAACCGCCGAGACGAGAGCGCGTAGCGCTGCCCCACCAGCACCAGATCGACCGAGACCAGCTCGTCGGCGTCGAGCGCAGCAGCAATCTCCATCATGCAGGCGGTGTCTTCGCTGCAGCCCACCAGCTGCTTCTGGCGTTCCATCGAGAGCAGGTCGCGGAGCTCGGCGGCGCTGATGACGGACACACGCTCGAGCTTGCGCAGTTCGGCGGGGAGCGACTGGTCGAGCGCCACCAGCGCCCGCGAAGGGACCTCGCCGGTGGCCCGCACGTCGAGCAGGGCGACCCGCACAGGGCGTTCGGCGGCCGGCACGGGAGCGGGTGCGGTGTCGATGGGCTTCGGCGTGAGCTCGGCAGTCACGACAGGCAGCTCCTTCCGTGGGAGGGGCGCAGGGGCCAGCGATGAGGCGAGGGTGGGTCCGACCTGGCCCAGCGCAGATGCCTTCACGTCGACGACGGCGCGCGCCAGCACCTCGTCAGTGCCCACCCGCAGGCGTCGTGCCTCGACGTGGAAGGTGCCGTTCGACACGCTGACGCTGGCGCGCACCACCGACGTCATCACCGGGCCAGCGCTGGACGGGCCGCTCATGCCCATCAACTCCCGCGAGCGCGCCGCCGCGAGCGAATCCTTCACCTCGTCGTGTGAGGCGATGGTGACGTGGGGCAGGGCGCGCAACGCCTGCTCGAGCGACTGCTCGACGAGCTTTCGCTGCGCCGCCGTGACGCGTGGGCCCGCCGTGACGGGCTCGAGGCCGAGTGGCTCTGGCTCACCGGCCACCAGCAGCACCGGGAGGAGCATCGCGAAGGGGATCACAAAGACCTCGATGGGCGGGCAGACCGTTCGAGGGGCTGCGCGGAATCGGAAGCGGCGAGCCCGCGCACCGGGCGCTCCGCTTGGTGTTTCCGGTCGGGAGGCGCGCACTGGCGCGGGTCGGAAGTTCTGAACCGCGTGCGTCTTGCGGCGGTGGCCTCGCGTCTTTCGTGGCCGACGTTCGCGAACGGCGTTGCGGAATTCATCGCGATCGATGTCACGGGCACACTCACTGTTCTCCTGCCTTCACCAGCGTCGTCCGGCGGCGACGCTACCATGCAGGTCGTGGAGGAGAGGCCACGCGGTCGGTGGGGCGAGCGCGGGTTGGCGCTCGCACGGCAGGTCAGGGGCCGTACTCCCAGGTCTGCGAGTTGCGCGCCGTCCCGTTGGCGCCGCCGAAGAGCACCACGCGACCGCGAACCGAGTCGTACGCCATCGCGTGTTGCCGCCGCAGTGAGGGCTTCGTGGCCGTGATCAGGATCTGCACCCAGGGCGAGGTGCCGCTCCACTCGTGCGTCTCGTCGTAGTGCGTGGTCGCGCCCGTGAGCGTGAGGGAGCCGCCGAACATCACCGTGCGGCCACGGCGCGAGTCGAACGCCAGGGCGACGAACTCACGCGGCGGGCCCGAGCCGACGGGGCCCTGTGAGACCCAGGTGGCGCCGTCCCACTCCCAGGTGGCCGTCTGGTACGTCGCGGTGCCACCGCCGCCGCCGAAGAGCAGCGTTCGATTGCGGATGGAGTCGAAGGCCATCGCGTGGCCGCGGTAGGCGGGTGGGGTGGTTCCGGTGAGGGCCACCTGGGTCCACGCCCCGCCGTTCCACTCCCAGGTGTCGCTGAGGGGGAAGCCCAGGCTTGCGCCACCGAACAGCACCACGCGCTGGCGGACCGAGTCATACGCCATCGCGTGTTCGACACGCGTCGCGGGCCTGGTGCCCGTCGTCGCCAACTCGACCCAGGTGGTGCCGGTGAAGATCCACGTGTCTTGCAGCTCGCCGCTCGAGCTCATGCCGCCGAACATCACCACTCGCGCCCGCTGCGCGTCGAAGGCCATCGCGTGGCGCTCACGGCCGGGGGGACGGGTCGTCGGCGTCACCTGCGTCCACGTGACGCCATCGTACTCCCACGTGTCGGAGAGGCGGCCCACCCCGTCGTTTCCACCGAAGAGCACGACGCGCTGGCGGGCCGAGTCGTAGGCCATGGCGTGACCGGCGCGCGGTGACGGTCGACTCGTCGAGCTGCCCGACGCCGTCTGCCGCCACACCACGCAGGCGCCCATGACGCAGCCGCCGACGCACGTCTCGTTCGCCATCGAGTAGACGCAGGCGTTGGCCGGGCAGGTCGCTGGTGTCGAGAACACGACCCGGCTCGTCGGGCCGGTGCAGCTCGACGCGGGCGGCGTGCGGCAGGTGACGCCACCGCAGGTGCAGGTGACTCCGCTGCCCGCGAAGCCCGCAGGGCAGGTGCAGGTTCGACTCCCAACGGTGTTGGCGCACGTGGCGTTCGGGTCGCAGCCACCGTTCCCCGACAGGCACTCGTCGAGGTCGGTGCAGGTCACGCCGTCTCCGCTGTAGCCCGCCGCGCAGGCGCAGGTTCGTGAGCCCGAGGTGTTGGTGCAGACGCCCGCCGGTGCCGCGGCACAGCCACCATGGTTCGTCGCGCACTCGTCGACGTCGGCACAGGTGAGGCCGCTCCCCGTGAAGCCACTTGCGCAGACGCAGGTTCGCGAGCCGGGAGTGTTGGTGCACAGCCCACCCGGGATGGCACAGCCTCCATTGCTGATGAGGCACTCGTCGATGTCCGTACAGGTGAGGCCGTCGCCCTGGTACCCCATCACGCAGGTGCACGTGCGCGAGCCCGGCGTGTTCAGGCAGGTGGCGTTCGTCGAGCAGCCGCCGTTGTTGGTGGCGCACTCGTTGAGGTCGGCGCACGAGAGGCCGCTCCCGGTGTAGCCGGCTGCGCACGCGCAGGTCCGGGAGCCCGCCGTGTTGGTGCAGACGCCACCGGGCGCAGCCGCGCAGCCGCCGTTGTTGGTGGCGCACTCGTCGACGTCGGCGCACGTCAGGCCGTCACCGGTGAAGCCGGTGTTGCAGGCACATGTTCTGGAGCCGACCGTGTTGGTGCACGTCGCGTTCGCGCTGCAGCCGCCGTTGCCCGTCAGACACTCGTTGACGTCGACGCACGCGGAGCCGCTGCGGACGAAGCCGCTGGCGCACGTGAAGCCGCAGGTCGCAGCGACGCAGGTCGCCGTGGAATTCGCTGGCTGCGCGCAGGTGGTGCACGAGGTGCCGCAGGACGTGGTCGCCGTGTCCGAGACGCACTGTTGGCCGCAAGCGTGCTGGGCCGTCGGGCACTGACAAGTCCCCGCATTACACATGGCCCCCATTGGACAATCGGCGACCAGTCGGCAGCCCGCCATGCAGCGTCGGCTGATGGGGTCGCAGAAGAAGCCGGGTCCGCAGCCGGGGCCCGTGGTGCAGTCGAGCGGGAGCACCTGGCAGGTGCCTCGATTGCAGACTTCTCCCTGGCCACACGCCCGGCCGCAGCGCCCGCAGTGCTCGAGGCTCGACAGGGGATCGACGCAGATGCTCGAGCACTCGATGAGCGTGCCTGCGCAGTTCGCCGAGCCTCCCCCCGTCGCGGAGCCGCCTGCCGTTGCCGAGCCGCCTGCCGTCGCTGAGCCGCCTGCCGTCGCTGAGCCGCCTGCCGTCGCTGAGCCGCCTGCCGTCACTGAGCCGCCTGCCGTCGCTGAGCCGCCTGCCGTCACTGAGCCGCCTGCCGTCGCTGAGCCGCCTGCCGTCGCTGAGCCGCCTGCCGTCGCTGAGCCGCCTGCCGTTGCTGAGCCGCCCGCCGTTGCTGAGCCGCCCGCCGCACCACCACCAGCCGCGTTGAAGCCGCTGCAGACGCCGAGGGTGCAGGTGCTCCCGAGCTGGCACGGCGCGCAGGTCGCGCCTCCTCGACCGCATGTCGCCTCGGTCAGGCCGGCCTGACATTGCCCGGCCTGACAGCAGCCAGCGCAGTTCGCGGCGCTGCACTCCTGCATCGGTACAGGCGGGGTGCAGGCCGCCGACGCGAGGATGACGGCCATCAGCCTGGTTCGGAGAAGGAGCTTCATCAACGCGACGATATGCCACCTCACTCGCGCAAGGCGTGAGCCTCATGCACGTTCTGGTTCAGGCCGAAGCCGCCGGGAACCTCTCTGGCCCGGTAACGCCTCCAGCTCGCCCGTCCGCTGGAGCAGGCTCGTCCCGTGAGGTCACTGCTCGAAACAGTAGAGCCGGTTGTCACTCGCGCACGACACTGCGCCCAGCCCGCTCCACTTGTCGGTTGGCACGTCGATGACTCCGTACAGGCCCGTGGTGGCGACGCTCGTCCATCGACGGCAGGTGGTGTCTCGCATCGGGGCCGGGAGCTCGGCGCCACCATCGAGCAGCGTGCCGGTCCACACCTGGCGCTTGTCGAAGAGCGCGAAGACATGGCCGGTCTCGTCCTGGTCGACGGGAGAGCGCGGTGGGCCGGCGAGTGACGCGCGGTCGTCGAAGGGCCGCAGCACCCGGCCGCGGGCGTCTCGCGTTCGCATCACCCACGGACCGTTGCCGGTGAAGCGCTCCGCAGCGTTGATTCGCTGCCCCTGCTCGGTCACGTCGGAGAGGAACGCGACGAAGGTGCCCGAAAGCCCGGCATCGGCAGCAAGGTCTCGGCACTTCGCGTCACCGCCGTCGAGCCCGCCGAGGTCTCCGGTGAAGGTCCTCGAGGTGGCGAAGACCAGCTTCGCGCCAGCAGGGAGCGGCTCGTCTGGCCCACGACACACGCGCAGCTCGGAGCACGTCTCACCGGCTTCGCAGCGTGCGCAGACCGCGGCTCCAGCTCCGCAGGCCGAGACGTCGTTCCCAACCTGACACGAGCCCGGGTCCGACGGCGTCGCGAAGGTGCAGCACCCCTCACACGTGATGGCAGTGCACGGCCGCGGGCCGGGACAGCCGGTGAGCAGCAGGAGGAGCGCGAGGTGCTTCATGCCCGTGCGATAGTACCCGCATGGTCTGTGCGGAGTGTGGCGCGAAGAACGGCCATCTGATGGGGTGCAGCCGGTCCTCCATTGTGTTCCGCCCGACCGAGCCGACGCTGGCCGAGCGCATCGCCGAAGACGACGCGGTCGAGACGGCCCCGAGCGCGTTCGAGCAGTACCGCCTCTTCGCCTTCCCCGCGCTCTACGTCGTGATGTGGCTGCTCTCTGACACGGGCTTCGGGCGCTTCGTGCTGCGCACCTTCTTCGGCATGTGGCTGCACGAGCTCGGGCACGCGACCGCGGCGTGGCTGACGGGCCGGTGGGCGCTGCCAGTGCCGTGGTTCACCTTCTCGTTCGGCCAGAACATCGTGGTGTCGGTGGCGATGTTCGGTGCTGCGGCAGCCCTCATTCGGTTCGGTCGGAAGCGCGGCTCGGTCACCACGATGGCGCTGGGCATCGTGCTGGCGCTCGCGACAATGCTCGGCCACCTGGCGCCCACCTCGTTTCAGGAGCCCTTCTTCACCTTCGGCGGCGAGGCGGGCGCGATGATCTTCGGCGCGCTCTCGAGCTGCGGCTTCCTGGTGCGCTCGCCGCTGCGGTTGTTTCAAGGCGGGCTGCGCTGGGGCTGGCTCGTCATCGGCACCGCCAGCTGGGCCGACGCCACGCGCGTCTGGTGGGACAGCAAGACCGACTTCGCGGTGATTCCGTTCGGCGTCGAAGACGGCATGCCGAGCGACGCGAGCCGGTTGGTCGACGAGTTCGGCTGGGACGCGCAGGTGATGGTGCGCAGGTTCCTCGTCGTCGCGCTGGTGTCACTGGTGTTCGCGCTGCTGGCCTTCGTGGCGGCGCTGCTCCGGGAGCGCTTCACCCGACCGAGATCTGCTTCACGCCCTGCTTCTTGAGCCACTCGGCGACGCGCTCCCGATGGTCGCCCTGAATGACGAGCGCGCCTTCGTCTTCGATGGTGCCGCCACAGCCGAGCGCGCCCTTGAGCGCCTTCAGCCACGCCTCCCGGTCCTTCGGTGAGAGCGCGAGCTGCTCGATGACGGTGACCTCTTTGCCGTTGCGTCCAGCGCGCTCCATGCGCACCACGGCCTTCGGAGGCGCCTTGTTCTCTTTCTCTTTCGGCGCTTTCGGCGGCGGGCCCGGGGGCAGGGCGTCTTTCATGCCCTGCAGCGCGGCGAACGGGTTGTGAAACGGCTTCTTCTCGTCGCCCACGTCAGTGCCCGTGTCCTTCGTGCCCTTCTTCGGCAGGAGGCGGCTCGGGCAGGCGCTTGAACCACTCGGCGTTCACGTCACCGCGGCTGACGGCCATGCCGAGAATGAAGCCCGACGACGGCCACGTGGTGCGGCCGTTGAGGATGACCAGCGGCGTGCCCTCGATGTCGTAGCGCTTGGCGTAGGTGATGTCGTTCGCCAGCTTGGCCTGGGTGTCGATCGAGTTGATGCACGACAGCAGCGAGTCCTTCGAGCGGTTCGTCACCTTCGAGACGATGTCGAGCACCGTGTCGGAGGAGCGCAGCGCCTGCTGGTTCGCGAAGATGGCCTTGCGCACGTCCCAGTACAGCGGGTGGTCTTCGGAGCAGATCTGCGCCTTCGCGCCCACACAGCGAATGTCTTTCGGAGAGTCCTTCTGGCCGGGCGTGACGCAGCCGTCGTCGACGAGCGGGAACAGTCGCGGCTCGATGGACAAGGTGCCCGGTGGCGCGGCGCCGCGCAGCTCCTCGAGGGACTCCTCGAAGTCGGCGCAGTGTGGACAGAGCACGTCGGAGAACTCGACCACCTTGATGGGCGCGTCAGCCGGCCCGGCGCGAACTCGCACCTTCAGGTCGCTGACGTCTTTGGCAGGAGAGGAGAGGAACTTCTTGCGCGCCGCCGCGGTCAACATCGCTTCGCGCTTTGGCAGGTTGAGCAGGTTGTCGATGAGCTGCGCTTCGGTAGTGCCCGAGAAGCGCGTGACAGTGCCAGCCTTCGGCGTGCTGCCGGCGGGAATCAGCGTCACCAGGAAGGTCGGCGCAAAGACGACGAAGACCCACGCCATGCCGCCGAGCAGGTACTGCGGCTGGGGCCAACGGGGCCCGGGGAGCATCATGAACGCAGCGAAGGCGTAGACCAGCACCAGCCCGTAGGTGCCGAGGCAGGTGAGGCAGACCGCCCGGGCTTCGAGGCTCGCGCCGCCGAAGGCGATGATCGACAGCAGCCCAGCCACTGCCCAGAACTTCACCGACGCTGCGAACAGGGGCCACTCGTCAGTCGAGCCCTTGCGCCACAGCAGCACGGTGAGGAGCAGCGCCGCGACGCCCCAGACGACGCCGAGGGCCGCGACCGGCATGCCCAGCCAGTCGTGCACGAACGAGGAGAACTTCGAGTTCCAGACCGCGGCGCAGTTGACCGTCTCGTTGACGGCGCAGGCGACCTTGCCGCCGTTGCGCACCACCAGCAGCTCGAGCCACTGGTAGACGGCCAGGCCGGCGGTCGCGAGGCCAGAGGCTCCCAGCACCCCGAGGGCGGCATTCGACGGACGGGATGGGCTCGATGGCGTGCTCACGCGGGCGCCTTATATACGGAGTCCATGGTTCCGCCTGCCGCACAAACGACCGAGTACCGCGCTGCGAAAGAGGCTTGCGCCTGGGTGGACCTGTCGGCCCGGGAGCAGTTGCGGGTGACCGGGCCTGACCGCGTGTCCTTCCTGCAGGGCATGGTGACCAACGACGTCGAGAAGCTGGCGGTGGGCGCGAGCTGCCATGTGGCGATGTTGACGGCCAAGGGCGCGATGGTGGGCGACGGGCGGGTGGTGAAGCTGGCCGAGGATCTGCTGGTCGACACCGGCGCGGGCTTCGGCGGCGCAGTGAAGGACTTCCTGAACAAGTACCTCATCAGTGAAGAAGCTGAGGTCCTCGACGCTGCTGATGTGGCCGTCGTCGGGCTGGTCGGTCCGGACGCCGCGCGGTGGGCTGAGTCGATCGCCAGCGAGGCGACGGTGGCGACGCTGCCCGGCCTGCTCGGGAGTGGCGTGGACGTGGTGGTGAAGCGTGAGGCGCTCGAGTCGGTGAAGGCGAGCTTGTCGGCGCTCCCGCAGCTGAGCGAGGCGACCTTCGAGGTGCTGCGCGTCGAGGCCGGCGTGCCGAAGTTTGGCGTCGACATGAGCGAGACGACGATTCCGCTCGAGGCCAACCTCGAGAAGGCGATTCACTACCAGAAGGGTTGCTACATCGGGCAGGAGGTCATCGCGCGCGCGACGTACCGCGGGCAGATGAACAAGAAGCTCGTCGGGTTGTTGCTCGGTGACGCGACGCCAGAGAAGGGCGCGGAGCTGAAGCTCGGTGAGAAGCGCGTCGGCCGCGTGATGAGCGTCGTGCACAGCGAGCTGAAAGGGCAGAACATCGCGCTCGCGTACGTGCACCGGGACCATCTGGCGCCAGGCACTACGATGGAGATTGCGACCGGTGGCCAGGCGTCGGTCGTCGCGTTGCCGATGGTTTAGCTCTGGCCGGCCCACGCCGCGAAGGCGTCGGAGCCGATGACCTCACGAATGCGTGACGCGAGCAGCTCAGCGCCACGGCTGCGCACGACGGCAAGGAGACCCACCTCGTCGAGCACGTCGCGGAGCTTCTTCGGCCCTACGTCTTTCATCACCAGCTCGACGAGGCGCTTCAGCTCGTCATCTGACGCGGCGCTCGCGAGCCAGCGCTTGAGTCCGCCACGCAGCACCTCGGCGCCACCCGGCACGTCGGCGTTGGCCACCTCACGCGCGAGCTGAGGCAACGTCAGCTCCATCACGCCGTCCAACATGGCGAGGCGGAGCTCGGCCGCTTCGGTGGCGCGACGGGGATCGCTGATGGCATCGGCCAGCTGACCGAACACGCCGCTCAACGCCGAGTCGACGAACTCGACCGCGCGCTTCTCCATCTGGCGCTCCACCTCACTGCCCACGGCGCCGACGAGCGAGCCCAGCGTTCCGGTGCGCGACTTCACCGCGTCACCGGCCATGCGCGCAAACGTGCCCAGGCCCTTCGCCATGCCGGCCACCGGAGCGCTCGCGCGTCGCCCGAACTCGAGCACGAAGTCGAGCAACAGCTGGCGCACCAGCTCCCGCGTCGGGTCGCGATCGATGATCGTCAACACCAGCTTCTTGTCGGGTGACACCGGCCGGCCGACGAGATCTTTCAGCGCCTCGCGAACGTCACGAGCCACGACGTCCTTGAGCGGCTTGCGGTGCGCGTTCAGCTCGTTCACCAGCAGGTCGACGCTGTGGGAGAGCGCCTGCACCGCGGTCGGCGAATCGAGCCACCCGTCGAGCTCCTGCCTCGCCACCGCGACGGCCAGCTCGGGCGGCAGCAGGTGCTGCACGGGTTTGTCGAGCCACACCTCGAGGCACAACGCCGCCAACTCGAGGACCGCCTTCTCGTCGTTCAACTTCTCTCGCAGAGCATCCACGTGCTGACTCGTACCAGCTTCCGTCATACACCTCACCTCATGCCAACCAGTGAGCCACGCTTCGTGTGGTGCGACCTCGAGATGACCGGTCTCGACACCGCCACCTGCGTCATCATCGAGATGGGCCTGATCGTCACCGGCCCCGACCTGAAGCCCATCGCCGAGTGGGAGTGCGCCATCTGGCAGCCCAACGAAGCGCTCGACCGCATGGAGCCCTTCGTGAAGGACATGCACACCCGCAACGGTCTGCTCGAGCGCGTGCGCAAGTCCGACATCTCGATTCGCCAGGCCGAGAAGGAAGCGACGCGGCAGCTGCTCCAGCACGTCGACTACGGCGAGGGCATCTTGTGCGGCAACTCGATTCACACCGACCGCTCGTTCATCTCGAAGTTCATGCCCGGCTTCGATCGCGCGCTGCACTACCGCATGGTCGACGTCTCGAGCCTGAAGATCATCACCCGCGCCTGGTTCCCCAACGCGCCGGGCCGCTCGAAGGTCGATGCCTCGCACACGGTGTTGTCCGACCTGCGCGCGTCGATCGGCGAGCTCGCGTACTACCAGCAGACGTTCTTCAAGAAGCCCAACGAGCTCTGAGGTCTTCCTGTGGAGGAGTGACGCATGGCCATCAGCAAAGCTGCGAGTGAAGGCGCGCGCCTGATGCAAGGCGGGTTGCTCGACGCCGCCATCAAGACGTTCGAGACGGGGCTGGCAGCCGATCCCAAAGACCTGCACTGCTGGGTCGGCGTGAGCCGGGCCCACATGGCGGCAGGGCGCAACGAGCAGGCGCGCACGGCGTTCCTGAAGCTGCTCTCCCTCGACCCCGGCAACACCGAGGCGCAGAGCACCATCGCGCTCATCGAGCTGCAACAGGGCAAGGAGGGCTCGCTCGAGACGATGAAGGCGGTGTCGGAAGGCGGGGCTCCGGGCTTCTTCGAGCACTTCAACCTCGGCAGCGTGCTGCAGGCGCGCGGAGACTGGGACGGCGCCGAGGCCGCGTACACGCGCGCCGTGAAGGTGCAGCCCGACAACCCGTTCGCGCTCACCCAGCTCGGCCTGCTCGCCTTGAACCGTGGCGACGCGAAGGGCGCGCTCCCGAAGCTCAAGAAGGCGGCGGAGCTGACACCGAACGAGTGGGTGCCGAAGCAGGCGTGGGCGCGCGCGCTCGCCGGAACCGGACAGCTCGGTCAGGCGGTGCAGGTGCTCATCGACGCCGTCGCCGCGTTCAAGGACGAGGTGTCGCTGTACCTCGAGCTGTTCGATCTCTCGATGGTGGCTGGCTCGTTCCAGACGGCTGCGACGGCCGCGCGCGAGCTGCGACGGCTCAAGCCCGACGACGCCCAGTGCACCTACCGGCACGGCCTCGCGCTCTTCATGCTCGGCAAGACCGACGCCGCGAAGCCGCTCTTCACCGAGGCGATGCAGAAGGCGCCGAAGGCCTGGGAGCCGCGGCAGGCGTACGCAAAGTGCCTCGTGCTCGAGAAGAAGGTCGACGACGCCATCCCCGTGCTTGAAGAGGCCGTCGCGCTCGCGCCCACCCAGCCGGGCCCGGTCAACGATCTCGCGTCGCTCTACCTCTCGAAGAAAGACGGCGCGAAGGCCGAGCGCATCTTGAAGACCGCGCTCGCCGACTCGCCCACTGACGACGCCACCAACCTGAACCTCGCGCTCTCGTACGTGCAGCAGGGCAAGAAGCAGCAGGCCGTCAGCCACGTGAAGGTGGCGCTCCAGAGTCCAGACGTGGACGTGAAGGAGCAGGCCGAGCGCTTGAGGAAGCAGGTCGGCGCGTGACGACGAAGACCTGGCAGCAGCTCGAGGCCGACGCGAAGGCGCACCTCGCGAAGGGTGAGATCGGCAAGGCCGCCCACCTGCTCATCGACGCGATCGATCTCGCGCCGAACGAGGCGGGGCTCTACCGGCAGCTGGTGCAGGTCGCGCTCCTCGCTGGAGGCACCGATACGGCCGTGAAGGCCGCGACGGAGCTGCGACGCCTCGAGCCGAGCAACCCCGAAGCCGGGTACCTGCTCGCGGTCGCGTCGATGGCTCATGGAGACTTCATGCTCGCCGAGTCGACGCTCGAGGCCGTGGCGAAGCAGGCGCCGCGCTCGTGGCAGATCAAACAGGCGCAGGCCCAGGTCGCGCGTGCGCTGAAGAAGGACGGGCGGGCGCGCCAGGCGCTGGAAGAGGCGCTCGCTCTCGCTCCAACCGAGCCGTCGATCGTGAACGACTCTGCGGTGCTGTTGCTCGAGCTGGACGAGTCCGAGCGCGCGAAGGAGCTGCTCGTGAGGGCCCTCGCGGTGCACCCCGCTGACGGCGGCCTGCACCTCAACCTCGCGCTCGCGTACGGCAAGCTGAAGGACCTCACGAAGGCGAAGCACCACGCCGAGCGCGCGCAGACCGCTGGTGACGCCGACGTTCGTGAGCAGGCCGCGAGGGTGTTGGCGCAGCTGTTTCCGCAGTGACGACGGCGCTCGCCTTCATCCGTCAACACCAATGCGCGGTTGCTCGTTGACCCGCTCCGGCGCGACTCCTATCGACCCGATGACCGCTCGAAAGCGCGGGTCGGGGGCTCACCCATTCACTCTCAACCAAAGGACTTCCCATGAAGAAGCTGATGACCGTGTGCGCCGTGCTCGTCGCGACTGCCGTCTTCGCCGATACCAAGGACGCCGCCGCGCCAATGATGGACATGTCGAAGATGGGCCCGGCCGCCCGCAAGGTGACCGACGAGAAGAAGACGAAGAAGGAGCTCGAGGCGTTCTTCAAGGCCGGCGACGAGGCCGACAAGAAGGGCGACCTGGACGCCTCGGTCGCGACCATCGACTTCCCCCTCTTCATGGCGACCGACGACCTCAAAGGCGTGCCCGAGGCGCGCACCTATTCGAAGGAGGAGTACGTCGCGATGATGAAGCCGATGATCGAGATGATGCCGAAAGACCTCGTCACCACGCACAAGCGCTCCATCACCGTGCTGTCGGACTCGCTCGCGAGCGTCGTCGACGACTGGACGCAGACGATGGGCAAAATGAAGATGAACGGCAAGAACGCCACCCTCGTCGTGAAGGTCGGCGCTGACTGGAAGCTCAAGTCGATGGTCGAGGCGGGCTGGGGCGGCATGGCGGCTCCGGCGGCGGCCCCGGTCGAGGCGAAGACGACGGCGGCGGCTCCTGCGGCGAAGCCTGCTGCGGCGCCTGCTCCGGCTGCAGCGCCTGCGAAGAAGTAATCACCGCAGCGTCTGACGATGTTCGAGGGGCCTGGAGCGTGATTCCTCCAGGCCTCTTGTCGTTGGTGTGCGTCGACCCTTTGCGTCTCGAGCGCTAAGACCAGGCCTCCGATGGTTCACCTCGTGATGCTGATCGACACGAACGCGCCGCTCGCCGAGGTGCAGCGCGAGCTCGTCTCGTTTCAGCGCTGGGCCGCCGAAGTCGGGACGGGGGTCGTGCTCGAGGTGTTGGCGATTGGCGAGCGCGCCAGTTGGCTCCCCGAAGGGGTCTCACTGTCGTCGTCAGCGGTGTCAGGCGTTCGCAGCGAGCGCGAGCCGAACCTCGCGAACGCCCTCGACCTCGTCGCGTCTCGAGATGCCGACGCGGTGCTGACGGTGCTGGCGAAGGAGCCCCGGCCCGGCTGGCACGCTCACGCCCGGGCGTTGCCTGATTTTCGGGCTGTCGTCGGCTTCGGTCAGCCACCGCCCGGGGCGCTTGGCCAGGGCGCCCTCGGTGCCCCATTCATCGGGTCCCACCTCGCCCTCGCGCTGCGGTGGCTCACCTGTGAGTTCGAAGACCGTTCCTGGGTCTGCGCGTGTGGTGTGCGACGCGTTCTCGGTGTGACCGCGGCGTGTTCTGTCTGCGGCGCGACCGAGCTGCCGCGAGTGCTCGACCTCGCTGGACGCCAGCTGGTGTTGGCTCCAGCTGCGCGCATTCATGCCCACCACCTCGGCAAGCCACTCGCGTTCGACGCCCCTCCGCGCGTCCTGGACGACACGACCCCCGCTGGTCCCGTCACGATTGACGGCGTCAACGGAGTCGTCCGCCCGGCCGAGCCCCGTCCCAGAAAGGGCCCGATGGAAGCGGCCATCGCGGGCTCGGCTCGTTGCGCGGGGTGCGACGGGCCGCTCATCGAGCCCGTTCGCCGCGAGCCGCCTGACCCCCGACGGTTCTGCGCCACCTGCGTCGCCTCGTCGTTCCGGTGCGACTTCTGCGGCGTGCCGGTCGGCGAGGGCGGCGGCAGCCGATGGCCAGATGGGCGGAAGGCCTGTCCTGTGTGCTGGTCGAGCGCCGTGACTGATCTCCGCATCCTGGACGAGCTGGTGGACCGCGCCACCGGGTGGATGAGGCGCACCCTGGGAATGGCGGTCGAGCGCTGCCCCGTTCGGTTCGAGCACGCCGCCGCCATTTGCGAACTCAACGGGTTGCGCTTCGTCCCTCAGCCGGGCCTGAGCCCGCGGCCCATCGGCTTCTACGTCCCAACTGCTGCCGGTGGGCCGATCATCTGCGTCGAGCACGGCTCGCCTCGCGCCATCGCGTACGGCGTCGTCGCGCATGAGCTGACGCACGCCTGGCAAGAGGTGCACTGGCCCCGTCAGGTGCCGAGGACCCTCGTCGAGGGGCTTGCGATGTGGGTCGAGTACCAGGCCCTGCTCGCGGCAGGCGCCATCCACGCGGCGCGGCACGCAGAGCGCTATGGCGACCCGGTCTACGGCCTCGGTTTTCGAATCGCACTCGCGGTCGAGGGCGAGCGGGGCCCCGACTTCGTCAAGCACCGCCTCCACGAGCTCACGCAGTGGCCGGCGCAGGGGTGATGGCCCTGCGGCGCTCCGAGAACGTGATGCCTTCTTCCATGCGTTGGTGAACGCCCCTGGTGAGGGCGCGGTAGCCAAACCGGCGCGCCAGCGCTCGGGCGAGTTCTTCGCGAGGCATCGCTCCGTACCGTGCGGTCAGCGCGTCGGCTGCGTTGCCGATCTCTTCGAGAGCGATGTCGTCGACGTCGCGCCGGGTCTCGCTCTTCGTCGGGTCGGTCACGCGGTAGCCGCGCCACGTCTCCGGCGTGAGCGTCGACGGCCACAGAAAGCCGTCTCTCGAGACAGGCCGGCGTTCTGCCGGGAGTTTCTTCAGGAGCGACGCGAGCCCAGGTGCGGAGCCAGCTGGCGCTCGTTTGAGGGTCCAGAGTTCGGCGAGTCGCTTCACGAGGGCACGCTCCGACACCGGCCCCTCGTGCAGGACGATGGCAAGAACGGCATCCTGGACCTCGCGTGAAACCCACGAGAACCCGGCCACGGGGGGCGGGACCTGGGCCGGCGAGAACAGCGCCTCGGCAGACTCGGGGACGAAGGCCTCGGCATCGCTCGAAGGCGGCGCGTTCACGTCAGGAGCAAGGTGGGGTGCCGCGGTCTGAGCCGGTGGGGCGGTCGAGGCAAGCGCGACCGGCTCCGCGCAGAGCGTCGCGAGTTGCTGGAGCAAACCGGCGCTGACGCGCGGGGCAGCCTCGAGCCACTCGAGCGCACGTACGCGAACGAGGTGCCGCCAGCCGAGGTTGTTCAACAGCTCCCGGCGCAGACGTTCCCGGTCTCGCGCCGTCTCGCTGCTCGCGTACTGCGCGCCGTCCAACTCGATGCCGAGCGCGTAGTGCTCTGGCGACAATCGGTGTCGCACGGCGAGGTCGAGGCGATACCGGCCCACGCCGACGTCGGTGTCGACGACGTAGCCCTCGGCCTCGAGCGTGGTGCGAAGCGCGGCCTTGATGGTCTCGTCCGACGGCGAGCTGTCGACCGGACTGCTCATCACGACGTCGCCGCCATTGGCCGCCGCATCGAGGAAGGACTTGAGATCGTGAAGGCCTCGCGCGCTCGACCCACTGAGGTTGAGCTGGTGCGGCTCGAACGAGACGAAGACGACCAGCTGCTCCCGAGCCCGGGTGACCGCGACGTTGAGACGGCGCTCGCCCCCGAGTTGGCCCAGGGGGCCGAGGTTCGCCGTCATGCGCCCCATCGAGTCGGGGCCGTAGCCGATCGAGAAGAGCACCACGTCGCGCTCGTCGCCCTGAATGTTCTCGAGGTTCTTCACGATGAGCGGCTCTGGGCGCTCCGGGTCGAAGAACGGCTCGAGGTCGGGGTTGAGCTCGCGCACGTCTTCGAGCAGGTCCTCGATGAGGGCCTGCTGGGCGCGTGAGAAGGTCACCACCGCCAGGCTGCGGCGTTGCTCACGTGGGTCGCGCAGCCGCCGCACCAGATCGGCGACCAGCGCTTCGGCCTCGACCCGGTTGGTCGCGGTGTGCCCCCGGTCGTACCGCCCTTTGACGAGCACTCGCGAGACGCCGATGGTCGTCGCGCGCGCCTGCGCAGCCGGGAACAGCTGCAGTCGGCTCGCGTAGTAGCGGGCGTTCGAGAAGGCGATGAGCGACGGGTGCCGACTGCGGTAATGCCAGTTCAGCTGCAGGCTCGGCAGGCCCGACGCGGCGCACTCCTCGAGCACGCTCTCGAGCTCGGTGAAGACCTCGTCGTCTTCGCTGTCCTCCTCCCTGGCCTGCCCGAGGAAGAAGGCGGTCGGCGGGAGCTGCTTCGAGTCGCCGACGACCACGACCTGTCGCCCGCGCGCGATCGCGCCGATGGCCTCGTGCGTGGGCACCTGAGAGGCCTCGTCGAACACCACGACGTCGAACGGGGGCTGACTGGGATCGAGGTACTGCGCGACCGACTGAGGGCTCATCAACACGCAGGGCTTGAGCTGGCGAATCAGGCCCGCGCACTCCGAGAACAGCTGGCGCGGCGAGGCGAAGCCGGCCTTTCGGGTGAACTGACGAAGCAGAATGCCGGCCTGCGAGGTGGGCGGTGCTCCCTGGTCCAACCGGGGCATTCGGCCGGCGACCCGCGCTCGAAGTTCTTCGCGCGCGAGATCCCGCAGGTTGCGATCGGCCTCGATGAAACGCTCCTCCCGCCCCGACTGGCGAACGGCGTCGAACGACGCCAGGGCGGGTGATTCGGCGACGCGCTGCTCGAGCCACCACGCGAACCACCCGTGGGTGAACTGTGCGAGCAGCTCGCCGGCGGGCACCTCGCCTCGCTCGAGCGCTTTCGTTACGCGCGTCAGGCCCAGAGCCTGGCAGGCCTCGCGGACCCGCCGGTAGGCGCCCCAGTCTCGAAGCTGAGGTGCGTTGGCCAGAATGCGACGCGCCCGAGCACAGGACACGCCGAGGTGTTCCGGCTCGGCAGGCTTCGTCCAACTGCCTGAGAGGTCGAGCACCGTGGTCAGCGTGCGGAGTGCGTGGCTGTAGTCGGCCCACGCGGCTCGAAACGCCGTGACCGCCCCCGAGACGTCGGGTGCGCCTTGCGCCGCGAGCTGCTGCGCCTGCGGAAAGCGTGTGGCCCGGTTCCGAAACGCTCTCGACCAGGTGGTCATCGCGCGAATGGCGTCGCCGTCGTTCTGGGGCACCTGCCACTCGTCGAGGGGAACCGCGCCGAGCAGCGTCGTCATTCGCGGCGCAGCGCGCTCCAGCTCGGCCCTCGTCGTGCGGAGCGCCAGCGCCTCCTCGAGCTCCGAGACCAACTGCGCGGTCGGCGGCACCGACTGCTTCGCGACGCGCCTCGCCGCCCAGCGCACCGTGAACGCGAGGACCAGCCAGCCGATCAGGAACACGCTCATCCACTGCTTGAGTTTTCCGTGCCATTCGTCGAGCGGCTGAGCGAGCAGCGCTGGCGCCCAGCGCGTGGCCAGCGCCTGAGTCTTCTTGCGGGAGGTCTCGACGGTCGCCAGCCATGCCTCGACCTCCTCCTCTCCGCCGGCCAGCAGGGACGCGGTGGGCCTGGGGGTCGACTGCACGTCTGCAAGCACCCGATCGGCGAGCTCGAGCCCATCGGCCGATGCCGCCTCGAGGCCGGGGAACCACTCGCTGACGCCACGGCACGCTTCAGTGAGGGCAGCTGCCCGCTCGATCAACGTGTTCACCGCTTCATCCAGCTGCGCCCGGCGAGACGCGGGCCAATCCGTCGCTCTCACTGCTTCGAGCTCGCGCCAGCCCTCCTCCAGGCGCTGAAACGAGGGGAGGGCATCGCCGAGCGCTGCCTTCGCGTCCGTGAGCCAGGTTTCACGGAAGGCATTCGGAGCCTGGAAGCCTGCGTCGAGCTTCGGGGTTCCCCGGCGGCGCTCGAGCTCAGCGATCCCGTCGAACACGCTGAGCTGCGGCTCCTGCTTTTCATGAAGGGCGGTGACGACGGCGTTGAGCTCGTCGCGAGACTTCTGCAGCGCCTCGGCGTCGGTCACCCAATCGCGCCCCGGCTTTCGGGCCCGGAAGTCAGCGGCTGCCTTCAGCTGCGCGATGAACTCGGGCTTGCTGGCCTTCTTCGAATGGAGCTCGAGCAGGAAGGGGCCGAGGCCGACCGCATCGAGGCGTGCCTGGACGACCTCGAGCGCGGCCCGCTTCTGCGCGACGAAGAGCACCGTCTTGCCGGCCGAAAGGCACTGCGCGACGAGGTTCGCGATGGTCTGCGACTTTCCTGTCCCCGGCGGCCCCTCGAGGACGAAGCTCTTCCCCGTCGCTGCCGAGAGCACGGCGGCGAGCTGCGAGGCATCGGCGTCGAGGGGGCACAGCACGTCTTTCGCTGGCCAGCTCGCATCGAGCGCGCTCGGCGCGATGGCCTCGAATGGGACGCCGGTGTCGCCACCAGCGGCCAGCCGGCGAACGAGCGGGTGCCGTAGCAAGTCCGAGGCCTGGTGATCGAGGTCTCTCCACATTCGAAATCCCGAGAACGCCACTGGAGCGATCTGCGCGCTCTCCTGAACGGTCCAGGCCGCAGTCGCCGGGTTCTTTGCCAGTGCCCGCCGCACCACCTCGAAGACCTCTTTCACGTCGACCCCGGTGCCATCGAGGGGCAGCGGCACGAGGTTGGGCACGTCGACGGCGTACTCGCGATGCAGCAGCTCGAGGAGGGCGGCGTTGAACTCTGTGTCTGCTTCGGCCTTCTTCATCTCGAAGTGACCGTGTCGTGAACGGCGCAACGACACCGGCACCAGCAGCAGTGGAGCGAGGCGGGGCACGGTCGGTGACGCCGGGTCGAACCACTGGAGCATGCCGAGCGTGAGGAACAGGGTGTGAACGCCTCCTTCATCGAGCGCCTCTCGATGCGCCCGGAGCGCGTTCTTTGCCTGAATCGAGACGCGCGCTTCGGGAAGGTCGACCAGCACCGACCCCGAGCTCACCGCCGCGCGCATCAGCTCATCTGTCACCGCGCCGCCGGTGCTGGGGTTGGGCCGCGCGAGCAGCCCGAAGATCTGCCCACCCGCCAGGGTGTCTTCGAAGGCGGGCAGGTCGGCGACCAGCAGCGGCAGCGAGGTGACCCGTGAGCGCAGGTTGAGCAGCGGGTTGTTGAGCGTGAGGTCGAGCAGGCGGCGCTTCCACGCGTTCAGTCGTGGGGCGGCGGCATCGGTGGTGCCGAGGTCGGCCGCACCACGCGAGAGTCTGGCGCTCCAGGCCCCCGGGAGCAGCAGGCCCGACTTCGTTCCAGCGAGCGCAGCCCGGTCGAGCAGGCGCTGACGCGCCTCGGAGGGCTTGAGCGGCTTGCCATCGTCGAGGGCGAGCGTCGGGAGCGGGAGGACGCCGGCGCGGCGCGCCGAGGCGAGGTCGAGGGCGAGGAACTGGCCGCTCGGGTCGGGCGACAGCCGCACCACGTGGTCTCCCACCGGCACGACGACGAGGGTGCTGGCTTCGACGAGCCGCGCCACCGTCACCGGGTCGTCCGTCTCGGTCAGGGTCGGCCGGTCGCCGCCGGCCCAGAGCCCCAGCGCCGGCCCCGAGTCGGCCCAGATCAACATCGGCGAGAGCCCCGCGTGCTCGAGACACGCCGCGACGAGGAGCTGCTGTTCGACGAGGCTCATGCGTGCCGCCGTGAGCAACGCGCGCGGCCCCGCGATGGACTCGGGCTCGGCCCGTTCGACCTCGATCGCGAGCTGACCGAGGATCCCGCTGAGCGCCTCGAACGCGCGGACGGCGGCAGGTCGAATGTCGCCTTCGCTCACCTTCGCTGCCGCCTCGGCGACGAGCTCGGCCACCACGGCGTCATTGGGCTGAACGAACGCCGCGATGGCCGTCGTTGGAGCGCGTCGCAGCACCCACTGGCGCGGCGGCGCCACCTCGATGTCCTGAAACGTTCTCAGGAGCACCTGGTCCTTCCGTTTCACCTCGATCCACCACCGACCGGCCGCGACGGCCCTGAGGTCGTGAAGGGGTTGCGGCGCGACGACCGGGGCGACCGAGTCGAGCAGCGCGACCTGCCCAGCCTGGAGCCGCTCGATGGACCCGGTCCACGTCGAGGAGCGCAACGCGCTTCCGACTTCGACGCCGGTCAGCCAGACCGACACACTCAGCCCTGCGAGGGGCTTGTTCGAGCGGCTCTCGACGCGGACCTGCGAGATGGGCGCGAGATCAGAGTTGATCATCGAGAGGTGCAGGCACCTGGCTGCGTCGAGGCTGGCCGTCAGCACGCCCGTGTCGAGCGGGCCCCTGAGCGCCGCTGCGTCAGGGGGCGCCACGCCCAGCGCGCTCGCCCAGATCAGGACGGCGGCTTCGGCGAGCTCGGCCGAGAGGCCCTCTTCGGCGGTCAGGGCATCGACGATTCGACGAAACGAAAAGGGGTCGAGCTGCTTGCCTGCGAGACCCTCGAGGTGACGGTGCAGCTCGAGCCGCGCCACTGCCACCACCGCCTTGGCGGCGCGTCGTTCGCTGGGGGCGTGATCGGCCAACCACCCCGCAAGCCGGCGCCACTGAGACTCCTCGCCAGGGTATCGCGCTCGCCACAGCGTGAGCGCGCTCGTGAGGTTCGTGTCCATGCGGGCCGCGTTTGTACCCCACGCTTGACTCGCCCGGCAGCCCGCGAAAGCTTCCTCGCCTCTGACGTGTGAGGGGACAACGCCATGCCCGCAGCGACCGACGACCTTCGTGGTGGCACTGCTCGCCGAACCCTACGGTTCATCATGCTGGTCGACGTGTCTGGCTCGATGCAGGGTGACAAGATTCAGGCCGTCAATCGCGCCGTGCGCGAGTGCATTCCCGAGATGCGCAAGAACAACCGCGACAACCCATTCGCCGAGATGAGCGTCGAGGTGATCACGTTCGGCACCGGCGCCGTCTGGCACGTCCCGAAGACGGCGGTCGATCAGTTCACCTGGAAGGATCTCACCGCTGAGGGTGTCACCGATCTCGGCGCGGCGATGAACCTCGTCACCGAAGCGCTCGACGTGCAGACGATGGGCAAGCGCAACCTGCCGCCGGTGCTGCTGCTGCTCTCCGATGGTGGGCCAACCGATGACTGGGAGCTGGCGCTGCGGCGCTTCGAGGCCACCTCGTGGGGCAAGCCCGGCCGCACGGTTCGCATCGCCGTCGCGATCGGAGAAGGCGCAGACAAGACGGTGCTGACCCGGTTCACTGGCAACCCCGAGACCGTGCTGAGCGCTGACAAAGCCGCGACCCTCGTCGCGTTGATCAAGTGGGCCTCGATCTCGGTCACGAAGAGCCACTCGACCTCGATGGCTGTCGCGAGCGGGGCCGGGCCGGTCGCCGCGCCGCTGCCGCCGCCTCCAGTCGTGGTGGCAAGCAAGGACGCAGACGATGAGCCCTGGTAGCGAGCGGCGCGTCGCTGCGGCCTCGGTGCCCGGGTGCCAGCACGTGCTTCAAGCGACACCGTGCCAGGACGCCTCGGCTGCACGCGACCGGGGCGACTTCGTCATTCTCGCGGTGTCCGATGGGCACGGAGACGCGGCCTACCCCCTGTCAGACGAGGGTGCTCGCACGGCCGTCGCGGTCGGCGTCGAGGCGCTCTCAGCGCTGGCGAGCCGTCTGGTCACCGCCGCGCCTTCACCAGCCGAGCTCGACGATCTGCTTCGAACGCTCAAGCGCAACGTGGCCTTCGAGTGGAACCGGCGAATCAAGTACCACGCCCGAATGGCGGCCGAGCGCGATGGCACGTCGATTCTGTGGCCGCTGGGCATCAAGGGTGACTGGGACGAGCGGCTCAAACCCTATGGCTGCACACTCCTCGGCGTGGCCATCACGCCGGTCGGCGCCGTGTGGTTCCAGCTCGGTGACGGCGACTCGCTCTTCGCGAGCGGGAACCGGGCCGAGCGCGTGTTCGGCGTCGCCGACAAGTCTTCGGGCCAATCGACGTTCTCCTTGAGCATGCGTGACTGCGTCGAGCACATGCAGGTGCGCTTCGATGAAGAGCCCCACGAGCTCTACCTGCTCGCGACCGACGGGGTCGGCGACCAGTACGAGCGCGACCCGGCATTCGAAGAGGAATGGGGTACCTCGCTGTTGAATCGGCTGCGAACGACGGGCTGGGTCGAGAGCGCGATGAGGCTCCCGCGAGATCTCGGAACGATGGCTCGAGACGGTGACGACTGCTCGGTCGCGCTCGCCTGGTTTCCGACGCCGGCCCCTGCCACCACGGAGTGACCATGGAACGTCTCCCTCAGGGCACGAAGCTCACCACCGACTCGGGCCAGACGCTCAGGGTCATCGGTCTGCTGGGGGCTGGAGGCCAGGGCGAGGTCTACGAAGTCGACCAGGCCGGGCAGCGCTACGCACTCAAGTGGTACTTCGCGCCCAGCCGCGACCCGAAGGCGCAGCTCCAGGCGCAGCAGCAACGCGACGCCCTGAAGTCGTACCTGATTCCACGGGGCGCACCAGACCAGCGCTTCGTCTGGCCGCTCGACTTCGTCGAAGGCGAACCTGGCTCGGGCACCTTTGGCTACGTGATGCGAATCTGGCCCCCGGGCTACGAGACGTTCGAACGGCTGGTGTGTGGCCGGGTGCCAACCAGCGACCGGGTCCTTGCGACGGTCGCGCTGGGCATCGTCGACGCGTTCCGGAAGCTGCACCTCTCTGGCTCCGTCTACAAAGACATCAACCTCGGCGGCTTCGCGTTCGAGCCGAACACCGGTGATGTCTTGGTGGTGGACAACGACAACGTGCGCACCAACGGAGCGCCCGGCGCCATCCTCTTTCCCGGGTTCGGTGCGCCCGAGGTCGTGATGGGGCGTGCCCCGTGCACGACGGTGTCTGACGACCACAGCCTCGCGGTGTTGCTCTTCTATCTCTTCTGTCGAGGCAACCCGATGGAGGGCGCTCGTGAGCTCGTCAACTGCTACGACCTCGCTGCGACGCGCGAGCTGTTCGGCGAGAAGGCCGTCTTCATCTTCGATCCGAAAGACACGAGCAACCGGCCCGTCGTTGGCGTGCACGAAGCCGTGTTGAGGAATTGGCCCGCGTTGCCACGTCAGATGCAAGAGGCCTTCGTGCGCGCCTTCACCGAGGGCCTGCACGACCCGTCGAAGCGACTGACCGACGGAGAGTGGGTCCATGTCGTGTCGCAGTTCCGCGATTCACTGTTCGAGTGCAGTCATTGCCACCGCGAGACCGTCTATGCCCGCGAAGCGCTGAAGGACGGGGCGGCTTTGACCTGCGTCTGGTGTGACAAGCCGCTGCAGGTGCCGCCTCGAATGAAGATCGGCTCGGCGGTCATCTTGCTGTCACCCGAAGCGAGGCTGTTTCCTCACCACCTCGGAGAGACGGCGAACTTCAGCGCGCCGATCGCGGCGTTGGTGCCCCACCCGACGAAGAAGAACACCTGGGGCCTCAAGAACCTCTCGACGCGCGCCTGGAGCTACCAGGCCGGGGATGGGCGGACGCAAGACGTTCAGCCAGGTCAGGCGTGTCCCGTTCGTGATGGGCAGCGAATCAACTTCGGCCGTGCCGAGGGCGAGATTCGAGCCTGAGCGAGAGCCCTACTGCGTCGGCGGCAACCAGCGGCAGCTCCAGTCGAGCTGGCACGTGTCGAAGTCGAGCTCGTCGCCGTGCGTCGCCACGTAGCGCGTCATCTGGTTGATGAGCAGCGAGCCGAGGTCGAAGGTCCGCTCCGGCGTCGGCAGCGGGAAGCCGTGGGTGCCGAGGGGGTCCATCATCGGGAAGAGGATGCCGCTCTTGCCACCGCCCTGTGACGGCTGGTTCTGCCGAATCAGCCGCAGCGCGGGAGTCAGGCGCGGCACGTCGAAGCCATCGCCGCCCTTCGTCGAGAGCGCCTGCAGATCGTCCACATCCATCAGCACCGGCCGGCCCATCGCGTCGAGGTGGCGGCGCGAACTCTCGACGCTCTCCACGGTGCCAGTTTCGGTCAACACCTGCTGCACCGACTTGCCGTAGCGCGCGTCGACGTCGCGGAAGTTGATGAGCCCTGCCGCGCGACCCAGCGCGACGCCGGTGGCGGTGGGCACGCCCGAGTCGCCCATGGTGTTGATGTAGAAGGCGCGCGTCGAGACCTTCTCGCCCGAGTCGTACACGAGCGTGCGCTCGCCGTGCATGAAGGGCGCGGTGTTCGACGGGTCAGCGCCTTCGAGCGCGACCTGTGCGAGGCCCACCATGCGGCGCAGCTCGGGGTTGCCACGACGCAGCCCGAAGCCGTCGCCCAGCGCCACGAAGGTCGAGCCCGCGACGAAGGTGTCGCCCATGAAGGTGAAGGCTTCCTGGAACGTGCTGATGCGCTGGCTGGGCTCGCCGGCAGGCACGCAGCCCTCACGCTCCCGCGACTCGAGGGGACCGTCGTAGAACGCGAGCTCGAGCCGGTGGCCCTTGTCCGACGGCACCGCGACGCGCAGCCGGCCGTTCGCCTGCACTCGTGCACAGCGCCATTCCTTCGAGTCCAGGTTGGTGAGCACCGCGATGCTGCCCGGCTTCGGCAGCGTCTCGAGCGTCGCGACCTTGCGCTCCCGGTAGTCGACGAGCTCGGGCACGCCTTCGTACACGACGCCGTCACGCAGCAGCACCAGCGGCCCCATCATGCGCAGCACCATCGCGTCACGCACCCCACTCAACGAGCTGCGCACACCGATGTCGCCGAGGCCGCCACCACCGATGATGGGAATGATGGTCTCGACGTGCGGCTCGAGGCCGCCCACGTAGCTGGCGATGATGCCGCCGAGCGAGCCACCGACGAGGTGGATGGAGGCCGGGCCGCCCACGTCCACCACGCCGTCGCCGTCGAAGTCGCCCGCGAGGTCGGGGTTCTTGTCGCGGTTGTTGTCGTAGCTCCACGTCTTTGTGCCATCGAAGGACTTGAGCGTGCGAATCACCTGGAAGAGGTCGACCGCCGTCTGGCGAACGACGTCACGCGTGTGGAAGAGGTACGAGGTCCAGTAGTCGACGCCGCTGTCGACGCGGCCGTCGGCGTTCTGATCGATCGCCCGTCCGTCGATGACGGCGACGCCCAGGCCCTCGAAGCCGCGCGCCTTGAACTGGCCCTTCACGAGCTCCAGTTGAATCGGGTCGAGGTCGACGCCGTGGCTGACCGCGTCGATGCCCATGGTGGCGATGCCCATGCGCGCGAAGAAGCCGCCGACGTTGATGGCGTCGAACTTCGTCGAGCCGTGGCCGTGCACGAAGATGACGAGCGGCGCGGGCCCGGTGCGGTTCTTCGGCACCATCAGCCAGTAGTTCACGCCCTCGCTGCGCAGGTGGGGCAGGGCGCCGGTGGTGGGGTCGATGCTCCAGACCTGCTCGGTGAGGGGGAGCTGTTTGCCGTCGGGCCCATTGCGCGGGAACAGCTGCGGCGAGTCGATGGTGCCGGCGGCGTGGAAGTCGATGAAGGCGAAGTTGTCGAAGAAGAGCTTCTCTTGCGCCGACGTGCGGCCCGCGCCGAACTGCGAGTAGAGCGTCTTCGCCATGTCGAGGAAGTCGCCGCCCGGGACGATGCGGGTGTTGCGTGGCGTGACGAGGCCGCGCTCGCGAACCTCTTTCAGCTTCATCTCGGCGGGGTACTCGGTGGCCAGGCGCTTGAAGACGCCCGTGCCGTAGAGGCCGTCACGCAGCGCGACGAGCGGCTTCGTCCACGCCTGGGTGGTGAACGTCCACGCGAAGGCGACTTGATCGACCTGGAAGCCGAGGCCTCCGAGGCACTCGTCGGCGAGCGGCTGCAGCGCCTGGGTCTGGCTGGTGTGGTTGACGAACTTGAACGGCGATCGAATCGGAGCGCCGCCTTCTCCGACGAGGTGGCTCGTCAAGACGACTGCGTACGTCGTCGCTTCACGGAGCGGATACACGGGCCGCGCGATGAGGGTGTTCGTCTCGCGCTCGTAGAAGGTGATGATGGACGAGTCGGTCTTGCTCCGCGTGTTCGGGTGGTCGAGCACGCCGTCCATGTCGGTGTCTTCGCCGTCGTCGAGCACGCCGTTGCCGTTGAGATCTTCTTCGGTCTCTTCGAACAGCAGCGTCTGGTGATGTCCGCGCGGATCGTCCGGGTAGTAGTCGGGGCGATCGAGCCGCGCGGGGAACAGGCCTTCACCGAGGTCGATCGGCATCGCCTTGCAGTAGTCGGGCGAGCCGCGCGTGACGTCGATGACGAGCATCGCGTCGTCGGAGGTCTCGTACCGATCGCCGTGGTGCCGGCGAATGACGTTCTCGACGTCGAGCGGCTTGTCGAAGCTGACGGTGATGGGCGCCAGCGTGCCCCAGCCGTCGAGCTCGTCGAGGCCGGCGCGCGTGCGTTGCTCCCAGGCGGTCGGCGCAACCATCGAGGCGTTGAGGCGGCGCTTGGTCGGCGACAGCGCGTCGAAGCGCGTCGCGAAGTCGTTCGGGAGTGGGATGTCTGGAAGCGGCCGATGGAAGGCGTCGAAGTTGACGGCCGGACCCTCGCCCGCCTTCGTCTGCATCAGGCCCATGCCCTCGGGCGACAGGCACGCGGTGGCGAGGATCGAGAAACCAACCAGACGAAATGGAGTTCGCACGGGCCGCGTGTGACACGGGGCCCGCGGTTGGCGCAAGGGCAGGGCGTCAGGGAGACGTTGCGGCGCGTTCAGGCACGAGGCCACCGCGCGCGAGCCAGTCCTTCACGCCCAGGCCGGTGCCGAAGGGCCACGGCTTCAACTTCTCTCTGGGGATGTGCTTCGTCGCTTCGAGCTCGTCGGACAAGGTGATGGGACCGTCAGCGATGACGTGAAAGCAGATGATGAGCTCGTTGCGCATCTCGAACGGGTAGACGCCGACGAGCGAGACGAGGCGCGCGTCGAGGTTGGTCTCTTCTTTCACTTCGCGGAGCACCGCCGCCTCGGGCGTCTCGTTCGCTTCGAGGAAGCCGGTCACCAGCGCGAAGACCTTCTCGGGCCAGCCCTTGCCCCGCGCGAGGAGCACCGCGCCCTCGTGCTCGATGATGGCGGCGACGACCGGCGTGGGGTTGCCCCAGAAGACGAAGCCGCAGCCGTCGGTCGGGCACGCGGGGCGGAGCTTGCCGCCAGCGGACTTCTCGACGAGGGCGGCGGCGCAGCGGGGGCAGAAGCGGAAGTTCATGCCGTGTGTGTGCCACAGCCGGCGCGCACGGCACATCGGTTCACGCAGCGAGGCTTCGGCGCGTCAGCCGTGCGTGGACGATGGTCCAGAGGCGGGTGAAGACGACGGCTCCGATGGTGGCGGAACCAATCCAGGGGACGAAGGTGGCGGAAAGCGTGACGCCGCCGATCAAGGGAAAGTGCCACCGCTCGATCCACGCCAGGTGCCAGAGGTCGACGGCTGCGAAGAAGGCAGCGATGCCAGCGAATGCACCGAGGGCCGACCACGCCACTCTCAACACGTTGAAGACCAGGTCGGTGGCGACGCGGCGCGCGAAGGAACCGCTCATGCGGCAGAGGGTACCACTGATGAAGGTGACATTCGTTCAAGCGGAGCCACGAGCCCGTGGCGTACGAAGTGGCCCATGAGCGAGAAACCCCTGCACCTCGAGTCAGACGCGATTCACCTGGGCGGCCGGAGCGGCGCCGCTGCCATCGTCGGGTTCGGCAACGACTACGAGCGCTACATCGCCACGCACTGCACGCCGGGAGACCCTGGCCGGCTGGTGAGCCTGGCGACGTCGACGAAGGACTGGCCGGTCTGGGAACTCCACCCCGCGGGAGACGAGGTCGTCATCGTCATCTCAGGCAGGGCCGAGTTCATTCAGGACTTCAACGGCACGATGAAGCGCACCGTCGTCGGTCCGAACGAGGCGATCATCAACCCGCCCGGAGTGCCGCACACCGCGAACGTCATCGAGGCCTTCACTGCGTTGTACATCACGCCGTGCCCCGAGACCTCGCATCTGCCGCGGAAGGCGAGCGACGTCTGAGCGTTGAGGCCGTGGCTCTCGGTCGCGTGCCTCGTGGTACACGCGCCGCATGCGCGCAGTGCTCTTCGACATGGACGGCGTTCTCGTTCGAAGCGAGGAGGTCTGGTTTCGGGTCGTCGAAGCGGCGGGCGTGCGCTTCCGTGGCCGCGCCATCACGCGTGACGAGTTCTTCCCCACCTTCGGGCAGGGCACTGCGGCCGATGTGCCCGTGTTCGGGCTGAGCTGCACCACCGCCGAGCTCGACGCGTTCTACGTGTCGGAGTTCGTCAAGCACCTCGACGCGATGTGGGTGAACCCCGAGGCCGCGCCGCTCGCCGAGTTGCTGACGAAGCGCGGGCTCCGCATCGGCGTCGTCACCAACACCGTCGCGCCGCTCGCACGCGCGATCCTCGAGCACGCGAAGCTGGCCAGCTGGTTCGAGGTCAGAGCCACGGCCGACCGGGTCGAGCACGCGAAGCCCGCGCCCGATCTCGTGCTTCTCGGGTTGAAGGAACTCTGCGTGTCGGCAGCCGACGCGGTGATGGTCGGCGACTCACGCTTCGATCGCGAAGCCGCGCACGCTGCTGGTGTCCGGTTCATCGGCCTCAAGCTCGATGGGGACGGTCGTGTGGAGCGGCTCGGCGATCTTCCGGTCGAGCTCGGCTGGTCGTCATCGTGGCGTTTGCGAGTTGCGCGTGCTGGCGATGAAGGCGCCGTGGAGTCGCTCCTCGGCCGGCTGTCTCTTCCACTCGATGGGCTCCGTGACTTCTTCCCCGCCGCGTACGTGGTGGCCGTCGACGGCTCGGGCATCGTGGGCGTCGCTGGACTCGAACGGCACGGTCACGACGGTCTCTTGCGCTCGGTCGCGGTCGAGCCACGGCTTCAGCGAACCGGTCTCGGGGCGGTGCTCGTCGACGAACGGCTGGCCGAGGCGCGCAAGCAGGGGCTCCAGTCGGTCTCGTTGCTCACCACGACGGCGCGCGAGTACTTCCTGACGAAGGGCTTCCGCGAGGCGCCACGCGACTCGGCCGCTCCAGCCGTCGCGAAGTCGCTCGAGTTCATGAAGGCCTGCCCCTCGACCGCAGCGCACCTCGTCTGGCGTCCATGAGCCAGAGGGCCGGAGCGACATGACACGCAGCCGTCTGCGCCCTGGTCGATTCGATGGGCCTCCGTTCGGAAGGCTCGGAGACCGTGCTCGGCCCGACGCAGCGCGCCGCCATCTCTGCGTGGCCTCGTTCGTCTGGGTGGTCGTTGCGAGCTGCTTCGGCGGCTGCGCTCGTCACGCCACGCCTGAACGGCCCACGGTGCTCTGGTTCGGTGGCGACGTGCACTTCGGCGAACGTGGCGGCGCGGCCCTCGAGAGCCTCGCGCTCGACGGCCCGCTCGTCGTGAACCTGGAAGGGCCGATCTCCACGCAGCTGCGCCCGTCGTCGGCGAACGCGCTCGTCAATCCTCCCGACTCCGCAACGCGCCTGAAGTCGGCGAACGTGATCGCGGCTGGCGTCGACAACAACCACGCGATGGACGACGGCGCCGTCGGCCTCGAGCGCACGCGTTCCAAGCTTCAACAGTACGATCTCGCGCCGCTGGGGAGCGCCTCGGTCGCCGGGCTCGCGCTCCTCCAGGTCGATCTCTCTGCCGGCGTTCCCGCCGATCTCGAAGCGCGCCTCACGCGTCTCGAGCCCACCATCGTCCTGTTCCACGTGCTCGCGCCGCCGCTCTATCTGCCCGAGCCGTCGCTTCGCCGGGCCGTCGAGCTCGCCGTCGCCTCGGGCGCCCAGGCCGTCCTCGCGCACGGCAGTCACGCCATCGGCGCCGTCGAGCGTCGCGGCGCCACCGTCATCGCCTGGGGCCTCGGCAACCTGGCCTTCGACTGCGACTGCACCTCGGAGGATGAAGGCCTGCTCGTGCGGCTCGAGCTCCAGAACGGTCGGGTCCTCCGCGCGACCGCCGTGCCCCTGCGCGCAGGGCTCCACGGCCAGCAGGCACGACTGCTCGACGACGCGACGACGGATCTGTCGCTGCTCGAGTCGCTGGGCTCCGTCCTGACGAACAAGACGAAGACTCACGCCGACTGGTGATTCGGGTTCTCCGGTGTATGACGGCGGCACCATGAACCAGTCGCTGGAAGCGCGCCTCGAGGCCCTCGAAGTCGAGTTCAAACGGCTCGTCCGACGACGCAAGCAGCTGCGCGCCGCTGGTGCCATCGCGGGTGCCGCACTCCTCGTTCTTGTCGCTGCTGGCGCGGTCGCCGACCCTGCTTCTCCGACGGCGTGTGCCCCGACCCGCTCCAACCTGCTGTACTGCTTTCTGCCTGATGCCCCGGCCCGCGCGGCCGACATCAACAGCAACTTCGAGAACCTCGCCGCGTGGATTGATCAGAAGATCGGGCCCGCGAACCCAGCCGATCCTGAAGCCGCCCCGACCGGGACGAGTGGGTTGATCGTGGTCGGGAGCGGCACCGGTTTGAACCTCTCGCTCGACGGCGATGAGGTGAATGCCCGCAACAACGGAGTCGCCGCGCCACTGTTCCTTCAACGCGGCCCCTCGGCAGGTGACACGCGGCTCAACGCCGACTTCGGCAACGTGATCATCGGCGCCGGTGGCCCCAACACCGCTGCGAAGCTGCAGGTGAACGGCGTCGTGAGCGCCTCACAGCTCGAGGTTGGCAGTGGCGGGACGAGGTTCGCCAGGGTCGTGATGGGAACATACGGAACCTGCTCCGTTCCCGGGAGCGCTCCAGCGGGGCAACCCACCGCGCAGTTCGTCCCGTTTGGCGTCACCTTCGGCACGGCCCCGTCGGTCTGGTTGCAGCCTCAGGAGCTCGACAACTCTGGCTGCACGAGCGTGCGGATCCGACAGACCACGACCACCGGCTTCGAGTACCAGGCGTGGACTGGCGGCACGCCTTCAGCCTGCGACTGCATTCAGTGGATCGCCTTCGGGCAGTAGCCCTCGACGGTCGACCCGCCCGATTGGTGATTCGGTTCTCGTTCTGGTGATCCCCGCCCGGGGGACCGAAGGGCCTATCAGGCCCCGGCCATGAAGTTCGTTTCAGCCTCGCGTTTGAGCTCGCGCTCGAGCGACTGAATGAGCTTCACGTTCTTCTTGTCGACGTCGGTGAGCAGCTTGTCGGAGTACTTCGCGTCGGCGACGTACCACTGCACCGTCTTGAAGTGCCCCTTCACCAGCGGCGTCTCGAAGGGCCGGCCTTTGCGCGCGAAGATCGTGTTGCGCAGCAGCTTCAGGTCTCGTGGTGAGAGGTCGTCGAGGTCTTTCAACTTCAGCAGCCCGTCGAGGCGCTTCGGGTTCTCGAGCGGCGTGAGGCCCGCGGGAGGCTCACCTTCGCCAGCCCAGCCGCCGAGCCGCACCGAGATGAGCTTGAGCTCGATGAGATCGTCAGCGTTCGACTCCTTCACGTTTTTCATGCGCGCGCGCACGGCATCCCGCATCGCGATGAGCTGCTCGGTCGTCAGGTTCGACTCGTACTCGGCGATGAGCTCGGCGTTCTTGTCGTCGCGCGCCCAGACCTCGGGCTCGTCGTCGGTCTCGCCCTTCCAGGCGCCGGACAGGAACATCATCTGGTTCGGCGCGTACCACTTCTGCTTGGCGAAGAAGTCGCGCAGCCAGGCCCGGCGGAACTCGTTGCCTCGACGCGCGTAGATCCAGTTCCGCATCAACGTCAGCTCGCGCAGCGACCGGCTCGAGAGCTCGGCAGAGGTCAGCGGCTTCGTGGCGTACAGCGCCCGCTCTGCAGCGGCGATCTCGACCGCTCCAGCATCGGGTGGAGGCGCCGCGAAGACGAACGAGGCGAGCAACGGCAGCAGGAGCAGAGCGCGCATTGGCGGAGCGTAGCCGAGCCTTGGTCGACGGCCATCGAAGCAATGCGAAATTGGAAAGAAGCCTGACGCCCCGAGATACGAAATTCCGTTGCGGAATCGGGTGCTTCCGGAGCGATGCACACACTCGGCACCCTTCGCATCCTTGAGCCCATGACCGTTCGAACGCAGCCCGCACAACGCACCCAGGCCGTCCAGTCCTCGCAGCCGCGGGTCAACCTCGGCAGCGCGATTCTCGCATCGCTCAAGGCCATCAAAGACAACCCGACTGGCCGCACCGTCGGCGAGCAGGCCACGGCGCTGGCGGGCGTGTTTCGCGAGGCGGGCGTGAAGACGAACAACTGGGAGCACTACCTGCTCTACAACTTCAAGAAGACCGTCACTGGCGAAGACCCGAACGCGCTCTCTTACATGAAGACGAACTTGAGCTGGGCCGGCGAGGTGATGAGCCGCGGCGACATCAACCGCGCCATCTCGATGGCCACGCAGGCCAACCGCGCCGTCGCCAACAAGAGTGGCATCGACGTCAAGACGGCCCAGGACTGGATGGGAAAGCAGCTGTCGAGCGATCGACCGATGACCGAGAAGCTCGCGACGAGCGTGGCCAGCACACTCCGTGACGCAGGGTTCAGCGACGACGCGAAGAAGACCGGCCTCGCCCTCGTGCGCCTTCGTCGTCAAATCGTCGAGCCGCTCCGCTACGGAACGCGGGGCCTCGAGGCACTCCAGAAAGACGTCGGCGACCTCAAGGCGCTCACGCTCAAGGCCGCGAAGCAGGGCGTCGTCAACCGCGGCACCCAGAGCGAGCTGCTCAGGCTCGTCGACCTGTACCAGAAGGACTCGCGTTTCCAGGTGAAGACGCCGGAGCAGGTCGCGCAGGTCACGCAGCAGGCCGAAGTGCGTCGCGTCGACGGCGTGAACTCGAAAGAGATGGCGCCATACCGCGAGCTGCTGGGAGACATGAAATACCTGCGCGATACGCTCGCCTCGCGCAACGGCTCGATGTGGGGCTCGGGCGGTGGCGTCAAGAACTCGGCCGACGTCGTCATCTCGCGCATCCCGGCGTTCGAGAAGGTGATCGCGACCGGGCGCCTCGACGACGTGAAGCGCTTCGTCGACAACAACCTGGGCGACCGGCCGCGCGGCCAGAGCGTTCGGCAGTGGGCTGATTCGATCGCCACCACCGACGCGCGCCACCAGAAGATCTTCGCCGCCGGCCACGCCATCATCGAGCAGTTCGGCCCCGTCGCGTACGTCGCCAGCAAGATCCTCTCGAACGTGATGAAGGGGCAACGAGACAACCTGCCGCTCCAGTCGGTCGCGTACAACACGCTCGTCGACACTGTCAGCTACGCCGTAGGCAGGCGCTATGCAGACAAAGTCGGCGGCATGGTGCAAGAGACGATGCTCGACTTCGCGCGAACGGCGGCGGCCGACATCGCGAAAGACCCGAGCCCGGCTGGTATCGGGAAGGCGCTTGTCAACGCATGGAAGGGGGCCGTGCTCGGGCTCGGTGGAAAGGCACTCAAAGCGCTGAGCGCCGAGGAGCGGAAGGCGATGGCCAAGCTCGTCTACGACATCGGCACCAAGGTATTCGACGAGACGACCGTGCGGCCGATCGTCGCCGACGCATTCAAAGAGCGCTGAGCCTGAGCCGTCGCAGGGCCGGCGTGGCACTGACAGCCAATGCGTTCCCGATTCCTACTCTTTCCGGGCCTCTGCGTGCTGGTGGCCGGCTGCTGGGGCGAGATCTCCGAGCCGTCTCCGATGCAGGCCGCCGGCGGTGGGGCCGCGAACATGGGTGGCGGAGACTCCGCGCCGCTCGACTGCTCCGGCATTCCCGGCGTCACGCCGCTGCGCCGCTTGTCGACCCAGCAGTACCAGAACACGGTGCGCGACCTGCTGACCACGAGCGGTTTGTCGTCGCTGACCGCCACCGTGCAGCCGCTGCTCGACGCGGCGCCAGCCGACAGCACGCTGGTCTTCACCGGCCTCGACAACCGCGTCTCGGGCCAACACCTCTCGACCTGGTTCGACGTCGCCATCGCGGTCGGTGACCGGGTCTCGACGGACCAGGCCTCCCGCACCGCCATCGCAGGCGCGTGCGCCACCGCGACGAGCTTGAGCGCCACCTGCGTCGACGGGTTCCTGAACGGGTTTGGCCGGCGCGCCATGCGTCGTCCGTTGACGGCCCAGGAAGCGACGCGGCTCCGTGCGCTCAACGACGGCGTACGGCCTCCACCCGAGGCGTTGCGCGCGATGGTGGTGACGCTGCTGCTCTCGCCGTCGTTCCTGAATCACGTCGAGGTCGACGGCGCCGCCACCCCGGAGGGCCCGTTGCAGCTGACAGCCTTCGAGCTCGCCTCGAGGCTCTCGTACACGTTCTGGCAGACGTTGCCCGACGACGCGCTCCTCGACGCCGCGGCAAGCGGAGCCCTGCTTACCGAGGCTGGCTACCAGGCACAGCTGACCCGCCTCTTCGACGACCCCCGCACGCGGCGCACGCTGTGGTTGTTCTGGCGCGAGTGGCTGAAGCTCGACGCGTTCTCTGGCTTCGCGACGGGCCGGCCGGGCTTCCGGTCGCTCACGCAGGGCCTGCGCTTCGGCGAGCCGGGGCACGACCACTACGCCGACATGGTGCAGGAGGTGAAGGCGCTGACCGAGTACGTGACGTTCGACCGGCCCGCGTCGTTCGAGACGCTGCTGTCGACCGACGTGTCATTGACGCGCTCGACCGATCTCGCCGCGGTGTACGGCGTGCCCGTCTTCAGTGGCACTGGCGAGCCGCCGCGCTTCACTGACGGGAGCCGCAAAGGCCTGCTCCAGCGCGCTGCGCTCCTGGTCAACAACATCGAGCAGACGAACCCGTTCCATCGAGGAGCGCTGCTGCGGCGCACGATTCTGTGTGACCCACTTCCGCAGCCAGATCCCAACAACCTGCCGCCCGGCTCGCTCGACCCGCCCGTCAGCTCGGCGACCGACACCACGCGGCAGCGGTACGAGAAGAAGATCGCCGGCAACAACCTCTGCGTCGGGTGCCACGAGACGTTCACGCCGATGGGCTACGTGCAGGAGTCGTACGACGCCATCGGCCGCTTCCGCACCACCGAGAAGATCTACGACGAGCAGACCGGCGCGTTGCTGGCTGACCTGCCGCTCTCGACCAGTGCGGTCGCGCGCGTGTCGTTCGACGACGAGCGGCTGGTGTCGGGCCCGGCCGAGCTCAACCAGCGCATCATCGAGAGTGGCCGCGCGGCGGCGTGCCTTGCGAAGAACTTCACTCGTTTCACTGCGCGCCGAGAAGCGACGTCGAACGTCGACCGCTGCGCCGAGGCGGAGCTGGCGACCCGACTGCGAGGCGCGTCGACGCTCGCCGAGGTCTTCCGCTCCATCGCCGAAGCACCATCGTTTCGCCTGAAGGTCGTGGGAGCACCATGATGAAGCTCGACCGCAGACAGTTGCTGCGCGGTGTTGGCGGCGCAGCCCTCGCGTTGCCCACGCTGGCGTCGTTGATTCCCCGAACCGCCGCCGCCGCGCCACCGTCGGGGCCGGCGCTCATCGTCATCAAGTCGTTCAGCACGCAGCTCATCAGGGAGTGGTACCCGGCCTTTCAAGGCAACGGCTACCAGCTCAAGAACGCGCGGTACCCCGGCACCAGCAAGGCCGACGGCACCACGTTGCTGACGCAGCCGCTGGTGTCGGGCTCGCCGTACACCTTCGCGCCGCTGCAGGACTTCAGAACGGCCACCGGCATCTCCGGCATCCTCGGGCCCGCGCTCAACCCGTTCCTGAGCAAGTTGAACCTGATTCGCGGCCTCGATTTCCTGCCGTCGGTCAATCACAACTACGGCGCGCTGCTCGGCAACTTCAGCTCCTGCACGCCTGCGACGCCGTGTGACGCCGACCGTCTCGCTGACCTGCCCACCATCGACCAGGTCATCGCGTACTCGTCGAAGTTCTACCCGACGACGCCAGCGCTGCGGTCGCTCCACCTCTCGCAGGGCGTCACCAACTCGATGTCGTACAGCAACCTCGGGCAGGTCGCCGGCGCGGTGCAGCAGGTGCAGGCGCGCACCAACCCACGCGACGCCTTCAATGACGTCTTCGGCTCGTTCATGCCGATGCCGGGAGGCCCGAACCGTGACCGGCTCCTCGTCGACGGCGTCTTCGAGGACTACACGCGGCTCAAGAACAACCCGCGGCTCTCGGCAGCAGACAAGCAGCTGCTCGACCAGTACCTGACGCTCCTCACCGAGCTGCAGGCCAGGCTCGGGAGCAACCAGACGCTGTCGTGCACGGCCCCCGCGGCGCCCGGCTCGCTGGCCAACAACGTCGGCACCAACCCGACAGACATCGCGACGAAGTGGCGGCTCTTTCTCGACGTGGTGGCGGCCGCGATCATGTGTGGCCAGACGCGCGTCGTCACCATGGGCATTCACAAGGCGCTGGGGCCCGGGCCTGACGCGAACAACCCGGCCCTGTTCGGCCACTACCACTCCGAGGACGCGAGCGGCGGCACCTGGCACGGGCTGGCGCACGACTTCGGAAATCCCAACGCACGGCGAATGCTCAGAGGCATCAACTCGTGGATCGCCAGTGAGATTTTCGCGGGACTCTGCGCGCGGCTCGACGTGCCCACCGGCGACGGCACCACCTTCCTCGACCACTCGCTCATCTACTGGGGCAACGAGCTGGGCTTCAACCACATCGGGTACAGCGTGCCGTGTCTGCTCGGCGGGAGCGCTGGAGGCTTTCTGCGGACCGGCCGGTACCTCGACTACATCGACTGGAACGGGCGCGCGTACTTCAGCCAGGAGGACGGGAACGTCATCAAGGGCATTCCGCACAACCAGCTGCTCGTCACCATCCTGCAGGCGATGGGGCTCGCTCCGGCCGACTACGAGCGCAACGGGCAACCCGGCTACGGCTCGGTCAGCACGTCAGGGCGCGACCCGAATTTGTGGCCGGTGAACTACGAGCTCGGCTCCGTCGGGCAGGTGTTGCCGGGCATCAGGGCCTGACGCAGCGAATGAACTGGGCCTCGGTGAGCACGGCGTCGAGGCGGACGTCATGTGGCTCGGTGGGCACGTGCTCGAGTTCCTGCGCCGCGTACGCGAGACCCAGCGCGAACACCGGACCCGATGCGCGCAGCGCCGCCAGCGTGACGTCGTAGTAGCCGCCACCGTACCCGAGCCGCGCGCCAGTCCGGTCGAAGGCGAGGAGCGGCACCAGCACGAGGTCGGGAGTCACCATCGGCGTTTCGGCCTCGGGCTCCGTCACGCCGAAACGACTGGTGACGAGCTGTGTGTCTGCATCCCATCGATGAAAGGTGAGCGGCTGCCCACGGCGTGGCGTGCGTGGGAGCGCGAGCGTCGCTCCGAGCGCTTCGAGTCGACGCATCAACGGGCGAGGGTCGAGCTCACTGCGCATCGGAAAGGTGCCGGCGACGACCAAAGGAATCGGGTTCACGGGGTACGCGCGCGCGAGGTCTTCCGCAGCGGTCGGAGTCGTCGCGGCTGCGCGCTCTCGGAGTTCCGCCAGTCGCTCCCGCAGCGCCTTCTTCTCGTCGACGATGCTCATTCGCCGATGAGACACGGCGGCTGGTTCTTGTACCGGAGCTCGTACGGCACGTAGACCATGCACGACCAGTCGTCCTCGGTGCGCAGGCAGACCTCTTCACACAGCTGGTAGTAATCGGTGTGCTTGCGCAGCGGCGCTTCACCGGTGCGCGTGTCGAGGATGCGGTTGGACGAGGTGGGGTACTTCCCGTCGGTGTTCTCGGCGAATGAGTGCAGCGCGGTGATGAGGCCTTTGGGAACGCCCTTGGCCCAGATGCCACGGCGCGCGCGTTGCGCCTGGTGCATGGCGTCGAGCACGAGGCGGTTCGGCTTGCCTCTGATGGCGTACGCGAGCCCGCGGCCCTGACGCGCCATCTCGATCGCCAGCTTCGGGCACTCGACCAGCACGCGGCCGTACGCATCGGGAGCGCCCGACGTCGTGCACTCCCACTCCTGCGCTGCGCAGACGTCGGCGTCGCCTTTGGTCAGCGTGTAGAGCTCTTCACGCGTCCAATCGCCCCACCGGTGCACGGGCCCGTAGGACTCGAGGGTGTTGTAGCCGAACAGGCGTGTGCCCTGACCGTCGTAGGGCCCCGACTCGAAGTCGAAGCTGTCTCCGTCGGACCACTTCACCGCGGTGCGCTCGCCGTTGAGGATGATGAAGCCGTGCGCTTCGTGCACGTCGGCTCCGGGTGCGCGTTTTCCTCCGGCGCGGGTGACGATGGTCACGCAGCCGGTCAACGCCATGAGGAGGATGCAGAACAGAGGTCGCATGCTGGGAGGACCTTAGCCGCAAGCGCAGGCTGGGCGTGGCACCGTGCTCAGTCGCACGTCTGCCACCGCGTCTCGAGACGTTGTCCCGGGGTCGGGGTGTAGAGCGGCTCCAGGATGACGGCGTGCAGCACCGAGTCGTACCGCCAGCTCCTCGCGCCTCGGAAGTCGACCTGGGGAAAGGGCACGCCTTCGACCGACACCTCGAGCGACTGTACCGAGCGAAGCGACGGCGTTGACGGCAGGTAGAAGGTCGTCTGGAACCCCAGCGTCGCCTTGCTGATGGTCTGTAGCGCCGTTGCCCAGTTTGGCGTGCAGAGGTCTTCACGAAGACCGTTGGTCGCTGCCACGAGTCGCTCGAAGCGCGGCTCGAACCTTCCGCACGATTCACCGGCGACGTGCCATGGAGAAATCACGCTGAAGGGGCTGAGCACTCTGCCGCTCGCCCATCGTGCGATCATCTCGGAGCCGGGCAGGTCTGAACCGTCTGGTTCGTCGGTGACGCAGATGATGGAGTGCGGCTGCTCCCAGAAGCCCGGTGGTTCACGCCGGTCGCGCAACGAAAGCGCGGTGTCATGACAGCTCCGTCGTCCCGGCGTCGGCGCGGTGCGGGTCGCACGCTGAAAGCGGGCTTCGAACTCGGCAGCGTCAGTCGACAGCACTGTGACGCCGTCAGGAGACTGCAACGCGCCACTCACGTTGCTCACCGCCACGTCGACGCTGGGCCAGCCTGCGGTCACCAGGTACCGCGCGAAGTCGCGGAAGTTCTGCTCGGCGTTCGTGAGGCCGTCGTCATCGACGATCACCAGCAGGCTGGTTCGGGGCGGCACCGGAGCGAGTTGATCGAACGAGACGGTTCGCGCTGTCACGCCGACACCCTCGACGGCGAAGGTGTTTCGTTGCGTGGAGTCGTTGGCGTGTACGAACACCGTCAGCACCGCGGCGACGGCACCGGTGGACACGGGAGCAAAGCCGACGCTGAGCGGTGCCTGCTCGCCCGGTTCGAGCGTCATGGGAAGCGCGGCAACGCCGAACGGGCCCGCGGGCTTCTCGGTGGTCAGCGTGAGTCGAAAGGCGCATCGGTTCCGAACCGTGACGCGCTGCCGGCTGAGGTCGCAGCCGACGCTCGTCGGGCCGAACGAAACGGTGTCGGGCAACTCGAGACAGGGCGAGGTGAACGGGTTGATCTGCCGACTCCCGTCATCGATCGAGCTGGCAGCGCCGCTACAGCCCGCCAAAGCCATGACGATCAGGATTCGCAAGGTCCTTCAGACTGCACGAGCGGCGCGTGCGGCTCAACTCGAAGCGAGACCGCTCACTGGCCGTCACGCCCGGGGCGGAAACCGCACCAATCGTGACACTCGTTGCTCCCGCGTCAGTGACGGCCTCGTCGAGCAGTCAGCCCGGCACGGTGTCGCCATGTCCACGAACGCGCACATTCACGAGATGTACGAAGCCGTCTGGGACGCTCCGGCGGACCTCGTGCGCCGTCGCGTGCTCGCTGACGCGTTGCTCGAAGTCGGCGACCCGCGCGGAGAGTTCATCGCGCTGCAGTTCGAGACCTCAGCGCGTGCGCGCAAGCGGGCCCAGAAGCTGCTCGATCGTCACCGCCGTCACTTCCTCGGCAGCCTCGCGGGCGTGCTGATCGGGGGCTCCGACGTCTGGCGGCACGGCTTCGTCGTCGAAGGCGCGGTGCGCCTCATGGGTGAGAACGTCGACCTCAAGGCGTGGGCCACCGTCGAGCGACTCGTCGGCTATCTCTCGCCGTACGCGCCGAAGGAGCTCGGCTCCGTTCACCTCAAGTCGCTTCGCCAGGTGCAGCTCGTTCACTTCGAGGTCGACCGCTACGACGACACCAGGATCGACGATCGGCCGCACGTCACGGCGCTCAACCGTGTGCGTGCGTGTCTGGGCAGCGCGCGGCAGCACGTCCTGCAGCGCGGCAAGGAGTGGCTGCGATGACTCAGCGCAGCTCGAGCCGGCCTTCACGCCCATCAGCCCCGCGCACCTCGACGACATGTCTGCCGCCGAGCCGAAGCCGCGGGTGCTGAACGATCGCCTGCCCGAACGCATCGGCCGGCTGCCACATCGACCAGAAGCCCTCGTCGACGCGGAACGAAATCTCCTGCGTGCCCAGGCCCATGATGCGCACGGTGGCGTCTTCACGCGACGACAACCACAGCGCCGCCTCTTCGGCCTTGAACGGCACCGGGCACATCTCGGTGCGAGGGTAGAGCCGCGCGTAGATGCCGAGGTGGTTGTACGTCGACGTTCCGGTGATCTGCCCCACGCCACGCGCCCGCAGCAGCTGAATCTTGAACGCGAAGCCCGGCAGGTCCGGCAGCGTCACGGAAGGGAAGCCCATGGCCAGCGCCGGCTCGGCCTGAGACAGCAGCACCGGCACCAGCATGGCGAGCGCATCAGGACTCTCGGCGAGCATCTCGTTGTTCTTCACGCTCACGTTCGTCACCGCGTTCATCAGGCTGCCGACCACTGGCCGCAGCTCGTCGCACCCGCGCACGTCGAGCCCCATCGGCAGCTTCAGGTCGGCTTGAATGGTGAACAGCCGGGCGTTGCGGTCTTCGATGAGCGCGTAGACGTCGATCTCCACCTGCGGCCAGTCGAGGAGCAACAGCGGGTCGAGCGGCTTCCCTGCCATGTCGAGGGTGCCCTCGCCGACGACGATGGTGGGCGCGTTGACGGGCCGAATCACCACCCGCAGCGGCACGCTCTTGCCGTCGGTGAACTTGTTCAGCGACGGGAGCACCGCCGCCAAGACGCCCGACTCCAGCTGAGACACCGTCTCGTTGCCGAGCTCGATGCAGAGGGCTCCGGACTGCTGCACGCGGTAGAGCGTGTCGGCCATCACCTGCTGCGAGAGCGAGAACGCGAGGTCGTACCCCATCGCCGGCGCGTCACGGTCGAGGTCGGGCAGCGGCAACATCACCGGGGCAGGGCGGTTCTTCGGCGCCACGCACGTCGACGGCGCCACCTCACGAACGCCGCCGCGCAGACCGATGGAGGTGCCCATCGGGCTCGACGCGACGAGGCCACCAGCGCCGAACGCGAGCTCGATCTCACTCCCCGCCGGCACCAGGCCCTGCAGCGCCGTCGAGACATCGAGGCGACCTTCGACGCCAATCAGCCCTGGCACGCAGGCGCCGGTGGCCGAGTCGACACACTTCCCCGGGCCGCCATCTTCAGGCACGCACATGGCCGTCACGCCCGCTTGCGTCGACATCGGGCACGCGCCGAGTGAGCACGGGGCGCAGTTGATCTCCTTGAGCGCGTCGGTGAGCTGCTTCTGCAACGAGCTGGCGAGCTGCCCGATGAGCAGGTTCTTCACCGGCCCGAAGTTGGCGGCGGTGCACAAGGAGCACGTCGCTCCAGGCGGGCGGGCCAGGGTGATGTCGGCGCCGTCGATGCACGCGGGAGGCTGCGTGCTCCCTGAACAGGTGCTCGTGCCATCGATGTCGGACACCTCGAGCGACAGCAGCCGATCCCACTTCGTGTCGATGGTCAGCTTGATGTTGAGGCCCAGCTCGGTGAACGCCGGCGGAGCCCGCCCCGTATCGAAGTCGACGGTGCACTTGATGCGCCCACCACCACCCAGCAGACACGCGCTGCCGCTGACCGAGCCGATGTGGAGCTCTCCGGTCTGCACCGTCGCGCCGATGACGGCCTCGACGAGGTCAGGCGACTTGGGCGCCAGCCGAAGGGTGTTGATGTTGATCGTCACCTCACGCGGCAGGTCAGCCGCCGTGCACCGGCCATCCATCTGGCCGCACGACTCTGCGTTGCACAGCAGCGAGCCTTCGTCGGCGATGGCGAGCTGGAGCACCGGAATGCCCAACAGGCTCGTCGTCTGAATCGAGCACGGCACTGGCACCCGCAGCGTTCCACCGGGCGCGAGGACGGAGAGGATGGTGCTGATGCCCGCGTCGGAGTTGATGTACGCGAAGCCGGCCGACGAGACACGAATGCTCCCGGCTGAGTCGAGCTTCGCGCCGCGGTAGGTGCCTTGCGGCAACTGCTGGAACCCGCCGCAGCCGCCACCACAGCCGCCACCGCCACCACAGGCGAGGAAGACCGCGAAGAGCACGAGCCAGGGCGAGCGGGTGACGAACCGGACCATGGGCGGGCGTGTAGCAGACACTCGCCTCACAGCGCACGGCGGGGACGGCAATCTGCCGCAGCGTGTTGTGTCGGCGGGCCAACGTGACGGTGCGGCAATTGGTGCGGCAGCGATCCCTGCTCGAGGTCGAATCCGTCGCCGGCTCTCAGAGAGATCCCGGAGCCTCTCGGATGTCGAGCGGTCCGGCGTGGGCATGAAGGACGTCTCGGGGTAGAGCGCCGGCCCATGCAGACCACTCAGGTGATCGTCATGACGGGCTGCGCCAGCGGCATCGGCCGGCACCTGACGAAGGCCCTCGCCGGCGCGTACCGCATCGTCGCCACCGACGTGAACGTCTCGGGCCTCGAGCAGTGCGCCAGAGACGACGCCTGGCCGATGGAGAGCGTGAAGACGCTCAAGCTCGACGTGCGCAACGCGGGCGAATGGGAAGAGACGTTGCGGGTCGCGCTCGCGCACTTCGGCCGCGTCGACGTGCTGATGAACGTCGCCGGCTACCTGAAGCCCGGCTTTGGCCACGAGGTCGACGCCAGCGAGGTCGACAAGCACCTCGACATCAACACCAAGGGCCTCATCCACGGGTGCCGCGTCGTCGGCCGTCACTTCGCCGCGCAGAAGTCGGGCCACGTCATCAACGTCGGCAGCCTCGCCTCACTCGCTCCGGCGCCGGGGCTGTGTCTGTACGTCGCCTCGAAGTTCGCGGTGCGCGGCTTCACGCTCGCCATCGCGCAGGAGCTCTCTCCCTTCAACGTGCACGTCTCGCTGGTGATGCCCGACGCCGTACAGACGCCCATGCTCGATCTGCAGGTCGACTACGCCGAGGCGGCGATGACGTTCTCTGGCGGGCGCGCGCTCACCGTGCAGGACCTGGAGCGCGTCTTCATCGAAGAGGTGCTGCCCCACCGCCCGCTCGAGGTGACGATTCCGATGACGCGCGGCCTCATCGCCCGGCTCGCGAACCTGATGCCGGCCACCGTCGTCACCCTCGGGCCCGCCTTCACCACGCAGGGGAAGAAGAAGCAGGCCTCGATCAAGGCGCTGCGCGACGGGAAGTGACGGGTCGGAGCAGCCACGCCGAAAATCCCTCACGGCGCGGCTGCTGACCCACACGACTCAACGCTTCGACTTCTTCTTCGGCGCGGCCTTCTTCTTCACGGGTGCAGACTTCTTCTTCGGCGCCGCCTTCGCGGCCTTCTTCGGCGTGGCTGGCTTCTTGCGTTTCACGAGGCCACGAACCGTCTTCCCGAAGGACTTCGCCTGCGCCGCCACCGACTTCTGCACCTTCTTGCCCTGCTTCACGGCCTTCACCGCCTGCTTGCGCGCCTCTTTCTTCGCGTTCTGGAGCGCCTTGCCGACGTTCTTCGCGGTGCGCTCGAGCGCCAGGCCCGCCTTCTCGACGGCGTCTTCGATGGCCTCGCCCGCCTTCTCGGCAGCGTCCTCCATCGCCTCGACGCCCTCTTTGAGCTTCTCGCGCGGGCTGGCGAAGTACTTCTCCATCGGGTCGAAGTAGTAGTCCTTCCACCCGGCGACGTAGTCGTCGGCCTGGCCGTCGGGGATGTTGGTGTGCACCAGCTTCACCTCGGTACCGCCTGCGACCTCGGTCAGCTCGATGGTGAGCCTGCTGTCGGGCGCGCCGTCGGGGAACTCGTTGGTCCGCCACGTCTGCACGATGCGGGCGTACGGCTCGGCCTTCACGGTGCGGCCCTCGATGTAGCCGTCCCATGCGGTGTAGTTGCCGTCCTCACCTCCCGAGGTGGCGGCGCCCGTCATCAGCGCGTGCTCCTCGGGGTCCAGCCATGCCTCGTAGATGCGGCGCGCTGGCGCCTTGATGACCCGCGTGACTTCGGTGCTCTCAGCCATGAACGACCCCCTCGTCTGGTGTGTGGAAAGACGCCACGAACTATCGGCCATACCCAGATTCAGAGTTTAGTGTCCTTCATCGTGAGACGAATCGGGATTTGGGCAGTCGCGGCGATTTTCGCGTGTGGCGCGGTGGCGTGGAGTGCTCCTGATCCGAAGCTCAGAGAGAAAGAACGCGAGGCGCTCAGGCGCGCGTTGACCTCGGTGATCGAGACCTCGACCTTGAAAGGCGCGCGCGTCACCGTGCAGGTGCGCAGCCTCGATGACGGCACGCTCGTCTTCTCGCGCGATGGCGACGAGCTGCTCAACCCCGCCTCGAACGTGAAGCTCTTCACCGCGGCCACGGCGCTCACCTCGCTGGGCCCCGACTTCCGCTTCGAGACGGACTTCCTCACCGACCACGACTTCAAGGACGGCAAGGCCAAGGTGCTCTACGTGCGAGGGCGCGGCGACCCGACCATCACCACCGAGCGCCTATACGGCATGGTGTCGGAGCTCGTGCACGCCGGCCTCAAGGAGGTCTCTGACGGCATCGTGCTCGACGACACGTACTTCGACGGCGAGCGCACGGCGCCGGGCTTCGATCAGGAGTCGGGCGACAAGGCGTACCTCGCCCCCACCGGAGCGCTCTCGCTCAACTGGAACTCGGTCGGCGTGTATCTGCGCCCCGGAGAGTCGGTCGGCGCTCCCGCAGTCACCGAGGTCGAGCCCGCGTCCGACTTCTTCGTCGTCGAGTCCGAGCTCACCACCGGCTCGAAGACGCAGCGCCGCTACACCGTCTCGAGCGGCATCGACAAAGACAAGGTTCGCCAGAAGATCGAAGTGAAGGGCGTGGTGCCCCTCGACAAGGGCGTGTGGAGCCAGTGGAAGAAGGTCGACCAACCTGCGCTCTACTTCGGCTTCACGCTCAAGCAGCTGCTCGCCCAACGCGGCATCAAGGTGAAGGGGCGCATTCGCGCCGGCACCGTGCCGTTCAACGCGAAGATGCTGACCGCGTCGGCGAGCGACACCCTCGACATCGTCTTGAAGCGCCTCAACAAGAACTCGTCGAACTTCGTCGCGGAGCAGCTGATCAAGGCCATCGGCGCCGAGGTGAAGGGCGTGCCCGGCAGCCACGTGAAGGGCATTCACGCCGTCGAGGACTTCCTCGAGCGTGACGTCGGCATTCCCCGCGGCACGTACGTGATGAAGAACGGCTCGGGCCTCAACGACGCCAACCGGTTCTCGGCCGCGCAGACGACCGCGCTGCTCGCGCACATGGGCCAGCGGTTCCCCATCGCGCCCGAGTACCTGTCGGCGCTCGCCATCGCTGCGAAGGACGGCACGCTCAAGTACCGCTTCGAGGGCAGTGAGGCGGTGGGCCGGCTGCGCGCCAAGACGGGCACGCTCGAGAACGTGTCGGCGCTGTCGGGCTACGTGCAGGCCGTCGGCGGGGAGCGCTTCGTCTTCTCGGTGATGGTGAACGACTTCCCGGGCCGCGCCTCGTCGGTGGTGCAGCACATCGACGCGCTCGGCGCCGCCGTCGCGGCCCTGGGCTCGTCGGAAGGTCCCTCGGGCGCGGTGGCGTCGATGATGCGCCCCGCCTCGGTGGTGTCGTCACAGGCCGAGCTCGAGACCCGGCTCAAGACGTACGTGGCGATGGGACAGAAGGGCGACAAGCGCAACGCGTCGTTCCTGCGCATCGCGTGGCGCAGCGAGAAGGACCCCGCCGTGCGCGCCGCCATCGCCGACGCGCTCATTCTGTCGGACCCGAAGGAGCCCGCGCACGTGCGCATCTTCCTCGACAGCGCCGTGGCCAGTGACGAGGTGTTCGGCCGGCTGCAGAAGGCCGCGAAGAAGGCGGGCCTCGACGTGCCCGTGCTCTCGAGCCTGGTGGAGCTCGCGTCGTCGGGCCAGGTGGAGGCCGTCTCGCGCCTGTTCGAGTTCGTGCGCTTCACCGCCAGCGACGAGCTGGGCGCCGCGTTCCTCGCCGAGCAGCTCGCCGTCGTCGCCCATGACGCGCCGGTGGAGCTGTTGACCGCGCTTCGCTCGTCGTCGGAGGCCGATCGTTCTGCCGCGCTCGATGGGCTGGTGACGGGCCTGGTGAAGCAGTCGCAAGCTGACGCGCCCTTGTGGGCCGCCATCAAGACCTCGCAGGGCAGCGTCGACCCGTCGGTCGCCTCGTTCTCGAAGAGCCTCGAGGTGCTCCTCAGCCAGCGCATCGCCGAAGCGAAGGCCCCGAAGGCCGAGCCGTCTGCGGTGCCCACGGAGCCCACCGCGGCGCCCGGCCCGGTGGTGCCGAGCGCGCCCGGCGGTTGAGCCGCAGCCTGGTCAGGGGCCCTTCGCGTGCCCCGCCGCGTCGAGAATGCGCCGGATCTCAGAGGGCAGCAGCATGGGGTCGAAGGGCTTCTGGATCACGCCGATCGCTCCAAGCCTCAGGTACTGATCCACCTCGGTGCGCTGCACCCGGGCTGTCATGAAGAGCACGGGAATCGCCGCGAGGGCGGGGTCGCGCTTGAGCTCGGCGAGCGCCTCCAGCCCGTCCATGCCCGGCATCATCATGTCCATGAGGATCAGATCGGGCCGCTCGCTGGCAGCCAGCGCGATGGCCTCGGCGGCGCTCGAGGCGATCACGGTCTCGAACTTCCCCACGGCCTGAAGGCTCAGCCGCCCGATCTTGCGAATGTCCTCCTCGTCGTCCACCAGCAGCACCTTCATCGGCTCTCCTCTTTCACGTTGGGCCGGCCGACGACCCGGTTTCGGCCTTCACGTTTCCCGGCGTAGAGGTGGCTGTCGGCGGATCTGATGAGCGTCGCGATCGAGTTGCCGTCGGCCGGAGACTCGGCGACGCCCGCGGTGAAGGTCGCCCCGAAAGGCTGCCCGTCGTCGGCTGGAAACCGCAGCTCCGAGAACTCTCGCAACAGCCGCTGCGCGGCCTGCACGGCGAACTCCTGGCCTTGTCCGGGGAAGACGAGGACGAACTCCTCGCCGCCCCACCGGGCCCGGAGGTCCTCGACCCGGAAGCGCCGACGGAGCAGCTCGCCCAGCCCCGCGATCACGCGATCGCCAGCGAGGTGCCCCCAGGTGTCGTTCACCTTCTTGAAGTGATCGATGTCGAGGAGCACCAGCGAGAGGGGCTTCTTTTCCCGCGCACACGTCGCCAGGGGCCGCTGCAGCGCCTCGACGAAGGCCCGACGGAGCATCAGCCCTGAGAGGGGGTCCTTGTCGGCGCGGTCGCGGAGCAGCCGCATGCGCTCCTCCTGCACGCCCACTCGCGCCAGCAGCTCCTCTGGCAGCACCGGCTTGCCGATGACGTCAGAGGCCCCGGCGCGGAAGGCGCGAAGGCGCAGGGCGGGCTCGAGGTGGGCGGTGACGATCAAGATGGGGAGCAGCTCCCAGCGCTCCGAGGTCCTCAAGGCGCGGCAGACGTCGATGCCCGAGACGTGGGGCAGGTTGACGTCCAACAGCAGCACGTCGGGCCGGATCTCTTCGAGGGTGTCGACCAGCTCGTCCGCCGAGTGCAGCACCTCGACGACGAAGCCCGCGCCTCGCAGGCAGTTCGAGTAGTGCGCCGCCACGTCGTGGTCGTCGTCGACGATCACCACCCGGCCCTGCCGATCCTGCGAGAGCCGAAGGAACTGCTGCACCAGCTCGCCGAAGCTCTCTTCGGAGATCGGCTTGTCGAAGAACTTGGTGCCGCCCGCCTCGATCGCCGCCACCCGGGTCGAGATGCGGCCATCGACCGACGAAAACGCGATGGGGATCTCTTCGTTGCCGCGGGTCGCGCGCAGGCTCTTCGCCAGCGAGAAGGAGTCTTCTTCGTGGAGGTGCACGTCGAGGATGGCGCCGAGGAGCGGCTGGGTCTTCGCGCGCTGCAGCGCCTCGTCCGCCGAGCGCGCGCTCACCACGTCGATCAACAGCTTTCGTGCGAGGCCACACACCATGCGCAGGAAGTCAGCGTCGTCATCGACGACGAGCATCGCCTTCGACGCCCCAGCGACTGGCCGGGGCCCCTGCATCACTTCGTCTGGGCTTTGCGCCGCGCTCACGCGAGCGTCGGCCATCGCCCGGTCCACCTGCTCCCAGAAGAACCGCTTGCCCGCGGGGTTCGGCCACGTCGTCTTGAGCAGGTCCTCCACCACGCCCATCGCCTCGCCAAGGCCCGGGTAGCCGTACGAGCCAGCAGAGCCGCGCAGGCGGTGGGCGAGCATACGGGCCTCACCGTGGAGGCCGCCTTCCTGCCGCGACGTCTCGATCGCCGCCTCGAGGGCAGCGAGCTTTTCGGGCAGCCGCTCGGCGAACTGCCTCCGCAGCTCTGCCAGCTCGCTGGCGATCGACCCGGCCCCGGCGGCCGTCGCGGTGGGCGCCGCGCTCGACGCGAGCTCAGCCACCTTCGCGGCGAAGCTCGTCGGGTCGACCGGCTTGTAGACGACGAGAGAGACCGCCAGCTCGGTGGTGATGCGATTGAAGGCCTTCAGGTCCCCAAAGAACTCCGACATGTAGACGATCGGCGTGGGGACCCCTCGCGACCTCAGCTGCTTGATGTAGGCCAGCCCCGGCGCGTCAGGGAGCAGGCCGTCGATGACCAGGAGGTCGACCGGAGCCGCTGCCAGCAGTGCGTCGGCGTCGTGGGCTGTTCCCGCCTCGAGCACCTCGAGCCCCTGGGCCACCAGGGCAGGCTTCAGCAGCGCCCGCATGTCGAGGTCGTCGTCGACGAGGAGCAGTTTCACGAGGGTCTCCCGGTGGGCCGCGCACGGGCGATGATCGAGATGATGGTGTCTCGCACGTCGACCGGGTTGACGCGTGACTTGACGAGCGCCGCCGCGACGCGCTGGGACAGGTCGCTCGAAGCGTCTGACGCCGAGAAGATGATGACCTGGGCGAGGCCCACGAGGCCGATGAGCTCATGGCCGGCGCCGTCGGGCAAGCTGAGATCGAGCAGCACCACGTCGAACGTCGTCTCGCTCAACGCCTTCTTCGCTGCCTGCAGGCTGTCGGCCCACGTCACCGTCCACGAGCCGGGCAGGGTGCGCTTGACGATGCGGCGAATGTCCTCGTCGTCCTCCACGTGCAGCAGGCGCGGGCTGTCGCTCCGGCAGGTCGCCACCGCGTTCGTCACCGCCGCGAGCAGGCGGCCCTCGTCGAAGGGCTTGATGATGACGTCGGACACCATCATGGCCGCCCGGCCGAGCTCCCCTGCAGAGCCCGAGACCACGATGATCGGCGTCAGCCGGGTGGCTTCGGTCGCGCGCACCTCGCCGATGAGCACCGCTCCGTCGCCGTCGGCCAACACCATGTCGAGCGTGATCACGTCATAGGTGTTCATCGCCAGCAGACGCCGCGCCCGCTCGAGGGTCGGCGCGACGTGCACCGTGAAGCCCGCGTTCGAGAGGAGCTTGTCGAGCACCCGGGAGACGTCGGGGTCGTCTTCGCAGACCAGCACGCGCGCTGCGCCGGCGTTCCCAGCGTCACCGACCGGAGGTAGCCACGGCAGCTCGAAGAAGAAGATCGTGCCGCCCCCGGGCGCCGACTCGAAGCCCACCCGCCCATGCATCTTCTCCACGATGGCCTTCGAGATGGACAGCCCCAGACCGGTGCCGCCTTTCTGACGGGTGCTCGAGGCGTCGGCCTGGGCGAACCGCTGGAAGATCCGGCCGCGGAACTCTTCGGGAATGCCCGGGCCATGATCGCGCACGTTCACCCGCAGCACCGCGCCCACGTGCTCGACCGAGAGCTCCACCACCCCGTCGGTCGGTGAGAACTTGGCCGCGTTCGAGATCAGGTTGGTGAGCACCTGAGCGAGCCGATCGGGGTCGACCAGCACTTCTCCGGCGGGAATCGTCGAGCCCAGCACCAGCCGAACCCGGTGGGCCGAGGCGAACGCTTCGTTGGCCGACATGGCCGACCTGATGGCGCCGCCCAGCTCGGTCGTCCGCAGGCGGAACTCCATGCTGCCCGACTGCATCTTCTCGATGTCGAGGATGTCGTTGATCAACCGGACGAGGCGGTCGCTGTTCGACAGCGCGATGTCGAGGTACTCCTGGGCTTCTTTCGGCAGCTCGCCGGTGACGCCTCCTGCCACCAGCCCCAGCGCGCCGCGAATCGAGGTCAGCGGCGTTCGCAGCTCGTGGCTGACGGTCGAGATGAACTCCGACTGAAGGCGCTCGACGCGTTTGCGGTCGGTGATGTCCCGCACCACGCCGGTGAAGAACTTCCGGCCCTCGATGGTGAACTCGCTGACCGCCAGCTCCCCGGGAAAGGTCGAGCCGTCTTTGCGGACGCCGGTGACGTCGCGACCGATGTCGGTGAGTTTCCGATGGCCGGTCGCGGCGTCGTCGGCGAGAGACCCGTCGGCTTGCTGACGATCAGGTGAGGGCATCAGCACCCCGACGTTCTCTCCGAGCAGCTCACTGGCCGCGTAGCCGAAGAGCCGCTCGACGGCGGGGTTGACGTGGTCGATGCGGCCACGCTCGTCGATGGTGACGACGGCGTCGACGGCCGAGTCGATGATCGAACGCGAGCGCGCCTCGCTTTCTCTCAGCCGCGCGTCGGCCTCTTTCCGATCGATGCCCACCGCCGCGTGGGTGGCCACCACGCCCAACGCCTCGAGCGCCGACGGGGGCAGCGCGTGGCGCGAGAACATCGCGAGCACGCCCACCAGCCGATCTCCGAGGACCAGGGGGTAGCCGGCGAACGACACCAGGCCCTCTCGCCGGGCCCACTCACGATCGCCCACGCGCGGATCGTCGAGGACCGAGTTGGTGATGTGGGGCAGGCGCTCCTGGGCGATCAACCCGATCTTGAACTGGCCGACCGGCACCCGGGCGTGGGGCCCGTCGAGGTGCGTGTACTGGCCCGCGCTCGCCTTCAGCTCGAGCACGTGCTGGGCGGTGTTGAGGGTCCAGATACGGGCAAAGGCGGCGTCGAGGTTGCTGACGATGGCCTCAGCGCACGCCTGGAGCATTCGAGGCATGGTGTCGTTCAGCGTGAAGGCGCGGGCGACCTCGGACCCGAGCTTCAGCAGAGCCGTGCGCTGCCGCAGCGCTTCTTCTGCCGCGCGGCGTTCGCTTACATCGCTGGCGATGCCCATGTACCCGGTGATCTCGCCGGCCGCGTCGCGACGCGCGGTGATGGACAGGTGCACGGGGAAGCGCGCCCCGCCCTTTCTGACGTACGTCCAGTCGCGCTCGTCGGCGACCCCCAGGCGGGCCTTCGCGATGAAGGCATCGAAGCCCGGCTCGATCGGCAGTCCCAGCTCGGCCGTCAGCTCGCGGGCGCGCGCCACCACTTCGTCGACTACGTGGAAGATCGCCGGCGACATGGTGCCCACCAGCTCGGCTGCCGAGTACCCGAGCATGCGCTCTGCCGCGGCGTTGAATTCCCGAATCACGCCGGCGGGGGTCGTCTCGATGATGCCCAGGTTGGCGCTCCCGAGGATGCTTTGCAGCCGTGAGGCCAGCTCTGCGGTCTGGCGCAGCTCCTCGTGCAACGACGCCTGCCGTGCCCGCAGCAGCTGCCCTTGCCGACGCAGCTCGAGCTGATCGACGACCTGCTGGGCGAGCATCGTCAGCAGAGCCTGCTGCTCGCTGGTGAGCACTCGGGCCTGCTGATCGATGGCGCAGAGCGTGCCGAGCACGAAGCCGTCGGGAGTCCGCAACGGAACGCCTGCATAGAAGCGCACGTGGGGCCCGCCCGTGACGAGCGGGTTGTCCGCGAACCGCGCGTCGAGGTGCGCGTCGGGGACGACCAGGGGAACCTCAGCCGCGACCACGTGCCCGCAAAACGACACGTCGCGCGGCGTCTGAGGCGCCTCGAGGCCGTAGCGCGACTTGAACCACTGCCGGTCGACGTCGACCAACGAGACCAGCGCGATCGGCACCCCGGCGATGTGCGCAGCCAGGGCGGTCAACGCGTCGAAGGCCGGCTCTGGTGGCGTGTCGAGCACGTCGTAGTCCCTGAGCTTCTGGAGCCTGGCGGCGTCGTTGGCTGGGATGGGCGCGGGCTTCATGGTCGAACGATCGGCATCCAGATCGAAATCATAGCAGCTGAGAATGCCCGGGGTCCCTGGAACGCTCCGGTGCCTCGCGCCATCTGTTGGAGATCGCGGCCATCTCGACTGATCGTAACGCCCCTGTCGGCTTCGTGGCCTGCAGCTCGTCGACCGACGTCACCGACAGACGCGAAGCCGAGTCAGGCCTTCCGGAGCTGCCGCTGTGCCTGGGTCCAACGGCGGAGCTCGCCCGAAACCAGCTCGACGATGCGATCGTGGGCCGCCATGTCCTTGGCGACGAAGCGGGTCAGTCCGAGCTCTCGCAGCAGGCGGTGGTCCTCGTCGGTCGCGCTGGCCGAGATGGGCACGATGACGCAGGCGTCAGCGAGGTGGGTGCTGCGCAGCGCAAGGCAGAGCTGAAGCCCGCTCATCTTCGGCAGGTTGAGGTCCAGGAGCATCAGGTTGGGCGGGCGCTCGCGCACCAGCCGAAGCGCCTCTTCGCCGTCCTTCGCGACCCTCACCTCACAGTGCGGCCCGGCCTCGCGGACGAACAGCGGAAGCAGGTTCAAGACGTCGGGGTCGTCGTCGACCACGAGCACGCTGAAGCCGGCCGCGTCGCGCTCGGTGTTGGCGGCGCGCACCGATCGCAGCTGCCACGCAATGATGTCCATCGCCGCGGGTCGCTCCGAGGGATCTTTGGACAGCATGGCGCCGATGAGCGCGGCCAGCTTGATGGGCACGTCTGGGCGCGCGAGCCGGAGCTCGGGAGCGGGCCGGGTCACGTGGGCGTGAATCACCTGCTCCACGCTGCCTTCGAACGGCGGGTGTCCCACGAGCATCTCGAAGGCCACGGCGCCCAACGCGTAGACGTCGAGCAGGTGGACCTCGGTCGGGTCCACGCTGCCGGTGAACTGTTCAGGCGCCATGTAGTGTGGGGTGCCGGCTGCCGCCGCGCCCTGCATCGCGACCGCGGGAATCATGACGCCGAAGTCCAGCAGCACGGCGCGGTTTCCGGGGGCGAGGATGATGTTGTCGGGTTTGACGTCGCGGTGCGCGACGCCCGCGCGGTGCACCGCCAGGAGCCCGTCGGCGAGCGCGCCGAGGACGTCGAGGACCTCGTCGGTGGTGAGCCGCTCGTTCTGGGCGCGCCGCTCCTGCAGCAGATCTTCGAGCGAGGTCCCGTAGATCCGCTCCATCACCAGCACCGGGACGCCCTCGTGCGTCACCAGCGAGTACACCGCCGGCACCAGCGGTGAGGCGACCGCGGCGAGCGCTTCAGCCTCGAGCTGCAACGCGCGGTCGGTCTCGGGTCGCGAAGAGATCTTCAGCGCCACCCGGCGGTTGATCGCGAGGTCCTGCGCCTCGAAGACCATGCCCATGGCGCCCTCGCCCAACCTGCCCCTGACCTCATAGTTCCCCGCGATCAGGGTGCCGGGCGCGGGGCCTGACGTGCGGAGCCGGGTTCGTTGCGTCAGCCCAGAGGGAAAGGTCTTGTCAGGGCTCAGGTCGGTCATCGTGGCTCCCTGGGAATTCGTAACACGCGGGCAGAACAAGGGGCGCCGCACCCCTGTTGATCCGATGTCAGCCCCCCGTGCTAGGCCTTCGTTCACCAAACCCGTGATGGGTTGGTTTTCGAAACGAAAGGCAGGCACACATGGCAGGCGGAGTGAACAAGGTCATTCTCATCGGCAACCTCGGCAAAGACCCCGAGGTGCGCTTCACGCCTTCGGGCGCGGCGGTCTCGAACTTCAACATCGCCACCAACGAGTCGTGGACCGACAAGAGCGGCCAGAAGCAGGAACGCACCGAGTGGCACCGCATCGTGGTGTGGGGGAAGTTGGCGGAGCTGTGCGGCGAGTACCTGAAGAAGGGTCGCCAGTGTTACGTCGAGGGTCGCCTCCAGACGCGCGAGTGGACCGACAAAGAGGGCAAAAAGAACTACACGACCGAAGTCGTGGCCCAGTCGGTTCAGTTCCTCGGCGGTGGCGCTGGCGGCGGAGCGGGTCGTCCTGATGGTGGTGGTGGTGGTGGCGCTGGCCGCAGTGACTTCGGCGGCGGGCCTCCTGACGACATGGGTGGACCTCCCCCGTCGGTTCCCGGCGGCGACGACATTCCCTTCTGAGTGCCGGGCTCGGAGGACGCCGGCTTGGTCCTGGCAACCCTTCACCGCGTGCCTCCGTGACTCTGTCTCTCTGCACCAGTCACTCAGCTGCTGGCCACGTCGAATGAGCCGTGGACGAAGGCGTGGCGCATCGGCCCGATCCGCCACTCGGCATCAGACGTCGGCTCTGGGTCGCGCACTGCGAGCACGACGGTCGGCAGCTCCAGAGCCGACAGCGTCGTGGTGAGAAACTCCGTGGTCGACTCCGGCCCGGCGGGCGACCTCACGATGGCGCCCGCCAGGCGTCGGCCCCACAGCGCGAGGTTCGTCAGCGCGCCGTCGACGGTCTGCGCCCACACCAGACGGTATTGCTCCCGGAACTGATCGCGCAGCGCAGCGAACTGCACCGGCTCGGGCTCGAAACAGAGAACGGAGGGTCGCGGGTCAGTCATCATGCTCTGCTCCAGAGCAACTCGACGGCCATCGGTTTCTTCCGGCAAGTTCAGTCGCTTGCGAGTGGTGGCCGTGACGTGGCGCGAGGCATGTGGACGATCGCGACACCTACCACCAGGCCTGAATTCCCGCCGTTCCCGTGAGGGGACGAGCCGAGCCACCGCCGACGGCGAGCATCACGCCCCACTGGCCCCAGTCGGTTCGGGTTCGCACGAGCACGCCGCCACGAAGGTCGACGCCCCTCAGCGAGGGGAACTGGGTCACCAGCTCGACCGCACCGATCCACCGGTCGCCGAACCGGCGGAACACCTGCCCGTTGCTGAGCAGCGACACCATGGGGCCCCGGTCGTTGACGTCAGCACCCGCCGAAAGGAACGCACCCCAGCGATCGCCGTCGAAGCCGGCGGTCAGCACGCCCTGGCCGCGCACCGTCCCGGGCTGATCTGCTGCGTTGGTCAACGGCAGCACGCCGAGCTGGGCCGCCAGCGCGAGTCGAAAGGCGCCGGCCTCGACCAGCCCCAGCCTCGCCATCAGCGCGAGATCGAGCCGGAGCACCGGCGTCGACCCCGTCCATCGCCCCGTCGCCGAGCCGGCGAGGGCGAAGCGCGCTCCGAAGGTGTGCTCATGGCGCGCCGTCAGCGTCGCGTCGGGCACCCGGCCTGCGAGGTCTCCCTGCAGCGTCACGTCGACGAGGCTCTTCGTCTGCCACGGCGTGACGCGGCTGAGCGCTCCGACGCCATCGTCACGCAGGAAGGCCGGCGAGGCCATCGGGTCTTCTGGTGGTGGCGGTGGTGGCTCGGCAGCCAGCGTCATCACGATGGGCGTCGGCGCAACGGGCGGTGGCTCCGGCGCGGGCGCTGGTGCCCTGGCAGGCACCGAGAAGGCCAGGGTCGATCGACCGCCCGCGCGCTCGACGACCAGCTCGTGAGGGCCCGGCGTCGTCACCATCACCGCCTCGTTCAGCTTCACGCCATCGAGCGACGTGACCGCGCCGTCGATCGCGACGGGCGCGACCGAGACGCCTTCGCTCGACACCGAGTCGAGCATCGCCAGGCGAACGACCTCGACGACGAGCGGCGCCGAGCGCGTGCTCCAGAGCCCCGAGGCGTCGGTCGCGGCCACCCGCAGCACCGAGCGGCCCACAGGCACCCGCACGGTCGACGAGGGGGTCTTCACGTCGGTCTCGACGAAGGGAGACTCGGGGCTGTCGAGGGAGGCCGCCTCGAGTCGGAACCCGGTGACGTCTTTGCCCTGGTCCCACGAGACGGCCACCTCGCTCGACTCCGCCGTCGTCACGAACACCGTCGTGTCCGCGCGAAGCGTCGGCGCGACTGGCAGCGGACGCGGCGCCTCGGGAGGTTTCCCCAGCTCGACCCGGGTGCCCTGGCCCTCGGCGACGCGCACCGTCTTCCCCATGGCCACCACGTCGGCGCGGCCGGCGTGCACGCTGATGCGGCTTCGCTTTTCGGCGTCGACCGACACCGCGACCTCTTTGCCGCTGGCTTCGACCTTCGACGCTGGCGTCGCGACCTGGAGCCGCCCACGCAGCGCCGAGAGCGAGACCCTCGCCTCACCCGAGACGAGCTCGACCCCCGTCGGCGTCGACACCCGACGGTTCGGCTCGCCTGCGACGATCACCAGCGCCTGCTCCCGCAGGAACAGCTGGCTGTCGTCGCGGAAGGTCAGAATCGCGGCGGCCTGCGCGCGGGTGTTCACCTCGTCGCGGCGGTAGAGCGCAGCGCCTTTGGCGGCGGCCGCCCAGGTGCGCGTCTCTTTGGTGCGGGTCGCGACGTCAGGCCGCAGCCAGGTGACGGTCGCCTCGGGCGTGCTCGGCGCCGACAGGTGCAGCACGGAGCCCGGCACGAGGTGGTGCGGAGGAGGCCCCAGGGCGTTGTACGCGTGCAGCTGGCGGTACTCGCGCGTGTTTCCGTAAAACCGCAACGCGAGCTTCTCGCAGGTGTCACCAGGCTGCACCACGTAGTCGGGAAGCGGCGTCGGCACGCCGCTGAGCAACAACAGAAGAATGGGAGTCACGGCGTCACCTCGAAGACCTGCGTCGCGGTGGCGCGGCCACGGAGAACCTGCTCGCCGATGCTCCTGACGCCTGACGCTGTGGTTGTGGCCAGCTGTGTGCGCGTCGCGTCGCTGATCAGAATCTGGCCGGGGCCGGCCGCTGCCTCGAGGCGCGCCGCCACGTTCACCGTGTCGCCGATCACCGTGTAGTCCATGCGGCGATCGCTCCCGATGTTGCCCGCCACGACCGGGCCCGTGTGCACTCCGATGGCCAGCTGCACCTCGACGCCCCACTTCTGCTTCCAGCGACGGTTGCCCGTCTCGATCCACCGACGCAGGTCCTCGGCTGCGGCCACCGCTCGCGTGGCGTCGTCGGGTGCCGACTCGGGAAGCCCCCACACCGCCATCACGGCGTCGCCGATGAACTTGTCGACGAGGCCGTGGCGCGCGTGGACGATCTCGGTCGCGAACGAGAACAGCTCGTTGAGCAGCGCTACGATGGTCTCGGGCGGCATCGTCTCGGCGAGGTGCGTGAAGCCAACGACGTCGGCGAACAGCACCGTGACGAGTCGTCGCTCGCCGCCCAGCTTGAGCGCTTCGGGTTGACGAATGGCCCGCTCGACGAGCTCGGCCGGCAGGAAGCGCGACAGCGCGGCCCGCGTCTTCGTCTCGGCGACGAGCTGCGTCTCTGATGCACGGAGCGAACTCGCCATCGTCTCGAACGAGCGACCGAGCGTGCCGATCTCGTCAGACCGCTGCGTCACCCCGGCGCCGACCGACGAGAAGGCGCGCTCGGCGAGCGCGACGGTGGCGCGGACCAGCTGCTGCAGTGGCGCGGTCAGCCAGCGGGCGGCGAGCATCGACAAGAGCAGCACCAGCAGCGCGGCGCCGGCGACGACGCCTGCGACGATGAGGCGCAGGCTGGCGATCGGCGCGTACGCTTCGGCCTGGCTGCGCTGCACGACGAGGGCCCACTCGAGCGCCGGCACGGTGGCCAGCGCGCCCAGCATGTCGGCGCCGGTCTTCGACTGAAACCGCGTCACCAACACCGTGTCCTGCGTGAAGGGCAGGGTGCCGCCGAGCGCGCTGAAGACGTCGGCCGGTTGGAGCGCCCCGTCGACCAGCCCACCGCCGGTCGCGATCACCTCGTGCCCGGAGTTGACGACCTGCACCGAGTTGCCGTCTCTCAGCGGAGGGCGCACAGCGACCTCCTCCAGCCGCTCCAGGAACGCCGACAGGCGCGCCTCGGCGTAGACCCACACCACCTCGCCCGAGCTGTCGGCGTGCTCGACCGTCATCGGCAGCAGCACCGCCTCGCCGCGCTTGACCGGCCGGCCCCGAGTCGACCCGTTCCGCCGCAAGCTGAGGTCGAGCATCGGGGGCCCCTCTTCGGTGGTGCTGGTGCGTCGAATCGAACCGCGCCGTGCGCCATCGGGCCCGTAGATGGTGACGAAGGTGAAGGGGGCCTCGTCGGCGTCGAGCTGGTGCGCCACCTTTGCGAGCACCGCCGCCTCGTCACCGGGGCCGAGCACCTCGTTGGCCAGCTGAGTCAGCTCTCCCGTCGCCACCACCAGCTCATGAGAGAGCTCGTCTCGCAGCCGCTCGACGAGCGCGGTGTGGAGTTGGTCGGCGTCGAGCTCGAGCGCCTGCCGACTCCGCTCGACGGCGATGGCTCCCACCAGGAGGACCGGAGGGATCGCCACGACAACCATCAGCGCTGTCGTTCGCGCCCAGATGCCCATTTGCATGTTCCGTTTGCCTTTCACTCCAGCGCTTCGGCGCCAGCGGCCCGGGCAGTGCAAGGTCGGTGCGCATGCAGATCGGCGATGTGGTGGCGGGTCGGTTCCGGCTCGACCGCGAAGTGGGCCGCGGCGGCATGGGCGTGGTGTACGCCGCGACGCAGCTCGACCTTCGACGGAAGGTGGCCCTCAAGGTGCTGCACGACACCTCGCGGCCCGCGGCGCTCGCCCGCTTCCGGCGCGAAGCCGTGGTGCTGGCCAAGCTCAACCACCCTCACTCCGTCCGGGTGCATGAGTTCATCGAGGTCGAGGGCTACGCGATGCTCTCGATGGAGTTCATCACCGGGGAATCGCTCGAGTCGCGGCTCGAGCTTCGAGGCCTTCCCTCGATGGCCGAGCTGATGATGCTCCTGAAGGACATCGCGACCGTGCTCGAGTGCGCGCACGAGCTGGGCATCGTTCACCGCGACCTCAAGCCAGCGAACATCATGCTCGAGGCCCGGCCAGAGGGGCCCTTCGTTCGCGTCGTCGACTTCGGCATCGCCTCACTGTCCGACGAGACGCAAGACCTCACGCGCGTCACGAAGACTGGAACCGTCGCCGGCACGGCCGGGTACATGTCGCCCGAACAATGCCGGGGGCTTCCGGCCGATCGGCGCAGCGACGTCTACTCGCTCGCCTGTCTGGCGTGGGAGCTCCTCGCCGGCCAGCCACCCTTCGTGGCGCAGAGCCCGGCCGACGTGCTTGCGGCCCACCTGTACCGCCCTCCTGAACAACCCTCGGAGGTTGCCGTTCAGCGTGGGTTGAGCCGCGCTTTCGATGCCGCCCTGCTCCGGGGGCTCGCCAAGCGCGTGGAGGATCGGCCGATGTCTGCAGTGGCCTTCGTCGAAGGCCTCGAGCTCGCGCTGCAGCAGGGCGACGAGCGGGCGCATCGGCAGCTTCGGGGCTCGGTCGCGGTCGACGAGCGCTGGCCCATCGCCGCCGTCGACGAGGCTGCAGTCGGGGTGTGGGCTGCGAATCACCGCGTCGCAGAACGCGACATGTTGCTCAACGCGCTCTCGCTTTTCGGTCTGCGGACGGTGGCGATGACGGGTGAGAACGCTTCGAGCAGCGGTGTCGGCGCGGTGGTGGTGCTCAGTGACGACGTCGTCGGGGGCCTCGAGGTCTGCCGGGGCCTCGTCCCGCAGGGCGCGCCGGTGCTCTGGTGCCCGCCAGGCGACGACGTGACGGCGATGACTCGCGCGATCTCGGTCGGCGTCTTCGACTCGCTCGGGTGGCCGCTCGACCCGGCCGACGCGGCCCGGCGGGTGCTGCGGGCGTTGCGGCGTCCAAGGGCAGCGTCATGACGGCCCCCGACGTCGAGACGGAGCGCCAGCGGGTGATTGCCGAGCTCGATCTCGCGAATGCGCAACGCGAACCCCAGTTCGACGATCTCGTGATGCTCGCCAACCAGATCTGCGGCACGCGAATGGCCGCCTTCACCGTGCTCTCGCCCGAGCGGCAGTGGCTGAAGGCCCGGGCGGGGCTCGAGGTCGAATCGACGGATCGGGCGGTGGCGTTCTGCAATGCGGCCGTGGCCCAGTCGAAGGTGTTCGAGGTGCCAGACGCGCGGCTCGACGAGGCCTTCGCGAGCAACCCCCTGGTGACGGCGGCGCCCGGCGTTCGTTTCTACGCTGGAGTTCCCGTCGGGCTCCCTGGCACGCCGCCGGTCGGGGCGCTCTGCGTGCTCGACACCACGCCGCGGCACCTCTCGTCAGCGCAGCGCGATGGCCTCGAGGCGCTCGGGCGCGAGGTGTCGGCGCAGCTCGCGCTCCGCCAGCACATGACGGCTGAACGAAAGGCACGCGCCTCGGTGCAGCACCAGCTTGAGCACGCCGACCGGCTCGCCGTCGTTGGTCAGCTCGCTGCTGCGCTCGCGCACGAGCTGGGGACGCCGCTGGCCATCGTCTCGGGCCGGGCGCGAATGCTGGCCGGCCTGCCCTCAGAGCAGGTGCAGCAGAACTCGAGGATCATCGTCGAGCAGTCGGAGCGCATGGCGCACTTCATCCGCCAGCTCCTCGACTTCGCGCGCCGTCGCGAACCGCGCAAGGCGGCCTACGACGTGCGGGTGGTGGCGAGGCAGGCCGTGTCGCTCCTGGGGCCGATGGCGACGACCCGCGGCGTGGCGCTCGATTGGGTCGAGCCGCCAGCCCAGCTCGTCTCGCACGTCGACGCCTCTCAGCTGGGCCAGGTGTTGACCAACATCATGGTGAACGCGCTGCACGCGACGCCGCGAGGCGGGCGGGTGGCAGTGGCGGCGAAGGCCAGCGAGCGCTTCATCGACGTCAGCGTCACCGACACGGGCCACGGCATCGCGCCCGCCGATCTTCCACGGTTGTTCGACCCCTTCTTCACCCGCAAAGAGACCGGCGAAGGCACCGGGCTCGGGTTGTCGATCGCTGCCAAGCTGGTGCGCGATCACGGCGGGCACATCGATGTCGAAAGCGAGCTGGGCCATGGCGCCTGTTTCACCGTCCACCTTCCGCGCTGACGCGCGGCCCGGCCACGTGCTCGTCGTCGACGACGACCCCGCGTTTCGCGAGTTCGTGGTGCTCGAGCTACAGCGACTCGGGTTCACCGTGCACGCCGAAGGCACCGTCGAAGGCGCGGCCGCCCGCCTGTCGGAGTCGTGGGACACGTTCGACGTGGTGTTGTCGGACCTGAACCTCGGCCGCGGGAGCGGGCTCGACCTCGTCCGGCAGGTGACGAACGAGCAGTGGCCTCTGCCAATCGTGATGCTCACCGGCTTTGGAACCATCGACGCGGCGGTCAGCGCGATTCGTGATGGCGCGTACGACTTCCTCACCAAGCCGTTCGAGGCCGAGGTGATGGCGCTGACGCTCCAGCGGGCGGTCGAGGTCGCGCGCCTGAAGCGAGAACTCATCGGGCTCCGAGACCGGGCCTCGCGTCGCGTGGGCTCGCTGCTCGTCGGCGAGAGCGCCGTGGTGAAGAAGATCCACGAGCTCATTCATCGCCTCGCGCCGACCGACACGACAGTGCTCGTGACGGGAGAGAGCGGTACGGGCAAGGAACTCGTCGCCCGCGCGCTGCACCTGCAGAGCCGGCGCGCGTCGGGGCCCTTTCTGCCCATCAACTGCGGGGCGATGCCCGAGCACCTGCTCGAGAGTGAGCTGTTCGGTCACGTGCGCGGCGCCTTCACCGACGCGAGGGCCGATCGCCATGGTGTGTTCCGGGAAGCGAGCGGTGGCACCTTGTTCCTCGACGAGGTGGGCGAGCTCCCCCTGGCGCTCCAACCCAAGCTGTTGCGCGTGCTGCAGGAGCGCACGGTGCGGCCCGTCGGGAGCAACAAGGAGATCCCCATCGACGTGCGCATCGTGGCCGCCACCAACGTCGACCTGCAGGCCGCGGTCGAGCGCGGCGCGTTTCGCGAAGATCTCTACTACCGGCTCGACGTGGTGAGCATCGACCTGCCGCCCCTGCGGGCCCGCGGGAAAGACGTGTTGCTCCTCGCCCAGCGGTTCCTCGCGTCGTTCGCTGCGCGCGATGGCCAGCCGGTGCGTCAGGTCTCGCCCGAGGCCGCCGCCATGCTCATGCAGCACGCCTGGCCCGGCAACGTTCGAGAGCTGCACAACGCGCTCGAGCGCGCGGTGACCATCTCGACCAACGAGACGCTGATGATCGCCGACTTTCCCGATCGCCTGCGGGCGCGCGCGCCGGTCGTTCAACCCGACGCGACCGACGCCTCGACCATGCTGCCCCTCTCGGAGGTCGAGCGCCGGTACATCGTCTCGGTGCTCGAGCAACTGCAAGGCAACAAGCGGCGGGCGGCGCAGGTGCTGGGGCTCGATCGCTCCACCCTTTACCGACGTCTGAAGGAGTTCGGCCTCTCGGGCGCCGACGAGTGAAGATCACCTGCCGGGTGGAGATGACATTCCCTTCTGATCCGACCTAAGGTGCAGGCACCGTTTGAACGCGCGACGTCAAACGGGGCGAAGAAACGGGCCGGTCGCTTCGAGTCAGCACTTGACGAAGCGGTCGGCCTTCTGTTTTGAGCGCCGCCCTTCGGACATCACCTTTCACCACACCGCCGCCTGGCCCGGAGGGCGACGGATGCAGCAGGAGTCTCATCGAATGAAGATTCAAGCCCTCGCCCTTGGAGCCGCTCTCGGTTTCCTCGTGGCTATTGCCCCCTCGTGCGGTCAGCAGATGTGCACGCCAGCCAACTGTGATGGTTGCTGCAAAGCCAATGTCTGCGTCGCCAAGCCACTCAACTCCAACAACACGACCTGCGGCACGTCGGGCAACATGTGCCAGGACTGCGCGGCCACCTCGACCACGTGTGACTCGACGACCTTCACGTGCGGTACGGGCGGTACGGGTGGTGGCGCGGGCGGCGGCGGAACGGCGGGCGGTACGGCGGGCGGCGGAGTCACCTGCGATGGTTGCCGGCTCGCGAACGGCACCTGCCAGCCGCGCGGCACCACGCGCCAGAACAACAACATCTGCGGCGCCAACGGTGAGACCTGCAAGGCCTGCGCGGCGCCGACGCCCGCGTGCGACAACGGCACGTGCATCGCGCCTCCGAAGAAGGTCGGAGACTCCTGTCTGGGCGACGCTGACTGCCAGGCCACCCTCGGCCCGGCCGCCATCTGCAAGCAGCAGAACCTGTCGGGCAGCATCACCTACGCGGGCGGCATGTGCACGATTCCCAGGTGCAGCGCCGCGAATGACTGCCCCATGGGCAGCATCTGCCTCAACTTCCCGCGGGTCTTCGGCGAAGAGGTCAGTGCGTGCTTCGTGAGCAGCTGCGGCGCAATGGCTCCCTGCCGCGCCGGGTTCGGCTGCTTCAACATCGGTCAGGGCGCCACGGCCTGCCTGCCGAGCGACCTCAGCAACGACGAGCTCGAACTCGACACGGTCTCGATCCTCCACGAACCGTGCACGACCGCCTCTGATTGCCGAGCCCCGGTTCCGGGGGCCCCTTTCGCTGGCGGCGGTTGCTTCCCGGAAGTGCTTCGACGTGCAGATGGCGGTGTCATCCTCGGTCGAGACGGTGGTCCGCAGTACACGGGCAATCCAGGTGGCCAATGCACCCGCGACTGCCGCGATGACCTGGACTGCAGCGAGACCGGTGAGGAAGATCTCAGACAGGGCGTTTGTCTCGGCATTTCCCAGACGCAGGCGGCTTGCTTCAAGGCTTGCCCTGCGCCCAACCAGGGGCAGTCGACGTGCCGCACCGGTTACATCTGCGAGCAACGCGTTCTGAACTTCCCGGACGGTGGTCGTGAGTTCGGCGCGACGGGCTACTGCGACAACCGCTGCGACGTCCTTGGCGCGGGGTGCGGCAACTTCCCGGATGGTGGCCGTCGACAGTGCCAGTCCGATGGGTATTGCCAGACTGATCGGTTCTACAACGATGGTGGTGTCGACGCGGGCACGACGGATGACGGCGGGGTCGACGCTGGTGTCGGTGGTGGTGCGGCTGGCGGCGGTGCGGCTGGCGGCG
>JALHMW010000024.1 GCA_022843845.1 Archangium sp.
CGCCCCGGCATCGCCGGACGAGCCGCCGCCAGCGGAGCCGCCACTCGCGCCACCCGACGCGCCGCCGCTCGCACCGCCAGACGAACCGCCACTGACGCCACCCGACGCGCCACCGCTCGCACCGCCGGACGAACCGCCACTGACGCCACCCGACGTGCCACCGCTCGCACCGCCGGACGAACCGCCACTCACGCCGCCCGACGCGCCACCGCTGGCACCGCCGGACGAACCGCCACTGACGCCACCACTGGCGCCGCCGGACGAACCGCCGCTGGCGCCACCTGATGAGCCACCACTGGCGCCGCCCCCTGCCCCTCCGGCCATTGGCGTGGCACAGACCGCGTCGACACAGCGAAGACCACCGAGGCAAACGGTGCATTGGCGCCCGGCCGTGCCACACGCGCGATCCGACGGCACCGACACGCACAAGCCCTCAGCCGAGCAGCAGCCGGTGCAATTCCGTGAGCCGCACGGGTCAGCAGGCGGAGCGGAGCACCCGATGGTGAAGATCAACAGCAGCAAGGAACGGCGCACAGGGTGCTCTTCGGACATTGAGGCGCTCCGGTTTTCCATCTGGGAAGAAGACCCGTTTCATCGAGAGTTCGCCCCTGCATGCTCCGCGATTCTGTTGGAACCGTGACGACTGAATGGGGGGGCAGTTGAGGTCTGCTATCCGACGCGGGCGAGCTTGAGGCGGCCTTCCCAGCGCTCTTCGAGGGCCTTGCGGAGGCGGAGGTGTTCAGGCCTGGCGAGGTCGGGTTCCTTCTCGACGGCGGCTACCAATGGACGCGTGGGGATGTGTTGCTGCAGAAGGAGTCGGCGCTGCAGACCCAACCCTTCACGGCCACGCCCAGCTTCGCGAACTCCACCGCGTCTTCGATCAGCGCGTGCGTACGGACCGCGATCATCGCCTGGCCCGACGCGACCCGCTCCCGACGCTCCCGCTTGGCCTTCGCCGTGCCCGAGCCCGTCACCAGCGCCACATCAACGCCTGCGGTCGACCACACGCCCTGCATGCTCAGCGAAGCGTGCCGGCACCTCGACGCGCACCGCTTCTCGGAGCAGGTGGGCCAAGCAGGCGCGGTCGTGACTCATGACCCCGTCGACCAGATGACGAGACACCTCTCGGGTAGCTCCGGGCTCGCTACGCAGGTTCCGTTTCGGTTTCGCGGTTTGAATCTCTTATCCCTTCGATGGCGTTGTGGAAGATGATCTCGACGTGACGCGCTCCCTCAGCCCGATGTTCGTTCTTCTCCTCGCCGCGGGCTGCCGCTGCGGAGGAGGCGGTACCACCTCGACGAACTCGACCGTGCGCGTCGAGGTCGAGCGCTTGTCCTTCGGGGCCCGCTTCGTCGGCACCACCACGACGCGCGCGCTCACGCTCACCAACACGGGTCGCGCCTCGGTCCCGATGACCATCACCACCGCGGCTCCGTTCGCAGTCACGCCCACCGAGGCGACCGTCCCCGGGGGCGCCTCGCTCGAGGTCACGGTCTCGTTCGCGCCGAGCGCTGCGGGGCCCGCGACGGGCAGCCTGCTGCTCACGGGAGCGGAGCAGTCCTCGGTCGCCCTCGATGGAGAAGGCCGCGAGGTGCCGTCGTGCCCACCAGCCGAGTCGTGCTCACGCGCTCGCTTCGACACCACGCTCGAGCAGTGCGTCGTCGAGCAGGAACCCGACGACACGCCGTGTACGAACGCCTGTCTCGTCGACGCCCGCTGCGTGGCAGGGACCTGCCGTGGCTCCGTCGCCTCGAGCTGTGACGACCAGAACGCGTGCACCGTCGACTCGTGCGGCGCCGATAGGGCCTGCGCGCATTCGCCGCTCGAGTGCCGGGTCACCGAAGCGTGTTCAGCAGCCTTCTGCGACCCTGCTTCGGGTTGCGGCTCGGTGCCTCTCGAAGACGGGACGCCCTGTGGCCCCGCGACGTGCCGACGCTCCTCGGTGTGTATCAACGCGGCCTGCGTGGTGCGGGACAACCCGGGCGCTGCGGATGTCTGTACGGCCGTCGACCTCGCGGCAGCGGGCAACTCGAGCTGCATGCTCACGCGCGCTGACACCCTGCGCTGCTGGGGCTTCGGCATCGCGACGTGGTCTCCGCTCGCTGGTCAATGGCGCATCTTCTCTCAGCAGACCACCATGCCCCGCGCAGGCCGGCCGACGACCCTCTCGCTCCACATGGACGGCCAGCGCCCGGTTCCAGCGCCGTGCACCGCGCTCGCTGGCGGTGGCTTCGAGTGCTCGCTCGTCGTCGATGCCGGAGCCGTGACCGAGGTGGCCGAGAACGGCGTGGGGACCTGCTGGCTGAACCCTGCCGGAGTCGTCACCTGTCTTCCGCCGCGGTGCAGGCTCATCGATGGCGGCTTCGGGGCGTGCGACCCGCGGCTCGTCACCGGCCCGCCTGGCGCCGAGACGAACGTGGCGCACCTGAGCACGGCCAACGACGCCTTCTGCGCCGTGCGCACCGACGGGGGGGTGGTGTGTTGGGGGTTCATCCCGGACCTGTTGGACGGGGGCTCGCGCGGCCGCGCCGAGGTGGTGATGAGCCGGCCCGTGCGCGCGTGGCGCCGTGGGTTCTGGGCGAGCTGCGCGCGCTTCGACGACGGCTTCGAATGCCGCAAGAACCGGCCTGGTGCATGGTGGCAGCCACTGCCCTCGGCGGTCGTCGAGGCGGTGCCGGCGGTGTTTGGCTCGGCTGACGTGCTCGCGGTGCTTCGCGATGGGGGGCTCGAGGCCTGTGAGGACGACGGTGGTGCCTGGTTGTGCCGGCAGGCCATCGACGCCGGCCTGCCTGCCATCACGAAGGTCGCCGCCGGAAATTCCCACCAGTGCTTCCTGACGGGCGCGGGTGATGTCGGGTGTGTGGGCGACAACTTCGTCGCGCAGCTCGGCGACATCTCTGGCGCAGCCCCCGGCGTCACGCCGGTGCCGGGCGTTCGTGCCACGCTGCTCGCGAGGAGCGTGAGCTGGCGGGGAATGGGCGCGCTGCAGGGGCGCTCGGGCTTCGTCGCGTGGGGCGGGGGGCTGGGCGTGACGCCGGTCGCGTGGCCGACCGATGCGCCCAGAGACCTGGTCGTCTCCCCGCTTGGCGCCTGCGTCGTGGAGCGGGACGGCGGCGTGGTGTGTCGCATCGACGGCGCGACGGTGCCCATGGCCCTTCCGTCGGCCGTCGAGCGCTTCTCCGACTGCAACAGCAACGACCATTATCAGCTCAACGCCTTCGGCCCCGGCGTTCGGTGTTCGTTCTTCTTGGACGGCGGCATGGCGCGCGACCTGCGGCCGTATTGCCAGGGCACCTTCGCCACCAGCGAGGTGTGCTTCCAATCCCCGCGAGTGACCTGCAACACGATGGTCGATGCCGGCGTGCGATGCCGTGGCAGCAACGAGCGCGGTCAGCTGGGCACGGGAATGGTGAGCGGCACGAGCGAGCGAGCGATTGAGGGGCTGGGCCCGGTCGTGAAGGTGGGCATGTCGGCGTATCAGGTGTGCGCCCTCGAGAAGTCGGGCCGGGTGCTGTGCTGGGGCTTCAACGTGGGCGCGCAGACGGTCTCTGCGCCCAGAGCTTTGCCGTTGCTGCCCTTCGCGCGCGACCTCGTGTGTGGCGACCGCCACTGCTGCGTGCTGGTCGGCGAGAACGGCGTGAGCTGCTGGGGGGCGAACGACCTGACCCAGCTCGGGCGTGACGTTCCGGCCAGTGACACGCCTGTCGCCGTGCCGATGCCCCGCAGGGTCGAACAGTTGATGGCCTGGGTGGCGACGACCTGCGCTCGGCTGAGCGACGGCGAGGTCTGGTGCTGGGGAGAAAATCGCTTTGGCGAGCGGGGCACGGCATCGCTCGTCTGGTCGTCGTCGCCCGTCTGGGTGACACAGTGAAGCCCGCTGGACCCGTTCGAAATGAGGCGCCCAACGCGTCAGCCGACGCGGGCGAGCTTGAGGCGGCCTTCCCAGCGCTCTTCGAGGGCCTTGCGGAGGCGGAGGTGTTCAGGCCTGGCGAGGTCGGGGTCCTTCTCGACGATCGCGCGGGCTTCGACCTGGGCGATTGAGAGCAGGTCCTGGTCCCTCGCCAGGTTGGCGACCGCGAGTTCGGGCAGGCCGCTCTGTCTGGTGCCCAGGAATTCCCCGGGGCCCCGGATCTCGAGGTCGCGCTCGGCGATCTCGAAGCCGTCACTCGTCTCCGCCATCACCTCGAGCCGCGCCTGGCTGTCTTCACTCTGCGCGTAGCCCGCGATGAGGAAGCAATACGACTTCGCCGCGCCACGGCCCACGCGACCGCGCAGCTGGTGCAGCTGTGACAAACCAAACCGCTCCGCGTGCTCGATCACCATCACCGATGCGTTCGGCACATCGACGCCGACTTCGATCACGGTCGTCGCCACCAACAGATCGATCTCGTGCGCCCGGAACGCAGACATCACCGCGTCCTTCTCGTCCTGCTTCATGCGCCCGTGGAGCAACCCCACCCGCGCCTTCGGGAACACCACCTTCAACTCCTCCGCCGCCTGCGTGGCGTCTTTGAGATCGATCTTCTCGCTCTCCTCCACCAGCGGATACACCACGTACGCCTGATGCCCCTGCGCGAGCTGCTCCCGCACGGCTTCCCACACCTTTGGCTTCGCCTTCTCGTTGAACACCCGCGTCTCGATCGGCGTTCGCCCCGGCGGCAGCTCGTCAATCACAGACACATCGAGGTCGCCGTACATCGTCATCGCCAGCGTTCTCGGAATCGGAGTCGCCGTCATCACCAACACATCCGGCCGCACGCCCTTCGACATCAGCTTGTGCCGTTGAATGACACCAAACCGGTGCTGCTCATCCACCACCACCAGGCCCAGCTTCGCGAACTCCACCGCGTCTTCGATCAACGCATGCGTGCCCACCGCGATCATCGCCTGGCCAGACGCGACCCGCTCCCGACGCTCCCGCTTGGCCTTCGCCGTGCCGGAGCCCGTCACCAGCGCTACGTCGATGCCCGCCGCGGCGAAGACCTTCGTGAACGACTTGGAGTGCTGCTCCGCGAGGATCTCGGTCGGAGCCATCACCGCCACCTGGTAGCCGTTCTGAACGGCCACCGACGCCGCCACCATCGCCACCGCCGTCTTGCCCGAGCCCACGTCGCCCTGAATGAGCCGGTTCATCGGCTCCGGCCGGCCCATGTCGCGAGACAGCTGCTGCACCACCCTGCCCTGCGCGCCCGTCAGCGTGAACGGCAACAGCTTCCGCGCCGCCTCGAGCCGCGACTCGCTCACGTCGAACGCGATGCCCGGCGTCACCTTCACGCCCTGCCGTTTCAACGCCATGCCCAGCTGCAGGAAGAACAGCTCGTCGAACGCGAGCCGTCGGTGCGCGTCGGACTGGTGCGAGTCGAGCGCTGGCAACGACGACTCCGGCGTCGGGAAGTGAATCAGCCGTAGCGCCGTCACCAATGGCAACACACCCACCCGCGCGCGCACCTCGTCAGGCAGCGGCTCCTCGATGGCGCTCGAGAACTTCTCCGACACCTTGAACGCGAGCTCCCGCAGCGAGCGCTGCTCCCCACGCTCGAAGCCCGGGTAGATCGGCACGATGCGGTTGAAGTGAATCGGAGACGTCTCCACGTCATCCGCCGACTCGATCTCGGGGTGCGGCATCTCCCAGCCGCGCAAGGACTGCCGAACGTCGCCCGACACCACCAGCCGCTTGCCGATGGGAAACCGCGCCTTCAGCCACGGCCCGGTCTGAAAGTACGTCGCGGCGATCGATCCCGACGCGTCGGCGAGCACCGCGCGGAAGAACCGCCGCCCACGCCCGTACGACTCCTCGGTGTCACGCACCGTGGCGATGATGGTGCCGCGTTCGCCACCGCGCAGCTGCGCGATGCGCTTGAGGCTCCGCCGGTCTTCGTACGCGCGCGGGAGCAGGAACAGCACGTCACCGATGCGCTGCACGCCCTTCTTCTTGAGCGCTCCCAACAGACGTGGGTTCACCCGCCAGCCGACCTTGTTCACCGGCTCCGCCAACGGCCCCGACTGCGGAGCGATCGACATGATGCGCGTCGGCGCGGCGGCGTCGGGGTCCTCGGGATTCTTCTTGCCGCGCTTCTTCGTCTCAGGCGATGCGTCGTCCGGCGTCTCAATCGGAGCGGCCACGCGGCTCGGCGACGCGGAGCGGGTTGAAGTCGACGCCGCCGGTGTCGCGGGTGACTGGCTCCCACCGGCCGCTGCACCAGTCGAGGTCCGCGCGGCTGTCGTCGGTCTCGAGGGAGCGCTGCTCCCCACGGCCACTGCACCGCTCGAGATCGGCGCTGCTTTCGTCGGTGCGCGGCTCGCTCCGGGGGCTGGGCCAATCGAGCTCGACGCGGAGTTCGATGCAGCAGCCGGGCGCTCAGCCGGCGCTCCCGGTACCGCCAGCCCGGCCTTCGCCAACACGCCCAGCACGCGCCCCACCGACGCCTTTCGACGGGCGACATCGGCCGAGTCGATCTCCACCACCTCCCGCTCCAGCGCCGCGACGAGCTCACCCGGCACCGACACGCGCGCCCGCTCGATCGCCGCAGCCAGCGGCGTCGACAGGCTCTTCACGGTGGCCAGGTTGGCGAAGTCACGCGCCGCCGCGAAACGCAGCGGGCCGATCAGCGAGTCCAGCGGGTGCGGGCTACTCGGCATCCTCGTACGACACCTTGAGCACTTCGAATTCCTTCACGCCGCCCGGGCTCTGGATCGTCACCGCGTCGCCGACCTTCTTGCCGATCAGCCCACGCGCCACCGGAGACGCCACCGAGATCCACCGCTTCTTCAAGTCAGTCTCGATCTCTCCAACGAGCCGGTACTGGACCTTCTTGTCGGTCTCGAGATCGAGCAGCTCGACGTTCGCGCCGAACTTCACGTCCTTCGAGTCCTTGAACTTCGAGACGTCGATCACCTCGGCGCGGTTGATCCACCCGTTGATGTCGTTGATGCGGCCCTCGATGTGGCCCTGCTTCTCTTTGGCCGCGTGGTACTCGGCGTTCTCGCGAAGGTCGCCGTGGGCGCGCGCGACCTCGATCTCGGCCGCGATCTTCATGCGCTCCACGCCCGTCAGGAGCTTCAGTTCGTCTTGCAGCTTTTTGAGACCCGAAGCGGTCATGGGCATCCGGTCGCTCATCGAAACCACCGTTTCTGTTCGTGAAAGGTACGAGGAAGGCACACGGTATCGCCCCACGTTGGCGAGGGCCAGCGAGGTTTGAGGGACGCCCCTCCCTCGACCGGGGTAGCCTTGAGGCGTGCTTTCGGTACACGAGCTTCACCGCATCGCCGCCTCGATGAAGGCCGATGAGTTCGAGAAACAGCTGGGCCCGTTCGTGCTCGTGCAGCGCCCGCCTGACGCGATGACCCAGCAGCGCGCCATTCAGCTCGGCGCCCGCCGCACCATCGCCCTCAACCGCAACCAGCCCAAAGACGCCATGTCGCTGCTTTTCGAACTCGACGATTTGAGCATCACCACGCTGCCTCCGCTCGACTCGCACGAGAACCTCAAGGTTGGCCGGCTCCCTGACTGCGACGTGGTGGTCGACGATCCGTCAGTCTCCAAGCACCACGCGACGCTGTCGTGGGACGAGACACTGCTGCAGGGCCTCGTCACCGATCTGGAATCGTCGAACGGCACCCAGGTCAACGGCGTCGACGCGATGGTGCCGACCGCGGTGCGTGATGGTGACGAGGTCTGCTTCGGCGAGGCGCGGTTCCTGTTCATGCGCTCGAAGACGCTCCACGCCCGGCTCTCTGGGCGCCCGAAGGCGAGCTGACGATGCTGTCCGTCAAGGAGCTGAAGCTCTTCGTCCAACGGCTCACCCAGAAGGAGTTCCGCACACAGCTGGGGCCCTTCGTGTTGATCCAGCGCCCTGAAGGCAAAGCCGGCATCAGCGACACCAACAAGTGGGGCGTTCCTCCCAACGCGCAGCGCACGTCGATGGCGCGCCCTGAGGTGGTCGAGAGCGGCTCCTTGAGCCTGCTGTTTCAGTTCGACGATCTGGTGGTGGCGACGGTGCCGCCGATGGAGGGCGTCGACGAGCTGTCGGTCGGCCGCGCTCCCGACAACGAGCTGGTCATCGAAGACAGCTCGGCCTCGAAGCGCCACGCGATGCTCCGGTGGGACGCCGCGAACAACCGGTGCACCCTGCAGGATCTCGGCTCGACCAACGGCACCTTCTTGAACGCCAGCGTGCGCATTCGCCGCGAGACGACGCTGAAGAACGGCGACATCTTGAGCTTCGGCGAGGTGCAGTACTGGTTCCTGCTGACCGACACGCTCTACGTGAAGCTGCGTGGCGGCGACTCACGCTCGAGGCTCTGATGGCGCGCCTGACGCTGCTGGCGGTGCTGGTGGTCGGCTGCAGCCCTCCGGTGCCGGTGCCAGACGCCGGGGAGCCGTTCGACGCCGGCTCGTACACGCCAGTCGAGTCGCGCCCCCTGGGCCTGAACGACGTGACGTACCTGCTGCCGCTCCTGGCCCCCGACGCTGGCAGCCCGTTTCCTTCGCCCGAGGCGATGATCCCACGCGTGCTGTTCGATCGCGTCAGCACCACACCGGGAGACGTCATCACCGATCTCTCGCGGCTGCGCATCGTCGCGCTGCGGTTCGACCTCTGCGATCGCACGACGACCGCGCCGTGTGGAGAGACCGCCGATGGTGTCATCAGGCTCGTGCTCCAGCCGACGTTCAACGATGGCAGCGTGGAGGACGTCGCGTTGCACGCGTTCTATCCCGTGCCTCGCAACGAGGTGTACGCGGCGGTCGATACGCTGCGAGCGCTCGCGCGCATGCAGAACGTGCCCACCGGCAGCGCGCTGCGCGTCAACACGGCCTTCGGCGTCGACGCGGAGTTCACCTCGACCCTCGCGGCCTTCGTTCGTCGCTACGCCAGCGGGCCCCGCATCCTTCGGCTGACGCTCTTCGGGCAGCTGACGAACCGCGCCGCGCTCATCTGGGTGTTCCGCGGCGTCGAGAAACGGGCAGGAGGCTTCGCGCGCATCGAGATCCCCGACTTGATGGAGATCGACCAGGTGTCGCTGCTGTTCTCGGCCACCGAGTTCCAGACGATGCCGCAGGCTGACGAGCCGAAGGGCTTCGCGCGCGCGATGAGCCTGCGCTCGTTCATGGATGGGACGCCGGAGCAGAAGCAGGAGGCGCTCGAGGCGCTCGTGGCCAGCGACAACCCGACCCTCAACACCGCCGAGACGATTCAGTGCATCACCTGTCACATCACCACGACGGTGCTGCCAGACCGCGCGATGGTCGCTGGCGTCGACGTGACGACGTTGACCAGCCGGTACACCTCGACGCAGTTCGATCTGACGCCGCTGGGAGACGTGGCGCTGCGGTTTCGAACCTTGCGCGCGCTGGGGTACTTGAGGAGCACGCCCCTGGTGGCGCAGCGAACGGTCAACGAGACGGCCCACGTGCTGGAAGAGCTCGAGGCGCGCTTCCCGCCGGCGCCGTGACGTTCAGGCCAGCTCGAGGAACAGCAGCTCGGGCTTCTCGATGTACTTGATGAACTCGTAGGCGAAGTCGGCGCCGACGCCGCCGTCGATGACGCGGTGATCGAAGCAGAACGAGAACAGCGCCATCTGCCGAATGACGATCGAGTCGTTCTCCATCACGATCGGGCGCTTGCGCATGCGGTGCACGCCCATGATGCCCACCTCGGGGTGGTTGATGATCGGCGTCGCGAAGAGGCCGCCGGTCTGACCGAGGGAGGTGATGGTGAAGGTGCCGCCGGTGAGCTCTTCCATCTTGAGCTTGCCGTCGCGGGCCGCGTTGCCGAGGCGGGTGATCTCGTTCGCGAGCGACTTGATGGTGAAGCGATCGGCGTTGCGCACGACGGGCACCGTGAGGCCCTGCTCCGTCATCGCTGCGATGCCGACGTTGTACTCGCCGCGAACGATGAGCTCCTGGTTCGCCTCGTCCATGTTCGAGTTGACGCTCGGGTACTTCCGGAACGCGTTGATGAGCGCTTTGACGAAGAACGGCAGGAACGAGACCTTCACCGGATCCTTGTCCTTCGCCAACTGCGCGTTGAGCCGCGCGCGGACGTTGACGAGCTCGGTCATGTCGACTTCTTCGACGAACGCGTAGTGCGGGGCGGTGAACTTCGACTTCACCATCTTCTCGGCGATCTTCTTCCGCAGCCCACGAATGGGAATGCGCTGATCGACGGCGGAGGAGTTGAGCGCCTGGAAGGAGAAGTTCCTGGTGGGCGCCGAGGCCCCGTTGCCAGCGGGCTTGGTCGCGCCAGACGAGATGAACGCCTCGACGTCGGTCTTGAGGACGCGGCCCTGCGGACCCGAGCCGGAGATCTGCGCGAGATCGAGCCCGTGCTCACGGGCCATGCGACGCGTGACGGGCGTCGCGAGCACCTTCTCGTTGGAGTCCACAGCGGCTGCCGCAACAGGAGCCGCCACGGCCTTCGGCGCAGGCTGACTGCTGCCACCGGTGTGCACCGTCGCCTGCACCGGCACCGCGCCTTCGACGTCGAAGTCGACCAGCGGGTGGTGCACCTTCGCGACGTCACCGACGTTGCCGTGCGTCTTGAGCACCTTGCCGCCCTTGGGCGTCGGCACGCTGATGGTGGCCTTGTCGGTCATCACCTCGACGACGTTCTGATCCTCTTTGACGAGGTCGCCGGGCTTGACCAGCCACGCGACGATCTCTCCCTCGAGGACGCCTTCACCAAGGTCCGGCAGCTTGAACTCGAAAAGGGCCATAGCGGGCGGGCTGTACCACTGCTCCCGCGACGGGCGAAGGGGTGTTGTCAGCGGACCGTGGCGGTGAACGAGGCCTTCCACTGAACCGCGCTGCCGGTGATTCGCGTCTCGAACGCGCAGGTGCCCGGCCCGTGGAGTGACACCTTCACGGGCCCCTCGTAGTCGAGCGGCTTCGCAGGCGAACACACGCCTGGCGTCGACGAGGTCGTCTCGAACCAGTGCGGCGGAGGAGCGTCACAGAGGCGTCCCTTCGAGGTCATCGTGGCTCCGGTCGCGTCGAGGCACACAGCGCTCCCCTCGGGCTTGAACAACACGACGCTTGCACCCTCGGTGAGTGGCGTCGGCACGGAGCCCTTCGATGCAGCGATCTGCAACACCAGCTTTGCCTCCATCGACGTCACGGCCGATGACTCGACGACCTCGAACCCGCGAAGGCCCAGCGTGGGCAGGCTCGTCTCGACCGCGAACTCGACGGGGCCTGGCGCGAACTCGAGGAACCCCTCGATTGGGGTCGTCTTCAGCCCCGTCGCGCTCGTGGCCACCAGCGTCGCCGCTGGGACCGCGTTCGTTGGGTAGAAGAGTTCTCCTGCGTCGGACACCGCCCAGACCTGCGGCATGGACACGGGCGTCCCTTCGGGAATCACTGGGCGGCTGTCGTCACAACCGCCGCCGAACCTGACGACCTTGAAGGCGCTGACACGGGTGACCTGCACCGAGACCTTTTGCTTGAGCCGCACCGAGGCTGGGCCGAGGCTTCCCGGGCACAGGATGCCATCGACCGAACCGTCGAGCTCGAACTCGAGCCGCCCCGGCCGCTGCAGAGAGAGCCGGATGCGTCCCTCGGCCAACGAAACCGCAGCGGCGTCACCCGAGATCGCTCCGATGGCGCTCCAGCTCGTCACGTGGCCGGGCGGGGTGCCGCATCCCCTGATGGCCGAGGTTTTTGCAGGCTCCAGCACGATCTCGGTCGGGTAGCCCTCGTGAAGCCCGAAGAGGAAGCCTGCCCCCGCCTCGACACCGAGGCTCGTGAACATCCCGGACACCGGCATTTCGAACGAACTGACAGGCTTCATGGGGTGCCGCCAGACGAACGGCTGCGGCGTCACCACCGGGTCTGGCTCCACGTCCGCGATGGTGGGGGCGGGGCCACAACCCGCGACGATGATGATGAGCAATGACGAAAGGAACGAGCGCATGCTCAGCCGTATGCCGTCCGCTGGAATCGGAACACGACCGCCGACGAACAGCCTCAACCTGCGGGAATGGCTCCATCAGGAGCCACCCGGTACGGTCCGCTCCAGATGACGCTCGCAACCCCGCTCGACCGATCGCTCGAGCGAAGCCGACTCGCCGGAGAAGGTGCCCTTTCACCGCGCCCGAGAGGCCTCTACCCACTGGAGCTGACGGCCCGGTGCGCGCACCCGGATGAGGTCCTCCAGCGTGCCCGTTCGGTGCTCGAGGTCGTGCTTCGCGCCGACCCCGATGAGTGGCCTTCAGCAGAGACCTGGCGCGAGCAGCTGCCAGCGTGGTTCACCGCGGCCTGCGCGTCAGAGGACCGCAAGACAGCGTGGACCCTCGAGAACTTCGTGTACTGGTTCACGCCTGACCTGCGGGAGTGGTGGTGGTGGCAGGCAGAGGTGAACGGCCCCGAGTCCTTCGTGATCGTCCTTCTGTCACATGAAGTTGATCCGCCGCATGAAGCGCTCGTGTGGCTGCTCCGCACCGCAGGAGCGACCGAGATCGACCGCTTTCAGGACTGACTTGCCGCAGTGCGCTCCCGCTCCATCAGGCCACGCATGAAGAACTCGGCGGCGCGGTAGCTCGAGCGCACCAGCGGGCCCGACGCGACGTAGAGGAAGCCGTGCGCCTCGGCCATCGTCTGGTACCGGGCGAAGTCTTCGGGCGAGGCGAAGCGCTCGACGCGCAGGTGGTACTGCGAGGGCTGCAGGTACTGGCCGAGCGTCAACACATCGACACCCACTTCACGCAGCTGCCGGAACGCGACGTCGAGCTCTTCGTCGGTCTCACCCAGGCCGATCATCACGGACGTCTTCGTGTACAGCTTCTCGGGCCGCTGCTTGAGGTACTCGAGCACGTGCAGTGACTGCTTCCACGTCGCGCGGCGATCGCGGACCGTCGGCGTCAGGCGCTCCACCGTCTCGACGTTGTGGGCGACGACGTGCGGCTTCGCGATGGCGACGATGTCGAGCGCGTCGTGCGAGCCCTGGAAGTCGGGGATCAGCACCTCGACGGTCGTGCGCGGAGATTCCCGCTTGAGCGCCGTGATGGCCGAGGCGAAGTGCGACGCTCCACCATCGGGCCGATCGTCACGGTTGACCGAGGTGACGACGATGTATTCGAGCTCCATCACCTTCACGGCGCGGGCGAGGTTCTCGGGCTCCTCGGGGTCGAGCGGCGGCGGAGAGCCGACCTTCACGTGGCAGAACCGGCAGGCGCGCGTGCAGACCTCGCCCATCAGCATCACGGTCGCGGTGCCGCCGCCCCAGCACTCGGCGATATTCGGGCAGCGCGCCTCTTCGCAGACCGTCGCGAGCTTCTGTTCGCGCACGATGCCCTTGATGCGCTCGTAGCCTTCGCCGCGCGGCAGCTTCACCTTCAGCCAATCGGGCTTGCCGGTCGACGTGGCCAGCGGGAGCGGGAAGCGGTTCGGAGTTGCCATGACGCTTACGATGTATTGAGCCCGACTCACGCGGTCAACAGCACCGCCCTGAACCTTTTCTCATGCGACCCTTCGCGCTGGAACGCTACCTCTCGAAGCACGAGTTCTCGGTGAAGCACGTGGCGTGCGCGAGCGACCCGGACACGCTGCGCGTCGAGGAGCTGCTGGCGTTCGATCCGACCGCGAAGGACCGGCTGCTCGGCATGTCGCTCGGGTACACGGAGGCGAAGGGTGCTCCGGCGCTGAGAGCGGCGATCGCGAAGCTGTACGTGGGCATCGAGGCTGACGACGTGCTCGTGCATGTCGGCGCGCAGGAGCCGATCGCGACGTTCTTCACGTCGCTCCTGGAACCCGGCGATCACGTGATCGCTCTCACCCCGACGTACCAGTCGCTCACCTCGGTGGCTGAGACGCTGGGCGCGACGGTTTCACGATGGGATGCGCGGGAAGCCGATGGCTGGCAGCCCGATCCCTCGCAGCTCGAAGCGCTCGTCACGCCGAAGACCAAGGTGTTGGTGATCAACACGCCGCAGAACCCGACCGGCGGCCTGCTCACGCGCGATCGATTCGACGCCGTCTGCGCGTTCGCCGCGAAGCACGGCCTGTGGCTGCTCGGCGATGAGGTGTACCGCGGGCTCGAGCATGGTGGGCCACAGCTCCCAGCGATGGCTGAGGTGTCGGAGCGCGGCGTCTCACTCGGCGCGATGGCGAAGGTGTACGGGTTGTCAGGGCTGCGTATCGGCTGGGCGGTCTGCCGAGATCGTTCACGCCTCGCCGCGATGGAGGCCGCGAAGGACTTCATGAGCATCTGCGCTGCCGGCCCGAGTGAAATGCTCTCGACCCTCGCGCTCCAGCACGCGTCGGTGTTGCGGGAGCGGACGCTGGCGACGGTGCGCTCGAACCTGGGTCTGATCGACGGGCTGCTCGAGCTCTTCCCGCAGCACCTCTCGTGGACCAGACCACTCGCAGGCACGACGGGGTTGCTCCGCGTGCGCCGTGAGTCCGCGACCGCGTGGAGCGAGCGGCTGCTCAACGAAGCCGGCGTCCTCTTCGCGCCCTCGGTGTTGTTCGACTGGCCTGACACGCACGTGCGCGTCGGGCTGGGTCGGAAGAGCCTCGGCGAAGCGATGGGCGTGCTCTCGACCTGGCTGGAGCGTCAATGAGCGCGTCCCTTCGCTCCCGCCTCGAGGGCAAACGGTTCGGGCTGGTGCTCTCGGCCGGCTACTTCGGGTTCTACGGTCACGCTGGCTTCGTCGAGGGTCTGCTCGGCAACGGGCTGGTCCCCGCGGCATGGGCAGGCACGTCGGCGGGCGGCATGGTGGCGGCGTTCGCAGCGGCTGGCGTCGCTCCGCCTGACTTGAAGGCGATGATCCTCTCGCAGCGGCGCGAACACTTCTGGGATCCCGACTGGCTCGGCATCGCGGTCGACGCCGTCCGCACCGGGCACCGTCCGAGTGGGTTGCTCAAGGGCGCCCGGTTTCGCGCGTTGATCGAGAAGCACCTGCCGGCGAAGCGCTTCGAAGACACGCTCGCGCCGTTGGTGATCGTGACGACGAACCTCTCGACGCAGGCCGCGCTGACACTCACGAGCGGAGACCTCGCGTCGGCCGTTCACGCGACGTGCGCGTATCCGGGCCTCTTCCAGGCGGTGCGGCGAGACGGTCAGTTGCTGTGGGATGGCGGCATCGTCGACAAGGCTCCGGCGCTGGCGCTGCTCGACGCCGACGTGACGACGCTCGACGCGCTGTTGGTGCACTACCTGCCAAGCCGTGGTGGCCCGAAGGATCCTTCCGGAGCCTTCGCGTACGCCTCAGGCATGGCGAGCGGCTTCGCGGCCGTGCGTCGGGAGCACTTCAAGCTGCAGCTCGAGGTGCTCAAAGGCCGTGGTCTTCCGACGTACGTGGTGACGTCGCATCTTCCGCCCGTGTCGCCGAAGTCGATGGAGGCCGGGAAAGACGCGATGGCCGCAGGCGCCGAGTCGATCAGCCGAGCGCTCGCAGCGCCTCCCGTCGCCTGGGAAGGCGCTGACTGATCACCCGCTTCAGTCCGCGGGGACGGGCGGAATCCACGAGCACGTGTTCTGCATCATGCACGGCTCCATCGTGAACTCCTGGCCGCCCGACGCCATGTAGCGACCGAGCGCGTTCATCAGGAACGAGCCGAGGTCCCACGTCTTCGCCGGGTCCGGAGGATCGAAGCCGTGCTTTCCGGTCGGCGACACCATCGGGAAGATCACGCCTGAGAAGCCGCCGACGCGCTCGCTGCGCTTGATGAGGCGCAGTGGAGGATCCAGCCGCGGCACGTCGAAGCCGTCGTCGACGTTGTTGATCTTCGAGAAGTGCTCGATGTCCTTCAGCACGGGCTGGCCCTTCGAGTTGCGGTACGGGAGCGCGCGCTCGACGGCCTTGATGACGCCGTTGTCGATCAGCACCCGGTTCTCGGTCTTGCCGTAGCGCGGGTCCTTCTCGGTGAGGCCGACGAAGCCAGCGGCCCGCGCGATCGCCACGCCTGACGCCACCGGCACGTTCATGTCGCCGATGGTGTTGACGATCACGAGGCGCGTCGAGACCTCTTCGCCCGTCGCGTAGCGGAGCACGCGGTGACGCTCGACGTTCTGCAGGTAGTTGACCGGGTCGCCCTGATCGATCGCGAGCTGAGCCAGGCCCATGAAGCGGCGCAGCTCGGGGCTGTTGCGGCGGAACCCGAAGCCGTCGCCCAGCGCCGACAGCGGCTCGCCCGCCTTGCGCTCGACACCCTCCCACTTGAAGTCGAAGTCGAAGGACGTGAGCGTCCATTTCGGGGTTGCGCCCTCGGGCACGGTGCAGCCTTCACGCTCCTTCGGCGGCAGGACGCCGGCGTAGACCTCGAAGCGGTACGAGTCGTTCTTATCCGAGCCGATGGCGGCGCGCAGGGCTCCGTTCGTGCCCACGCGGAAACAGCGGTACTCGCCGGTGGTGAGGTTGTGGAGCACCGCCGTGTCGGCGTCGTTCAACGGGACTAGCACCGTCGCCACCTTCACGCGGCCAGTGCTGTTGAGGTCGGGCAGCACCTGCCACAGCTCGAGCTGCGCGGCGTTGCTGGGGTTCGGGATCGTGACGAGCAGCGGGCCGAGCATGCGCAGGTTGACCGCCTCGCGCACGCCACCCTGAATCGAGCGCACGCCGATGTCCGGCAGACCCGCGCCACCGGCGACGGGCACCGCCACGTCGATCTGCGGCTCGAGGCCGGCCATCAACGCGCTCATGATGCCGCCGAGCGAGCCACCGGTGATGTTGATCGAGCCCGAGCCGCCGATGTCGACGACGCCGTCACCGTTGAAGTCGCCGGCGAGATCGTTGGTCTTGTCGCCGTCGCGGTTGACGTCGAAGTCCCACGTGTTCGTCCCGTCGAAGCCCTTCATCACGCGAACGAGCTGCATGTAGTCGACGGCCGACTGCCGAACGACGTCGCGGGTGTGCGAGATGTAGCTGGTCCAGAAGTCGGCGCCCGAGTCCTTGCGGCTGTCGTTGTTCTGGTCGAACGCGCGGTCCTTCTCGACGATGCCCTGGAAGAGGCCTTCCATGCCGCGCGCCTTGAAGAGACCACCGAGCACCTGCTTCTCGGTGTCAGGCAGATCGACGCCGTGGCTGACGTTCTCGATGCCGATGCACGCGAGGCCGAGGCGCGCGAAGAAGCCGCCGTACACGAGCGGGTCGAGCTTGTTGCCCGTGTAGCCGTGCCCGAGGATGACGACCGGCGCGGGGCCCTTTCGGTTCTTGGGAATCGTGATCCACGCGTACGACTTCTCGGGGCGAACGAACGCCGCGCCGGTGACCGGGTCGAGCTCGAACGTCTGCTTGTACAGCGGCAGCGGCTTGCCCTCGGAGTCGACGCGCCGGAAGAACTGCGGCGACTCGATCGCGAAGATGGCGTGGAAGTCGATGAACTTGTGCGCGTCCATCAAGGCCTGGTCGGCCGCGCTCAGCCTGCCGTTGTTCAGCGCCTTCAGAACGTCAGGGAGCATCTGGCGGAACTGGTCGCCCGGCACGATGCGCACGTTGGTCTGGCGATCGCCCTCACGCACCTGGAGGAGCTCGCTCACCTTCGCGGGGAACTCGTCCTTCAGGCGCGACATCGGCCCCAGGCCGTAGAGCCCGTCACGAATCGCGATGAAGTCGCGGGCGATCGACATGGTCGAGTACGCCCAGGTGAACGAGACGTCGTCGAGGCCGAGGCCGAACTTCGGCAGGCACGAGGCGAGCGGCTTGAGCTGATCGGTCTGCGAGACGTGGTTGATGTACGGGAACGGCGAGCGCACCGGGCGGCCGTCTTCGTCGACCAGGCGCCGCGTCAGCACCACCGCGTAGGTGGTGTTCTCACGCAGCGGCATCACCGGCTTGAGGAGCAGCGTGTTGGTCTCGCGCTCGTACCACTCCATCGTCTCGAGGCTCGACTGCCCGGGGATGAGCACGTTCGGGTGATCGAGCACGCCGTCCATGTCGAGGTCTTCACCGAGATCGAGCTTGCCGTTGCGGTTGGCGTCCTCTTCGCGGTCCTCGAAGGGCAGCTGATCCGCCTCGCGATCGTTCTCGAAGTACGTCTTGCGCTCGAGCACCGTGGGGAAGTTGCCCTCGCCGAGATCGAGCGGCGTGCGCTCGCAGAAGTCGGGCGAGTCGGGGGTGATGTCGATGAGGTACGCGACGTCGTTCGAAGGATCGTAGTCGTCGCCCTGGTGGCGCTTGACGATGTTCTGCAGGTCGAGCGTCTTGTCGAAGCCGACGGTGATCGTCTGGTACGTGCCCCAGCCGTCGAGCTTGTCGATCTCGGTGCGGGTGCCCTGCTCCCACTTCGTCGGCGCGAGCATCGAGGCGTTCACCCGGCGCCTGGTGGGCGAGGTCGCGTCGAAGCGGGTCGCGAAGTCGTTCGGGAGCGGCACTTCCGGCAACGGCCGCGCGAAGGCGTCGAACTTCACGGCGGCTCCGGTGCCGACGGGCGTGGGCATCAGGCCTTTGCCTTCAGGCGAAGCACACGAGGCGACGAAGACGAGACAACCGAGCAGAGTGAGTGAGCGCATGAGAGTGTCGTGCTCCTGGTTCAAAGGGCGATGCTGAGGCGAATGCGGCCAAACCCGACGGGACCCATCACGCCGCCGGCCGGGAGGTTGTACGCGTCACCGGGGAGGAACAAGCCCCCCTCCCCCGTCGCGGTGATGAGCAGCTCCGGCACCGGGCGGTAGCGGGCCTGCACACCGACATCGACCTCCGTGCCCATGTAGAGGCCCGGCCGGCCGTTGAGCGAGTTGAGCGCCGTGCCGCCGCCAAGGCGGGTGTTGAACGGGTCGGTCAGGCGCGCGGTGCTGAACGCAAAGAGCGGGCCGCCGTACACGTCGAGCCACTCGAAGAGGCCGTACTTCACGCGGGGGAAGAGGTACCAGACGCCCGAGATGCTGCCCGCGGTGCCGAGCAGATCGGCGCCCTCCGGAGCGACGCCCACGAGGTTGGGATCCGATGCGCGCACGCCGGACCGGGCCGACTGGTACGCCATCACGTGATCGAACAGCACCAGGCCCACCTTGAAGTCGCGATCGAAGCGGAAGTTCTCGATGCGATCGTCGGCCGGGTTCTGATCGCCCGAGGCGAAGCCCCAGTCGGCCAGCAGCGTGAGCCTGTTCACCCGGTACGAGACCTTCGCGGCCGCGCCGAACTGCTGCACGCGCAGAATCGCCGCGTTCTCGTTGCGGGCCTGCGTGGTGGTGCCGTTGATGGTGAGCGCCTCGAAGCCGACTTTGAGTACGCGGTTGCGGCGCTTGAAGAACTCCCACTTGCCGGCGGCGTCGATGACGACCACGTCGGTCGCCTTGCCGCCGTCGTTGACGTTGATGTTCCGCTGGTTGCGGTACACGCCGTACACGCCGACGGTGTTCTCTGCGTCTTTGGTGAAGCGCAGCGCCAGCACGCCCTGGAACGCGCGATCGCCCTTCACGAACTCACCGAAGTTGTCCCGGTTGATGAGGTCGGCGGCCAGCGCGGTCTCGAAGGCCTTGAAGGCTCCGCCCAGGTTGAAGAGCGGGCGCACGGCGAGCAGCGCGCGGTACGTGGTGTTGCCGAACTGCTGCTGACCGAAGTCGCCGGCCTCGGGCTCCTTGTTGCCGTCGTTGGCCAGCATGCCGAGGCCCCACGACTGCGTCTGCAGGCCGACCCGGAAGGCGCCGGAGTTCCACTTGTACTCGAGGTACAGCTTGCGCAAGTCGAGCGCCGAGATGGCGGGGTACGGCACGCGGTCGCTGACCAGCGTGGTCGACGGCACGCCGATGATGGCGCCAGTGGCCGTGTCGGCTTCGCCGATGAGCCCGAACCCTTTCAGGTGAATCTCGGGCGTCACACGAATTCGGGTGAGCAGCGGCGCGATGGTGGTGTTGCCGCTGCGATCGTCGAGCGGAAACGGCGTGGCGCCCTGGTACGAGATGCGCGCCGACGCGGCGAGGGCGGCGGTGATGTCGCTGGCCGGGCCGGTCTCTTCCTTCTTCGCAGGCTCCTGCGTCGCCGCCTCAGGAGGCGCCGGCGTCGTCTGCTGCCACGGCTCCGCGGCCTCGACGCCACCGTCATCGAAGCCCTGGCGGATCAGCTCGGCGGGCGCGTCAGCGGTGCCCGGGTTGGCCACCAGGGGCTCCACCGGCATGCCGCCGTCGTCCTGTGCGAAGGCGTTGAACGACACCAGCGCGGCCACGAGTGCCGCGAGTCGAGTTGCCATCATGGAAAAAGTCCCTCCCGAGGAATGTGCGCGCCGATACCACGCACCCTGTGGAGTGACTACGGACCCCTGCGACGCGCCGCGAAAAAGTGCGAGGGGTTGGGTGTCGAACCGGGAGTCGGTTGACAGTGGGGGGGCTGCCACATAAGCGCACCGTCCCCCGCCATTCCCGGCGAGGGCAGAAGTTCCCCGCTCATCGGAATGTCTCCGGTGGGCAGAACCCGTGGGGAGAACACATGACCGAAGCAGCATCGAAGAGCGCAAGCTTCTTGCGCGAGTACGAGACCGTCTTCCTGGTGAAGCCGGACCTCACCGACGAGAACGTCGACAAGGTGAAGGAGAAGTTCCGCGGCATCGTGGGACGTGAAGGCGGCAAGTTCTTGCGCTTCACCATCTGGGGCAAGAAGAAGACCCAGTACCTCGTCGCCAAGCAGCCGCGCGCCATCTACCTGCACGCGCACTACCTCGGGAAGCCGAGCCTGGTGGCCGAGGTCGAGCGCAACCTGCGCAACCTCGACGAAGTCAGCCGCTACATGTCCAAGCGCCTGGCCGACGACATCGACCCCACGACGCGTGAGGCTCAGGAAGATCTGAAGCTCGCCGGCGACGTCGACGACAACAAGCCGTTCGGCGGTGCCGAGCGTGAAGACTTCAACGCTGACGTCGACGGTAGCTACGACGACGACATCACCCCGGGCTGAGGAAAAGGACCCGACCATGGAAAAGACCTACGAGAAGAGCGGCGGTAAGGGCGGCGGCGGCGATCGTGGAGATCGCGGCGACCGCGATGGCGAAGAGAAGCGTGGCGGCCGGGGCTTTGCCCGAAGGAAGGTCTGCCGGTTCTGCGCCGACAAGAAGATCATCGTGGACTTCAAGGATCAGTCGACCTTGAAGTACTTCGTCACCGAGCGCGGCAAGATCATTCCCCGCCGCATCTCGGGTAACTGCTCCAAGCACCAGCGTGCGATCGCGAAGGCGGTCAAGCAGTCACGCGGCCTGGCGCTCATCCCCTACCTCGTCCTCGCGAGCTGAAAGAGAACGCCACCATGAAGGTCATTCTCCGTGAAGATGTGTACAACCTCGGCGATTCTGGCGAGGTCGTGACCGTGAAGGACGGCTACGCGCGCAACTACCTGTTGCCGCGCAATCTCGCGATGCTCGCGTCGGCGGCCAACATCCGCCAGCTCGACCACGAGAAGGGCGTCATTCTCGTTCGCCAGGCCAAGATGAAGTCCGTCGCTGAAGAGGCGGGCAAGAAGCTGGCGGGCGTGTCGGTCACCGTCGTTCGCAAGGTCGGCGATCAGGACAAGCTCTTCGGCTCTGTCACGGCGCTCGATGTCGCTGAGGCGCTGGCGGCGCAGGGTCACAAGTTCGACCGTCGCGTCATCCACCTGCCCGAGCCCATTCGCACCATTGGCAGCTTCGAGGTCGAGCTCAAGCTCCACCGCGATGTGCAGACCAAGGTGATGGTGCACGTGCAGGGCGAAGCCGCTTCGGCGTAATCGCTACACTGCATCGATGAAACGGGCCGTGTTCACCTTCGGGTGGGCACGGCCTGTGTCGTTTCTGGAGAGTGCGCAACGCCGTCATTGAGATCAGCCCCACCTCGGGTGCCGTGGCCCGCTGCTCGTCGCACGCACGCTCGGGTCACTTCGTCGGAGTGGGCTGCGGTTCGAAGGCCATGATGGCTGCCCACCACGCCTGCATCAGCGGTGACGATGCATCAGCAGCAGCGGCGTCAGTCCACCCTGCTGGAGGCGCCACGAAGGCCGTTAGCTGGGCGATGAGCGCGGCCCGCTGAGCCGGTGGGGCGACGGGGAGCAGGTGCCACAGCGTCGCGGCGTCCTGCGGTCGGGCGAGCAGCACGGCGGCGTCGAGGGCCGTCGTATCGGCGACCCGATCGAACCGGTCGATCGCGTCCACCAGTGCGGCGCTGGCGTCGAGTGAGACCGGCGTCGTCGGCCGACGATTCGGCGCCGACATCGCGCGCATGCCGGCGAGCACGGTCACTTCGCGGCCCTTCCCCTCCAGCGACACCAGGCCCGACGTCACCGTCAGCCTCGACCCCGCGTCCGTCACCTCGAGCGTGTAGGCGCACCCGAGATCGATGGCCGAGGCGGTGGGCGTGTCGACGACGAAGAGCCGCGGCGGCGCGGTCACCAGCGCGTGGAGCGTGCCACGCTGAAGCTCGAGGCGATGCTGCGTGGGCCCGGTCTGCTTCAAGCGCACCCGCGAGCCCTCGTCGACCGTCACCGTGCCGATGTCGGCGATCGTCACGGTCGCCGACTCTCCCTCGCCCAGCTCGAGCCACTTCGGCGTCAGCGCGGTGAGCCGGCGCACGCCGTTCGAGACAATCTCGGTCGGCAGGCTGATCGATGGACGGCTGCCGACGAACACACCCGCCGCCACCAACGCCGCCGCGAGCAGTCCGCCGACGATGAGCACCGGCCGGCTCCGACGCTTCGGAGGCTGGCTGGCCAGGCGCTCCCACCGGCCGGGCTGCGGCTGGTACTTCAGCTGCTTCAACGACTCGAGCGGATCACTCATCGAGGCCTCCGTCGGGGTCCAGGCCCAGGCGCTCACGCAAGAGCCTCAAGCCCCGGTGCAGGTTCACTCTCACCGAGTCGGGCGTGAGCCCGGTCTGCTCGGCGATCTCTTTGCCCGTCATGCCCTCGACCAGCTTCAGCACCAACGTCTCGCGATAGGTGTCAGGCATCGTGCGGATGATCGCGAGGACCTGGTTGGCCTCGGCCCGCTGCGGATCGTGCGCGCCCTGCTCTTCTGTCGGCAACCCGACCAGCCGCGACTGCTTGCGGAAGGAGTCGATGAGCCGGTTGCGGGCAATCGCGGCGAGCCACGGCCCCACGCGCTCGGTGTCGAGTGACGAGAGCCGCTCCAGGGCGATGAGGAACACGTCCTGCATCAGATCGTCGACCTCCGACGCCGGGCCGTTCGCCATCAACACACCATGCACCATGGGCGCGAACCCCTCGAAGAGCCGGGCAAACGCGAGGCGATCGCCCCTTCGGGCAGCGGCGAGATCGGCGGGAGAAGCTTCGTAGATCGGCACGTCAACTCCACGCCATCGCTGAGGTCCTCGCTCATGTCGAGCAGGACGAGCCAGCGGGAAAAACGTTAACGGCCGTTCGCACTTTTCCTGCCCGCGCGACTCCCAGTCATTCACCAGGGAGGAACACACATGCGAAGTCGCGTCGCCGTTCTGTTGGGTCTCGTCTCCGTCGTCAGCCAGGCCGCGGTGGTCAAGGTCAGCCCGGAGGCGGCGCGGGTACGGACGGGCCTGGCGCTCGCGCACGCGCAGACCGACGACGATCCACACCTGCTGATGTCGAGGTCGATCGAGGGCACGCTGACGGAGCCAGGCTGCGTGAAGGCCGACGGTCTCTGTTTTCCCGCGGGCACGCGGCTGACCCTCACTGAGCAACAGGGGGTCTACCGGTTGAGCGCCGTCGATCGGCCCGTGGAGCTCGATGGTGTCCGGTGGCAGCGGCTCCTGCGGCGAGCCCCGGGCGTTCTCACCACCGGAGTCCTCGCGGAGTGCTGGCCCGGGCCCACGCATCTCGCGGAGGGCGCCGAAGCGCTCGGCACCTGCCTTCCAGCGGGGACCACCATCGGGGTGCGGCTCGAGGGTGGAGCACGGCGACTGGCTGCGAGCTCGGCTCCGGTGACCCTCGACGGGTTCGCGTGGCAGGTCCTCGACGACCGGATGAACGGATCGCTGCGCGGGCAGCTGGCACGCCCCTGGACCGAAGCGGGCTTCACGTGGACCGGGCAGCTGTCGCGAGAGTCCTGGCCTGACAGCGTCGTGCTGCGGGGAACGGTGGCCGAGGGCCCGCTGGGCTCTCGTTGGGCTGGCGAGGTCTTCGCGAGGGTGGCGAAGGGCAGCTGGTCAGCCATGGGCGTGTTGGTGACGGCGTTGCCCACCTCCAGTGGCTCGGTGATCGGAGACGTCGAACTCGAAGGCACACCCGTCGCGCCGCTGCTCGTCAAAGGCTTCGCTGCGCAGCCCTCGAAGGTGGCCGGGTACGACGTGCCAGCGGGCGCCCTGCTTCGCGGTTCGGGGCCGATGATGGACATCACGCTTCAGCGAGGCGTGCATGGCGAGGACCTCGAGTTGGTCGCGACTCGCCGAACCGGGCACGGCCCCGATCGAGTGCTGGCGATCGCCTCGTTGCCCAATGGCGTCGTGCGCGTCCTCAGCGCTGACCCGATGCCCTACGCAGGAACGACCTTCGCGAGGCTGAGCACAGTGCATCTGCTGAACGGAGAAGTCCGACGGGTCGAAGGAGAACTGCTGAAGCCGCACCTGGAGCCCACGCTGAGCGCCTCTGCGGGCGTTTCGGCCACAGCGACCGACGGGTGCTTCCACTTCTTCAGTGCGAGGTCTGGCGGCACTCTTCACGTTGGCGCGAAAGCCGCGAGCGTCGCGCACCGCGACAGCGCTTCGCCGAACGTCTGCTCGACGCCGTGGACGCCCATCTTTGATGACTCACGTGAATGAGGAGAACACACCATGCCAACTCGCATTGCCGTTCTGTTGAGTCTCGTCTCCGTCGTCACCCAGGCCGCGCCGAACCTCGAGGTACACGAGTGGGGCACCTTCACCTCGATCGCCGGGGCCGATGGGCGCGCGGTGCCGTGGCAGGCCACCTCGGAGGACCTGCCGTCGTTCGTCTACTCGAACCACTACGGGTGCGCGGGCCTTCGCTCGTGCGTGATGGAGCGGTCCAAGAGCCGGATGCGCGCCCTCATTCGAATGGAGACGCCCGTCATCTACTTCTACACCCCCGAGCCGCTCGACGTGTCGTTGAAGGTCGCCTTCCCCACGGGCCGCATGACCGAGTGGTACCCGTCAGCGTGGAACAGCACGGACACCCTGCTCGACTGGGGCACCTTTCGCGTCGACCCGACCCAGCGCCCGACGCTGCCCACCGAGGCTGCGCCGAACCACTACTACGCAGCACGTGAGGTCGACGCGGCGCCGGTGCTGGTGACAGGCCAGCGCTTCGTCGAGGGTGGGCCAGGCTGCACCGAGCGCGAGGTCGAGTTCGAGCCCGGCCGGAAGACGCGCATGTGCCTGAGCTCGACGCCGACGAAGGAGTGGGAGCGGTTTCTCTTCTACCGGGGCGTCGGCGACTTCCGCCCGCCGCTCGAGGCCATCGTCTCGAAGAATGACGTGACGGTGACGCCGACCGAGACGCTCGGCACCGCGCTGCTGTTCGAGCGACGCGGCAACGCCGTCGGCGTCACCAGCTTCGACGCCCGCGCCGGGCGACAGCGCGTCAGCCGCCCTGCCCTCACCGCCACGCCGGAGTCGAATCGGCAGACCGTCTTCGAGTTGCTGGTCGCGACGGGGCTGTTCGAGAAAGAGGCGCGCGCGATGGTGAAGACCTGGGACGACAGCTGGTTCGTCGAAGGCGTGCGCATCTTCTATGTCGTGCCGGAGGCGCGTACCGCGGCGCTGTTGCCGCTCACCATCTCGCCCGCTCCGAAGCGGCTCGTGCGCACCATCGTCGGCCGCCTCGAGCTGCTGATGCCCGAGCAGCTGACGGCGCTGAAGGCCGAGATCGAGCGGCGGGTGGGGCCATCGGGCCAGGCGAAGGTCATCACGAACGCCGACGCCATGAAGGCCCTCGCCGACGCCTTGCACACGAAGTTCGGCCGCTTTCTGTCGGTGATGCTGAACCGGCTGTCAGACGACGCGACCGGCGAACGCGCAGCGCTCTACCGCGACCTGTCGACGTTCATTGCCTACCGTGGCGAGGGGCGCTCTCTCGAGTGAGCGGGATCGGCGCGGTAGTAGCGCTGCAGCTCATCGTAGAGCGCCGGGTGCTTCTGCTTCATCTGCGTCGGCTTCTCGAAGAACGCCTCGGTGGCCACCGCGAAGAACTCGGCTTCGTTGGTGGCGCCGTACGCCCGCAGCACCTTGTCGCGGGTGGGCGACTTGCGGAGCGCGAGGTACTGCTTCGAGAACACGTCAGCCCACGCGTGGAGCGCCGAGAACGTGGCCATCTCCGGCGTTCCATCGAAGCGCCCGTCGGTGAGGTCGAGCACGTGCGCGAACTCGTGCAGCGCGACGTCGTGCCCATCGAAGGGGTTCTTGAGGCCCTGGCGCACCGAGTCCCACGAGAGCACGACCTGGCCCCACTGGTGGGCCTCTCCGAGGATGATGCCGCCGTCGCGCTCCCACGCGCCGGTCGTCACGACGATCGTCATCAGCGCGTCGTACACATCGAGCGACAGGTTCCTCGCGAGCCGCGCCGCCGCGCCCGCCACCACGACGCGCATCTCGTCCGTGATGACCAGGCCCTTCGCGCCCACGAAGTCCTTCTCGTGCGCGAAGACCTGCAGGTGCCGGCGAAATCGCGCGCGCTCCTCAGGCGGAAGCGTCGCCTCGAAGGGGAAGTGCTTCGTGACGAGCAACTCCCACTCGGGAGGAAACGGTTGCCTCGCCAGCCACCGTCGTTCGAGCCACCGAATGGGGAAGAACACCCGCGCAGCATCGGTGATTCACGCGCTCCCGCAACGACAAGCGCGGCACCCACGAAAGGAACGTGGGGCCGCGCCGGGTCGACGAAGCGAGGGTGAGGCTCAGCCAACCATCACGTTGCCAGCCGCAGGCAGCGCATGGAGCACGGGAATCGTCAGCGCCATGCCAGGCGTCACGACATCAGGGTTGGTCATGACGTCTTTGCTGGCCTCGAAGATCCTCGGGTACAGCTTCACGTCACCGTACATGGTCTTCGCGATGGCCCCGAGGGTGTCTCCGGCCTTCGTCGTGTACTTCCACGCAGCGAGCGGCGGAACGCGAATCACCCAGTCGATCTCGATCTTGTCGACGTCCTTGACGAGCTGGGTGTTCGCCTCGGCGATGGCCGGGTACGCCATGATCACGCCGTAGTACTTCTTGGCGATGAGCGAGAGCGTGTCGCCCTTCGCGACCCGGTGGAGCACGCCTGGCGGCTCCGGCACGACGACCGAGAGGCCGTCGTCGTTCACCTTCTCCACCCCCTGGTGGTTGCCAACGAAGATGACCGCCTTCTCCTTCGCCTCCTGGCTCTTCGCGGTGCCGGACAAGAAGACGATGCCTCCGGCCTCGACACGCACCCCGAAGTTCTCGATCGCGAGCCCGAGGCCCTGCGCCTGAGCCATCAACTGCTCCGCGACCTGCGCGTTGAGCGCCTTCTCCTGCGCGACGCGGTCAGTCTCGAGAGCCACCTTCTTCAGCTCTTCCTTCTTCTCGAAGTAGTCGATGCCCAGCTTGGCTCCGACCTTCGAGACGAAATCGAACATTCCCATGATTGGCTCCAGTTACTTCGAGGTGACTCGAACCGAGATGCGTCGGTTCTGCGCACGGCACTCTTCGGTGTCATTCGCGGCGCAGACGGGGTGCTCGACGCCGTAGCCTTCGGGATCCAGTCGGTTCGCCTTCAGGCCCATCGCGACGATGGCCTTGCTGACCGACTGCGCACGCTGCAGCGAGAGCTTCTTGTTGGCCGCCGCCGCACCCTGGTTATCGGTGTAGCCGCCGACCTTCAGGTTCACCTTCGGGTAGGCCTTGAGGATCTCGGCGACGTTGGTGAGCTGGTCCTTCGAGGTCGCCATGTCGAGCTCGGCGCTGCCGGTCTTGAAGAGCAGGCGGTCGAAGTTGAACCACGTGGTCTTGTCGACCGGCTTGCTCCCGTCTTCGATGAAGCCGACGAGCTGGGCCTCGATGCCGGTGAGGTTGCCGCTGAGTGAGAAGCCGCCGGGCAGTGCGTGCGTGTACTTCGTGGGCGCAGGGGGCGCTTCGACCTTCACCGCGGCAGCGGCCTTCGCCTTCTCTGCGGCCAGCGCGGTTGCCTTCGACTCCATGCTCGTCACTTCACCCTTGAGGCCGTCCATCGACTTGATCGCCGAGTCGAGGCCCGTGGTGCTCGCGGTCTTCTGCTCGTCGAACAGCTTCGTCACTGCGTCGGCGTTGCCGGCCTTGATGGCCTCGTCGATCTTGCCCGGGTAGGCGCCCACGTCGCCCTTGAGCTTCTCGAGTGACGCCTGGTTGTTGGTGACCTTCGCGACCAGATCGGCCGCGCCGGGCAGATCGGACGGGAGCTTCATGGCGCGATCCTTGAGCGCCAGACCTGACTGAAGCAGCCCATCGGCCTTCGGGTTGAAGATGCTGAGGAGATCGCCACTCTCCTTCGTGTACTTCGAAAGATCGGCACAGCCGAAGGTCAGCGCGAGGACGAGCAACGGGACGAAACGAGTGAACATGGTGTGGGACTCCCTGAGTGAGGCCGACCAGCTAGCCCGAAGCGCAAGTCCACACAGGACAATTTGGCTGACCTGCGTCTTCACCGAACGCGTATGAAGCACTCGTGAGCCTGCAAGCCCGCGTGCACGAAGATCTCGCCGCCGAACGCGCCGTCCTGGGCGCGATCGTGATGGACAACTCGGTCCTCCCCAACGTGGCGGAACAGGTCACCAAAGACGACTTCGCCAACGCCGCCCACGCCGAGATCTTCGACGCGATGGTGGCGCTCGACTCCCGCAACTCCCGGGTCGACTGGCTGACGGTCTCCGAAGAGCTGAAGACACGGGGCCAGCTGGCCGGGGTTGGTGGCCCCAGCTACCTGCAGACGCTCGATCAGCTGGTGCCGTTCTCGGCCAACGCGGTCGAGTACGCGAAGATCATCAAGGATCAGTCGACTCGGCGGGGCCTCGCGAAGGCGGGCCGCGAGATCCACGAGCTGGCGAGCCAGGAGACCGGCAACGTGCTCGAACTCGTCGACGAGGCAGGCCGCAAGGTCTTCCAGATCGCCGAGAGCCGGCAGCAGGGCGACCTGCGCTCGATGCAGGACCTGATGGACGAGGCGCTCACGCTCCTCGACACGATGAAGAAGAACACGTCGGGCATCACCGGCACGGCGACGGGCTTCATCGATCTCGACAACCAGCTGACCGGCCTGCACGGCGGCGAGCTCCTCGTCCTCGCGGCCCGCCCGGGTATCGGCAAGACGTCGTTGGCGATGAACATCGCGATTCACGTCGCGCTGAAGGAGCAGAAGGCCGTCGCGGTGTTCTCGCTCGAAATGCCGTCCGTGCAGCTGCTGACTCGTATGCTCGCCACGCACGCGCGCGTCGACATGAAGAAGCTCCGCGGTGGCCGCCTGTCGCCTGGAGACGAAGAGCGAATTCAGCAGGCCGCCAACGAGCTCTACGGCTGCAAGATGTACGTCGACGACACCGGCGGTCTGTCGTCGTTCGATCTGCGCGCCAAGGCCCGGCGGCTCAAGCAGAAGGAAGACTCGCTGGGGCTCATCGTCATCGACTACCTCCAGCTCATGCATCAGAAGGGAAAGGTCGAGAGCCGCCAGCTCGAGGTCTCCGAGATCTCCCGCGGCCTCAAGCAGCTCGCCAAGGAGCTCAGCGTGCCGATCATCGCGCTCAGCCAGCTCAACCGAAAAGTCGAAGAGCGCAAAGGCGGCAAGCCGATGCTGTCGGACCTCCGCGAGTCGGGCGCCATCGAGCAGGACGCCGACGTCGTCATGTTCATCCACCGTGAAGAAGAGGGCGAAGACGGCGCCCCGCCCCCACCCGGACGCACCTCGATGCCCGTGGAGCTGATCGTCGCCAAGCAGCGAAACGGCCCCGTCGGCTCCATCGACCTGATCTTCCTGCCGGAATACACGCGCTTCGAAAGCCGCGCTCGCGACTGGCAGGGTTGAGGGTACACTCCGACCCCTCGATGAAGGGCCCCGCTCCTGACTTCAGCAACAGGCTGGTGCTGATCGTCGATGACGACGAGCACACCCGTACGCTCCTGAAGGATCTCTGCGAGACGAGCGGCTTCCGCGTGCTGATGGCCGAAGACGGCGTCGAGGCGATGGAGCACATCGGCAAGGACCGGCCCGATCTCGTCCTCCTCGATCTGATGATGCCGCGCCGTGACGGCTTCTCGGTGCTGAAGGCCGTGCGCGAGACCACCGAGCTCGCCGAGCTGCCGGTGATCGTGCTGACCGCCATGGGCGACATGGACGGGAAGATTCGCGGCATGGAGCTCGGCGCCGACGATTACATCACCAAGCCCTTCAAGCTGATCGAGCTGCAGACGCGCATTCACTCGGCGTTGACGGTGCGCGAGTACCGGCGGCGGTTGCTCGACGCGGAAGACGAGCTCGCCCAGTTCCGAGCGGTCGATCCCGTCACCGGCGCGGGCACGTACTCGCAGCTGAAGGCGAGCCTGGACTCCGAATTGGCGCGCAGCCGTCGGTATGGGCGCCCCGCCGCGTGTTTGATGTTCGGCTTCGATGACTACCAGGGGCTTCGGTATTCGCTCGGCCGCGATGCGTGTGACGCGTACCTCGCGAAGGCCGTTCAAGAGGTCCGCAGCGTGATGCGTGGCGCAGACCGGCTCTTCCGCATCGACACAGACGAGTTCGTCGCGCTGCTGCCTGAGACCGATCTGCCCGGAGCGCGCATCGTCGCCGACCGGATGTTGGTGCTGCTCCACGCGATGCCGGTCGAAGGGCCGCACGGGCGTATTCGGGTGGTGACGCGGTTTGGTGGAGCGGTGTTCCCGACCGAGCGCGTGCGCACGAGTGAGGATCTGCTGCGCGAGGCGAACAAGAGCTTCCGTGCGCTGCAGGCGTCAGAGGTCGCGAAGTACCTGTTCGACGCCTGACTGCTTCAAGGCACTCCGGTCACGCCGAGAATGTCGAGCTGCAGGAACTGGCCGTCGAAGGCCATGGGCGCTGGCGGAACTCCGGGCGCGACGAGTGGCGTGCCCGCGTCATCCCGGTTGCGAATCTGTGAGCGCCGCCCGTCGACGGAGCTGGCGAAGAGCGTGACGGTGGCCTGCGCGCGCACCCGCACGGTGAAGGTCGCGTCGACGGGACGACAGACGTACTCGCCGCTGACCGAGGCGTTCAGGTACCAGCGCTCCGCCGGGTCGCTCACGGTGAGGCGGTAGATGTTCCACGCGTCGCCGGTCGAGGGGTTGGCTTCGGCGCCTCGTCTCACCAACGGCGCGACGGTGGTGCCTCCCGTGTAGCCGCGCGTCTCGACCACGCCGCGAACCCGGACCCGCACGTCGTAGAGCCGGCCAGGAGCGCCCAGCATCGTCGTCGACTGCGTGACGTCCGGCCCGGTGAAGCAGATGTAGTCGGGGTAGTCGGGATCGAGCGTGAGGCACGGCAATTCCCAGCGCAGGCCGTTGAGCGAGGCGGCGATCTCGACGCAGACGCCGTTGACGAGCGCGAAGCCGGGAGGACAGGCGCCAGCATCGACAGCTCCCGCGTCGCGCGACGTGCCAGCGTCAGGCACGACGAACAGCAGCTCGTAGTCCACGAGGTCGGTCCTGCCGCACGACCCCATCACGATGACGAGGAGCCCAGGGATCACAAGCCCCACTCGCGGAGGCTGTGACGTCAGTTGATGCCAGCCGAGCACGAGCACACCGAGCGATTGCACGTCTGCGTCCCGCTACACCCGCCGCAGTCGCTCTTGCAGGTACACGCGCACGTCGCCGGGTCCGCGTCGTAGCTGGGGCCGCAGTTCAGCGCCGCCGTGTCACAGACACACCCGCACTGGCCGCCCGAGTTCGCGAAGCGGAAGCCCGCAGGGCACGTGAACATCTGTCGGCAGTCGCACGAGCAGCTCGTCGTGTTGCACTGCTGGAAGCTCGAGCAGGTGCCTCCGCAGTCGGCCGTACAGACGAAGTCACACACCTGCGGGTTGGTGTTGCAGATCGTCCCCGGAGGCCCGTTGCCACCACAGTCCTGCGGGCACTCACAGACGCCGTTGGTGCGGTTGCAGGCGAGCCGGCCACGACAGAAGTCGGTGTCAGTCGGATCGTAGTTCGGGTCGTTCACACACGGCGGCGGGTTGCCACCAGGCATCGGCGTCACGTCGATCCAGTACCGGTACGAGACGGCGGCGCGGTTCATCGCTCCGGCCGGACGGCAGGCGCCGAAGAACGAGAGCGTGCGGTTGATGCCGTCGAAGTCGAAGCCGTTCATGCGGCTGCGCGGCAGATCGTTCGGGTTGCACATCGCCATGTCGACCACGTTGGACATGGCGACCTTCACCGACGCGCCGATGGGCGGCTTCTGCATGCGGTAGCCGGCCGCCGCGATCGCGCTGGTCACGATGTTCGGCACCGCCACGGGAATCGAAGGGAACACCGAGCAGTCGGCCGCCGTGTTGCCCATGCGCGGGTTGCAGAGGTCGCCGCGCACGCCGCCCGTCGCCGAGATCACCTGACCGTGCTTGTTGTTGTTCGGCTCGGCGTTGCAGGTGCTCCCCTGCGGGCAGACGATGCCGTGCACCACGATGCGGCCGCCGGTGCGGTTCTGGTACGTGTTGCTCCCGAAGCTGATGTTCGCGTTCGCCGTCGTGAAGAACGTCGTGAACTCTGCGGCGTTGCGGGCCGACTGATCGTCAGCGTCGCCGAGCAGCACGATCACCAACTGCGCGCCCTCGCGGAGCCGGTTCGCCTGCTCCACCATCGTCGCGGGCGTGATGTTCTGCACGGCGCGCGCGGCCGACTCGAGGCTGCGCTCCGGGCTGGTACCGCCGGTGCCGACCCAGCAGCCGCCACTGGCACCCGTCGTGTTGCAGGCAGGGCCCATCGTCGCGGGCGGCGTCGGCACGACGGTGTTGCAGCGCATCGCATTGCAGGTGCTGTTCCGGGTGAGCCACGCGCGGAACTGATCGACGTCGCGCGTGAAGCCGCGCAGCGCGTTGTTGTTGTTGTTCGTCGCGGTGCCGCCGGTGAAGTACGTCGTTGTCACCATCGCGAGGCGCCAGTCGAGCGACGAGTTCGACAGCTGCGCCGTCATCTGCGTGGCCGTCGCGGCGAGCGCGTTCTGCGACGTCGCCATCGAGCACGAGTCGTCGACGACGAAGAGGAAGTCGACCTTCGCGTTGCCCGGCGTGAAGACCTCGCACTGCGAGGCGTTGTCGTCACCGAACTGGGCGATCGCCGAGCCGCCCGCCGTGTCAGAGATGGTGAAGAGCGGCGCTCCGGTGAAGTTGGCGATCGGCGTCAGCGCGGCCATCACCACGACGGCTGCGTTGGTGCGGTGAATGATCTGCAACTGCACACGGAACGGGCCCATGCCGGTGCCCGAGCCCATCAGCGAGCCGCCGTTCATGCCCACGAGCGCGTTCGCGATGGCGTTGGCGCGCGTCTTCACGTCGGTCGCGCCGGCCATGTCGTAGAACGCCTGCGCCGAAGGCAGGTTGTCCCAGGTGGTGAACTGCTGGGTGGTGACGTTGGAGACGGCGCCGACGCCGTTGAAGAGCGGCCGCAGCGCCGTCTCGTCGGCGATCGGGTTCATCGCGCCGCCACGCGCGGCTTCACGCCACACCACGAAGGCGACCTGGTTCGTCGGGTCGAAGCCCATCACGCCGCGGCGCTGGCCTGTCACCACGATCGGGCTCACCTCGGTGAACGTCGCAGGGAGCCCCAGCTGCAGATCGGGGTCCGCCTCGGAGCGGAAGAGCACCGGCCGCAGGTTCGTGCGCGTGCACGCCTGGCCCGCCGGCCCCATACCGTCGGCCATGTCATTGGGGTTCAGCTCCCCCGGGTCGACGCGACCGTTCTGGTTCGTGTCTTCGGCGCCGTCGTCGATGCCGTCGCCGTCGGTGTCGCGGTTGGTCGGGTTGGTGGTGGTCGTCGGGTCGGCGTCGACCGGGACGTTGGTGCAGTTCGTCGGGTCGGCGATGGTGGCGGCCGTCAGCCCCAGCTCCACGCCGTCGGTGATGCCGTCGCCGTCGGAGTCTCGCTTGCGCGGGTCGGTCTCGCCCATGTCGACGATGCCGTTGGCGTTCAGATCTTCACCGCGCACCATGCCGCCGTCAGCCCGCGCCGCCGACGGACCGTCGAGCAACCCGTCACAGTCGGTGTCGACGCGCAGCGGGTTCGTCTCACCCGCCTCGAAGAAGCCATTCTTGTTCGTGTCCTCGACGCCGTCCGAGATGCCGTCGCCGTCGGTGTCGGCCCGCATCGGGTCCGTCTCACCCGGGTCGACCATGCCGTTGCGGTTCTTGTCTTCGATGGTGTTCGGCAGCCCGTCGTTGTCGGCGTCGGGGTTGACCGCGGGCCCGCAGTCGGTGGCGAGGTTCGGGTTGGTCTCGCCGGTGTCGACCACGCCGTTCTGGTTGAAGTCCTCGGCGCCGTCCTGGCAGGTGTCTCCATCGGAGTCGCGGTTGGTGGGGTTGGTGAGCGTCACGGTGAGCTCGATGCCGTCGGCGATCCGATCGCCATCGGTGTCGCGCAGACGGGGGTCGGTCTCTCCCATGTCGACCATGCCGTTTCTGTTCGCGTCTTCGGCGCCGTCGCTCAGCGTGTCTTGATCGGTGTCGTTGGTCGTCGGGTCGGTCTCGGTCGGCTCGGTGCGGCCGTTGTGGTTGGCGTCTTCGAGCCCGTCGCTCAGCCCATCGCCGTCAGTGTCGGCGACCGTGGGGATCGTGCGGGAGCCCGGGTCTGCGTCGCCCATGAAGCTGCAGCGCGCCTCGACCGACATCAGCTTGCCGACCTCGACGCCGTCGAGCACGCCGTCACCGTCGGTGTCGGGGTTGCTGGGGTCCGTGCGCTGGCCTCCCGGGTAGACGTTGCCGAACTCCTCGGCGTCGGTCAGGCCGTCGCAGTCGGTGTCGCGCTGATCGTTGCGGGGATCGTTCGGATCGACGGGGAGCCCAGCGTCGCTCTCCCCGCCTCCCGTGCCTGACATGCCACCCGCGTCACCGCCGCCAGTGCCCGAGCTACCGCCGGCCTCACCACCCGCCCCGCCGTCTCCATTCACTGGGGGCTTGGTGCCGCAGTCACACGCGGACACGAACAGCGCGGCCGCGAAGACCTGAACGAGAAGAGTCGTGCGCATGAAGGGTTCCGCCTTGGGGAAGTCGGCCAGAGCGAGCGGAGTATAGCTGGCGCGTTGAACATGAGGACTTTTCGGCCCCCACCTTGGAGCACATCAGCCCTGATCAGCCGTGCTGACGCCGATCGCGCGCCTTGTTGACGAACGTCTTGTAGACGCCCAGGTGCGGCGGAACCGTGTCGAGCATCTGCTCAGGGTGCCACTGCACGCCGACCACGAAGCTGCCGTCCTTCGACTCGATGCCCTCGATGACGCCGTCGGGCGCGACCGCAGAGGGTTGGAGCCCGTTGCCGACGGTTTTCACCGCCTGGTGGTGCGTGGAGTTCACCATCAGCGCGCCTTTGCCGACGCAGTCCGCGAGCAGCGAGCCTTCACGCACCTCGACCGGGTGGAGCGGCTGGCTTCGATCGTGGTTCTGCTGATGGCTCGCCGCGGTTGGCAGCTCGAGCTTGAGGTCCTGAATGAGCGTGCCGCCGTACGCGACGTTGATCAGCTGCATGCCTCCACAGATCCCCAACACCGGGAGGCGTCGCTGGAGCGCGCCTTTGAGCAGCGCCATCTCGAACGTGGTGCGCACCGGCTTGGTGGGGCCCATGCCTTCGCGCGCGGTCTCGCCGTACAGCTCCGCGGGGATGTCGAAGGCGCCGCCCGAGATCAGCACGCCCGACACGCGGTCCAGGTACGCGTCGATCACGTGCGTGTCGTCGGTGTACGGGACGACGAAGGGCAGACCCCCAGCGCGAATGATCGCGTCGGCGTACGACGTCTTGAGATCGTACCGGGCCTGCGGCGTCTCGGCGGTCGGCGTCGTCACGTCTGGCGTGATCGCGATGTTCGGGCGACGCGGGTGATGGTGACCGGGAGCGGACTTCATCATGCCGCCACCATGCCCGTTGCTGCCCCGCCGCGCGAGAAACCCTCTTCGTGGAGGCTACACGCCGGCTTCGAAGGCGGCCTTGAGGACCCGGGCCCGCGCGACCACGTCTTCGGCGTTCAGCAGATCGCCCGCGACCGCGGCGCAGTGTGCTCCGGCCCGCGCGACGCCGCCGATCGTCTCGAGCCTGATGCCCGCGATGCCGACGATGGGGAGCGGACTCGCCGCCACCAGCGCCGCGAACCGCTCGAGCCCGAGCGGCGGCGCGTTCACCTGCTTCGTCGAGGTGGAGAAGATCGGTCCCAGGCCCGCGTGATCCGCACCCAGGGCCTTCGCGCGCGCCAGGTCGGCGAGGTCGCGGGTCGTCATTCCAATCAGCGCCTCGGGCCCCAGCAACCGGCGCGCGACGTCCACCGGGAGATCGTCGTCTCCCAGGTGGACCCCGGCCGCCTGCCCAACCAGACAGAGATCGACGCGATCGTTGACGATGACGGGGACGGAACCGGCGAAGCCCACCACCTCCCGAATCCACGCCAAGGCCACGCGATCGTTCGTCTGTTCGAGCCGCAGCTGGAGCACCGCCGCCCCACCCTCCAGCGCCCATCGGGCCTTCTGCGGCACCGGGACCTCGGGGCGCACCCCGTCATCAATCAGTGCATACAGCCCGCGCGGGAGCTTGAGCGCCATGGCTGCTTCCTATAGACGCCGCGACCATGAGCGAGAAGACCGAGCTGGACCCCAAGCACATCGATAAGCGCACCGTCGCCCGCTACATCACCCAGGGCCTGGTGGACGAGAAGGCGTTCGAGAAGCACATCAAGTCGCTCACCGACCTCGCCGACAAGGCGACCCGAGTCGAGACCGTCTCTGAAGACGACCCGATCGACGATGACGACGTCGAGGAGTGACGAGCGATGACCGAACACCGCGGTGAGACGTTCGTGATGGAGGACGGCGACCAGCTGTCGTTCAGCACGTTCGTGCTGGGTCTGGCGTCGTCAGCCCTCATTCATCTCGGTGAAGCGCCGAACCCCGACACGGGCGGCGAGACGGTCAACCTCGTGCTGGCGCGGCAGTCGCTCGATCTGCTCGATCTGCTCCGCCACAAGACCAGAGGCAACCTGACGGCTGAGGAGGAGCAGCTCTTCGTCTCGCTCCTCACCGACCTGCGCCTGCGCTTCGTGCAGAAGCAGCACCAGGGAAAGTAGCTTCACGCAGTGCTGCCCAACCCGCTCCGCTACGCGACGCTGGCGACGCTGACCCTCGGCGCGATGGTGTCGTGTGGCTCGGTGCAGGGCATGCGGCTGGCCTTCACCACCGACGAGATGGACGTGTCGGCTGGCGAGACGCCGTTCTTCAACAAGTTCACGCCGAACCCCGAGGCCTACGCCGCTGCCCAGCGAGCCCAGGGTGTGGCCATTCGAAGCAGCATCGAGGGCATGCGCTGGCCACGCGCCGCCATTCTCTTCGTGCTCTCGGGTGCGGCCGCGATGGTCTTCGTCTCGGCGATGCGCTTGCGCTGGCCGTCAGGCGTTCAACGGGCCGGGCTGGCGAAGCTGCTGTCGAACGCGGCGCTGGTCGCGGCCGTGTTGCGCACGCTCGATGGCGCCCAGGAGCTGGTGATCGTCCGGGCTGCCGTCGCGGCGTACGAGAAGGTGCTCACCGAGCATCACGTCGATCTCGCCGAGGCCGGCGCCACGATGGCGATCTTCTCTGGAGCCAGCGTGGTGACGACCGTGGTGGTGACGGCGCTCTTCGTGGTGGCGTCGAACTACTTCAAGTCCGAGCGCATCGTGCAGACGTTCGAGCTGATCGATCGCAACGCGCCAGAAGAAGAGTGACGACTACGAGGCCACGGCCCGCGTGGCCGTGCGCCCACCCAGCAGCGACTCGGGGAACAGCTTCCACAGCGGCTGCGGTGCGTAGAAACGAGAGAGATCGATCAGCGCCGTCGACTGCCGGGGCAGCCGCAGGAGCTCCTCACGCGCCACGCCGAGCACCCTGGCGAGGTGGCCGATCGGCCACTGGTTCTTGAGCTTCTCGAAGGCCACGTCGTCGTCTTCATCGATGTCGAAGTCGACGTCGACGTAGCGGAGCAGCTCTCCACCGACGCGCCGGCCGTTGCCATACGCCATCACCTGCTCGAGCTCGTCGGGATCGAAGACGTAGACGTGCAGCGCCGTCTTGAGGTGCTCACTGAGCCGGCGCGCGAGCGAGTGGTGCGAGAGGTACCAGCGCGCGCCCTGGCGCCCATAGGTGAAGGGCGCGTCCCAGGCGAAGCGGACGAGGCCCGGCCCGCCGAGCAGCGTGACCTGGAGCGCGACGTCATCTGTCTTCTGGCCGTCTTCTTCGAGTGACGCACGCGCGACCTGCTGCAGCCAGGCCACGTCGACGTCTTCGAATCGGCACAGATAGCCGCCGTGCGCTTCCACCGTCGACACCCCCCAGGGAACCTCGAAGTCGGGGCGCACCTACAGGATGCCGATCGAGCGGACAAGCCCGGTTCCGGGAGATTTTCGCCAATTCTTCCAGACGGTTTAACGCGAGGCGTCGCTTGACTGACGAAGGTCTCTCACCGCCCTCGAAGCGTGTGCCGCACCCCAGGGGTCCGTCAGTCGTCGTGCAACGTCGTGAACGCGCGCGTTGAACGAGGGCTCGTGCCGGAGATCGGCGAAGTCCTCGAAGACGGCGTGCGGCGGTCGGGGAATGAAGAGCTCCACCTGCGTCGAGATGGGCTTCATGCGTCACCTGCTGCTCCTGAACCGCGGGCGCGTTTCCGGAACGCGAGCCGCTCGAAGTGCTGGAGGCGCAGTGCGTGAGCTCCGCAGGTTGTGCGGGCGCTTCGGCACGGCCCTTGCGCGAGGTCGATCGGCTCTTAGGGTGGTGGCATGCGAATCGACAAGTTCACCGTGAAGGCGCAGGAAGCGATTCAAGAGGGCCAGGCGCTCGCACGGCGGGCGAACCACCCGAACTACGAGCCGGAGCACCTGCTCAAGGCGCTGCTCGATCAGCAGGACGGCGTGGTGGTGCCGATGCTCCAGAAGATCGGGGCCGACCTGAAGCTGATCACCAGCCGGGTCGACGACTCGTTGACGCGCATGTCCACCATCAAGGGTGGGCAGACGTCGATCTCGAACCGGCTCATGTCGTTGTTCGACAAGGCCGAGGACGAAGCGAAGGCGATGAAGGACGAGTTCACCTCGTCGGAGCACCTGCTCCTCGCGCTCGTGCAGGACAAGGGCGCGGCGGGTGAGGTGCTCGGCGCGACCGGCGTGAAGAAGGACCGCGTCGTGGCGGTGCTCAAGGACATCCGCGGCGCGGGCCGCGTGACGAGCCAGGATCCTGAAGGCACGTACCGCGCGCTCGAGAAGTACGGCCGCGATCTCACCGAGATGGCGCGGGCTGGAAAGCTCGACCCGGTGATCGGCCGTGATGAAGAGATTCGTCGCTCCATTCAGGTGCTCTCGCGCCGCACCAAGAACAACCCCGTGCTGATCGGTGAGCCCGGCGTCGGCAAGACGGCGATCGCCGAGGGCCTCGCGCGCCGCATCGTCGATGGCGACGTGCCCGAGGGACTCAAGCGCAAACGCCTGGTGACGCTCGATCTCGGCGCGATGGTGGCCGGCGCGAAGTTCCGCGGCGAGTTCGAGGAGCGGCTCAAGGCCGTGCTCAAGGAGGTCGCCGCCGCCAACGGTGACATCATCCTCTTCATCGACGAGATGCACACGCTGGTCGGCGCAGGGAAGGCCGAGGGCGCGATGGACGCGGGCAACATGCTCAAGCCCGCGCTGGCCCGTGGAGAGCTGCACTGCATCGGCGCCACCACGCTCGACGAGTACCGCAAACACATCGAGAAGGACGCCGCGCTCGAGCGCCGCTTCCAGCCCGTCTTCGTCGGCGAGCCCTCGGTGCAGGACACCATCTCGATCCTCCGCGGCCTGAAGGAGCGGTACGAGGTGCACCACGGCGTGCACATTCAGGACACGGCGCTGGTCGCCGCGGCGACCCTGTCGAACCGGTACATCTCGGACCGGTTCCTTCCCGACAAGGCGATCGATCTCATCGACGAGGCCGCGTCGCGGCTGCGCATCGAGATCGACTCGATGCCGACCGAGGTCGACGACGTTCGCCGCAAGCTGGTGCAGCTCGAGATCGAGCGCGAGGGCCTGAAGAAAGAGACCGATGCGCACTCGAAGGAGCGCCTGGAGACGATCGAGCGCGAGATCGCAGGGCTGAACGAGAAGTTCGCGGCCCTCAAGTCGCACTGGGAAGCCGAGAAGGCGATCATCGCGGCCATTCGCAGCGTGAAGGAGAAGGTCGAGCAGGCGCGCAACGATCAGGCTGGCGCCGAGCGGCGCGGTGACTTGAACAAGGCGGCCGAGATCAAGTTCGGCGTGCTGCCGTCGTTCGAGAAGGAGCTCAACCAGCAGAACGCCCGCCTCGCCGAGCTGCAGAAGAAGCAGAAGTTCCTCAAGGAAGAGGTCGACAGCGAGGACATCGCCGAGGTCGTCGGCAAGTGGACGGGGATTCCTGTCTCGAGGCTGCTCGAGGGCGAGCTGCAGAAGCTGGTGAAGATGGAGGAGCGGCTCGGCGCGCGGGTGATCGGTCAGCGGCCGGCGCTCGAGGCGGTGTCGAACGCCGTGCGGCGCGCGCGTTCGGGCCTGCAGGATCCCAACCGGCCCATCGGCTCGTTCGTGTTCCTCGGGCCGACGGGCGTCGGCAAGACGGAGGCGGCCAAGGCCCTCGCCGAGTTCTTGTTCGACTCCGATCAGGCGATCGTTCGCATCGACATGAGCGAGTACATGGAGAAGCACGCCGTCTCCCGGCTGGTCGGCGCGCCTCCCGGCTACATCGGGTACGACGAGGGCGGGCAGCTGACCGAGGCGATTCGCCGGCGGCCGTACGCGGTGGTGCTGTTCGACGAGATCGAGAAGGCGCACCCCGACGTGTTCAACGTGCTCCTGCAGATCCTCGACGAGGGCCGGCTCACCGACAGCCAGGGCCGCACGGTCGACTTCAAGAACACCGTGTTGATCATGACGTCGAACATCGGCGCGCAGGCGATTCAGGAAGGGCTCGCCGGCAAATCGGGGCTCGACGCGGCGACGCGGAGTGAAGTGATGAGCCAGCTGCGCGCGAGCTTCCGGCCCGAGTTCCTGAACCGCATCGATGAGATCGTGCTCTTCGAGCCGTTGAGCCAGGCGCACATCACCTCGGTCGTCGACCTGCAGATGGCGCGGCTGACGAAGCTCCTCGCCGACAAGCGGCTGACGCTGGAGCTCACCGATGGGGCGCGCACCTTCCTCGCGAAGGAAGGGTACGACCCGGTGTACGGGGCTCGGCCGCTGAAGCGCGCCATTCAACGGCACCTGCAGGATCCGCTCGCGCTGCGGCTGTTGGCGGGTGAGTTCCTGCCGGGCGATCACCTCAAGGCTGACGTGGCGGGCGAGACGCTGCGCTTCACCACCGGCGCGCGGGCCTGACGCTTCACGACGGCTTTGGCGGGTCGGAGGCTGGTGGCTCGCTCGACGCCTTCGCGATGAAGGCGTCGTATTCCGACTTCCGCTCCGCGGCATCGCGCAACGACTGCTGCCGCGCGCGCTCGAACGCCTTCCCACCGGCAGCGAACGCGAAGAAGCACGGCACCAGCGCGAGCCCCAGGCTGATCGCCCACCCGCCGACGTCTTCCCACGAGAAGAACGGCGAGCCATCGCGCATGTAGGCGATCGCGAGCGCGAGCACCTCACCCGAGATGGCCGCAGGCAGCACGAACCCCAGCGACGAACCGCCGAGGAACCGGCCACCAAGCCAGCTCGCGGGCACCAGCATCACGACGAGCCACAGGTGCTGAAACACCCAGTGCTCCACGATCGCGCCCAGCCCCGTCAGGACCGCGGCCTCGAGCGGCGCTTCCAGCGCCTCGCGCAAATTGACCGACAGAATCGACCCGACGCCCCACGCGAGCACGCCCGCGCAGATGACGAGGAGGATGCGACGGCTCGCGTTCTCGGCCCGCCCGAAGGCGCTGAGCTGCGTCGAGGGCACCGGCTCGGGTGATGGATCACTCGTCGTCATCAGCACCCTCCCGGGGCCCGTCACCGTAGAACACTGCCTCGAGCGTCAGGCCCTGCGGCGGCGCCGTCTGCCCTGCCCTGGTCCGGTCTTTCCCCGAGAGGATCGTCGCGAGGAACGACGGTGGCTCCTTGCCGCGGCCGACCTCGACCACGCTGCCCATGATGTTGCGCACCATGTGCTTCAAGAAGGCGGTCCCTTCGATCACCAGGCTGATCTCGTCGCCGACCGTGCCGCTCAGCTCGAGCTTCGTCAGCTCGCGGTTCGCGTGCGCGGCCTGGCAGTCGGAGGCGCGAAAGCCCGAGAAGTCGTGTTTGCCGAGCAGGGGCATCACACACTCCTGCATGGCGGTCAGATTGAGCGGCTGAAAGATCTCCCAGTGGGTGTGCCGGCGTAGCGGGGAGCGGGAGCGGCGATTGCTCAGCCGGTAGCGGTACCGCTTGCCGCGCGCCCAGCGACGAGGGTCGAACGCAGGGTCGCACTCTTCCGCCGTCACCACCGCGATGTCGTCAGGGAGCAGGCCGTTGAGGCCCATCCAGTACGCCTTCGTGGGCAGCTGCTTCGGAGAGTCGAACATCACCACCTGCCCCGTCGCGTGCACGCCGGAGTCGGTTCGGCCCGCCGCGTAGACGGCGACGGGAACGTCGAGGAGCTCCTGCAGGGCGCGCTGAAGCCGGCCCTGCACCGAGGGCCCGTTCTGCTGAATCTGCCAGCCGACGTAGTTGCTGCCGTCGTACTCGAGCACCAGCTTCACGCGCGGCATGAGCCTCGCATTGTCACCGTGCAGTGAAGTGATGTCGACGAACAACCGCGGCCTTCCGACCGCGTTCACTGTGGCTCGCCGGGGAGCGCGGCACAGGGAACCGGGAATATGGGCGGGCTGTCTGAGGTGACCATGCCGCCTGACGTTCTCCTTGTCCTCGCCTCGAGCGGTATCACCCTGGTGGCGTCGCTCTTGTTCTTCGTCAGCGAAGACCGCGAACCCGTTCAGATTCAGGGCATTCCGGTGCAGTTCTGCCTGCCGCCGAAGCGGTCGCGTCAGGCGCCGCCGCCGTTGCCCGTGCCGTTCGAGTGCGCGGTCGATGTGTCGACGCAGTCGCTCCACTCGGTGATGACGCTCAAGCCGATGGGCGAGGACTGGGTGATGACGCTCGATATGGAGCCGGTGTGCGACACGCCGGCCGTTCGCGTCGAGGGGAACCACGGCGTGGGCCAGGTGAACGATCTGCGGTGGAACGATCGCGCCGGGTACGTCCGGCCGACGCAGCGGCAGTGGAAGGTGAAGCCGGGCCGGGCGTGAGCCGTGCAGTGACGTCGCGAGTGCTCAATCGATCGCGGCTGTTCGTCTTCGGGTGTTGCTTCGTGGCCGCAGCGGTTCTGCTTCCGCAGGTTGCTGGGGAGCTGTTGCTGGCGCGTGGCCTGGCGCTCGCGGGTCCCCTGCCCTCACCGCCCGCCGTCACTCACTTCACGAGGGAGCACGCGCTGCTCCTTGCCTCGTTGCAGCCGGCGCGGAGTTCGTTCGAGCCCGAGCCCTGGCCTGCGTTCCGAATCGCGAGGGAGTTCGTGGCCGTCGCTCGCTGGCAGCAGAGCAGGCACGGCGACCTCGAGAACTTGCCCGCGAGGCCACCGAACCAGCTCGCCGTCGAGCATCGGGTCGCAAGGCTCCTCGTCCAACAGCGACCGCTTCGGAATCTGGATCACCACCTCGCGACGCTTGCCGTGGCCCGACACCTCGCCGAGACGTGGAGCGCCGCCGAGCAGCTCGAGTTCCTTCTCACCCACGAGCGGTTTGGCCCGTGCGGCCCTGGCGTCGAGGCGGCTTCGCGGCGCTGCTTCCACGTCGCGACGTCGAGCCTCTCGAACCTCGAGCTGGCCAGGCTGATTCGTCGCACGCAAGGCGGCTCGGGGTGCCGCTTCAAGACCGGCGAACAGCTCGTCGCAACCGCTGGAGCGCGTGGATGGATCGTGGCGGATGGGCGTCGGGAACTCCGCGTGCCGGACTGCCTGGAACCCATGATGGTCATCGACAGCTCCTTCGACTTCGACGAGTGAGCGGCGGTGGCGTTGGCGCTGCGCTAAAACCGGCTGGTGCCCTTCCGCCGACTCCGTGAGCAGGGGCTGAACGTCTACGGCGTCAGGCTCTTGCACGCCTCGATCGCCTCGGCGCGCACGGCCTCACTGACGAACACACTGCCGCGGCAATAGACGCCGAGATCTTCGCGATAGAGCACGAACGCGGGCTGGCCTTTGTCTTCGGCGTCGTCGAGGTACTTCTGCGTGCCGGTGATCAGCCACCCGGCGGCGAGTTTCGTCTTCTCAGCCACCGCGGTGAACAGCGAGCCGTAGTCCTGGAACGTCTGGTCCTTCTGGAGCTTCTTCGCGTACCCCTCGACGTCCTTCGGCCGGTCGCTGGGAAAGGTGTCGAGATAGAAGCGGTTGGGCACGTTGGTGTCGTCGGCACCCGGCGTGTACTTCTCGAAGGTCCAGCTCTGCAGGGCGGCGTTGAAGTCGCCGGTCCAGCCCTCTGCGACCGCGGGCTTGAGCTTCGCGAGGTCGACTTTGACGGGCTTGACCTTCGCGTCTTTGGCGAGGGCGAAGGTCGCCGCGAGGGAGAAGCAGAGCACTGCGCCGAGGGTTCGTTTCATGGTGGGAGCTCCAGACGACGGGTTGACGCCTGGAGACGTGTGGAGCGTGGCCGGTTTTGCGTGCTGTCACGCCTCGGGCATGAGTGGCTCCAGATGATCCACCTTCAGGTTCACGACCTTCCCATTCCGCTCCACGCGGCCGACCGCCATCACCAGCGCGGTGCCGGTGATCTCCTTCCGGTACTGCTCGAAGCGCCGCGGCTCGATGACGAGGTTGGCGAGGCCGCTCTCGTCCTCCACCGACATGAAGCAGAAGCCCTTCGCGGTGGGAGGCCGTTGCCGGACGATCACCAGCCCGCCGAGGCGTACCGTCTTTCCGCTCGGAGCCTTCTGCAGCTCCTCCGCGGTGACGGCCCCGGCCTTCGTGAGCTGGGCCCGCAACAGCCCGACCGGGTGTGACTCGAGCGAGAGGCCGACGGTGTCGAAGTCGGTCGCGACGCGCTCGGTGGCGTTCATCTTCGGGAACGGCGGAGCGTCGGTCGCCATCGGCATGCCGAAGAAGAGATCGCCCTCGTCGAAGGTGCCCAGCGCCGAGAGTTCCCAGAGGGCGCCGCGCCGGGAGCTCGTCATCGACGCCAGCGCGCCCGACAACACCAGCCGCGTCAGCTCCGCTCTGGGAATTCGCGTGCGCCGGGCCAGCTCGGCGAGCGACTGAAACACCCCACCCCGCTCACGCTCGGCGACCAGCCGCTGCGCAGTCTCCTCCTTCAAGCCCTTCACGAGCTCGAAGCCCAGGCGGAGCGCCGGTTGTTCGGGCATCACCCCACCCGTCGGCGCGCGGCTCAGCCCATCCTTCGTGCGGCCATCGAGCTCGAGCTGGCACTTCCAGGTGGAGCTATTGACGTCGACCGCGCGTGCCTCGACGCCATGCCGGCGTGCGTCGTCGACCAGCGTGTGGGGCGCGTAGAAGCCCATCGGCTGCGCGTCGAGGAGCGCGGCGCAGAACACCGCCGGGTAGTACCGCTTGAGCCACGACGACACGTAGGCGATCAGCGCGAACGAGGCCGAGTGGCTCTCGGGGAAGCCGTAGTGCGAGAAGCCCTTGAAGCTGTCGAAGCTCTTCTCGGCGAACTCGCGCTCGTAGCCGCGGCTCACGCAGCCGTCGATGTAGCGATCGCGGAACTTCGGGAGCAGCTCGTGCGCACGTTTGTGTGAGAGGGCGCGGCGCAGGGCATCGGCGTCTCCGGGCGTGAAGCCGGCCGCCACCATGGCGAGCTTCATCGCCTGCTCCTGGAACAGTGGCACGCCGAGGGTGCGCTCGAGGATCGACTGCACGTCGGGCGAGGGGTACGTGACGGGCTCTTCACCGTTTCGTCGCCGCAGGTAGGGGTGCACCATCTCTCCGACGATGGGCCCGGGGCGGATGATCGCGATCTCGACGACCAGATCGTAGAAGGTTCGCGGCTTGAGGCGCGGGAGCATGTTCATCTGCGCGCGGCTCTCGATCTGAAACACCCCCACCGTGTCGGCGTCACAGAGCATGTCGTAGACGGCGGGATCTTCTGCCGGCACCGTGGCCATGTCGTAGCGGCGCCCGGTGAGGGTCTCGATGAGCTCGAAGCTGCGCGCCACCACCGTGAGCATGCCCAGGCCGAGCAGGTCGACCTTCAAGATGTCGAGGGCCGAGAGATCGTCCTTCTCCCACTGCACGACGGTGCGGTCCTGCATGGCGCCGGCCTCGACCGGAGCAATCGACACCAGCGGGCCGTGCGTGATGACGAAGCCGCCGGTGTGAATCGAGAGGTGCCGCGGCATGCCTGAGAGCTGGCGGGCCAGCGCCATCGTCTGCTGCACCGCCACGTCAGACGCCGACAGCCCGGCCTGGTGGAGCTGGTACGGCCCGACGTCGTCCGACAGGTCCATCGCCTTCGAGAGGCGGTCGAGCTGATCGACCGAGAGGCCGAGCGTCTTGCCGACCTCCTTCACCGACAACTTCCCTCGGAAGCAGATGTGCTCGCACACCATCGCGGCGCGGTGACGGCCGTGCTTCTCGTAGACGTACTGCAGCACCTCTTCGCGGCGCGCGTGCTCGAAGTCGACGTCGATGTCGGGAGGCTCTTTGCGTTCCATCGAGAGGAAGCGCTCGAACAGGAGCCCCATGCGCACGGGATCGATCGCGGTGATCTGCAGCACGTAACAGACGGCCGAGTTGGCAGCGCTCCCGCGGCCCTGACAGAGAATGCCGCGCCCACGGGCGAAGCGGACGATGTCCCACAGGGCGAGGAAGTAGCCCTCGTATTCGAGCGCGGTGATGAGCTTCAGCTCCTTCTCGAGCTGCCGCCGTACGGCCTCGGGCACGCCGGACGGGTAGCGGACGCGCACGCCCTCTTCGCAGAGGTGCTCGAGGTAGGTGCGCCGGTCCATGCCGGGCGGGAGCTCTTCTTCGCTGAAGGTGTAGTGCAGCTCGTCGAACGAGAAGGAGCAGCCGTCGACGAGTTCCCTGCTGCGCTCGACACACTCGGGCGCGTCGGCGAACAGGCGGAGCATCTCGTCGGGCGACTTGAGCACCCGCTCGCCGTTGGGGAACACGAGGGTGCCGGCGGTGGCGAGCGTGGTGCCGAGGCGAATGGCCGTCATCACGTCTTGCAGCGGCTGGCGTTCACGAGAGTGCGTGTGCACGTCGTTGTGGGCGAGCAGCGGCACGTCGATGGCGCGCGAGAGACGCTTCGCGGCGAGCCAGCGGGCCTCGTCATCGGCCGAGAGGTGACGCGAGACGCCGACGGAACTGCGGCCCTGGAACGCCTCGGCGAGCGTGGCAGCGACGCGGTGATCGTGCTCTCCGTCGAGGAACACCATGGCGAGGCCCTCCGCACGCTCGAGCACCCGCGCCCACGGCAGCCCCGCGTACCCTTTGGGGTGCGCCAGCCGGCTCTCGGAGATGAGCTCGCAGAGGTGCGCGTAGCCTTTCGCGTTCTGCACGTAGACGGCGATGGGCGGCGCATCGGTGAGGGTCAACCGGCTGGCGAGGACGAGCTTCACCTTGTGCTGCTTCGCCTCGAGGTGGGCCTTCACGAGGCCATACAGGCCGTCATCGTCGGTGATGGCGAGGGCCGACAGGCCGAGGGCTGCCGCGGACGACACGAGTTCCTCGGGGTGCGAGGCCCCGCGGAGGAACGAGTAGTTCGAACGGCAGACGAGCTCGGCGTACATGGGCGCGATCAGTCGAAGACGCCGTGCGCGTAGAAGCGCCCGTCCGCCGCGTCCTTGAAGACCCACAACACGCCGACGCCTTCGACGCGCAGCCGGTAGTAGTCGCGCGCCACGGTGTCGGGGCTCCACCATTGGCCAACGAGGCGCTCGGGGCCTTCGATGGCTTCGACGCGCCGACGCCGGCCCTGCAGTGTCACGTAGGCGGGGAGCCCGGACGACGACGACACATCGGCGTGGAGCACCGTCGGTTCCCGGAACACCCGCGACGGGCGGGACTCGAGCGTCACCGCGAGCATCAACGGCTCGGCGACCGGCTTGGCCTTCGGCGCCCTCCACCGCTCACCCACGGCGAGACCTGCGATCACATCCATCACGTCGGCCTCGTGCGGCCCCGCCGCTGCCCTGCCCCGCGGGCCATCCCAGGCAGAGGGCATCGCCACTGGCTCGGGCTTCGGCTTCTCGGTCACGGGAGCCGACAACAACGCGAGCTGATCGTTCGTCTGCTGGCGATCGCTCGAAGGCAACACAGCCGGCGCTCCCTTCTTCTCACCCAGCGTCCACCCGGCATCGAGGGCGCCCCAGAGCTCCGACGGGCGGCCAGCATCGGGCGGGCGGAACGGCGCCAGCTTCCACGCCGTCTCGGGGCGATGCCGGGCGACGGGTTCGGCCGAGAACAACGACGCCTCGCCCAGCGCCGACTGGAGCTTCGAGAGCACCACCTCGAGCTGGGCATCTCCCGCAGGCGCGTCGCCGAGCATCAGCTGCCGGCCGGGGTCGGCGCAGGCCTCTTCGACGATGACGCGCACGCCGGCGATGGGGTGCCGCACGGACAGATCGGTCAGCCGATGACGAATGAGCTCGAGCAGCAGCTTCGAGTGCGCCGCCGGCCTCGCGAGGATGAGCGGCAACGAGGTCAACCCCGCGCCTTCGAGCGTCAGCCCCACCGACAACCGCACCGCTGCGAGCTGCCGGCCCTGGAGCCGCGCGCAGAGTCGATCGACCACCATCTTGATCGCGAAGAGCACCGGCTCGAGCTGCTCCGCGGGCCAGTCGAGCGAGACGGACTCGTCGATGACTTCAGGCAACACCTCGGGCGTCAGGTGCGAGTCGTCCTGCCCACGGGCGAGCTGCGCGACGAGGTGACCGTGCGAGCCGAAGCGCGCCGCGAGCGAGCCGATGGGAAGGCCGGAGAGTTCGCCCAGCGTGGTGAGCCCGAGCGCCTTGAGCGGGCCCAGCACGTCGGCGCCGATGCCGGCACACGAGAGCGAGTCGAGCGGCGTCGAGGCGAAAGCCGCTCCGCCCTGCGCCGGGAGCACGCCCACCTCATTGAAGCGGCCGCTGGCCTGCGTGGTGAAGCGCTCGGAGCCAATCACGACCTTCGCGCGGAAGCCGGCCACGCCGCAGCGGGCGATGAGTTCCTCACGCCATGAGGCCTCACCACCCGACAGGTGCGCGGCCGAGGCGTCGAGCCACAGGCCGTGCGGAGCGTCGAGCTCGAAGCCGGGCGCCACCGGGAGCAACGACTCTCCGAGCGTACACAGGGCCTTTCGCTCCTCATCGGCGTCGTAGCGGCGCTTGACGAGGCCGGGCACGGTGGCCGACGCCGCCGCTCCCGTCTGGCCGATGCGCACGCCCGCCGCGCTCGCCGCTCTCGACACGAAGCGCACCCGCTCGGCGCCCTTCACGTCTTCGAGCAGCACGACGGGCTTGCCGGCAAACGACGGCTGCTCCAGCACCAGGCGCTGAAGGGGAAACCTCGGAAGATGCACGTACGCCACACGCATGGGACGACCTCCTGAACACGCAAGCAGTATCAGACAGGGCTGACAGTCACTGGCCGGCACACGGGCGGCGCTGCCGAGAACACCACCAGCCGCGCCGACGACGGGGCGAGCACCCAGACCTGCTCCACGCCCTGCCGCAGCGACTGGAGCGCCACCTCGATCAACGCGCCCTTCAGCGGAACCGCCGCGCTCATCGGAACGACCTCACCCGCACGCGAAGTGCGGCGTCTGTTTCGACGCGGACGGCATCGACGGCAGCCAGCTTCGCTGCGGGGCGGCGACGATTTCCGGGCGGCGCGAACGAGCGCAGCGACTCGCCCTCCATCGGGAGCCCGAGGGAGCCTTCTCGACCTGGCCGCGTCGGGACATGGAAGCCGACCCCATCTCGCTGTTCGTTCTTCTTCGGCCGCTGCAGCGACGAGCTCGCCGAGATGCGCGGCACCTCGAGGCCTGGCATCAGCGACGACGGACTGCGCCGGCTGCGCGCGAGCACGGCGAGGCGACTGCGCGGCACGACGAGCGTTCGACCCGTCACGCCCTGCGCGCGCGCCACCTCGACGTGCAGCTCAGGCTCGCCCACGGGCTCCTGGACGCCCACCACGCGCAGATGGCCGACCAGCTTGCCCTCGGGCGTCCCCTCCCTCGCCGACATCACCAGCCGCACCAGGCCCTGCGCAGGGGCGGCGTTGGCGGTGAGCACCACCAGCAGCGAGCCACCGGCGCGGGCAGCATCGAGGAGCTTCCTGGTGTCGATCATCGTCAGCCGCACGCCGGTGTGGGTGACGTCGAGCACCACGCAGGTGAAGGCGCCGCTGCGGAGCAACTGCACCGCCGACCAGACGAGCTGCCCTGGCGCCGGCGGGCGCACGATGAGGAGCCGCTTCAAGTCGATGCCCATCGGGACGGCGGCGGGCGGGTAGAGCTCCTGCGGGCCATCGACCCAGGCCGCCAGCCGCTTCTCGCGACACGCCGCCGCCACCAGCGACAAGGCCACCGTGGTGCGCCCCGAGGCCTCTTCGCCCGACAGCTCCACCGCCGAGCCCATGCGAAAGACGCCCAGCGCGTCGAGCTCAGGCGCCCCCGTCGCCAGCGTCACCAGGTACCGCCGCGGCGCCGCCTGCACGCGACGGATCTGCTCCTTGAGGTGCTCGACGACCGATCGATCTGGAGCCGATTTACCGGCCTCTGCTGCGATTCCGCCCATGCCGCCTCCGATTCGGGATCTCTCTCTGAACACGCATTCAGTATCAAGAGGGGCTGACATTGAGGTGGGCCGAGGCGCCAACCACCTGAAACAACTGCTCGCGGCGAAACGCTACGACCGTCGCAGGATCCAGCACCATTTCACTGCTGCAAGGTCTTCAGAGCGCTCAATGCCTCGAAACCTCTCAACTTCGCAGGGGGGATTGGTTCGTGCACAGCGCCACCGACATGAACGACGGCGAGACCTGCGGCGAGTATCGAATCACCAGAAGGCTGGGGGCAGGCGGCATGGCGACCGTCTACCTGGCGATGCACCTTCGGCACGGGCGTGAGGTCGCGCTCAAGGTGCTCGACGTCCAGGCCTTTCCTCCTGAGCGCCGCGTCGAACTTCGCGAACGGTTCTTTCTCGAGGCTTCTCTGGCTGCGCGGCTTTCCCACCCCAACGTCGTCAGCATTCACGACTTCGGGAACATCGACGAGCTGCGGAGCTTCATCGCGATGGAGTTGATCGAAGGCTGCAGCCTCGAACAGCACCTCACCGAGCACGGCCCCCTCGCGCCGAGAGAGGCGGTTCGGATCTGCATCGAGGCCGCGAGAGCGCTGCGCGCCGCACACGCACGAGGTCTCCTCCACCGCGATCTCAAGCCGGGCAACCTGATGCTCCACGGAGACGAGCCCGGGGTGAAGCTGGTCGACTTCGGACTCGTCCGCGAAGTCCATTCGCCGCGGGTGACCCAGCAGGGCGCGTTCATCGGCACGCTCGGCTACATGGCTCCCGAGACCTTCACCGAGCGCGGAGCCGAACAGCGCAGCGACTACTATTCGCTGGGCGTCGTGCTCTTCGAGTGTCTCACCGGCGTGCTGCCGTTCCCCGGTCAGGTTCCCGCGCAGGTGATGAGCGACGTGCTCCGGCGCGAGCCGCCCCGGCTCAGAGACGTGGCGCCCGCCCTCAGCGTCTCGCCGCAGCTCGAGGCGCTGCTGGCGCGGTTGATGGCCAAGCTGCCCAACGATCGCCCAGGGACTGCCGAGGAGCTGCTCTCCGAGCTGACCGAGCTGCCCGAGCACCAGGGCGTGTCCGGAGCTCGTCCGCCGCCGCCCGCGCTCCGCTTCCGTGCCACCGCGCAGCTGTCGATGGCCGAAGAACTCTACGTCGGCGCAGGTCACCACTCGGCCGTCGTGCTGCAGCTGGTGCCCACCCTCGATCGGCGTGAACTCGCCGCGCTGAGCCGTCGGGCGACCGAATGGAATGAAGTGAACCACGATGCTGCGGCCCCGGCGGTCGCTGTCGAGGAAGTGGAGACGAACGAAGGGCGGCGGTGCGCCATCGTTCACGGCAGCGCAGCCAAACGCACGCTCCAGCACGTGTCGGAGTCGGAGGTGACGAGCCGATCGGCGCTTCACTTCGCCATCGAGTTGTTCGACGTTCTGGTGGCGGCGCACGAGCGCGGCATCGTTCACGGGCGACTGTCGCCGAGCGCTGTCCTGATCGAGCAGACCGGGGCGATCGCCGTTCGCGGCCCTGCCGGAATGCCACTCGACCCCTCGGCCCCATGGGTCGACCCCCAACAGGAGCCGTGGCACGCCGTTCCCTCAGACGACGTCTACGCCGCGGCGATGGTCGTCCTCACCGCCCTCAACCCGATGAACCACCGGCTCCGCTCCGACGAGCTCGCGCCGCTCACCAGAGCCCTGGGGCGGTGTCTGCAGGAACGCCACCGTCGCCCCACGGCAGACGAGGTCCTCGAGGGCCTGAAGGCGCTGCTGGGCGAAGCTGCTGGGCGTGAAGCGTCGATGGGAGTGGGCTCACCAACAATCATGAACCAATTGACCATCGCTTCATGAAGCCGTACCATGACGCATCATGTCCCGTGCCCTGCAGGTCTATCTCGACGACCCCGAATTCGAGACGCTCCGCGCGTGGGCCGACGCGCGCGGGTGGTCATTGTCTCAGGCCGTGCGGGTGGCGCTGAAGGCGCTGACCCGGCCACCGACGCCCGAAGACCCGCTGCTGGCAGCGAGCGGGATGATCGAGGGGCTGCCGGCCGATCTGAGTGAGCGCTTCGACGAGTATCTCGGGCTCACCTTCGTCGCCGAGCCTCCCGCCCAGTACGGCGCGCGCCCCCCGAAGCGGAGGCCGCGTGCCCGCAAGCCTGTTCGTCGATAGCGGTGTCTGGCTGGCCTTCTTCAGCGCGCGCGATGGCCGGCACCGCGACGCCGATCGGCTCATTCGCGAAGCGCTGCGCCGGAAGCTGCCGCTCTTCACCACCAACCTGGTCCTGGCCGAGGTGCATCGGCTGCTGCTTCACCGTGCGGGCATTCGGCCGGCCGCGGCGGCGCTGAACGTCATCGACCAGAGCCCCGGCGTGACGGTGCAGTTCGCCTCTGCGGCGATTCACGATGACGCACGGGCGTGGCTCGCGCGGCTCGACGATCAGGTGATCAGCTATACCGACGCCGCCAGCTTCGCGGTGATGAAGGCGAAGAAGTGCACGACGGCGCTGAGCTTCGATCACGACTTCGTGCTGGCCGGGTATTCGCTGTGGGACGGCGCGGAGTGAACGACCCGACGAGGTCTTGACCACTCGTCTGAAGACATGGCACTCGACGCCATGCTCGGAAGCGCACGCCTGGTCACCGCCGCCGCCACCTTCTGCCTCGCCTGCGCCCCCGCGCCCGCTCGACCTTCCTTCACGGGCAACAACAACTCCGCAGTGCTGACCGGGCCTTCGATTGGCACCGGAGCGGCCATGCTGTTTGAGCTCCGGAAGGCCTTGTCGGTGACCGTGGCGGGGCCGAGCGCAGTGTTGCCCGTAGGCAGGGCGTTCGCGCTGCGGTTCAACTCGAGGAGCGAGTCGGCGTGGATCGTCGTCGAGGTGCGAAACACCGGCACGATGGCGCGCTGCTTCATCACGGCGGGCGGGCTGGAGCTGCGTGATGGCGCAGGCGCGGTCGTGGGCTCGGAGTCGACGACCTTCGTGCAGGGCTCGGTCGGCCAGCTGGGGAGAATCGACCAGCCCATTTTCACCGACACGTGCCTGGCCCCCGGTGAGGCCGGGCTTCTCATGACCAGCTTCTCGGCCGCGACGGGCGAGCTGCTCTTCTCTCGCGCCGAGGCACTGGTTTTCCGCTGGGAAAACGCGTCGGGCAATGTGCCCTTCATGCCGGCGCCCAAGCTGACGCCGACCGGGTACACGGTGACCTCGACCGGTGCCATCAACGTCGCCTTCACCAACGACGGGACTGGCGCAGCGCTGATGACCTCCAGCAAGTACGTTCTGCTCGACGGCGAGGGGCTTCCGCTCTTCTGGGGCTTCCTCACGAGCCAGACGACTCCAGCCGATGGGCTGATCGCAGCGGGTGGCCAGGGCAGCGTCGAGGGCACCCACGCGTACACTGGGACCGCCGGTTCCCTGCGCCCCTTCCTCGACTTCAACCCACCGCCGACGACCGCGCTCCTGGGAGCCCCACGGGAGCGCCCCCTCACCGACGCCGAGCGCCTCGCCGAATGGACCGCCGAACAGCTGCGGCGACGGGCGCAGGCCGACGAGCAGTAGCCTGACCATTCGCGCGATGGCTGGAGCGAGTGAGGCCGGTACGCTCGTCTTCGCGTGCTTCGTTCCCTTCCGTCGATCAGCGCAGGCCAGTCGTACCAACACCGTGGGCTGCTCGAGCAGGCGTGGGCGCTGCCGGTGGCGAGGCGGTACGCGCCGCTGTTGTCGCAGAACGTCACGTCGATCTGCGGGCCGACCAGCGCCGCGAACGTGCTGCGATCGGTCGGCGTTTCGACGGGCCGGAATCCGTTCCGCCGCTTCGGGGTCAGGCCGATGAGCCTGGACGAGGTGGTGGAGGAGACGGCCGAGGTGTTGCCGGCCGGGTGGCGAGGGAGCGCGCTTCGGCTCCCCTCACTCGGCGCGCTCAGGGTGCAGCTGCGGCTGTCGAACGCGCTGGAGTACCGCTTCATCACGAACTTCTCACGGGCGCCGTTGTTCGGGCGTGGCGGCGGCCATCACTCGCCGCTGGGTGGCTACCTCGAGGAAGAGGATCTCGCGTTCGTGCTCGACGTGAACGCAGGTTACGGCCCGTGGCTGGTCAGCGCGGAGCGGTTGTTCGACGCGATGAACACCGGCGGCTGGTCGGGCGGCCTCACCCGTGGGCTGGCGCGCTTCGAGCTCGGGTGAGCGGCGGGTATTGTGCGAGGCGTGACGGTCAAGTTCCCCGAAGAGACGCTGGCGTGGCTCAAGGCCGAGGCGGCTGCGCGCGGGAGAAAGCTCGGCACCTTTCTTCGAGAGTTGGTCGAGGCAGATCTGGCAGGCAGCCCAAAAGGAAGCCGGAGCTCTGCCACCAATGACCGGCGCAAATTCGGACGAAGATCACCTCTGTCCTGACTTCGCCGTCTATCGGCGCAACGACCGGCAGGTCATCGAATTCATCGCGCCGCCTTCGAAATGACGCCGCCGAGTTCAATGGATGGAGGCGCCGCAATGGCACAAGGAACGGTCAGCGACTCCGCTCACTGCGAGACGAGAACAGCCAGAACGTCGAGTACATCGAGGGAACGCCGGTTCGGACTCCGAAGATCACTGCTGAAGTTCGGCGCGGACCGCTCGCGACGGCCTGTGATAGGACTGTCATCGCTGCGTATTGCCTCTTTCGTGTTCTGGAGCTCGTCCCCAGGGGAACGACGCTCACTTCAACCGGGTCAGGTGTTCGGGTGCAGGTCGGGGTCGAGAAGCTGCTTCTCACAGCCGGCGAGTAGACTTCCCCCGCAGACCATTCGGCAGGCTCGAACAGTCTGCCCTCCCCGTTGTACATAATTGAAGCCCGAAGCAGCGCGGTGCCAGAGCGGTCAGTCACATACGTGTCTGCCTCTCCCTGGATGCTTGGCCCCTCGACGAGAAATGGCCAGAGTTCGGAGTCCGGACTCCCGACGAAGGACGCTCGACCCAGCGCGCGCGACAGGTCGAGAGCAACACGCTCAGGCGTCGTCTCGACCAGCGGCGCGACGAGGGGCCGAGTCGCCAGAACCTGGCCTCCGTTGCCATCGACGAGCACCAGGACATCATCGGCGAGTTCACCCTGCGGAATGCAGTCGGTGAGCCCGTCCTCCAATGTTCCAGGGTCAGGCACACAGCCCATCAACAACAGGCAGCATAGGAGTGTCTTTCGCATCTCCACCTGCTCGCCGCGTTACGGCGCGCGCTCGTACTTCACTTCGATCCGCGTCCCCGACAGGGCCACGCCCGACACCGCGCACGTCGGCTGGGTCCCGGCACAGGTGCTCCCGGCGCACGATCGCGACGACGAGATGTTCGCGGTGCCCTTGAACGTGTTCGCGCGGTCGATGTTGAGCTCGAGCTTCGACGTGTCCGTCAACGTGCGGCCGACCTGCGTCGACTTCTCCACCTCTTCGGCGACGAAGTTCCAGGTCGCTCCAGTGCCGCGCTTGCCCTTCATCAGCCCCGTCAACGACACCGTCGGAGCGTCGCCCAGATCGATGCTCCGGATGCCGCCCTCGAGCTCGAGGATCGCCGTGTTGTCAGGCCCGTCCCACACCTGAACGTTCAGCAGCGCCGGCGCGGCCGAGACCGTCACGTTGCTGGGCTGCGCGTTGTTCGTGTAGCAGCTGTCGGGCAGCGTGAAGAAGTCGACGACGATCGCGTAGAGCTCGGGGCTGACGCCGGCGCCACAGCCGGAAAACGCGAGGACCAACGAGCCAAGAATGAGCGTGCGCATGCGTGATCTCCGTGAGGGGTCGAAAACGCGCCGGAGCCTCGTTCCAACCTGCCCTCAAGTCAAAACGAACTCACTTGCCCTTGTTGCGCACGAACGGCCCCGGCACGCCCGGCTGGGTGGCCTGCGGCTTCACGAGCTGGCTCAGCTGGAGCGGCTGCGACACCGAGCGCAACGTGTACGGAACGATCGGCGTGTCGAGCCCCTTCAAGATCACCGCCTCGCCGGCCTCGGTGACCACCCCCGGGCCCGCGCGCATCAACGTGTCAGAGGTGACGAGCACCTCGTTCTCGCGCGCGATGCCGCACAGCCGCGCCGACAGGTTCACCGTCGAGCCGATGGCCGTGTAGTCCATGCGCTGCTTCGACCCGAGGGCGCCGACGACCGCAGGCCCCGTGTGCACGCCCACGCCCACCTCGAGCCGCTGGCCGCCGACGGTGATGCGGGAGGCCCGCTCCACCAGCTCGAGCGCCGCCCGGCACGCGTTGCGCGCGTCGCCCTCTTTCGGCAGCGGCGCGCCCCACAGCGCCATCACGCAGTCTCCGATGAACTTGTCGACCGTGCCGTGGTGCTTCTCGATGGCGTCGACCGCCTCCTGGAAGAACTCGTTGAGGAAGCGCACCACCTCTTCGGGTTTCATCGCCGCTGACAACGTGGTGAAGCCGCGCAGGTCGGCAAACAGCACCGTCACCTCGGCGGCAGCGCCCTCCATCTTCAGGTTGAGCCGCCCCGACAACACCTCGTCGACCGCCGCAGAGGACAAGAACCGCGAGAGCTGTGCGCGCCGCTCGACCTCCTGCCTGACCTTCGCCAGCAGCGCCGCGTTGTCGAGCAGGATGGCGGCCTGCGAGCCGATGGAGTCGAGCAGCGGCAGATCGTCGTCGGTGAACGCCGCCGACATGCTGATCGACTCGACGTACAGCACGCCCACCACGCCGTTGCGCGTACGCAGCGGCACCGCCATGCAGCTCTGAATGCCCCGCACCATCACCGACGCGCTGCGATCGAACCGCTCGTCGACCAGCGCGTTGTGCGTCAACACGCCCTTCTCGGAGTTGATCGCCTGCTCGTACACCGCCTTCGGCACCTGCACCTGCTTCGAGCCGTCCTTCGACTTCGCGGCGAACTGCCCCGTGGTGAGCCAGATGGCCGCGCCCTCGGCCGGCATGAGTTCGAAGAGCACCGACAAGATGCGATCGACCATCGACTCGAGGTTGCGCTCGAGCGTGACGCGGCGGTGGAACTCCTGGGCGATGCGGTAGCGCGCGTTCTCGCGGCGCAGCGTCGCGATCGTCGTGGTGTCAGCGAGCGCGTTGATGTTCACCATCACCGTCTTGCCTTCGGTCGAGGAGGACCCCTGCTCCTCGTCGTGAAGACCGGTGCTCTCCCGCATGGGCGTCATCGACATCGAGGAGTGCGTCTGTTCGCGCGCGCCCTCCTCGTCCATCGTCTCGGTCGCCTTGTTCGGCATCGCCGGACCGGCGCCGTTGGGCGTCATCTGCTTGAAGGCCGACTCGTCGCGGTAGTAGCTGCTGCGAATCAGCGCCGCGACCGAGCCCGCGGTGGCGACGTAGACGGTGATCGTCTTCGCGCCGACCGTCTGCCGCAGCTCGGCGTCGAGGTTCGACGAGAGGGGAATCGCCGCGACGACGTGCAGCTCCTCGGCCTTCGAGTCCCACCGAATGGGGCACATGCGCAGCCGCTCGGCGGAGCGCACGCCCACGCGCTCCAGCAACGTCTCGTCGAGCTTCAGCGTCTTGAGCTTGTCGGACTTCACGAAGCGCGTGCTGTAGAGCTCGGCGAAGATGCGGAGGAAGTCGCCCTCCTTCACCAGGTTCATTCGCAGCAGCGCATCTGACAGCAGCCCGCCGTGATCTTTCGCGTACGCCCGCGCACGATCGAGCGCGGCGCTGTCGATCAACCCACTCGCCCGAAGCGGGTTCGCGATGACCGAGTCAGATTCGGGAGACGCGTTCATTCGGGGAGGGAGCTGGACTCTAGGTCAGGGCGCGGCCCGCTCGAAGCGGAAGCGCAACGCTTGCGTTGGCACCTCCGGCCCCAACTGGTTCGGCAGCCGCCAGAACTGGCCTGTACCGGTGAGCACGATCAGCTCGTATTCGCCGACGGGTGGAGGTCCGAAGTTCCGCAGCTCTCGACGGCCAACCCTGCGCAACACCTCCTGTGCTTGAGGCAGAACGGTGAGAGAGAGGCGATCGACCAGGAGGCGAAGTCGCACATTTCCCCCCAGGTTCGACAGGAACGGGGCCGGGTTCAGCAGGAGCGGGACGATCACCTCGGTGCCTCCCGGGTTCTGGCCGGGCAGCGGGAGCCAGCGCAGGAACGCGGTGAAGGTGAGATCGGGCACGCGATCGCCGTCGAGATCATCGGGCCGCCCATCTCCATCGACGTCGACGAGGCCGATCGAGAAGCCGGTCTTCGTCGGCTCCAGTCGCCCGACGGGATCGGCGACGAGGTTGAGCGTGGCCAGCATCACGCCTGTCACAGTGTCGAGCGCGAAGACGGGCTCGCTGGCGTTCTCGACGCGAAACGCCGGCGGCTCGAAGCCAACGAGGGTGGGCACCGCGTAGTCGAGCTCGAGCGCGCGCCCGGGCTGCAGGTTGAACTCGACGCCGGTGCCGGTGCGATCGCCTGCGGTGGGCTGCGCGAGCACGTCGACGTCACCACGGAAGTTCCCGTCGACGTCGAGCAGGCCCCACAGGCGCCACGGGTTGGCAGACACCTCACCGAAGACGTAGCGGCCGGTCTGCGCGAGGCGATCGGCGCTGACGGCTGAGACGAAGACGGGAAGCGCCGGCTCGGCGGGAGGTCCTTCACCGGGGCGATAGAGGAACAGCCACGCATCGCCGGTGACGCCCTCTGGTGTCGCCAGCGCGCCCTGCACCGTCGCGACCGGCCGCAGCACCTGGGGATCCGTCGGACCGCAGGCCGTGGCGAGCAACGACAGGAGCGCCAGGTCGATCGAGCCGGGCGCTCTCACAGAAACTCACCATCGCGATCGAACCAGAGGTCCGCGAACGAGCGATGGATGTCACCGAGTGACGGGTTCGCTTCGACGATGGCAGCGAGCGCGGTGCGGCTGAGCACCTCGGCGCTCATCAGCTTCTCGAGGAGCTGCTGAAACACCACCCGGCCTTCGACGCTGTCCTTGAAGTGGAGCGTCACGACGCCTTCGATCGGGCCGTCTTCGTCGAGCGCGGTGGCGAGGAACTTCGCGATGTCATGAAGCACCACCTCGACGCCTTCCTGCGGGAGCCGCCTTGTCACGAGGTCGGCCGCTGGAGAGAGCGACAGTCGAACGGTGAGCGCCGCGCCCGTGGTGTTCCACACGTACTCACGAACGCCATCGCCCACGGTGCGTTGACCAACGAACGAGGTCATCGTGCGAGGCATCGTCGACCCCTTCTTGGCTACGACAGCCGGAGCAGCTCCCGCGCCTGCTGCGGGGTCGCCAACGTTCGGCCCTTCGCCTTCGCGCGCTTCGCCGCCTCGGCCACCAGCTCGTAGTTGCCCTTCGCGAGCACGCCCTTCGAGAGGAAGATGTTGTCCTCCATGCCGACGCGCGAGTTGCCGCCGCGCTCGGCGACGAGCTCGACGAAGGGCAGCTGGTGACGGCCCATCGCGGCGCACGTCCACGTCGAGCCGTCCGGCACGTAGGCGCGCATGAAGTCGAGCGCCCGCTCATCGGCTGCCAGCGCGCCACCGACGCCGAGCACGAAGTCGAAGTGCGCGGGGAGCTCGATGAAGCCTTCTTTCGCCAGCGCGCGCGCCTCGTCGATCATTCCGACGTCGAAACACTCGAGCTCGGGCTTGAGGCCGGCCTGCTTGATGCGGGTGGCGATGTCACGAATGAGCGGCCGCGGGTTCGAGAAGACGTCAGGCCCGAAGTTCACGGTGCCAGTGGTGAGCGTCGCCATGTCGGGGCGATCGGCGCCAGTGAGGGTCAGCCCGCCACAGCGCTCGTCGACGCCCATGCCCACGGCGCCGCCGGTCGACACCTGCACCAGCACGTCGCACTTCTTGCGAATGGCGCGAATGGCGGCGCGGAAGAGCTCGGCATCCTGGCTGGGCTTTCCATCGGCGGTGCGCACGTGCAGGTGCACCATCGCGGCGCCAGCCTCGCGGCACTTCGCGGCGTCTTCGGCGATCTCGTCGGCCGTCATCGGCAGGTACGGCGTCTGCTCGCGGGTGACTTCGGCGCCGACCATCGCGGCCGTGAGGACCATCGGGCTCATCGGGCGCCTCCGCGTTGTTTGTCCTTCGGCGTCACGCAGGTGCCCGTCGCGCGGCAGACGACGATGGGCGGCGAGATGACGACGGCGGCCGAGTTGTTGATCTCCGGCGCCGCGCGGATCACCTTGCGCGCCTCGAACGTCATCTTGCGGCTGCTGTTTCCGACCGTGGTGATCTCGCCGTACGCCTCGATGTAGTCACCGGCGTAGACAGGCGCGAGGAACTCCACCGAGTCGTAGGCGCGGAAGAGCCCCTCGTCGCCATCGAGGCGGATGAGCAGCTCGGTCGCGACGTCACCGAAGAGCCCCAGCATGCGCGCGCCATCGACGAGGTTGCCGCCGTAGTGCGCGTCGTGGCTCGACATGCGCAGCCGCAGGGTGACCGAGGGGTTCGGGCTCACGTGGGTTCTCCTTCGTAATGGGCGCCCTTCTGCTCCTTGCCCATGCGCTGCAGCACCTGGTGGACGATGAAGTTGGCGACGTCAGACGGCTTGGTGCCGGGCCCGAAGCCTGCGTCGAAGCCGAGCTCGAGCGCCAGCCGGTGATCGACGCGCGGCCCGCCGAGCAGCAGCGTCATCTTGCCGTGCACGCCCTGCTTCTTCGTCTCGTCGATGAAGGCGCGGCTGTTCTCTTTGTGCACGTCGCGCTGCGTGACGACCTGCGAGACCAGAATCGCGTCGGCGCCCTTCTCTTTCGCGCGGCGAACGAGGTCTGCGTTGGGCACCTGGCTGCCGAGGTTGAAGGCCTCGAACCACGGGTAGCGCTCGAGCCCGTAGTCGCCCGCGAAGCCCTTCATGTTCAGGATCGCGTCGATGCCGACGGTGTGGGTGTCGGTGCCGGTGCACGCGCCGAACACGACGACCTTCCGCGCGATCTCCAGTTCGATCTGCGCGTTCAGATCGTGAAAGCTCTTCTTCTTGATGACGATCTCGGGCGTGTCGATCTCGTTGTAGTCGAGCACCACGTTGGAGCGCGCGTAGACGACGAAGAACGTGTAGTTCTCGGCAGCGCGCTCGATGGCGGCGACCTTCACGTCGGTCAGCCCCAGCTTCTGGCAGTACAGCTTCGCGGCCTCTTTCGCCTTCTCCGACGCGGTGACCGGCAAGGTGAACGACAACTGAATGATGCCGTCGTCGCGGCGATCGCCGTAGGCCCTGATGAGGTGCTTCTCGCGTCCAGTGTGGGTCGTCATGGCGTCACTTCGCGTAGGTGATGGAGTCGATGACCCGCTTGAGCAGCGCCCCGGACTTCGCGCCGTCGGCCGTGCGGTTCGAGAAGGTGAGCAGCCACTTCGTCTTGCCGTTGCAGCCGACGATGGTGGTCGTCGTCACCTTGTTCGCGTCGGTCTTGTCTTCTTCCTTCTCAGCGATGAAGTCGGTGGTGATCTTCTTCGCCGCCGGCTGCCCACCGATGGTGGTGTTGGAGAACGCAGGCGCGGCCGTCGAGCCCGGAGCGTCGCCTTCTCCCTTCGCGCCCTGCACCGCCTCGATCAGCTGCTTCACGCACGCGCGCGCGGGCCGCACGGGATCGACGGGGAACGCCGAGAACGCCATCTGCGCGCGCTCGTCCCCGCTCGCCCACTCCTTCGAGGTCTCTTCTTCGGCGCTGAGGGCCCACGACTTCGGCGCACGAACGGTGATGCCCTTGAAGTCGTGCCGGGTGAGCGACTCTCCGGCCTGTGCGAGCAACAGCCCCACGACGAGTGCGTGCATCAGCGGCCCTCCATGATGTCGAGGAACGGGTTGAAGTAGTCGGGCGCCTTCTCCACCACGCCGTCGAGGCCCTTGCCGCCGGTCTCTTCGCGTTTGACGTCACCGAAGCGCCCACGGCCGATCGCCGCCACCATGCCGTCCTTCTGGCACTCCTCGAGCAACTCGAGCGCCTTGCCGAAGACGAACCGCGCGCGGTTGGCGATCTTCCCGTCTTCACGCACGGTGAACTCCTGGTCGATGCCGCTGGCGGCCCGGTGCAGGTACGACGCGCTCTTGAGGGCCACGTAGCGATCGGCCAGCAGCGGGGTGTGCATCGCCTCGGTCATCATGCCGAGCAGTTGAATGCCCTGCCGCGTCCACACCGCCACCAGGTCGGCCATCACGTCGTACGCGTGGCTGAAGAAGATGTCGGTCTCTTTGTGCTTCGTCGGCGGCATGTATTTGAGCGGCGCGTCGGGGAAGCAGCGGCGCACCAGCATCGCCTGCGACAGCTCGAGCAGCAGCGTCTCGGGCCGGTGGGGATCGATCTCGTACGAGTGCCCCAGGCCCAGCTGCCAGTCGGCCAGGCCTGCGCGCCGGGCGAAGCTCTCGTTGATGAACTGGCTGGCGATCACCGTGTGGGCCGCGTCGTACGCGTCGGCGGTGGTGATGTAGTTGTCTTCGCCGGTGTTGATGATCAGCCCGGCCATCGCGCAGATGCGCCGCGAGAAGTACTGATCGATGAAGGTGCGCCGCATGTTGATGTCGCGGAACAGGATTCCGTACATCGCGTCGTTCAGGAGCATGTCGAGCCGCTCCCACGCCGCGCAGAACGCGATCTCGGACATGCACAGGCCCGAGGAGTAGTTGGTCAGCTGCACGTACCGCTTGAGTTTGCGCGACTCGTCGTCGAGGGCCTCGCGCATGATGCGGAAGTTCTCCTGCGTCGCGTAGGTGCCGCCGTAGCCCTCGGTCGTCGCGCCGTGCGGCACGTAGTCGAGCAGGGACTGCGCGGTGGAGCGGATGACGGCGATGACGTCGGCCCCTGCCTGCGCCGCGGCGCGCGCCTGATCGACGTCGTCGAAGATGTTGCCGGTGGCGACGATCAGGTACTTGTGCGGCGTCGAGCCCATCGGGAACTCGCCCTTGAGCGCCTCGCGGCTGGCCACACGGTCCTTCAGCTCGCGCACCATCGCCTCGGCCTCGGCGCGCACGTCTGCCCGGAGCTTCGCCTCTTCGTCGACCGCCAGCGGCTGCAGCGTCTCGAGCGGCGCAGCGGTCAGACGCTCCACGGCGTCGAGCGGGCTGCTGGCGCCCATGCGGAGCGCGCGCCCGTACCAGTACGCCGCGCCCTTGTTCAGCACGCCCGCCGCCTTCAGCCGGTCGACCATCAAGTTGACGAGCGGCGCGCCGAGGTTGCCGACGCCGTCGACGCCGAACCAGCGCAGCACGGTGCGTTCGACCGAGATGCTGGTGTTCTTCGAGATGAGCTCGAACGTCGGGTCCGTGATGTCACGAGCGAGGGTGCGCGCGCGGGCGATCTGCTCGTCGGTGATGAAGAGGCCAGACATGACGCACATATACCTATGGGCAGGCGGCAACGCTTGTGCGGAACGCAGCGGCGATTGAATACTCCGCACCCTCAGTTGTTATGACCCCCGCTTCCGACTCTTCGTCGGCGCTCCCGTGCCCATGACCACCACCCCACGACTCGCTTCCCTGCTGGCTTCGTTGTGCCTCGCCGCTTGCAGCCCGGAGGATGAAGGGCGGCCCCAGACGATGGAGCGCTCGGGGACGGCCTCGCGCTCGACCCGGAACACGGCCCCGCTGCTCGGCGGCACCATCACCACGGCCGGCGGAGGCGACTTCGCCGTGGTGAGCGATGCCGAGCGAGACCTGCTGTACGTCGTCAACGTGCGCACCCGGAGCCTGCGCTCGACCATTCGCCTGCCGACGGGAAGCCAGCCGACCCGCGGCGTCGAGGACAACCTGGGCCAGGTTCGCGTCGCGTTGCGAGGCACCGGGCAGATCGCGACGATCGCCATCTCCAGCGGCTCGCTCGTTCGAACCGACTCCGTGTGCCCTGAGCCTCGCGGCGTCGCGTGGGACTCGACGAAGGCCACGCTGCTGGTCGCCTGCGCGTCGGGTGAGCTCGTCTCGGTGCCCAACACCGGCTCGACCACCGTCAGGCGCCTCGGCGCCGAGCTGCGCGACGTCCTCGTCCACAACGGGAAGATCCGGGTGTCGACGTTCCGCTCGGCGCAGCTGCTCGATGTCGCAGAGACCGTGACGCCGCTGGCGCTGCCGCGCATCTCGCTCCCGCCAGTGCGCGGCACCGAGACCTCCTTCGACCCGGCCGTCGCGTGGCGCACCGTCTCGACCCCGAACGGGCTGAGCGTCACCGTGCACCAGCGCGCCGTCACCGGAGACATCGACACCATTCGCACCGGCCTGCCGCCCGTCGTGGTGCCCTACTACACGAACCCCTGCGACAACGCGGTGGTGCGCTCGGCGGTCTCGGTGGCTGACGCGACGAGCGTGCTGTCATCGATCGAGACCTCGGCCGTGCTGCCCGTCGACGTGGCGATCTCTCCCGATGGGAGCGAGCTGGCGATCGTCGGCGCTGGTGACTCGTCGCTCACCCGAATGCCGGTCGGCAACGTGATGGCGGGCATCAGCGGCGGCATCTGTGGGCCCATCGCCCGCATCCCTGCGCCTGCCGACGCGCTCGGCCGCCCTGGCGACGCGCTCGGACAGCCGGTCGGCGTCGCCTACGTCTCGAACGGCGAGCTGCTCGTGCACAGCCGCAGCCCCGCGCGCCTCACCCTCTTCCCCGCGCCCGTGACTGGCGCCACCACGAAGCCGACGCCGATCGCCATCGAGCTCGAGGGCAGCACCGAGAGCGAGGCGCCCGGCTTCCGTCTGTTCCACACCTCGACGCGCGGCATCGCGTGCGCGTCGTGTCACCCCGAGGGCCAGGAAGACGGCCACGTGTGGACCTTCTTCGGCCAGAAGCGCCGCACGCAGCCGCTGTCGGGGGGCATCGCAGCGATGGCCCCGTTCCACTGGAAGGGCGACCTCGGCACGATGGGCGAGCTCGTCGACGACACCTTCGTGGCCCGCATGGGCGGCGCCAGACCCTCGCCTGAGGTCGTCGCGTCGCTCGGCAGCTTCCTCGATCGCATCCCCTCCCTGCCCCCGCCGACCCGCGACACGCCGGTCGACATGACGAAGGGCCGCGCGGCGTTCGACAAAGCCGGCTGCAACACCTGCCATGGCGGCCCCCTCCTGACCAACGGCGCCAGCACCGACGTGGGCACTGGTGACGCGTTCCAGGTGCCGTCGCTCAAGGGCGTCTCGCGACGCGCGCCCTTCATGCACGACGGCTGCGCCACCAACATGGAGGAGCGCTTCAAGAACCCGGACTGCGGTGGGAAGACCCACGGGAACGTCTCGGCCCTCGACCCGATCGAGCTTTCCGACCTGACGGACTTCCTCAGTCAGCTGTAACGATCTCAGGGGCCTTTCGGGTCGGCGAGCACGAGCGCACCGTTCGCGAGCACCCGCAGCGTCGCCTCGACCACCGACGAAGGCCCCGTCGAGCTGACGACGATGGCCAGCATACCGTTCGGCGTCACCGCACAGGCGGCGCGCACGGCCCCAGCGCTCCCCTGCACCTCGAGCACCGTGGTGCCTCTCGGAAACGGGCTCGGCGCTTCGTCGGGCGTCTTGAGCACCGCCGCGCCCACGTCGGCCAACAGCCGGGCGCAGGGGTCGTCGGCGGGCTCGCGATCGAGCACCAGAAGCGCGCCGGTGCCGTCACCGTTCGTCGCCAGCAGCACGGCGCGACGCGCGGCGGGCGCCTCCGGGTGCAGCCCTTCGAGCGACTCGGCCTGACGCCAGCCCGCCGGGAGATCCCACCGCAGCCCCACGCCCTCGTCCGAGATCGACGCGAGCCTGGCGCCGTCGCGCGGCTTCCCCGTCCCCAGCGGCAGCGCAGCGAGGCCCACCACCGCGGCGAGCGACGCGAGCGCCGCGCCGCCCTTGAGCCGAACCGACGACGGCTCCGAGACGGTCGCGATGAGAATGAGCGCGCCGAACGCTCCGAAGGCGAGGTTGTGGAGCGCCACCGGCGTGAGCCACAAGCCCACCGCCGCCATGCAGACGAGGCCGAGCACCGCAGGCAGGTGTTTGGCCGGGCCCGCCGCCGCCATCACGCTGGCCGCGCCCGCGACCAGGAGCGCGGGGACGGCGAGCAGGTACACGGGATCGTGCAGCGAGGTGAAGACGTCGAGCACCCGCAGGAACCAGGCGACCGCGCCCAGCACCAGCGCGATGGCGATCGGCACGGGGCTGGCCGTGACGGCGCCGGTCAACCCACCAAGGCGCGTCGCGGTGACGACGCTGTCCTCACGAACGTCGAGCACGAAGCGCCGGTGACAGCGGGGGCAGTCGTCGGCGCCCGACGGAATCGGTGAGTACGCGCAGTAGGGGCACGCTGTCTCGGCCATGGAGCGTCACTCCACCACGGTTCAGGCGCGGAGCGCGTTTCCTCCCGACAAGAGCCCGCCGAGGGCCGAGCCAACCGAGCCGATGACGTCACGGCCCTGCTCCGTCTTCGCCACCATGTTCAGCACCTGCTGGGCCCACTTCGGCACCTCGATGGACGTGAAGCCGCCGACGCTGCCGCCGAGCTCTCCAGCCGCGCCTGCGCCACCCAGCACGTAGAACTTCCCGTCGCGATAGCCCGCGCCGCCGTTGGCCTCGGCGCCGACGCCCGCTGAGGCCCTCGCGTAGCCGCCAACCACGAACTTGAAGCCGAAGATGTTGATGCTCTGGCTCGCCTTGGCTTCGGCTTCCACCAGCGCCACCGCCTCGGCGGAGACGCCGACGAAGGCCTCGACGTCGCCCTCCTCGTCAAAGCCGATGTTGCCCTCGACCGTCACCTGGGCCGCCGCGCGCGCTCGAGCTGAGCCTTCGACGTGCGTGTCCGCGCCGACGACGCCGCCGAAGAACTCGTGGTTCATGTCGGCGCTGGCCGAGACCTCGGCTTCGGCGGAGGCGCCCACGCGGCCCTTCACCTTCACGCCGTCGGCGCCGACATGGGCATGGCCCTCGGCGCCCGCGAAGACCTCGGCCTCGGCCTCGGCATGTCCCGAGACGCGGTGGCTGCTCAGCCCCGTCTCGACGCTCGCTTCACCTGAGGCCTCGGCGCGGCCGCGAGCGCCGACGCCCGCCCGGCCTGATGCGTTCACCCCATCGGCGCCGACCGTCACCCTGCCATCGGCGCCTGCGAAGACCTCTCCTTCGGCGTTCGCCTGGCCGTTGGCCTGCGCGCTGCCCAGGTTCCCGAGCTTCGTGTGCGCTTCGCCCTCAACGGCGCCCTTCGCGGACTTGCTGACGCCGACCTGGCCGCTGGCGATGGTGCCCTTGCCGCCGGCGCCACCCTTCCCGCTGTCGATGGGACGCTGATCGAGGGCACCTTCACCCGGCAGCGGATCGCCGTACTTCCCGCCGCCCACGCGCGCTTCGGTGGTGCGCTCCTTCCAGAACTTCTTCTCGCCGTTGGGCACGTGGGTGAGGAAGACCTTCGTCAGCGCCTCGAAGGAGCCCACCTGCGCGAGCGCCGCCTGCCCCAGCGCCACCGCCGCTTCACCCAGACGTTTGCCGCCCGCCGCGCCGAGGAGCGTCTCGAGCGCGCCCGTCCCACCCGCCAGCGACAGCGCGAGCCGACCGAGGCCCTGCGCGCCGAGCCCCTCGAACGTCTTCGGCGAGATGAAGCCAGCCGTGAGGAACTGGCCGAGGGCCTGCTGCACCGACGGCGGCTGACCGGCGGCGAGCGCTTGCCCGACGTACGTGGGCAACGACGTCGCGCTGACGGCGCGGGTCAGCGGGCCTTCGGTCAGCTGCGAGAGGTCGGTCGCGGCGAAGAGCAGATCGACGACGGCGCGCCCCATCGCCTCGCCCAGCGCGCCGAGCTCGCACTGGTGCGGCCTCGTCTCGACGGCCGCCTGACGCAGCTCGGCCACGGTGGTGCCAGAGGCAGCGAGCTGCTTCGCGGTGTCATGGCTCAGCGAGCCCGAGGCGAGCAGCTCCTTCAGGCCGACGCGCACCTGAGGCCTGGCGCCGGCGTGGGCTGAGAGGAAGGCCTCGAGCGACTTCGACCCGGCGGTGTCAGCGGCGCCAGCGCCGAGCTTCTGGGAGCGCACCTGCGCCTTTCCCTGGACGCCGGCGCCGACCGACACGTCGAGGCGCGGCAGCGAGCGTGTGGCGAACCGATCGGCTGGCGGCGTGGTGGGCAGCTGCGGCTGAGCCGGGTGGCACACCGCAGACTCGCGGCGAGGCGTGGGAACACGACGGAGGACGGGGAGTTTCGAGATGGGAGCCATGCCGCATCGATTTGCAGCTCGAGCGCCAACACCGCTGGCCCGGTTTTCGATGCGTTAGCCGCGACCCCCTGCAGGCTCGACCCGACACTCGCAGGCTCCAGCCACCGGGCTCCGAAGCGTCAGGGCGTCCACTTCGCGCGACGCGTCAGCCACGACTGCCCACCACGCCCGTCACGCACCACGAAGAAGAAGGTGACGTCGCGCGGCTCCTTCACCGTGGTGTCGGGCTGCCATCGGTTCTTCTGGCGCTCGGTGTTGCCGTCGAAGCTGGTGCCGCCCGTCTCGAACGACGACATCGTGCCCAGCGTCGTGTACCAGGCGATCTTCCAGCTCTCGGTGAGGCTCACGGGCGTGAGCTGCAGGCTGGGCACGGTGTACGGCTCCTCGAGCCCGGTGAAGTCTGCCGGCTCCATCGGCACCGAGTCGTAGCCCTGGAGCTCGGGCACCAGCTCTTCAGGCCAGGGCTCTCCGCGCAGCAGCACCCCGGGGAGCACCGGCGTCACGTTCTCGCGCATCGACGGGAAGAACTGGCACTGCACCACCATCAGCTTCTGGGCGAAGATGTGCTCGTCGGTCTCGTTCGCCTTCACCTCGAGCATCACCGGAATGCGAATGCCGCCGAGGCCACGTGAGTTGTCCTGGATGATGGCCTCGAGCAACAGCGGCTGACCATCAGGCAACAGCGCCGTCCCCAGCAATGGCTTGCTCGGTGACGAGCCATCGAGTGGGAACACCCACTCACCGGCCGGCGCCTTGCCCGAGAGCAGCTCGACGAAGTCGTCGGTGTTGTCGCACTCACGATCGCCGGTGTTGGCGCACGCGCGCAGCCGGTAGCTCAGCTCGCGGCCCTCGCCTTTTGGATCCGAGACGAGCGCCCGGTACGTGAGCGGCCGCTGGCCGATGACGAGCAGGCGCGCGACGAGGGCCGGGTCGAGCTGACTGGTGTTGCCACCGGCGGCCAGGCTCACCAACAGCCGTGGATCGCAGGGCGTGATCAACACCTCGGGCGGCTCGAACGACGCCCCGATGACGCGAAGATCGACGACGCCGGTCGGGCTGGGCAGCGGCATCGCGCACGACGAGACGAACACCAGAACTGAGAGCACCGCGCGCTTCACAGCTGCCCCCTCACGCCGAGAATCGGCAACACCGGAATGCCCGGCACGTCGACGCCATACCGGCCGCGGTACTCGTAGATCGTCGCCTCGACGTTGGCCCGGTTGTAGACGTTCTGAACGTCCAGATAGAGGTTGAGCGTCCACTTCTCGAAGACGAAGTACTTGTCGATGCGAATGTCGAGCTGATGGAAGTCGCTGACGCGCGCTGAGCGGAACATGCCGAAGGTGTTCGAGTAGCGGTTGGCGTCGAGGCGCTGGAAGTCGGCGTCGTGAATGAGCGGCGAGGTCGGCCGGCCGGTGACGTAGCGGAAGCGCGCGCCCAGCTCGAAGCCGTAGGGGAAGCGGTAGCTCCCGATGGCGGTGAGGATGTGCGTCTGATCGAAGCTGGTCGCGGCGTAGTCGGACGCGGAGCCGGCGCGGCGCTCCTCACTGCGCGAGAGCGTGTACGCGAGCCACCCGAAGAAGTTCTTCGTCACCTCGTGGCGCAGCAGCACCTCGAGGCCGTAGGCGCGCCCCAGCCCGCTGTTCGACGAGCGGTTCTGCGTCACGGAGCCGTCTTCGTTCACGATGCGGTTGCCCGGCGACACCACGTTGTCGAAGCGCCGGTTGAAGAAGCCAGTCACGTCGACGTTGATGACGTCGGTGATCTTCTGCGCCACGCCGAACGAGGCCTGAAACGCCTTCTCGTGAACGAGCGAGGGCGTGCCGAACGGCGGCGGCTCCATGTCGGTGGCCTGCGGTGGCTGCGTGTAGAGCCCGATGGAGCCCTTCAGCGTCGTCCAGTCAGACGGCTCGAAGCGCATCCAGAGGCGGGGGTCGAACGCGTTGCGAGTCTCTTTACCGAGGATCGCGTGGCTGGCGCGCAGGCCGGGCGTGACGGTGAGCGGGCCGAACTTGAAGTCGCCCTCGACGTACACCGCGCCGTCGAAGGTGGGCACGGTGCGGCCGATGCGCTGGGTCTCGGTCTTCGGCTCCGCGCCGGGGAACGACACGTACTGCGTGCCCGAGATGACCGGCAGCTCAGCCTTGCCCACGAGCGTCTGGTTGAAGATGTCGGCGCCGGCGCGCAGCGTGACGTGCGAGCCCAGGTCGACGCTCAAGTCCTGGCGAAGGCCCTGCGTCCACCGGTCGGCGTCGAGCTTCGCGATGCCGAAGTTGACGGAGGCGAGATCGTACCCGGCGTACGGCGTCAGCTTGAACTGCACGTTGCCGCGGCGGTACGTCCAGTTGCCGATGAGCCGGTGGAAGAGCGTGCGGAACTGCACCGCGATGTCAGCGTTGCGGTTGCCTCCCGAGGCCACGACCCTGAGCTGATCGTCGGACCCGAAGGCGAAGACCGAGAACGTCGAGTAGCCGTCGGCGTTCTTCGGCTGCCGCTTCCCGACGTCGAGGCGCACCTGGTAGTCCCAGTACGTGGGGAGAATGGTGATTGCGCCGCCGGCCGGGTCGTTCGGCAGCACCAGCGGGAGCAGCACGTCGATGTAGCTGCGGCGCGCGGCCGCGGCGATCGAGACGTCTTTCGTGATCGGCGCCTCGGCGAAGATGCTGGCGTCGAGGAAGTCGACCTTCGCCACGCCGTGCCAGGTGTCGCTGGCCCCTTTTCGGCTGGCCACGTCGACGACGCCTCCGACGGCCCGGCCGTACCGCGCGCCGAAGCCGCCAGGGTAGAAGTCGACACGCTCGAGGAACTCGGCGTTGACGACCGACGGGCCGCCCGCGAGGTGGAAGAGCAACGGAATCTCGACCCCGTCGAAGAACGTCAGCGTCTGGTTCGGGTTCGCGCCGCGGACGATCAGCTGCCCCGAGATGAACGGTGCGCGCGCGACGCCGGGGAAGTTCTGGATGACGCGAACGGGATCTCCGAACGTGCCAGGCACCTTCTGCAGCTCTTCGCGCGTCAGCGTGCGGCGAACGACTTCCTTCTTGTCGCGCTTGTCGCGCACGACGGTCTGGTAGCCGATGACCTTCGGGAAGAGATAGAACTTCACCTCTTTGAGCTCGCCCGCCTCGAGCGTCTCGGTCGTCTTGAAGATCTCGGTCTCGGCGCCGACTGCCCGAACGGTGCAGAGGCCAGGCGGGAGCTCGAGATCGAACATGCCGTCTTCGTCGGCGACCACCTCGCGGTCCTCGTACTCGACGCAACGAACGGTGCCGCCGTTGACGCGGTTGCGGCTGCCGCGGAGCAGGAGCTGTCCGGTCAAGTGCGCCATCGGTCCGGCGTACCCACCGTCAGCGCTCTCCATCACTCCGGCGTCGACGGGCGCGACCGTCAGAACGAACGTGTAGACGAACTCAATCTGAACGGGTGCCGGGGCGAAATCGACCTCGGCCGGGGTGAAGAGCGACTTCAGCAGCGCGGCGACGGCGGCTTCGTCGAAGCCGTTTCCCACAGCCTCGACGACCTTCGCCTCGGGCACCGTGCCGTCAGCGCCGATGGTCACCAGCAGTCGCACGCTCGCCGTCAGGCCCGCCTTCTCGGCTGCTTCCGGGTACTTCGCGCGCTCGAGCGTGACGAGCGTCGGCGCCTTGGTGAGCACCGGCACGTGGACACCACCGTCGACCTCGGTGCGCCGAGCGTTCTCGTAGGCGCTCGCAGAGGCGCACGAGAGGAGCACCACGAGAGTCAGTGAACGGCGAAACACGCAGGCTCCTTAACTGATGGGGGGTCGCAAACAAACCACCGGCTGGCCGCCGAACCATTCCGAATTGGGCAGCGTCCCGGGTGGCACGGGGGCTGCTCTGAAAGGTCTCGGGAGGATTCACCCATGTCGAAACGAACCAAGTACCAAGCCCGCCGTCCTGTGCCACCAATCCGTACGGTTGCGAGCTTGAAGAAGCAGCCCGCAGCGTTCTCGCTCGGCGATCTGATCGCCGCGGCCTACGACACCATCGGAGACACGAGGGCGGTCGCGCGGCTGCTCAGCTCCAACGCCCTCGCTTCGCGCATCGGCCGGCACATCGTCGTCGGTTGAACGTTCGTCAGGACCGCGCTCGGGGGCGGCCCTGCCCGCCTGACTTCGATGACGACGGCGCACCACTCCCCGGCGGCACCAGCGCGTCTTTGCCGTGCCCGATGAGATCGGCGCGGCCCGCCTGCGTCAGCGCCTCGCGCGCGTCCTCCCAGTGCTCGGGGTTCCAGTAGAGGAGCAGCGCCTTCTGCAGCCGCTTCTCCTTGAGCCCGCGCGCCGTGTAGACGGGCTCCATCTTCATCGGATCGATGCCCGTGAAGTACATGCAGGCCGCCATCGACATGGGCGTGGGGATGAAGTCCTGCACCTGGCGCGGACGCCGGCCGTTCTTCTTCAGCCACAGCGCGAGCTCGACCATGTCCTCGAGACCCGAGCCCGGGTGCCCCGAGATGAAGTAGGGAATGTCGTACTGCTCTTTGCCGGCGTCCTTGCTCGCGCACGCGAACATGTTCTGGAAGCGCTCGTAGCTCTCGATGCCCGGCTTCTTCATCTTCTCCAGCACGCGGGTGCTGACGTGCTCCGGCGCGACCGAGAGCTGACCGCCGGTGTGATGCGCGGCGAGCTCCTTCACGTAGTCGGGCGCGAGCTCGGCGAGATCGTAGCGGACGCCCGAGGCGATGAAGACGTGCTTCACGCCCTCTTCCTTCCGCACGTTCTGCATCAACTGCACGAGCGGGCCGTGATCGGTGTTCAGGTTCTCGCAGACGCCCGGGTGCACGCACGAGAGCTTGCGGCACTTCGACTCGATCGCCTCGGACTTGCACTTGAGCTTGTACATGTTGGCCGTGGGGCCGCCGAGATCGGTGATGGTGCCGCGAAAGTCGCCCTGGCGCCGCACCGCGCGGATCTCTCGCAGCACGCTCGACTCGCTGCGCGACTGGATGACGCGGCCTTCGTGCTCGGTGATCGAGCAGAACGTGCAGCCGCCGAAGCAGCCGCGCATCACGACGACGGAGTGCTTGACCGTCTCGAACGCCGGTACGCCCTCGTTGCCGTACATCGGGTGCACCGCGCGGTTGAACGGCAGATCGTACAGCTCGTCCATCGCGACCGACGCCTGCCCTGCCCCGCTGCCTTCACCGTCTTCGAGTGGCTTCGCCGGAGGGTTGAAGAAGACGCCGCGGGTGCCGTGCCGCTGGGCGATCGCGCGCGCGTTGCCCGGGTTGGTCTCCATCTGGAAGTCGCGGCTCATGCGGGCGAAGGCCGGCATGTCCTTCGCGACCTCTTCGTAGCTCGGGAGCACGACGGTCTTTCGGTCCGCGGCGCGCGTCGCCGGGTCGGCCTCGTGGGTCTTCATCTCGGCGTCGGAGATGAGGAACGCCGTGCCCCGGATGTCACGCAGCGCCTTGATGGACTCACCATCACGCAGGCGCCTGGCGATCTCCCACACCGGCCGCTCGCCCATGCCGAAGACGAGGAGATCGGCCTTCGCGTCGAGGAGGATCGAGCGGCGCACCGTGTCGCTCCAGTAGTCGTAGTGCGCGATGCGGCGCAGCGAGGCCTCGATGCCGCCGAGCACGATCGGCACGTCGGGGTACGCCTCGCGGCAGCGGTTCGCGTAGACGATGGTGGCGCGATCGGGGCGCGCGCCGGTGCGGCCTGCCGGGCTGTACTGGTCTTCGCTCCGGTTCTTTTTCTGCGAGGTGAGCCGGTTCAGCATCGAGTCGAGGTTGCCCGCGGCGACGCCGAAGAAGAGCCGCGGCTTGCCCAGCGCCTTGAACGGCTCGGCTGACTGCCAGTCAGGTTGGGGAATCAGCCCGACGCGAAAGCCGCGCCCCTCGAGGAACCGGGCGATCAGCACGGGCCCGAAGGCCGGGTGATCGACGTACGCGTCGCCCGAGATGATGACGATGTCGACGGCGTCCCACCCGCGGGCATCGAGATCGGCGCGGCATGTCGGGAGGAACGGGTGCGGGAACTTCGAAGCCATGGGCTCCCCTAACGCCCGCTGGTGGGTGGGCGCAAATCAGGGGTTCGGCGGCCTCATCGGCGCGGCAGGATTTCATGGTACCAAACGACATGTCGCGATCCCTGCTGGTGTGTCTCTCTGCCGTCTCTTGCGGTTGCAGCTCGAGTGTGGAGACGGCTCCCGGAAGCCTGGGCGCGCTCGTTCCAGTGCGCTCGGGAGTGCCGGTGCCGGCCGACGTGAAGGCCGAAGGCCTCTGGAGCGCCCTCGTCGAGATCTGCCCCGCTGAGCCCTTCGCGCCTGCCACCGTGAGGGTGACCTGGCGCACGGCAACGGCGGGGAGCCAGGCGTGGATCTCGGACGTCGCCGCCGAGCTGGTCGAGAGCTCGAGCCACCTCACGGTCGACGCCACGCCCAGGATTGCGGTCGGAGGCAAACACCTCGACCCTGACAAGCCCTGGGTCGATCTCGCGACGCTCTCGATGAAGTGCCGAAGGAAGCAGTTCAGGTTTCCCCGGCTCTACGAACAGTCGCTTCAATCGATGGTGCAGTTCGATGCCCTCGGCGAGATCAGCGTCGATGGGCAGCCGGCGACCAAAGCCAGACTCGCACCGTAGGAGCGCACCACGCGGTCAGCGGCAGCAGGTGCGCGTGGTCCACAGCGCACGGGCGCCCGAGTACAGCACCACGTTGCCGTCGTCCTGGACCGCGAGGAACCCACCAGGACCCGACGTACGGCTGCTCCAGATCGCCGCGCCCGACGCCGCGTAGAGCACCAGGTTGCCGTCACCTTGCATCACGAACGCGCTGGTGGCCCGGCCTGCGGTGGTGGTCGACCAGATGGGGAAGAAGCCCTGGTACAGCACCACGTTGCCATCGCCCTGGTGAACGAGCGTGAAGCGGCCGTCGCACGACCTCACTGACTGGTTCGGCCCGAGCGCCGCGTTGGACGCGAGGAGTCCACACGACGGCGCTGGCGTCGGTGCTGGCGTCGGCGTCGGCGTCGGAGTCGGAGTCGGAGTCGGAGTCGGCGCAGGGGCCGGCGTCGGCGCGGGCGTTGGAGCCGGAGGCTGGGCGACCGCAGTGCCCGTCGCCCACAACACTCGACCCGTCGGCGCGCGCAGCACCACGTTCCCGTCGTCCTGCACGGCGAGGCGAGCCGCGGCGTTCCCCGCAGTCCGCGTGTTCCACAGCGGCGCGAAGCCTGGCGAGTACAGCACCAGGTTTCCATCCGACTGCATCACCAGCACGCCACTGGTGCGTCCGTTGGTGCGACTGCTCCAACGCGCCGAGGCGCCGTCGTAGAGCACCACGTTGCCGTCCCCCTGGTGCACGAACGTGAAGCGCCCGTTGCAGCTCCTGACCGACTCGTTGCGGCCGAGCGACGCATCAGGCGCTAGGACCCCACACGCACCCGGCGTCGGCGCGGGCGTCGGCATCGGCGGCGGAGGCTGGACCGGCGCGACGGGACAGTGACCTCGGGCCCCGGGATTTCGAACGACCGCCAGATGCGTCGGCACGGGGCGCTCCCGGCCATCAGACGGCACGTTGACGATCCGCCCGTTGACGACCATCTCGGAGCTGCCACCACCATCGAGGTTGAGCGCCCAGTGCGCGCCCAGCGACACCATGTAGTCGGCCGCCTCACGGCACGTCATGCCGCGGCGGCCTGAGTTCGGCGCGCGCCCGTCGACGACCACCATGAAGAGCTTGCGCTTGTCGGCTGACAGCCCGAGCAGCGTGCGCGGGTGCTGCACGGAGCAGGTGTACTCGGCGTGGGGCAGCACCGCGTGTTGCGCGACACCGTCGTGCACGAGCGTCAGGAGCCCCGAGAGCACCTCTTTGTGCGTCGGCGCAGCCCCGTAGCTCGCGTGCATGTGGATGAACTCCGCGACGCCCGGCCCGAAAGCCGCCTGGCCGACGTCACCTTGATCGGGCCTGCCGAAGAACTGGCCACGGTGCGCGCTGACCGACGGCGCGCCGCTCCACGAGTGGCCGCCGTTGATGGCGACGATCGCGCCCGTCATCGCCGCGAACGACGACACGGTGCGCGTGCCATCGGACGGCCCGGTCGCCCGCAGCTCGAGGCCCGCCTCGCAGAGATCGATCTCGGCGACGTGAATGCTCCGGCCCGGTGGCCGCACCGCGCGGTACGACAGCTCGCTCGAGGTGGTCGCCGACTCGGCGTCGTCGGTCAACGTCGCCTCGGCGTCAGGCCCACAGCCCGCCACTGCCACCGTCATCACCGCGAAGAGGAGCGTTCTCATGTCGTGACTGAGTAGTCACGAAACTCACGGCGCGGCAGCCCCTCGAAAAAACCGTCACGCCAGGGTGACGTGCACTGCAGTGCTCACCACCTCAGACGGACCCCGGCGAAGGCGCCGAAGTACCACGCGAGGATCGTCCCGCTCGTGGGGCTGACCGGCTGCGTCTGCAGGCCACCGGCGATGTTGAAGACGAGGAAGTCGTGGCTGATCTCGAGATCGCCGGTGGTGCGGTACGCGTTCTGGAAGCCCAGCTGGGTGAGGGGCAGCCACGAGGCGTTGAGCATCACGCGCGTCTTCGGGGTGTCGACGAACGCGATGCCGATGCTCGGCCCGAAGCCGACGTTCACGGCCGATACGTCCATCAGCGGCTTGTTCCAGCGCAGCTCCATCGCCGCGCCGACGCCGACGCGGCCGAAGAAGTACCGCGCCGAGGCCACGCCCTCGGCCTGCTGAGCCGACGCGGTGCCGAGCGTCGACAAGAAGCGACCGAGCACGCGCACCTCGAAGCCCGACGCGAGGCCCTCGGCGGGCGCCGTGCCCCAGAAGCCGAGGTGGAACAGGGCCTGGCCGCCCAGCGCGCCGCTCGTGGTGCCGGGCCAGGTGGTCGCGCCGCCGCCGAGCATCGCGCCAAGAGAGCCACGCGAACGCTCATCGCTGTCGTCGATGACGATCTCCGCGGCCTGCGCCCGGAGCGTCTTGGAGCGCTCGGCCGCCTGCAGCTTCTCGGTGCTCAGCAGCGCGGCGGTCTGCGCCTGCTCGGCGGTGAACGTCATGCCGGCGATCTCGGCGACGCGCTTGTCGGCTTCGTCGGCCTGGGCGGTGAGCTTCTCTTTCTGGGTGCGCAGGGCGAGCTTCTTCTCTTCACGAGCCGTCACGATACGGAGCGCTTCGGCCTCGCGGGCCACGCGCTCCGCCTCGGCCTTCGCCCGCTCTGCGTCGTCCTTCGCCTTGCGCTCCTGGGCCTCACGAATGTCTTCGGCCTTCTGCGCGGCGGCCTCACGCTCTTCCTTCGCCTGCTTCTCGGCCTTCTCGCGCTCTTCCTTCGCCTGCTTCTCGGCCTTCTCGCGCTCCTCCTTCGCCTCCCGCTGGGCCCGCTCGGCCTTCTCCTCCGCGGTCTCCTTCTCTTCCTTTGCGCGGCGCTCGGCGGCCTCACGCTCTTCTTTGGCCTTCTTCTCGGCGGCTTCCTTCTCCTCCTGGGCGCGCTCGAGGGCCTCTTTCTGCTTCTGCTCGGCGCTCTTCTGCGCTTCGGCGCGCGCCTTCGCTTCGTCTTCGGCCTTGCGCTTCGCCTCGGCTTCGCGTGCCTGGCGCTGCTCTTCTGCGCTCTTCGAGAGCAGGGCGACGGCGGCCAGCTTCTCGGCGTCGGCGCGCTCCTGAGCCCGGCGCGCCTCGTCGACGGCCGCGCGGTCCTTGCAGGCCTTCGCCTGATCGTTCACCCACAACGTGTAGCGAGGGTACTCGTCGAGGAGCGCCTGACGCCGCGCCGCCTGGAGCGAGCGCCGCGACGACGCCGACATCAGCTGGTTCGTGTCACCGTTGCAGGCCGTGTCCATCGCCATCGCGCCCGCCTGGAACTGCCGGGTCGGCGGGTAGGTGAGCCCCCCATACGGGAGCAACATGTCGCGAAGCCACGCGCCGTCATCGAGGCCGACCTGCGCCTTGAGGGTCGAGGCCAGCTGGTTTCCGCACTCCAGCCGCGCCGCGTCGCACGAGTCGCTCTCGGCCATCTGACAGGCCTGCGACGCCTTGAGGAATGACTGCGCCATCGCCTTGTCCTGCGCGATCGCAGCGCTGAGCGGAGCGACGTCGCGGAGGCGCGGCACCTCGCATGGCGTGCGCTGCGCCCATGCAGCAGTCGAGATGATGACGGCCAGCCCGGCGGCAATTCGGTTCACGATGGGGGTGCTCCTCGAGTGATGAACGACTTACTGCCTGCCGAGCGTCGAGACGCCCGGGTCGCGCGCGATGCCCGTGACCGAGGCTGGCGTCGTCTCTTCGTAGGTCATGCTCTGGCCCTGCACACAGTAATCGAACGTGCGGCCGCGCGGCGTGGTGATGGTGTTGCCTGCGGTCGTGTAGTCCTCGGTTGCCTGATCGTTGAACGGGAACGTCAGGTCGCACGTGCAGGTGCTGGTCGAAGCGCCGCCGTCGGGGAGCGCGAGCGCGCAGGTGCCCGTCACGCCAGCCTGCGCGAGCAGGGTCGGGAGCTGCGTGCAGCCGCCGATGCCCATGAAGCCGTTGACGCAGGTGGAGTTCACGGTGCTCAGCGAGAAGTCGACCGCGCCGCTCACCGAGCGCCCCATCTGGTTCGACGTGAAGAAGACCGCGCCCCGAGCAGAGCCGCTCCGGTTGAGGATCTGGGTCTGCGTCGCGCCGCCGCACGCGCTGAGCAAGCGAGAGAAGATCGCGTCCTCCACGCAGAACGACTGGTAGTGCCAGAGCCCGGGGAGCGCGCCACCACACGGCTGCGCTGCGTTGCAGTTCGCGGCGAAGGTGATGGCCACGCTCGGGGGCATGCCCGCGTCGAACATGAGCATCACGCCGCCGCCGGTGCCGCCACCTGCGCTGCCACCAGCCGCCGAGCCGCCCGCCGTGCCACCTGCGGCACTCCCGCCCGCCGCCGAGCCG
>JALHMW010000025.1 GCA_022843845.1 Archangium sp.
AGCAGGCGGCTCAGCAGCAGGCGGTGCCGCAGCAGGCGGCTCCGCGGCAGGCGGCTCCGCAGCAGGCGGTTCAGCAGCAGGCGGTTCGGCGGCAGGCGGTTCGGCGGCAGGCGGTTCAGCAGCGGGCGGTTCTGCAGCGGGCGGTTCGGCGGCAGGCGGTTCAGCAGCAGGCGGTTCAGCAGCAGGCGGTTCAGCAGCAGGCGGTTCAGCAGCGGGCGGTTCGGCGGCAGGCGGTTCAGCAGCAGGCGGTTCAGCAGCAGGCGGTTCCGCGGCGGGCGGTTCCGCGGCGGGCGGATCCGCAGGCGGCGCGCCACTGAACAACGGCGCCATGTGCATGAGCGGCACCCAGTGCGCGAGCGGCTCATGCATCGACGGCGTCTGCTGCAACACCGCGTGTGGTTCGGAGTGCTCAGCGTGCGTCGCCGCGAAGACGGGCCAACCGTCAGGCACCTGCGCTCCGGTCACGGTCAACACCGACCCCGACAACGAGTGTGACGACACAGCGGCCTCGTGCCGCACGGGGGTCTGCAACGGCGCCGGCGCGTGCCTGGCTCGGCCCAACACCACGATCTGCCGAGCAGGCGCTGGCACCTGCGACGTTCCGGAGTTCTGCGCCAACGGCACCTGTCCCGCCGATGTCGTTCGGCCGGCCGCCTTCGCGTGCCGAGCGAGCGCAGGTGTCTGTGACGTCGCCGAGTCGTGTAACGGCACCTCGCCCCAGTGCCCCGCAGACACCTTGTTGATGGGCACCGTGTGCCGCGGCGCCGCTGGCACGTGTGACGTCCCAGAAGTCTGCTCGGGGCTTTCGGCGGCCTGCCCTGCCGATGTGCTGGTCGTCGCCACGACGGAGTGTCGCGCCTCCATCGGTGCCTGCGACGTCGCCGAACGCTGCACAGGGTCGTCGGCGGCCTGCCCTACTGACGCCCTCGTCACGAGCGGAATGGCGTGCCGCCCGAGCGCCGGCCCGTGCGATCAGGCCGAGACGTGCAACGGCGCCACCGCCTTGTGCCCGGCAGACCTGCTGCGCCCCTCCTCGTTCGTCTGTCGAGCGTCGGCGGGCATCTGCGACGTCGCCGACACCTGCACCGGCGCGAGCGCTGCGTGCCCGGCCGACCAGGTCGCCGTCGCAGGCACGTCGTGCCGCGGCGCCGCGTCGAACTGTGACGTCGCCGAGGTCTGCAACGGCAGCTCGACGACGTGCCCGGCCGACGCGTTCCAGGCTGCGAACACCGTCTGCCGGGCCTCGACCGGAGTCTGCGATCTCGCGGAGACCTGCACCGGCGCGTCGGCCACGTGCCCGACGAACACGTTCGCGGCCAACACGACCGTCTGCCGCGCCGCCACGGGCGTGTGCGATCGCGCCGAGAGCTGTACCGGCTCGACCGCCGCATGCCCCGCCGACACGCTCGAACCCACCACCACGGTGTGCCGGGCCTCGGCAGGCGTCTGCGACCCGACCGAGTTCTGCACGGGAAGCTCCAACGCCTGTCCCACGAACACGTTCACGGGCGCCGGAGGCATCTGCCGCCCCAGCGCGGGCCCGTGTGACACGCCCGAGACCTGCACCGGCAGCGCAGCGGCCTGCCCTGCCGACCTCTTCCTGAACAACCAGAACTTCTGCGGCGGCAACGCGTGGCGGTGTTCGGGGGTGTCGGCGCCCTGCCCGACGACCTGCACGGCGAACTTCCAGTGCAACGAGCCCAGCGGCATCATCTGCAACACCGGCAGCTGCGTCGACACGAAGACGATCTTCGTCTCTTCGACGAACACCGACGGCAACATGGGCGGCGCGGCTGGGGCAGACGCGATCTGCCAGGGTGAAGCGACGGCCGCCGGCCTGACGGGCACCTACAAGGCGTGGATCTCGACCACCGGCACCGGTGGGCAGACGGCCGCGCAGCGCATGGTGCAGCACAACCTGCCCTACGTCAGGATCACCCGCTCGAAGATCGCCGACAACTTCGCCGATCTCGTCGACGGCAGCCTCGACTCGGCGGTGCAGCTCGAGCGAAACGGCATCGTCTTCTCGGGGCCGGTCTTCACGGGCACTGCGGCCAACGGCGGAGCCGTCGCGAGCAACTGCAACAACTGGACGACCAGCAGCGCTGCGGTCAACGGGCTCATCGGCTCGTCGTCGTCGACCTCGGGCACCTGGACGAACCTCGAGCTGCGCAGCTGCGACCAGGCCAACATCCGCGTGTACTGCGTCGAACAGTGACGCTCAGGCCAACCCGGCCTCGACGAGCAGGCCCTGCGTCCGTGGCGACGGCGGGGCCGTGAGGATCGAGAAGAGCGTGTCGACGAGATCCGAGATGAAGAGCTCTCGAAACGCGGGCGACGGGTTGTCGGCGCTCAGCCGCCCGAAGGCGACGATCGAGCTGTAGAGCACGTTCGAGAAGCGCTCCTGGTGCATCATCAACAGCTCGCCGGGGATCGAGATGAGCGGAATCATCGCCTCGGCGATGCGCATGGCGCCGGGCGTGGCGTTGGCGGCCGGGCGCATGAACAGGGGCATCGTCGGGTTGACGGTGAGCTGGGCCGAGATCGACACGAACTCTGGCCCGCCGTCGGCGTCTTCGAGCTTGGCCACCAGGGGCCGCACCAGCACGTCGAGAATCGTGCGCAGCTCGACCTTGCCCTGCGATTGGAGGAGATCGAGCTGGGCGACGTACCGGGCCTGAATCGGGTCGGCGTGACGGTTCAAGATCGCGTCGATGAGGCCCTCGCGCGACTTGAAGTGGTAGAGCACCGCGGAGTTGTTGCGCTGCCCCGCCGTCTCGCTCACCTCTCGCAACGAGACCGCATCGACGCCGCGCGACGAGAACAACTTCTCGGCCGCGCGCATCAAGGACAAGCGCGTTCGCTGCGCGTCGCGCGGCTGCTTCTCCTTGGACGACTTGCGTGGGGCACGAGCGCGCGTCACGGGCGACGGCTTACCGCAAGCCGAATGGCAAGGCATCAACGCCGCTGCGGAGGATGGGCCGATCGGTTACTGCCTGAGCAGCCCTCCCTGAAACATCGGGGGAGCACGACTCATCACGAGGTGACCATGCGCTCCGTCTTCCTGCTGCTCCTGCTGGCGTGTGCCGGCCCCGCTGCGCATGAGCACCCTGCCTCAGGCACCGCGCTCGACCCGGCCACCCTTCCCTCGCCCCGCGTCGCCGTCGCGACGACCTTGAGCGCCACCGACGCCCTGGCTGCCTCTGACTGCGCGCTGCCGACGGCGCCGTTCGTCACGTGCCAGCCGGCCGAACCAGACCCGGTCGAGCCTGCGCCCTCGGAGCACCACCACCACGAAGCGCCGAAGGCCCCGGTCGCACCGCCTCCACACCAGCACGACGAGGCCGCCCCTGTCGGCGCGAGCCCTCCTCCTGCAGCGCCGAAGGCCGTCGCAAAGCCCACCGCCGTCACGAAGGTGAAAGATCCCATCTGCGGAATGATGATCGACCCCGCGAAGGCTCCCGAGCGCGTGACGCGAGGGGGCGTCACCACGTTCTTCTGCTCAGCCACGTGCAAGCGCGCCTTCCTCGCGCGGGCCACCGATGGAGGCACGCGATGACCCCTATCCAGATGGTGGTGTCTCTCCTCGCTGTGCTGATGCTGGGGCCAGCCTGCGCGACCAGCCGCATGAGCGGCGACGTGCGCGCCGTCGAGTCGTCTCTGGCAGAGCGCGCCCGGCTCCCGGAGCTCACCCTGCCGGCGTTCGACGCCCCCGACGATCTGCCCGCCGAGGTCGACCGCCTGGTCGAGAAGCCCCTGACCGACGACAGCGCCGTGCGGGTCGCCCTGCTCTCGAACCGCGACGCGAGGGCCGCCCTGGCCGACATCGGCATCGCGCGCGGCGACTACCTGCAGGCAGGCCTCATCCCCAACCCCGAGCTCGATCTCGCCGTTCGCGCCCCCGGCGGCCCGCAGCCCCTGCAGCTCGACATCGGCCTCGAGCTCTCGATCTCGGCGACGGTCCTCGCGCCGCTGCGCGCGTCGGTCGCCGAAGCCCAGCTCGAGGCTGCACGGCTTCGCGCGACGGGCTTCCTGCTCGAGCTCGCGTGGCAGACGAGGCTCGCCTTCTTCGAAGCCCAGGCCGCGCAGCAGCGGCTCGACTTGAGGCTGCGCGCGTTCGCGAGCCAGCAGGCCTCGTACGCCACCGCCGTCGAGCTCCATCGGGTGGGGAACCTGCCCGCCATCGATCTCGCGAACGAGCTGGCTGCGGTCGAGCTGTCGCGGCTGCAGGTCGCCGAGTCCGAGAACGCGCTCCTCGACGCGCGAGAGGCGCTGACCCGCAAGCTGGGCCTCGCGGGCGCGCGCACCGGCTTCTCGATCGCTGGCACGCTCCCCACCCCGAAAGACACGCCGGTGCCGACCGACGCCGAGGCGAAGGCCATCACCGCGAGCCTCGAGCTGCTCGAGTTCAACCGACGCGCCGAGGCTGCCAGCCGCAAGGTGGGCCTCGCGACGACCGAAGGGTGGCTGCCGCACCTGACGGCCGGCTTTCATGGCGAGCGCGACGCCGATCTCTGGGAGCTCGGCGCGCACGTGGGGGTGGGGCTGCCCATCTTCGATCGCGCCCAGGGCCGGCAGCTCTCGGCGCAGAGTGAGTACGACGCGCTCCGCGCACGGGCCGAGAGCACGGCCATCGGCATCCGCTCCGTCACGAGATCCACTCTCAACCGGGTCGAGTCGGCCGGGCGCCGAGCCCGTCACTTCGCCGAGCGCCTGGTGCCCGCCCGCCAGAAGCAGCTCGACGAGACGGTGCTCCAGTACAACGCGATGACGGTGGGTGTGTTCCAGGTGCTCCAGGTGCAGCGCGGCGTCACCGAGTCGGCGCTCGCGCAGGTCGACGCCACGCTCGACTACTGGAAAGCGCGGGCCGGGCTCGACCTGCTCCTCGCCGGCCGCTCCACGCCATTGAGTGCCGGCATGGCGCTCCCCTCGAGCACGCTGTCGACGCCGTCGGCCCAGGGAGGGCACTGATCATGAACCGACGCGAGCTGATGCAGCTGGGTCTTGCGGCAGGTGGAATGGCAATGGCGCGCGACGCGGTCGCGAAAGCCGTCGCGGTGCAGCAGCCGATCGTCGCGCCTGGCGGGCAACGCGGGGTGGTGACGCCGAATGGCTCGACCCTGCCCTGGAAGCTCGTCGACGGCGTGAAGGTCGGTCACCTGGTGGTGAGCGAGTTCGATCACGAGATCGCGCCCGGGCTGACGATTCGCGCGTGGGGCTACAACGGCTCGACCCCGGGGCCGACGATCGAGGTGACGCAGGGCGATCGGGTGCGCCTCTACGTCACCAACCGGCTCCGCGAGATCACCACGGTGCACTGGCACGGCGTGATCCTCCCCAACGGCATGGACGGCGTCGCGGGGCTCACCCAGAAGGGCATCGAGCCCGGAGCGACGTTCCTCTACGAGTTCACCTTCCGCGACGCGGGCACGTTCATGTACCACCCGCACGCCGACGAGATGACCCAGATGGCGATGGGCATGAACGGCATGATCGTCGTGCACCCGAAGACGCCGTCGGGGCCGAAGGTCGACCGCGACTTCGTGTTGATGTCGCACGAGTGGAACATCAAACCCGGCGCGCGCCGGCCAGACCCGAACGCGATGGCCGACTTCAACGTGCTCACGTTCAACTCGAAGGCCTTCCCTGCGACGGCGCCGCTCGTCATGGGCGTCGGCGAGCGGGTTCGCGTACGGGTGGGCAACCTCTCACCGATGGATCATCACCCGATTCACCTGCACGGAGTGAGCGCCGAGCTCACGTGGACCGACGGCGGTCAGGTGCCCGTGTCGGCGCGCCACCCCGAGACGACCTTCCTGGTGCCGGTCGGCGCGCTGCGGGTCTTCGAGTTCGTTCCGAAAGAACCCGGCGACTGGGCGATGCACTGTCACATGACCCACCACGTGATGAACCAGATGGGCCACGGCTTCCCCGTCATGGTGGGCGCCGACGCCAGGCGCATCGACGCGCGGGTGCGGCCCCTGGTGCCCAGCTACATGACGATGGGCCAGGACGGCATGTCGGGCATGGCCGAGATGCAGATGCGGGTGCCCGAGAACTCCATTCCCATGATGGGCGGCGAGGGGCCATTCGGGCTCATCGACATGGGCGGCATGTTCACGGTGCTCAAGGTTCGCCAGCAGCCCGAACGCGAAGACGGCACCGGGTGGTACCAGCACCCGCCTGGCACCGTCGCGACCGTCGCGCCGGCCGAGACGATGCGCGCCGACGGCATCGACCCGAACCGTACGAGCTGAGCACTCCTCCAGCCCGGTGACCCGGCCGGAAGCGACCCACGCCGGCCGCCGCTGGAGCTCAGGAACGGCGACGGGAGCGCAGCGCTGACCAGCACGCCAGCAACGCCAGCAACGCGCCACCTGCCGCCTGGCCGCAGCCGCACCCCACCCGTGCGTCGGTGGGCTCACACGCCACGACGATCTCGAACGGCACGGTGACGCCACCTCGCGACAGGGCGAGGCGGTAGGTGCCGCCCGACGCAGCCGGTGGCGTCCATCGGAGCGCGCCGTCGTCGCCGTCGAAGGTCAGGCCCGCAGGGACGTCACCCCCACGCGCGCTGATCGTGCCGGGACCCAGGCTGTCGAAGAAGTATGCCGTGAGCGGCAACCCGCACCGCGCCTGCACGGTCCGCACGACTGGCGCCGTGCCACCGCCGGAGGCGCCGCCCGCCGCTCCGCCGCCCGTCATGCCACCCGCGTCTGCCTCGCTGCCTGCGTCCGGGGTGCCGCCATCCGACCTCCCACCGTCGGCAGCGCCGCCATCGACGAGCGGCGGGAGGCAGAGGGACAGCTCGGACGGCTCGCCGCGGGCGATGGTGAGGAGCGAGGCCGTGCTCAGTCGCACCGCCCGCCTGATGATCGAGCCGCCGACGAACCGGACCCTCACGACAGCCACGTCGTCGGACACCGTGCCGAGGCCGAAGCGCATGCGGGGTTCCGGCATGGTGCCGCGCCCGGTGCCTCCGCTCACCTCTCGCCGGCCGCTCAGCCGCCCACCGTCGCAGCGTTCGAGCACGGCCGAGGCGCCGAGTGCGTCGCGGGGTTGACCCGACTGCGGCTCGACGGCGCGAACGATCAACGCGCGCTGGCCCGGAAGATCGTTCCGCCAGAGCTGATCGGCCGGCTGCCGGTGCACGGCCAGATCGAGGTCGCCGTCGCGATCGGCATCGAACAACACCGCGGCGACGGCGCTCCCGCCTCCGAGGCCCGGCGTCGGCGTCGCGCGGAACCCTCCGTCGCGTTGGTTCAGGAGCACGAGATCGGTGAGGCCCGACGCTGGGCGCCCGCCGTCGAGCTGCGCCTCCATCACCAGCACGAGATCATCCCACCCGTCGCTGTCGAGATCTCCACACGCCGAGGCCCCGACGCGCGCCTGGCCGCCGAAGAGCCGTTGCCCCTCGACGAACACGCCGGGCGCGCGCTGCCACCTCACGGTGTTCTCGCCGACGTCGGCGGCGTCGGTCCACACCAGGTCGAGAAACCCGTCGTTGTCGAGATCGCAGAGCGTGACGTCGCCCTTGTTGTCGTTGCTGGGCTCGAGGTTGAGCGTCGGGCCGAACGACGCGCCCAGGTTGATCCAGACATCCGGGACCTCCTCGAGCCTCGCCACCAGATCGACATCGCCGTCGTCGTCGAGATCGGCGACCGAGAGATACTCCCCGTTCACCAGTGGCGTCTGAGGCAGGCCGAGGCCGCTGAGCTCACGCGTGAACCGACCCGCGCCGTCGTTTCGCCAGACCTCGAGACCATCGAATTGCGCGACGATGTCGAGATCGCCGTCTCCCTCGACGTCGAACAGGCCAACGCCTTCGTAGTTGCTCGAGACCGGAAAGCCCGGAGCCGACTGGAGCGCGAAGGGAGGGACCGCCACAGGCCCCCGGTTGAGATCGACGTACAGCGCGCCGAAGCCCGTTCGTACGACATCGGGCCACCCATCACCGTTGAGGTCGCCGACGACCACCGACCGCTGGGCGAGCTGCGTCGCGAAGTGCGGCGCGATGACGCTGGTGACGTCGGTGTAGCTCGGCAGCTGGTTGCAGGAGGTGCGCAGCACCCGCGCCCCGGCGTCCGTGCCATCACCGGCGTTCGTGATCACCTCGGGGCACCCATCTCCGTCGAGATCGACCGTCGCCAGGCCGGCGATCCGATTGTTCCCCGCGACGACGAACCCGGTCGGAGCCGTGACGTTGGTGAAGGTCGGCTGTGCCGCGACGCCGAGGGACGCCAGCGCGCCAGCGAGCATCGCGACGCGGGGAATCACCGTCGACCCGAAGGACATGCTCTGCTTGTACCGCGACCACAGGGAGCCGACGAGTCCGTACCGTACGCGAAGGGTCTTCGTCAGATGCGAATTGGAGTGATCGGCAGCGGCTGGGGCTTGATGCACGTCGGCGCCTTTCGGGCCGCGGGGGCCCAGGTGGTCGCGCTCGCGGGGCTCGACGAAGAGAAGACCGCTGCCATCGCCGCGCGGGAGCAGATTTCGTTGTCGACGACCGACCTCGACGCGCTCTTCCGGGCCGTGGACGTGGTGGTCGTGGCCAGCCCCGATCACCTGCACGCCCGCCACGTCCTCGCGGCGCTCGCGGCCGGCAAACACGTGCTCTGCGAGAAGCCGCTGGCGGGCACGCTCGAGGAGGCCAAGGCGTTGATGCACGCGGCCAACACGTCGGGGGCGCTCAGGACGGCCATCGGGTTTCCGTACCGGCAGCTGGCCCCGCTCATCGGCCTTCGCGCCTGGCTCTCGTCGCGAGACCCGGTGCGCGAGCTCGAGGTGGTGGTGCGATCGTCGTTCATCGATCGGTCGGGCGGCCCGGGCTCGGCAGACTTCGGCGGAGCGTCGCACCCCATCGACGCGGCGCTCTGGCTGACGAGGGCCCAGCCGGTCTGGGTGCAGGCCGCGCTCGAAGGCCACTCGCTCGCGCTCCAGGTCGGGCTGTCGAGCGGCGCGCGGCTGACGCTGAGTCACCGGCCCACCGTCGAGCCTGGAATTCACGGCGCGTGGGCGCTCGCGGGCACCTCGTGGGAAGCGGGCTTCTTCGCGGGCTACCAACCTCAGCTCGGCGGGTGGCGGGTGAGCGCGCCGCGCGCCTTCGTCGGTGAGTGGCACGATCTCGCGCCGGGCGTGGCGCCGCTGAGCGGGGTTCGCGAGCCGTGGGCCCAGGCGCACGTCGAGGCGGCGCGCATCTTTCTCGGCGCTCCGGGCGAGCTGGCGAGCTTCACCGACGGCGCGATGGTGCAAAGCGTGCTCGACGCAGCCCAGCGCTCGAGCTCGTCGGGCGCGCGCGTGAACGTGCTGCCCTGGGTGTGACGGAGCGCGCCTCAGGGCCCGCCGTCACGAGCGCCAGCATCAGCCACGCCCGCCGCGGGAAACACCAGCACGCACCGGGCAGAGACGCACTCCGCTCTCGGCGTTCGGGTCTCGGTGCAGGGCAGCTTCGGCCGGCACGTCGTCGCCGCGCAGAAGGCCGAGAGCTCGCGCGTCGCGTCGACCGAGAAGCGCGCCTCGCCCGAGAAGCTCACCGCGACGCCGGGGCAGCGGCCGTCATCGAGGCAATTGGGTGGGAACCGAAACAGCGTGCAGTCATCGTTCGAGCGACACGCCGCGGCTGTTGCCTGCAGTCGGTCGACCCGACATCGGGCCCGGGCCGCCGAGGGGCAGACGCCACCGTCGAACTCGCACGCGTCGACGCCAGCGTCCTCGACCGGCTCCGGCTCCGGTGCGACCGGCGCGCACGCGATCAGCGCACACACCCACCAGGCCGATCGGCTCACCTGACGATCCACGTCACCCGCACCGGCGCTGTCGTGCTCGGTGAGACCGGTGACGGCTGGGGCACGCTCTTGTTGCTCGAGTGGCTGGCGTCGGGAATGAAGAAGAACGTCGCGGACTGGGCGGTAGAGGCGAACATGGCGCGCAGGGTGCCCTCACCTGACGATCGCGCAAGTTTCTGGAATTACTGATCATTCTCCGATCGGGACGTCACCCAAAACCCTCGATGCGTCAGGGGTTTGGGCCGCAGTTCTGATCGGACTCAGGTGGCGCACAGCAGCCTGATGCCGATGCCCTGGTCGTCTGCGCGTCGTTTGCAGTCGCCGCCGAACCGGATTCGGGTCGTGCTGGTGGCTTCGATGGGCGTGACGCTCTGCAGACCGCCGTTGAGCTGGGTGCACTTCACGACGTCGCCGGCCTTGCGCGTGATGCTCAGCTGGATCATCGCGGGGTCGGGAGCGTTCTTCACCTCGATGGTCTGACTCACCGACGCGAGCTCGGCGATGGTGATCAGCGTCTCGCGATACGACTCGCGGCAGATCGAGTCGAGGTTCACCAGCGTGGAGTCGAACAGCTCGGCCATCTGCCGGTGCCGGAAGCCACCCTGGTTCGAGGTCGGGCAGTCGAGGTTTCGCACCTGGCCGTTGTCGACCGTCGCCATCGCCGCCTTGGTGCCGCGGCCCACTGGAGCAATCGCCGTCCAGATGACTTCTTTGGGCAGGCCGTCCGAGTTCTTCAGCTCCTGGCTGAAGAGCCGGTGGTACTCGTTCACCGGCGTGAGGCTGTTCGCCTGATCGGTGCAGTCCGCGACGGCCGGGTTGTCTGACACCTTGACGCGTGAGGGGCGGTTGATCTCACTGCAGTCATCTTCGTCGGTGATCACCACCACCAGCAGGCGCGCGCCGTCTCGGAGGAACCCGGCGTTGCCGCCGTCGCTCTGGGGCCTGGAGGTCAGCTCCGTCATCAGCGCCAGGCGCACCGCCTCGAACGGCGTCTCCTGACCCGAGCCTGCGACGCCCTGCTGCACGAGGCGGGCGAACTTGTCGACGAGCTGGGGATCTTCCCCGGTGAGGACCCGCTCGACGCCCGTGCCGAGGAGCACGCCGCCGTCGGGGCCTGGATCGGGCACGGGCTGAAGGCGGCCGGACTGCGTCGGGTACTCGCGGAGGAAGACGACGCCGTTCTGGCTGGAGTGTTGGTAGACCGCCGTGGTGATCACGCCGACGTTGAAGTCCTGACGCACACCGCCGGCCTGCTTGATCTCGTCGACGAAGGCAGTGAGCTCGCGGGCGACGGCCTCCTGCTCCTCACGCATCGAGTTCGAGTTGTCGATGACGAAGAGAATGTCGAGCTTCTGCGGCTCGATGAGCGGCGCCTCGGCCTTGCAGCTGCGTGGAATCGTCGAGTTGCTGGCGTCCAGCGGCGAGGTCTTGCACCCGAAACAGCCCTCGCAGCTGGCCAGGAAGGCGATGATCACCGCCCAGACGTGTCGACGGGTACGAGGTGTCAGGTGGTTCATGGCGGCAGGTGATTGTGCCTCTCCAGAGGCCCCAGGTCGAATTCGGGGCCTTCAAGGGGTACATCCCCACCGTCCGAATGGCTCCAATCGGTCCTTTTTTCGCTCGTTGCCATTGCCGCAGCGAAAACGATTGCTACCCTCATCTCAACCCGCTGACGTCCTCGCACAGGAAGCCAGCGCCCCCCGGCCGAACTACTCCCGAAAGAAGCAATAATGTCCGACGACAAGAAAAAGGCAGCCGGTGCCCAGACGATGCCGGCCGCGATGCAGCCTCCGGGCACCATCAACAAAGACGACATTCCAGCGGTGCTGCCGATTCTGCCGCTGCGAAACTCTGTCTTCTTTCCGGGCGGGGTTCTTCCGCTCGCGGTCGGCCGTCAGAAGACCATCGCCCTGATCAAAGACGCGGTTCGCGACGATCAGGTGATCGGCGTCGTCACCCAGCGCAAGGCAGAGGAGGAAGACCCGGGCGCGTCCGATCTCTACAACATGGGCACGGTCGCGCGGATCGTGAAGCTGCTGAAGATGGGCGAGGACAACTACTCGCTGGTCGTTCAGGGCCTCGCGCGGTTCCGCGTGCTCGAGCTGGTGCAGGAGTCGCCGTACCTCAAGGCGCGCATCGAGGCCGTCGAAGACAAGACGCCGTCGGACAACGTCGAGATCGAGGCGCTGACGATCAACCTGAAGAAGCTCGCGCGTGAAGTCATCGAGATGATGCCCGAGCTGCCTGCGGCGGCGACCGAGCTCGTCGAGTCGATCACCCACCCGGGTCACCTGGCCGATCTCATCGCGGCCAACGTCGACGTGCCCATCGAAGAGAAGCAGGCGGTGCTCGAGACGGTCGATCTCAAGGCCCGCATGAAGCTGGTGCTCGAGCTGCTCAACCGCAAGCGCGAGATCCTCAAGCTCTCGAACAAGATCGACAGCGCCGTGAAGGGCGAGATGTCGAAGACCCAGCGCGAGTACTACCTGCGCCAGCAGCTCAAGGCGATCAAGGAAGAGCTCGGCGAGATGGGTGAAGACGAGGAGGAGCTCGACGAGCTCGCCACGCGCATCAAGAACGCGCAGCTGCCGCCCGACGTCGAGAAGGTCGCCAACAAGGAGCTCAACCGGCTCAAGACGATTCCCGCCGCGTCGAGCGAGTACACGGTGGCCCGCACCTACCTCGACTGGATCGCCGATCTGCCGTGGAACAAGATGACCGAGGACAACCTCGACATCGAGAACGCGCGCAAGCAGCTCGAGTTCGATCACTACGGCATCGACCGGGTGAAGAAGCGCATCCTCGAGTACCTGGCCGTTCGCAAGCTGAAGAACGACATGAAGGGCCCCATCCTCTGTCTGGTGGGCCCGCCGGGCGTCGGCAAGACGTCGCTCGGTCAGTCGATCGCCAAGTCCGTGGGCCGCAAGTTCGTTCGCCTCGCCCTCGGTGGCGTGCGCGACGAGGCCGAGGTTCGAGGTCACCGCCGCACCTACGTGGGCGCCCTGCCCGGCCGGTTCATTCAGCAGATGAAGAAGGCCGGAACACGCAACCCGCTCATGCTGCTCGACGAGATCGACAAGCTCGGCGCCGACTTCCGGGGCGACCCGTCGGCGGCGTTGCTCGAGGTGCTCGACCCGGAACAGAACCACACGTTCTCGGATCACTACCTCGACGTGCCGTTCGATCTCTCGAAGGTGATGTTCATCGCGACCGCCAACCGGCTCGACACGATCCCCGCGCCGCTCCGCGACCGCATGGAGATCATCGAGATGAGCTCGTACACGTTCATCGAGAAGGAGCACATCGCCCGCAATCACCTGATCCCCAAGCAGGTGAAGGATCACGGCATCACGGCCGAGCAGTTCGAGCTCACCAAGGACGGCCTCGACAAGGTGATCACGAGCTACGCGATCGAGCCGGGCGTTCGAAACCTCGAGCGTCGCATCGCCGAGCTCGCGCGCGCCGTCGCGGTCGACGTGGCGTCGGGCAAGATGGAGAAGCAGATCATCGACGCCGCGCGCACCGAGACGATCCTCGGGCCCAAGCGCCATGAGCTGAACGTGGCGGAGCGCGTCTCGCAGCAGGGCGTCTCGGTCGGGCTCTATTACACGCCGCTGGGCTTCGGAGACATCCTCTTCATCGAGGCGACGAAGATGCCAGGCAAGGGCTCCATCACGCTCACCGGTCAGCTCGGTGACGTCATGAAGGAGTCGGCGACCACGGCGTTCTCGTGGCTGCGCGCGAACGCAGAGCGCATGGGCCTGAACGCGGCGACGTTCGAGAAGGTCGACATGCACCTGCACTTCCCCGATGGCGCGACCCCGAAGGACGGCCCGTCGGCCGGCATCGCGATCATCTCGGCCATGACGTCGCTCTACACCGGCATTCCGGTGCGCGCGGACACGGCGATGACCGGTGAGATCACCCTTCGCGGCATCGTCGGCCCTGTCGGCGGCATTCGCGAGAAGGTGCTCGGCGCTCACCGCGCGGGCATCAAGCGCGTCGTGATGTGCGACAAGAACCAGAAGGACCTCATCGAAGTGCCTGAGGTCGTCCGCAAGGAGCTCGAGTTCTTCTTCGTCTCGCGCATCGACGAGGTGCTGAACACGGTGCTCGAGAAGTCGCCCTTCACCGCTGCTCCGGCGCCGACCGAGCCGGCGAACCCCGAAGTTCGCGCGTAACGGTCTTCAGCCGTCGTGGTGCACGAGGCCGGTCCTTCCACCTGGAGGGCCGGCCTTCGTCGTTGCGTGAGCCGAGGCGCTGATTTGAGGTGCGGCGCATGACGGTGGCGCATCGGTTCGACGTGGTGGTGATCGGCGGCGGGCACAACGGGCTGGTGACGGCCGGGCTGCTGGCGAAGCGCGGCTTCAAGGTCTGCGTGCTCGAGAAGCGCGACGTGGTGGGCGGCGCGGCGATCACCGAGACGCCGTTCGGCCCCGACTTCAAGGTGACGGCGCTCTCGTACGTGGTGAGCCTGCTGCCTCCCACCATCGTGAAGGAACTCGAGCTCGAGCGGCACGGGTACAGAGTCTTCCCGCAGCACGGGTACTTCGCGCCGGCGGCCGATGGCTCGTCGTTGCAGCTGCACGCCGAGGCGAAGCGACGCCACACCGAGGTCTCGAGGTTCTCGAAGGCCGACGCCGACGCGCTCGAGTCGTGGGATGCGTGGCTGGGCTCACTCGCTGGCGTGCTGGGGCCGCTGCTGACGACGGTGCCGCCGAAGCTGGGCTCGAAGGCGCCGGGCGATCTGATGGAGGCGGCGTCACTCGCCTGGCGACTGCGCGGGCTCTCGGTGCAGCAGGTCGGTGACGTGACGAGGCTGATGACGTCGTCGGTCGCCGACGTGCTGGAAGACTGGTTCGAACACCCCCGCGTGCGCGGCGTGATGGCGGTGTCGGGCGTCATCGGCACCTGGGCGGGCCCGCGCAGCCCGGGCACGGCGTACGTGATGGCGCACCACAAGCTCGGGGACATCGGGCAGGGCGCTCCAGCGGGGGCGTGGGGCTTTCCCGAGGGCGGCATGGGCGCGGTGACGCAGGCGATGCGAAAGGCGTGTGAGGCGCTCGGCGTGGTGGTGAAGACGAACGCGCCAGTGAATCGCGTGATCGTGAGAGACGGCCGCGCCGTCGGCGTCGCGCTCGAGAATGGAGACGAGTTCGACGGGGACACGGTGGTGGTGACGACGCACCCGCAGCTCGCGTTCCTCTCGCTCGTCGAGCGCAAGGAGCTGCCCGGGGACTTCGTGCAGAGCCTCGAGCGATGGAAGTCGCGCTCCGGCACGGTGAAGGTGAACGTCGCGGTCGATCGCCTGCCTGAGTTCACCGCGAAGAAGGGGTTCGACCCCGAGGTGCACGGCGGCACGATCGTGCTCGCCGAGTCGCTCGACCACCTCGAGGGCGCGTTTCAAGACGCGGTGGCCGGGCGCGCGGCGCAGACGCCGATGGCCGACATCTGCATTCCGTCGGTGTTCGACACGACGCTGGCGCCAGAGGGCAAACACGTCATCTCGATGTTCACGCAGTGGGTGCCGAGCACGTGGGCGAAGGCGCCAGATCGTGCGCAGCTCGACGCGTACGCCGATCGGGTCATCGCCCGCGTCGACGCCGTCGCGCCTGGCTTCACCTCGTCGATCCTGCACCGCCAGGTGCTCGGCCCTCACGAGATGGAGCGCGACTACGGCCTGATCGGCGGCAACATCTTTCACGGAGAGCTGTCGGTCGCGCAGCTGTTCCACATGCGCCCCGCTCCGGGCTTTGCGGACTTCAGGACGCCGGTGCGTGGGCTGTATCAGGCGTCGTCGGCGACGCATGGCGGCGGCGGCGTGACGGGAATTCCCGCGCTGCAGGTGGTGAAGGCCATCGTCGACGATCGGTGACGGGCTGGGCGTTCTCGAGGCGTGTCACATCTGTGCTACACATCGGGCATGACCACGACGATCCGCATCGACAAGGAATTGAGAGACCGGGTCGCGGCCGCGGCCGAGCGTGCAGGGAAGTCGGCCCACGCGTTCATGCTGGAAGCGATCGCGACGACGGTTGCACACGCCGAAGCGCAGGCTGACTTCCACCGCGTCGCCGACGCGCGACTCGCCGAGTACGAAAAGACGGGGCGGGCGATTCCGGCGGACGAAGTCAATCGCTGGGCCCTCGCTCGGGCTCGTGGAAAAGCTGCTCCGAAACCCCTCGCGCGCAAGCTCCGTCGCTGAGCCGTGTCAGAGCTCGTCTACCTCGGAGGCGTGTCGGACGATCTCGATCGCATCGCGACCCATCTCGTGGCGTTCGACGCTGCAGAGCGGGAGGAGCGGATCGCCGAGATCCTCTCGGCGATGTCGATTCTCAGGAAGCACCCGCTCATCGGTCGGCCTGTCTCCGGAAACAAACGTGAGCTCGTCATCGGTCGCGGCAGCCGGGGCTACATCGCGCTGTATCGCTTCGACCCTCACCTCGACGTCGTGATCGTCACTGCGATTCGGAGTCAGCGAGAGTCGGGCTTCTCACAGGAGCCGTGAGCTAGGGCCCCGCGTCGGCTCTCGTGCCTGCGCCTGGCCGCGCCGCTGCGCCCCAGAACGTCCGCATGCCCGCGCCGAGACTCAACAGCGCCGGCTGCACGCCACCGTCGACGAAGCTGAGCCGGACGCCCTGCCCGCCGGACGTGAAGGCGAACAGCGTGCCGTTCCACGTCGCGAGCCCCCAGGCGCCCGAGACGCCCATCGGCCCGAAGTTCTGGAGCACCGCTCCCGTCTCTGGGTTGATTCGAACGAGCTGATCGAGCGCGTTGGGCAACGAGGGACTCCTCACGGTCAACCACGTGCCTCCGTCGTCGAACGGCGAGAGGTCGCCGCTGGGAACCAGGCCGCCGAACAAGCCACTCGAGCCGAGCATCACGGCCGAGCCGTCGAAGGGGTCGAACTCCCAGTACGCCATCTGCCCGTAGCCCACGAGCGACTCCTCGGTGCCGAGCAGCCCTGCGGGCAGGAACGACAACGCCACCAGCGGCTCGGGGAGCGTCGCGACACGCGAGCACGCTCCAGTCTGCAGGTTGACGCGAAAGAGATCGGAGCCCGCGACGATGTAGCCACGGCCTTGCCGATCGATCGCGAGGTCGAGCGCCCCACCGCACGAGAGCGTCGCGATGCGCGCCAGGGTGTTCGTCGACGGCGCGTACGAGAACAACGTGTTGCCGGAGTGCAGGTAGATCAGATCTTGCGCGAGCCCGACCTCTGGGGGACCGGCGTCCTGAACACCTGCGTCACGGACTCCGGCGTCGAGCCGTCCGGCGTCGGCCGGCCCCGCATCACGAAGCCCCGCGTCGCGACCGCCATCGAACCCGGCGTCGAAACCTGCGTCCTGGCCCGCGTCAAAACCTGCGTCCCCGCCCGCGTCGACGCCAGCATCGCGGCCCGCATCACGCGCACCCGCATCACGCGCACCCGCGTCGCGCCCCGCGTCGAGCACGACACCGGAGTCGCTGGGTGGAATCGGAGTCAGCTCGTCGAAGTCGACGAGATCGGTGCGCCCGCAGCCGACGACGGCCACGGTCAAGACGAGCGCCGCCGAGCGTTGCAGTCCACTCATCCGAGCGCTGAGATCTCCGAGCCGACGATCTCCCACCGCGCGAGCGCCCGCTCCAATTCCTGGGCTGCTTCACGATGCGCCGCGAACACCGGCCCCGACGCGCCGTAGTCCTTCGCGAACTCGGCGTCGGCCAGCTGCGCCTCACGCGTCTTCTGCTCCGTCTCGAGCAACGCGATGCGCGCCTCGAGCTTCTCGAGCTCCTTCTTCAGCGGGCCCAGCTTCTTGCTGCGCTCCTGGCGCGCTTCGGCTTCGAGCCGCTTGCGCTCCTTCTCACCGCCCGACGCCTGCTTCCCCGGCGCGTTCGAGCGGTGCAGCCCCTGCCCTTCTTCGTCACGCGCCTTCGCCTCGGCGTCGAGCTTCGCCAGGTACTCGGCCATCGAGCCCATGAACGGCGTCAGCTTCTGATCGCGCACGTCCCAGATGTGGGTGGCGAGCGAGTCGAGGAACGAGCGGTTGTGCGAGACGAAGATCAACGTGCCGTCGTAGTCCTGCAGCGCCTCGATGAGCGCCTCGGAGGAGTCGAGATCGAGGTGGTTCGTCGGCTCGTCCATCACCAGCAGGTTGGCCGGCTTCACCAGCAGCCGCGCGAGCGCGACGCGGGCCCGCTCACCACCCGAGAGCACGCCGATCTTCTTGTCGACGTCGTCACCCGAGAACAGGAAGGAGCCGAGCACACTGCGCACCCACGACTGCGGCTTGTCGGGCACCAGCTCCATGATCTCCTCGAGAATGGTGCGCGACTTCTCGAGCGTGTCGGCGTGGTGCTGCGCGTAGTAGCCGAGCTTCACGTTGTGCCCGAGCTTCACCGAGCCGGCGTCGGGCTCGAGCTCTCCGGTCAGCACGCGCAGGAGCGTCGTCTTGCCCGCGCCGTTGAGCCCCGTCACTGCGACCTTCTGGCCGCGCAGCAGCATCGCGTCGAGGCCGTCGTAGACGACGTGATCGCCGTAGGCCTTCTTGATGCCGGTGAGCGTCACCACGTCGCGGCCCGGCTGCGTGGTGGGCGGGAACGAGAAGCCGACCGTGTTGCGCTCGCGGTGGACCTCGACGGTCTCCATCTTCTGCAGCTGCTTCATCTTCGACTGCGCCTGCGCGGCCTTGCTCGCCTTGGCCTTGAAGCGATCGACGAACGCCTGCAGCTGCTCGCGCTTGGCCTCGAGCTTCTGCTGCGTCGCCAGCAACCGCTCGGCCTCTTCGGCCCGCAGGCGCCGGTAGTCCTCGAAGTCGCCGGTCCACGAGCGCACCCCCTCGACCTCGAGCGACACCACGCGGTTGATCTGCCGGTTGAGGAACTCGCGATCGTGGCTGATGAGCACCATCGCCTTGCGCGAGCGCTTCAAGAACCCGTCGAACCACGCCAGCGTCGGCAGATCGAGGTGGTTGGTCGGCTCGTCGAGCAGGAGCAGATCGGGATCTTGCAGGAGCAACCCGGCGAGGGCTGCCCGCATGCGCCAGCCGCCAGAGAACTGCGTGGTGTCCTTGGTGAGCTCCGAGAGCTGAAAGCCCAGGCCCAGCAGAATGCGCTCCGCCTGGTGTTTGCCGTAGTGCTCGTCGAAGTGATCGCGCTCCTCGTGGAGCTCGGCCAGCGTCGTGGCGAGCTCGAGCTGCTCGGCCTCTTCCGTCGCCTCGCCCAGCAGGCGCTCGGTCACCGTCAGCCGCTCGTCGAGCGAGTCGCGCCCCGGCACCGACGACAAGACGGCCTCGACCAACGGCCCCTCAGGCAGGCTCTGGAGCTCTTGCGCCAGGTACCCCACCCGCGCGTTGCGGCGGAAGGTGATCGAGCCCTCATCCGCGTGCACCTGCCCCACGAGGATTTTCAGGAACGTCGACTTCCCGGTGCCGTTCGCGCCCACCAGGCCGATGCGATCGGTCGGGCCGATCGTCAGCGCGGCGTCCTCGAAGAGGGCCTTCTTCCCATACGACAGCGACAGCTTCTGGACGATGACGAGGCTCAAGGCGCGAGCGCCATAGCAGTGAGCGCTCCTTGAATCGACCGTCACACCTCGGGTAGGTGCCCCTCTCCTCGTCGGCCGGACGGGGCCTGCAGGGGGAGCCATCATGATCTCGAAGATTCATTCGGTGTTGTTCGTGCTCGCGATCGGCTCGGCGTCACTCGCGATGACGGCCTGCAAGCCGGTGAAGAGCTGCAGCGCCTCGAACTGCAACGGGTGTTGCTCCGAGATGGGGCAGTGCCTCGCCGGCAACGGAAACACCGCGTGCGGCCGGGGTGGGAGCCTCTGCAAGGCATGCGGACTCAACGAGATGTGCCTCGCGACGACGGGCTCCTGCATCGGAGGCATGGGCGCGGGCGCGGGCGGCGGCGTGAGCGGCACCGGTGGCGGCACCTCGAGCACCGGCGGCGGCACCTCGGGCACTGGCGGCGGCATGACGGGCGGCGGCTCGGGCGGCAGCGGTGGCGGCGCGATCAACCCCGACGACGTCGAGGGCACGTGCACCCAGTCGTGGTCCTCCGACCTCGATGGCGGCGCCCGCCCCTGCCCCTTCGGCGCGAGCCCTCCGACGGCCATGGTGATCTCGGAGGACGGCGGGGTGCTCACGATCTCGTCGGCCGTGCGCGGCGACGGCAGCTTCACCCTCGCCAACGTGCCGATGGGCCCCTACTTCGTGAAGGTCGGCAGCACCTGGCTCAAGACGGCCGAGCGCCGCATCAGCCTGAGCTTCGAGTCGCTCGGCCGGGTCGACGGCGCGATGGCCGGCGCTTCCACGACGCTGACGGTGAACGCCACCGGCATGACGGCGTGGGACCGGCAGAACCACTTCATGAGCCTCTACAGCTCGAACGCCGGCATCTCGATGGAGGCCTTCAGCCTCTCCACGGCCTCCATGCCCTCCGGCGGAGAGACGTCGTACAACTTCGCCATTCCCTGGGAGCTCTACTCGACGCAGCTGGGCACCCCGATGCTGGACTCGACCAAGGGCGACTCGGCCATCGTTACCCAGATGGGCGCCGATCAGACCGGCGAGTACCGCATTCTCGGGGCTGCCACGGCCGCCTCGGTCGCGATGGTCTCAGGGCAGGCGAACACCACCACGGCGGCGTTGACCATTCCGCCGAGCTCGAACACGCCCCTCGACGTGAACCTGGCGTCGTTCTCTGCGGCGGCGACCGACTTCACGATGGGCACCGAAGCGAGCCTCGCCGTCGAGTTCAACACCGGACCCAAAGCGCTCCACGAGCGAGGCGCCGACGGCCTCGCGTTCGTCTGGGGCTGGTACCCGCAGGCGGGAGTTCCGTCGACGCTCCCCAACCCGGTCAGCTACCCCAACCCCTTCCCCTCGACGTGGGGCACCACCGTGGTCGTGCAGTACGGCAACGGCGTCTCGCGGCTGGCGACGGGAGCCTTCGAGGCACGCCGCTACTTCTCGGGCGTGTCGATGACGATGCCGATCCAGGCGCTCGCCTCACCGGTCACCTCGACGCTGAGCCCTCCGAAGGACGTGCAGCTCAACGGCATGCCCTTCTCGTCGGCGCAGATGACGGTCACCCGGACGCCGACCCTCGCGTGGGCGGCGCCGTCGGTTGGCACGCCGACCCGCTACCTGCTCCGCATCGAACAGCTGCAGGTGAGCCAGAGCCGCACGACGGGGCGCGTGGCCGCGGTGTTCTACCTGCTGCCGACCGACACCACGTTCACGGTGCCCCCGAACGTCCTGCTCACCGGCCAGTCGTACGTGTTCGTCCTGAGCTCGCTCAGGAGCCCCGGCAACCTCACCCGCGACCTCTACGACTTCCGCTTTCCCATCGCGTCGGGCGCGGTCGTCTCGGGCATCGTGAGGCCGTGAGCATCGTTTCGAACGTTCCCGAGGCGCGGGCTGTGCTAGCGCGGGCGCGTCTTTCATCGTCAGGAGGCCTCATGCGTCTGTTCGCGTTCGCTGTCTCGTTCACCATCGGCGTCATCGGCGCGGTCTCGTGCACGCCAGTCAAGAAGTGCACGCCCGCGAACTGCACCGGCTGCTGCACGGCGGCCGATGCCTGCGACACCGACGGCAACACCGCGATGTCCTGCGGCAAAGGCGGAGCGCTCTGCGACCGCTGCGTCGGCGCGCAGCTGTGCACCGCGGGTGTGTGCCAGGGAGGCACGGGCGTGGGGGGCGGCAGTGGCGGCGGCACGTCGGGCGGCGGGGCGGCGGGCGGCGGCTCCAGCGGCACGGAGTTCACCGGCACCTACCAGGAGCTCTGGGGCTGGGACGGCGATGGCGGGCGCACCGCGACGCTGACCAACTTCGATCGCGCCAACGTCGGCGTCTGGTACCGCGATGGCGGCACCTTCGACTACGTGCGCGGCTTCGGGAACGCCGATGGCACCTTCGTCGTGCGCGAGGTGCCGGCTGGAGAGATCACCCTGCGCCTCGACAGGCGCTACTTCGTCACCACCCTTCGCCGGGTGAGCTTCGACACCTTCAACGGCGGCCGCCGCGACGCGCCCCAGGCGACCGACGAGACGCTGCTGCGGCTGACGATGCGCGGGCTCGAGCCGATCGACGCCAACACCAACCGCGCCGGCGTGTTCTTCACCCAGGCCAGCGGAGCCGTGACCAACCTCGAGAACGTCGCCCGCCCCGTCACCCCCGCAGGCGCCACCAGCATCGAGTCCGATCTCGACTGGGCCGCCGTCAGCAGTGCGCTTGGCTACGGGCTGCCTGACTCGACGAAGGGCGATCTGGGCTTCGCGCTGCAGTACCGCACGACGGTCACCGACGCGGGGAGCGACACCACCTTGATCCGCTCCGCCGCGTTCGGCGCCCTCACCATGGCTAACGGCGGCACGACCGACGCCATCGCCGATCTCACGGCGCCGACGACGCAACCCCTCACCCTCGCCTTCGACAAGGCCGCCTTCACGGCGCTGCGCGGCAGCTTCGGGCGCGACACGACCGCGGGCGACTTCGGCGTGCAGGTCGCCACCTCGCCGTCACCGGCGCCCCACCGCTACGTCGGCCAGGCGAGCCTCTCGATCGCCAGCGCGTTGTCGGTCGAGACGGCTCCAACCCCGACCCTCGACGTGCCCGCTGCCTTCCCGGCGAGCTGGGGCCGGGCGGTGTTCGCGTACTACCTCGTCGATCAGCGCCGTTCGCCGACCGATGGCGGCACCCCGACCATCTTCAACGGCGGCGTGACGATGACCGACGCACCCGAGGCCTTCATGGGCAGCGTGACGCCCAGGCTCACGCCCGTTCGCGGCACGCAGATCGAAGGCCGCAACTTCATCGAGGATCAGACGGGCATCACCACCACCCCGACCCTCGCGTGGATGGCGCCGACCACCGGCACCGTCAGCAGCTACCGCGTGAGCATCAACCGCCTCGACACCTCGGGCGACGTCGCCGAGCTCTGGCGCCTCTACACGCCGAACATCGGCGTCACGCTGCCGCCGGGTATTCTCGTGGCCGGAAACGCGTACGTCTTCGAGCTCGAGGCGCTCTCGTTCGGCCAGGGCGGCGTCAGCTTCACGCTGCCCTACGCCTACTCGAACGTCGTCAGCGGCGTCCTCCGCCCATAGCGGTCGCTTCGTGATGGAGTGCGCTACACTCCATGAGCGCCAATGGCTGACCCGATAGAACAGGTGAACGCCAACGCCCTGCTCGGCCAGCTCGTCGATGGCCGGTATCAGGTCGAGTCCGTCCTCGGGCAGGGCGGCATGGGCGTGGTGTTTCGCGCCGTGCAGACCTCGGTGCAGCGCCCGGTGGCGATGAAGACGCTGCACCCGCAGCTGGCGATGGCGCCGACGTTCTTCGAGCGCTTCAAGCGCGAGGCGGAAATCGCCAGTCGCCTGCACCACCCGAACATCATCACCATCTTCGACTTCGGCCGGATGGCCGACGGCACCTGCTACTACGTAATGGAGATGCTCGAGGGGGTGAGCCTTCGCCAGCGCGTCAAGAACGAAGGGCCGATGACGCTGCGGCAGGCCGCCGCGGTGATCGAGCAGGCGACCCTCGGGGTCGGCCACGCGCACAAGCAGAACGTCATTCATCGCGACCTGAAGCCCCACAACGTGATGCTGAGCCTCATCGACGGCAACGAGTACGTGAAGGTGCTCGACTTCGGCCTCGTGAAGGCGATGGAGCAGGACGACGAGGAGCAGCTCACCTCGACGGGCCAGGTGCTCGGCACGCCGCAGTACATGCCGCCAGAGCAGGCTGGCGGCGAGCGCGTCGATCACCGCTCCGATCTCTATTCGCTCACCGGCGTCTTCTATTACTGCCTCACTGGGCACTCGCCCTTCGGCGCGAACACGGTGCGCAAGGCGCTCCAGGCGTCGCTGACCCAGAAGCCACCGACGATCGTCACGTACCGCAAGGGCGCCCCGGTGCCAGACGCGATCGACCGCTTCTGCCAGAAGGGCCTCGAGGCCGAACCCGACGCGCGGTACCAATCAGCCGAGGCGTTCATCGAGTCTCTACACGCCGCGCTCTCGGGGACCCCCGACACGGTGCTCGACGCGGTGCCGCAGCACGTGGCCGAAGCAGGCAAGGAGTCGGGCAGCGGCTCCTCGAGCGCGTCTCGGCGGGGCAGCTCGAAGGCCGGCTCCCGCGCGTCGGTGAAGGCCGTCTCGGCCGTGAACAAGCCGAAGACCGGGCAGAGCTCGAAGGTCGAGGTCGCGCCCGAGCTCGCGAGTCCCCTACCGGCACCGCAGAGACCGCTGCCGCTCGGCGCGATCGTCGCGGTCGCGGCCCTGCTCATCGCCGTGATCGTCGGCGCCTTCGTCATCAAGGCCCGGCAGGTCGCCACCGAGGAGCCCGTCGCCGAGCGACCTGTTGCGACCCGCCCCACGCAGACGCCAACGCCCGAGAAGCCGCCCCCACCTCCCGTCGACGCCCCGGTGATCCGCGTCGCGCTCAAGACGATCCCCGAGGGCGCGGAGGTGCTCGAGGGCGACGTCACGCTGGGCACGACCCCGCTCTCCCTGCCGTGGGATCGCGCCCAGAAGCGCACCCTGGTGTTTCGCCTCGCAGGCCACAAAGACCTCGAGAAGTCGCTCAAGCCCGACGCTGATCAGGCGTTCGAGTTTCCTCTCGAGGCGCTGCGCAAACCCGGCGCCGCGGTCAAGGCTCCCGTCAAGAACCCACAGAAGCCCCCACCGGACGACATCAGCACTTTCGACTGATCGAATGGGCGGTGTCTTTCGAGACCCGCTACCACTCAGTCGACTGATTTTACTGACGAAACATATTGGAAGGCGGGGGGCGCTTCCCGCGTTGGTCGCGTCGGGTATGGTGCCCGCTGCTTCCCGAGACCCCTTTCATGACCACCGCGCTCGCCACCCAGGTTGCCTTCAAAGAGAAGACGCCCGAAGGCCACTTTGGAGACCTGCCCGACACGAGCAGCACGATTCTGCAGGCCCGCATCAAGGATCTGCAGCTGCACCTCAAGGGAACGCGGCTCGAGCGGTTCATCGGCCAGCTCTACGAAGAGCTCGAGGCCCGCGGCATCTCGCTGCGGCCCCAGTGCTACCTCTCGGATCAGTGGGGCTGCCCGTCGGGCGTGCCGGTCATCGGCATTCCCTTCTACCTGGCCGACCCGCAGCTGACGCAGATCGAAGAGCGCCTCGGCGGCGGCGCCGAAGACGAGCGCGAGATCATGATGTACCTGCGCCACGAGGCCGGGCACGCCATCAACTACGCCTACAGGCTCCACGAGAGCGAGGAGTGGAAGAAGCTCTTCGGCGACTTCGGCAAGCCCTACCTCGAGACCTACAAGCCGCAGCCCTTCAGCCGGAAGTACGTGCTGCACATCTCTGGCTGGTACGCGCAGAAGCACCCCGACGAAGACTTCGCCGAGACGTTCGCCGTGTGGCTCACGCCGCAGTCGCGGTGGGCCGAGCGGTACAAGGGCTGGGGCGCGCTGAAGAAGCTCCAGTACATGAACGAGACGATGGGCGCGCTGGGCCGAACGCCCGCCATCGTGACGCTCGACGAGCGCGACGTCGACGTGGGCGAGATGGAAGAGACCGTGCTCGACCACTACCGCCAGCGTCAGCTCGCCGAGAAGATCGACCTGCAGATCGGCGAGCAGCTCGACGAAGATCTCATCAACCTCTTCGAGCCGCCGTCGCTCGTCGATGTTCGCGCCGACACGCTCATCCGCGCCGAGCGCCAGGGCCTGATCGCCGCCGTCGCGCAGTACTCGGGCGTCAGCCGCGCGGTCGTCGTCTCGGTGCTCGATCACCTCACCGAACGAACGACGGCGCTCAACCTCACGATGAAGCGCGATCAGGCGCATCACTACACGACGCGGCTCACCTCACTCGTCACCGCGCTCACGATGAACTACCTGTACACCGATCGGTTCTTCGAGACCGAGTAGTGGCGCGCTGAACGAATGTGGATCACCTCGCGCGAGCGCGGGGCTAAGGTCTTCAACGAATGGCCGCCAACATTCCGCCGCTCAAAGTGGCCGTGCTGCACTACCAGCCAGCCACCGACCCGATGGACCCGGTCGTCACGCACATCTGCGACGCCCTGACTGCGCTGGGGCACACGCCGGTCACCATCGCCGTTCACGATCGCGTCTTCCCGGTGCTCCAGGCCATCGAAGACTCCCGGGCCGATCTCGTCTTCAACGTCTGCGAGACGTTCGCCGACGACTACCGCATGGAAGTCAACGTGGCGGCGCTGATGGAGATGGCGCACGTGCGCTTCACCGGCTCGGGCACCGCAGGGCTGCTGCTGGCGCAGGACAAGATCCTCACCAAGCAGCTGCTCGAGTACCACGAGGTGCCGACGCCGAACTTCCTCACCTTCAATGGCGACACGTTCGAGGCCTTCGGGCGCATGACGTTCCCGCTCATCGTCAAGCCGGCGCGCTCCGACGCGTCGATCGGCATCGGCACGCACTCGGTCGTGAAGGACTGGGACGAGCTCACCCGCCGCGTGCGCGAGATCCGCAAGACGCTCAACGACGAGTCGCTCGCCGAGGAGTTCATCGACGGCCGTGAGGTGTACGTCGGCGTCATTGGGACGACTGCCAAGCCCGAGATCCTCCCCATCGTCGAGCTCGACTGGGGCAAGTGGGAGCCAGGGAAACCCAAGGTGAGCGACCGCGAGGTGAAGTTCGCGTCGGTCACCGACGACAGCCCCAGCCTCGAGATCGCGAAGAACCTGAGCCCCGAGTTGCAGGCGCGCATCGAGCGCAGCGCCCTGCTCGCCTTCCGCGCCCTGAAAATTCGCGACTACGCCCGCGTCGACTTCCGCATCTCGGAGAAGGGCGAGGCGTACGTGCTCGAGGTGAACCCGAACCCGTACCTCGAGAAGGACAGCGAGCTCGCCATGGCCGCCGAGGAGCGGGGGTTGTCCTACACGCAGCTCATCGGCCGCATCGTCGAGTCGGCCGCCAGCCGGTACGTCTTCAAGGCCAAACCCGACAAGACGACCACGGGTGAGACGCCGCAAGCGCAGGCCTGAGCTGACCCGAACCGCCCACCACCACGGGCCACACTCCTGTAGCGCGTGGTAGCGAACCGGCGATTCTCTTGATCCGTTTCCCGGCCGCGCTCAGGATTCGATTCGTTCCGTCGTTCTTCAGGAGATCCCATGCTGAATCGCCGCCTGCTCCGCGTCATCGCTCTCGCTGTCGCCACCGCCGTTCTCTCGACGGGCTGCATGCTCTCTCGCGCAGTCGATCGCGCGTTCCTCGGGCTCACCGTGAGGCGGCCAAGCTTCGACGCGCGCAAGACGACTGGCATCTTCCTCCTGCCGATCACCTTCGCCATCGACGTCGCGACCTTCCCCATTCAGGCGCTGCTCGTGGTGATCCTCGGTGACAACTTCCCGTTCAAGGACACCGAAGGCATCAACCAGATGTACGCGCTCAACCAGCACCCGCAGCTGCAGAAGCTGTCGCCCGAGCGCCGCGCGATCGCGATGAAGGAGTTCGAGCGCCTGATCGGCTCTGGCCAGCTCGATCGCAACACCACCCTCGCGCTCACGGACGAGGGCGAGTGGGTGATGGTGAAGGTCGGCGACGAGGCGCGTCAGCAGATGCTCGCTCGCGCCCAGGCGCCCGAGGCGGTGCCCGAAGCTGTCTGCGAGCGCTGACTCACCGCGCCACCCTGGCCGTCCAGTGAACGCCCTCCCCGGCCCCGCCGCGGAGGGCGTCTTCACGTCAAGGCAACGCTCCGTCGCTCCTGAGGAACGGGAACGTGTCGCGCCATCTCGAAGAACCGCTCTGCGCTCAGGCCGGAATCACCCTCGACACCGCGTCGACGATCTCCTTCTCGGAGGGAAACCCGGCGAGCGCCTTCTTGCTCACCACGACGCCGTCGACGGCGATCTCGAAGATCCCGCCGCTCCCCTTCACCAGCGTGGCCTCGACGTCGAGTTCACTCTTCAGCGCGGCTGCCGCCCGGGCAGCCCGAGGCGCGTAGCCTCACGCCGTGCAGTACGTGATCGTGACGGTCTTCATGACGACAAGTCGTAGCCAAGGCGCGCCACCAGCGCCAGCACCACGCCGAGCACCACCCGCCTGACCAGCCGATCACCGCCCTTCACCGCGAGCTGCGCGCCGAGGGTGCCACCGACGAACTGCCCGACGGCCATCGGGAGTGAGACCTTCCACACCACCAGCCCCTGCGAGACGAACAGCAGCATGGCGGCGAGGTTCGAGGCGAAGTTGACCACCTTCGCGTTCGCGGTGGCCTGCTGGAGCGAGAGGTGGAGCAGCGTGACGAAGGTGATGATCAGGAACGTGCCGGTGCCCGGGCCGAAAAAGCCGTCGTAGGCGCCGATCACCAGGGCCAGGCCACCCGCCTTGAGCAGCGCGTGGGTGAGCGGGGGGCGCGCCGCTCCCTCGGCGGGTGGGCGCACGAAGGCCACCACGACGCCGGCGACGACGAGCAGCACCAGCACCAGCGGCTTGAGCACCTCAGGCTTCACGAGGAGCACGAGCCCCGCGCCGAGGAGCGAGCCCAGAAAACCCAGCGGGAAGAGCCAACGCGCGCGGGGCCCATCGATCAGCCCGGCCCGGGCGAACCGCCAGAAGGCAGCGCCCGAGCCGAAGACCGCCGACCCCTTGTTGGTGCCGAAGACGAGGTGCGGCGGAAGGCCTGCGGTGAGGAGCGCCGGCACCGTCAGCAACCCGCCGCCGCCCGCGATGGCGTCGATGAGGCCCGCCACGAAGGCGACCCCCGTCAACGCGGCGATGGTGGTGAGCGGGAGCTCCACGAGGAGCCGACTGATACCCCGTCACCTCGTCGTGCGCTTCTCGAACCGCTCGAGCCTCGAGCTGATCTGATCGCGCTGCTTCGGCGTCAACAGCTGGTGCACCTCGAGGGCCTTGTCGACCAGCACGTGCGCGAAGGCGCGAACGGTGTCGAGCTGGGCGTCGACCAGCTGATGCACGGCGCGCGAGTCGGGCGCCGACGACTTCCACTGCGTGACGAGTACAGCGCTTGCGGCCTGGCCCTGCTCCGCGGTCGGCTTCGCCTTCGCGATCGCGTCCTTCGTGATGGCCTGAACGCGCTCCCGCTGGGCCTGCGTCGCGTCGAGCTCGTCGAGCGCGTCGTCGACCCTCCACTGCACCATCTTCTCCATGCGCTCGGCACGCGCCCCACCACCACACCCGGTCGCACCCATGACGGCGAGCGACAACCCCAACAGCATCCACTTCGACATGACGACTCCTGGTCTCGAGGACGCGGAAGATTCCGCGTGACCCACCAAACCCGGGGCGTGTCAGGCGCAGCTGTCGAGGCGGTGAAGAAGTGTGAAACGAGGAGGGGCTACTTCACGACGGCGAGCGGAATGCTGTGCGTGCGCCCATCGACGGTGACGAAATCGACCGTGCCGCCATCGGGCCCGTAGGCCGGCTGAGGACCCGAGACGTCGGACAACCCCCGCAGCCACCCATGAGAGGCGCGCACCTTGTCGATGTTGCCGATCACCGTGACGGCGTTGATCTCGTAGTCGGTCTCCGCACGTCGAAACACGGTCGCGACGACGGTGTTCTCCCAGAACTTCGCGGTGATCGTCGACGAGTCCATCGCGAGGAGGCGCTCACAGTCGCCGCTGACGAACCGCAGGTGCGTGCGCTTCACCTTGCAGGGGGCCATCGCAGCCCACTTCACGCCCCCGTCCGACTGCTCGCACCGCAGCTCGCAGCCGCCCTTCGCCTCGAGGCTGATCACCGAGACCGCGCTGTCGGCGCTCGCGACCGACCAGACGAACTGGCTCTCGGACGAAGGCGGCTCGCCGACGACGGCCTCTTTCCCCGATGAAGACGGCAGCAACGGCAGACGCGCAGACTCGGGAGGCCATTGGGACGAGTGGTGAAAAGCCCCCCCCTGCACGACGCCGCGCACCTTCACGGTGGTGACGACGGGGACCGAGAACGCGCCGAAGAGCGCCGGCCGGCGAGCCGCGACCTGCGCGGTGACGCTTCGCTCGATGCCTGCCTGGGCGCCATCGCCAATCGGCTCGGCCGCCGACATGGTGACGACGAGCCCCTCGGGGTCGACCGTCAGGCCGAGGGCCGTGAGCTCGGCGCCGAAGACTTCGGCGAACGACGACGCGTCGGTCACCGAGTACCGGGTCCCGGTACGCGACGCGGCGGCCTCGAGCTTCGCGGGCATCGAGCGAATGGCGACGAACGGCCAGCTGACGACGCCGGCGATCACGACGAGCACACCGACCAGCACGAGCCATCGCATCGCTCGATGCTGCCACAGGACCCGCTCCGCGCCCCTCAGAACTGAACGAGCGCGTGATCCGACGCCGCGGTCACGTGCTGCGGCTGTGACGCCAGATCGAGGACGACGCGGGTCCGCGTGCCCTGCTTTCCGAGACGAACGCGCGTGATGAGAGCAGATGATGCTGGCATCGCGTGGCTCTTCGCCGGGGCGCTGCCTTCGATGTCGAAGACGAGGCGCGGTGGATCAGAGAGCGTGAAGACCCGCGCGACGTGCGCATCGGCCCGGAGCTGGGGGCGCACGTCGAGGCCTTCTGGAGAAGCGCTCCACGTGAGCGCAGTCGCAGCGCCGGTCGGGAGGCGGAGGTGACCGCCGGCAGGAGAAGCAGAGGGCTTCTCACGACGAGCCGCGGCGCGAAGAGGAGACGTCGGCGGAGCCACGGGTCGTGGGGCCACGACTTCAGCGGGCAGAGCGGTCTTCGACGAAGCAACCGGCGCACCGCCTGGCGCAACCATGACTTCAGCGAGCGGAGCGTGCTTCGACGGAGCGACCGGCGCTCCGGCTTGCGGTGCCACGATTTCAACGAGCAGCGTGGGCTTCGACGGAGCGACCAGCGCTTCGGCCGGCGGAGCGATGACGTCGGCGAGCGGAGCGGGTGTCGGCGGGGCGACCGCATCGGGGGGCGCTGCGGCTCGGTCGACGGCGTCGAGCGACGCGACCGGAGATCCCGTCAGCGTGGGCCCTCTGTCTTCCCGAAGGGCTTCCGTTGGCGCAACGGCGGCGGCTGCGATCTCCGGCTCGGCCTCGTCGACCGCCGGGCTCACCATCGCGGCGAGCTCTTCGGTCGTCCCCTGCGCTACCGCCACCACCGCCAGCGTGCCCGCGCCATCGATCGGCGTCGGGAGCGGCGGCAGCTCGTTCGGAACGAGCAGGAACACCAGGGCGGCGGCGAAGGTGGCCGCCGCAGCACCGACCATCGCGATCATCGGCCACCGACGACGCCGGCGCGGCGCGGCCTTGAGCGGCTTGCCCGTATCCAACGACTCCACGAGGTACTCGACGAGCTCCCTCGCTCTCGGGTGCAGGTAGTCGGTGAAGCGAACGCCGCAGCCCTGGAAGCGTCCGTCGAGCTCAGAGGGGTTGTAGCGGCACCAGCGCACTTCTCCCTGCGCCAGCGGGAGCGCTTGCCCGTTGGCTTCCAGTGAGATCGCGACCCGCGTGCCGGGGTCGAGCGGGTGCGGCATTCGTACGAAGAGCCCGTGACGCGACAGGTTCGCCGAGAGCGTTCGCCACGCGCGGGGCTCACCGTCGATCGTCGTCACCCGCACCGGGTGCTTGAATCGAACTCGCCGTCCGCGCTGAGAATCGGCTGTCGTCACGCTCGAAAGTCTGTGGCACCTGCGACAGCCAGCAAGTTTCCGGTCCCGGTGGAAACACCCACCTGCACCTCGGGGCTGCGCCGTTGTAGGAGCTCCATCGTGCTGAAGATCTTCCGGCGCCAGCGCCAGGGCCTGCCCGCTGCGGAGTTCGAAGCGCTTCGAGCCAGCGTGATGGCCTCGGCCTTCGTCGGCTCCAGCACGCTCAACGGGCCCTTCGAGTCGAGCCGCGGCTTCGGCATCACCTTCACCCGGAAAGGCCTCGGCGAGCTCACGAAGCGCTTCCCTGCCCTGGCGCCGTGGCTCACCTGCTCTCTCGGGGCGCCTGCGATTCGCGCGCTCACGCCGTGGTGGCGGCGCGTACCGTCACGGGTGCCGAACGCGTGGTACCTGAACTTGCTGATGGTGGGGCCCGGCGCCGAGGTGGCGCGTCACATCGACGGCACCCTGATGGGGCCTGCGGGCGTCACCGATCACCCGCCGGAGTGCGTCTCGGTGCTCTACCTCGCGGTCCCGGCGGCGACGGGCGGCATGCTCCAGCTGTGGAACGGCTCGATCCCCGTCGGGCTCATCACGCCGAAGACTGGCGAGGCCGTTCACTTTCGCGGCGATCTCGCCCACGCCGTGCGCGCCTTCGACGGGCCCGCAGAGGCGCGACGCGCGTCACTGGTGATCGAGCAGTACTTCTTCGAGCCCGAGGCGCTCGCGCGGCTGCCCGCGTTCCAGCTCGACTCACGCGCGGGCTTTGGCGCGTACCTGAAGGATCACGCGGCCAGGCCTCCGAAGCCGTTCGAGCTCGAGCCGTAGTCAGCCGAGCCGCTTCTTCAACCGCTCCCGGTACTCGGTGATCGGGAAGAGCTCGACCTCGGCGCCGCCCTGCTGCTTCTCATCGGGCGCGTAGTCGAACGGATCATCGACGTCTCGAATCAGCCGCAACATGTAGACGTAGATGAGCGTCAGCACGGGCACGAGCACGAACTCGGCGAGCATCGACTTGTACTTCGCCGCGAGGATGAGCCCCACCACCAGCGCCAGCACCGTCTCGAGCAGGGCATAGGCGGGCGGCAGGAAGCTGGTGCGTTTGATCACGTCGGCGCGGCTCATGTTGAGGCGCAGGTTCGCCAGCTGCGGCACGCCGCGCGAGGCATACGGGCCGGCTCCGTTCTTCTCGAGCGACTGGAGCACCAGGTTGAACTCGCCCAGCGCCTCGAACATCACCGCGCTCGGCTTCCGCGTGTAGAACCAGTCGACGATGGTGTCGGTGAGGCTCATCAGGCTCTGGCGCAACTCAGCCAGGTTGAGCGCAGGCCGATTCGACGACGCCAGCACGAGGATCTCTTCCATCACCTCGAGCGTGGTCGCGATCTGCCCGGGGATCTTCTCGGCCTCCTTGTAGTCAGAGATGGTGCCGGCGAGCAGAAACCCGGTGAGGAACACGCCAGCGGTGACGACGATGCCGACATCGGCGAACTCGACCGCGCCGCTCCAGCCCGCCCAGAACTCGAGGCCGACCTTGAAGAGGGTGACGGCAAGGACGACGGGCAACGTCGTCAACATCAGCTTCCATTTGAGCAAAGGTCCCTCCCCGGGAGCGCGGCGAAATCGTACTCCCTGCCCGGTGCAAGTCCCTGCATGAAACCGGCGTGGGGGCTGGTTACGCTGCGCGCCATGCGCTTCAAGGGAACCGAGTCGTACCTCACCAGTGAGAGCCTCCGCTCAGCGGTCGATTGCGCCGTCGCGCTCCAACGGCCGCTGCTCGTCAAGGGAGAGCCCGGCACCGGCAAGACATTGTTGGCCGAGGCCATCGCCGCCGCGCTGGGCCTCAAGCTCCTCACGTGGAACGTGAAGTCGACCACGAAGGCGCAAGACGGTCTGTACGTCTACGACGCGGTCCAGCGCCTGCACGACAGCCGCTTCAATGACAAAGACGTGCGCGACATCCGCGCGTACATCCGCATGGGGCCGCTCGGAGAGTCCTTCGCTGCGACCGAGCGCCGGGTGCTGCTCATCGACGAGATCGACAAGGCCGATCTCGAGTTCCCCAACGATCTGCTCCACGAGATCGATCGCATGCGCTTCCGGGTGATCGAGACCGACGAAGAGGTCGTCGCGAAGCAGCGGCCCGTGGTGGTGATCACCTCGAACAACGAGAAGGATCTGCCCGACGCGTTCCTGCGCCGCTGCGTCTTCCACTTCATCGAGTTCCCCGAGCGAGACTTGATGCAGCGGATCGTCCACGTGCATCACCCGGAGCTCGCGGACCACATGGTCGATCAGGCCCTCGGCGTCTTCTACGAGCTGCGCGCGTTCTCCCGGCTGCGCAAGCGCCCCTCGACGAGCGAGCTGATCGACTGGCTGGCCGCGCTCAAGTCGGCTGGCATCTCGAGCGTGAAGCTCGACGATCAGCTGCCGTTCATCGGAGCGCTCCTGAAGCGCGAGCAGGATCTGATGGCCTTCGCCGATCAGTTCGGCGGGAAGATGCCCAAGAGGGCCTGATGTTCATTCCGTTCCTCTATGAGCTGCGCAGTCGCAAGGTGCCGGTCGGCGCGACCGAGGCCGTGGCGCTGGGGCAGGCGCTCGTTCAAGGCCTGCACGACAGCTCGCTCGAGGGCTTCTACTTCGTCTCCCGCGCGCTCCTGGTTCACGACGAGAAGCACCTCGACGCGTTCGATCAGGCGTTCGCGAAACACTTTCAGGGCATCGAGTCGTCGTCGATGGAGATCACCCAGCAGCTGCTCGAGTGGGTGCGCGACGCGAAGCAGCCCGATCGACGCCTGACGCCCGAAGAGAAGGCTCTGCTCGAGCAGCTCGACCTCGAGACGCTCCAGAAGCTGTTCGAGCAGCGCATGAGGGAGCAGAAGGAACGCCACGATCGCGGCAACACGTGGATCGGCACCGCGGGCACCTCTCCCTTCGGCAACACCGGCAAGGCCGCGCGCGAGGGCGTGAAGGTCGGCGACGCCGCGGGCATGAAGAGCGCGGTGCAGAAGGCCGGCGAGCGCGCGTACAAGGAGTACCGCGACGATCTCGTGCTCGACGTTCGGCAGATGCAGCTGGCGCTGAGAAAACTCCGGGCGTTCGCCCGTGAAGGCGCGCACGACGAGCTCGATCTCGACAAGACGATCAGCGAGACCGCGCGCAACTTAGGCGAGCTCGAGGTCGTCACCCGGCCTCCCCGCAAGTCGAACACCCGCGTCATCCTCTTGATGGATGTCGGCGGCTCGATGGACCCCTTCGCCCACCTCGTCTCGCGGCTCTTCACCGCGGCGAAGAAGGCGACCCACTTTCGTGAGCTGCGCACCTACTACTTCCACAACTGCGTCTATGGCCGCCTCTACAAGCAGGCCAACTTCCGCGAGCCGATCACCCTGCCCCAGCTGTTCGCCGAGACCGACCGCCGCTACAAGTTGGTCGTCGTCGGTGACGCGCTGATGGCGCCGTGGGAGCTGATGAGCGTCTCGGGCTGGAGCGACGACGAAGGCCTCGAGGGCCTGGTGCACCTGATGCGGCTGCGCGAGCACTTCCCCGCCAGCGCCTGGCTCAACCCCGAGCCGCCGTCGAGCTGGTGGCAGACGACGGTCGACGTCATCCGAAAAGTGTTTCCGATGTACCCTCTGACACTCGAAGGGCTCGGCGACGCGGTGGGGTCGATCACGAAGGCGAGGTAACCGTCGATGGCGAAGGAAACGAACGACCTCCGCACGTGGCTGCCCACCATCGCCCTCTTCGGCGGCCTCGAAGACGGCAGCCTCAAGCGGGTGATTGGCATGCTCGGTGAGCACCACTTCGAGCCCGGCGCCGAGGTCTGCAAGCAGGGCGAAGCCGGCCGCGCGATGTTCCTGGTACGGCACGGCGAGGTGGTCGTCTGCCGCGACGACGAATCGGGCGCGCGCCGGAAGCTGATTCGTATGAGCACTGGCGAGTTCTTCGGCGAGATGACGCTCATCGACATCCAGAAGCGCAGCGCGAGCGTGGTGGTCGAGAAGCCCTCGCTCATCTTCTCGCTCGGCAACCGCGATCTCTACCGGCTCTACCAGGAGGACCCGAACTGCTACGTGATGATCCTCCAGAACCTGTGCCGGGAGCTGTCGCGGCGCCTGCGCGTCACCAACAACCGGCTCCAGACGCTGGCGGCCGAGAGCGACGACAACGAGAGCACGCTCATTCGGCCAGCGGTCAAGCCGGCACGCTGACGCGGACCAGCACCTCGGCTTTGATCTTCAGGGTGCCCAGCATCGCCGAGTACGGCTTGATGCCGAAGTCGCGCTGATCGAAGCGGAACTCTGCGATCCGTTGCCCTCCGGCGTCTCTGCGCGTGCCTCGCACGTCCTTCGTCACGCCATGGAGCGTCAGCCGCCCCTCGACCCGGTCTGCCGTCACCGTCGTCGTCTCGAACCGCGCCGTCGGGTGCTTCCGCGAGTCAAGCACGTCGTGAACGATGTTCTTCTCGATGTCGGCCTTCATCGACGCCGACAACGCGCCGGACTGCTCACGCCCGTCCTTCATGGCGTCGACCACCCGCACCGACGCCGTGTCGAACTCGCCGACGAAGCGCTCACCCTCGGCGTCGATGGTGAACCGGCCGACCTGCAGCTTCAGATCGTGCGCCACCGCCGAGAGCAGGCCTTCCTTGAACGTCAGCACCACCACTTCGGCCTTCGTCGAATCGAGTCGCGCCATGACTGGAGTATAGGAGCCGCATGCTCAAGCGGGTGGCGCTCCTTCTGATCGCGGTGGTGATCGTCCTCGGCGTCGTCGGCCTGTTGCTCCCGCGGACGTGGCACGTCGAGCGCTCGGTGCGCATCGACGCCACGCCCGACCGGGTGCTCCCCTTCGTCGCCAACCTCAAGCGCTGGCAGGACTGGGCGGTGTGGACGAAGGCGATGGATCCGAAGGTCGTCAACACGTGGGGCGGGCCCGATGAAGGCGTCGGCGCGCGCTGGCAGTGGCTGGGTCCGGCGATGGGCCGTGGCGCGATGACGGTGACCGCCGCCGACCTCACCGGCGTGTCGATCGACGAGGCCATCGAGGCCGACGAGGTCAACGCACACGGAAGGTTCTCGTTCACGCCCGATGGCGCGGGCACGAAGGTCACCTGGACCGATGACGGCACCCTGCCGATCATGGGCGGCTACTTTCGCGGCTCGATCGAAGACATGCTGGGCAAGAACTTCGAGAAGGGCCTCGAGGGGCTCAAGGCCCTGGTGGAGCGCCAACCCCTGCCGCAGCCGCTGCCTCCGCCCTCGTCGCTCGAGAACCTCGCCGTTCCCGACGCAGGCTGAGCTTCCGATTCGAAGGCTGAAGGTCAGACGCGGGTGCGGAAGTACGCGACCGTCTTCGCGAGGCCTTCGGTCAACGGGACCTTCGCTTCCCACCCGAGCAGGGTCTTCGCGCGGGTGATGTCGGGCTTGCGCTGCTTCGGGTCGCCCTCGGGCAGCGGCTTGAAGATGAGCTTGCCACCGCTCCCCGCCGCCACACGCACGGCCTGGGCGAACTCGATCATCGTGCGCTCGTCGGGGTTGCCGATGTTCACCGGATCGGAGACGTCGGAGGCACCGAGCCGCACGAGGCCGTCGATCAGGTCGTCGACGTAGCAGAACGAGCGCGTCTGGGTTCCATCGCCGAAGATCGTGAAGTCTTCGCCTCGGAGCGCCTGCCCAACGAACGCGGGCACCACCCGGCCGTCGTTGAGCCGCATTCGCGGCCCGTAGGTGTTGAAGATGCGCACGATGCGCGTCGACAGGCCGCGGGAGCGCCGAAACGCGCTGACGAGGGCTTCTGCGTACCGCTTGGCCTCGTCGTACACGCTGCGCGGCCGGGTCGGGTCGACGTTGCCGGAGTACGACTCGGGCTGCGGGTGCACGAGGGGATCGCCGTAGACCTCGGACGTCGAGGCCTGCAGGAAGATCGCCTTCTTCTGCTGCGCCAGCTCGAGCCCACGCAGCGTGCCTTCGGAGCCGGTGCGCATCGTCTCGAGCCACAGCACCAGGTAGTCGGCCGGAGACGCCGGCGAGGCGAGGTTGAAGACGAAGTCGACCGGGCCCGCGATGGTGATGGGCTGGCAGATGTCGTGCTTGAGCAGATCGAACCGCGTGTCGGCCTTCGCGTCGCCGACGTTGCGCTCGTCACCCGTCACCAGGTTGTCGACGGCCACCACGGCCTCGGCGTCGAGCGACAGCAGGCGCTCGCACAGGTGGGAGCCCACGAAGCCAGCGCCGCCGAGCACCACCACCCGCTTCCCGCGATACGTGTTCACCGCGCGGCTCCATAGCGCGCGCACACGTCATGATGAACCACATTCGCGGAACGGCTACAGTCCCGGCAGGCGAGACTGACCGGGCAGCTGGTCCTTGTACCGCTCGAGCACGAGGTCGATCCCCTGGCGGATGTACTCAGCCACGGGGACCTTGGTCTTCTGGTTCAAGAGCTTGAGTAGCTCGTTCTGCTCAGGCGTGATGTAGATCGTGGTGCTGATCTTCTTGCGCGCCATGGGCATCTATGACGCTATGTCGGCTCGCGTGGAGGGCAACAAAATGACCTCGATGAACCTCATGAAGTCGCTCGTGGTGGTGCTCTGCGTGACGGCGCTGGGGTGTGCGTCGGGCAAAGGCGCTGAAAAAGGTGACGGCAAGACTGCCGACGGCGACGCCACTGTCGTCTCCGAGAACATTCGCCAGAAGAAGTCGGGCGACGAGACCCAGACCGAGACCGACCTCAACGGCGACAAGAAGCCCGACGTGTTCACGTACACGATCAAGGCCAGGAGCGCCGACGGCAAGGACATCGACCGCCTCGTCCGCAAAGAGCTCGACATCAACGCCGACGGGAAGATCGACATCAGCCGCACCTACGACGAGCGGGAGCAGATCTCGCGCGAGGCGCTCGATCTCGACTTCGATGGCAAGGTCGACCAGGTGAACTTCTACGAGAAGGGCGTCATCGTTCGCAAAGAGCGCGACCTCTCGTCGGCCGGCAAGCCCTCACTCTGGCTCTTCTTCGAGAAGGGCAAGCTGGTGCGCAAGGAGCGCGACACCAACGGTGACGGCCGCGTCGACTACTGGGAGTACTGGGAAAACGAGATGGTCGATCGCATCGGTGAAGATCTCGACGGCGACGGCAACGTCGACAAGTGGACGAAGAACCCCGACTCCGACAACGGCTAGTTCGCGTTGGTCACCATGCCGGCGATCGAAGTCTCTCGCTTGAAGTCCGAGAGGTAGGTCGACGCGGCGTCCTTCGAGCCGAAGCGGCCCATGCGCACGCGGAACCAGGTGCCCTTGCCGGGGATGGCCGCCTCGACGATGTACGGCGCGTAACCCTTGTCGCGCAGGCCCGCCGCGAACCGCTCGGCCTCGCCCTTGTCCTGGTACGCCGAGAGCTGCAGCGTCCACGAGCCGTCGGCGGCGCCTTCGGGCGCCTTCTGCACCTTGCCGAACGCCTCCTTGAGGCCGCCCGCGTCGTTGGTGCGGGTGGCGACAGGCTCCGCCTTCGGCGTCTCGGGCAGCACAGTCGGCTCGAGCTCGGGCTTGACGGGCACCACCTCGGCGACCTTCGCGGGCTCGGGCTTGACGGGGGCCACTTCGGCCACCTTCACGGGCTCGGGCACCTTGACGACGATGACGTTCTTCGGCGGCTCGGGAGGGGCCGTGGGCTCAGCCTGCTTTTTCGTGAGCTCTTCCTGAAAGGTCAGCGCGGGCGGCGCCTTCTCGGCCTGGGCGAGCGCCTCGGTCTTCTGATCGGCGGCCGAGAGAATGTCGGCGGGCTGATCGATCTTCAGCGTCTCGTTCGCCAGCTTCTTGCCGACGACCACCCCGAGCACGAAGACGCCTCCGAGGACGACCAGCGTGGTGACGGTGAGGGTGACGATCTGACGGCTATCGAGAGACAGCTCGTACTTCTCTTTGAGTCGGTGTGAGTCGCGCATGCGTGTTGCGAACGGTAGCGCGATGCAGCAGGCCGTCAATTTCGGCGCACCGCCTGATCAGGGCCGGCGCCGTCTGACTCAGGCGCGCAGTGCTCAGTTGTTCGGCGCGCCTTGCAGAATCCACCGCTCGATGAGCGCGGTCGCGGCGGGATCATCGTTCGAGAGCTGCCCGCCCTGGGGCATCGGAGCACCGGCGATGCCAGTGATGCGCTGGTAGATGACGCTGGTGAGCGGGCTGCCGGGCACGACGCGCGCCCTCGCGTCCGAATAGGTCGCCCGGTCGGGGTGGCAGCTGACGCAGTACATGGTGAAGATCGGCACGATGTTGGTGGCGAACGAGACCGGAGGCCCTGCGTCCACCGTCATGCCGGCGTCCGGCCTCCCCGCATCAGCAGGACCTGCATCGGCAGGACCCGCGTCGGAAATCCCCGCGTCGGAAATCCCCGCGTCGGCAGGACCTGCGTCGACGCGACCCGCATCGGAGACTCCAGCGTCGGGACGACCTGCATCGGGGCGGCCTGCGTCGGCGACGCCCGAGTCCGGGGGACCGGCGTCGATCGGCAGCGGGCCACCATCGAAGAGCCCTGCGTCGAAGTTGATCGACGCGTCACGCGGGCCGGGGAAGTTCGCGTCGTACTCGCCGCCCTCGAACACGCCGCACACGCCCGAACGGCAGAGCTCGTTGACCTGACAGGCCACGCACATCGCGCCGCCGCTGCCACACTCGAAGACCGCCGAGCCACTCAGGCACTCGCCGTTCTCGTCGCAGCAGCCGTTGCAGGTCGACGGCCCGCACGGCACCGGCGCCGCCCCGCACGAGGCGAGTGACACCGCGAACCCACACACCACTCCCAGAGCCAAAGCTGACGCAGCGCGCATGAGCCACGCACTCTAGCCGGGTCTGTCCGGCTAGCGCAGCCTCACGTCCATCGGGCCTTCGAGTTCGACCTTCTGCCCCTCGTCGACGAGGGTGGCCTCGGCGCCGTCGGGCAGCACCAGGCGCACCGTTCGGCCCAGATCGTAGAACTCGTCTTCGAGCAGCACGGCCGTCGCGAGATCGTCGGTCTCGGCGAAGATGAAGTCGTCGTCCACCTCGAGGCGGCGAAGGCTGGAGCCGAGCGGCCCGGCGTGCACGTGGGGGACGCGAACGCGCAGGTGCGGCGGCGGGAGCGTCGAGGGCCCTTCGAGCTTCGGCCCCGAGCCCAGCTTCGCGAGCCCATCGGGCGTGAAGAAGGCGCGCAGGTAGTCACCGCTCGTCGGATCGCTCGAGGCGACGGCGCTGGCCGGGGTGAAGCGGGTGTCGGTGTAGCGAGCCTGCACCGCGGCGGGCGGCGCGTTCTCGAGCTTCTCCAGCTTCAGGTTCTTCAAGACGTACCGAGGCAGGAGCACCGCCTCGATCTTCGCTTCGGTCATCTCTCCGATGACGACCGAGTCACCCTTCTCGAGCACCCGAATCGCGCCGCCGAAACACTCGAGCAGCGTCGGCCCCTGCGCCTTCACCCGGTCGAGCGGCGAGAGCTTGGAGCCGACCGCGATCATCCGCTCCGACTCACCGCGCATCAGCAACGGCGCCGCCGCCGAGTGGAGCCCGCACACCGGCGCGTTCGAAGGCTTCGTGCACGACAGCCCCACGATGAGCAGCATCGCGAGGCGCCACCTCACAGAATCCACCCGCCGCCGACGACCGTGTCGCCGTCGTAGAAGACCGCGGCCTGCCCTGGCGTGACGGCCTTCGCAGGCGTCTCGAGCTGCACGGCCACGTGGCCATCACCGTCGATGGACACGCGCCCCGCCGTGCCGAGATGTCGGTGCCGAATTCGAATCTGGAGCGAACGATCGACCGGCGCTGCGCCGTCGACCCACCGGGGCCGCAGCAGATGAAACGACTGGCGCGCGATGACGTCGGCCGGCCCCACGACGACCTTCCGGGTCTCGGCCTCGATGCGCTGCACGTACATCGGCTCGCCCTGCGCAGGCACCGGCAACCCGCGACGCTGACCGATGGTGAAGCGGTGAATGCCGTCGTGCGTGCCCAGCACCTCGCCGTCGGTCGAGACGACGTCGCCCTTCGGCTGAGCGCCCGCCACCTTCTCGACGAACTGGGCGTAGTCACCGTTGGGCACGAAGCAGATCTCCATGCTCTCGGGCTTCGCGCTGGTGATGAGGCCGTGGCGCTCGGCGATCGCGCGCACCTCGGGCTTCGCGAGGTGGCCGATGGGGAACAGCACGTCCTTCAGCTCGTCCTGGCCCAGGGTGAAGAGGAAGTACGACTGATCCTTCGCGGCGTCGACGCCCCGCCGTAGCACGTACCGGCCATCGTCCCGCGTCTCGACGCGCGCGTAGTGCCCAGTCGCGAGCTTCGCGCCGAGCGATCGGGCCCGCTTCAGCAAGAAGCCGAACTTCACGTCCTCGTTGCACGACACGCACGGAATGGGCGTCTTGCCGTTGAGGTAGCTCTGCACGAAGGGCGTGACGACGCGCTCCTTGAAGAGGTCTTCGACGTTGGCGACGTAGAAGGGAATGTCGAGCTTCTCGGCGACGCGGCGGGCGTCGTCGATGTCGTCGGGGCTGCAGCAGCTGCCGCACTGGGCCTTCGACTCGTAGCTCCACACCCGCAGGGTGATGCCGATCACCTCGTGGCCCTGCTCCTTCAGCAGCGCCGCCGCCGCCGAAGAATCGACCCCGCCAGACATGGCCACCACGACTCGCATGGGAGCCCCGATGCCACAGCCGTCTGGTTCCTGAAAGGGCCTCCCCGACCCCGGTTTTCCACAGCGCGCCCGTCAGCACCTACATGGGTCCTCCGAGAGGCGGCACCAGACTGTCACGCGGTTTCAAACAGGCCAACCAGCTGAATTTCAAGACTTTGTCGAGAAGTCGGCTGGGCTTTCCACAGGTTTGGCGTCCTGGGTGAGGAGCGAGCCCGAAAACGTCGTGACCAGATGTGGGAAACCCTGTGGAGACCCAGCGGTCGCCCTCAGACGGGCGATTTCCAGCTGGACAAAAGGCCCGTCAGCCCCTCGGGCGTGTTGAGGCCCGGCTCGTCGAGGACCTGCTGCAGGAGGTGCTGCGTCGCCTGGCCGATGACGGGAGACGGACCCACGCCGAGCGCCGTCATGATCTGCGAGCCATTGAGCGCGAGCGCCTTCGTCGTCAGCGGCGGGTTGGTGGCGAGCACGTCTCGAACACGCCCCTCCAGCGCAGCGACGTCGAAGCCACGGGCCTTCGCGAGCTCGAAGATGGGTGCTGCGAACTCGGGCTTCACCGCCGCCAACCACCGCCGAAGGCCGGCTGCGGGCGCATCACCTGGGGGGAGCACCTGATGGGCCACCACGTGCGCGACGTCCGTCGCGGTCTTCACGGGGTACTTCAGACGCAAGACGACGTCCCTGGCGGTTGAACAGGCGTGGAGGAGCACGGCAAGGCGAACGACGAGGTCGACCGGTGCGCGGCCGATAACGTGCGGCTCGACGTCCAGCGCCTCGGGCAGGAACTCAGCCAACAGGCCCGTGCGGCGGGTGAGCTCGAAGCCTTCAGGCGCCAGCGGCGCGAGCAGGAGCTTGGTGAACTCCTGGTTGATGCGCTCGGTGGCGACCTTGCCGAAGACATGAAGCGTCTTGGGAATCGCCGCCTCGGTCTGAGGCTCGATGGAGTACCCGAGCACCGTCGCGAAGCGCACCGCCCGCATCGCGCGCAGCCCGTCTTCGAGAAAGCGCTCCATGGCGCTGCGAACGCACCGAATCGTCTTCGCGGCCAGGTCGGCCTGACCTCCGAAGGGATCGACGAGCCGTCGCGAGACCGGGTCGAACGCCATCGCGTTGATCGTGAAGTCGCGCCGCGAGAGATCGGCCTCGATGTCGGTGTGGAACTCGACCTTCGAGGGCCGCCGCCCGTCGAGGTACTCGGCCTCGGCGCGGAAGGTGGTGACCTCGACATGCACGCCGCGCACGACGACGGTGACGGTGCCGTGCTCGATGCCGGTGGGAATGACGCGCGCGAAGGCCTGCTGCACCTGCGCCGGCGTGGCGCTGGTCGCGAGATCGAAGTCCTTCGGCGGCTCGGCGCGCAGGATGTCGCGCACACAGCCGCCCACGAGGAAGGCCTGGTGGCCCGCGGTCAACAGCCCCCGGACGACCTCGAGCACCGCGGGCGGAATGACGGCTCGCTCGAGGAGCGTCGCGTTGCTGTCCGTCACCGGGGCCTGCCTTCCAAATCGAGTGATCCCAGCAAGAATCGAACTTGCGACCTGCGGTTTAGGAAACCGCCGCTCTATCCAGCTGAGCTATGGGACCGGGTGCTGTTGCTGTCGAGGCGTCTCTATCAACGACGCCACTCGCGGGGAACCGCTTCGAAGCCAGCGCGCCTGTCGAGGTCGGCCAGCTCGCTCCTGGCCCGCGTCAGGGCCTTGCGGTTGAGCTCCAGCCGCTCTCTGGCGCGCTCGAACTCGGGGTTCAGCACGAGGATGCACGGCGTCGTCATCACCCCGGAGTTCGCGACGACGACCTGGTTGGTCTGCGTGACGCCCACGCCGACCCCGACGGAGAACCCGGGAATGCCCTGACCGGTGCCGCCGACCGAGACGCTGGTGCCGCCCCCCTGAACCACGCCCAGCACCGGCGCGCCCCAGCCGAAGCCGTAGCCGGTGAGGCATTGGTACCGCGCGCTCACGGGCAGGCCGTTGAGGTCTTCGACCTGCTTCCGATCGGCCTCGATCTCGTCTTCGAGCCGCGCGATGCGCTCATTGACGTCGCGAAAGGCGGCTCTCCACTCACGTTCGGCGCGGTTCGGGTCCTCAGCCAGGACGGGCACGGGCGCCCCCAGCGCTGGAGCCGCGATCACCACCGCCACGGGCTTCAGCTCAGGCAGCGAGACGGTGCTGATGTCGTCACCCGTCGTCACCTTCGCCTTCACGTGCGCGGGCACCGAGTTGGGGTTGTCGGTGAAGTGCGCGACCCCGTCTTTGTCGGTCCACGTGAAGACCTGCGCGCTCGCGAGCGAGGCGACCGCCACCAGAAGGAACACGAGCCGAGCCATGGAGAAACGGTACTCCACGGGCCACAAACGCGAAAACCCCCCGGTTTCCCGAGAGGTTTTCGTTGTGGGCACACCAGGTTTCGAACCTGGGACCCCCGCCGTGTGAAGGCGGTGCTCTACCGCTGAGCTATGTGCCCGTCCAAAAAGGGTGGCGCTACGTGCCACGCTGCGTTTTTGCTGTCAACGAGAGATGCCGACGGCGCGCCGACGAGCGGCCTGACGCCTCAAGCGCGGTTGAGCTTCTCGTCGAGCACCTTGATGCGCTTCTTGAGCGACGACAACGAGCGGCCGATGTCTTTGAAGTCGGCGCGGGTCGCGAAGTTGAGCTGGTGCATCACGACGGTCTGCGTCTTGTCGGCGGCGGCCTTGCCGCGCTGCACCGAGCCGATCACCTCGGCGATGCGCTGCGCGCGCTTCTCATCGGCGAACAGGCGCTCCATGGCCCTGGCCGAAAAGCCCATCGCCTTGTCCGTCAGCTGCTTTCGAAGCCCCATGTTCAGCCCCCGGCGCGGAGCTGCTCGAGCCAGCGCTCGGCCAGTCCACGGTGATTGAGGCGCGCGATGATCGGCTGCAGATTGCCGCGAACCCACAGCCGCTTCTGCACGATGGCCGCGATGGGATCCAGCCCCCCCTCGATCAACCCTCGAAATGTCGCCTCGTCGGCACGCGCTTCGTACGCGACGTTGGCGAGTGCCAGCTGCGGGGCGCTGACGAACGTTGGCGCAGGAAATCGGCCTGCGACCGGGGCCTTCAGGTGCACGCACAGCGCGCCCGAGGAGCGCTCGATGGTGATGCCGAAGTCGCCCTCCCAGCCCTGTGCCGCGGCCGCGAGGCCCGGGTCGGCGTTGAGCAGCTCGATGGCGTGGGCGACGGTCGCCTCGGTGAGGAGCAACGGCATCAGCGGCCGCCCAACAGGCGCTTGATGCTCGAGAACAGCCCGCCCTTCTCGGCCGCCTCGCGCTCGTCCTGCTGCGACCGTTTCTCCATCGCCTCGGCCAGCGCCTTCTTGAGGATCTCGGGCGTGTCGCGCGTGGCGAGCTTGACCTCGGTCGGGTCTCCGGCGCCCTCGAGGAAGACGTGGAGCAGGCACTCCTGGTCGACGCGGAAGTCGATGCGCTTGCCGGTCGACGCGGCGGGCAGCTTCACCGTGCCGAGGTACTCGTTGTCGACGATGAACTCGCTGTCGCCCTGGAAGATGTCGATCTCGATGAAGGGCGCACCCGGCTTCTGCGGCGGCGGCACCCGGAAGCTCTTCACCATCGGCACGATGTGGTTCTTCTCGATGATCTTCCGGAAGCGGCCGGTCGGCAGGCCGTAGCCGATGGGCATCGAGACGGCGTCGATGAGCGTGACCGAGTCGTTCGTGTCCATCGACTCGCCCAGCAACGCAGCGCCCAGCGCCACGCACTCATCGGGGTGCACGCCCTTGCGCGCGGGCTTGCCGAAGTGCTCCTGAATGCGCTGCTGCACGAGCGGCATGCGGCTCTGCCCGCCGACGAGAATCACCTCGTCGATCGACGAGCGCGTGATGCCCTTCTCGGTCAACACGTCGTCACAGATCTCGAACGTTCGGTCGACGAGGTCGCGGGTCAACGAGTTGAGCTGCTCCCGGGAGAGCTGCACGCGCAGATCGAGCGGCTTGCCCTTGCGCTCCTCGACGTACGGCAGCTCGACGAGCACGTTCTGCATCAGCGACAGATCGATCTTCGCCGCCTCGGACGCGTTCTTCACGCGCTGCATCGCGATGGGGCTCTTCGTGAGATCGACCTTCGTCTCCTTGAGGAACGCCTCGACCATGAAGTCGATGATGCGGTTGTCGAAGTCGATGCCCCCGAGGAACGTGTCGCCGCCGGTCGCCACCACCTCGAAGACGTTGCTCTTCACGTCGAGCACCGAGACGTCGAACGTGCCGCCGCCGAGATCGTACACGAGGATGCGCTGGTCGAGCCCGCGGTTGAAGCCGTACGCCAGCGCCGCAGCGGTCGGCTCGTTGACGATGCGCTTGACGACCAGCCCAGCGAGCTGCCCGGCTTCCTTCACGGCCTGCCGCTGGTTGTCCGTGTAGAAGGCCGGAACGGTGATCACGGCTTCCGAGATCGGCCCCTGCAGGAACTGCTCGGCGATGATCTTCACCTGTCCGAGCACCATCGCCGAGATCTCAGGCAGCGAGTACACGCGGCCGCCGAGCGACACCGCAGCCTCACCGTTCTCGCCTGGAACGATCTCGTACGAGTAGTAGCTCTTGAGCGCCTGGACGATCTTGCTGTCGTACTTGCGGCCGATGAGGCGCTTGGCGCCGTAGACCGTGTTCTTCGGGTTGGTGACGATCTGATCGCGCGCCACGCCACCGACCACCAGCTCGCCGCGAGGAGAGAGCGCGACCACCGAGGGAAGAATGAGGGTGCCCTTGTCCGTCGGCACGATGCGGGGCACACGATTCTTCACCGACGCGACGAGCGTGTTGGTGGTGCCGAGATCGATGCCGACGATGCGGCCCTTCTCCGCCATGAGGGGCGCAGTCGTAGCACGGCACGGCGAGCGGGCTGGGGCGAATTTCCCCCGGCGATCGGACTCACACTCGTCGGCCAATGCAGTAGACGCACGACCCGAGGGGCAGACCCATGAACGTCGTCTTCTACGGACTGGTGCTGGTGGCGTGCCTGTCGGCGGTGTTCTTCGGAACGCCAGCCGAGGTCGGCAAGGGCGCGATCACCAGCGCGACCGACGCCGTGCAGATCGCCATCGGCCTCGTGGGCGCGATCACCCTCTTCCTCGGCCTGATGAAGATCGTCGAAGAGGCCGGTGGGCTGAAGGTGATGGCGAAGCTGATCCGGCCGATCATGGTGCGGCTGTTCCCCGACGTGCCGCCCGATCACCCGGCCATGGGCGCGATGGTGATGAACATCGCCGCGAACGCGCTGGGCCTGGGAAACGCGGCGACGCCGTTCGGCCTCAAGGCGATGAAGGAGCTCGACACCCTCAACGCCGAGAAGGGCACGGCCACCAACGCGATGGTGCTCTTCCTCGCGATCAACACCAGCGGCGTGTCGCTGTTGCCGACGGGAGTCATCGGCCTGCGGGCGCTCAAGGGCTCCGTCGACCCGGCCGCGATCCTGCCCACCACCCTGTTCGCCACCAGCTGCTCGACCCTCACCGCGATCGTCGTCACGCTGTTCTTGTCGCGGCTGCCGATGTTCCGGTCTCCGCAGGCGCAGGTGGTCGCCGACGAGGCTGCGCGCCAGGTCCGCCCAAAGGCCAGCGTGGCAGAGTTCGTGCCCCTCCTCGGCTTCTTCGGCGCCCTCGCGGGCCTCGTGTACGTCGTGTACCGGTTCGGTGAAAAAGCCAGCGCGTGGATTCTGCCGGCGCTGATCCTCGCGATGTTGACGGTCGGCGTCGTGCGGCGCGTGAAGATCTACGAGGTCTTCGTCGCCGGAGCGCGGGAGGGCTTCACGCTCGCGGTCGGCATCATTCCATCGCTGGTCGCGATCCTCACGGCCGTGGGCATGCTCCGCAAGAGCGGCGGGCTCGAGGCCATCACGGGCTTCCTGGGCGCCTACACCGCGCCGCTGGGCATGCCGGCCGAGGTGCTGCCGCTCGCGTTGATTCGGCCGCTGTCGGGCTCAGGGGCGTTCGCGCTGACGAGCGATCTGATCGCCACGCACGGGCCCGACACCTACATGGGGCAGCTCGCCAGCACGCTCAACGGATCGATGGAGACGACCTTCTACGTGCTGGCCGTCTACTTCGGGAGCATCGGCATCAGCCGGGCACGCCACGCCGTTCCCGCCGGGCTCGCCGCCGACTTCATGGGCATCGTGGGCAGCATCCTCGCGGTGAAGTGGCTGCTGGGGCACTGAGACGCACGAGCTGGAGCACCAACGTCAGGCCCGACGAGCTATCGGGTCGCAGCCGCGCGGACGCGCTCACTCGGATCGCGCAGACGGATCAGCTGGAGCAACAACGTCAGCTCTTTCGGTGGCCTGGCGCGCAGCGCCTCGAGTGACGCGAGCCGCTCCGTTTCGCCGGCCACCACGCGCTCGGTCACGTCGATCGTGCCACACACTCTGGCCCGGCCGTCGGCCTCCAGCATCACCAGCTCGGCGTCGCGCAGCCTGGCCTGGGCCAGCTTGACCGCCTCGAGCGCCCGCACCTCGAAGCCCTCGAGATCGTCGGGGAACTCCACGCGCTGCTGCTTCGCGGCGCGAATCGTCTCGAGGGCGGCGGTGGCGTTCTGCGAGGCCGCGCAGAGCTCACGCGCCGTGGGAACGGCCGTCGGAGGCGTGGGGACGTCGGTCTGCGCCGCCGCGTCTTTCGCCCACACCGCGAGCTGCCTCGCCGTCACCGCCCCCGCGAAGAACTGCCGCCGCTCTTCACGAATCGCCATCCACCGGCGCAGCACCATCGGGTCGGGGTTCTGGGGATCCCACGCGCGCTGGTACTCGAGGGCGGCCTTGTCGAGCTGCCCGCTCACGTCGAGCAGCACCGCGCGGGTGAGGAACAGCTGCGCATCGGAGGCCGTCTTCGAGAGCGCGTCGAGGCGCACGGCGACCTCGTACTCCGCGACCTGCCGTGGCAACGCCCGCAAGACCTGTCGCAGGCTCGAGAACGCCGCCTGGCGGATGTTCGCGTTGCGCGCCATGCGCAGCTGCTCGATCAACGGGTCGATCGCGCGCACCGAGACGAACTGCCCCAGCTCCTCGGCGGCCTGCCAGCGGTCCATCGGGTCGGGCGCGAGGAGCGACTTGAGCACGTCGGCCATCGCGCGCCGCGTCCACCCCGGCAGGGCCTTGCGCAGCCGATCGTCCTTCGTCGCCTCGAGCGCGTTCATCGCTTTCGCGGCCATCAGCCGCTGGGGCCAATCGCTCACCGAGGTGAGCAGCGGGCTCTTCTTCGCCAGCGCCTCGGCGTCTTCGATGAGCCCCGACACCAACAGCCCCTCGAGCTGAACCGACAGCACCCGCGCCCGCGCTTCGTCGCGGTGGGCGCCAGCCGGGAAGTCGGCCAGATATGAAAGCCACCCCGCCGGCGCGGTCGCACGCCCCCAGGCCACCTCGTCGAGGCGGCTCGACACCTCAGCCGCGCGGGGATCCTCCGGGTTCTGCGCCGCGATGCGCGCCAGGGTGGCAGGCTCGTCGAGCGTGGCGACCTCGCGGAGCTCGAGCGCCTTCAGCAGCCCGTCGGCCTCGTCGCGGTGCGCGCCCTCGGGGTGCTCGCGAACGAACTGCCTCAGCGCCTGCGCGGTGCCCTTCTCTTTCGCCGCGTTGAACCGAAGCGCCTCGAGCAGCGCCGCCGCCGCCCTCGCCTGCCCCGAGTCGGGGTGGTGCTCGAGGAAGCGCTTGTAGGCGATCAGCGTGTGGGCCTTGCGCGCCTCGGCGAACTCGAGCTCGGCGAGCCGCGCCTTCGCCGCGTCGAGGTTCTCGTCGGTCGGGTGCTGGGCGATGAACGCCTTCCACTCGGTGATCGTGTCGCCCTTCGCTGCGGCCCGGTACGCCGAATCGCGGCAGCCGACGGTCGTCAGCACCACCACGATGATCAACCGGACGCGGGCCGGCACCAGAGTTTCGAACATGCCCGACGCGCTCGTACTCCGATTCCCTGCAACGCGCGGCGACGAAGTTCGAGCCGTTGCGCCTTCGCAGGGCAGCCGTCCCCTCACCGGGCAGGCCCCGCTTCTTGACGCCGGCGCTGCTCGGGCGAGCATCGGCGTCATGCGGCTCGTCTTCACCCTCGCCAGCGGTGCTCTGCTGTGTGCCTGCGCGACGGGACGGCCGCTGGGAGCCAACCGCATCGACGACGGGTACCGTCCCTTCGCGGCAGCACCGGCGCCGGTCCTCGTGCCCGGCGTGACAGGAGACGTCGTGCCGCTCCAGGTCGGCCCTGGCTCACGCGATCGCGTCGTCGAGGCAGCGCGTGGGCTCGTGGGGAACCGGCGCGTCGAGGTCGGCGGCAAACGCTTCGGCGACGACTGCACCGGCCTGGTCCGCGCCGCGTATTCCTCCCTCGGCGTCGATCTCATGACGGCCGGAGAGCCGCAGGACAACGGCGTCACCGCCATCTGGCGCTTCACCGCGAAGCACGGGCGGCTCTACGATGGAGGCCGGCCGGTGGCTGGTGATCTCGTCTTCTTCAGAGAGACCTACGATCTGAACCGCGACGGCGCGGTCAACGACGGCCTCACCCACATCGGCCTCGTCGACGACGTCGAGCCCGATGGCACCGTGCTGGTGATTCACCGCGTGGCCCGCGGCGTCGTCCGCTACCGCATGAACCTGACGAACCCCTCACTCGCCCGCGATGGCGCCGGCAAGGTGCTCAACGACGGGCTGCGGTTGCCCGGGGCAGGCTCGGCCAGGAAGCTGACGGGGGAGCTCTTCGTCTCGTTCGGCACCCTGCTCTCGAACGACGGCCGGCTCGCGACCCGGGTCACTGCGCTTCGAGCGCCTTCTTCGTCTCCAGCGCAGCCCTGAAGTTCGGGGCGCGCGCCACGGCGAGGCTGAGCTCAGGGAGGGCCTTTTCGGTCTCCCCGAGCGCGACGTACAACCGCGCCGCGACGAAGTGGGGCCTGGGCAGCTCTGCGAAGCCCTCTTGCATCGCCTCGACCTGCGCGAGCGCCACCTTGAGCTCGGCAGGGTTCTGCTTCGATCCATTCAAGACGGCGAGCGGGGCCGCCAGACGAAGCCAGTAGTCGGTGTCGCGCTCTGGGCTGCTGTCGTCGACCACCTGCCCGTGCTGGGCGGCCGCGAAGACCCGGGCGCGTTGGCTCTGTGAGGCGGGAGCGCCTGCCTTCACGGCCGCGTCCATCGCCTTGAGCGCCGTGTCGAGCCGGTCCCACGACTCCTTGATTCTGGCCTCGATTGATTTGGCGCTCTCGACGACCGCGTTGATGCGCTTGCCGAGCGCGACCGTCGCTGCGTCCTTCTTCGACGCATCATGCTGACCGTAGAGGCGGGCGTGGATGCTCGCCAACGCGGCGTGCTGCGCGCGCAGGTCGTCGATCTGCAAGGTGAGCCCCAGCACGAGCGCTGCGTGGCCGTCGGTGAATGTCGCGTTCGTCTTCACCAGGCTCTGCAGCCTCGCGATGTCGGCTTCCCGAGCGGTGATGTCCTCCTGCTGGAAGCGCTGCAGCGCCTGCACGACGGTCTGCTGGCTCTCGGGGTCGACCTTGCTCGAGGAGAGCAGCTGCTTGCCGAACAGCTGCCAGGCGACCGCGAGCCCGACGATGAGCACGATCAGCAGCACCACGATCACCGCGACGACGTTGCGGCGACGGCCCTGCGCGGCGAGGGCTTCGACCGGCCCAGCGTCACCCGGCATCTCCATCTGCAACATCGGCCGCTCAGGCACCGTCCCGACGGAGTCGAGGTCGGAGTTCGAGACCAGATCGAGCCGCAACCCTCCACGGTGTGCGGCGTTCGTCGCGTCGTGACCGATGGGGTTCAAGTTCGGCATCGTCGACGAGATCGGCCCGTCGTTCCGAATGGTGCCGTGCATGTCGCCAGGCTCCATGAGGGTCGAGACCCCGGGTGGATCAGCGTGGGGGTCGAGCCCCATCAAGCCCCCGAGGTCGGCGGTGGGCGGCAGCGTGCTGTGCCCGTCGGGCGGGAGCGTCTGGGCGCCATCGACCGAAATCGACTGGTCGCGCACGCCCTTCAAGTCGGGGGCGGTGCCCGTCGGGTTCTTGGCGTCGGGCTTCGTCGTCTCCTGCAAGGTCGACATCGCGAAGAGGGCGGTGCGGTCGTGCCTGTCCTGCGCGCTCTCTGTGGCGTCACCGGGATCAACGGCCCCCTCGATCGGTGGCTCTTCGGTCATGGCGAAGCGCTGGGTGCGATCGTGCCGTTGCTCGAGCGACTCTCCGTCGTCGGAGCCACCTTCGCCGCCCTCGCCGTGCTCGCGCATCATGCGCTCGAGATCGACACGCACGGTGCTCTCGGCACGCGGCTCGGAGTCGCCATCGCTGTCGTCACCGCTCGCGGTCACCTTGGGGAGCGGCCGCTTCGGGGGCATGGCGACGGGCGTCCCGAAGACCATCGTCTTCGTCGCGGCCGGCGCGACGACTTCGGGAGGCTTGCCGAACATCATCGTCTGATTGACGGGCCGATTGGCTCCGGAGGGAGGCGGCTGGACGGCCTGGGCGCCGAACACCATCGTCTGATTCGCGGCGGGCGCTGGCGCTGGAGGGGTGCCTGTGGCGAGCTGTTGGCCGGCCGGGGTGCCGAAGGCCATCGTCTGATTGAGCGCCTGGGCCGATGGCGGCTTGGTGCCGAAGACGAGGGTCTGGTTGACGGCGGGCGGCGGAGCGCGGGGCGGCGGCTCACGCGCGGCGGCCTGTTGACCTGCGGCGGTGCCGAAGGAGACCGGGTTTGCGGCCGGCGGTGCGACAGGCGAGGCCCCAAAGACGAGGGTCTGGTTGGCGGCGCCGTGGCTGGGGGCGGCAGGCGGCTGCGCGGACTGTTGTTGGCCGGCCGCCGTCCCGAAGACCATCGTCTGGTTGGCGGGGCGCTGCGCGGGCGGCGCGGGCGGCGCGGGCTGCGCTCCGAAGACCATCGTCTGGTTGGGCTTCGGGGCGGCCGGCGGCGGTTGCACCGCCCCGGTGCCGAACACCATCGTCTGGTTCGCCGGGCGTTGGGCGGGCGGCGCCGGCGGCTCGGCGGCCGCGCCGGTTCCGAACACCATCGTCTGATTGGCAGGCCGGCCCTGGGGAATGCCCGAGGTCGCTGCTTTTCGTTTGGTGGTGGTCGGCTCTTCTTCGAGCAGCGGCGCGGCGCTGGCCCCCGGAGGGAACGCCGTGAAGACGTGACTGCACCGGGTACACTGAACAGCGGCCCCCGCTGCAGGAATCAACGTCTCATCGAGCACGTAGGTCGTCGAGCACTTCTCGCACGAGATCAGCACCGCGCTCTTCTATCACAGGCCCGCATCGCAATCGGGAATCTCGGCCAGTTGACGGAGTGCCGCCAGGCGAGCCGGACCCACCCCGTCGAGCGCATCGACCTCGTCCCATGAGCAGAAACCGTGACGGGCATCGCGAGCCCCGATGATCTCGGCCGCGAGCTGCGGCCCGATGCCCGGCAGAACGGCGAGGTCGGCGGCGCTGAGCTTCGCGAAGGGCACCTTCTGGCCGACGGTGAGGGCCTGCCCGGCGGGGAGCGGCGTGGAGGGCGAGAGGCCACACCGGGCGACGCCGGCATCGTCGAGGAAGACGAGCTCGCTCGCGCAGGTCAGCGATGGCGCTTGCGAGGGCCATCGCCACCACGAGACGGCGCCCACCACGAAGAGGATGAGCCCGGCGACGACGAGCCAGCCATCACGCGTCATCGGTTCGTCACTTCGCTTTTCGCGCCGGCTTCTTCACGGCCGGCGTCTTTGCGGGCGCGTCGAGCCCGAACTCGGTGTGCAGGGCACGCACGGCGAGCTCGGCGTACTTCGACGAGATCACGCACGAGACGCGAATCTCGCTGGTCGAGATGGCCATGATGTTGATGCGCTCGTCCGACAGCGTGCGGAACATGCGCGCCGCGACGCCCGAGTGGTTGCGCATGCCGACACCGACGATCGACACCTTCGCGATGTCCTGGTCGGTCGAGATCTCTCCGGTGCCGATGGTCTTCGAGAGCTTCTTCACCACCTCATTCGCCTTCGCGAGATCGGTCTTGCCGACCGTGAAGGTGAGATCGCTCTTGCCGTCGATGGGCGGGTTCTGGACGATCAGGTCGACGACGATCGCCTTCTCGTCGAGGGCGCCGAAGATCTGCGCCGCGACGCCAGGCTGATCGGGCACGTTGCGAATCGAGATGCGCGCCTCGTTGCGATCGAGCGCGATACCACTGACGACCAGGTCCTCCATCGATGCATCCTCCTCACAGACGAGCGTGCCGGGATCGTCCGTGAAGGACGACTTCACCCACAGGGGTACCCGGTACTTCATGGCGAACTCGACGCTGCGAATCTGCAGCACCTTGGCGCCGAGGCTGGCGAGCTCGAGCATCTCTTCGTAGCTGATGCGATCGAGCTTGCGCGCGGCGGGCGCGACGTTCGGGTCGGTCGTGTAGACGCCGTCGACGTCGGTGTAGATCTCGCACGCGTCGGCCTCGAGCGCGGCGGCCACGGCGACGGCGGTGGTGTCGGAGCCTCCGCGGCCCAGCGTGGTGATGTTGCCGAGCTCGTCGACGCCCTGGAACCCGGCCACGACGGCGATGTGGCCCTTCTTCATCGCGTCGATCAGCCTGGTGCCGTCGATCTGCTGAATGCGCGCCTTGGAGTGCGTGCTGTCGGTGAGGATCCGGCACTGGTGCCCGAGCACGCTGGTGGCCTTGCCGCCCGCCGCCTGAATCGCGATCGCGACCAGTCCGACGGACACCTGCTCACCAGTCGCCAGCACCACGTCCTGCTCGCGCTCGCTGGCGCCCGGGGTGATGTCGTTGATCAGCTTGAGCAGCCGGTTGGTCTCGCCCGACATGGCCGAGACGACCAGCACCACGTCGTTGCCTGCGCGCTGCGTCGCGAGCGCTCGCCGCGCCACGTTCTGCATTCGAGAGATGTCACCGACCGACGTGCCGCCATACTTCTGCACGATCAGCTTCCGCTTCCGTCCACCTGACGCCATGCGTCAGCGCTTACCGTATGGGCAGAGCAGGCCCAATCGAAAACCACTGCGGGTGATCGCTGGAGTATGTCGCGCGCCATGACGCTCCCGACGCTCATGCTGAACGGCGACACCCTGACGCTCGACCAGATCGAAGAAGTCTCGTTGCACGGCCGGAAGGTCGGGCTCGCGGCTGCCGCCCGGGTGAAGGTCGAGGCCGCGAGGGCGCTCGTCGATCGCGTCGCGGCGGGCGACGAACCTGCGTATGGCATCAACACGGGCTTCGGCACGCTGGCCGAGGTGCGCATCGAGAAGAAGGATCTGCAGCAGCTGCAGCGCAACCTCATCTTGAGTCACGCGGTCGGCGTCGGCGCGCCCCTGCCGATACACGAGGCGCGGGCGTTGTTGTTGTTGCGCTGCAACGTGCTGGCGAAGGGGTTCTCGGGCATCCGGCCCACCACGATCGACCTGGGCCTCGAGCTGCTCAACCGCGGCGTGACGCCCGCGATCCCCGAGCGTGGGAGCGTCGGCGCGTCAGGCGACCTCGCGCCACTCGCCCATCTGGCCCTGGTGTTCATCGGTGAAGGTGAGGCGTTCGTCGAGGGCGAGCGCATGTCGGGCCGGGCGGCGCTCCAGAAGGTCGGGCTGTCACCCATCGTGCTCGAAGCCAAAGAGGGCCTCACGCTGGTCAACGGCACCCAGGCGATGTGCGCGGTCGGCGTGCACGCGCTGCTCAAAGCCGAAGAGCTCGCGGAGCTGTTCGACGTGGCGGGCGCGATGACGATCGAGGGCATGCTCGGCTCGCACCAGCCCTTCATGCAAGAGGTCTACTCGGTGCGACCACACCCGGGGCACGGGAAGGTCTCGACGCACATGCTCGAGCTGCTCTCCGAGAGCGAGCTCGTGAAGACGCACGTCGACTGCGAGAAGGTGCAGGACCCGTACTCGATGCGCTGCATTCCCCAGGTGCATGGCGCCGCGCGCGAGGGCCTCAACTTCTGCCGGCGCATTCTCGAGATCGAGGTCAACGCCGGCACCGACAACCCGCTCGTCTTCGTGAAGACCGGACAGATCGTCTCGGCGGGCAACTTCCACGGGCAGCCGATCTCGTTGGCGCTCGACGTGCTCGCGATGGCGATGACGCAGCTGGCGGCGATCAGCGAGCGGCGCGTGGAGCAGATGGTGAACCCCGCGCTCTCGGGCCTGCCGCCCTTCCTCGCGAGGAACCCGGGCCTCAACTCGGGCTTCATGATCGCGCAGGTGACGTCGGCCGCGCTGGTCGCCGAGTCGCGCATTCTCTGTCACCCCGCGAGCGTCGACTCGATTCCGTCGTCGGCCGGCCGAGAGGATCACGTGTCGATGGGCATGACGGCGGCGCTGAAGGCGAAGCAGGTCGTCGATCACGTCAAACACGTGCTGGCCATCGAGCTGCTCGTCGCGGCGCAGGCCATCGACTTCCGCGCGCCCACGAAGCCGGGCCACGGACCGCTCGTCGCGCACCAGCTGATTCGTACGAAGGTGCCGCACATGGACGTCGATCGCGAGCTGCACAAAGACGTGTCTGCCGTGGTCGGGCTGATCGATTCCGGAGCCCTCACCGCCGCAGTCCGCAGTTCGCACGACCAGCGCCGCGGAAACTGAAGATATCCTCGATCGGCCGCCGACAAGCTCTGGCGCGGCAAGCGAGAAGACGGCCTCGAACAGCGTCTCGTCGCAGCACTGGCCGTCGTCTCTGGCCGACCCGCGTGGGACGTGTTCTCGGCTGCCGACGAGGTGTTCGCGGCCGTTGCGTCCGACGGTGACGAACGCTTGGCGCGCTCGCAACGGTGAGCGCGGGGAAAGCTTTCGTCGCGCTGTTTCGTGCGTGGTACGACCTCGCCCATGACAGAGCGGAATGAGTTTCCGAGAACGCTGTCCACGGCGATCCCTGCGATCCCCATCCCTGCGCCCTCGACCGAGCCCGTCACGGCGACCGAAGAAGAGGCCCGCTCGCGAATCGCGACCCTCGAGCGTGAAGCCCGCGCCATCGGCAACCAACCCGCGGCGGCCCTGCTGTTCCACGAGATGGGCCTGCTGTGGGAGAGCCCGCTCAAGCACGCGCGCAACGCCGCCGTCGCGTACCAGTCGGCCTTCAAGCTCGCGCCCCGCTTCCTCGCCAACATTCGCGCGGCCCGGCGGCTGTTCTCCGAGGTCGGCAACTGGCAGATGGTGTCGCAGCTGCTCGACGCCGAGCTGCAGGCCACCGAAGGCAAACGCGCCCGCGCGGCGCTGCTCTTCGAGAAGTCGCAGATCCTCGAGCAGCGCCTGTCTCGTGAGGTCGACGCCTCGGCAGCGCTCGCGGCCTGCCTCGCCCTCGAGCCCGAAGACGTCACGTTGCTGGTGCAGCTCGAGCAGGTCTTCACCGAGAAGGCCGATTACCCGTCGGTCGTGCGCGTCAACCAACTGCTCGCGCAGACCGTGACCGACGACGCCGCGCGCGCGCACTACCTCACCACCGCTGGCCTGCTGCTCGAAGATCGCCTGAAGGATCTGCCCGCCGCGGCGCAGACCTTCCGCCAGGCCTTCGCCGTCGACCGCCGGGATCCTCAGCTGTTGTCCGCGATGAAGCGTGTCGCGCAGCGCGAGGGCACCGTCGATGAGGAGCTCGCCGCGCTGGCTGCCGAAGCCGAAGGCCAGGGCCCCGGCGCCGCGCCGACGTTCCTGCAGATCGCCAAGGCCTACGAGCGCCTCGAGCGCCCAGAAGACGCCCTCTCGGCCCTGCTCGCCGCGCGCCGCGTCAGCCCGAACGAGCCGCTGGTGCTCGCTGAGCTGGCCCGCATCTATGAAGCGCGCGGCCGCAACGAAGAGCTCGCCGACGTGCTCCTCGCGTGGGTCTCGACCAACAACGATCAAAGCGAGTTCGTCGCCATCAACCTTCGCCTCGCCGCGCTCTTCGAAGAGCTCAAGCGTGAGCCCGAGGCCATCGCTCGCTACCGCGCGATCCTCGAGCGGGTGCCGGGACACGCCGGGTCGCTCGCCGGCCTCGGCAAGCTGTCCTACCGGCTGCAGAACTGGACCGGCCTCGTCGAGACGTACGACGCAGAAGCCGCGGCCTCAGACGATCCCCGCACGCGCGCGGGCCGCCTCTACAAGGCTGGCGAGACGCTCGAAGAACGCCTCGGGCAGATCGACGACGCGCTCGCGCGCTACACGCAGGCGCTCACCTTCGCCCCGGGCTTCTTGCCCGCCACCAAGGCGCTGACGCGGTTGTACGAGAAGCTCGGCAAGTGGAACGAGCTGGTCTCGATGCACGAGCAGGAGCTGCTCCAGCTGCGCGACAAGGAGCAGCAGATCAGCACCCTCAACACGATCGCCATCCTCTACGAAGATCGCTTGAGCGACGTGCCGCACGCCGTCGAGTGCCTGCGCCGCGTGCTGGAGATCTCGCCTGATCACCTGCCCACGATGCGCAACCTGGCCCGGCTGCACGAGCGCGCCCAGCAGTGGCAGGAGCTGCTCGCCCTCAACGAGCAGGAAGGCCGGCTCGCGACCGATCAGAAGCAGGTCATCTCGCTCGCGCACCGCAACGCCGAGATCCTCGAAGAGAACGTGAAGGATCGGCCGGCCGCGATCGCCGCGTGGGAGCGCGTGCTCCAGCTGTCGCCCAATTACCTGCCCGCGCTCCGCAGCCTCGGCCGCCTCTACGGCCAGGACGGCCGCTGGGACTCGCTCATCGCCATGTACCGGGCCGAGGCCGAGATGGCGCCGTCGACCGATCAGGCGGCGACGCTCATCCAGAAGATCGGCGAGCTGTACGAGCAGAAGCTGACCGATCAGAACCAGGCGATCTCGTCGTACCGCGAGGTCCTGACGCTCGCGCCCAGCCACTTCCCTGCCCTGCGCGCGCTCGCCCGCATCTATCGAGCGCAGGGGGCGTGGGAGAACCTCATCGAGATCCTTCGCGCCGAGGCGGCGAACCGCACCGACCCGACCGAGCGCGCCAACGCGATGTTCCAGGCCGCGGCCATCTGGGAGGACCAGCTCAAGAAGCCGCAGAACGCGCTCGAGGGCTACCAGGAGGTCTTGCGCCTCGCGCCGAACCACGTGACGGCGCTGCAGCAGCTCGAGCGCATTCTCACCGCCAGCGACGACGTGAAGGAGCTGATCGTGCTCCTCGATCGTCAGGTCCAGGGTGGCGCGCCGCAGGTGAAGGTGGGCGCGTCGCTCAAGCTCGCGCGCCTCTACCTCGATCGCCTCAACGAGACCGCGCGCGCGGCGGCGTCGTGCGAGACCGCGCTGTCGATCGAGCCACAGAACCTGTCGGCGCTCCGCCTGCTCGAGCGCATCAAGGCCAACGACAAGGTGAAGCGCACCGAGCTGCGCGCGCGCATCGCCGAGGTGCTGGGAGACGAGAAGCTCTCGGCGGCGATGCGGCTCTCGTCGATGGACGGCGCGGCCGGCGGCACGCCCGACGCCCTCGTCCTCGATCAGCTCAAGCGCGCCTACTCGCAGGACCCGACGGACGAGTCCCTTGGCCTGACCCTGGAGCGCGCGCTGCAGAAGGCGAGCGACGCGGCCGGGCTGGTCGAGCTGTACGAGCGCCGTCGCACCACCACCACCGACTCGGCCGACATGCTGGCGCTGAGCCTGCGCATCGCCGATCTCTACGAGACCCGGCTCTCTGACCTGCCCAGAGCCCGGCACGCCTACGAGACGGCGCTGCAGTCGGCGCCCGATCTCTACCCAGCGCTTCGTGGCCTCACCCGCTGCCTGCTGCGCAGTGGCGGCCCCGCTGACGCCGTGAAGGTGCTCGATCAGCTCGCCTCGACGGCGCGCGATCAGACGACGATGCAGCAGGCCCTGATGGACGCGGCCCGCATCGCCCGTGACACCCTCAAGGACGATACGGCCGCGGCGAGCTACTACGGCAAGGTCCTCGACCGGGATCCGCTGCACGCCGAAGCCGGGCCCGCCCTCGAAGAACTGCTCGCGCGCAGAGGTGGCGCCGTCGATCTCGCGGCCCTGCACGAGAAGCGCGGTGAGGCGAAGCTGGCCCAGAAGGATCTCTTCAACGCCGCCCAGGAGTTCTACAAGGGCGCCCGCATCTGGCTCGACGGCGTGAAGGATCGCGACAAGGCCATGGCCGCGCTCGATCGTGCGCTGATGGCGATGCCCACGCTCCCCGACGCGCTGGAGCTCAAGGCGACGCTGGCCATCGAAGGGCAGAGCTACGCAGAAGCCGCGGCCGCGCTCGCCGTGCGTGTGCAACAGGGCGGAGATCCGCTCACCCTCGCGCGCGTGCACCTGCGCCTCGGCGCGCTGTACCACGACCACCTCTCCGACCAGACCCGCGCGGCGGCGCACCTGCAGACCGCGCTCGCTGCTGACGCCTCCTCCACCGAAGCGCTCGAGCGCCTGTCGACGATTCACACCGCCAGCCGCAACTGGACTGGCGCCGCCGACTGTCTGCGCCGGCTGCTCGAGCTCGACAACGCCATCACCGCCCGCGCGCGTCACACCACGATGCTCGCGCGCATCACCGACGAGGGCTTCGGCGACGTTGGCCAGGCGATCACCCTGTACCGCAAGGCCCTCGAGCTCGCGCCCGGAGACGCTGCGACGCTCGATCGTCTGGTGGCCTTGTACGAGCGCACCGGCGCGATGACCGAGCTGGTGACGATGCTCGAGCAGCAGGTGCAGCAGGCCTCTGACGTGAAGCGGGCCGTCGCGCTCAAGATGCGCATCGGCGCGATTCAGGCGAAGCAACTCGACGATCTCCAGCGCGCCATCGCCACGTTCCGGCAGGTGACCGAGATCGACCCGACCTTCGTCGACGCCCACGTGGCCCTTGCCGAGGCGTTCTCGCGAGACACCGCGTCGATCTCGATGGCCATCGAGACCCACCGCACGTTGCTCAAGCTCGAACCCGCCCGCATCGAGTCGCTGCGCGCGCTCTTCCGCATGTGGGAGTCGCTCAAGCAGCTCGACAAGGCCTTCTGCGCGGCCGGCATTCTGGTCTTCCTCAAGGCGGCCAACGAGGTCGAGCAGGCCTTCTATTCCGAGGGCAGAAACCGCCTGCCGTCGGACTTCCGCAACTCGCTCGGCCCGCCCGAGCTGATGATGGTGCATCACCCGACGACGCGAAACGCGCTGGTCGACGTGGTGCGCGCCATCGGCGATCAGTTCGCGAAGCTGAACCCGCCCAACCTCGAGGGACAGGGCATCGACCGTCGCGCCGATCGCCTGAAGACCGATCACGCCGTGGTCAAAGCGATGTCGTCGGTGCTGCAGCTCTTCGGCGGCGCCGAGTTCGAGCCGTACCAGGCGCGCAAGGGCCTCGTGTACCTCGAGACGGGAGAGCCGCTGGCGGTGCTGGTCGGCCCCGACGTGGTGCGCCGCTTCAACATTCGCGAGCAGCGCTTCCTCTTCGGCCGCGCGGCGCTCGGGCTCATCGACAAGGCGGCGCTCGTGCGCAAGCTCTCGATGGGCGAGTTCGCCGACGTCCTGGGCAACTCCGTGCGCATCCACCAGCCGACGTGGGGCGGGCTGGGGCGAAAGAACGAGGAGCAGTCGAAGGCGCTGCGCAAGGCGTACTCCCGGCGCGCCATCAAGCTGCTCGAGGAGCCGGCCAGCGCGATGGCGGCGATCAACACCGTCGCGATCGAGCCCTTCGTGCAGGGCCTCTTGTTCTCGTTCGACCGCGCCGGCCTGCTGGTCTGCGCCGACGTCGCCGCGGGCCTGTCGTTGCTGCTGAAGGAAGAGTCGGGGCCGACCGCGCTGAAGGCGGAGACTTCCGACGTCATCACGCAGGCGCTCGGGCAGCGGCCCGATCTGCGCGAGCTGATGGGCTTCGCCCTGTCAGACGACTTCTTCCGGCTGCGTCAGCGGGTCGGTGTCTCACTCGGTTGATGGGTGGCGTCGACGCGACGCCATTCGCCCACAGCTCGACGGACCCCTCGTGGCGCAGACCCACGCGGGAACGGCCGATCGGCCGCGATGGTTCTTCGCCACGCCGAGAGAGATTGTCGGCGCCGATCTCGAGACCGGAGAGACGTTCTTCCGCCACGCGCTCCCCTTCACGCTCGACGGCCAGTCGAACGCCGTCGTCCTGACCGCCTCTGACGATGGCCGGTTTCTCGCGGTCGCGCAGGCGCAGGGGCGCTCCGGTGCGGTCCTCGACGTGCACGCCGGAACGGTGGCGCTCCGCCTGGCGCGCGGCGACTACCATCCGGAGCACTGCGCGTACCCGCTCTGCTTCCTCGACGATCGCCGCCTGGTACACGCGGTGGAGTGGAATCAGCTCGCAGTGACGAACGTGACGACGGGTGAACGGCTCGACCCGCGCCTCGACGAGACGAAGCTCGACTACTTCTTCGGCTCGCTCGAACGATCGCCGTCGGGGAGCAAGCTCGCGAGCACCGGCTGGGTGTGGCAGCCGATGGGCCTCATCGGCACGCTCGACGTCGAGACCTGGCTGCGGGGACCGGGTGAAGCCGCGCTGCAGTTCAGCGTGGACAGTGACGCGTGGGATCTGCCGATGACCTGGCTCGATGACGAACGAATCATCGCGTGTGTGCTCGACTTCGATCGCACCCAGCGCCTGGTCGTCTCGAAGCTCGGGGAAGCCCCCGAGGCGAGCATCGAGCAGCCCATTGGCGCAGCGCTCGCAGTGCGACGCGACGAGTTGCTCCTGATCGGTGAACGCACCGAGGCCTTCGACGCGCACGATCTCTCCCGGCGCGGGAGCCTCGACGTCCGCTGTCACGCCTGGCACCCGGGGACGCAGGAGGCCTTGAGCTTCGCGTCGCTGGAAGGCGCCGGGCCGTGGTCGCTCGTGTCTCGGCCCCGCAGCCCGGTGAACGTCGCAGAGGCGATCGTGTCGATCGCCCGACGCGAGCAGGAGAACCCGAGCCCTCAGGGACGATTGGTGCTCGCCGACGCGCTCGAGGCTGCAGGCCATCACGGCGAGGCGCTCGATCATCTGCGCAGCGAGTCCGCTCACGGCCACCGGTGCTTCATCGTCGACGATCTCGCCTCGGGCTGATTACTCGACGCGCAGCACGGCCGCCTTCGGCAGCTCCCGCAGCAGGCGCTCGATCATCGCGTCGACCCGCGACCGATCGACGTGCTCCACCGTCACCTTCACGCGGTACCCCGCGGCGGGATCGAACGTCGGGTACGAGCCGATCTCCACCTCGGGCTCTGCGAGCGCGGCGGCGTCGAGCACCGGCGCGAGCTCATGCTCATGGGCATCGAGAAAGACGACGCGCGTCACCGCCGGCTGGCCGTGCAGGCCCTCGAGCACGGTGTCGAGCTGCGCCTCGAAGAGCTCCGGCACGCCCGGCAGCAGGTAGATGTCGTCGCACGCGAGCGCCGGGTACTTCAGGCGCGGGCCCGAGATCAGCCGGCTCCCCATCGGCGCCTCGGCCAGGCGCATCGCCTCTGCAGGTACGGGCGTCTCGCCGAAGGCCGCGCGCAGCGACTTCACCAACTCGGGCAGGTGCACCACGGGCCGCTGGAGCGCCAGCGCGACGGCGCGCACGGTGACGTCGTCGTGGGTCGGGCCGATGCCGCCGCTGGTGAAGATGAGCTGGGCGCGGCGCCTCGAATACACCAGCGCCTCGACGATCGCGTCGACCGCGTCGGGCACCATCATGACGCTGACGAGCGGAATGCCGCGAGCCCGGAGCCGCTCGATCAACAAGGCGCCGTTGAGATCGCGCACCTTCGCGGTGAGCACCTCGTTGCCGATGATGAGCGCGGCGGCGTGCGACGCCATGATCACCGCGCCGTCGGGAAGGCCGGGGGCTCGTCGAGCTTGAGCTCGTGGCGCAGGGCCTTGAGGCGCTCGAACTCGCGCACCTCGTCGGCGAGCGTCCGTCGACCCAACACCAGGCGAACGAGCCCGTAGATCGCCACCGAGACCGAGACGATGGTGGCCGGGACCACCAGCTGCGGAGCGAGCGCGAACTCGACGTCGACGGACAGCCTCCACGACGCAGCGCCGGTGATGGCCGCGATGAAGAGCGAGACCGCCGTGTGGGCGAAGTGCGACGTACTCTTCCGGTACGAGAGGCGGGAGAGGGTCGCGTCGTGTTCAGCGCGAAGGGCGACGAGGTCGGTCACGGGCGGGCTCTTACCCTGTTCGACGAAGGAGTCGACTACTCCGGCAAGGGGGCCAGCGCGCCACACTCCGAGCACCGCTGGCCCGGCGTCGCGGGCGCGCCACAGGCTTTGCACCGCACGTCGCCGCGCGAATAGACGACCTTCGACGTCGGGGCCTGCGTGGGCGGCGGCGGCGCGGCCGACTTCGGCAACCGCATGCCACAGGTGTTGCAAATGAGGCCGGCGGCCTGAACGTTGCGGCAGTAGCGGCACATCACCGCACCCGTCGCAGCGGCGGTGCGAACGCCGTCGTCGACGGCCCGGTCCTGCGCGAGGTCGGCGACGCGCTCGACCGACACGGCGCCCACGTCCGCCGAGCGGCCCAGGTCGAGATCGGGCATCACGTCGGCGATCACCGGGCCCTGCCCTGCGGCGAACTGGGTGGCCTCGAGCTCTCCGACGCGGTCGATCTGCACCTCGCCCACGCGATCGGCCACCGTCACCTCGAGCCCTTCGACGCGCTCCTGCGAGACGGGAGGCGGTCCGAGCTCGCCGAGATCGCCCAGGTCCTTCCCGCACACCTCACACTCGAGGCCGAAGTCCTGCTGGTGCTCGCAGACGGGGCAGACGCTCATTGCCGCGCGACCCTATCGCGGAACCACCGGCGTCACTGCTGGTACTCACTGTAGGGGCTGCCGTTGAAGCGCTTCAGCTGCGGGCCCTCGAACCCCTCGAGTGACACATCGATCGGCGTGTCATTGGCACACGCTGTCACACGCACCTCGTTGCTGTTTCCGTTCGGCTCGAGCACCTTGAGCACCTGGTCACCGGCCGGCACGTTGTCGATTCGCCAGGTTCCGTCGGCCCCCACCTTCGTCGCGAGCTCAATCACGGGCACCACGACGACCCAGGCCCGCATATTGCTGTGGATGTCACACTGAATGCGAAACCCGCCCTCCTTCAGGAACGCGACTGGCTCTGGCTCGGCCTTCCTGGTCGGGTTGATCCTCACGGTGGTGCGGTCGCTCGTGAAGACGGAGTGCTCCGTGTTGTCGCGGTTGGGGAAGGACACCGAGTCGTTCTTCTGGACGATCACCATTCGCGGAACGAACTGCTTGTCCTTCTGGGCGATCTCGTGGCGACGGGCCTCGCTGAGCTTCACGGAGCGCTTCTTCGACGCGACGTACACGACGAGCTCGGCCACCTTCACCTTCGGGTCCTTCGACGAGAAGGTGACCTTGCCCGAGAGCGAACAGGTGGAGCCCTGGGCCCGGCTCGGCTGGGACACGACCTGCGGGGCCGCGGCGATCAACAAGAAGAGTGCGCGCATCAGTAGCTCACGATCACACTGGTGGTGAAGACGTCGTCAGGAAAGTCGGCGCCGAGCAGCTCGCGATTGAGCGTGTACTCAGCCTTGATCATCAGGCGGCGCACGGGCTCGACCCTGACACCAACGGTCGCGCGAACGCGGACCGATTCATAGGCCCAGTCGCGCGCCTGCCGCATCGTGCCCGAGCGCCAATCGACGCGAGCGTACGGCGTCAGCCACGTCGTCGCGCGCCAGCCGCCGAGCAGGTACGCGCCCCGGTACACCAGGCACGACGCCGCAGTGCACGGCACAGGCTGATCGTTGATCACCCCGGTCTTGCCAGCCGCGCGACCGAACCCACCCTCAGCCGTGAAGAACACCGTCGAGAGATCGACCTTCGCCGCGGCCCCAGCGTGGAACTGCCACACCGTCGGGTCGGACTGACGATCCTGCACGCCCACCATGCCGTTGACCGAGAGTTCGAGGCCGGCGCCGACCGGGAGGAGCGCTCCGACGCGGCCTGAGATCGTCGGGGACGTGTTGAACCCGGCCTCGGCACCCCACGGCATCACCTCGATCTGGTTCGAGCCGTTGGTGATCGCGGCGAGCACCTCGAGCTTCTCGTCGAGGAACTGTCCACGCGCGCGAAGGCCGAGGGCTCGGCCGCACGTGTAGCGGCACAGGAGCGAGGGGCTGACGGTGAGGCGATCGGGCGACTCTTGAAACCGGTACTCGACGCCGAGCACCGAGTCGACCTTGCCGCCCCACACCGTCAGATCGCCGAACCCGAAGCGACGGCGCCAGCTCAGGTTGGCGAGCTTGATGTCGAGGAAATCGCCCAGGGCGAAGTGCGTCACGGTGCGTTCGCGCGGGAGCAGATCGACCATCACGTGCACCAGGAGCTCCGTGCCGATGGTTGCGCGCAGCTGCAGGTTCGCGTTGTTCACCAGCACGGTGGGTCGGCCGCCGGTCCGCAGCCCGTCGAAGCCGATGACACGGGAGTCTCCGATGTCAGCGGGATCTCCGCGCGAGTTGATGGCGGTCGCGAGCGGATCGCCGCGAAACACCCAGGTCGACAAGATGTCGTCGGCGTTCGAGACAACGCGCTCGGTGTCCTTGCGCACGCCAGAGCCATTGCCCTGCACGGCGAAGAAGCCGACGTCGAGGTAGCCCGACCACGACACCGAGTTTTCGCGGATGAGGTCTTCCCGCTCGCCGAGCGCGGTGACGGAGCGGTTGGTCTGCGTGAGCTCGTCCTTCACCGTCGCGACGTCTTCGCTGGCCACCTCGAGCGCCTCGCGAGTCTCGGTCAGCTCCTTGCGCGTCGACTGGAGCTCGGCCTCGAGCGCCGACAGCCGCGCCTCGAGTCTTTTCGCCGCGTCGGTCACTCCAGCGTCAGGTGCGGCCGCGAGGAGCAGGAGAACGATCGCGCTCGTCATGGAATCACCGCACACGGCGCACCGAACCTGCGCTCCATACCTTCAACGGTCTCGCGAGAGTTGTCGCAGCTCCAGCGGGCGTCGGGCGGCTGGCCCGTCAGCGACTCGAGGAACAGCACGAGATCGCTCTGCTCCGACTCGGTGAGGCCCAGGGGCTCCATGAAGACGCTCGGCGTGCCAAGCCCGTCGCGATCGCCGCCGCGGTTGTAGAACCAGACGACGTCCTTCAACGTCTCGAGCTGGCCGGCGTGCATGTACGGGCCGGTGAGGCTGACGTTGCGAAGGCTCTTGGTGCGAAAGCGGCCGACGTCGGACTCGGTGGGCGCGGGCACGTCGGCGACGCGGCGAAACGCGGTGGGCAGCTTCTTCAGCAGATCGAGCCCTGAGGACCGGCCCTTGTCGACGCTCGGAACGTTCAGGCCAGTCTGGCCAAGCCCGACGCTGTGGAACTGGTTGTCGGTGAACATCGGCCCGCGGTGGCACTGCACGCAGCCCGCCTTGCCGAAGAAGAGCGTCAGGCCTCGTCGCGCGCCTTCGCCGAGAGCGTGATCGTCGCCCTGCGCGAAGCGATCGAACGGTGAGTCGAAGCTGTTGAGTCGGCTCATGTACGCGGCCCAGGCCTTCATGCTGCGGTCGTAGATCCTGCGAAGTTCGGCTTCGGCGTCGGGGGCACGCGGCGGTTCGAATCGGGCGTCGTCGAGATCGGGGAGCAACTCGCCGAAGAGCGCTCGATACCGATCGGAGTACCGGGCTGCCAGCGCGCGAGCCAGGCGGAGCGGATCCCCTCCCATCGTCGCCGGCGAGTCGTACGCGTGAACCGACTGCCCCCACAACGTGTCGGCTCGACCGTCCCACCCCCACCACTCGTAGAACGCGACGTTCAACACGGTCGGCGAGTTGCGCGCCGTCCACCGCAGACCCAACGAGACATTCCGGGCCGTGCGATCGTCCGAGAACCCAGCGGCCGGCACGTGACAGTGCACGCACGCCACACCTTGCGTCGCCAGGGGGTAGCCCGTGTCGGTGAGGACGTACCCCGCATCGAGAGGATCGATCCCTCCGTCAGTGAGCCCTCCGTCCATGGGCCCAGCGTCAGGGAGGACGACCCTCGAGAGCCCGCGGTCGAAGAACAACTGCTGCCCGAACTCCGCGACCGCCGCATCGTCGAGGTACTCGTTGCGGGGATCGACCGGCATCCCTCTCAGCACCATCGACGACAGCAGCGCCTGATCCTGCTCGGTGAGACCGGGGCGAGGCGCAACCCACTCCGTACACCCGGCAAGGGCGGCGACGGCGACGATGAACACACCACTGGCCCGAGCCATGCGACCCCCGATGAACGACAGTTTTAGAGGAAGGTGACGCCTGGCGAAATGGGAGACGACGTCGCGTCTCGACCGGTCCGCGCGGGCGCCCGCGAGGGGTTCAGCGAGAAGCGACCTGGTTCAGCGTGACGTTCTTCGACGCGAGCTCGGCAGCCGAGAACGGGAGCGTGTTGACGTCGGCGATGGCGGCCGTCCACGTGGCGTGGTCGACGAGCGAGCGCTCCTGGCTGAAGCGGGCGCCGCGCACGTCAGCGCCATCGAAGCGCGCCTTGTAGAGGCATGCGTTGCGCAGGTCGGCGTCGGTGAAGATCGAGCCGTCGAGGCGCGCGTACTCGAGGTGTGCGCCCGTCAGCCGCGCGCTCTCGAACTTCGCGCCGTTCAGCTTCGCGGCGCGCAGCGTGGCCTTCGACAGGTTGGCGCCCTTGAACGACGCGCCCGCGAGGTCGGCCTGGAGGAAGCTGGCACCCTTGAGGTTGGCGCCGTCGAAGCGCGCGCCGCGCAGGTCCATCGACTCAAAGCGAACGCCCTCGAGCTCGGCGTTGCGAAGGTCGGCGCACTGACCGCGCTCGATGTTGAGGCCCGTCTCACCCGCGGCGTTACGGCACTCGCCCGAGGCGGCGTCGTAGCGGAACTGGGCGAAGGCGGAGGAGGCGACGGTGACGGCGGCGATGACGGCGATGCGGAGCGAGTTCATGTGAGGTTCCCCGTGTTGACTGCGTTGGTGAACCTCGCTTGTGCAGATGTCTTGCCAACGCTCGTCGCGGAGCCTCGCCTTCGAAGAAACCAGATAAGCCGCCGGAAACAGGACGGATTCCGGGTGACACGCCCCGGGAGTGACACGACACAGTGTGACGCAGGCCTATTCCAGCTGGCGCAGCGCCTCCGTCACGCGATCGAGCTCGGCTTGTGGGCGCTCGAGGCGCTCGAGCAGATCTCGAAGATGGTTGAGCTCCCTGCGCAGCTCGAGATCGGGCGCCCCGCCTTGCCGCATCGCCTCGACACCGTGCTCCATGCCCGTCGCCGCGTCCTCGAGCTCGCCCAGACACTCCTGCGCCCGCGCCAGCACCACGAACTCGCGACCCAGCCGCGCCGGGTCGGCCTGAGGCATCTGCTGGCGAATGCTCAGCGCGCGGGCGACGTGGGTCCGCGCGCCCTGACACGAGCCGTTGCCCAGCATCACGACCCCCACGTTGTGCTCGGCCACCGCGGTCTCGGGATGGTTGGGCCCCAGCTGCTGCTGCCGAATCTGGAGCACCTCGAGCAACAGCGGCTGCGCCTCGGCAGGCGGCAGGGAGAGCGCGTGGTTGGTGAGGGCGCGAGTGACGAGCGGGTGAGACGCCGGGTAGTGCTTGCGGCGCAGGACGAGGGCCCGTTGAAACGCCTGGCGGGCCTGATCGAGCTCGCCTTCACGGGTGGCGAGCTGGCCGAGCTGGGTGAGCCGCAGCGCCTCGAGGAGCTCGGGCCGGCCGAGCCGCACGGTGACGTCCTCTGCGGCGTTCAGCGCGTCGTGGGCGGCGTCGAACCGATCGCGCTCCGAGTACCAGCCCACCAGCGCGATCCACGCCCGCGCCCGCTCATCGTCGGAGCCAGAGCGCTCGGCGAGGCTGACCGCGCTCTTCAGGAGCGCCTCGGCGTCAGGTCGGCGCAGCTCGGCAGAGAGCTGACCTGCGAGGAGCTGGGCCTCGGCTTCGACTCGCCACGCCTTTGCTTCGTGGGCGTCAGCGGCGGCCTCGAGGGCAGCGCTCATGCCGTCGCCATAGCGGCCTGCAGCGCGGAACACCCTGGCGCGGCTCAGGTCGGGGCGGAGCGATCGATCGGCGTCGCTGTCCTGCACCAGCGCGAGCGACGGAGCCTCGTCGGACTGACAGCTCGCCGCGGGCTGCACCTCGAGGGTGATCGTCGCCTGGGCGTTCTCGACCACCTGCGCATCTGCCGAGACGAACACCTCGGCGAGGCTCGAGAGCACGGCGCCACGCGTACCGAGGCACAGGGTGCGAGCCCGTCGCTCCGCGCTGGAGGGATCGAGCCGGCACACCGCGCGAGAGGCGTCAGCCCAGGCCTTCGCTTCGGGCTCCAGCTGCGTCCAGACCCGCTCGAAGGCGTCACGCCCCGGCTCGCCGGCGCTGCTGACGAAGGCCTCGCGCATGGCCTTCACTCTCGCGGGGCTCCAGGTGGCCGTGAAGGTCGAGTCCACCGAGGCCAGGCACTCACGCTCGACGCGCTGGGCGGGAGACTCGCGGAAAAACAGCGCGCCACTGACGAGGCCGACCGCGACCACGCCCGCGACCGCGAGCGAGACGTTGATGAACCGGCGGCGGGTCTCGGCAGGATCGTTCTCGAGCACCGCCAGCAGCGCGTCCATCGAAGGGAATCGGCTCGAGGGCGCCACCGAGAGCCCACGGATGAGAACACGGCGAACCCACTGGGGGACGGAGGCAGGAAACCGCGGCTCCCGGCTGCCATCTTCACCGGGCTCGAAGGGCATCGTGCCGGTCAGCGCCTTGAAGAGCGCGACGCTCCACGAATACTGATCCGAAGCCGGTCCGACCTCCTGTCGATCGCGCTGCTCCGGCGACATCCACGCAGCGGTGCCGCCGCCGACGATGACGCTGCCGGCCTCGAGGGAGCGCGCGAGCCCGAAGTCGGTGACGTGCGCGGTGCCGTGCTCGTCGAGGAGCACGTTGTCGGGCTTGAAGTCGCGGTGAACGATGCCGGCCGAGTGCGCCGCCGCCAGGCCCCGCCCCGCCTCGCGGAACCGGGAGAGAATCGCCGTCATCTCGGGCTTCTTCTCGAGCCACGCGCCCAGGGTGCCGCCGGCCATGAACTCCATGGCGATGAAGAGCTGATCGGCGAACCGGCCGACGTCGTGCACGGTGACGACGTTGGGGTGAGAGAGCCGCGCGAGCACCTGCGCCTCACGAAGCAGCCTGGCGCGCTGCTCGTCGCTGGCGTCGCCGCCGGCCTTCACGCGCACGAGCTTGAGCGCCACCTTGCGATCGAGCTGCGGATCGTACGCGGCGTACACGACACCCTGCCCTCCCGTGCCGAGCGCCTCGAGCACGACGTACCGTCCCAGCGACGTGCCGCGGCTGAGCACCTGCACGGGCCCCGCCGCGCGCGCTTCGGCGAACGATTGCTCTGCAGAGTCTGGTGGTGTGAGGGCGGGATCAGTCACGAGAGGCTCGAACGACGCGGCACTTCGCAACACACGTGCCAGTGATCGACACGTTCCGCAAACGCGCGATCTCCGTCAAGCGCGTCACAGCTCGCGGTGACACATGGTGTGTCACTCTTTGCGATGGCACGTTTTCCGCTACCGTGGCCGCGCCATGGCACAGAGCACCCAGAGTGAGAGTGTCGTCGAGACGGCTGCGGTGTCCGAGCCGGTGCCGGGCGCAGTGCTCATCTTCTCCAGTCGCGCGCCGCAGTACCGGCCCCTGGTGATGCCACGCGCCGGCGTGCTCGCCCTGGGCAGAGAGGACATGGGCGGTCTGCCGGTGCCCGATGAGAAGGTGTCGCGGCAACACGCAGAGCTGACGTTCAGCGACGGCCTCTTCACCGTGAAGGAGCTCGGCAGCCGCAACGGCACCTTCGTCGACGGCGTGCGCATCGAGGGCGCGGTGACCGCGAAGACGGGCGCGGTGGTGCGGCTTGCGCAGACGGTGATCCTGCTCGAGGCCGATCTTCGCCGGTGGCTCGCGGGGCAGATCAAGCATGACGACTTCATCGTCGGGCCGACGCTGCAGCAGGCGCTCGATCGCGCGGTGGTGGCGAGGTCGACCGAGGCGCATCTGCTGGTGCGTGGAGAGAGCGGCGCGGGCAAGGAGCTGGTCGCCCATCGGTTCCACGAAGCCGGCACGCGGCGCGGCCCGTTCGTCGCGGTGAACTGTGCTGCGATTCCGGCGTCGGTGGCCGAGCGGCTGCTCTTCGGTGCAGTCAAGGGCGCGTACACGGAAGCGAAGACGGACGCCGATGGCTACCTCGCAGCGGCCGATGGCGGTGTGCTGTTCCTCGACGAGATCGCCGAGCTCGATCTGCAGGTGCAGGCGAAGCTGCTGCGGGCCATCGAGTCGGGTGAGTACCTGCCGCTGGGAGCGTCGACGCCGAGGAAGGTGACGCTCCATGTGGTGGCGGCGTCGCATCGTGATCTGCGCGCGGCCGTCGCGGCGAACACGTTCCGCTCGGACTTGTTCTATCGGCTGTCGCAGTTCGAGGTCGCCCTGCCCCCGCTGCGAGAGCGGAAAGAAGAGCTGCCGTGGTTGATGCGGCACGCGTTGGTGGGGCTGCCGGTGGAGCTGCACGCCGCGGCCGTCGAGGCTGCGCTGCTGCGCCCGTGGCCGGGGAACGTCCGGGAGCTGTTGTCCGAGACGCGGAAGGCGGCAGCGACGGCGCAGACCGAGAGCGCCAGCGTGTTGCGGGCCGAGCACCTCGCGCCACAGGCGGGTCGACAGGTCGATGGTGGGCCTGCTCCCGTGACGACGAGAGCAGCGACGATCTCTGCAGTCCGTCCGGGCGCGCCTCCGGTGCCGTCGGAGGACGATCCCGATCGTCAGGCGATCGTCGCGGCGCTCAGCGCGTCGGGGAACAACGTGTCGGCCGCAGCGAAGACGCTCAACATGCATCGCACGCAGCTGTACCGGGTGATGAAGCGGCTGGGGCTGTTGGAGCCCGAAGACGGAGTGTGACGGCTACTCCGCGACGTTGAAGGCGATGTGCTGCAATTCGAATTCCCCGTACGTGTAGGTGCCGGCCGGGTCGTGCCACTTCGTTTCACCGAAGACAGGCACGCGGCGCTCGCCGAAGGTCCGGTAGTCGCGAACCGGCGTGCTCCAGCGCATCCGAGTGAAGGACTTGCCATCGGGCGACGCGCCGAATCGATCGTCTGAGATGAAGTCGACCAGCTCGCCCTTCTCGTCGAAATGCAGCTCGGCAGAGACCGTCTCGGCGCCGCGCGTGAAGATCCCGCGCGCGGTCTTCGCGTCGAGCGGCTCCCACCGAATGGAGCGATCGAGCAGCACCGACGGCGCGAACAAACAGAGATCGTTGAACAGCGTCACGGTCTCAGAGCGGTTCATCTCGGGTCCCTTCCCATCAACGACCGTGACGACCGAGAGCACGCGCGCCTGGTAGGTCGCGGCCTCAGCGACGAAGCGATGGAACACGTCGACCGGCAGGCCCTTCATCACCGCGTCCATGAGGAACAGCCGCGCAGGCATCGGTCCGTACGTATTGAGTTGCTGTGCAGTGAAGGTCATCCACGGATCGGTGGCGCTGCCGCGAATGCGCCCCTTCCATGTCGCGCGGAAGTTGAAGATGCGTGGCTGACCGACCGAACCGGTGACTCGCAGATACTGCTGCACTGGAGGTGGCAACGATTGAAGATCGGCCTCGGTGACGACCTGCGCTGCTCCGGGAACAAGGAGCGCTCGTGCGTCATTGGCGAACGCAGCACGCGCGCTGATCGGCCCTTGCGAGACGAAGCTGTAGACGACGGCGACCAGCACGATCACGTTGGCGATCGTGCCGAACTTCGCGTCGCTCCACGACGAGCTGATGACGATCTGGGAGAGCGTGACCGCGACGAGCCCGACGATCCAGAACGCGCGTGGAGGCGTGAGGACGAGCGCGAGCATCGCGAACGCCGCGAGGAGCCACACCACGCCCATCGGCTTCGAGATCGGCTGCGTGAGCTGCGTCAGCTCGGCGAACCCGAACGCCTTCGCGAACCCCATGAGGTGGATCAGCCCGTGGACCAGCAACACCGCCAGCAGGAACCAGCGCATCATGTCAGTCATTGCGTTTTCTGGACCAACCGGGGCCCGCGGGAACGAAGTCGTCCCCGCGCAGTGCTTGCGTTACGGGGCTGGTGCGACACTGAGCGGCGCAAGCTTCGACCAGCACACGCTGCAGAGGGTCGCGTCGCGCATGCCCACGGCTCCGCAGAAGGTGCAGGACCGGAGCTTTGGCTCAGGTCCGAGATCGAGCTCGGTCACGACGGCTTCGAAGCTCCGCTGCAGGCCGGGCCGGCCGACAGAATCAGTCGACGCCGCGAGCTGCTCCTGCATGAGAGCGAGCAGCTTTCGCAGCCTCGAGCGCGCGTCATCACGAATCAGCACCATTTCGCCAGGCATGAGGTAGTCCTTCTGCGCTTCTTCGCCGGGGATGAAGATCGTCACGCGGGCATGGCTCGATCAGCGAGGCGTTCGCGCGCGATGAGCGTCGAGAGCCCCCAGGACATCGCTTCGTGTTCGTGGAGCAGCCAGCTGATGAACGCCTGGTGATCCGCCTCTTCCCATTCCGCGAAGAGATCGATGAGGTTTCGGAGCTCCGAGATGAGGCGCACGTGGCCTTCGAGCAGCCAGTCATCGAGATGGGATCCGGCGCGGGGCGGAGGGGACGGCGCGGGCGGCGGCGCGAGGCTGATGTAGTCGGCCAACGTCGCGCTCGGAGCGCTCGGGGCGACGCGGCTGGCGACCATGGCCATCACGGAGTCGAGGCGCGTGGCCTGGTCCGCGAAGACGCCGTTCACTCCAGCGAGCTGCGGCCCCGAGGTGATGGCGTGCAGCGTTCGCGTCTTGAGCGAGAGGGCGATTTCGTCGCCGAGCAGACGCTGGAAGGTGGTGGCAACTCGGGTGGGAGAGGGCGGCGCGGTTCGGCGGGGCTGGCGGTGCTGCTGCTGCTGCGTCGCGACTTGCTGGCTAGGCATGTGGGAACGACCTCCGGTTGGTGCTGCGTGAGAACGGCCTCAGTTCACAATTCGCGCCACGCTGTTTCGTAGGGAACTCGGCGTGTTGACTGATGTTTTCGACGGTTCGCCGTCATTGTGACGGGCCGCTCTGTCAGTTGTACGTATGGTCATTCTCAGTGGGCTTTGGGCGTGAGGTTGCTGCCCGGAGCCGCGCGCATGAAGCGGTCCAGGAACAGCAAGAGCGCGCCTGCGCCGACCGACGCCGCGGCGAGGCCGAGCGGGTAGAGCTGGGTGCCGAGCACGGGCTCGCTGAAGATGAGTGCGCCGAGGAGCCCGCCGACGAAGCCGCCGGTCGCGCCGAGGAGGAAGACGAGCCATGGGCCCGCCGTGCGCAAGCCGGGGAGGAGGATCTCTCCAGCGCCGGCGGCGATGAGACCGATGAGGATGAACGAGATGAGTCCCATGGAGGTCTCCTTGGTGATGATCGTCAGCGCTTCGTCGTCGGGGCGGTGCTGGGGTCGCGCTGGAGCAGGCGCGCGAGGCTGCCGGGCTTGTGCCACCAGTACTGGTTGAGGATCAGCAGCGAGCCGACCGAGCCGACGGCCGCGGCGATAGGGCCGATGGGGTGGACCACCGAGTCCATCGCGTTCTCTTGAAAGAGCGCTGAGAACAGCAGGCCGACAGCGAAGGAACCGCCGACCCCGCACGCAAGCGTGACCCACGGCCCAGCGGTGCGAAGCGTGAGCAGCGCCGCGCGCCCGAGGAGGGTTGCGATGACACCGATGAAGAGAAACGTGCCGAGTCCCATGAGGACCTCCGGCGGGGTGTCAATGCATCACGTGCGCCTGTGTAGGCATTGACGGATTTGCGAAGGGTTGACGAAACCGAGGCGCTCAGAAACGAGAGAGCGCCACGATCGTCTTGATGTTGCGTTCAAGAGCGGCCGCAGCCGCGTGCCGTTCTGCACGCCGAAAGGGCTACGCGACCGGGGTGAGCTTTGCCCAGCAGCTGCCGCAGAGCGTGGCGTTGTGCACGCCCATGGCGCCGCACTTCGGGCACGCGCGGAGCACGGGCTCGACGCCGAGATCGAGCTCGGTCACCAAGGCGGTGAGCGCGGCCTGCAATGGCTCCGGCGCCTTCGAGGCCGTCACCTGCGTCTGCATCTCGCCAAGAATGCGCCGAAGTCGTGATCGCGCGTCGTCGTGAATCGTCACCATGTCGCCCATACCCACCGCCCTGTGTGTGAAGCGTTCGGTCCGCACGCACGCTGCGAGAAGTCGCAGGCACGCGTGGAGGCCGTCGCACCGTCGTACCTCGTTCGGCACTTGAAGTCGCTCCGCCGTTCACTGGACGGTGACGTCGAGCGTGAAGTCCCCCGCCGAGGTCCAGCCTTCGCCGTCAACCACCAGGTATTGCCGACCCGCGGGAGCGGACAGCGTGAGGGTCGGGAGCCCTCCGTCGCTCGCAGCGCCCGCGCATCGATCCCCCGTCGTGGCGTTCGCGCACCCAGTGCGTCGATGAATGAGCGTGGGCATGAAGCCAACCGACGCAGAGGACACCGTCGCGGTGATCGTCCTGGTGCCGGTGGTGTCGAAGGTGAAGATGCGATCGGCGCCTTCGCTCGCGCACGCATCGGCTCCGGTGTCCTTGAAGTAGCCCCTCGTGGTCGAGGCAATCGATGCCGTGCCGAACCCGCCATTGGAGAGCACCAACGGCTCTGGGTTGAAGCAGGTGTCGCCGGGCAGGAGCGCTCCCGCGTCGAAGGACCCCAGCGTGGCGGTGAGGGCGAACGCATTTCCACCGAAGACCGACGCCTCCACGAGCAGCGTGTAGGTGCCCACAGCCAACGCTGGGACCACCACCTGTCGAAGCCGGTAGCCGTTGTTGCACGCCACGTGTGGTCCGGCACACGTGCTCCCCTGACGGAGCGCGAGGATCGGCGCGTCGGCGGTCGAGGCGATGGTGAGCGTCAAGTCCTGCTGAGCGGGGTTGTCAAAACGAAAGACCTGCTCGCTGCCACCCGGGAACGCAGCACACGGAGCGTCGAACGTGGAGTTCAGGAAGCGCGTATTGCCCTCCGCACGCGCGATGCCTGCGTTGAAGATGAGCGGTGAGGGCGATGCGCAGGTGCCCGCGTCCTGACCGTCGTACAGATCGACGGTGAGCACGAACGGCCCGCGGGCCCCTGCCGTGCGCCCGTCAGCGAAGAGGAAGTACGGGCCTGGCGCCAACTGCGGAACGGTGATCGTGGACGAAGTTGGAGGCGTCGAGGTGCTCGTATCGCAAGCGACCTGGTTGAGCCCGGGCGTACAGGGATTGGCACGAAGGTAGAGCGCCGGGTTTGCCGTCACGCCCGACCACAACATCGACGCTTCGAGGCGGGAGGGGACAGCGAGGTCGAGTCGGTAGACCAACTCGGGCACTCCAGAGCCCCCGCAGGTACCGAAGTGGTCGTCGAGGGCGTTCAGGGTCGACGCGTTCACCTGCGCGCGCCGCGCTCGCAGTCCCCCGTAGTCGACGGACGGACCGAAGATCAGAGGCTGGGCCGTGTCGCAGGACTCGCCGGTCAACGCCCCGGCATCGCCGGACGAGCCGCCGCCAGCGGAGCCGCCACTCGCGCCACCCGACGCGCCGCCGCTCGCACCGCCAGACGAACCACCACTCGCGCCACCCGACGCGCCACCGCTGGCACCGCCGGACGAACCGCCACTGACGCCACCCGACGCGCCACCGCTGGCACCGCCGGACGAACCGCCACTGACGCCACCCGACGCGCCACCGCTCGCACCGCCGGACGAACCGCCACTGACGCCACCCGACGCGCCGCCGCTCGCACCGCCAGACGAACCGCCACTGACGCCACCCGACGCGCCGCCGCTCGCACCGCCAGACGAACCGCCACTGACGCCACCCGACGCGCCACCGCTCGCACCGC
>JALHMW010000026.1 GCA_022843845.1 Archangium sp.
GCGGGTGGCTCGACCGCAGGCGGCTCCGCTGGTGGCTCGACTGCAGGCGGCTCTGCTGGTGGCTCGACTGCAGGCGGCTCTGCGGGTGGCTCGACCGCTGGCGGCTCCGCAGGTGGCTCGACCGCTGGCGGCTCCGCGGGTGGCTCGACCGCTGGCGGCTCCGCAGGTGGCTCGACTGCAGGCGGCTCCGCGGGTGGCTCGACCGCTGGCGGCTCCGCGGGTGGCTCCACCGCTGGCGGCTCCGCGGGTGGCTCCACCGCTGGCGGCTCCGCGGGTGGCTCCACCACCGATGGCGGCGCTCTGGTGATGGTGACCCTCCCGAACAGCCGCTTCATCGGAATCGCGCAGGTCGCCGTCGGAGCAGCCCCCACTCAAACCGTCATCGCGACGGTGCGCGAGCCGATTGACGGAGGCTCTTCCATTCTCGAAGGGTGGGCCGCGAACGGGAGCGCAACGCCGTCGCGGACCCGGCTGATTCAGTGGATGGGCGGCTATCGGGCGACTGCCATCGCATCGAACACCAACCAGATTGCCATGGCCGTGCGGACTCCGATCGGCCTGAGCGTGGAGTTGATGGTTCGAGCTTCGTGAACACTGGGTTCTCCACGCTCGAGATCGGCGTCACCGATGCGGGCATCTCGCGGCTGGCGATGGTTCCGGGCATGGACGCTGTCTTCGCGTTCGTTCAGGGCCATGGAACCCCGTCTGGCAGCGCACGTTTCCTTCGGGCGGCAAATCAGAGCTCATTTTCGACGGCCTATTCGCCGATGGACGGGGGGCTCGCCTACGGAGACGACATCATCAACGCGTCCCTTCCAAACACACCGCGTCTGTTGCTGACGTCGCGTTGTCCCCACACCTGCTCCTTCGGCGGCACGGCCGTCGCCACGACAGGTCTGGCAGCCCGCTTTGCGCTGATGACCTACGACCCCAACACCTTCAGCCTCCCCTTGGTGGCCACGCACGCGCCGGTGGATGGTGGCTTCTCACCCAGCGAGGTGCTGCGGGCCGCGAGTGACGGCAACACCTTCTTCTACCTCGCAGGCCAGGCCTCGAACGGTGAACTCCTCGTCGAGCGAAGGTTCGCAACGAACGGCACGCTCACGAACGAGATGTGGAGATCGACAGGCCCCCTTCGGCTCGTCGACATCAGGCGGTCACCCAACGGCTCGGCGGTGGTGCTGCTCGCGACCTACGAGGCGGCCAACGTGTCATTCAACATGACGACGCTCCCCCACACGTTAGAGAACCAACGGAACGTGGTGGTCATTCGCATCGACGCTGGGGGCACCGTCACCTCGACCGCCTTCAACCTCCCGGGCGATCAACAGGCAGTGGGCTTCGCGGGTGGAGGCAACGGCTTTCTCCACATCGCCATCAACCAGGGGAACGACGCCGTGCTGTGGCGAGTCCCCGAGCCGTAGCGTCGACGCTGGTTGGTTCGAAGCGTTGCTCGAGGTGCTGATGCCGCGGTCGGTCCACGCCGTGTCGTGATCGACGTTGGAACACTGCGGCGGTGTGCCAGAAACCACGCCATGACCGAGCTCACGAAACGACCGACCGGAGCCGCTGTCGGCGCCGCCGTCAGCCCCTTCATCGGGCTACCGTTGACCTTCGTCTTCCTCCTCTTCACCGTCGGCCTCGGCGTCCAGGACGAGTACGGCGGCGGCCCGTTCGGCAACGTAAGCAACGCATGGGTCGAAGGCGGCTGGGGCATGTACCTGATCGTCGGCGCCGGCGGAGCGTTCTCCCTCGTCGCCGCGGTGCTCATGTTCTTCGGGGTGCAGCGCGGCTCGGCGGTCGTGCTCGCCAACGCGCCGCTCGCGAGTGCGCTCGTGGCGGTGGGCTCCTTCGGGTACTGGACTGGGATGAACGGCGCCATCGCGGCGATCGCGGGCGCCCATCCGGCCGACCGCGCGACGATTCTCGCCGGCGCGACGGGAGAGGCACTCAACACCACCGTGTTCGGCCTCTGCGCCATGAGCGGTCTGCTGGGCGCGCTGATTCCCGGCCTGCTCCTGGGCGTCATCGCGCAGACCGGCATGGCCCGCCGGCTCCTCGTCATCGCGATGGGCGTGTTCGGCAGCCTGATGCTCGTGTCGTGGGTGCTCGCCAGCCGGCTGGCCGAGCTCATGGGCAGCTTCAAGGCCGTCGCGCATGCCTCCCCGGCTGACCGCCTCACCATTCTCATCGGTGTTGGCGAAGAGCTCTCGAGGTACCGGCTCTTCGTGCTGGCGGCGATGGGGCTCCTGCTGGTGGTGGTGGCGGGTGGCGCTGTCCTGCTGAAGCGCTCGCCGAAGCTGGCCGTCGCGGTGCCGCTGCTGGGCCTGGGCGGGTTGTTCGGGTTCGGGGCGCAGGCCTTCGTGGAGCAGCGGGTGAGTTCGGCCGCTGCGACGTTGGCTTCGAAGCCGCTCGGGCTCGTCGCGCTGGAAGGCGTCAGCACCTTCGCGCCGGACCGGTGCGTGCAGACGAGCGCGCTCATCGAGTGTGATGCCGATGGCTTCAAAGGCGCGATCCGGCAGGAAGTGCTCGTCGATGAGCTGGAGGCCGGCGTCAGACAGGACGACCCGGAGGACGTGGACTCCGAGCCGCGGGTACGACTCGGGCTTGCTCGAGGCGCCCAGGCCACCGCGACCTGGGAGTTCCTCACGACGGCAGCGAGGGCACGCGTTCGCAGGGTTGCGCTCGTGGGAGAAGGAACGCCTCGCGAGGTGAAGCTCCCTGCGGAGATCGAGGTCGTCGCGAAGGCGCTCGACGGGCCCTTCCGCATGGTGGCCATCGGTCTCGCGCCCGAGGGTTCAGGCTGCGGCCAATCCTGTACACGCGCCACGGTCGAAGGCGACGCGCTGGTGGTTGATGGACAGAAGTGGACCGCCACGTCGATCGACCCCTTGGGCGGCCGGTTGGAGAAGCAGGTCGCCATCACGATGAATCCCGCGCTCGAGCCCGAGACGTTGGTGAAGCTCGGGATGGCCGCCGTGGCGAACCAACGGAGACTCGTCGTGCTGTTCCCTGACTCCGTCTTCACCCGCGTCGAACCGACGGAGGAGAAACAAACGATCAAGGAGTCCGAGCGGGAGAAGGTGACCTCGCTGATGGCGAAGATGTTCGGGGGTGACGCTGAGGCGCTCTCCGGACTGAGCAAGGAGCAGCTCCAAAGCGTCGTGCGGAAGCACGTGAAGGAAATGAAGGACTGTTACGAGCGCGGGCTGGTGAAGAATCCGACCCTCGAGGGGAAAATCGTCTTGAGCTGGGACGTCGAGAAGGACGGCTCGGTCGCCGAGGTCGAGGTCGAGAGCAACACGATGAAAGACCCCGAGGTGACCCGGTGTCTCTCGGCTCGCCCGGCGACGTGGAAGTTCCCGAAGCCCGCCGGTGGAGAGCCGGTGCGCGTCTCCTATCCCTTCGTGTTTTCGCCCGCGCAGTAGCCCCGACGGAGATCCTCGGCGATCGCGCCGCGCGCTCCCAACACCAGGCCCAGCTCACGCTCGAGCTTCCCCGTGTCGAACACGAAGGGACCGCCCCCGCGATCCTCGACCACCACGCGCGATCGCGAACCGGTCGCCTCGACCGCCATCCGTGCGATCTCCTCCCACGTCACCGCCTCGCGCGAGACCGCGAGGTACGTCTGCCTGTTCACCCCCGCGCGAAGGAGCCGCACGTACACCTGCGCGAGCTCCCGCGCGGCCACGAACTGGCGCCCCTCCTCCTTCCCCACGATCAGGTCGTCACCGCGGCGCGCGCGGTCCAGCAGGTCCTTGATGAGCGGGTACAGAACGACGCGCGCTCCGTCCACGCTCGGCCCGCCCACCGTGGGGCCCGGGCGCACGATGTTGCAGCGCATCTTCGACTGCCACGAGACCGCACCGAGGAAGAGCTCGTTCGACGCCTTCGCGGCACCGTACGCGTCCGTAGGCGAGAGGCGCACCGTCTCGTCCATGTGCGCCGTGAAGGGTTTGTGCACCGCAGTCGACGACGTGTAGACGAGCTGCTCGACGCCGGCCTCGGCCGCAGCGAGGAAGACGGTCGTCGACGCGCGCACGTCCTCCACCCCCATCGGATCGTCGTCGCTCCAGACCACCGCGTTGTGGATGCACGCGTCGTGGCCGCGCGCCGCGTCGCGAACGGCGCCCAGGTCGTCCAGGCGGCCCGAGACCACGGACACCCTCGCGCCGAGGCTCGCGGGCATCGTGCGCGGATCGCGCGCGTAGACGGTGATCGCGTCGCCCGCGTCGAGCAGCGCGGCGACGAGGTGCGTGCCGATGTAGCCGGTGCCGCCGGTGATGAAGACGCGCATGGGCCGAGGAGCCTCGCCGTCGGTGGCGCCCTATTCAATCGTCAACACAGGCACGAGCGTCTGCCCTCGACGGCACCTCGTCACGGTTGCCTGCCACGGCACGTTGTCATCACCAACGCTGTTGACGTGGAGCCATTGGACCTCGATCGGCCGCGCGCTGGTGACCGTCCCGCCGTTCTCCTCCCACGACACCGGCTCGGTCACGTACTGCATCAAAAGAGTCACCTCGCTCGGCAGTGAGCCCTGGCCCGCACACTCGAACACCGCCCGCACCTGCGCATCGGGGAGCTGATTGCCGTGTGAGCGCGTCGCGGGACACGCCTCGATGCGGTCGAACATCGTCCCCAGCTCGTCGCGATACCACTCGAGCGCCTTCGTCAGGCGCTGACGCGACTGCTCCCGATGGCTCAGCCACCGCTGCGCTGCACACACCGCGCGGCAGGAGAAACGGACCGAGACGTCCAGCGCCGTCGACTTCGCCTCACACTCCTCGCGCAGGCCCTGACGCGACCGCGGCGCGTCCGGAAACGCGGTGAGGCTGCGCTCCAGTGGCGCACAGGCGCCGCTCTCCCAGGTCTTCACATCACTCGCCAGCACCACTGACTGCCACGTCGGGGCGAGCAGTGCGGGAGCGGGCTGCGTCGTCGAGCACTCAGCGAAGCGCGCCGGGTCGAGCGACGTCGTCTTGCGAGGGGCGGTCTTCTCGAGCACCAGCGGCCTGGCGTTCCGCGAACCCGCGCACGCCGTGACGACGAACAGGAGCAGCGCCGCTCGCCTCACCATCGAGCGATTCCCCATTGGGTGAGCCCACAGCCTGCGGCGACCAATCGCGTCTCCAGCCTGAGCCGCGGCCCTCCGGGATAGAGCCAGCCCTCGGCGCGCACGGAGCGCTGGTGCTCGGGCCCCGACACCTCGAGGCGGATCGGCGATGGCGGCGCAGCGACCCGCTCCCGCTTGAGCCACTCGCGCACCTCGGTTCCCAGGCGCGTTGGCTTTCGCCACGGCAGCGACAGGTCGAGCGCGCGCACGGTCCTCAAGAAGATGAGGCGTGCACTCGCGCGGCGACGTTCGACGACGCAGACCCGAAGGCACGGGTCCTTCACCGCCGCGGGGAGCCCCGAGGCGGCGGCGCCGCACTCCTTCTGGAACGTCGTGTCTTCGAGGTCGTGGTCTTCGCCGAGCGTGACGAGCCGCTTCCTCATCGGCTCGCAGACCCCATCACAGGCGTCGACGGCCTCGCGCTCCGCGTTCACCAACAGGGTCGAAACGTCAGATCCGAGAGGAATGCTCCGACCTGGGGGAAAGCACGTACCGCGCGCCGCGAGCTCATCAGGGAAGAGCTCGTGCTCGATGGGCACCGACGGCGCGAAAAACTCCGGGAGATCGACCCCGTGTGGGTCGCAGCGGCCTTCCTGCGCGAACGAGGCGCTCGCGAGCAACACCCAAAGACCGATGACGAAACGAACCATGTCGAGGCGGCTCCCGGGTGAAGCGAAGCGCCTTCGACGTAGAGAACCAAGCGGCATTCACCGTCAGGGCGCTCACTGCGCGGCGCGCTGGAGCTCGTCGAAGCCGGGCAGGCTCGAGAGATCGGGCACCACGACGATCTCGATGCGCCGGTTGGCCGCCTGGTTCTCGGGCGTGTCGTTGGGCCGGGCCGGCATGCTGTCGCCGTAGCTGGCGGCGCTGATCCGGTCTGGCGGCAGGCCCGCTTCGGTCATCGTGCGCAGCACCGTCAGCGCGCGCGCCGAGGCCAGCTCCCAGTTGGTCTTGTACGCACCCTTCCCGCTCAGCGGAATGTTGTCGGTGTGGCCCTCGACCTGGAACTTGCGGCTGGGAATCGAGGTGAGGAGCGCCGCGACCTCGACGATGGCCGCCTTGCCCTCCTTCGAGAGGTTCGCCGACCCCGACGAGAAGAGAATGTCGGTGGCGAGCTCCACCACCATGCGGCCTTCACGAATGCGCACCTTCAGCTTGCCGGCGTCGATGAGCGACTTGAACTTGTCGAGCAGCGCCTTGAACTCGGCGATGCGCGACTCGGTCTCTTCCTTGCGCTTGCGTAGATCGGTCAGCGCGCTCTCGAGGGCAGACTTGTCGGTCTTCGACTGGCCGTACGCCGACTCGAGCTCCGCCAGCTTGGCCGACAGCGCCTTCGACTTCGCCTCTTCACGCGCCAGCGCTGCGCGGGTGCTCTCGAGCTCACCGTCGCGCGTCTTCAGGGTCGTGGTCGTGGTGTCGTAGTCGGTCTTCAACAGGTCGTACGTGTTCTGCGGGACGCATGCACCGAGGAGGAATGGCAGCCAGATGAGGTGTTTTCCCATACGGCGTCCCTAATACTTTGATTTCAAACCATCAAGTTTGGAGTCGAAGAAGTCCGTCGGGAATGACGCGCGGCTCAGCTCGGGCTCTTCGTGCTGTATCGCGTCGGATCGGCCACGCCCGCGTCCACGAAGCCCTTCTTCCGCAGCAGGCAGCTGTCACACCGCCCGCACGCGCCACCATCCATCGCAGGGTCGTAACAGCTATGCGTGAGCGAGTAGTCGACGCCCGCCGCCAGCCCCGCGCGAATGATGTCTGCCTTCGTCATGCCCGACAGCGGAGCGTGCACCGTGAAGCGCTTCCCCTCGACGCCTGCCTTCGTCGCCAGGCTCGCGAGTTGCTCGAAGGCGCGAATGAACTCGGGCCGGCAGTCGGGGTAGCCCGAGTAATCGACCGCGTTGACGCCGATGTAGAGGTCGGTCGCTCCAACTACTTCGGCGAGGCCAAGCGCGAGCCCCAGGAAGATGGTGTTCCGCGCGGGCACGTAGGTGACGGGGATCTCGGCCTTCACCTGCGAGACGTCATCATGTTTCGGAACCTCGATGGAGTCGGTCAACGCGGAGCCGCCGATCGCGCGCAGGTCGACGGTGACGACACGGTGATCGGTGACGCCCATGGCGTTGGCGACCGTCTTCGCGCGCTCAAGCTCGACCGAGTGCCGCTGCCCGTACGAGATCGACAGACACACCGGCTCGAACCCGTCACGGCGGGCGAGCGCGAGGCACGTCGTCGAGTCGAGGCCGCCTGACAGCAACACCACCGCACGCTTCGTCATCGGCGCTCTCCCACCAGGGTGTAGTTCACCATGCAGTCATCACAGCCCGGCGCACAGGCCGGCTCCGGTGCTCCCGCGTCCTGCAGCGCGACGGAGAACTCCAGCTCTCCGCACGCGTAGAGCGCGTCGAAGCCCTCCGCGGTCTGCCCCGGGCCGGTGATGCCTCCATCGGGCCCAGGCGGAGTGGGCACGCCGCCATCGAGCGGGTTGGCCGGACACGTGCGCCCGACGGCTTCACTCTGACTGCGGCTCAGCAGCGAGAAGCGAATGCGCTCCGTCGCGATCGTCGGCCGGCAGCCGCCACACGAAGGGAACAGGCGACGTACCGCCGCGGAGCTGTCGAGCACCTGCCCGTCCCACCCGGCGTCACGCGGGTAGCCTCCGCCCAGCGTCAACCACGCCTGGCCGGTCGACGACTCCCGCGTCACCGTCGCCGAGAAGCGGAACGCCGCGGGCACGACGTCGACGAGCGGACACCACAGCCCGCCGTCGGCGCGAAGCGCGCCCACGCCGCCGTCGTCGAGGGCGCGCACCGGCTCGGCGGCGATCGAGTACTCGCCGAGGTTCTCGTCGCCCGGTGGCGGTGGGAGCGGAGGGCATCCGGCCAGCACCACGAGGAGCGCGACACACGTCGAGGCCCGCAGCGACGTCAGGAGGACACCTGCCGCTGCGCCGGCGTTGATGCCCAGTTCGACGTCGGCCTCTCGGCAGAGGGCGAGGTGCTCGCGCCCGATGATTGCCGCTTCATCGGCACGACTTGCGAAGGACACGCGCTCCGCAGACGCCAGGAAGCCCTCTTGCGCGCGGCGACCCATCACCAACTTACGCGCTCACTGCGGCGAGCCCGCCTGAATTCGCTCGAGCGCCGCGTGGGCGACGGCGCGGAAGGCCTCACTCGTGCGCAGCACCGCCGCGAGGTCGACCTTGCGTACGTCGGAGCCGCGCACGCGCTCGTCGAGGAACGCCACCACCCGGCCGATGGCGAGCGACGACGGCACCGCGCGGAAGGCGTTGGCCGACGCGTCGGAGAAGCCATTCACCTCACCCGGCTCACGGAGCTGCCGGCCAGCGTCACCGAGCGCCGCGGCCAGCGCCACCAGGGCCGTTACTTCCGTCGGGCCGAAGGCCGCGAGCGCGCCGGCGCCCAGCAACAACCGCGCGTCGTCGAGGAACATCGCCTCGACGCCGCCTTGCAGATCGATCGACACCGACACCTGGCCGAGCCCGAGCGCCTCGCACGCATCGCGCACCACCTGCGCCAGCCGGGGCATCGAGTCGTCGGTCACCGGCACGGCCGTCGACGGCGCTTCTGCAGGCGTCACCGCACCTCGCACCACCCGATTCACGCTCACCGCAGGCGCAGTCCCGACCGTCCCCGTCAGCACGGCGCCGAACCCGTCGGCCACGCGGGCGTCTTCCTCGCGGCGCAGGTGATTCAGCGCCTCACTGAGCAGCGTCCACCCGTCGGCGTCGGCGACCTGCGCCTCGAGCAGCCGGGTCCACGCGCGAACGGCGAGACCAGCGCCCTGCTCGGTGCGAGAGAGCCGCTCGGCCAGCCGACGACGCGTGGCCGGAGCCAGCGTGCCGTCATCGAGCAACCGGGTGCCGAGTCGAACCGCAAACGGCACCAGCTCGACGTCGAGGTAGCCGAGGAGCACCGCCTCGAACTCGGCCGGCGTGGTGGCGAACTGCTCGCGCAACGAGAGCGCTTCACCCTTCAGGCCGAGCGTCTCGGCGAGGGTCGCCCGGCGCTGCAGCAGCGCAGGCGTCTGCTCCATCGTCGCCAGCACGCGCGCGGCGTCTTTGAGTCTTCCGAGCTGCTCGTAGCCAGCGGCGAGCTCGTCCCGGAAGGGCTCGGCCGATTCGTCTCCGGCGAGCGCGGTGAGGCGCTCCACCATCGGGACGAAGCGCTCGGCGTCACCACGCGACAGCTCCACCAATTCGCGCACCGCCGCGAGCTGCACGCCGTCGTCCACCAGCGCCCGCTCGAACGCCACGCGCGCCGCCGAGAGATCCTTCACACGGTGGAGCAGCAGCTCCCCGCGCTCGACGTGGAGCACGGCGCGCGCCTTCGGGTCCTCTTCGAGCTGAGCGAGCTGCGCGAGGCTCTCGACCGCGCCGCTCCACTTCTCGAGACGCGATCGCAGGAGCGCGAGCTCACGCAGCGCGGCCTTCCTGCGCTCGGGCACGACCTCGGCCAGCACGGTGAGGAGTTGCTCACGACGGGCGTCGGTGACCTTCGAGGCGTGCTGCAGCACCTTCGTCAAGGCGCCAGCGGTGCGCGCTTCGAGCGCCGCGTCGAAGGCGACGTCGAGGCGGTCGGCCTCCACCAGTGACGCCAGCGCACCGGGAGAGTCGTGGCGAATGAAGAGCGAGAGCCACAGCGGCTCGGCGACGTCGAGCGCCTGCTGGCTGGAAGCAAGCGCGGCGTACTTCGCCAACACGCCTGCGTCGGCGCCGTCGAGCAGCACCTTCGCCCGGGCGTCGCGCACGTCGGTCGCGGCGAGCGCCCAGCGCGCGGTGATGGCCTGCGCCGGAGCGTTGGCGCGGGTCGCGAGGTCGAGCGCCTTGCCCGCGTTGCCAGACGACATCGCCGGCCCGAAGCCCACGTCGACGGCGCGCTCGGAGGCGCCAAGGGAAAGGTACCGCTCGGCTGCGGCCTCGGGCGTCAGCGCGCCTGGAGCCTCGTCACAGACCCGGTCGAGCGTCGCGACGGCCGGCTGCAGCTCGCCAGTGGCCTCGAAGGTGTCGATCGCCTCGAGCCAGATCGACGCGCGCTGTGCAGGCGCAGACGCGTCGGCCAGCTGGAGGAGCACGGGGCCAAGCGCATCGACACGCTTCGCGCGACGGAACACCTCGGCGAGCAGCGAGAGCGCCTCGAGTGATGCACCGGCCGCGAGCGCATCACGGAGCACCGCCTCTGCGCGGGCCCACTGCTTCGCCTCGACGAGCGAGCGCGCGGCGTCGAGCAACCGGGCCGACCGCTCCCCTGCCTGAAGGAGCTCGGCCTGCGCGACCTGGATGTCGGCCAGCGCGACGGAGTTGCCCTCGACTCGGGCGATGCGCGCGAGGCCGTCGAGGGCCTGGGTGTAGCCAGCGGAAGAAGGCCCGCCACGACGAAGGCCCGTCAGCGCCTCGGCAGCGCCGTCGAGATCGCCCTTGGACTCGAGCGCGGTCGACAGCTCCAGCACCACGCCAGCGCGCGCGGTCTCGTCGAGCGGCGCGGCAGCGAGCGCCCGGAGCTGCGCGATGGCGGCGTCGAGATCGCCCCGCGTCTTCGCGTCGGCCAACAGCAGCCGGAGCACGTCGACGTTGGATGGATCGAGCCGCGCAGCCTCTTGCTTGAGCTCGAGCGCGCGGGCGGGTTCACCCAGCTCGTCCGAGGCGATGTCAGCAGCAGCGAGGAGCGCCGACGCCGCGCGGGAGCCACCGACCGCCTTCGCGAAGCGCTCGTGCAAGCCGAGCAGATCGCCGAGCCGGCCCGTGGTGCGGTACGCGCGAACGCCCGCTTCGTAGAGCGTGACGTCGGCCGGGTGCGACGGGAGCAGCGCGTCGAGGGCCTCGACGCCACGCTCGGGCGACTCATGCAGCGCGAACGCGCGGCGGTAGAGCACCTCGGTGTCCGTCGCGTCGGGCAGGCGCGCCAGTCGCAGCACCGTGCGGTACTGACCATCGACATCACCCAGGCGTGCGTACGCTTCGTCGAGCGAGAGCAACGCCTGACGGCCACGCGCTCCATCGGGGTCGAGCGTGTGGGCCGCTTCGAAGGCGTCGACGGCGTCGCGCCAGGCCTGGGCCTCGACGGCCGCCTGACCGAGACGCAGCCAGAGCTTGAGGCGCGTGACGCCAGCCAGCCCTTCTGCGCCGAGCTGCACCAGCTTGCGATCGTACGGCTGGGCGGCGCGCGCACCGCCACCATCGAAGGCGAGATCGCCACGGCGCTCGAGGGCGGTGAAGTCGTCAGCGACCAGCGCGAGGTAGTCGTCCCAGGCGGCCGCAGCGAGGAGCGTCTCGCGCGCATCGTCGAGCGTCTCGGCGCGGCGCTTGAGCAGCAGCGACGCTTCACCCGGAACGGCGCGGGCGCGGGCAGACATCAGCTCGGCGCGGCGACGGGGCTCGTGCGCGGCCTGCTCGAGGAGCGACTGGAAGGCCTCGTGGTTCTGAGGCGCAGCTTCGAAGGCCTGGGCCTCGCAGATCTGCGCGCGCTCGGTGGCTCCGGCACGACGGAAGGCAGCAGCGGCCTCGAGCCAGCGGGTCGCGGCGACGTCTCCGTGTTCACGCTCCGCTCGACGGCTCAGCAGCTGCGCGAGCGACTGCTCGTCATCCGCCCCGGCGAGGTATTCGCGGTGACGCTCGAAGCTGGCGTGGAACGGGTCCCTCTCGAGCAGGAGCGCGTCGAAGTCGGCGGCGTCCTGATGGCGTCCGAGCTCGGACAGCTGATCGGCGACCTTCGCGGTGAGCGACTCGTCATCAGGGCTCGAGGCGCGCGCGGCGAGCAGCGCAGCAGCAGCCTCGTGCGGACGCCCGGCGCGATCCTTGTAGAGCGCGGCGGCCTTGAGCAGCTGCTCTGCACGACGCGGCCCGTTCGTCTCGCGGGCAGCGGCTTCTTCGTAGAACGCAGCGACGTCGGACACGCGGTCCTGGCGCTCGTAGATGGCCAGCAACATCGCCTCGGCGTCCGCGGTGCCCGGCGCGAGCGAGAGCGCCTGCTTGAGCGCGGCTTCGGCTTGATCGGGCGCCAGCATCGGCGAGCTGGCGACGTCGCGCGCATCTCCAACGGCGACCAGACCCAGGTGGAGCCGCGCAAGCGTGACGAACGCGCGCGCCTTCGGAGCCGGCTCCAGTGACGGCAGCGTGCGCTCGAGCCAATCGAGCTCTCCTTCACGATCGCTTCGGCGACGCGCGAGATCGATCGCCATCTGCGCCAACGAGACGGAAGGCTTGAGCGTCCACGCGCGCTCGAGCGCTTCGTTCGCGCCGTCGAGGTCGAGCTGCGAATCGCGGAGCAGCTCGGCGCGCCGCACGACGTACCCAGCCGCCTCGTCGACGCGGCCTTCGTCTTCGCAGACATCAGCCATCGCGCCGAGTGAGCGCAGCGCGTCGTCGATGCGACCGAGCCCTTCAGCGAGCTTCGACTCTTCGTCCCACGCGGCCAGCGCGGCGTCGCTGTTGCCGAGGGTGAGCTCGAGCTGCGCGACCTCGACGAGCTCGCCCATCAGCTCGGCAGGACGGTTCGCCTCGCGCAACATGGTGACGGCTTCGGAGCGAACGGCCAGCGGCGTCTCATGCACCTCGGCGGCGCGACGGTAGAGACGAAGCGCGGTCTCGACATCCTGAAGCGAGGTGCGGGCTTCACGCGCGAGCAACACCAGCCGCTCGGCGTTCCGCGGCGACGACGAGAGTTGTTCGAGGTGACGGGCCCGCAGCTCGATGGCGGCACGGCGCTCTCCGCGGCTCGAGAAGACGCTGGCGAGGCGCTCGACGGCCTGGGTCAACAGCGGCCGCTCCTGAACGAGCTTCTTGAGCGTCGCCTCGGCAACGGCGGCGTCGCCCAGCTGCTCGGCGAGGTCGGCCAGGCGCAGCATCACGCGCTCGGCGTCGTCGGGGCGGTCTTCGAACGACACGCCCGCCGCGAGGGTCTGGTGAAGCGGGAGCGCCTCTTTGAGCGCGCCGCGCAGGTACAGCGCTTCGGCGAGGCGCTCGAGATCGTCTCCGGTCGCCGGCTGGAGCACGTGCGCGCGTCGGAACAGCTTGAGCGCACCCTCTTCGTCGGCACCACGCGTCGCGAGCGCAGCAGCGGACCTCAAGGTCGCGGCGGCTGTCGGCGCGGGCTCGAGGGCAGCCGCCTCTTCGAGCAACCCCATCGCCTCGGAGAACAGCGCCTGCGTCTCGAGCAACCCGGCGAGGCGGTGACGTGCCGCCGCGTCCTTCTCATCGAGCGTGACGAGCCTTCGCAGTGCAGCTTCGCCAGGCCCGAGCAACGAGAGCTTGTCGAGGTAGAGCGAGGTGAGCTCGGCGAACAGCGGCGCGGCGTGCGACTTCGGCGTGTGTGACGCCTCTTCGGCGATCACCTCGGCCAGGCCTTCCCAATCCGACAGGCCGCGCAGGTTGCGCTTGAGGCCGTCAATGGCGCCCGGGTGACGCGGCGCGAGCACGAGCGCAGACGACCACGCGCTGACGGCTTCTTCTGCGGCGCCGCGGGCCTCGAGCAGTGTCGCCCGCTCGACGAGGGCTTCGACGCGCTTCGCTGCGGGCCCCTGCTTCGACGCCTCGAGCAGTGCTTCTTCGGCGCGTCGCGGCGAGCCGGGCTTGGCGGACTGCGCGAGTCCGTACCAGGCGTCGAAGCGCTCAGCGCCAGTGAGGGGCAACGAGACGAGCAGCTCGAACGCCTCCAGCGCCTTCGAGGGATCGCCTGCGCCCACACGTGAACGCGCGATGGAGCCGACACGATTGCCCGCGTCGGTCAGCGCCTCGACGTCACCCTTCGCCGCACCGATGACGAGCCGCCACGCACCGAGCTCCGCGGCTTCATCGAACGACTGACGAGACAGCTCGGCGAGGCCACGGAGCAACGGCAACGGACGCGAGGACGTCTGCGCGGCGTCGAGCAGATCGGCGCGGGCAGCCGGCAGATCTCCCGTGATGCGGTGGAGCTCGCTTCGTCGGCCCAGCAATTCGGCGCGCGCGTCGCCCTTCGCGCTGGTGACGAGACGGCCGAGGAGATCGAGGCGCTCGAGCGCGGTCGAGTCTTCGGCCGGCACGAGCGTCAACAGCCGGCTCGCCGCCCACTCGTCATCCGGGACGTCCGCGAGAATGCTGCGGAGCACGTCCATCGCGGCCTGCGTGCGACCCAACGACAACGCGCCCTCGGCGTACTCGCGACGCGCCGAGGTACGGCCGCTGCCTTCGAGCCTGGGCCAGAGTTCCGAGAGGAGATCGACGAGCGGCTCCAGCGCTCCGGCGCGGCGGTGGAGCTTCACCAGCTCGAGCTGCGCGTCGAGATCGTCGGGGCGCTGCGCGGCGTACTTCGCGAGCAGGCGGCGGGCAGCGTCGGTCTGGCCCGACTTCAGCGCGGCGAAGGCGGCCTGTCGGGTGAGCGCGACGCGATCGAGCTTGAGCGCTGCGACGTCGCCGTCGTTCTCGTCTGCCGCGAGCACCACCTCGAGGTCGGCCATCGCCTCGCGGGGATTCAACGTCTCGGCGAGCTCCGCGCGACGCAGACGCGCCGGCACGAACGACGGATCACTCTCGAGCGCCTGCGCGAGCAACGGACCTTCACGCGGCGTGTCGCGCACCAGGGCCGAAGCCTTGAAGGTGAAGCGGGCCGACTCGCGGGGATCTTTCGAGACCTGCGCGCGCCGGGTGAAGAGCCGTGACGCCTCGAGCGTGCCACCACGATCGAGCTCGAGCTTCGCCATCGCCTCGAGCACTTCGCGGGCCGACTCTCCCGTGGGCGAGGCATCGAGCGCCGACGTCAGACGCAGCATCGCGCCCGTGAGGTCGCCAGCCTCGAGCTGGGTCTGCGCAGCCTTGAAGAACAACGGCGCGGCGTCGTGAGCCCGGCCAGCCTGGAGCAGCGCCTGCGCACGTGACGCCCAGAGGTCGGTCAGCTCGCGCGTGAAGCGGCCTTCGACGTACAGCGCTTCGAGGCGCGTCGAGAGCTCGTCGTCGAGCCGGCGGAGCGGGAACGCCAGCGCGTAGTTCTCTCTCGCGGCGTCCTTGTCGCCGAGCAGCTCGCACGCACGACCCAGGCGCGAACGCACCTCGGCGAGCTTCTCGGGCGGCGCATGTTTCGGGAGCAACGCGAGCGTGTCTTCGAGGGCACGGCGCGCGTTCGGCGCACGCTCGAGGCGAATGCAGAGGTTGGCGAGCTCGAGGAGCGCGTTCGGATCCGGGTGGAGGCGCGCGGCCTTCTCGAGGGCGACGAGGGCTTCACCGGCGCGGCCGAGGCGAACGTCGAGCACCTGGCCGAGTTCACGAAGCGCGGCGGCGGCGAGGCGTTTGTCTCCCGCGGCTTCCGACGCCTTCGCGCGCTGCTCGAGGGCCCACGCGAGACCGGCCATGTCGCTGCGGCGGCGCTCGAGGGCGGCGAGCTCTCCCAGCACGGGCAGATCTTCCGGCTCGACGCGCAGCACTTCACGGTACGCGTGCACGGCGAGATCGAGATCGAACGCGAGGTCTCGCGCGGCGACGGCGAGGCGGCGGTAGTAGCGAACGCGCTCCTTCGGCTCAGCGGTGAGCTCGGCGAGGGCGCGCAGCGAGCGGCACAGCTGGCCTCCATCGCGGCGGCTCTCGGCGAGCGACAACATGCCCTCGAGCGCGAGGCGGTTCTTCGGGTCGGCTTCGAGGGCCTGCGACAACAGCCGCTCGGCGCGTTCGGGCTGACCGAGGCGTCCACGGTACAGCTCACCCGCTTCAGCCCACAGGGCGGCGCGACGGAGCGGATCATCGATGACCGCCGCGGCCTTCTCGCACGCATCGGCGAGCTCGACGGCTTTGCCCGAGGCACGGAAGTACGGGAGCAGCTCATCGAGCGCGGTGACGTCGGTCGGATCGAGCGCAAGGGCCGACTCGAGGTGATCGCGAGCGCGGCCAGGCTCTCCCAGCTTCGTCTTCAGCAGCCGCGCGAGCGCGTGGTGCGACTGGTGCGCGGCGATGCGCAAGGCAGGAGCGCCAGGCGACGGGCCGGCGAGCTCGATGGCCTGCTGGTAGCCCGACACCGCCTCCTGCACCTTGCCCAGCGACTCGGACACGCGGGCGGCGAGGTAGAGCGGCTCCGCGTCTCCCGGCAGAAGTGACGCCGCTTCGCGGTACCGCAGCAGCGCGTTCTCAGGCTGCTTGAGGCCAGACTCCCACACGCGACCGGCGAGCAGGTTGGCGCGGCCGATGCGATCGACCTCGTGGCGACCGAGCGCGACTTCACGCAGCCGATCGAGCGCCTTGATGGCACGAAGGTGTTCTCCAGAGCGGAAGCAGAGCTCGGCGAGCTGGTGCAGCGCTTCCGGATGATCCGGCGTGAGCCGCAGCGCGGCTTCACAGTGCAACCGGGCTCCCGCGATGTCGTCTTCGGTCTCGGCGCACAGGCGCGCGAGCTGAACGTGCGCATCGGCCGCTTCAGCAGGCTCACGCGCGAGCGCGGCGAGGCGACGGTAGGCCCGAATGGCGCCGGCGCGATCCTTCGCCTGGTCTGACGCGCGGGCGAGCGCCTTGAGGGAAGGCAGGTGGTCGGGCTTGAGGCCCAACATCTCGTGCAGGGCGCGCACGGCCATCTGTGGCGCCGCGTCACGCGACGAACGCGCAGCGGCTTCAGCGGCGAAGAAGGCTCCAGCTTCTTCCTGCTGCTTGCGAGCGAGATTGCAGAGGGCGAGGAAACGCTCCGAGGCGCGGGCGAACTCTCCCCGCTTCTCGCGCACGACGGCTTCGGCCCAGATGGCGGTCGCGGACTTGTCACGGCGACGGGCCAACGACGCAGCGATGTCGAGGGCGAGCTCGTGGGCTTGCGGGTCGGCGACCAGCAACGTGAGCAGACGCTCCACCGCGAACGGGTGCGCTTCGGTCGCGTCGCCCAGGCGCAGATACGCCTGACGGGCTTCAGCGAGCTTGCCCTGGGCGACGAGCTCCTCGGCGTCGGCAAACGCACGCGCACCTTCGAGCGTCAACAGCAGCTCCTCATCGAACGCAGCGGGAGGCGGCAGCCCACCCGACGAGAACCGAAGCCGAAGGCCCTTCGATGAGACGATCGCCTCAGAGAGCCGCGCCTGATCGAGCGCCGGCATCTTGTACCCACGGCCGACCGCCGCCTGCTCGACGAGGCCCGGGAGCAATTTCGTGGTGAAGCCGTTCGCGCCACGCCGCTCGACGTCAGGCAACAGCTGCAGCGACTTGATCGCCTCGCTCACCAGCGCCGGCACCCGCGCAGCCGCGGTCGTGCTGAACGAGTAGAAGCGAATGTCGTAGAAATACACGGCGAGCGAATCGCCATCGCCATCGAAGGCGACCTTGAAGGTGAGCGGAGAGCGCTCCGGCCCACGCAGCTTCGCCTGCACCTCGAGCGAGCCGGGCCGGAAGTGCAGCTTCACGTCGTCGAGCTCGGGCAGCTTGCCGGCGACCGACTGCACCGCGCGCTGAATCACGTCGGCGCTGATCGAGAGCTCGAGCAACCCGAAGTCGAGCTTCTTCTTCTGGTACTTCGCCGCGCCGCCGCTGACGTTGAGCGGGAAGGTGACGTCGGGAATCGACAACGCGAAGTCGACGACCTCGACGCCAGGTGCCAGCACCAGCGCGGGGAAGCCCACGTAGGCGCGCCGATCGAGCAGCCGCAGCTCGGGGCCGGGCGTTCGGGCGCTTGCAGATGTCGTGTCTCGCTCAGCCATTTCCGGTTTGGGGCCCGCAAGGTACCACCCGGACCGTAAGCACGGAATTTTTCGCGGCTTTCAGAACATGAGAACGAGACTGGCGTCCACGGGCGCAGGCGCGGCTGATCCACGGCCCCCTGGGCCAAGTCCGCGACACGAAACGCGATCGGCGGCTGGCACACCGACTGCTCAGCTCTCTCCCATCACTCGCAGCACTTCTCGGGGGAACAATGCGAATCAATGGTCGGTCGGGCGTGGTGGCGGTGCAGGCAACGGAGACGGTGTCGACGAAGCTCATTCGGGCGCGACCGGTGCGCGAACCGGGCAACACGGTGGAGCGGTTCGAGGCGTCGATGAACGACGTTCCCGTCTCGCGCGCGGGCACGGTGCGGCAGGCGCTGGTGACGAGCGAGCTGCCCGTGAAGCAGGGAAACACGAACGCCTGCGGGCCGCTGTCCTTGTGGCTGGTCCTGGGCCAGTTCGGTCGCGCGACGCAGCAGTGGGAGCAGCTCGACGCCGACGTTCGCCCGTGGGGGCTGGGCTCATCTCCCGGTGTGCTGGCCGAGGCGGCGCGGGAGCGAGGCCTGCAAGCGCAGGTCTACAACCACGGCTCGTTCTTCGACCTCGAGCGTGAGACGCAGGCCGGCCGCGGCGTGTTGGTGATGTGCGACGTCGGTGGCTACGACTCGCCCGGCGGCGACATGCTGCCCGGTGACGGCGGCGACTTCGAGTCACATTGGATGCGGGTGACGCGGGCCTGGGAAGACTCGATGGGCCGCCGCTGGGTCGAGTACGAAAACCCGTGGGGCGCGCGTGAGGTGCTGCGCTTCGAGCAGTTCGATCTGCTGTGGAAGGACCAGCGGCTCGGTGGCGTTCCGACGGGGTACGATCGGACGTACGTTCTCGTCGATCGCGCGAAGGCGAAGCCGCTGCCGACGACGACTGCGGACGACGTTCAGGCGGTGATGGCGACGACCGATGGAGCGCAGACGTTTGCGCGCGGCCTCGATGCGCTGGTGTCGGGGAAGATCGTCACCGGACTGAGCCGATTGGCCGGCGGTTTCACGACGACGTTCTTCGGTGTGGTGGGCTCGATGTTGGCGGCGCCCGGGCTGTTGCTGCAGCGTGCCGGTGACGCGCTGTTCGATGTCGCGAAGCAGGGCCTCGAGGAAGGTGGACTCGCAGCGGTTGGAGGCGCGCTCGCCGGTGGCGCAGGTCTGGCGCTGCGAGGGGTGGGAATGATCGCCAGCGCCGTGGGGAACGCGGTCGGGTTCATCGGCCAGGCGGTGGGCGCAATGGTGCAAGGCGCGTTGGGCGCGCTCGGCAGGCTGTTCGGCTGAGGCTCTGGCGACGGCGCTCGCGAGGGTTCTACGATGCCCGAGTCCATGTCCGAGTTGGCCGCGAGTCCCTGGCTGAGAGTGGAGCGCACGCTCGAGGAGTTCGGTGCGGCGCTCACCCTCGTCGAGACCCAGCAGCTCGTCGCCGAGTCGGACCTTCGGGTGCACGTGCTGAAGCTGTATCAGCGGCTCGATGCGGCGCGGGTCGAGGTCTCTGGTGCTGAGCTGGAGTCGGAACAGCAGCACGCCGCCCTGCTCCGGCTCGACGCGCTCGAGTCGCGGCTGGGTGCGCAAGAGGAGCGGCTGCTCGAGCTCGCGCTCGACGTGAAGTCGTTGAGGGTCGAGACGATCGCACGCGTCGAGCAGGTTCAGACCCAGGTCGATGCGATGGCGCAGCTACCCTCGCTCATGGGTCAGCTGGTCACCTCGATGCAGGTCGTCCAGTTGAGCGTCGAACACCTCCGCGGCGACATGAACTCGGAATTCGCGCAGATTCGCGACGAACTTCACGGTGAGATCGCGTTCCTCCGCCTCGACCTGAACGGCCTTCGGTCAGAGGTCGGCGAACTTCGAGCAGAGATGAACGCGCTCAAACGTGAGGTCCATTCGCACGGAGTTCGCCTCGACCGGCTCGAAGCCGACGTTGCCGAGATCAAGACCGAGATGAAGTTGTTCCGCACCGAACTCGACGATCTGCGAATCGAGATGAGAACCAGCATCGCTGCGAACCATCAGCAGGTCATGACGCTGCTGATGAAGCTCATTTGAACGTCGGCTTCTTCCCTCTCGCCGCCAGCTCGACCCACTTCATCACCGGCGCGATGGCCTTGAGCTGCGTGACGGCCCAGTCCACGAGCTTCGGCGACTGCAGGAGCGCGAAGGTCGGATTGGGGAGCGTGAAGGTGAAGCCCTTGTGGCGCAGCAGCTCCGCGCGCGGGTGGTCCTTCGTCCACGGCTTCGGCACGCGAGCGAGCTGCTGTTGCGATGACACGACGAAGCCCTTCGCGACTGACTTCTGAACGGCCGTCGCGAACGGCGGGCCGGTTCGTTCGTCAGCGACGGCCTTGCGGAAGCGCTTCAGGGTCGGCGGGTCCATCATCCACCGGCCGGCGGCGACGAACGGCGTGGGGCCGAGCTCGAAGTAGTAGCCGACGCGCTCCATCATGCCGCCCTGGTAGAGCGGAATGACGCCGCTGATGGACGTCTTGAACGGCGACTTGTCCTTCGAGAACCGCACGTCGCGGTAGATGCGGAAGACCTTCGACTTCGTCTTCTTCGCCTCGGGGAACATCGGCGCGACCTTCGCCTGCACGGCGGAGAGGAAGGCCTGCATCGGCGCCTCCCAGAGTTCCTGGTAGTCGGTCTTGTGCGCGTGAAACCAGGCGCGGTCCTGCCGCACCGAGAGCGTCTGGAAGAACTCGACGCCACCTTTGGGGAAACCGGTGAATGCCATGGCCCTCACCTTGCCCGCGGGTACAGTCGTTTCGCCATGAAAACGCTCACCGAGTACCTGTGGTTCGAGACGCCGAAGAAGCGCGAGCTGGTGCGCATCACCGAAACCATCGCGCAGCTGGTGAAGAAGGCAGGCATCAAGGAGGGCTTCGCGCTCGTCTCGGCGATGCACATCACCGCTGGCGTCTTCGTGAACGACAACGAGCCGGGGCTGTTCGACGACATCTGGGAGTGGCTCGAGGGGCTCGCTCCGGAGAAGCCGGGCTACCGGCACCATGAGACGGGTGAAGACAACGCCGACGCGCACCTCAAGTCGTTGCTGATTCACCACCAGGTGATGGTGCCGGTGACGAAGGGACAGCTCGACCTCGGCACGTGGCAGCAGGTCTTCTACGCAGAGTTCGATGGGCAACGTCGCAAGCGGGTGATCGTGAAGGTGATGGGTGAGTGAGCGCGTCGAGGTGTTGGATGGAACGCTCTTTGGTGAAGGACAGCCGTGCTTCGGCTGCAGCCCGACGCACCCGCATGGGTTTCACCTGAAGTACGAGCGTGACGGCGACGAGGTGGTGACGCGCTTCATTCCCGGGCCGCTGCATCAGGGTCCCGTCGGCATCATGCACGGGGGCCTGGTCTCGACCCTGGCCGACGAGACCGCAGCGTGGGCCGTGATCGCGAGCACGGGGAAGTTCGGCTTCACGTCGTCGTTCTCGGCGCGGCTGCACAAAGCCGTGCGGATTGGCGTCGAGACCGAAGCACGGGCGAAGGTGCTCTCGGCGAACCGTCGCGTCGTGAAGTCGACCGTGACGATTCGTCAGGGCGGCGAAGACTGCTTCAGCGGCGACTTCGTCTTCGTTCTGCTCGACAAGGCGGCGGCCGAAAAGTTGATGGGCGGGCCGATTCCCGAGTCGTGGGAGCGCTTCTGCCGGTGACCGCTGTCCACTGACCCACAACTCGTGCGCCGAACTGGAGTCCGCCGATGCCCGACATCGATAGCCTCGTGACTCACCTCGCGACCTGGCGCGGCGGTCAGGTCTGGTTCACCGAGCGCCTGAAGGTGCGTTCTGAGGTCTGCTTCGCACAGCAGACGTTCAAGCTGGCCCGGGCGGACAAGGGACCGACCAGAGTGCATCTCATGGCCCACTGGGGACATGACCTGTCGTTGCTCAACGAGGCAATCACACGCGTGGAACTCAGCGAACGGTCGGTGACGGTCACCGAGCAGTTCGCACGCGGTGTTTCGCGAACCAGCAGTTTTCGGCTTCTTGCACTGCCAGACGAGTCCAGAACGAGCATCGGAACTGCGGCTCACGTCTGGTTCTCGAACACGGGCAGCATCAGGGGTCTCGGCGGCACGGAGGCTGTGTGGTTCCTCGACAACTTTGCCGTTGGCGCATCGGCAATCGACTCGCGGCAGCACGCACGACTGCGACGCGACGTGGAGCGAACTGAGTCCGAGCCGATTCCTGCAACGAGGTCGGAGCTCGTGACTGCGCTGCGGAAGTGGCGCGCGCGGCCCATCGTGTTCTGGGTTGGCCCGACCCTCCGCGAGCAACTCGCGTTCTGGTGGGCGTGTGATGTGGCGGCATCTACGAAGCTGAAGCTCAACGCGTGGTTTGCGGCACCCTCGCGCTCGAAACTCGGCGGCTCCGCCCGGTTTGGCCTCCAGGTGGTTCTCGACGAGCACCTTGCCGACATGCTGGGCGAGGCGCATCGCCTCACCGCTCGAGACATTCAGTTCTTCTCCTCAAAGTGGAGGGCGTTCTGTCGCGGCCGAGTGCCCTCCTTTGCCCGAGTCGCTGGCTGGCCAGCGTCGAAGAGTTGGGCGCTGGAACTCCCGGGTGCTTTCAAAGAACCGTTCCCGCGGCAGGGTCGCGGAATCGCCCGCCTGTCGACGCTTGACGAGGAACTGCTGGCACCGTTCGAAAGGAAGACTTGGGCAACGCCTCTCGAGGTCGTGTGCCGCGGAACAGAACCCTGGAGCCACGCGCTCACCTTCCTGGGCGATGCCGCGCTTCTCGGCCGGCTCCGCGACTGGGCTCGACTCGAGCGCGGGCGCTACCTGGCGTCGCGACCCGCATCGGGGCCGGGACTCAAACGTGCGTGGAATGAAACGGAGTATCGCCTCACGAAGGACGGACGCGCGGCGCTTGCTCACGGCATGCACAGCGCCACCATGATTCCTGCATTCCCCTTCGGCGGATTCCCTTCGCACCTGCCTGCCGTGGAGAGTCGCTGAGGACGGCACCTTCGAACGCGTGGGAGCGCTTCTGCCGGTGAGCTTTGGAAGTTGAGGCGCTGGCCCAGAGGGCTAGTGTGACCGCCGTGCGACCGCTCGTGTTCTTCCTTGCGCTGATGGTGGCCACGGCCGCCATCGCCGACAACACCGCAGACGAAGCAGACATCGCCTTTTCTCGCGGCGTCGCGGCGTACACGAAGCGCGACTACGAGTCGGCGCTGTCGAACTACTTCCTCTCGTACCGGCTGGTGCCGAACCGCAACGTGCTCTTCAACATCGCGCGCTGCTACGAGGCGCTCGACCGTCAGGACGAAGCGTACCGCTACTGGCACGACCTGTACGTCGACGCGACGCTCCCCTCTGACGATAAAAAAGACGTGAAGGCCGCCCTCGCCCGCCTGGCCCCTCAGGTGGCGCTGATCACCGTCACCGCGACGCCCACCGAAGGCGAGCTGTTCGTCGACCGTGAAGATCTCGGCAGCCGCGGCAGGACGCCGCAGACCGTCGCGGTGAAGCCGGGCGCGCACACCGTGCTGATCAAGGCCGACGGCTTCCGGCCGGGCCAGGCGAAGGTGACGGCGCTGCGAGGCAAAGAAGCGAAGGTCTCGGTCGAGCTCTCGCGCATCGTGGGCACCGTCGAGGTGAGCGGTACGCCGACCGGCGCCATCGTGCGTGAGACGGCGGACGGGCCGGAGCTGGGCCGGCTCCCAGCGAAGCTCTCGCTCACGCCCGGACAGCGCCTGTTCCTCGTTCAGGCGCCAGGCTTTCTGCCGCAGCAGGTGCTCGTCGACGTGAAGGCCGACGCCGTCGTCACCGCCAAGGTGACGCTGCCCGAGCGGCCGAAGCCCACCGGCAAGGTCATCGTCACCGCCAACCGCGACGCCGCGGTGGTGCGCGTCGACGGCAAGGACTCGGGCTTCACCCCGGTCGTGCTCAACCTGTCGGAGGGCCGGCACGAGATCGAGGTGACGAGCGCCGACGTGTCGCCGTTCCAGCAGACCGTCGAGGTGGTGGCCGATCAGGAGCTGCGCCTCGCGGCTGACCTGCGTTACGCGCCGCCGAAGATCACCGCTGCCAGCAAGCAGCTCCTGTCGGTCGACCAGGCGCCGGCGTCGATCACCGTCGTCACCCGCGAAGAGATTCAAGCCTTCGGCTACCAGACGTTGCCCGAGGCGCTGCGCGCGGTGCGCGGCCTCTTCTTCACCGACGATCGCATCTACACGTACTTCGGCATTCGTGGCTTCGCGCCGCAGGGCGACCTCAACACCCGCATCCTGATTCTGTGGGACGGTCACCCGGTCAACGACGTCTGGGCCGGCCAGGGCTTCTCGGCGCGCGACTTCGACGTCGACTTGAACGAGGTCGATCGCATCGAAGTGGTTCGCGGCCCCGCGTCGCTGCTCTTCGGCACCGGCGCCTTCTTCGGCGTCATCAACGTGGTGCCGCGCTCGCGCGTCGAGAACGGCAACGTGCAGGGCGCGGTGGGAGCAGGCGGCGCTGGCGGCGTGAAGGCGCGCGTGACGGGCAGCCTCGGCAACGACGAGGCGTCGGCGATTCTGTCGGCCGCGGGCTTCACCTCGACGGGCGCCGAGCTCACCGACCTCGGCTCGGCGGGCGTGGTGCAGGGCCTCGACGGGGAGCGCTCCATCGGGGCCAACGCGAAGGCGAAGTACAAGGGCCTGACGCTCACGGCGAAGTGGAACCAGCGAAAGAAGCAGGTGCCCACGGCGCCGCTGCGCGCGACGGTCGGGGCTCCGGGCACCGAGTACACCGACGCCCGTGGCTTCACCGAGCTGCGCTACGACCAGGAGTTCTTCTCGCGGCTCACCCTCACCGCCCGCGTCGCCTACGACGCCTCTCGCTACCGCGGCTACTACGCGACGCTCGACAGCAACGGCGAACGCTCCCGGAGCACCGACTCGGGCGGCGGCGACTGGCTCTCGGCCGAAGTCCGCGCAGGGCTCTTTCTCTTCGAAGGCAACCGGCTGACCCTCGGCGTCGAAGGCCAGGTGCAGTTCGTCTACCAACAGCCATCTGGCCTCCCAGCGCCAGACAACACCACGCGCACGTTCTTCTCGGCGACGCTGCTGGACGAGTGGCAGCTGTTCAACAACCGGCTCTTCCTGCAGGCCGGTGTGCGCGTCGACAAGTACAACGACATCGGCGAGTACGCGCTCTCGCCACGAGGCGCCGTGGTGGCGAGGCTGTACGAGTCGGGCCTCTCCAAGTTCGTCGTGGGCCGCGCGTTCCGTGCGCCGACCATCTACGAGCTCTACTTCAACGACGGCGGCCTCTCGCAGCGCGCGCCGGCGCCGGGCACGCTGACGCCGGAGTACATCACCACCTTCGAGCTCGAGCACTCGCACAACTTCACGCCTGAGCTGCGCGCGACGCTGGGCGGCTACTACAACCTCATCGATCGCCTCGTGGTGTTGACCGAAGAGAACGAGACGCCGCCGGGGTGCTCCAATGACTCGCAGTGCCTCATCTACCAGAACAAATCGCGCGGGCTCACGGCGCTCGGAGCAGAGGCACAGCTGCGCTGGCAGCCGGGGCGTTTCACACTGGTCGAGGGCACGTACTCCTTCGTGGTGCTCGGCGGCCCGGGCCTCAGCGACGCGCCCGCCTACCCGACGCACCTGGCCTCGGCGCGCGCGATGATTCCGCTGAAGGAAGGCCTCGTGCGGCTCTCGGGCCAGGCGACGTACCAGTCAGGCCGGCGAGACGCGGTGACGGGCACCAGCTTCGGCGAGGCGCTCCTGCTGAACTTCGGGCTCTCGGGTGACTACGGCCCGGTGCGGTACTTCGCCGGTGTGCAGAACCTGCTCGACCAGCGGTACCTGTTGCCCGTCGTGAGCGAGGTCGGCGCCGGGGTGATTCCGCAGTACGGCCGCACGTTCTGGCTCGAACTCGCCGCGACGTTCTGAGCGGCAACAGACTCGCAGAGGAGAGACTGCCGGCCGCCATTTCCTGAGATATTCCGACGAGTTGATAGACCGCTAACCTGACCAATACCTGGATAACTGCTCGCATCGCCAGCAGATTTCCGGCATATTTGCTGGCGATGTTTCACCGAAAGCTGGCTCCGCCCACCGAGACGACCCTGCTGCTCGGCCCTCGCGCGACCGGAAAGTCGACCTGGCTCGAGCAGGTCCTGCCCTCAGCGACTCGCTTCGATCTGCTCGACACCCGTCTGGCTCGAGACCTCGCGGCAGACCCTTCACGCTTCGCGCGCGAGGTCGAAGCACTCCCTGACGGAGCGTGGGTCGTCGTCGATGAGGTCCAGAAGGTTCCAGCGCTGCTCGACGAAGTGCACCGGCTCGACGGCAAGCGGGGCCGGCGCTTCGTGTTGTCTGGTTCGAGCGCCCGGAAGCTGAAGCGCGGCGGCGCCAACCTGCTCGCCGGCAGGGCGATTCGTCGCGACTTCTTCCCCATGGTGTCCGCCGAGGTCCAGGAAGCGACGCCGCTCGAGCGCGTGACCTTCGGCTCGCTCCCACGAGTCTTCGGCCTGAAGCGGCCGCATGCGTACCTGGAGTCATACGTCGACACCTACCTGCGCGAAGAGGTGCAGGCCGAGGCGCTCACCAGGAACATCGGCGGCTTCTCGCGATTTCTCGAGGTCGCGGCACGACAGAACGGACAAGTCACGAACGTGAGCAACATCGCTCGCGATGCGCAGGTGGCGAGGCCAACCGTTCAGGGCTACTTCGACGTGCTCGTCGATACGCTGCTCGGCTTCTGGTTGCCCGCGTGGAAGCTGAAGCCCGGCACGAAGCTCGTCGCCCACCCGAAGTTCTTCTTCTTCGACCCCGGCGTCGCCCGCACCCTGACGCGCAGGCTCTCGTACCCGCCCACGCCTGAAGAGTTCGGCACGCTCTTCGAGACCCACTTGCTCCACGAGCTGCGCGCGTACCTCTCGTACTCAGAGCTGAACTACCCCATCAGCTACTTTCGAACGCACGACGACGTGGAAGCCGATGTCGTGCTCGAGACCCAGAAGGGTTTCGTCGCGCTCGAGTTCAAAGCGAGCGATGACTGGCGCAGCAGCTTCAATGCGGGGTTCAAACGCTTGCGAGACGCGCTCCCGAACGTGACGTGCATCGGCGTGTTCACCGGTGAACGAGCCCAGAAGGGCGATGGCTCCACTGTCTTGCCGTACCCGAAGTTCCTCGAGGCGCTCTGGGCAGGTCAGCTCATTCGCTGAAGCTTACCCACCCGCCGACGTGTAGCGGCGAAGGCTGAGGAGCCAGACGACGCGGGCCACGACGGCGACGGCGATGGCGCCACCGACGCTCGCGAGCAGTGACGTCCACGGCAACCTGCCGAGGAGCGCCTCAGCCGGCAGCGTCGTCATCACCACCAGCGGAATGACGAAGGTGAAGACGATGCGGAACACGCCGCGAAAGACGCTCGCTGGCCAGCGCGCGGCGTCGAAGATGCTCGTGAAGAGGTTGCTCAAGTTGTCGACCTTCACGGCGTAGAAACTCACGCTGACGATGAGCAGCCAGAACGAATACAACATCGCGGTCGCGATCAGCAGCAGCGCGAGGGCCTGCAAGACCCCCAGCGCCGACGGCCCGTGCCCGAGCTCGCGGAACCCCAGTCCGAAGACGATGCTCGCGTGCAGCAGCCCCGCGACGCGCCACAGCTGAAACCGCGCCGTCGACACCAGGATCTGCGCGTCGTGCGGCTTGAGGAGCACGAAGTCGAGGGTGCCCTTGCGAACGTGGTCGAGCACCGTCGACAGCGAGGGCGAGATGGCGCCATCGATGACGGCCTGCAACGTGATGAAGCACCCCACCACCAGCAACGTCTCGCCGAAGCTCCACCCGGGCACGCCACGTGACGAGGGGCCGCCGTAGACGACGAAGAGCGGGAGCACCGCCGACACCGTCCAGAAGAGGCCGATGACGAGGTCGAGCACGAAGTCGAGCCGGTACGTCAGCGCCAACATCGCCGAGGCCTTCAGCTGCACGCGGAGCAACTCCATCGTGCGTCGGGTCGCGGTGCTCATCCGCCGAACGCCTGAAAGCGGGAGACGCCCCGGGTCCACATCGTGCCCGCGAGCACGGCGAGCCCCGTGATGAAGGCGACCTGCCGCAGCACGAGCCCGAGCGCTTCGTCGAAGCTCACCTTCCCGGTCATCAGCTCGACGGGCAGCGACAACACGTAGCGAAACGGCAACCACGCGCTGACGTCTCGCAGCCACTGCGGGAAGAAGTCGAGCGGCACGAGGTAGCCGGAGAAGACGAAGAAGAGCGCGAACCAGAGGTCCATCACGCGCAATGAGCTGTCGACCGAGAAGCTCAACGCGCCGACGGCGACGTTGACGAGGAAGTTGATGAGCCACGCGCCGAAGACGGTGAAGGGAAACAACGCCCACAGCCGCCAGTCGCTCGAGAGCGCGTCACGATGCGTCGCGACGAGGAAGATGGCGACCGGCAAGGTCACCAGCGTTCGCATCGGCAGGTAGGCGAGGTTCGAGGTGGCGAAGGCGATGAGCGGGTGCAACGGCCGCAGGAGCCTCATGGCGAGCGTGCCCTGCCGCACTTCGAAGTTGATCTCCCAGGCCGCCCAGGCCGCGACGAGCTGACGCACGATGAAGACGCAGAGGAAGTAGCCGACGAAGGTGCTGCTGCTCCAGCTCGAGCCCGCCTGCCCCATCACTGGCGCGACGTCGGCGATGCTCGTCCACAACAGCATCATCACCAGCGGCATCGTCGTCGAGAGCACCCAGACGATCATCTCGGTGCGGTACGCGGCGGCCTCGGCGAAGCCGACCTTGAGCAGCGTGGGGATCGCGCGAAGGCTCACGCCGTCGTCCTCGCCACCTTGTGAAGGGCACTCCGCTCCATCGGCCTGCACCATGACACACGAGCTGTGCACGAGCGCGGGCGGAGAGGAGCGCGCTGTTCGTCGCAACGGCTCACGGGTGCGAGCGGAAGAAGTCGCGCAGCTCGGTGACGCCCACCTCGAGCCACTCATGCGCGCCGTCGGCGCTCGTCACCACGCGCGTCTCGACGCTCTGCGCCCTCAGCTTCGCCTCGTAGGTGCGCATGGTCGCGATGGGCACGACGGCGTCCTTCTCTCCGTGCAGGAAGAGCGTCGGAGGATGGTCGGCCGGCAGCGCGTCAGGCACCACGCACAGCGGCCCTCCACACGTCGCCCATGACGCCGAGTGCACCGCGAGCGCCTTGAACCGGCCCGGGTACGACAGCGCCATGCGGCTCGTCATGTAGCCACCGCTCGAGATGCCTCCCGCGTAGAGCCGGGCGCCGTCGAGCGGCCCGAACGTCTGGTTCGTCACGCCGTCGAGGAGCGCGACCATGAAGTGGTGATCGGGCGCATTCGACCACTGCACCGACCACTGCGGAATATTCGTGTCCCAATATGACGCGCCGAAGAGCCGCACCTCGGGCGTCACCACCGCGAAGCCCGCGTCGAGCAGCGCCTGGACCGTCGAGGTCTGCCAGAAGGCGCCGAACGTATCGCCAGGCCTCGCGCTCCACGTCAGCTGCGCGCTGAAGAGCGAGCCTTGAAAGAGGACCACCGTCGGCCAGCCTGACGCAGGGGCGGCGCCGCGGGGAACGCCGACGTGCACCACGCGCGTGAGTGGAATCGGGCGCGCCACGGGCACCTCGAACGTTCGATGCGTACACGAGAGGCGATCGCCCTCGAGCGAACACGGCGGCGAGCCAGCGTCGAGGGCGCCTCCATCGGTCACCTCGCGAATCGCTCCGGCGTCGACCGGCTCGATGCCTGCGTCCACACCCGAGGGTGAAGGCGAACACGAGGCGACCACCAGGAGCACGGGCACGAGACGCACGACGAGGGGAATACTCCCATTTCTCCCAGCGCGGGAAGCCGAGCCCGGCTACGTCAGCTGCATGGCGAACCCGCTCGTGTCGGACCGCTTCATCGACTTCCTGCTCTACGACGTGCTCGAGGCGGAAGCGTTGTGCCGGCTGCCGTACTTCTCGGAGCACTCCCGCGCCACGTTCGATCCGTGGCTCTCGGCCTGCCGTCGTGTCGCCCGCGAGGTGCTGCAGCCGACCTACAAGCCGATGGACCTCGAGCCGCCCCGCTTCGACGGCGGCCATGTCTTCGTGCATCCATCGATGCGCACGTGTTGGAAGGAGCTGGTGGAGCTCGGCGTGTTGTCGGCGTCACGGCCCATCGCGATCGGCGGCCAGCAGTTGCCGCTCACCGTCGCGACGCTGTCGCATTCGTACCTGATGGCCGGCAACCTCTCGGCCTACGGCTACGCGGGGCTGACCACTGGCGCGGCGCACCTCATCGAGGCGTTCGGCTCCGACGAGGTGAAGTCGTTGTTCCTCGCCGCGATGTACGAGGGCCGGTGGACCGGCACGATGGCGCTCACGGAGCCGCAGGCCGGCTCGAGCCTCGCTGACGTGAAGTCGACCGCGACGCCGTCGAACGGGCGCTACCTGCTCAAGGGCAGCAAGATCTTCATCTCGGGCGGAGACCACGACGTCACCGAGAACATCGTGCACCTCGTGCTCGCGCGCATCGACGGCGCGCCGCCGGGCACCAGAGGCATCTCGCTCTTCGCGGTTCCGAAGAAGCGCCTCGACGCGGGCGCGCTCGTCGACAACGACGTGACCATCGCGGGCGTCATCCACAAGATCGGCTGGAAGGGGCTGCCCAGCGTCGCGCTCTCACTCGGTGACGACGGCGACTGTCACGGCTGGCTGGTCGGGCCCGAGCACCAGGGCCTCAAGTGCATGTTCCAGATGATGAACGAGGCGCGGCTGATGGTCGGCGCGAACGGCGCGGCGACGGCGTCGGTCGCCTTCCATGAGTCGCTCGCGTACGCGCGCGAGCGGAAGCAGGGCCGCGCGCTCGGAGTCTCCGACGCGAAGGCGCTCCCGGTGCCGCTCACCGACCACGCCGACGTGCGCCGAATGCTGCTGCGGCAGAAGGCGATCGTCGAAGGCAGCCTCGCGCTCATCGGCTTGTCAGCGAAGTGCGCCGACCTCTCGGAGCACGCGGAGGACGCCGACACGCGAACCGAAGCGAAGCTGTTGCTCGATCTCCTGACGCCCATCGCCAAGACGTTCCCGGCCGAGAAGGGCTTCGAGGCGAACGCGCTCTCGCTGCAGATCCACGGAGGCTACGGCTACTCGACCGAGTACCTGCCCGAGTCGTGGCTGCGCGACCAGAAGCTCAACTCGATTCACGAAGGCACCACGACGATTCAAGGGCTCGATCTGCTCGGCAGAAAGGTCGTCGCAGGTGGCGGCGCGGCGCTGATGGCGCTCGATCGTCGGGTCCGTGAGGCGCTCACACTCGGAGAGGCGAAGGGTATCGACTTCGGCGCTCCCCTCGCGGCGGGAATGAACGAGCTCCTTCGGGTGACGGGAACCCTCGGCGCGAAGGGCGCGTCAGGAGACGTCATCGGCATGCTCGGACACTCGGCCGACTTCCTCGAGCTGGCGTCGATCGTCGCCGTCGGCTGGGCGTGGATGGAGCTGGCCTCTCGCGCGGCAGGGAAGACCGACGACTTCTCACTCGGGCTCGTGCAGACCGCGAAGTACTGGCTGGCGACCGAGCTGCCTCGAACGGCGCACCTCGCGTCGCTGTGTGAGTCGAACGAGCCGAGCTACCTCGAGCTACAGGACGCCTGGTTGGGATGAGCTGGCGTGGGCTGTCGGCCGAGCACGGGGCTGTTCGGTCTGTGATCGGGCCTGCCGACTCGATGAAGCCACGCGACGGCTCGAACGCGCGTCACCCTGAGGAACGACGTCTGCGTTCGGCGCGCTTCGACACGCGTCTCGTCGACCATGTGCGGCGTCGTCCACGAAGTGCTGCCGCGCGTCCACGTGGCGCGAAGGTGCCGACCGCCAAGCCCGCGCGGCGTGGAGCCCCAGCCCGCTGGCACGAATCACGCTGCCTCGGACGACGCCGCGCATTCCGCGCGGTCTGACGTCCACAGGGAGCCTCACCATGAAGCGATTCATCGCCATCATCGCCGTCCTCACCGTCCTTGCGCTCACCGCCGTCGCTGGAGCGCCCGCCATCACGACCGGCACGACCGGCACGACCGGCACGACCGGCACGACCGGCACGACACCTGCGCCGGCGAAGAAGACCGCAGCGCCAACGGGCATCCTGCGGCTCGCCTCGACCCCTGGCGCGATCGAAGCACTGGGAACGTCGAGCACCAGCGCCAGCACCGGCATGTCGACGAAGCCGTCGAAGCCGAAGACGACGACCGCGCCCGTCGGCACGAAGTAGTCACTTCGACGGCAGCAGCACCTCGGCGTACGGCACCGTCCACACTGCAGGGTGGGCGAGCCGATGGCCCACGTAGCCATCGTCGCCGTAGCAGGTGCCGTGGTCGCTCATCAGCAGCCCCAGCGTCGGTCCTCGCCGGCTCAGCGCTCCGAACAACGGAGGCAGCTGCGAGTCGACGTAGCGCAGCGCCGCGGCGTGGGTGGCCCTGGAGTCTTCGGTCGCGCCCGGCACGTAGTGCTTGTTCGGCTGGTGCAACGCCGAGACGTTGATGAAGAGAAAAACGCGCTCCTTCACCGCCTCGAGCCGCGTGCACGCGAGCCGCACCTGGTGCTCGGTGGAGTGCGGCTCGGTGACGCCCGTCTCGGCGCTCCAGTGGGCTTCGTCGAAGTACGACGGCAGCACCCGACCGAGCGGGTTCTCGGGGTTGAAGAAGCCGACGCCGCCGATGCAGATGGTGCGGTAGCCCCGCGACGCGAACCCGCGCACGAGATCGGGAGCATCGAACACGCACGTGTCGCCCGTCGTCGTCTCACTGCCGCCGAACCGAATCGAGAACGGGCGCGGGTGACGTCCCGGCCTCGCTGGCGTCGGCAGGAAGCCCGCGAAGAACGCCTGGTGCGCGGCGTACGTGAAGCTGCCCGGTGTGTGGCGCTCTTCCCAGCCAGTCGACGGCAAGACGCGCGCGAGGTTCGGAGTCCGGCCGCCGCGCCACTCGTCGACGGCCACATCGAACCGCAGCGTGTCGAACACGAGGAAGAGCACGTCGTGCGTGCCCACCACCTCGTTCATGTTCACGGCACGACTCCGAAGCGCGCGAGGACCTCGAGGATACGGCCCGTGCAGGTCGCGACGTCGGTGCCCGCCGTATCGAGCGCGAGCTCAGGTGACGCAGGAGCCTCGTAGGGATCGTCGACACCGGTGAAGTGTTTCACCTCTCCTGCGAGCGCCTTTCGATAGAGGCCCTTCGTGTCGCGCTCCAGCAGCGTCTCCATCGCCGCGTGCACGTGCACCTCGACGAACGCGACGCCATCGGCAGCGGCCGCGGCTCTCACCTCGGCGCGTGTGTCGGCGTACGGACTGATGGCAGCGCCGATCGCGATGACGCCGTTTCTCGCCAGCATGCGCCCCACCATGCCGATGCGGCGGATGTTGGTGTCGCGGTCTTCTTTCGAGAAGCCGAGGCCCTTCGAGAGGGTCGAGCGGATCTCGTCACCATCAAGCACCTCGACGCGGTGGTGACGCTTCAGCGCGGCCTCGACCGAGCGCGCGAGCGTCGACTTCCCTGCCCCGGACAACCCGGTGAACCAGAGCAACACGCCACGCTGAGGCGTCGACGGCGCGCTGACGTGGCGACGGAGGATCTCGGCGATCTCAGGCCTCGTCACCTCGGGAGGAATCGGCCGGCCCGAGTGCAACAGCTCACGAAGCTGCGTGCCCGAGAGCGCCAGCTGATCCGCCGGGCCGTGCGGGCACGTGCGCTGTGACGCGATGGAGCCGCACACCCGGCAGTAGAACGTCGGGTCGAACGCGAGCGGCGTGACGCCGAGCTCCGCGGCCGTGAAGCGCTTCACCAACTGCTGCGCCGCGAGCGGTGGGTAGTACGAGCCGACGCCAGCGTGGTCGCGCCCGACGATGAGGTGCGTGATGCCGTAGTTCTTCCGCACCAGCACGTGGAAGAGCGCCTCTCTCGGGCCGGCGTAGCGCATGGCCGCAGGGAACGCCGCGAGGACTGTGCGCGCCTTCGGGTAGTAGCCCTTCACCAACGCCTCGTAGCTCTCGAAGCGGGCGGCGGCGGGCACGTCGTCTTTCTTCGTCTCGCCAACCAGCGGGTGCAGCACGAGGCCGTCACACACCTCGAGGGCGATCTTCGTCAGCGCCTCGTGCGCCCGGTGAATCGGGTTGCGGGTCTGGAAGCCGGCGACGGTCGACCAGCCTCGCGCCTCGATCTCGGCACGCAGCGCGCGCGGCGTCAGGCGGTGTTCCTGGAACGACTGCGTCGGGAGCGGGGCGATCTCGACCGGGCCTCCCACCAGCGTCGTTGGCTGCTCCATCAACACGGCGACGCCCGGGTGCGCGAGGTCCTCCGTTCCGAAGACGTGCCGGGCCTCGTGGTGTGGGTCGCGCTGGTACAGCGAAGTGACGGTGAGCACCGCCCAGTCGCGACCGGCGTCGTCCGCGAGCACGACGGACTCGCCTACCGCGGGAGCGTCTTTCACCGCGAGCGTGATGGGCAGCGGCCACACCGTGCCATCCGGCAGGCGCATCGACTCGACGACGGTGCGGTAGGCCGCTTCGTCGAGGAAGCCGGTGAGAGGTGACAGCGCGCCGACGGCGAGCAGTTCGAGATCGTTGAGGGCTCGCGCATCGACGGTGAGGCGCTTCAGTCCACGCGCGCGCGCGTCGAACTGGTCCTGCGAGATGAGACGTTCCTGCAGCGTACCGCCATGTGGCTCGGCGCCGATGGAGTCGGAAACACGATGAACCATAGGGGCGACACGCTACCGCCTCAGCGACGCTTTAGATCGCACCCTTCTGATCGAGGACCCACAGCGTCGCGGCGACGTCGGCGTTGCAGTCGTACTTGCGCTGGGCGTCGCTCACGGTGGCCCACGACGAGCCGCCCTTCTCGATCTTCCCGTTCTCGAAGGTGGCCTGCGTGCTGCCGCCGATCTCGACGTGCCACTTCGAGCCGCGCTTCACGGCCTTCCCCTTCGTGGAGCCGCCCTTCTCGATGACGATCTCCGACGACGATTCCTTGTACGCGTACTGGGTGCTGCCGCTCTTCTCGACGCGGCCGTTGTTGCACTTGTAGTCGGCGGCAAACGCGGGGACGGCGGCGACGGCGAGGACGGCGACGAGCAGCTTCTTCATGGAGGTGTTCCTTCGGGTGAGGGGTGGACGTCGTCTGCCTGACCCGACCCGACGCCACCAGGTGCAACAATTCTCGAGACCTCAGAACACGTCGTTCGCTTCCAGCACCCAGAGCGTGGTCGCGACCTCGAGCTTGCAGTCGAACTTCTTCAGGCTGTGGCTCATGGTGGTCCACCTCGCCCCACGCCGATCGATGTTGCCGTTCTCGAAGGTCGCCTCGGTCTTGCCGCCAATCTCGACGTGCCACTTGGTGCCGCGCTTGACGGCCTTGCCGACCATCGAGCCGCCCTTCTCGATGACGATCTCCGTGGCCGACTGCTTGAAGGTGAACAGGGCGGCGCCCTTCTTCTCGACGCGGCCCTTGTCGGTGCACTTGTAGTCGGCGGCGACGGCGGGGACGGCGGCGATGGTGAGCAGGGCAAGGAGCAGCTTGTTCATGGGGAGGGTCCTTCGGGGGATGGAGGTGATGTCATGGCGCGCTCGAGCAAACCGGAGCCAAAGACCTGTGTCAGGCCCAGATATTCGAGGTGAACGTAGCCGATGTGGCAGCCGCACGTCGTTGCGCTGCAGGGGCGGGCCTCGAGCAGGCGCTCGAAGCCGGCCTGGTAGAGGTTGCCGATGGGCTCACGAATGAAGTGACAGCTGCGCGCCACGCCATCGCCGTCGACCGAGATGACGGTGTGCCCACCCGCGCAGGCCCGGCCCAGGCTGGGGTGGCGAACGTTGTTCAACGGGAAGAGTGGATCGACGCGCGTGAAGTGGGCGAGGTCGTCAGCGGAGTACCCCGCGTCGGTCGACTTCACGGCGTTCACCCAGACGTAGACGTCGTCGGGCAGCTTCGCGCGCAGCGAGTCGAGCGCGTCACGGAACTTCGGGAAGCCCACCACGCCGACGGAGAACGAGACGCCAGCGTCGTGGAGCCGCGCGCACTGCTCGAGGAAGCGAGCCTCCTTCGTCCACTCCGGGTGCCAGGTCGCCCAGATGCCGACCTTCGACGGCTCGCAGGTCTCGAGGAAGTCGAGGCGCGCGGACAGGTTGGTCTGAATCGCGACCTTCTCGACGTGCGGCAGCTTCGAGAGCCGCGACACCGCGTCCTGGTACCGGCGTTGGGTCAACGCTTCGCCCCACGGCGTGAAGAAGACCCGGAGCGGCGCGGCTCGCGTGTCACACCAGTGAAGGAAGCGCTCGAGGGCCTGGGCATCGACGGCGTGCTCCTCGTCGGTCTCGTGGTGCTTCGCGAAGGGGCAATACGTGCAGCCGTAGTTGCACGACGAGAGCGGGCCCCGGTACAGCACGGTGAGGTTCGGCGCGCTCACTTCGCCTCCCACGCGCACATGCGAGCCTCGACCGCCTCCGAGAACAGCCACGGGCCAAGCGTGTCGCTCAGCTCGAGGCCACGAGGCGTCAGCCGCAGCCAGCCGTCATTCAACGTCGCGAGCCCCTCCTCCACCAGCGACGAAAGCCATGGGAGCGCCTCCGGCCACGCCACGCCGAACCGCTGCGAGAACGCGACCTCCGAGACGCCGTCGCCGAACAGCGTGAGCACCACCCAGCGGCGCTGCTGCTCCTCGACGTTCAGCTCGAACCCGGAGTGCGCCGAGCGGAACGACGCTGCCGGCCGCGCGAGATAGTCGTCGATGATGCCGCGGACGGCGCGCGGCTCGACGGCCCAGTCGTGCGCGTAGTGCACCGCCTTCGTGTACGAGCGCGCGCCGACGCCGAGCCCCACCATGCCGTCGTCTTCCGCGTGGTACTCGGGCAGCTGCAGCTCGACGACGTCGCGGCGCTGAAACACCCGCATCGAGCGCTGCTGGTAGCCGTGGCCGTTCAGCCAGTCGCGCCCTGCCCGGTACAGACTCAGGCGGTGGTCGTCCCACGAGGTGGCGCGTTTGCCGAGGAAGGTGAGCGGCCGAACGTAGAGCGGGTAGAGGTACAGCTCCTCGGGCCTCCAGCGCAGCGCAGTCTCGAGGCTGCCGATGAACGACGCCTCGGTCTGCCCTTCCATGCCGTAGATGAGGTCGACGTTGAGGTGCGCCTTCGACTTCGCGCGAATCAGGTCGAGCGTGCGCATCACCTCGACGTTCGACTGCGGGCGCTTCACCGCGGCGACCTCGGCCTCGACGAAGCTCTGCACGCCAAGGGAGAGCCGCGTGGCGTCGCCCAGCACCTCGAGCTTCTCGGCCGTCACCGTCGCGGGAGAGAGCTCGACCGAGAGCGGCGCCGCCTTCAGGCCCATCGTCTGGCGCATCATGACGACGACCCGCTCGAGCTGCTTCGCCGTCAGGTACGTCGGGGTGCCGCCGCCGATCGCCGCGCGGGTGTATGTGGAGCCACCGATGGCGCTCGCGGTCTCCCGCGCTTCCACCTCGAGCTGCGTGAGGAATCGCTCCACGACGGTCTCCACGGGGTTCACCGTCGTGAAGAGGTTGCAGAAGCCGCAGCGCATCTCGCAGAAGGGAATGTGCACGTAGAGGAACCGCGCGCCGCTCTGCTCGGGCGCCCACACCTCGTGCAGCGGCTTCGGGGTCTCGAACGCGCGGTACGCCGTCTTGTGCGGGTAGCCGTAGACGTACTGCTGGTACGCCGAGGCGCTCAGGAAGTGGTGCAGGCGCGACGTCACGGGCCCGGAACTCAAGCACGGGTCCCGCCTGCTCCGCGCCCGATTCAGCGCTGCACGGAGAAGGGCACGATGATGGTGCCGAGCAGCTCGTTGGTGGTCGCGTCCTTGAGCGTCACCGAGACCCTCACCGCGCGCTCCCGGTTGACGTTCTGGAAGTACACGAAGCCGCTCACCTGACCGTCGTCGTCGAGCGCGCCTTCGGGCAACGCGAGCTGGAGCATGTCTTGCGTGGGCAGCGGGCGGGGCCAGGTCGACTGGTAGCGCGAGTGGTAGCCGGAGTTCCACGACCAGGCCGACCAGAGCGGCAGGCCGATGTAGAAGGGCGAGTAGTACGGCGCCACCCAGTACCGGCGCACGTGCACGCGTGGTGTGAACGGCGGAGGGCGCGGCCCTCGCTGCACCGGCACCGCCCGGTGGTACTGGGCGAAGATGTAGGGCGAAGGCTCGACGATGCGCTCACTGCGGCCCGTCATCGCGAACGGCGGGAGCGCGGCGTAGTGCGTGCCACTGTCTCCGAGCAGCTCGAAGTCTTCGTAGGCCAGGCGCAGGGTGTGGCCGCTCTTGTTCACCAGCGTGATGGAGAGCGGCGTGACGTACTCGGCCAGCTGGCTCGGGTCTCCACGCCACGACGCGTCAGCCCAGAGTTGGACGCCCGCAGCTTCGGCGTACGCGAGCTGCCGAGTGCCCGACTCGACCGACGACCCAGTCGGAATGAGCGAGGGCGTGACGACGCAGCCCGACAGCATCAGCAGCAATGACCAGCCGTTGTGGATCGACATGACGCCTCCTGCAGCAGGCGAATGAATGATCCGTGCCAGCACCGCGCTCTCGGTCCGAGGCCTCCACGCGCCGCGAAGTCAGCGCGCCAGGGACGCGAAGCTGCAGAAACTGCGAAGGCGCTCGCGCTGCCTCCGTCGCCTCGATCGGGCGTGACGCACGTCATGAGGTTTGCTCGGCTCACCAGCATGGCAAAGAGACGGAGTAGACCGCGCAAGGTGACGGCAGGTGACGTGCCACCGGTGTTGACCGACGCAGGGGTCGAGGCCTTCACGGTCGATGAGGTGAGCGCAGCGGCCGATGAGTCGAAGGCCGCGGCCATTCGCGACATCCTCGAGGGGTCGAGCCCGGAAGACGCCGTGCGCATCTTGAAGGACGTCGTCACGCAGCAGGAGGGGCTCGACAAGCTCGCACGCCGGGCGGCCGACCAGGAGCTGGCCGACCATTGGCAGCAGGGCGGCTACCCGTACAAGAACCTGCTCTCGCGCAAGACGTACGAGCGGCAGAAGTACCGGCTGCAGGTCGAGCTGCTCAAGCTCCAGGCGTGGGTGAAGGAGACGCGGCAGCGCGTGCTGGTGCTCTTCGAGGGGCGCGACGCCGCAGGCAAGGGTGGCACCATCAAGCGCTACATGGAGCACCTCAACCCTCGCGGCGCGCGCGTGGTGGCGCTCGAGAAGCCGACCGAAGAGGAGCGCGGCCAGTGGTACTTCCAGCGCTACGTCGAGCACCTGCCGACGGCGGGTGAGATCGTGCTGTTCGATCGCAGCTGGTACAACCGCGCCGGCGTCGAGCGCGTGATGGGCTTCTGCACTGACGCCGAGTACCAGGAGTTCATGCGCCAGGCGCCGGAGTTCGAGCGCATGCTGGTGCGGCAGGGCATTCACGTCTTCAAGTTCTGGTTCTCGGTGAGCCGGCGGGAGCAGCAGCGGCGGTTTCGTGAGCGCGAGGTGCACCCGCTGAAGCAGTGGAAGCTCTCGCCCATCGACAAGGCGTCGCTCGACAAGTGGGACGAGTACACGCGGGCGAAGGAGGCGATGTTCTTTCACACCGACACCAGCGACTCGCCGTGGATCGTGATCAAGAGCGACTGCAAGAAGAGGGCGCGGCTCAGCGCCATGCGGTACCTGCTGCATCGGCTCGACTACGAGACGAAGGACCGGGAGTTGATTGGTCCGGTCGACCCGCTGATCGTCGGACGGGCGGCCGTCATCTTCGAGCGCGGCGAGCACACCCCGACGCTCGAGGCGCACGGCGTGAAACGGTGAGCTGCGGCTGGCCTTGACCCGCGTCACCTGCCGATGGGCGGGGCCTTGAACGCCAGGCACCGTTCGAGTCATGCACAGACAACCGCTTGCCGTTGAAGGACGTCGCAGGGCCGGCGGCGACGTGGGGACCGGCGGGCACGCGCTTCACGAAGGTCGCGCGCATGACGTTGCCGCTCACCCAGAGCGCGGCCGCGACCGAACTCACCGTGCAGCTCCGCGAGGCCGACGGAACCGAGTCGGAGCTGCCACCCTCGGCCATCTAACGGGCGCATCAGCTTCGAGGTGACCGGCTTCACGACCTTCCAGCCGAAGCGGCGCCGCGGCGTGGCGTGCCCGGCGGATGTACGCCTGTGTCCTGATGGAAGCTCCGTCGGCCGTCGCGGGCCCGACTGCGCGTTTGCCCCGTGCCCCGGTGACGACGCCGGCACCGCCTGCACGAGAGACGCGTTCCGTTGTCCCGATGGCACGGTCGTCGGCCGCACTGGGCCCGGCTGCGAGTTCGTCTGCCCGAGCGGCGCCGACGGCGGTCTCCGTGACGCCGGGACTGCCTGCACGCAGGACGCCTTCATGTGTCCCGACGGGACGTGGGTCGGCCGCACCGGGCCGCGCTGCGAGTTCGTCTGCCCGCCGCCGCGCGACGCCGGCTCGTGCGGTCCAGTCGTCTGCACGCTCGACGCGACGACGGGCTGTGAGGTGTGCGCGTGCAACCCGCCGCCGCGGCCCGATGGAGGCCTGCCGTGCTTCACGGGCGGGTGCTCGGGACAGTTGTGCGCCGACCAGCCGCTGGGCAGCACGTGTGAGTGGCGGGCCGAGTATGGCTGCTACCGCACCGCAACGTGCGAGCGGCAGGGGAGCGGGCAGTGCGCGTGGACTCCGACGGCGGCGCTGGTCGCGTGTCTTGCCACCGCGCGCGACGCCGGGCCATAGGGCCTTCCTCGCTCGTGGGAGACCCTCCACGTCGCGCGGTCCAGCCCACCGCTCAGCAGAGCGTGCACTCGCAGATGCCGTCGAAGCACGTCTGGGACACGGTACACGCACGGCAAGCCCCGCCTCCCAGGCCACAGCGAGAGCGTACGTTGTTCAGGTAGCAGACGCCTGACGACACGCAGCCATCGCAGCAGGCGCCGGCGTTGCACCGCCCGGGCCCTCCGTATTGACCTCCGACGGGACACGCCGTGCCGTTGGGCGCAACGAGGTCGTCACTGCAAACGGGCGCACCGGTGCCGCACGAGATCGCGCCAGTCTGGCACGGGTAGTTGGGGTTCGTCGTGCACGAGGCGCCGGGCACACACGCGATGCAATTCCCCGCGCTGTTGCAGACGCCACCGAGGCACGCCGTGCCAACCACCACGCTCCCCGTCTCGCCACACACGGGAGAACCGGAGCTACAGCTGATGGCGCCAGTGCGGCACGGGTTCGTCGGGGAGCAGGACGCACCTGCGGAGCACGGGTTGCACGCGCCGGCATTGCAGACGCCGCCCATGCAGGTGGTGCCGTTCATCTTGTTGCTGCCGTCGATGCACACCGACAGGCCAGAGCCGCACTCGATGGTGCCGTTTCGGCAGGCCGGGTTCGGGTTCCCGGTGCACGTGGACCCCTGACTGCACGGATTGCACAGGCCGCCATTACAGACACCGCCGGTGCAGGTGGTGCCGTTCGGCTTCGTCGTGCCGTCGAGGCACACCGCGCTCCCCGTGGCGCAGTCGATGGTGCCGTTGCGACACGCGGCGTTCGTGTTGGTGGTGCAGGCGCCGCCCTGATTGCAGGCGCTGCAGTTGCCCATGTTGCAGACGCCGCCCATGCAGGTGGTGCCGTTCGTCTTCGCAGCGCCGTCGGTGCACACAGGCACGCCGGTGCTGCAGCTGATGCTGCCGTTGCGACAGGGGTTGGGGTTGGTGGTGCAGGCGCCGCCCGAGTTGCAGGGGTTGCACGATCCCATGTTGCAGACGCCGCCGGAGCAGGTCGTGCCGTTCGCCTTGCTGCTCCCGTCGTTGCAGACGGCAACACCCGTGCTGCAGCTGGTGATGCCGTTGCGGCACGCAGAGTTCATGTTGGTGGTGCACGCCGCGCCGTCGTTGCAGGCGTTGCACATGCCCATGTTGCAGACGCCGCCCACGCAGACGGTGCCGTTGGTCTTGTTGCTGCCGTCGACGCACACCGGCGCGCCGGAGCTGCACTCCGTCGTGCCGTTGCGACAGGCCGCTCCCGGGTTGGTGGAGCACGCCCCGCCCTGCGTACAGGCCACACACTGGTCGAGCGCGTTGCACACCTGATTGGTGCCGCACGAGGCGCCGGTGCCCTTGCGGCTGGCGTTGGTGCAGACGGGGCTGCCCGAGGTGCACGAGATGGAGCCGTTGAAGCACGGGTTCGAGGCCGTGCACCCCGCTCCCGCCGCACAGTTCACGCACATGCCGCTCGCGTCACACACCTGGCCCGAACCGCACGTGGTGCCGGGCGCCTTGTTCCCGCTGTCGATGCAGCGCAGCGCGCCGGTGCTGCAGTCGGTGACGCCGTTCCTGCACGCGCCCGGGTTGGTGCCGCAGGTCGCTCCCGCGCCGCAGGCGATGCACGCGCCCGAGCCATTGCACACGCGCCCCGCGCCACAGTTGGTGCCCGCAGTGACGTTGCCACTGTCGACACAGACCGAGCTACCGGAGCTGCAGTCCGTCCGGCCCGCGACGCACGGTGCTCCCGGGTTGGTGGTGCACATCTGGTTGGCGACGCACATGCCGCAGTTGCCGTTCGAGTCGCACACCTGCGCTGAGCCACAGGCAGTGCCTGCCATCTTGTTGCTGCCGTCGACGCAGGTGGTGGCACCCGTCGCGCACGAGGTGAGGCCATTGCGGCAGGCAGGGCTCGGGTTGGTGGTGCAAGCGAGCGCGGCCGTGCAGCTGACGCAGTTGCCATTGACGCTGCACACCTGGTTGGTGCCGCACGTCGTGCCGGGTGGACGGTTGCCAGAGTCGATGCACGCCTGGACTCCCGTCGCGCACGAGGTGATGCCCGTCTTGCACGAGGGGCTGGGGTTGGTGGTGCAGGCCGTGCCCGCGACGCACGCGGCGCACGAGCCGCTCGCGTTGCACACCTGGTCGGGCCCACACGCGGTGCCTGCGGTGACGTTGGTGGAGTCGACGCAGCGGGTGCTCCCGGTGCTGCAGTCGATGACGCCCGTCTTGCACGGCGCGCCCGTGTTCGAGGTGCACGCCATGCCGGCCGTACACATGCCGCAGAAGCCATTGGCGTCGCACACCTGGCCCATGCCGCAGGTGGTGCCCGCGGACCTGGGCATGCCATCGGCGCAGGTCTGAACGCCCGTCGCGCAGCTGGTGACGCCAGTGCGGCAGCCCGGGTTCGGGTTGGTGGTGCAGCTCCCTCCCGCCGTACACGCCGCGCAGGTGCCCGCGGCCGTGCACACCGTGTTCATGCCGCACGAGGTCCCCGCAGGTTTCAGCGCGTCGTCCACGCACACCGGCGCGCCGGTCGAGCACTCCACGACGCCGCGGCGGCACGCGCTGCCCGGGTTGGTGGTGCACGCGGCGCCAGCCTGGCACGCCACACAGGTGCCTGCTGCGCTGCACACGAGCTCGGTCCCGCACGCCGTGCCTGCCGCCGCGTTCGTGCCGTCGATGCAGGCGGGCGCCGCGCCGCACGTCGTCACGCCACGCCGGCACGGTGCACCGGGGTTCGACGCGCACGCCGCGTTCGGCACGCACTGAAGACAGTTGCCGCCGGCGCACACCCGGTCGACGCCGCACGCGAGGCCTGAGGGCGCCGGAGCTCCATCGGCGCAGACCGCGCTGCCTGACGCGCACCGCACCACGCCCGCCACGCAGGGCGCGCTCGGGTTGCCGCTGCACGACGCGCCTTCGTCACAGGTGATGCACTGGCCGGTGCTGGTGCAGACGCGGCCGACACCGCACGCCGCTCCAGAGGGGCGCTGTCTCGTCGAGTCCTCGCAGCCCGCCATCGCGCCGCACGTCGTGTCGCCCTCTTTGCACGGGTCCGGGTTGGTGGTGCACGAGGTGCCCGCGGTGCAGGTGACGCAGAGACCGCCGCGGCACACGAGGTTGTTGCCACACGCGACGCCGTTGCCCGCCGCCGGCCCGTCGATGCAGCTGGCCTGGCCGCCGTTGCAGAGGGTCACGCCGGTGCGACACGGCGCGCCGGTGTTGCCGGTGCAGGCCTGGTTGTCCTGACAGCCCGTGGCGCCACCGCCGCTGCCGCCGGTTCCACCGCCCGACGAGCCAGCCGTGCCACCGCCGGTGCTGGAGCCGCCACCACCTGTCGACGACGTGCCGCCACCCGTCGACGAAGCGCCGCCACCAGCCCCGCCGCTGCAGTCGGCGCGACAGACTCCGTCACCGCAACACCGCAGGCCCTCGGTACAGGCGTCTCCATCGCCACACTTGAAGCTCGTCACTTTCGAGGTGTCGACGCACACGCAGGCCTGGAGTGAGACGAAGCCAACGAGTGACGCGAAACGAAGGAGTCTGGCTGCCATGTGGGATACCGCCGGGCTGAAGATGCCCGGAGCATGACACAGGACGCGAGTCGCCCTCAGTGGCCGGCGCCCGTGGAGCTGAACAGCAGCGGGTAGGTCACGTTCATCGGCCCGTCGAGTGGCGGCTCGAAGCGCAGGTCCGAGAGGGACGACAAGGCACAGCCCTCGAACGCGACGTTCCCCATGCCTCCATCGTCGAGCGAGAGGCGGGTGACGCGGCCCTCCACGCCGTCGTCGGTGTCGATGGTGAGCTTGACGATGAGGCTGCCACCGAGGGCCGGGTTCATCGCGAGCCACGACTCGTAGCAGTCCTTCACGTCGGGAACGGCCGACTTCACCGCGGCGCGAATGCCGTCTTTGTCGAGCGGGTAGCGGACTCCGCCATCGAGGCCGCCGCTCGGCGTCGCGGGAGCAGTGATGGTCGGCGCAGAGGGTTGCGGGACGAGTGCAAGAGGCGAGGGCTCCACGACTGGTGCAGCGAGCATCGGAGAGACTGGCGAGGCGCTCGGTGCGGCGAGGGCTGGCTCGACACGCACGACCGATGGCACTGACGTCGCGACTGGTAACGCGGAGGACGGTGCAGCGACACGCTCGACCGGTGGCGTCGTCGCGCGTGCATCGGCGCCAGGACGTTCCGAGCTCGACCACCCGGCCAGCAGCCCCACCAGCATCACGATGACGACGACGATCGAGACGCGAACTTTCTTCTCCATCAGGGCAACTCCGGCGGTGAACCACGGACCAGCGGGTGGGAGCAGCAGCGGCGCGCACGAGAGCAGCCACGCCTTGCGATCGCCGTGATGTCTCGCGTCGAGGGCAGTGCGAACGCGCTCCAGGCCCTCCTTCAGGCGCCAGCGCACCGTTCCCGCGGGCACCCCGAACGCTTCGGCGATCTCAGCCGACGACTTCCCTTCGAAAAAGCGCAGCAGCAGCGTCTGACGAAACGGCTCGTCGAGGCCCAGGACGAGCTCGACCAACAGCTGTTGGAGTTGGACGCGGCCAACCAGCGCCTCGGGGCTCGTCTCTGCGTCAGGCTGCGGAGCGGCCGTCTCGTAGTCCCGGCGCGTCGACTCATCGCGAAAGCGCTTCCGTGCGGCGTTCTGCAGCACACGCGCGAGCCAGGGCCTCGCCGGGCGGTTCGAATCGGGCGGTGAACGCAGCGCAGCCAGCCACACGTCCTGCGCGGCGTCGTCGGCGTCATCCCGAACCAGCCGCGTGGCAAGCCCGCGAACCCACTCGGTGTGCTCCAGCAGTTCGACCATTTCACCTTCCTATCCACGCCAGTCTGGAAGTGTTGGCGAGCACGAGTGGGAATATGAAGAGCCAGCATGCTGACGGACTCGTGGGCAGAACGGCTGAGCGCGCTCGAGCGGGCCGTGGAGCAGGCGCAACGCGCGGCGCCGACCCGTCGCCTCGTGGGCCACTTCAAGCTCGAGACGTCACGCCGCATCACCGACGTCTTCCTCGGAGACGCCACGCAGGTCGACAGCACCGTGGCCGTCATCGACGCCGACGCCGCGCCGATGGCCGAGATCTTCTTCACCACCGACGAAGGCCACGTCTACGAGGTCGAGGTCGATGGCCGGCCGGTCTCGGGAAAGCTGCTCGAGAAGCACTTGCTCACGTTCGAAGGTGGCGTGCTGAGCCGGGTGTTCGCGGGAGAGCAGGCCTTCGTTCGCCGCGAAGGAAGGTGGCAGTCACAGCCTGACGCGCTCCCGCCCGCGATTCAGGGACGGCCGGCGGCGGTGCGGCACGCCTTCCGTTCTCCACTCGAGGTGACGCTTGACCCGGCGCAGCAGCGTGCCGTCGATCTGCCGCGGCACGAGCACCTGCTGCTCCTGGGCGAAGCCGGCTTCGGGAAGACGACGGTCGCGCTCCATCGTCTGCTCGCGCTGAGAGATCGCCACCTCGCCGACGGAGAACGACGCTTTCGAGGCGCGGTGCTGGTGCCGACCGAGGGCCTGCGGCGCCTCACCATCTTGATGCTCGAGCGCCGCGACGTGCACGACGTCGACGTGTGGACCTTCGACGAGTGGGTGACCGACGAAGCCCGTCGAGCGTTTCGTGATCTGCCGCGGCGGCTGTCCGAGAACACCTCGTCGCCCATCGTTCAGCTCAAGCGCCACCCTGCCCTGCGGCCGATCCTCGAGGCCTTCGTCGCGCAGCACCCGAAGCCGCTCGAAGACGAAGACCGCCCACGCAAGAGCAACGCGCTCGCGTCTCGCGCCGATCTCGAGCACCTCTTCGGAGACCGCGCCCTGATGCGCCCCGTCGTCGACCGCGCGAACGGCGCCCTCTTCCTCACCGTCGTCGAGGCCATCGCGCAGCACACCAAGGTGCAGTTCCTCGACCCGAGCGATTTGCGGTACGGCCACGTCGACGTCGAGGCGCGCACGGCGGTCGATGGCCGAGGGCTCGACGAGGGCACGCCGCTCGAAGACGCGAACTCGGCTGACGCGGAAGATCACTCGGTGCTGTTCGAGCTCGAGAAGCTGCGGTCGCTCGCGCGTGGGAAGCCGCCGATGCCGCTGGGCGCCTACGACGTCGTCTTCATCGACGAGGCGCAGGAGTTCGCGCCCATCGAGCTCGGCGTGATGGCGCGCGCGCTGCGCAAGGGCGGCGTCTTCGTGGTGGCTGGCGATGCGGCGCAGCAGGTCGACCCGACGGCGGTCTTCACCGGGTGGGATGGCGTGATGGCCGAGCTCGGCGTGCCGGGCTCGAAGCAGCTTCGTCTCGAGGTGAACTACCGCTGCCCGCCCGACGTGACGACGCTCGCCAGGCACGTGCTCGACGCCACGGTGCCGCTCGCGCCGACCCCGGCCGTGACGTGGGCGCCCTTCTTCGCGCCGTTCCATCTGTCGGTGTGGCTCAGCGACAGCCTGCGCCAGTTGATGGGTGACGACCCGTCCGCGAGCGTGGCCGTCATCTGCCGCACGCCCGAAGCGGCGAAGCGCGTGCAGCAGCGCTTGCGGGGCATCGACACGACACTCGCCCTCAACGGTGACTTCCCGTTCAAGCCGGGCATCGTCGTCACCTGCGTGCAGGAGATCAAAGGCCTCGAGTTCGACCTCGTGGTGTTGCCCGACGCCGCGGCGACGACGTGGGCCAACACGCAGGACTCCCGCCGAGGCCTCTACACCGCGATGACGCGCGCCTCGCATCGGCTCGTGCTCGCGTACGCAGGCGCGAAGAGCCCGTTGCTCGAGTGAACAGGAGACGGGGCCTCGAGCGTCGAGCGGACGCGCGCCCTTCCACGACTCGGAGCCATCGAGGCTGGGCTGACCGATGAGCGGCGGCCGTTCCTGATCGAGGCGTGCGTTTCGGCCGACACACGACTATCCGCCTTCCCTCCGTGAGCGCCCGTGTCGTCACCGTCGTCGTCTGGGCCTGGGCTGCGCACGCGTTCGCCGGTCCGACTGACTTCTTCCCGCCTCCCGCGACGCGCCCGCAGGTCACCGTCACCAGAACGCAGGCCACGCTCACCCTCGACGGCGTGCTCGACGAAGCGGCGTGGACCGAGGCCGCGACCTTGAGCCCCTTCGTGCAGATCGACCCCGACCTGCTCCAGCCCGCGAAGCTGGCGACGCGAGTGCGAGTGCTCGCCACCGACGACGCGCTCTGGGTCGCCGCGCGCTGTGACGACGAAGCCGGCACCTCAGGCATCCAGCAGACCGACCTTCGCCGCGACTTCTCGCTCAGCCGCGGCTTCGACTGGTTCGGCGTGGTGCTCGACCCGCTCGGAGACGGCCGCAACGCGTTCGGCTTCTTCGTCACGCCGTGGGGCAGCCAGCACGACGTGCAGGTCATCGACGACGACATCACCGAGACGCAGTGGGACACGGTGTGGAACTCCGCCGTCACGCGCGACGAGAAGGGCTACACCGTCGAGCTGAAGCTGCCGTGGAAGAGCCTGCGCATCGATTCCGAGCGGCTCGTCTGGGGCTTCAACGCCGCGCGCGCCGTTCGCCGCACCATGGAGCGCACCGCGTGGAGCCCGTTTCCCCGCAACTTCTCTCCGTTCCGCATGCCGTACGCGGGTCAGCTCGTCTTCACCGAGCCGCCGTCCTCGCGCGTCGGGCTGAACCTGCAGCTGCGGCCGTACGGCATCGTGCGCCTCGATCGCGCTGGAGACGGACCGCTGAGCGTCCGCCCGAACGCTGGCGGTGAGGTGACGTGGGCGCCCACCGCGAACTCGGTCATCGATCTCACCGGCAACACCGACTTCGCCGAGGTCGACGTCGATCGCCGCGTGGTGAACCTCTCGCGCTTCTCGGTGCTCTTCCCCGAGCGACGGCAGTTCTTCCTCGAGAACGCGGGCCTCTTCAGCATGCACTCGGGCCTCGTGCAGCCGTTCTTCAGCCGCACCATCGGCCTCACCAACGGGCAACCCCAGCCGCTGTCGGCAGGAGGCCGGTTCGTCTACCGCTCCTCGGAGCGCAGCTTCGGCGCGATGGTGGTGCACACGCTGCCGACGACGACGCAGAACTCGAGCCTCTTCGGCGTCGCGCGCTACTCGCACCACCTGCTGGGAGAGAGCCGCGCCGGCGCGATGCTCGTCGCCCGTCACGACTTCGAGTCAGGCTCGGCCGCCGCGACGAACGTGGTGCCGGTCGTCGACGTGCTCCTGCGCCGGGGCATCTTCTCGATGAACGCGATGGCGTCGGCCAGCGTCGACCAGGTGCATGACGGCTCGGCGCCGACGATGGGCGTCACGGGCGCCCTCGAAGGCAGCGTGCAGGGGCAGTGGGGCCGGTTGAGCGCGCGCGGCTCGGCGTTGTCTCCCGGGTACAAGACGCGCTCGGGCTTCGTGGCTCGCGAGGCGGCGTTCCTGCTCACGGGCAGCTGGTACCTCGACTGGCGCCCAGCCTGGCTGCCGAAGTGGCTGCGCTCGATTCAGCAGTACCTCGACACCAGCGCCGTCTGGAGCACGCAGGACGGCCGCTTTCAGGAAGCCAACGCCTACTACGAGGTGTTCTGGCTCACGCTCGAGGGCGGTGACCGCGGGTGGATTTACGGACAGCGAACCTGGCAGTCGCTCGACGCGCCGTTTGCGCCCGTGCCCGGCGTCTCGTTTCCCGCAGGCACCAGCGTCTTCGATCGCCTCGGCATCGCGGCGTACAGCGAGCAGAGCCGCCTCTTCTCGGCGGGCGGCAACGTCGGCATCGGCCGCTACTTCCTCGCCGACTTCGTGCGCGCGCAGGGCCAGGTGGGCTTCTCGCCACTGCCGCACATCGGCCTGTTCCTCAACTACGAGCTCAACCGCTTCGACGGTGAAGGCGTGAGGCCCGGCGGGGTGTCGACGCACCTGCTCCAGCTCGAGGGCCGGCTGGCGGTGAACCCGAAGCTCCAGCTCATCGGGAGCTACCAGCGCGACACCGCCGGCAACGTCGGGCTGCTCAACGCGAGGCTCGCCTGGGAGTTTCTGCCGTTGTCCTTCGTCTACGTCGTCTTCACCGACACCCGCACCGCGTTTCAGGTGCCGGGCGCGCCGCCTTCGGAGCAACGGCTCGTCGTCAAAGCCACCTTCACCTGGAGACCGTGACTCACTCCCACAGCGGCTTGCGCGGCGGCGGGTTCGGACCGCGCGGCTCGGCGTCGAGGGTCACCTTGTCGACGGGCTTCGTCTCGAAGTTCGCGTTGACCTGCGCGTGGGCCCACGTGAGGAGCAGCCCGAAGTCGTCGCTGCTCATCGAGGACGCACCGAACGCCTCTTCGAGCGCCGGACGGTAGGAGTGAAGCGGCCCACCCGGCCGAATGCCGATGGTGTGCCCGAAGTCCCGCAGCGCGGCGACCTGGGGCGAGCTCATGCTCCGGCCGGCCTTCGCGTACTCGTCGACCAGGTCCTGCATCAGCGCCCAGGCTTCGTCGTCGGAGAACGACTCGGCGTCGACCGGCCTGTCGAGCGAGACGATGAACCGAATGGCAGCCCGGTGGGCGTGAAGGTCCATGAGAGGAGCGCTACCGGCGGCGGCCCAGCCAATAGCCAAGGACGAGCCCGGCGAGGCCCGCGGTGCACGCGACGATGGGCAACAGGCTCGGAAGCTGATCTTGATCGATGACGCGCGCGCGCAGGCGCGACAGCTCGGCGGTGGTTCGCAGCACGCCTTCAGGCGTCAGGTACGCGCCGCCATGCACCTCGAGCGCCTCGCCGTCGAAGGTCTTCACGACGGCGCTCTCCACTTCGACGACGTTCTCGTCCACGGGGCTCCTCAGCTCGGCCAGAGAACAAGCCAACTCGACCCGTTGACGGGCAGCAAGCCCGGTCAGTCAGGCTCGAGGTTGACGTCGACCGCCAGCAGCGCGCTTCGGAGGTTTGCGGGGACCGTCGGAGGCATCGACACGGTGGTGTTGGCGCGCAGCGCGGGCTCCAGCCGGCCGAGCGTCTCGAGCACCGAGTCGGCGTCCTTCGCGTCGTTCAGGACGACCTCGAGCCGCCAGGCCTGAGGCCCGCGGGTGAAGCGCCAGTGTGCAGCGGCAAGGTGCGCAGGCTCGCGGACCTCGAGCTCGGTGAGGCCCAGCTCGCGACAGCTCGAGAACCAGACCTCGGCCGAGAGGCTCTCGACGACGAGCGTGTGCAGCCGGCGCGCCCAGCTCGTCGAGCTCACCACCGGCGCCTGCTCGCCGCGAAGGTCGCCGAAGAGCGACACCCGGCGCACGCGCGGGAGCGACATGGACTCGAGGGTCTTCGCGGCGGCGGCGAGCGTGAAGTCCGGCGGGCTCCACTGCGTGTGCACACCGAGGGCGTCGAGCTGCTCGAGCACGACGGAAGGAATGATCGGAAGCATGACCGCCTGTACGGTGAGTTCCCGCAGCGAGCGCAGCCAGCGTGACTGAAGGAGCTGCTCGAGAGGCTCCGAGCGCCCGCCGTTGGTCCCCAGCCGCTCGAGCGTCGCGAGCTGTGGCTCTTCGGGTGACGGAACGTTTCCTTCGGGGCCCCACGTCGACACGTCGATCGACGAGAGCACGCCCTTCGTAAACACCGCCGAGCCCTTGATGAGGCTCTTCGAGAACCCTCGCAGCCATTCCTTCTCGTGCTTCTTCTGGAGCGCACGGACGCGCGTACGCTCCTTCGGGGTCAGCTCGCGATCGGCGAGCTGCAGCGCCATGAACTCGCCACGAGGGAGCCCTCGCTCCAGCAGCCAGTCGGCGAAGGCCTGACGGCGCGTGAGGTCGGCCGGCGCTTCGGCGAGCCAGGTGAGGAAGTCGTGTTCGCTCGACGGGCCTGCGCTCGAGGCTGTCTTCGTCGAGCGCGGGGGCGGCGCAGTCGTCGGGAAGAGACGCTCCAGCCAGGCGAACGATGGCAGGGCCTCGGCCAACGTGATGGCCGCCTGCCGATGAGAAATATCGGCGTGGGCCAGCAACGTGAGCGCGATCACCGAAAACAAGGCCGTCGAGGCGTCGAAGCGCACGATGGGCCGGTCGACGAGCGCGACCGCGGCGTCGGCGATTCGGGCGTCGGTGGGGAAGTCGATCAACGAGAGCAAACGCTGTGTCACGTCGGTCGCCGGCCCATCGGTGAGCCGAGACAGCAGCAGCGGGAGCGCGTCGGGAGTCCGCGTCTTCGCGAGCCCAAGCCACGCCTCTTGCAGCGCAGCGCGGGGTCCTGCGGGCAGCGTCGCTGGAGCCGTCGAGTCGACGCCTGGCTTCTGCGTCCGACGGAGCAGGCTGAGGACGGCCTGAACCACCGTGTCGCGCCACGCCGGCACGAGCGCGTTCGGAGCCACGACGGTCTCGAGCTTCTCCAGCGCCTCCGCCCGACCGCCGTGCGTCAGGAAGACGCCGAGCGCCGCGACGCCGGTGCCGAGCTGCTCGCGGAATCGAACCGGAAAGCGTTGAAAGAAAGACGCCGCCGCCGCGCCGAACTCAGGCGTCGCCGGCCACGTCGACAGCATGAGGAACCGCGCCTCGAGCTTCGGGAGGCTGGTGTCCTCCAGCATCGCGACGAGCCCCTCGGCGAACTCTGGCTGATGCGTTGCTACCCACTCGTCCCAACCATCGGCCGGCTTCTTGCGCGTCGCCACGTGCGCGAGGTTCCCGCACCTGCCCAGCGACGGCGAGAGATTCCCGCCGGAGCACGCTCACGGAGCCGTCACCGTCAGTGCGACTCAGCGACTGCAACACGCGAGGTGGCGCAGGTTCGAGCAGAGCGTGGTGCTGGCGTAACCGGTGGCCAACAGCGTGAGCCCAAAGGTCTGGAACGGCGTCGCCGCGTTCGTCCAGGGGGTGTTGCCGCCAGTGCACGCGGAGTTACTGCGAGCGCCGTTCGCCGCACGGTTGTAGTCGATCCACGCGCCCGCGCTCGTCGGAGGCACCACCTGGGTGTTCGCCAGGTCGTACTCATTGAGGGAGCAGAGCCATGAGTTCGGGAAGTCCACCTGACACCTCGCGTTCGCGCCCGGCACGCCACCGAGGTTCCCCGAGTAGGTCGCCGTGGTGAAGCCACGAAACGTCGACGGTCGTCCGCCGCGGCAGCAGGCGAGGTGGCGAGCGTTGGAGCACAGCGTGGTGCTGGCGTAGCCCGTCGCTCCGAGGGTCGGCCCGAAGGTCTGAAACGGCGTGGCGGCATTCGTCCACGGCGTGTTGGCATCGGTGCACGCGCTGGTGCTGCGAGTGCCGTTGTCGGCGCGCGAGTAGTCGTACCAGGCACCCGCCGCAGTGGGTGGGACGGCCGTGGTGTTGGCGTTGTCGTAGTCGGGGATGGTGCAGAAATAGGAGTTCGCGAACTCGGCGCTGCACTTCGCCGCGGCCCCGGGCAGGCCGCCGAGGTTGCCGGTGAAGGTCGCGACGGTGAAGCCGATGAACTGAACGGGCACCTCGGTCACCAGCGCGACGCCGCCGTCGAGGAAGAGCACGCTCCCAGCAGGTCCGACCGGGCCAGCCGGGCCGACGGCACCTGGCGCGCCTGCGGGCCCAACGCCTCCAACCGGTCCAGCCGGTCCGGCGACGCCCGCGGAACCAGCGGGGCCGATCGCGCCTTGTGGACCTGCCGCGCCTGCAGGACCAACGGCGCCAACCGGGCCAGCAGGGCCAACCGGTCCAGCCGGCCCTGCGACACCTGCCGGGCCGAGCGCGCCTTGTGGACCTGCCGGGCCAACAGGCCCCGTCGCGCCTGCGGGCCCCTGCAGCCCAACGGTGCCGTTGCACACCGCGACAGCGCCGCCATCGGGTGTTCCCAGGAGCACGCCTCCGGCCGGGCACTGCGGGCTCATCGTCGGCAGGGTGCGCACCGACGGCGGCAGCCCGGGTGTGCCGTTGCACACCGTCGTCAGGCCGCCATCGGAGAGCTGGGTGATGCGGACTCCGCCCGTCGGGCACTCGGTGCTCGCGGCGAGCGTCGTGACGACGACGGAAGCGCCAGCCGGGCCCGTCACCACACCACCGTCGAGCACGAGCACCATGCCCGGAGGACCGGCGGGGCCTTGTGGACCGACTCCTCCGGCAGGGCCTTGCGGACCCACCGCTCCGGCAGGGCCTTGTGGACCGAGCGCTCCGGCAGCGCCTTGCGCACCGGTGGCTCCGGCTTCGCCTTGCGACCCCGGGGACCCCATGGCGCCCGTCGGGCCCGGAGGACCGGCCGGCCCCGGGTCTCCTTGCGGGCCGCTCGTGCCAGAGGGACAGCCACTGAGAACCACCACACACAGGAGCGTCAGGCCGCGAACCATCATGGCCCGCTGACACCACGTGGCGTTGGGAAGTGCAAATCGCTTGCGGCGGCGACGAGGCAGGCGCTGATCAGGCACTCAGGGCCACACGCCCGGACCCGACTGACGTGCAGCGAGCCGCCGCTCCACGCGACGCGAGCCGTGCCCGAGCTGCGCCACGGGCCATCCCGTCACGGGTGGTGCACGGCGGTGCGGCATGATCGGCCGGGCGCGAGCTGGTAAGAGCAAACCCGCCCATGCCTCGAGTCACCACGCCGCAGAGTCCGGTCGTCCTCCCTCCCGCTCCCGCGCCGACGAGCCCCGTCACCGCCCCGACGGCGACCACGCCGACCACCGCCGTGACGGCCGTGCGTGACGGCTTCAGTGCCGGCGCTGCGCCAGCCATCGAGACCGTCTTCACGCCAGGCACGCAGGCGCTCGAGATGGAGCTCAAGGAGCTCGACGGCATCATCAACGCCCGCCGCGCAGACTCCCGGCAGTTCGCGAACCCCGCCGAGAACCCGTACCGAATCCAGTACGCCGTCTACAACCTCACCGACCCGGCGGTGATCTCGAAGCTGACCGAAGCTTCCCGCGCCGGCATTCACGTGCAGCTGCTGATCGACTCCGCGCAGATCGCTCCCGACCGGCCGTGGAACACCGTCGTCGACGAGCTCAAGGGCGAGGGCTTCTCACACGCCGACACGCACAAGGGGCTCACCGAGGCACAGCGCCGCGACACGCAGATCATCGAGATCGACATGGGGCGCGGGCTCTTCCACCTCAAGGCCCGAACCTTCCGCTACCCCGACCCGCAGACCGGCGCGCTCAAAGAGACGCTGCTGACCGGCTCGCACAACCCACAGAACTCGGCGCACCGGAACGACCCTGCACCGCGTCACCGACCCGGGCCTCATCGCGAAGTACGCCGCGGCCATCGAAGCGCTGAAGGCCGGCAAGCCGATTCAGAACGTGTGGGACGACGCGGCGCCGGTGAACGTGCTCTTCAGCTCGCCGACCGCGAAGGGCCCCCGCGTCGCCGACAAACTCTTCTCGATGATCCGCGACGAGAAGGAGCTCATCTTCATCTCGGTCTTCACACTCCGGAACATCACCAACACCGAGGGCCGCTCGAAGCTGGTGGACGAGCTGGCGGCCGCGAAGGCGCGTGGCGTGAAGGTGACGGTGGTGACCGACCAGAAGCAGTCCGACGGCATCGACGCCGACGGCAAGCCCCGGCCGGACTCGAACAACGACAACACCGAAGACCTGCTGCGCGCCGCTGGCATCCCCACGTTCGAGGTGATGAACCGCTCCGGCCCGTTCAACGCGATGCACCTCAAGTCGGCGGTGTTCGGCCTCACCGACATGAAGGTGGTGACCGACGCCGGCAACTGGACCGCCGCGTCGATGGGCAGCAAGAGAGCGAGGCCGGCGAACGCCGAGTCGGTGCTCTTCATCGACTCGAAGAAGGCCGACGGGAACAAGACGGGCATGCAGTACCTGGGGGAGTACCTGAGCATCCTCCGGCGCTACGCCCCTCAAAACCACGGCGGGCCAGAGGTCGAAGCCCTCATTCGTGACCTGCAGGCGACGCCGGGCTGGCCGAAGGTGAAGGTGAACTTCGACGTCATCGCGCGCACGAACTGGGGCCAGGACGTCTACCTCGTCGGCAATACGCCCGAGCTGGGCGGCTGGGGCCAGACCGGGCCTGGGCTCAAGCTCGACACCGACGCGAGCACCTACCCGTCGTGGAAGGTGAAGGACGTCGAGCTGCCGCTGGGCACGACGCTCGAATACAAGGTCATCAAGCGCAACGCTGACGGCCGCGTCGACTGGGAGCCCGGGAAGAACGCGGTGCTCATCGTCGACAACTCGCGCACCCAGACGCCGAAGACCCTCGACGTGCGCGACGACTTCAACGGCGACCGCTGAGCGAGTCATGGCGAGGCGTCTGCTGCTCCTGCTGGCTGCGTCTGGCGTCATCGCCTGCGGCACCACGTCGTCGAGGCCCTGCTCGGCGGTGACCTGCCCTCGAGGCTGCTGCAGCGCCGCCGGAGCGTGTGAGCCTGGCACCTTCGAGACCGCGTGCGGCTCCAGCGGCGCCACGTGCGAAGCGTGCCGGCCGTTCGAGCGCTGCAGCGTGAACCGGTGCATGGGCAGCATCACCAGCGGTGGTGGGAACGCCGGCGGCGGCGCGATGGGCGGTGGAAGCGCAGGCGGCGCGATGGCTGGCGGCAGCGCTGGTGGCTTTGCGAGCGGTGGTGGAAGTGCGGGCGGCGCGATGGGCGGAGGAAGCGCCGGTGGAGTCGCGAGCGGTGGTGGAAGTGCGGGCGGCGCGATGGGCGGAGGAAGCGCCGGTGGAGTCGCGAGCGGTGGTGGAAGTGCGGGCGGCGCGATGGGCGGAGGAAGCGCCGGTGGTGGGAGCGCAGGCGGCGGGCTGAGCGGAGGCGGCACGGCGGGCGGAGGCTCGAGCGTCGCGCGTCGGTGGGCGAACCTGCAGTGGCCGCCCTGGGCCACCGTCGACGCCGGCTCGTCCCTCGCTGCTTACGCTCAGGTCTGGGTCGACGGCTTCACGGGCACCAGCGGCGCGACGCCGGGCCTCCTCGGAGCGTTCGGGTTCGGCCCCACGGGCACTCGCCCCGACGACCCTGACGCGGGCTGGAGCTGGCAGAGCGCGGCCTTCAACGTCGACGTCGGCAACAACGACGAGCTGCAGGGGCTGCTGACGCCGCGCACCGCTGGAGTGTTCGACGTGGCGTTCAGGGCGCGGCTGCCGGCTGCCTTCCCGGGCGACCTCCTCGGAGACCGGAGCGACCGTGGCCGGCTGGGCAGCGACGACGGCTTTCAGACCGAGAACGCAGGCCGGCTCGTGGTGCCGGGGACTGGCGCGCGGCTGAAGGTGGCGAGCCTCAACCTGCAGTGCCTCACGGGCGACGTGGCGGCCCGACTCGACGCGGCTGCGCAGCGCTTCGCCCAGCTCGGCACCGACGTCATCGCGCTCCAGGAGGTCTGTGTGCCGGCAGGCGACGCGGGCGTCAGCGACACCGCGGCGACGCTGGCGACGCTCCTCTCCACCCGCACCGGCCGGCGCTGGAACAGCCGCTTCGCCCAGACGCACCTCGCGAACAACGTCACGCCCGAAGGCCTCGGCTTCGTGACGGCGCAGCCGCTGAGCGAGCTGCAGATCGTCGACCTCCCCATCGGTGATTTCCAGCGCCGCGCCATCATCGGGGTCGTCGGCGCGCCGACAGGCATGGTGGCGATCGCGGTGACGCACTTCTCGTTCCGCGCCCAGGACGCCCAGGTGCGCGTCGCGCAGGCCACCGCCATCGTCACCGCGCTCGGCCAGCTGATGCCCGCGACGCCGCGGCAGCTCGTCCTCGGCGACCTGAACGCGGTCCCCACCGAGGCGAGCCTCGACGCGCTGCGCACCGCCGGCTTCGTCGACGCCTGGAGCGCCGTGCACCCCTCGCTCCCCGGCTTCACCCACACCAGCACGAACCCCACGCGTCGCATCGACTACGTGTGGGCGCGGGGGCCGCTCGACGCCATCGGGGCCGAGACACAGTTCGGAGCACCGTTCAGGGGCTCGGAGTACGTCTCGGATCACCTCGGGCTGTCGGTCGAGTTCTCAGGCCGCTGACGAAGCACCACGCCGACGGCAGACGACGCCAGGCACGTCGTCTCCGCGCCGCAACCGTGGCACTGCGCGGACTGTCGAGGAGAGACGCGGAGAGATGGTCGCCTCACGAGGCGCTGCTCTCCGCTTCTCTCACGGCTGAGCGGGACTCCCGACAGTCGCCGTCGCGCGGACCCGAATGTCAGCCCTTCGGGGTACAAGCGCCGCACGTGAGCACGGTGGTGGTCGCAGAGAAGCCTTCGGTCGCGCGCGATCTCGCCCGCGTGCTGGGTGCGTCGTCGAGAGGCGACGGCGTGCTCACCGGCAACGGCTACGTCGTCACCTGGGCCATCGGGCACCTGGTCGGTCTCGAAGAACCTGAAGGCATCGACGCGCGCTGGCGCCGGTGGAGCTTCGACACGCTCCCGATGTTCCCCTCGCGCTGGCCGCTGCGGGTCTTCGACTCGACGCGTGCGCAGTTCGAGGTGGTGCGCCGGGCGCTCGCCGCGAAGGACGTCACCGCCGTCATCTGCGCCACCGACGCGGGGCGTGAAGGCGAGCTCATCTTCCGCTTCATCTACGAGGCCGCGGGCTGCCGGCTGCCGGTGAAGCGGCTGTGGATCTCGTCGCTCACCGACGGCGCGATTCGTGACGGGCTCTCGAAGCTGAGGCCCCAGCGGGACTTCGACGGACTCGCCGCCGCCGCGCTGGGCCGAAGCCGCGCCGACTGGCTCGTCGGGATGAATTTGTCCCGCGCGTACGGGCTGTCGCTCGACGAGGCGCTCTCGGTCGGCCGGGTGCAGACCCCGACACTCGCGCTGCTGGTGGAGCGGGAGCTCGCCATTCGTGACTTCGTGCCCGAGGACTACCTCGAGGTCGTCGCCACCTTCGCGCCCAACGAGAAGGAGAAGTACCAGGGCGTCTGGCACCGTGATGGCGCGAAGGAGCACCCGCGACGGCTGCCGGTGTCGGGCGACGAGGCGAAGGCGATCATCGCGCGCGCGAAGGCCGGCGTGGCGACGGTGGCGCAAGTCACCTCGAAGCAGAAGAAGCTGCCGCCGCCGCTCTTGTACGATCTGACGGAGCTCCAACGGCACGCCAACCGGCTCTACGGCTTCTCGGCGCAGCGCACGCTCGAGCTCGCGCAGGCGCTGTACGAGCAGCACAAGCTCATCAGCTACCCGCGCACCGACAGCCGGCACTTGTCGACCGAGGTGGCTGGCACGCTCGGGCCGATCACCCAGGCCATCTCGAAGCGCTTCGTGCCGCACATCGCGCCGGGCACGGGGTCGCGGCCGCTCGGCAAACGCTTCGTGGACGACACGCAGGTGAGCGATCACCACGCGATCATCCCGACGTCGGTCTCGGCTGAAGGGAAGCAGCTGAGCGCGGACGAAGCGCGCATCTACGAGCTGATCTGCCGGCGGCTGTTGCAGGCCTGGCATGACGACTTCACGTGGGCGGCGACGCAGGTGACGACGGAGATCGCGAACCCGGGCGTGGTCGACCGCTACCTGAGCCACGGCACCGCCATCGAGCAGGTCGGCTGGAAGGTGCTCGATATCGGCGCCGTGAAGCCGCCGAGTGAGAAGCGCGCGCCGAACGAAGACGGCGACGACGAGGCGATGCTCCCGGCGGGCCTGACGCGTGGGCAGGTGCAGCAGGTGCTCGACGCGAAGGCGGTGCCGAAGCGCACGCGGCCACCACCGCGGTTGAACGACGCGACGCTGCTGACCGCGATGGAGACGGCCGGGAAGACGCTCGACGAGCGCGAGCTGTCCGACGCGATGAAGGAGAACGGGCTCGGCACGCCTGCGACGCGCGCGAACATCATCGAGACGCTGCTGACCCGCGCGTACATCGTGCGGGAGGGAAAGACGCTGGTGGCGACCGAGAAGGGCATCACGCTCATCGCCGTCGTCGACCCCGAGGTGAAGAGCGCGGCGATGACGGGAGCGTGGGAGGCGCGGCTCCAGCGCATCGCGAAGGGTGACGGCGCGCTGCCCGAGTTCATCGACGGCATCGAGCGGTACGTCGAGTCGGTCATCGGGAGGATTCGGTCGTCGCCGCCGACCGCGCCGAGGCCACGTCCTCCACGGCCCCCGGGAGGCGGGAGTGGACCGGCTGCTGGTCCGGTGTCGTCGCAGTTCGCGCGTCGAGACAGCGCTCCCACGGTTTCGACGCGCGTGAACGGTGCGACGATCGTGAAGTTGGACGACCTCGCGCCAGTGGGCCGGACAGCGACGCAGGCCACCCGAGCCGGAGCCTCCTCGGTCACGAGCGCGGCGAACGACGACCGCCTGAACTCGCCACCCAGCTCGAGAGCCTCGGGAACGAACTCGACGCCCGCTTCATCGAGATCCGCCGCGACCAATGAGCACGTGCTGACCTCGACGCCCAGCTCGAGCTCAGGCTCGACTGGTCCGGCCGATCGTCGCGGCGGGCCACACGCGACCGATGAGCGCTCGCTCCTGAAGACCTTCGGCCACGCCTCCTACCGGCCGCATCAACGCGAGGCGTGCGAAGCGGTCATCGGTGGCGACGACGTGCTGCTGGTGATGCCGACCGGCGCAGGCAAGTCGCTCTGCTACCAACTGCCCGGCCTCGCGCGTGGCGGCACGACGCTCGTGGTGAGTCCCCTCATCGCGTTGATGGAGGACCAGGTCGGCCGGCTACAGTCGCTGGGCTTGTCCGCGGAGCGCATCCACTCCGGCCGGCCCCGCACCGAGTCCCGCCGCGTCTGCGCCGATTACCTCGCCGGCCGCCTCGACTACCTCTTCATCGCCCCGGAGCGCCTCAGCGTCGCCGGCTTCCCCGAGCTGCTCGCGAAGCGCATTCCTTCCCTCATCGCCATCGACGAAGCGCACTGCATCTCGCAGTGGGGCCACGACTTCCGTCCCGACTATCGGCTGCTGGGAGAGCGGCTCCCCTCGCTCCGCCCTGCCCCGGTGATGGCGCTGACGGCGACCGCCACGCCGCTGGTGCAGCGCGACATCGTCAAGCAGCTCGGCCTCCGAGCCGGCGCGAAGCAGCTCATCCACGGGTTCCGCCGCCACAACCTGGCCATCGAAGCGCTCGAGGTGTTGCCGAAAGAACGCCCTGCCCGCGCGTTGCAGTGGTTGCTCCAGCCCGGCCGCGTGCCTGCCATCGTCTACGCGCCGACGCGGAAGAGCGCTGAGGCGACGGCGGAGGTGTTGTCGGGCCGGCTGCGCGTCGCGCCGTACCATGCAGGGCTCTCGAACGCCGAACGTGACGGCACGCAGAGCGCGTTCTTGCGCGGAGACCTCGACGTCATCGTCGCCACCGTCGCGTTCGGCATGGGCGTGGACAAGGCCGACGTGCGCACGGTGCTCCACCTCGCCCTGCCCGGGAGCGTCGAGGGCTACTACCAGGAGATCGGCCGCGCCGGCCGTGACGGCAAACCCTCGCGCGCGGTGTTGATGCACCACTTCGTCGACCGGAAGACGCACGAGTTCTTCTTCGAGCGCGATTACCCCGAGGCGGCGGTGCTCGCGAAGTTGGCGAAGGCGCTCTCCGACGCGCCGCAAGACAGCGAGAGCCTGCGTCGCCGCACGCGCGTGAAGATCGACGACTTCGAGAAGGCGCTCGAGAAGCTGTGGATCCACGGCGGCGTGCGCGGCGTGACGGAGGACCAGCTGACGAAGGGGCACGACCGTTGGCAGGCGCCGTACGAGGCGCAGCGGAAGCTCCGCGTGGAGCAGCTCGCGTTGATGGCCCGGTTCGCCGAAGGGCATCAGTGCCGAATGGTGTCGCTGGTGAAGCACTTCGGAGATCAGACCGACGACGGAGCGCCGTGCGGAAAGTGTGACGTGTGCGCGCCCGCCCAGTGCATCGCGGCCCGGTTCGACGCGCCGACGTCGCAGGAGCTGATGGTGATGTCGGAGATGCTCGCGCGGCTCCAGGCGATGCCGGGCCAGTCGAGCGGGAAGCTGTGTCGAGAGATGCTGGGCGATGCGCCCGAAGCGCGGACCGGGTTCGAGCGGCTGGTGCGAGGGCTCGCGCGGGGTGGGCAGCTGAGAGTCGAAGACGCGGTGTTCGTGAAAGACGGGCAGTCGATTCCGTACCATCGGCTGTACGTGATTGGCGCCGGCGATCCCGCCCGCGCGAGGCTGACGCCGAAGAGCCTGCCCGCTCCGGAGCGTCAGGCGCGCGTCAGAGGGAAACCCCGGAGTCGCAAGGCGTCCCGGACACCCGCGGTCGAGCTGCCGTCGACGGGGGCGAACGCAGGCCTGGTCGAGACGCTGCGAGCGTGGCGATTGGCAGAGGCGAAGAAGCGCCGGGTGCCTGCGTTCCGGGTGTTGACCAACCGCGCGCTCGTGGCCGTGGCGGAGGCGCGGCCGACGTCGTCTCAGGCGCTGCTGAGCGTGAAGGGCCTGGGCCCGAAGGTGGTGCAGCAGTCAGGACGGCAGCTGATCGAACTGTGTTCTCGTGGCTAGCGGCCTGGGCTCGCGAGATGCCCGTCTTGTCGCGGCAGATTCCCAATCTTCGCCCTCTCATTCGTCTATGAAGAAACCGGAACGAACGGGAGCGCACATGTCTCGATGGTCAGCCGTCGGCCTCTTCTCATTTTTCCTTCTCCTCTTGGTGGGCTGCGGGACCATGCAACGCCCTCCTGACGCCGGGTCAGCTGGTGGGTCGAGCGGCGGAGGGACGCCGACCGCCGGGGGCCTGGCGTCCGGTGGTGGCGCTGCGGCGGCGGGTGGAGCATCGGGCGGCGGCTCCACGGCCGGCGGCGCCGGCGGAGGCTCGGCCGGTGGCGCCGTGGGAGGCGGAACCGGCGGCGGAAGCGTCTCGATCGGCACCATCTTCGTTCTTCAGAACTCGTTCGCCATTCCCGGCCTGCCCCTCAACTTCATCGGGGTCGTCTCAGCGAGCTTCGTCCCGGGCCTGCCCGGAACGTGCCCCGTGACGATGGTGGGTGGCTGTGAAGTGACCGACTGTTCGGCCTTCCTCGATGCGGGCGTTCCCGACAGCGGCGTCTTCACCGGGCGCAGCGCGGGAACGTTGACCTTCCGCGGTGTGCTGCCCGATGGCGGGCTCAACCTTCCCTTCACCGACGGTGGCTACGCAGCGCAGGTGTCGGAGCAGCTGTTCGCGCTCGGGCAGCGGCTGACCGTCGAGGCGAGCGGCGCCGAGGTTCCCGCGTTCTCGGCGTCAGTCACGGCTCCAGAGGGCACTTTGTTGACGGCGCCTGCGTGCCCAAGCGCCAACTGCGGAATGCTGTCGAAGGCCGCGGACCTCGAGGTGCGCTGGACGGCGCCCACCATCGGGAACGTCGAGATCGAGCTGACCGGTTCGCCGACGACGGTCCGGTGTTCGCTCCCGGCCTCGACCCGCATGAAGACGATTCCGGCCGCTGCGTTGCGCTCCCTCGGGAATGGCACCGGCGTGCTCTTCGTCGGCGGTGCCGCGCGAACCACCGTGCGAGCGGGCGACTACGACGTGACGTTCTCGGTGCGCGATGCGACGTACGGCGTGGTGACCATCACGCCGTGAGCTTCACCAGAAAAGCTGCGCCGGCACTGCGGAACCCCGAAAGCCCAAAGTCGAAGGCCCTGACTCCATTCGGTTTCCCGAACAGAATCAGGGCCTTCCATCAGTCGGGGAGACAGGATTCGAACCTGCGACCCCTTGGTCCCGAACCAAGTGCTCTACCAGGCTGAGCCACTCCCCGTTGCTGCCAACTGACGGCGGCCCTTGTGCCCGCCTGACGGCCGGGTGTCAAGCGTCGCTCCTTCGTCTGCTGGTCGATGCTCTCTGACGCTCAATTACACGTCAGCCGGCTCGCGGAGCTACCCACCGGCGTCGCCCCGCTCCCCGAATAGTAGAGCCGCGAGAACGGCGCCCACGACGCCAGGCCGAACTTGTTCCCTGGGCGGCAGTGCACATCACCGCTGCACGCGCCGCTCGTCACCGGCACCTCGACCGTGCTGCTGAACGGCTGCCGCGAGCCCGTCAGATCCGTGAAGCGCGTCATCACCTGCCGCTTCAAGCCCGACGCGTCGACCACGAAGCGATGCGCCGCGAACCACAGCTGGCTCGACGACGCGGTCACCCTGGGCCGCGTGATGGAGTCGATGCCGTTCTCCGTCGCGTAGGCGAGCCACGCATAGCCCCACGACCAGTACGGAGACCCCGACACCGGCGTCACCCGCGTCCCGAACGTGAGGTCCGCGGTCGCAGGGACGGCCCCTGGATCCTTCGTCACGTACGCCACCACCCACGGGCTCTTCCCGCTCGGCGCCGCGTAGAACGACACCTCCGGCTCCGCCATCAAGCGCGGGCTCGACACCGTGTAGACGACCTCCTCCGCCGCCCACTTGCCGGTGCCGTCTTCGTTCACCTCGAAGAAGTTCAAGCTCTGCGGCGTCGTCAAGTAGCTGATGCCGACCTTCCGCAGCGCCGCGGAGCACGTCTGCGTCGCGCTCCAGTCATCGACGTTCGAGTCCGCTCCCACGCCGACGGGCAGCACCGCGCTCGGAGAGATCGTGCACGCGCCACCACACGCGTTCGTGTTCACGATGCTGAACGCCGTCGCCCCGCCGTCTCCATCGACCCGGTACCGCGCCATTCGCACGCCGTTGTTCGCCGCCCCGCCCGTCTGCCGCCACACCACCACCACGTGCCGGCCGCTCGCCCGCACCACCCGCAACGAGTCAATCACCCCTCCTGCGCCCGCGTTGAACTGCGAGTACCGGAACGTGCGCGTGATGCCCGTGTTCGCGTCGACGTAGAAGAGATCGATCTCAGGGCTCACGTTCCACACGCCCGCGACGATGAACCCATCTCCCGCCTGCGCCGTGGCGACCTCGAGGTACGTCAGCGACGTGAACTGCGCCGGCGCGCCGACCGGAATGCCCTGCGTGTCGAGCCGCTGGAAGTTGACGCCGCTGGTCCCCGCCGACATCACCATCGCTCCACCCGCGAGCGCGTCAGCGCCGGTCCCCTGCCCGCCCCGACACCCACCCGCCGAGTAGAAGTACGGCTGCACCTCGATGTCCTGCCAGGCCGTCGTGCTCACGTTCACCGTGTCGGTGAGCAGCGGCTCATCCGTCACGCCGTCGCAGTCGTTGTCGATGCCGTCACACGCCGACGCCGTCGGAGCGCCCACCACCGCGCTGCACTGCGTGCCCGTCTGCGCCGCGTTGCACACGATGGTGCCCGTGCCGCGACACGCTCCCACGCCAGCCGAGCAGGTGTTGCCCAGTCCGGTGAACGGCTCATCGGCGCCGCCGGAGCAGTCGTCGTCGAGCCCATTGCAGCGCTCCGGTGCAGGGTTCGTGTTGCGCTGGCACGTCACCGAGCCCGCCGTGCACGTCAGCGTGCCCGCGTTGCAGACGCCCGCCTGGCCAGTGAGACATGCCGCTCCGCCGCCAGGGTTGCCTTCGTCAGTCTGCCCGTTGCAGTTGTCGTCGACGGTGTTGCAGGTCTCCATCGCACCAGGCCGCACCGCCGCGGTGGTGTCATTGCAATCGAGGTTGTTGGTGACCGCTCCGGGCACCACTCCGCACGAGACGACCGCCTGCGCCGTCGCGTGGCCGTACCCATCGGCATCGGCGTCGACCCACCAGTTCTGCGTCGGCAGCCCTTCATCGACGAGGCCGTCGCAGTCGTCATCGGTGGCGTTGCAGGTCTCGGTCGCACCAGGCCGAATCGCCGCCACCCCGTCGTTGCAGTCGCCGTCGTTGGTGACACGGTTGGCGACGGGCTGGCAGCTCGACAGCCCAGCCGACAGGCGCGCGCCGAAGCCGTCGCCGTCCAGGTCGACGTAATAGGTGAGGAAGGTGAGGCCCTCGTCGGCCGTGCCATTGCAGTTGTCATCGAGGCCGTTGCACACCTCGGTGGCCGTCGGCCGCACTGCGGCATTGCCGTCGTTGCAGTCCGACGCGTTGGTCACCCAACCGCTGATGGGTGAGCACGAGTTCTGCGGCGCGGAGCCCGCCTGGCCGAAGCCGTCGCTGTCGCCGTCGACCCAGTAATTCTGCGCCATCGCCCCGTTGTCGATGAGCCCATCACAGTTGTCGTCGACGCCGTTGCAGACCTCGAGCACGCCGGGGCGAATCGCCGCGTTCAGGTCATTGCAGTCGTCGTTCGACGAGACATGGCCCGGCGGCGCGTTGCAGCGATTGACGGCGGCGGCGCCGAGCCGGCCTCGACCATCACCATCGACGTCGGGGTACCACGCCTGCGTCGCGAGCCCCTCGTCGACCTGCCCGTTGCAGTTGTCGTCCACCTGGTTGCATGTCTCGGCGAGACCGGGCCGAATGCCCGCGTTGCCGTCGTTGCAGTCCAGCTGGTTGGTGACGCGACCTGCGACTGGCGCGCACGCGCTGACCGGCGTGGAGCTCGCGAGCCCGAAGCCGTCACCATCGCCGTCGACGAAGTAGTCCGAGAAGGCGAGCCCTTCGTCCACCGCGCCATCGCAGTCGTCGTCGACGGCGTTGCAGCGCTCGGGCGCGCCCGGCTTCACCATCGGGTCGCCGTCGTTGCAGTCGCTCGCGTTCGTCACCCTGCCCGCGACCGGCAGACAGGCGTTCTGTGCCGGGCCGGTGCCGAACCCATCACCGTCCATGTCGACGTAGTACGCCGTGAAGGTGAGGCCCTCGTCCGTCAGGCCGTCGCAGTCGTCGTCGACGCCGTTGCACCGCTCCGGAGCGCCTGGCTTCACCGTCGGGTCGGCGTCGTTGCAGTCGGAGCCATTGGTGACGCGGCCAGCCTGCACCGCGCACGCACTGACGCCGGTGCCCATCGCGCCGAAGCCGTCGCCATCGACGTCGACGAAGAAGGTGGTGAAGGTGAGGTTCTCGTCGACCTGTCCGTCGCAGTTGTCGTCGACCCCGTTGCACGTCTCGGGAGCGCCCGGCTTCACGGTCGCGTTGCCGTCGTTGCAGTCGGAGTCGTTCGTCACCTTGCCGGGCACCGGCGCACAGCTCGACTCAGGCCCTCCCGCGGCGCCGAAGCCGTCACCATCGGCGTCGACGTAGTAGCTCTGGAAGGTGATGCCGTTGTCCACCTGCCCGTCGCAGTTGTCGTCGACGCGGTTGCACAGCTCGCTCGCGCCAGGCTTCACCGTCGGGTTGGCGTCGTTGCAGTCGCTGCGGTTCGGCACGCGGCCCATCACGGTGGAGCGACACGACGAGACGGGAGTGCCCGTCGCGTCACCGAAGCCGTCGCCATCGCCGTCGAGGTAGAAGTCCTGAAAAGGAAGCCCGTTGTCGATGGCGCCATCGCAGTCGTCGTCGATGCCGTTGCACTGCTCCGCCGCCCCGGGCCGGATGGTGGCGTCGGCGTCGTTGCAGTCGCCGGTCGACGTCACGGTGCCGGTGGGCGGCGCCATGCAGCCTTCGCCCGCCGCCGTGGAGCCCACGCCGTCCAGGTCGCCGTCGACGTAGTACGTGGTGCGCGGCAGGCCTTCGTCGACCTCTCCATCGCAGTCCTCGTCCAGGCCGTTGCAGCGCTCGGACGCACCGGGGAACGTGAGGGGATCGTTGTCGTTGCAGTCGACGCGCGGCTCACCGCCACAGCTCCCCGTGCCGGGAACCCCGTCACCGTCGGTGTCGAGGCAGCTGACCGTGGGCAGCGGCGGGCCGGCGTCGAGGGTCGTCATGATGCGGTTTTCCCGGCCGCACCCGAAGGCAGCAACGAGCACGACGAGAGTGAGACGACGCCGCATGACTTTTCCGCCCAGCCAGCCCTTTGAGCGGCCCTTAACGCACGGTGGTGACGACACGCAAACGCGCAGCCCGTCGGCATTCCAGTGGCACCACTCGGTTTCCGGGACGCTACAGCTCGAGGAGCTTCATCTTGTTCTTCGCAGCCTTCGCCATTTTGCCCTTCCCCTTCGTCGACAGCTGCTCGAGCACCTCGGCGCCGACGTTCTTGAGCTCGAACTGCGGCTTCTCGGCGAAGTGCACGCCGACGTAGTACCGGGCCTCGTCCGTCAGCGCCTTCGCCTTCATCACCTGCTCCGCGACGGCGAAGCCCTCGGCGTGCAGGCGCTCGAGCTCGGCGAGTGACGGGTCGCGCTGGCGGGCCCGCGGATGTGGGTCGAGCGAGTGGTGAATGAGCTGCTGCACGACGACGCCGAACCGATCGTCGGAGGTGGCCACCGTGGAGCGCCCCAACAGCTGCGCGATGGCCTCGGCGCGCGCAGGGTCCTTCTTGCCAATCGTCTTCGCCTTGTCGCGGAGCAGCTCCGCCCACGCCTCCGGGTCCGCCGCGCGCACCGGCTCGAGCTGTTTGCGCGCGACGGCGAGCGCGTCGGCCAGGTTCTTTCCACCCGCGTCGAGCAGCCGCTTCACGTCCTTCTTCGAGAGCTTCTGCGCGAGCGGCGAGAGGATGTCGGCCAGCACCTGCGCGCCGGCCTCGACCTCGGCGTCGGCGAGCGCCTCGGCGAGCAACGACTCTCCGCCCTCGAGCGCCACCACCACCTTCGCGGCGGCCTCGGCGTGTGCGCGGTCGCCCGAGCGCGCCACCGGCAGGAGCGTCTTCGCGGCGAGCTTCCCGGCCGCGCCTTTCTGCGAGACGGCCAGCGTGCCGAGGTGATCGATGGCCCACAGCGCGACGGAGCTGTCCTTCGAGGCGCAGAGCTCGGCGAGCTCGTCGGCGAACTCGGTGCCGATCTTCAAGACGGTGAGCGAGTCGCGCGCGCCGCGGGCCACGTGCACGTTCGGGTCCTCGAGCAGGTCCATCAGCTTGCGCAGCGCCTTCTTCGAGGGGCCCTTCGCGCAGGCGAAGCGCATCGCGGTGGCGGCCTCCATGCGCACCAGCGGAGACTGCTTCGGCGCGAGGAACGCGAGCAGATCGTCCTGCGTCTCGGGCAGCTCGAGAAAGCCGAGGATCTTCAGCGCGCCTCTCGTAGCGTCTTCGTCTTCGAGGTTCTTCTTCTTCTCGAGGAACTTGAGCACCTGCGTCTTCAGCACCTTGCGCTGCGCCTCGGACATCTCGCGCGCCTCGTGGCGCACCGAGAGCGTCACCTTGTTGATGGCGTCGAAGGGCTGGCCGCGCAGGCCGTCGAGGGTGAGCTCGAACGACTGCTTTCCACCGAGGGCAGGAAGGAGCTGCGACACCACCGCGCGCACCTCGGGCGTCGCGTCGGCGAGGCGGGCCTTCAGCTCGGGCAGCGCGGCCTCTCCCAGCGCGGCGATGGCATCACGCGCGGCCGCCGCGACGTCTCGTCCGCGATTGAGGCTCTCGAGGAGCACCGGGAGCGCCTTCACGGCGTGCAGCTGCCCGAGCGCTTCGATGGCGGCCTCGGCGTACGCGTCGAGCTCGTGCTTCGCCAGCTCGACGAGCTTCGAGACGACCGCCGCGTCCTTCACCTTGAGCTCTCCCAGCACGACGGCCGCGGCGATGCGCTTGCGCGGGGTGGGGTCGTCGAGCAGCTCGACGATTCGCTTGATCGGATCCATGCGGTCCTCCTCGGTGGCGCTTGTGAAAGCGCTCGCAGGGTAGCCGTGCCAGCCCCGGGGGGAAGCCGTTTCGCCTGGCGCTGGAGGCCGACCTCCTCTCATCGCGGACGTTCTGGCAGCGAGACGACGACTGCATCACAGCCGAAACGGGTCCACGCACGTCTGGGACCCGGCGACGAGGTCGACAGGGGCCGTGGCAGTGTTTGGTGCGCGCGCTGGGCAGCCGAGCGCTGCGCCGAAACGGAGCTCCCGTGAAGAACGCACGCCGCGTGATCCGCGCGCGCCGGTCGATCACCTTCAGCCCTTCACCTGGCCGTGACACAGTCGCGCGCATGCGCACTTCGATCTCGCTCTGGCTGGCGCCGCTTGGCCTCTCCGCGGTGCTCTCGTCCGCCTGTGTCACGCAGAGCACCTTCGACGCGCTGAAGACCGAGCGCGACGCGCTCGACGCGACGCTGGGCGAGAAGAACGCCGCCCTGGCCGCGCAAGAGGCCACCCTCAAGCGCCGTGACACGCGCATCGTCGAGCTGGAGCGGGCCCTCGACGAAGAGAAGGACAAGGCGAAGGAGCTCGGCGCCCGCATCGATCGGCTCGTCGGCGACCTGGCGGCGCTCACGCGTGACAAGTCGAAGCTCCAGGGCAGCGTGGAAGAGATGACGATCGCCCTCGCCGATCTCGAGAAGCGGCGCGCCGAGGCCGAGGCCCGCGTGCAGGAGTTCCGGAACCTGCTCTCGAAGTTCCGCGCGCTCATTGACGCCGGCAAGCTCAAGGTGCGCATCGTCGACGGCCGCATGGTGGTGGTGCTCGCGACCGACGTGCTCTTCGGCTCGGGCTCGGCCAGCCTGTCGAAGGACGGCAAGGCCGCCATCGTCGAGGTCGCCGGCGTGCTCTCGGGCATTCCGAAGCGCGCGTTCCAGATCGAGGGCCACACCGACGCGGTGCCCATCGCCACCGCGCAGTTCCCGTCGAACTGGGAGCTCGCCTCGGCACGAGCCATCACGGTGACGAAGACGATGGTCGAGGCAGGGCTGCCCGGCGAGCGCGTCTCGGCTGCCAGCTTCGCGGACAAGAAGCCCGTGGCCTCCAACGACACCGGCGAGGGCAAGGCGCTCAACCGGCGCATCGAAATCACCATCGTGCCTGACCTCTCGACCCTGCCCGGCTTCGAGGAGCTCAAGAAGCTCGACGGCTCGGGCCGGTAGTCACCACGCAGGTCGGCGATCGAGACGTTCGTGCTGCCGCGGCAGCCAGAAGCGTGAAGTCGAGCCAGCGACCGTCGAGGGTCAGCTCTTCAGCGGTGCCGCGCCGAGACGCTCGAGCAGGCCGAACAGGTCGACGAGGGTGATCTCGTGCTTCGTCGCACAGAACCGGCAGGTGACCGACGTGCTGGCGGTGGTGTCGATGATGTCCTGCACCTCCGCTCTCCCAAGTGAGGCGAGCACCTCGAGGGTGCGCTCTTTGGAGCACGGGCAAAAGAACCGCGCCGCCGTTCGTTCGGTCACCACGAGGCCCGGGAAGAGCCGGGTGAAGAGCGCCTCGCCGTCGGTGATGGCGGGGTCGGCCACCGCCGCGTCGAGGGAGCCCTGCAGCGTTCTGGCGAGCGCCTCGAGCGCCGCCACGTCTCCGCTCGGGAGCGCCTGCACGAGCACACCGGCCACGGCGCCCAGGGGTTCTTCTCCACGGGCAGCCTGGGAGAGCGCCACCGCCGTCTTCACCTGATCCGACAGCTCGAAGTAGCGGTCGAGATCGCGCGCGAGGTCGAACGCCGTGAGCTCGACCGAGGAGCGGTAATACTCATGCCCGATGTCGCGAAGGACCGAGAGCGAGCCTTTGTTGCCGAGCGCGCCGCGCCACCTGAACGCTGCGCCGAGCTCGATCTCGACGAGGGTGTTCTTCACGTAGCCCCGCATCGATCCATCGACGCCGGCGTCGACGAAGAGGCCCCGCAGCGCGCCGTCACACTCGAGCTGCAGGTTGACGCGACCGGTGCCCTTCTGAAGCGCCGACAGCACGCCAGCGCTGGCAAACGCCTGCGCGAGGAGCGCCGCAGAGACGGGCCGGAGCTGGTGCCGACGACGCGCCTCCTGCGCAACCGAGGGCACGAACGCGACGGCGACCAGCAGGTCGACACCCTCCATCAAGCCTTTGATCACCACGTCGCCAGCCATCCGCAGGCTCCTTGTCCATCGGCATCAGGGCTGACGGCAGATCGCCGTCAGTGCCCTGCCACACCACCGGACATGCGGGTCCGCATCCGGCGGTTCGAAGAGTTGAGGTCAGTTCGCAAGCCGAGGGACCCCTGAGGCGTCGAAGGACGTGTTGGGCAGAGCAACGTTCATCATCATGGCTGAGTTGCGCCACCAGCGTCGCGAGTTCCGCGCCACCTGGGAAGACGACCGCGAGCTTCTCGAACGGCGACTGGCGTCCCTCAGCTCCCGAGCAGGCCAGCCTCGGCGAGGGCGCGACGAAGGGCGTCGGTACCGCGGTCTCCTCGTGCAGTCCGCTCGGCCTCGAGGGCCGCCATCGTTCTGCTGTCGTATTCGGCGTACGAAAGCCCCGGCTCGGCTGCCTGCAATTCGGCCATCTTCGCGTCGTAGTCGGCCGACTCGAGCGGTCGCACCCATGTGGCGTCGACGGTCTGCCCCAGCATGGAGACCTCACCCGCCGCCGCGAGGTTGCCGTTGCGCACCAACTCGATGAGCTCTGGCGTCTTCAGGCCGGCCTCGGCGAGGCTCCGGGCCCAGGTGCTTCGGAGCGACTCGAGCTCGTCTGGCGAGACCGACAACGCCTTCGTGAGCGGAGCATCGACGGCGGCTGCGTACGCGTTGCCGTCGGCCACCGCGCGCAGCACCGTCTTGCCGAGGAACGCAGCGCCTGCCACGCCGATGGTGATGGGGCCTCCACCGAACATGGCTGCCACGGCGGCGCCGCTGCCGAGCACGCCAAAGCCCGCCGCACCCAGACTCGCAGCGTCTCCCGTTCGCATGAACTCCGAGAGGTCGGCCCCAGCGCCAATCGCGCTTCCAATGGCCCCCAGGGCGTTCGACTTCAACCCCAACCCGGCCACACCCAGGATGGCGCCGGCGCGTGACATCGCCGCCTCGGTGGTGAGCCCCTGCGAGAGGTCTTCACGCAGCCCCGTCAACGCCGCGCGCTCAGCGACATCGGCCATGTCTTCGCGGGGAAGGGCAGCGTCATGCCCACGCCCGTAGCGGCCGGCGAGTTCGGCAGCCTGACGATACTCGGACGAGCCCGCGAGCGTCATCAGCCCCTCGGCCACGCTGAGGCGGTTGTCGAGCGTCGTCGCCCGGGCGCCATCGGCGCGGACCAACGGCTCAGCCGCACGCAGCGTGTCGGCGAGCGCACGAGCGGCAGCCTTCTCGGCCTCGTAGACCGCCGCGTGCTCTGTGACGAACGCCTCGCGGAACTTCTCGGCAGCGTCGGGGTCCGCGAGCGCTGGTTCGGTTCGCAACGCCGTCTCGAGCTGCTCGTTGAGCCGAGTCACCTCGGTGCGTGCCGACTCGTACACCTCGGTCGCGGCTTTCACTTTCGCCACGGCCTCGACCGCCGCCGGTGACGCGGGCGAAAAGTCGGTCCGATGAAGCGCCACGGGCGCAGCGCGGGGGGCCTCGAAGCGACTCCCCACGCCCGCGACGCCAGCGGGCGCGTCGACAGGCCCCTGCTTGCGCTGCTGCACCTCTTTGGCCTCGGCCGCCCGCTTCGTCTCGTTCGCCCGGTTGCTGCTGCCGCCATTTCCAACGCCGTCGATGCCCATGGTTTCTCCTGAGGTGAGTCGATTCGGTGAAGACGTCACGAGCGGTGAAATGTCGCGGTGGCCGAACCGTAAATTCGCTTGCCGTTTTGAGAAAGAGATGAGGAACAAGGCGAGGCGCGGGCAAGGGCGTGAGCAGCGAGGAAGGTGTACCTGCCGAACAGCGACCTCGAGGTCGTCAAAGAGGTGGCTGCGCGACGCGCTCACCACCGCCGGCTACCAGGTGACTCAAGGGGAAGGCTGGGCTCTGCGGTCGCCGGAGTGAGTCGGCGAGGCGGGTGCTGGGCACACACAAGACGAAGGGCGGTCCCGCGTGCTGCGGAACCGCCCTCGTCGTCAGTCAACTGAGGTGTTCGGTGGACCCCTGGTCAGGGGTTGCCGCCAGCCGAGCCGCCAGCCGCTGAGCCGCCAGCCGCCGCGCCGCCAGCCGCCGAGCCGCCAG
>JALHMW010000027.1 GCA_022843845.1 Archangium sp.
CGATCGCCACGGGGCCTCCGCTGCAAGGTCTGCAGCGAAGAGATCATGTCGCCCCCAAAGCGTCGATCCTCGCTAAGCGATCAACTCTCCTACTGATTCAAAGCGATCGGTGTCCTAGCGATGAGCGCCTTCAACGCCGGGTCTTCGGAAGCAGCTGGTGGCTCGATGTCATCTTCGGTCAGCGAGTCTGAGGCGCCGTCGAACAGCCGGTCTTGTAGGTCGTCTTCGGCTTCGGTCTCCTCGACGCCTGCTCGAGTACGAAGCGCGCGGAGCGCCGCGTGTGGACTCGAGGCGACGCAGCGCATGAGCGCCAACGTTCCCCAGAAATTGAGGCGCTGTCGCTTACCGTCACCATTCGCTGACTCGACCACGCTGGCGCAGTAGTCGAGCACCGCCTCGAAGAAGCGCTCCCACTCACCGGTGAGCTTGTAGGTGAGCTCGCCTGTCTGCCGGTCAGGGAAGATGGAGCCTTCTTTCCACTCTGCGATGTCTGGGCGACGGCGCTGAACGAAGTGGAGCCCCAGCCGTTCGCGCAGCTTCGTCCGCTCATCACCTACGGCCGACTCGATGCTCGCGAATGCGGGGTCGAGCAAGCCGAGGAGCCGGTAGAACGCTGCGTCGTCGCCTGAGTGTGGCGTCGCGGTGAGGAGCACCAGGTGGCGACTCGGCTCGGCGGCGAGTTCCTTGAGCAGCGAGTACCGTTGATGGCGACCCTGACCAGTGGCTGCGCAGGTGTGGGCCTCGTCGACGATGACGAAGTGGGGGCAAGCGCGGACGAAGTCGGCTCGCCGACGGTCGCTCTTGATGTAGTCGAGGCTGACCACCGTGTACGGGTACTGCGTGAAGATGCTCTCCGTCGGGGGAAGCCCGCGCTCGAGTCTGGTCGCGCTCGATGCGGTCACGGCTACCGCGTGGAGATGAAAGCGGTTCTCGAGCTCGGTCACCCATTGGTCAACCAGGTGCGGTGGGCAGAGCACCGCAACGCGCTCGACATCTCCGCGATCAATGAGCTCGCGGGCAATGAGCGCCGCCTCGATGGTCTTTCCGACACCGACGTCGTCAGCGATGAGCAGTCGCACCGTGTCTTGCTTGAGCGCCATCAGCAGCGGCACCAATTGGTAGGCGCGCGGGGTCACCGAGATTTGCCCAAAGCCACGGAACGGACCGGCTCCACGCCGCATCGACAACAGCAGCGCGTCCCTCAGGAGCAACGCCCCGTCGTGCCCTGACTTCTGTTGTGGGGACGGCTGGGGGAAGGTGGCCTCTGTCACCGGCACCGGCTCGATGCCCAGGTTCAGCCAGGTCGTGTCTTCCTCGGAGCCCGACAGAGGCCGCACCTTGATGGTCTCCGCGGTGCTCCCCGTCAGTACGATCCACTCGCGGCCCCGCGCTCGAACGAGGCTTCCAGGAGAGAACGTCGTCGTCATGTCAGTGCCCCAGGATCTTGGTCAGACGAGCGAACGCGTCGCTCCACGTGCTCTCGTCGGTGCCGAAGTGAATGTGTTCGAAGCCCTGGTCAGCGAGCTTCGAGGTGTCGGCCGATTCGAGCGTCGCCAGCACGTAGTGGTCGCGCCACACGAGCGGCAGGTTGTTCAGAAGCTGTGCATCGGGCCGAGGCAACTTCCGGGCGTCGGCCTGCGCAAGCCAACGGGCCAGCACGTCGTCGTTGCTCTGCGACGGCAGGGGCATCGGCGGCGTTGCTGAGGCGGGGTGCACCGTCGCCTGCGACAAGCGGAGCAGAATGTCTCGTGCCTTCGGATCTCGCCGGTCGAGGAGCTCGTGCTCCGGCTGGTTAAAGTACGACATCAGGCAGCGGTAGCACGCGGCCACACACTCATTGCCCGGCGCATCTTCGAAGGCAGGCAGCTTCTCGGTGTCGAAGTGCAGCAGCTTGAGGGCCCGCTTCGCCACGATCGCCAGTGCGCCGGGGTCGGCAATCAATCGGCTCAACACACCAGCGCCACCCTCGGTGGCCTCGTAGAAGAGGAAGCCGAGCCGGTCTTCTTTCGTCGGCATCGGCTCGCCGAGCAGCTCGCTCTCTTCGACCTGGTACTCGGTCTGAATGCCTCGCAGCAGCGCGTGCTGCACCGTCGCCATGGTCTTCAGCTCGAGCTCTTCCTCGTGGAGACGCAGATGCAGCGCGTTCTTCCGATCCTCAACGCTGGGGACAATGAGCTGCGGCTTGACGCGCGTGTCGTCGCCTCCCGGCTCCGTGTCTTCCTTCGCCCACGTGCCGGTGAGAGGGTCGATGTAGAAGCCGTAGACCTTCTTGTGCGCCCGGCGACGGAGCCCGAGGTTGAGCCTGGTGATGGTTGCGCCGGCGCCGTAGACAAGCGTTGCCGCCGGCCCATCACTCGTACTGGCGGTCCCATCGCGGCGGTCATAGTTCGGCCCACGCTTCGCCCACTCGAAGGTCGTGCGTAGGTCAAAGCCGCGTCGCTGCCGTTCCTCGTCGTTCGCGGTGATGCGTTCGGCTGGCTTGGTCGCAACGTTCTCGATGCGGAAGATGTCGTTGACGTTCTCATCGCCCAGCGGTGCCTTGCAGTGATGGCACAGCGAAGCATCGGGACTGAAATGACCTGCGCCACATGCAGCGCAGAGCCGAGCGTGTTGCGTGGGGAGCTTCGCTTCCGAGGTGTTTCGGTCGGGCCCGAGGGAGAGCAGGGCACGCACGACGCGGTACGCACGACCCTCGTGATAGACGAGACTGTTCGGTCCAAACTCCGACAGCCCGAGGAACCGCGGGCGCTGAAGGTACGCATCTTTGCTCCGCGCCTCCGAGCCTGGGATGAACGCCATCAACGGCAGACGCGGGAAGTTGTACCCAGGGAGGAAGCCCTCGGTCGCGAGGTAGCGGTACGTGTAAAAGTCGCTCGAGTTCTTCTCTGAGCCCTGCTCGAGGAGCTTGATCTGGTTGAAGGCCTGGTTGTGGCGCGTCCGAGCCGCGTCTTTGTCGATGGGCCTTGCGGAGTGGTCATCCATCACCCTGCGGGCGTCGTCGCGCTGCTTCTCAGCGGCGAGCATGAGGTCTCGCCACCGGTTGAACGCGCGGTTGAAGGCCTCGTGGGCGCTCTTGGCGATCGCGCGCGCGAACTCTGGCGTCGACGTGAACCAGGGCGCAGCTGCAGGGGTCAGGTCACCCTCGAGCATCTCGAGCACGTGCTCGATGCGGGGAATCGCGTCGGTGGCAACCTGTGGGAGCACCAGCGCCGCCGCGAGGTCGTCGCGGAGTGGGCGGTTCGGTTGTCCCAGTTGAAGGAGCTTGGCAATTTCAGGGGAGAGGACCTGACCGCTGGAGGCGAGCCAGATGGCGTGAAGGTGACTCTCGACCAGGTCCTGGTTCGCGAGGTCGAGCACCGGCGCACGCACGTGCCCGTGCACCATGCCCCGCGGCTCTCGGAAGAAGTACTGGTCGTGAGGGCTCTGGGCTGAGCAATACGTGACGACCAACGCCGCTTGGCCGCTGCGTCCAGCTCGGCCGCTCCGCTGGGCGTAGTTCGCTGGCGTCGGCGGTACGTTGCGCAGGTACACCGTGTTGAGCGCGGAGATGTCGACGCCGAGCTCCATCGTGGGGCTGCAGAACAGGACTGGGAGGAACCGGGCCGGTTCGCCAATCTCCATGAGCCGCGCCTTGTTCTCCGCCAGCTCGCCCGTGGCCTTGTCGTCGAAGCGGAAGCGCTTCTCGCGGACGACGCGCTTCTCCTGATCGACCTGCGCCGTGTGCTCGCGTGCCTCGTAACCGAAGAGTGGGTGGCCAGGTTGGCGCAGCACCTTCGCCAAGGTCTCGTACAGCGCCTGGAAGTACGCGTTGGCGCGGGTCGTCACCGCGTTGGCCCGCTTGAAGAGCACCACGTCTTCGTTCAACCGCCAGCCCATGGAGTCTTCGAACGCGGTCGGTTCCTGGGCCACGAACCCATAGGCCCCGCCGGCGGCTTCGAGCATCCCCTTGATGAGCTCGTCGATGTCCTTGCCCTTCAGGTTTCGGACGCCGCTTTGGTCGCCCCACACTGCGTTCGACTTGAGCGTGCGCCCGAGAAGGCTGCGCGAGCCACCCCGCACCAACAGGTCCTCATCGCGCAACGTGTTGCTGCGGCGCTGCGGGGCATCCACCATCATCCATCGGGACCGGCGCGGCTTCTCGTCGAGGCTGAAGCCCCACGGCGCTCGCAGTCGGGTGTGGGAGCTACTCAGCAGTTGCTCGACCGTCGTCGACTCCAGCACGCGGCTCTTCACCGCCATGCCCTGCCGGAGCGTGTCGAAGAGAATTCGATAGGCCTTCTCGCGAACCTCGGGGCTCGCCTTCTGCAAGAGGTCCGGGGCGTTCGTGAACTCCGCTTCATCTGCGCAGAACGCCGCGAGTTCGATGTAGTCGACCTTCATGAGGCCGAGCTGCTCGAGGTTCGGGTTGGTGTAACGCCAGCCCCGCCGTTGGTCGAACCACACGCGATAGGCGAGCACGTCGCGAAGCGTCGCGCCGGCGTCGAGCAGAGGGGCGCCCTTGAGGCCGACGTCCTGGAGCCATTCGACCTTCACCTGTGGAGAAGGCAGGTCGAAGCCGAGCGACTGTTGCTGCGCCTGGCCCAACTCGCTGCTGCGCAGGCCCTTCGTGCCAGCGGCGTCCAGCGCACCAAGGAACCCAGCGCGCACGAGGCTGACGAAGAGGAAGTCGTTGAAGTGACCAGCCTGGAGCGCGGCGTCCTGTCGGTTGTCGGTGAAGCCGAGGAGCTTGCGTTGGTGCTCCTTGAGCTCTGCATCCGCACCGTGCATCCACTGCAGCACCGAGTGGGTGAGCACCGTCGTCGCAGAGCTGCGACCTTCTGCAGAAAGGGAGGCGAGCCGGTTTCTGTCGCGTGCTGAGCTCGAGATGGTGTCTCGGCAGCGCACGCAGAAGCGAAACTTGCCGGGCAGAAACCACGCGGTGTGCCCTGAGCCGGTGACGCCGCTGGGCTCGACGTCGAACTTCTGTGCGCGTGCGGGCCGCCAGTTCGACTTGAGTTTGCCTTTGCCCTGCGCATCGAAGTCGAGCCAGGTCTCGGGGTACTGCTCGTCGAGGTCCGCGAAGTCGAAGTCGTCGTTCGAGTGGAGTGTGAGGAAGCCAACTTGCACACCGTCGTCGGCGGCTTTCGTGTCAGTGGTGTCTTCGTCGTCGGGCTTTCCGGGCGGCACGTCGTCGATGGTGCGCGCCTTGAATTGCCATCGCCCCTCTTCTGAGAGGTACTTCACGGGGTGATATTCGTGACCGCAGGTGCGACAGAAGTGGAGCGGGTAGAGACGCTTCGTTGCGTCCTTCGGAAGAAACTGCTGCCCGTCGATCGTGACGACGCGATGGCCTGCAGGCTCGAGTGTCGAATAGGCGAGTCCTGCGCCAGAAATGAACTGGTGCAGCTTGAAACCGAAGAAGCTGCGCTCATTTCCTTTGCCGGTGCGGTGATGCTCAGGAGTGCTCGAGACGAGCAGGAGGTCTCGGAGTGCGGTCGTGCAAATGTCGACGGGTCGTCCTGATGCTTTGCTGAGCCGCTCCGCCGCGTCGGTAAGCGTCGAGGGCCGTGCACGCACCCACTGCTTGTCGGTTTCTGAAGCGGGCGTGACACCGAGGTTGGTCTCAACCCAAATCGCCAGTGGGTGCTCTGCGATTTCGGCATCGGTGCACGTCGGCGAGAGCGGCTTCTCGAGCGACTTGGCCAGGAGCGGGACGACGGTTTCGGCGTTGAGCTTTCGGTTGGTGGCCCGGTCGAGCGTCTCGCTCACCACGCTCAGTGGCGAGATATCTGCGGCAAAGAGCCGGGAGGCGACGTGCGCGACCACCGCGTTCTTGTCTTTCTGGCTGCCCTCGCTGGCCATGGTTGCCGAGGTGCCGACGCATTGGAGTCGATCCGGTGACAGGCGCTCACGGACGCGGCGGACCAGCAGCGCGACGTCAGCTCCCTGGCGGCCGCGGTAGGTGTGGAGCTCGTCGAGCACGAGGAACCGAAGCCCCGCGCAATTCGCCATCACCTTGCGGTCGACTTCGTCCTGCCGAGTCATCAGCAGCTCGAGCATCATGAAGTTGGTGAGCAGGATGTCGGGCGGGTTGTCGGCGACCTTCTGGCGGTCGTCTTCCTCGTCGTTACCGGTGTAGCGCGCGTACGTGACGGGGGCGCCATCGGCCTTGCCAAGGTACTTCTCGAGCTCCTCGAGCTGGCTGTTGGCCAGCGCGTTCATCGGGTACACGACGATGGCGCGCGTGCGCTTGCGCGGGTCTTTCTTCTTCTCCGCGAGCGCTGCGTTGATGATGGGAATGAAGAAGCAGAGCGACTTGCCGGAGCCAGTGCCGGTGGTGACGACGTAGCTGCCTCCCTTGCTCGCGAGGGCGATGGCTTGCTCTTGGTGTTTGAAGAGGGTGAGCCCTTTGAAGATCTTGGCGCACTCGGGCTCGAGATCGCCGGCAGCGACGAAGTCAGAGACCCCGCGGCTCTTCAGATAGTTGGGGTTGATCTGAATGAGCGGCTCAGGCCAGTACCGCTTGCTGTCGTAGATCTCGCGGATCTGCGTCGCGATGTCCGGAGCGTGAATCGTCGTGAACGACGTCGCGAACTTCTCGTAGTCCTCAACGACGGTGTCTCTGAGCGAAAAAACGTCCATGGTCCCTCCCACCTCCTCGAGCGTAACCCAGCGTCCTCACTGGGAGTTCACTTTCCTCCGGACGCTATGAACTCACGTGTCACACCCGTCGTTCGTGATCATCGCGCCTGAGGTTCTCCGCGAACGCGATGCCGTTCAACCTCCAGTTTGCGAGGCTTCGACCGGACGTCTCGAACTCCACGAGATGCACGTGCACCGTGCGGCCCGTCGGGCTCGGAAGCGCGAAGGTTCGAAGGTCACGCACCTGCCCAGCGGGAAAGACCAGCACGGCCTGGGTGACGCCCGTGAGATGACAGTACGCGAGCATCTGATCGATGTTCGAAGGCGAAACGTCGCTCTTGTACTTGGCGTCGATCACGACGCCTTCGAGCCCGGGTCGGCGGAGAAAGCAGTCGAGGATCAGCTGGCCCCGAGTCGACGGTGCGTTGTGGCCGGCAAGGCGTGTGTACATGACGGGCACCTTCGCCTCGGCGTCGAGGCCTGCGTCCCGGAGAGCCTTCACCACCGCCTTCTCGAACAGCGAATCGAGCCGAACGAGGAATCCCAGGCCCCGCTCGTCTTCGCCAGTGCTGACGCCGGCCTCGTGCAGAATCAGCCGCGCGAGGGCGCACGCCGAGCCGAATGGGAGTTCGTCACGCTCGAGTGGTCGCCGTCCTGCCAAGAGATCTGGGTCGATCGCTGGAGGCACCTCGGCGAACACGGCCTCGAGGTCGCCGTGCACGCCGCCGACCGCGCGTCGCATCAGCTGATCTCGTCGAATGAGCTGAAGTGCCGCTGCGAAGAGTTGGTTCAGTGGCGTCTTTGGCAGTCGCTCCCAGACGACACACGGAGTGCGAGACAGGTCACCGCCGGCGCGCGACAAGGCCGCGAAGTCGATCGACCCCCGAATGGTTGAGGAGCGAGTCGGCACCCGTCGGTAGCGTCGACGAATCCCGTGGGCTCCTGCCACCGCCAGGAGCTCACGAACGAAGAGAACTGCGAGGGCCTCGCCAACATCTCCATCGTCGCCCACGTCGTCGAGCTGGCGAACGTTCTTCAGGTCCGAGAGCGAGGGGTCCACGTAGCTCGCCCACGAGAGCAGGCACGCCGCGGGCGCCTTCTTCGAACGAATGGCGAGCGTGGTTCCAGACGGAAGTCGGAGATGACCGACCACACCCCAGACGGCCACGCCGGCCTCCCGCCACTGAAGGCTGCCTCGAAGCAGGCGCGCGAGGTGTGCGCGATCCTCGCCCGTGATCTCAAAGGGTGTGCCTTCCTCGACCACGCGAACCGTCATTCCGCGGTTTCCTCATCTTCGGAAAGCGCCATCGCGACGGCTGCCTTCCACTGCGTGGCCGCCTCTTTCAGCGCGTCAGCGTCGCCAAAGAAGTACTCCTCGAGGAGAGGGCGAACGTCGAGAGACCACACCTGGTCGAAGGTGCCTGTCGAATTCGGGTCCAGCGTTCCTCCGAGAAAATAGCTGTGGCCGAGGACATGTTCGCGGTCGAGGCGTTTCGCGAGCCAGTCGTTGAACTCGGCAAGCACGATCGCGCCGCCGTTCCCCAGCGTCGTGTCGCCGTGAACCTGCTCGATGATCTCGGGATTCGGATCCACGCGAACGAACCCGAACCGACGCCGGAGCGCGTAGTCGACCAGAGCAACGCTGCGGTCCACGGAGTTCATCGTGCCGATGATCACCAGGTTCGACGGCACGACGAGCTCGCCGCCTCCAGGCAGCGTGACCGGCTCGTCGCGGTACTCGAGGGCGTACAGCAGCTCGCCGAAGATCCGGGCGGGGTCGCCACGATTCACCTCGTCGATCACCAACACGTAGAACGAGTTCGGGTCGTTCTTCGCGTCCTCGACGATCCGCAAGAACGGCCCCTTGCCAAGTGCGTAGCGGAGCTCGGTCTTCGTCAGGTCAGGCTTGAGCCCCTGAATGAAGTCCTCGTAGCTGTAGCTCGGGTGGAACTGCACGATGCGGAACTGGCCTTCGCTTCCGCCCTCGTTGTCTCCGGTGAGTACCCGTGCGACTGCCTTCGCGACGTGCGTCTTCCCCGTCCCGGGCGGGCCGTAGAGGATGAGGTTTCGCTTCGTCGAGACGGAAGGCGTCGCGCCCAGGTCAGGCCTGATGCGCTCGTGGAGGGCGTTGACGAGGGTGTCGCCCAACAAGCGCCGGAGTGGGTCAAGAGTCACTGGCCCGGTCCGCACGACCGGCGCTGACGGTCTGGGCGTGGTCGCGGCACCCTCGACCACCACGTCTGCGTAGGAGGAGGGGAAGCTCTTGATGTCCCACGTTGGTTTCTCTTCCTTCAGACGCTGACGACCCGCGTCCGTGATGCGCCACTGACCCGAGTCGACGTTCTGGGCGTGACCGTCCTTGCTGAGCTCCGAAAGCGTCCAGTTTGCGCGGAACTTCCAGACCACCATTCCCGAGGGTACCTTTCGGAAGTCCCCGGGCAGCAACTTGTCTTTCAGTAGCTCTCCAACCACCTCCAGGAGTTCCTTGCGTCGAGACTTGCCGGTGGCAAGAGCCTCGAGCATCGGTAAAACGAGCGCGCGCATGGGGGTGGCGCTGACACGCTCCGTTGGTACCAGCGGGTCGCCATGCTCTCGAGCGGGGGCCAGGGTGAACGAGGGGATCTCGATCGCATCGTTCACATGCGCCGTCATGTACGTCTTGCCAAGGGGCGTGAGCGCCCAGGTGCCGGACTCGCCCTCGATGAAGCCACGTGCCTTCAGCTCGTAGCGCGAGAACCCGAACCGCCCCCGGCTCTTGAGCTGGTCGAGGTCGTCCTTCGAGATCTTGCCGTCGACGAGCCTTCGCACCTCGGCTTCGACATCCTTCTTCTTCGCTGAGCCGCCGAGTCGGTGGACCGCCAGGAGGATCGGAAACGCCAGCAACCGGTGCGCGGCGCTCATTCCCTGAATGCGCTGATGGAGTTTGTCGACGGTTGGGTCGGCCATTGCCGGAGGCTATTTCAGGGACACCTCGTTGACTCGCCTTCTCGTCTGGGGCGCGTCAGGTTGGCGCGAGCAGGTTCGAGAACTCAGTTCGTTGCGAGGCCCACACCGCTTCGTGCGCGATCCGTCGTAGCGGTCGCTCGCTCGTCGGCTCAGTGCCGTCCACCGCCTCAAGCTTCAGAACCTGAAGCTGAAGGTCTGGCGCCAGCAGGAGCAGGTCGAGGAGCTGCGTCACTCTCGCTCGTGTCAGCCCCAGCTTCCGCGCCACGGCGGCCCGGTCGGCGACGAGCCCCTTGTCGATCGCCCGTTGCAGGTGGTGGGCGAGGGCCAACATGTGCGCCACGTGAGCGGGGCGCCGCACGGGCTCACGCTTCGGGGGAGTCGGCGTGCTCGAGAACGTCACCGCCTTGCCCGTTCGCTGGCGCAAGAAGGCGCCCTTCAGCACCAGGCGCTTCGGCTTCCCCTCGCCGGCGGAGGTCTCGAGCGTCATGCGGCCACCACGCTCTCGAAGTCGACCATGCTGATGGACACCTCGCCCTTCTTGTCGTCGACCACGACCTCTTCGATCAGCGCGCCCATGAACCGCACGCGGTTCGCCGGGGTCATCACCGCCCAGACCTCGAGGAAGTTCTTGAGGGAGTCCAGGATCGGTCCGAACTCCTCCATCGCGGCGCGCACCTCGCGCTCACCGCGTTCTGCATCGGCGAGGCTCCGCTCGGCGGCCGCCAACTCGTCGGTCGTGGCGTTGAGGTTCTCTGCGGCAATGTCGTGTGCTCGCCCCTCGAGCTGCGTCAGCTCATCGACCAGCTTCGACGCGCGCGCCGAGTGCATGGCGATCAGCTGCGGTGCTCGCGACTTGACGGTCGCGAACTCGGCTTCCTTCGCCTTGAGCCGCTTCATCATCGCCTGCTCGATCTCGCGCCGGAGGTTCTTGCTGTCCACGGCCTCGGCGATGCGCTCGATCACGTAGGTCTCGATCGCGCCTGCGGCGAGCGGGGAGGCGTTGCACTCGTCGCGCCCGTGTTTGTCGCGGTTCGAACACTTGTAGTACCGATAGAGCTGTCGGCCCTTCCTCGAGGACGCGGGGATCATCGGCCGCCTGCACTTCCCGCACTTCAGGAGCCCGCGGAGCACGTAGTCGAAGTTCAGCCCGTGGAACTTGAGGTTCCGCGAGCGGCTCTTCAGCAAGTGCTGCGCCCGCTCGAAGGTGACCTTGTCAATGATGGGCTCGTGCTCGCCGGCGTGCCGCTCGTCGAAGTAGGCGATGACGCCCCCGTAGATCGGGTTGCGCAGGAGCTTCGCCATCGTGTCTTTGCTCCACTTCGGCTGCTTGTCGTTGCGCTTCGACCTCTTGGGGAAGCGCCCGCGCTCGTTCATGAGCGTCGCGACGGTCGACATGCGGCCGTGCGCGAGGAAGAGCTCGAACGCTTCGCGAACGACCGGCGCTTCGACGTCGTCAATGAACAGCCTCTTGTTCTCGACCCGGTAGCCGAGCGGGCGAGGGCCGCCGGTCCAGAGCCCCTTGCGACGGGTGGCGGCGATCTTGTCGCGGGTGCGCTCCGAGATCATTTCGCGCTCGAACTCGGCAAAGCTGGCGAGGAGGTTCATCGTCAGCCGGCCCATCGCGTCTGCGGTCGAGAAGTTCTGGGTGACGGACACGAACGAGGCGTGCGCCTTGTCGAGGCGCTCCATCACCTTCGCGAAGTCGAGGAGCGAGCGCGAGAGCCGGTCGACCTTGTAGACGACTACCACGTCGAGCTTTCCGGCCTCGACGTCGGCCATCAGCCGCTGAAACGCGGGTCGCTCGATGTTCGCGCCCGTGAAGCCGCCGTCGTCGTAGTGCTCGTCGACCAGGGTCCAGTTGGGTTGGCGCTTGATGTACGCGGCGCAGGACTCACGCTGCGCGTCGAGAGAGTTGAACTCCTGGTCCAGGCCGTGGGTCGTCGACTTGCGCGTGTAGATGGCGCAGCGACAGCGCGCGTCGGCAGCGGGGGTAGCCTTCTTCTTCATCGAGGCTCCTCGGGTGGCTTTGGGGCGGGGGAAGCAGCGCGTTCGATGGCGATGACCAGCCGTTCGAGGTTCTTGTTCAGGCGCTGCAGCTCAGTGACGAGCGCAGGAACTGTCGCCTCGATGAAGCGATGGCCCATGACGGTGCGGAAGAAGGGGACGTCACTCACGGGCGGTCTCCTTCTTGAGCCCGAAGAAGAGGAACCCGTTCCACGGCGTGCCTGTGATCCGCCGCGCGACCGCGCTCAGCGACTTGAAGCGCTGCCCTCTGTAGACGAAGTCTTCGGCGCCCACGTGAACCTCGTGAGCGATGCCATCGAACATCCTCCGCAACACCGTGCCGGCCGGCGGCAGCCGTGGGTCGCGCTCAGATGACTCTTCCTCCTTCGGCCCTGCGAAGCGCATCCGCCAACTCTCGGGCAGCCTGTCGCCGTGCTTCGAGATGAGCTCGAGCGCCCCCGCGCTGAGCCCTCCGTAGGCGAGCTCCTGGATGCGCCAGGTCAGCCGCTTGATCAGGTACTGCCGGTTCCATGAATGCGTGGGCTCGCCGTAGAGCTCAAGGTACTTCTGCTCGAGGTCGGGCACGCGCATATCGCTGAGCGCGCGCACGTCCCGGTCGATCTCCGGCTTGTATGAGCGCGCGCCTGCTCGCGCCCGGACCGCGACTGATCCTTCAGTTCTCATCGTGTCTCCGATGTCTGAGGCGGGATGCCTTTCGACGTCGGTCATGGACGCTCTGGCCCCGGAAGAAGACAAGTCGAGAAGCGGAGAACGAGTCGTCATCGCGCGGTCCCTCCGCGGGTCTGCGCGCGCTTCAGGAGCAGGTCGACGAGCGTCTCGGCGAGCACGTCGATCACGTCTGCGCGCCTGCGCTGCGCGTCGGTCAGCTCGGTCGGTGGCGAGGGCTGCTGAGTCGGCGATGGCTGTCGGGGTTGGTCACTCATGCTGTTGAAAATGCGGTTCGAGGAATTTCCGGAGGACATCTCTCTCGGCAGATCCGTGAAATCGCTGCGGAGGCGGCAAATCGGCCCTGCGTGAAACGCGGCGCTCTTGACGACTGCTCATTTGTTCAGTATCTCGCAAACACGTGAGGGAGGGACCGATGGCGAAGCGAGAACGTCTTGGAGACCGAATCAAGCGACTCAGGAAGCTACGAGAGCTGGGGCTGCGCGAGACCGCGCTCAAGCTCGGCATCTCGGCGTCGTACCTTTCGTTGATCGAGACGGGGCAAGTGAAGACCCCGCCCGCCGCGAAGGTGATCGCCGACATCGCCGCGCTCCTCGAGGACGACTTCGACGAGCTCATGCTGCTCGCGGGGCGGGTGCCTGAGGACATCGAAGACAAGCTCGTCGCCGACCCGGAGCTGACCACCTTCCTTCGCACTGCGAGCGAGCAAGGCCTCAGCGGGAAAGACCTCATCAAGCTGCTCGAGACGAAGGGAGGGAAGCCGTGATGCACGTCCGAGTTCCATTCCTGACGGTGAAAGAGATTGAGCGCTCTGCCGATGAGATCCTCGCTTGCTACTCGACGGTGCGCGGCCCGTTGAATGGCGCCGTCGATGTCGACTTCGTCATCGAGCGCCTCCTCGGGCTCGACCTCGGCGTCATTGACCTGAAGGGCCTGCTGGGAAACCCCGATGTGCTGGGCGCGACCGTGGTCGACCAGAGACGGGTCTACGTTGATCAGTCCCTCGAGCAAACGCCCGGTCGCTTCGCGTTCACGCTCGCACACGAGGTTGGCCACTGGGTGCTCCATCGGCCCCACCTCGCGATGCATCCCAAAGGCAGTGCGCTGTTTGATGTGTCGGAACTCATCGAGCCACAGCCAGCCTTCGGGCCCGGCCGGAAGCCTCAGGTGGAGTGGCAGGCCGACCAGTTCGCCGCCTGCCTCCTGATGCCCGGCAGACTCGTCCGGGCGGCGGTTCACGATGCGTTCGGCGGGCGGCTCCCGACCTGGGAAGGCATTCAGTCGCGCCTGCAAGCAAGGGTGCCCGACCCCACCTTCATCGACGTCGCCGCGCAGGTCATCGCTGCCGGCAGCTTCGACAACGTCTCCAACACCGCGATGCGCATTCGACTGCTCGACCTGAAGCTCGTCGTCGACGCGTCGGACCCTCAACGCTCGTTGTTCTGAGTTGTCTTTGGGCCAGTCCCTTCTGACGTCTTCACTGTCTGCTGTTCAATAAACAATCAACAACGAGACCACGAATGAGCCACCGTGAATGGAGTCCAAAGCCGTTCTTCCGCCACCTCACACCCGCGGCGCTTGCCGAGCTTCGTTCGTGGGCGGGCGTCGACCTGCGCAGCAATGGCGTCGGGCAGCCGTGGGAGCAGGTGTACCGCGGCTGGGTTGGTCTTCCTGCAGCCGAGCGCCTGCGGCTCGAGACGGAGTTGCTGCCGGTGAACGACCTCGCGGCGCCACAGGCGCGCAGTCGATTGAGCGAGCTCGCGGAGACGACATGGGGGCAGACACCGCTGCTCGCCGAGAGCCGCTCGTGGTCTTCACAGGACCTGGCGTTGCGGTTGTTCATCGCCGCGCCAACAGCCTTCAAGCACCTCCACCAGGGCTGGCTCATCGACTCGTTCGAGCATCTGAAGGAGTACGCCGGCCGGTACCCCATCGCTCCCAAGCCCAGCGCGAAGGCAAAGGCGGCGTTGAAGGACGCGATGCGGGCGCACCTGCGAAATACCGAGTTCGGCCTCAGGTGCCACGTCGAGGACTTCGCCAACGACGAGAAGTTCGCGCTCTTCGTCTTCCACGAGGACGAGCTCAAGCCGACCGATCAGTTCAACGAGTTCGATGAGCTCGAGCCCATGTGGGACCGCGACGTCGTGCAGCTCGCGGCGGTGTTTCACTTCGAGACGAACGTGCTGATGGTGAAGGCGGCGCGAAAGGCCGAGCGGGAGCAGCTGCGCGACCTCTTCGCCGAACACATCCTGGGTGACCCGCTGTACTTCTATGACGCGCGCTCGGAGCCGCGCTTCTCGTTCAGACCGCTCCGAGACGAGTCGTTCCGGTTCCCGCCCATCTTCGGTGCGGGTGTCGTGGGCGTCGCCGTGCGGAAGCTCTTCGTCCGGCCGGCGGAAGGCGACGTGCGCCGCGTCTCGCTCGAGTTCAAGGAGGCCGTCGGGCTACCCGCCGTACATGACGCGCTTCGCGAGTTCGGCATCAACCTCGCGCGTGACCATGTCGAGGGCGTGCACCTGCGCTTCACCTTCGAGGGGAGCGGGCGATCTCGGACGCGGACGGTGAGCCTCTTCAATCCGAACTCGTCGAACCTGAGCGACACGCCTCGGGACCGCATCGTTCGACGTCACCTCAAGCTGTGGGGCTTCGATGCAAACGTTCGACGCGCGGCTGTGGCCGGTGCTGCTCTCGAAGCTGCGGCGCACTGATTCGCCGAGGTTCAGTTGGGCCGAGGCTCTGGCTGTTGGCGTGGAGCCCCAGGCGCTCATCGACAGCGGGTACTTCACGTACGCAGGGTTCGACTACGAGTCGCCAGACTGCGAGTGCGGCGTCGAGCCGAACGTCGAGGCAGGGCTCAGGGAGGGGCTGGTCAGCGTGTCGTGCGTCGCGGAGCCCGCCTGCTTTCGTGGGCGTGAGTGGGTCTCACGAGCCGACGTCGAGTGGCTGCGCACGACGGCTGCCGACGTTTTTCGCGCGCTCGCGCCGATGAACGGCCTCGTGGCGCTCGACCTCCCCGTGCCCATGCCCTTGGTGCCGGTGGGTTGGCTGCGTCGCCGAGGGCTGGAGGTCGCGGTCGTCTGGCTCGGCAATGGCGGCCCTGGTGGCGAGCTGCTGTGCCGTGGACTCAAGGCGCAGCTCGGGGCTCGCGCGCAGGCAGTGCTCGTCCTGACGCGCGGCTCGACGCCGGTGTTCGCGCCCGACGAGCGCATCGCCGCGCTTTCGCTTCCCGATGAACCGGGTCCTCGCCTTGGCTTGACCCGCGGCCTCGACATCTTCGACCCGGGCTATCGCGCGAAGGCGAGCTCGCGAGAACACCCAGAGCTCGACCTGGATTTCATCCAGCTCGGATTCTCGACCACCGCCGAGCGCCACGTGCTGACCATCAACGGCCACGAGTTCGACGGGTTCAAGCAGAGCGATGTGCTCTTCACCCAGCTGCTCATGCTCGCGGCGAGTCGGAAGAACGGTCGTCGCGACGGCTGGCGGAGCAAGGCAACGCTGGTCGCTGACTTCGCCGCTCGCCCCAACGACGTCAGCCTCGCGAAGGGCACACGTGCCCTCGAGAACCTGCGCGCGGAACTGTCGTCCGGCGACGTGCCGGGTCTCACCGAAGACGAGGTCGACGCGATCATCAAAGTGGAGCGGGGCAGTGGGAAGGTCAGGTTCGGGGTTCCGCCCGAGAACATCACCTTCGATGGATCGTTGGCGGCGATCGAATGGAAGCTCCCGTCGATGGGCGGGACGCAAAGGAGCCGGGGGCAGGAGGAAGGACTTGGCCGAGCTGGCGAGCTCATCTCTGAGGTTCGCCGTCTGGCACCCTTCGATTCATCTCAGCCCTGAATCACGCGAACATACTTGGCCAGACGTCGAGTAGTCCGTCGCGACCTTCAAGCGAACCAACTGAGATAAGCAACGGGGACAATTCTGGCCCTCGTGGAAGATGGAGTACCCGGGCTATGTTCAAAGGACCGCCGTATCGGAGGTCCGATGTCCGTCCGCTCCGTACTGATTGGACTGCAAGCGTCCCGCAAGGACGGCCGGGGAGTGACCTCCGCTGAGTTCCTCGCACCCCTGGACATTCAATCCGGTGAGGTAGAAGGCATCCGTGCCGACGGCGGGCCATGGGCGTCCGGCATGGTCTACCTTGCCGTCGTCCATGACAGCGAGTTCGCCCACGTCGACACGAGGACCGATGCCGGGGCACAGTCCGAGGCATTCTCCATAGGCGTCGTGGAGGGGTTCCGGGCCGCCGGCCTGTTTCTCGACCAACGGCCAACCGAGGTCGTTGCCGCGATCCGAGCCGCCGGCGTCTCCCTACGGCTGTTCGTCGAGCTCCGCATGAATCAGGACCAAATGGAGTTGGAGTTCCCGCCCGAGCTCTTGGCCGCGTGTGGACGTCACGGTCTCGGCGTGTACGTCATCTCCAACGACATCCCGGGAAGCGAGGTACCTGTCGCGCACATGCCTGAAGCTCCTCTGTGATGTATTCGAAGTCCGCCATTGCATCGGGCATGTGTACCGACGTCTTGTTGCGCCCTCTTGTGACATCAAAAAAGCCGGCCATGTTCTGAAGATCGTCTTCCTCCGGCCTGTTGTTCAGACGTCCAGACGGTTTGAAGTATCGATTTGTCGAGACCAGTCTTGCGCGCCAATCGGGAAGTAGTGCGAGTGACTGATCCGTGATGTATTGCGTGCGGTCCTTGAGTGTGTGTTCAGGGGGTTTGCGTTGTTGGGGGGGGGGATGGGTAGCTAGACTCTCTTGGCAACTTGATGAGTCGCTGCTGTATTGTCTTGGAGGCCGGAGGGTTGGCTATCCATCGCGGCCATTGCAGCTGGCTCCCTGTGCGGTCGGGCGCTGTGTTGCGACAAGGCCGGTCATGCCTCACGAGGGCTCTCGCCAGGTCGGTTGGCGCGACGAACTCGCTCCTCTCCCGAAATCGTCGGGCGAAACGACCTTCAGTCGTGCCAAGTCAAGGACGATGGCCCGCCGGCGGGCGCCGGAGTTCCCGAAGCAGACGCGTTGGCTCTCGTCAAGCACGTAGCCTTGTTGCTTCCGGTTCTCGGAGATGAGGCGGCGCAGAGCCTTCAGGTCGACCACCTCACCCTGATAGTCGATGCGTTTGCAGTGAGCGCGGAAGGAGTCGTAGGCCGACTCGAGATGCACCGCGAGCTTGCCCTCGTCGAGCATCACGAAGTGTTGCTCTGGTCGCAGTTCCTCCTGCACCGCCATGACGCCGAGCATCTCGAGGAAGTGGTCGAGTGCGTTCTTCACGCCATGATCGGTCTCGAGCACATCATCGAGCACCGCGTAGATCGCTGACTTCACCCCGAGGTCCTCGGGCAGTTCGACGTGGCAGGCCTTCGCGAACTCCTCGAAGAGGTGAATGCCGAGCAGCATGACGGTGAGGTTCTCGGCCACGCGGATGGGCACCGCGCGGTCCTTGAGCAGCTCGGATGCGACGGCGCGCGCGATCGCCAGGTCGGCATCGAAGTCGCGACCGAGGCAGAACTGGAGGTACCTCGGCGCGAAGAGCACCAGGTCGACCGCGCGCAGCTGTCGGTAGGCCGACTTGAACGAGCCGCGGGCGTCGAGGGTCGTCTTGTCAGGGTTCGCGGTGATGATGCGCTCGAGCAGCGCGGCCTCGGTCGGCCTCGTCTCGCCTGCGACGCAGACCGGCGCCTGCAGGTGGTAGGTGTTCACCTTCAGGTCTGGCCGGCCGCGCTCCTCGGTCTCCCCGCGGTAGAGGCGGCGCAGGTAGCGGTGCAACGCGTTCAGCCGGTGCTTCGGCATGTCGTACGGTTTGTACTCGTCGATGAAGACCGGCACGCCGTTGGTCGAGGTCAGTAGCTTGATGAGCGCGAACTCCGTCTCGGTCGCGCTGTAGGGCTCGGAGTCGCGCACACCGAAGAGCGGCCAGAACACGTCGATGCAGAGGCTCGACTTGCCCGAGCCCTGGGTGCCCCAAACGAACAGTGATGGAAACGCGCCGACCTTCTTCATGATGCGCGGCTTCATGGGTGTCGCGAAGAACCAGCCCAGCATCGGCAGCACCACCTGCGGTTGGTTCACCTTCGGCAGGCACTCGAAGACAACCTTCGCGATGGACTGAAAGGTGTCGTCGTCGGTCGGGAGGTAGTTGAGGCGCTTGGCGAGGGACGCTCCGTTCGGGACATAGGTGACGGGTGGGGTCTCCATGAAGCCGTTGGCGTCGATGGCGCCGTCGGGCGCGAGCCACAGCCGGTGTTCGCCGTGCTGGCACTCGCCCAGCATCGACGAGCCGGGCATTCGAGGGACGGGTCGGCGTGAGAGCAGGCGAAGCACGCCCTGCAGGTTGTTGTCGGTGCCGGTCCACTGGAGGTCCGCCGACGGAAGGTGCCGCATGAAGTCGCGCTTCGAGTGGAACGCCGAGAGCGGCAGGCGGAGCGGGGTGGTCGAGCCATTGTCGGCGTGCGCCTCCCCGATGATGAGCTCGCCTTCTTCCGTCGCGACCCGGCTCGTCGGCGTGATGGCGAACGAGGAGATGACCTTGGTCTCCCCTCGCGCCGAGATGGTGAAGTAGCAGCGGGCGTCCTCGTACACCTCGCCCTCGATGGCGTCGTCTCGTTGCTCTTCCTCCGCGTCGAGCTCGACGCGCGGGGGCGTGGGTGGAGGGCCTGGCGGCGCGGCGGGCGGGAGCTTCACCGGCAGCTGGGCGAGGTCGCATCGAACGGCAGCCTCCGCGCACAGCCCCAGCTTGCGCAGCGCCTGGCACGGTGGCGCCACCGCGCCGTCCTTGTCAGCCGTCGCCTGGACCTTCTCCCAGGCCTTCCGGACGTAGGCCGGCCCGTCGCGGCCGTTCAGCTTGCCCAGCCCTCGGCGGTCGTATTCGAGGATGAGCTCCGTCACCTCGTCGAGCCCCAGCCGCTTGTGCGCGAAGAAGCGCACCATGTTGAAGATGGCCAAGCTGCGGTCTGCGGCGCCCTCTTGCCAGAGCCGGCGAACGGCAGGGCACATGTCGACCGGGTTCGCCCAGTCGTACTGGCCGTTGGGCATGCGCCGGGCCTTCGCGAGCGCGCGGGCGGTGGTGAGGAGGGGCAAGGCGCTCGATGCCGTCTTGAGGCGCTCGAGCAGCTTCGGGTCCTCGAACCGCTCGAAGCCGGTGCGTGCCTCGCTCAGTCGGTGAGGGCGCTCACCGAGCCCATCGCCCTTGCGGCTCACCGTTCCGATGACCTTGATGATGCGCGAGGCGTCGTGAATCGAGTCGATGTGGACGCCCGCGCGCTGGAAGCGCCCACGCACGCCTGCCTCGAAGGTCTTGAGCCCGGACTGGAGCTCGTCGGCGATGCGAGTCGGCGGCACCGCGAACCAGAGCTGGGCCCCGTTGCCGCTCATCATGAGCCGCGGACGAGCGAGCCCCTCGTTCTCGCACCAGTCGGCTGCCTCGGTAGCGACCGCCATCGCGTGGTTCAGCTCCGCATCGGTGCTCGCGGTGTCCTTCGGTCGAACCGGGTCGAGGTCGATGACCGTCGCCGTCAGGACCTCGATGTCCTTCTTCGCCGCGCCCGACTTGAGCGACCGAACCGTGTTCCGCGCGGTCTCAAGCAGGCGGCGCGGCCGCGGCTGAATGCCGACGTACACGTTGCCCGTCGCGTTGACCCGCACGCACTCGCGAACGAAGGCATCCTCGTCGTCGAAGAAGCCAATGCCGACGACGCCGCCCGAGGGGCGAATAGCGCGGACCTCGGAGACGCCGTGGGGCGCGTGCGCAAGCCACCGCCAGGTCGCCCGGATCGCCTCGGGGTTCGGTACCGGCGCGCTCATTGCTGCGCCCTCAAGGCCGAGGCCGGAATGCCCAGCACCTCGGAGTAGAGCTTTCGACGCTCGAGATGGTGCCGACGGAGAATCGGGACCCCCTTGTCGACGAAGTCGAACAGCACCGCGGTCTGCTTCGATGGGTGCGGCCGCATCAGGCGCCCGAGCCGCTGGATAGTCCGACCTCGGGATCGCCCTGGGAAGGCGAGGAACACGCGCGAGAGCCGGGGCAGGTCGAGGCCCTCATCGGCAAGGCTGGTCGCCACCAGGACCTGCAGGTCGCCAGCGCGGGCGTCATCGAGCAGGGCCTTCCGCCGGCTGCGGTCGACCGCGCCAGTCAGCGCCGCGGCAGAGAGGCCACTCGCTCGCACCGCCTCAGCGAGGAACTCGCAGTGCTCGACCCTCCCCGAGAGAACGAGGCAGGTGTGCCCGGCTCGCGCCTCGGCCACCACGGCGTCGACGATGGCGCGGTTCCGCGGGGCATCATTGGCGACCGCGTTCAGCAGTTGCGCGTAGTCTTCTGCGCCGCGGTACCGGTGGTTGAAGTCGGTCGTGATGATGCGAATGGAAGGCACGGTCAGGACGCCCGCCGCCACGAGCTCATCGTGGGTGACGAGCAGCAGGCGGTTGCCGAGGAACAGTTCGAGCAGCGGAGTCAGCCCGTCTTCGCGCTCGGGCGTCGCGGTGAGGCCGAGCCGGTACCTCGCGGGGCAGTGGTCGACGATGGCGTGAAAGGTGTTCGCCGCCACGTGGTGTGCCTCGTCGAGAATGAGCAGGCCGAAGCCTGCGAGGAACGCCTTCAGCTCGGCCCTCGGCCAGTGGGCCAACGCCTGGATGAGAGCCACCGTCACCTGCGCCGCAGACACCTCGCCAGCACCGACAAGGCCGGCCTCGAGCTGCAGCTGCGTTCGAAGCTCCGAGCGCCACTGCTCTGCGAGGTCGAGCGTGTGCACCAGCACCAGCGTGGGCGTCTTCAGACGCGCGATGGCGCCGAGGGCGACTCTGGTCTTGCCACCTCCGCAGGGAAGGATGACGGTCCCCTGCGTCACCTTGGCGAGCGCGTCGACCGCACGGGCCTGGTAGTTCCGGAGCGCGACGTCGGGCACCTGGAGCTGCTCGCTTGGCAACACGCGCGCGTCGTCGAACACCAGCGTCACTCCCTCTCGATGCGCCTCGCTGCGAAGGAGATGGACCGCCCCGCGAGGGAGCCGCAGCAGGCCGTTCGCCTCCTCGAGAAAGCAGAGCGTTTCGTCGGCTGTCCTCCTCAGTCCAAGGCGCTCCCTCGCGCGCACCTGAGGGTTCTCGAACGACAAAGCCCGACGCAGGCGCTCGACGAACTTCGCCGAGACCTGGCCGGACTCGAAGGTGAGACCCGCGTCGACTCGAACTCGCACGGGCCTCACCGGCTCAGGCAAACGGGTCAACCTCGACCGGCGTGGTGGCCGGCGCGTCGAACTCGGCGACGAGCTTCTCGACGAAGGCCTTCGCGCGCTCCCACTGCGCTGCCGGGAGGTCCTTGATGCGCTTGATGCCGAACTGCTCGAGGAAGCGGTCGACCGCCTGCTGCGGCATCGCCTTGAGCTGGGTGACGATGGCCATCGCCAGCTTCGGGTCGATGGGGCCGGTGGGGGCGGGCTCCTCGGTCGCGGTCGCGGCCTCAGCCTCGCCGGCGTAGAGCTTGGGCAGGTCGAGCAGCTCGATGGACTGGAACGTCTTTCGCTCCTCCGCGGTCAGCTGGCGCTCGGGGAGGATCGAGTAGGTCGTCTTCGGGTCCTTGGCGGCGCCGTGCCGCTTCACCTCGAAGGCCCACTTCTCCAGGCCGTACTTCCCGCGCACCTGGACGAGGTCCTTGAAGAACATCACCCCTTGCTCGAGCACCTTCATCTCGCCGGTGTCGGGGACGACGACGTTGTAGGCGACGCGGAGCGACACCTTGTGGCCGGCCGCGCGCACCGCGTCGTCGGCCGGCACGTACTTCCCGTCAACGAAGCTGACCTCGCGCGGGTACGGGTCGCCGAGGAACACCACCACTGCGGTGTCCTGGTCGTTCGCGAGCTTGAGCCAGGTGCTCGAGTCCGCGTCGTGCTTCTTCGCCATCTCTTCGGTCTGCTCCCACATGTTCGTTGCCATGGTTCAGGTCTCCTTCGGGGTGAGGGGTTGGGTCTTGTCTCGGCGGTACACGGCGAAGAGGTGGGTGCCGTCGAACGACGTGCCCGCGCCTTCGATGTGGAACTCGGCGTCGGGGTCGACGACCTGCTCGATTTCCCAGCGGCGGAAGAGGCCGGGGAGCCGAATGAAGTCATCGTCTTCGTCGACGCTCTGCGTGGTGCTGCGGTTGGTCATCTCGTGGCTCCGGCGTTGCGGGTGGACACCTCAGAAACGCGAAATCGAGAGGCGCTGGAGGACAGCACCTGGCGCAGCCGTGCCTGCACGCGCGGGAACGCTCGGTAGAAGCGCTTCCGGGCATGCCACTTCGTCATGCCCAGCTTCAGCCCCGCCTCGCCCTGCTCCTCACCGAGCACCAGCACGCGGAACAGCAGGTCTCCGTCCTGGCCACCGACGAGGCGGAGGAGCCGCGCGACGTTCGCCAACTCGGCCGGATCCTCTGGCTGAGGTGCGCTGAGCTCGGCGTCCACGGGATCGGGCACGACCTCGACGTGCCGTTGCTCGAACCAGGCTGTGCGGCGCTCGCTCAGGAGGTCTCGCTCCGTGCTTCGGACGAGGAGGGCGGCGACACGCGACACCCTCGCGCGGCTCATCGACGAGACGAGGCGGAGGAAGACGTGCGTGAAGGTCGAGATGAACTCGTCGACGCCATCGAAGAGGCGAGCGCGGCGGCGGAAGATGCCGTCGAACCCGGGCCACAGGCCGAGCAACAACATCTTGAGCGCGAGCCCGTTGTCGCAGCGGGACTGCACGACATCGACGAGGAGCCCGAGCAGCTCGTTCTTCTGTTCGGGGCTCCCTTCCGGCGTTGCGAGGAAGGCCACCACGTCGGCCGGCGCGTCGAAGACGTTGAGCGGGGCGTGGAGGCGACGGAGGACTTCGAACTGCTGGGACGAACCAAGCTCCTGAATGGAGCGGAGCAGGCCCTCTCGGACCTGACCCCAGGTGGTGCGCATGACGCGGTTTCGTTTCCCGGCCGGCGTCAGTGCGCTCGAAGGGGCCGAAGCAGGGCGTCAATGCGCTCGGTGGTTGGTGAAGGGGGCGACTACGCAGCGCGCGGCGGTGGGGTGGGGCGCATCACGTTGAGCGTCGAGCAGCGGTAGCAGGTGACGGAGACCGTGGTGTCGGTGCCGGTGATGGTGGCCTGGAGCGCGCCACGGCGGATCGACAGGCCGTCACGGTCCTGCTTGGCGAGCAGCGTGTTGCAGTGTTTGCAGCGGAGGTCAGTGGTGCTCATCGGTGGGTCCCCAAACGCGCGGGTCATCCGCGAATGGGACGCACAGTCGGTGAGCCACCCATGGGGGAGAGAAGGGGTGGAGTCGAAGCCCACGCCGGGGAGGTTTGGCCCTCAACTCCGGGGAGGGTGGGCAGGGTGGGCAGATCGCTGCCAATCAGGAGCGGAAGGCGGTGGTAAAGTCGCGGTGTGACGACGGCGATCGGGCGTTTAGAACGGGGGGAGTTGGGTGTTCGGGTCGCGCTGCGCGATTGCGAGCTGCTCGAGGAGAGGTCCCACAACTTCGTGTTTCGCAGTTCGGCTCACAAGACGCTCGTCCAGGTCGCTCTCATGCCTTGGCGGACAAGTCTTGAGCCCCCTGAACTCGTTGCCGAGGACGTGGAACGCGCAATACGGGCACTGTTTGAACGCAGCTGGTTCGAGACGCCCTTGAGCGAGTTGGAACGCAACCTTGGCCGTACCGTGCCCTTGGGTCGTGAGCATGGGTTCTCGCCAGTAGTGTCTTGTGACCGGGTTTCGCTCCCGGGCGGCGACGGATTGAGCATCGTGTATCGCTCGTCGTACCGGCCAGGCTCCGAAGTGGTCACTGGGCGGCTGCTGGTACCGGTCAAAGAGGGCACGTTCGAGCTTTCAGTTACCGCGATGGATCAGATGACTGGCGTGCGGGAGGCGTTGGCCCTTTCGACCTCCTCCTCCGGCACGACGCCCCCAAACTTCCGTCAGATCGTTGACGACGTTGAGCGCGACGCGGATTTCCCCGAGCACTGCTTGAGTCGCGTCCGCGCGGAGATGCGCTCCGTGTTGGCGACTGTCGAAGTGACCGAGTCAGCGCTCCTGCCGCCTCAGCAACGTGTTTCGCTCCCTCACTCAGGGGTGAGCGTCGTCCCTCCGCCACGCTTCGGCCTCCTCTCTCCGGGGACCCTTCCAATGCCGGCCCGCCATGCGAGTTTCTCTCGCGTGGGGTTTTCGGTGAACGAGGCACCGTGGCTGTTCGAGGTTCTGCGCCTTCCCTACGAAGGCACGGAGTTCGAAGGGAGTGCTCGCGCCTTCTACGGGTCGTGGGCTCGCCAAGGGGTTATCCAGAAGTCGCTGCTGCTGACGCCAGGTCCGGCCATGGGCTCGAAGCGGACGCTTCGTGCGAGTTTTGAGGGGGCGCTGGGCGACGGCAGCTCACTCCAATCACGTGCGAGGTGGATCGACCGTGGCGGCGAGGCAGTCATGCTCGCGATGAACGTCGAGTGGGCGAGTGCAGAAGAGTCCGCCGCGCTGGTCGACAGCGCGGCCGAGAGCATTGAATGGCTAACTGTTCCGGCGCCAGCTTCACAAGCACCAACACCAGCACCAGCCAGGCCGTGGTGGCGCTTCTGGTAGCTGAGGAAATGTTCGACGGCTCGATTGGTCGGACGGAGGGACAGCTGCAACCTGTCCCTGTCCATCAACTGTCCATCGTTACATTTTTGATCTCTTTGAAGAATCTCTCTCTGGACAGCTCGGACAGTCAGTTCTGAAGCAGGTCTATTGAAGACGACGTTGGTGCTTATGGCGCTGGTGTCGAGCATCAGCGCGTGGCCTCCTACTCAACGATGCATTGCGCCTTTCAGCCGTCCAACTGGCCACGGCTCGCAAGCTCGCGAGCCCGCTGAGGAATCACCTGGACAGGCTGGGGACGCGGACAGGGTGGCGCTGTCCTGTTGTCCTCTGGGCCCGTCAGGAACCGCATTTCTCTGGGCATGGAACCCCACGCTGATGACCTCGCCGAACTCGCTCGCTCGTTGGCTCCGCTGGTTCAGTCGGGTCGTCTCGCTCGCGCGGGGGCCGACCGCGTCACCAGGACGCTAAGGGCCGAACTGCAACGCACTGACTTACTCGCGGGCACGTTGGTCGCGGTGCTCGACGCGGTGGTGATGGCCGTCGATCGCCGCCAGCTCGAGCTGCGCCGGCACGGGCTTCATGACTACTTCCACCTCGAGACGCTGCTGCAGGTGGTGGACGAACTCAGACTGCTGGGCCGGCGGAGCGCCCACGATGCGCTCCTTCTCGCGATTGCGGCCCTACCAGCGGCCGGCGTCATCTCGGTCGGAACACGAGCTGCCTTCGAGGGCGTGTCCCGTCGGCGATACGTCGTCATCGATCTCGAGCGGGTGAGGGTGTTCCTCATTCGTCGACGGCCTGTCCTCTCGCGCTGAGCGAATTCGCGTTTCTCCTGTGCGGGCCATGAACGGCGCCGCGCGAGGAACCGATGGCGCTGAAGGACCTCATTTCCCCGACACCGACGCCAGCCGCAGAGCGTCCGCCAGGCATCACCTGCGAGAAGTACCTGCGCTCGGAAGGCCGCCGCTGCGCGCACTACCTGCCGAGCGGTGCCTGCGCGCTGACCTCGGAGTTCATGTGCGTCGAGTGGCTGAAGCTGAACGGCCCCGACGCCGACCGGCTTACCAACCCTGAGCGCCGAGAGCGCCTTCCGAGGCGCTCATGACTCCAGAGACGAAACGAAACGCCCATCTGTCCTTCAGCAGGCTCTCGCGGTTCGAGACCTGCCCGCTCTCGTACCGGTTCCATTACATCGACCAGCTTCACGCAGAGCCCGGTGTTCCGCTCCGGTTCGGCAAGCTCGTCCACGCTGTCCTCGAGAACCTGGTTCGCGAGGTCATCGAAGACGAGCTCACTGGCCCGCTCTCAGAGGAGCGCGCGCTCGAGCTGCTCCGCGAGGCCTGGCATGCGAGCGAGCTCGTCGGGGTCGAGGTCTTCCAGGAGGCGCTCCGCATCGTCCGCGACTTCGTTCGCGCCCAGGGCGTGCTCGACCACCGCAGTGTCCTCGCGGTCGAGAAGGAGTTCCGGCTCCCTGTCGGCGAGTTCGAGGTTCTCGGCTTCATCGACCGCGTCGACTGGGTCGACGACGAGACCATCGAGGTCATCGACTACAAGACCAACCGCCAGCTCTTCACGCGCGAGGAGGTCGACACCTCGCTGCAGCTGAGCCTCTACGCCGCGGCGGTGAGGCGGCTCTGGCCGTGGGCGAAGAAGGTGAAGCTGACCTTCCTCATGCTCCGGCATGGCGTCCGGCTCGAGACGACGCGCACCGAGGAGCAGCTCGCCGACGCGCTGGCCTACGCCGAGTTGCTCGGCAAGCAGACCGAGACCGCGACGGAGTTCCCGCCGCGCCTCAACGCCAACTGCAGCTACTGCGACCACCGCCAGCACTGCCCCGCGTACGCCGACGCGCTCAAGGGGAAGCGCGAGTTCATCTGCATCAACCTCGACGACCTCGAGTCCGTCGCACGCGAGCGCGAGGAGGTCGCTCACCTCACGAAGGCGCTGTCCGCTCGAAAGGCCGAGCTCGAGGGCATTCTCAAGACGCACCTCCAGCACCGCGAAGAGCTGGTGCTCGGTGGCGTGCGCTACCGGATGTTCAACACCACCAGCGTCGACTACCCGCTCGGGCCGACGCTCGACGTGCTCTCCGAGGCGACCGGTCGCTCGCGCGAGGAGCTGACCTCCCAGCTCGGCGCCGTCGACAGGAAGGCCCTCGAGGCTGAGCTCAAGCGACTGGGCAAGACGCTCGACCGCTCACGAGTCGCGCTGCTCAAGGCCGAGCTCGAGGCGCGCGCCGACAAGACGCACTCCCCGCGGTTCTGGGCGAAGGAGGTGGCGTAATGGAACGCGCGACCGAGCTGGAGCGCGCTGTCCTCGCGCTCGTTCCTCCTCCCGCGCCGGTGACGCCCACGAAGCGGGTGCCCGCTTCGGCCATCACGTTCGTCGACCTGGAGACGACCGGGCTCGACTTCCGCAGGCACGAGATTCTCGAGATTGGCGTCATCCGCGCAGATGCGAGGACGCTCGAAATCGTCGCGCAGTGCGAAGTGCGCGTCTGCCCTGAGCGTCTCGAGAACGCGTCCCCCGAAGCACTCGCAATCGCCGGGTACTCACTCGCTGATTGGGTCGAGGCCTCGACGCTCGAGGTCGCGCTCTGCCGGGTCGCTCCGCTGTTCGAGGGTGCGCTCGTCGCTGGACACAACGTCGGCTTCGACTGGGCGTTCCTCGAAGAGGCCTTCCGCCGCGAGGAGCTGCCACTCCCCGAGGTCGACTACCACCGGCTCGACACCGCAAGCCTCGCCTGGCCGCTCGTCGCATCGGGTGAGCTGACGTCGCTCTCGCTCAACTCGGTCGCGGCGCACTTCGGCCTGGAGCGACCGAGCCCGCATCGCGCTCTGGCTGATGCTCGGTGCTCGCTGGAGGTCGCTCGTCGGCTCTCGCACCGCATGCGCCAGGCAAGTCCCGTGGGACGGCTCAAGCGCGTCTACGTCTGCCATCCCTTCAGCGATGGACCCGCGGCGAACATCGGCCGAGTTCATCGCATCAGTCGGGCGCTCATCGCTGAAGGCGTGCTGCCCATCGCGCCGCACCTCTACCTGTCGCAGTTGGTCGACGAGGCCACGCAACGCGAGCGCGCGCTCAACCTCTGCGCCGAACTGCTCGGAACCTGCGACGAGGTGCGCGTGTTCGGCGGGCGCATCACGTCGGGCATGGAGCGAGAGCTCCAGTACGCGGCCCGCCACGGCATCCCGGTTCGCTTCGAGGGGAGGACGCCCGCATGAGTGGCGCTCGCTCACGAAGGAAGGGCGCGGAGTTCGAGCGCCTGCTCGTGCACCGCTTCCGCGACATCATGCCGGACGCGGGGATTCGCCGCGGGCTCCAGTACCGCTCGGGCGACGAGTTTCCCGACGTCGAGGTGCCGTGCTTCTGGCTCGAGGCAAAGCACCACCAGCGGGTCAACATTCGCGAGGCGATGCGCCAGGCCATCGCCACCGCCCCTCCCGGCAAGTGGCCGCTCGCCGTCTGCAAGGACGACAACCAGCCAGCCCTCGTCACCATGCAGCTCGAAGACTTCCTCGAGCTCACCCGCGAGTGGTGGGAGCGGAGGCCGCGATGAGCACGCTCAAGCTGCTCATCGAACAGCTTCGCCAGCAGGTCCTCCATGCACCGAGCAGCGTGTTCGAGCACGGGCGCAACCAACACCCGCTCCTCGCCGTGCACCCCGATGCCGCTGCGGTCCTCGCAACCCTCGCCGATGAGAGAGAGGCCAGCTACCCAGCACGTGACGCGCTCGCCAACGCGCTCCTCTCGATGCATCGGACGACGAAGACTCCGTTCTGGTCGTCGGTGTTGGCGGTCGCCTTCTTCCCGATGCTGAGCCGCCTGCGGAACCGCATCGTTGGCGACGTCGTTCCGCGCGACGAACTCGACCAGCTCGTCCTGGCCTCGTTCTGGTCGGCCCTCTCTGAGATTCCAGTGACGGGTCGAGGGAGCGACCGGCTCCCGATGCGCCTGCGTCAGCGCACGCAGAGGCTCGTGTTCCAAAGCCTTCGTCACGAGCGCGAGCAGCAGCACCCGAGCCTCGATGACGACCAGCGTGGTGACGAACTCGAGCGCGTCATCGGTGCTCGCGTGGACCGGTCAAACTTCGAGGACCGGGTCGAGCTCGCACACCTCTTGGAGCGAGCTGCAGCCGACGGTGTGCCGCGCGCATCGCTCGAGGTCCTTGCTGCGACGACGCTGCGATCTGAGCTGCTCCGGAACTACGTCACGCGCGTCGGGCCAATCGACGTCGAGGAATCGGAGCGCCTCTACGAGCGCCTCAAGCGGCAACGCACACGCGTGGTGCAGCGGCTCCGCTCCATCGCCACCGGGAAGACGCTGCCGAACTGACGCATGGCCAAGCGCGAGCCAGCACCCAACGGCAAGCGGGCTGGTCGGCCTCGTCGAGAGGCTGGCCCGAAGATGCCGTACCTCGAGGTCGACCGGCTCCTCGTCGAAGGAGAGCTGGTCGAAGGCGTTCGCGTGTGGCCGTCACAACGGGAGCTCGCTCGCCGGTACGACGTCGCGCCGAGTCTGGTCGCCAACTTCGCGAGCCAGCACGAATGCGCGAGACGTCGCGAGGAGTTCAAGGCGCGCGGCGAAGTCCCCTCCGAAGCGCCCGCCGTCGAGCCTCCAGCGCCTCCCGAGCCAGCGCAGACCGAACCGAAGCCCCGTCGGAAGCCAGGCCGACCGCACAAGGCCGACGCTCCGCTCATCCCCTTCGAGGAGCTCGACCGACTGCTGGTGTTCGGCGAGGTGAAGCAGCTCGACGACGACTCCTCGACGACCGTCTACCCGACCCATCGTTCGCTGGCAGAGCGGTACAGCGTCGCCCCCAGCGTCATCGCCAGCTACGCGAAGAGCCACAACTGCACGCGCCGGCGGGAAGAGGCGGTGGCGCGCATCTCCGCCCGAGCCGACGAGAAGCTCATCGAGGCGCGGGCCAGCGCGCTCGCGGTGTCGAAGGACGACACGGTCCGGATGATCGACGGCTACCTCCTCAACTACGAGAAGGCGCTCCTCGAGGGGCGCGTCCGCTTCGACAACCCGACTGACTTCAACACGATGGTCCGGCTCAAGGAGTACGTGCTCGGCGGGCCGGACTCGCGGCAGGAACTCCACGCAGCGTTGTCGCTCGAGAGCCTGCAACAGCGGCACGCCCGGATGCTCCGCGAGCTGAACGAGGCCACGCCGGAGCTCACGGGCGTCGTCGAAACTGAGCGGCCATCGGACCCCGCTCAATTCTCGGCCGGCCGCTCAATTGACGATCCCCCGCCGCTCACTTTCGAGGCCGCCGCCAAGAAACCGATGGCTGCCGATCGCGACGGAAAGGCCCCCGCGGTGGCCGACGTTGGCCCACGTGGCGCGAACGGAGGCGAACCGTGACGTGCGCCCAGCACCAGGGAGAGGAGAACGTCGCCGCGGAAGCACACGCCGACACGGGCACCGCGTCGGAAGTCCGCGGAGATGCGTGCGGTGTGACCTCACAGTGCTCGAGGAGCTCGAGCTCGTCAGACCTGGTGAGGATCGCCACCGCCGCCGCGGCACGAACGGCCGGAAAGAGAGAAAAGTGGCCGTTCGCGCGAGAGACGACGCGAGGATTCGCGAGGTTGCTGGCTCGATTCGGGCCCTCGGTTCGGGTCGCGAACGGCCGCTTTCCCTGCGAACGCGCCCTTCCTCGCCCCTGGTGCACGAGTGACGGCCGAACACTTCCCCAGTCCGCCCCAGGGAGGGGGGCGGGTCCGATTTTCGTCGCGCGGTCGCCCTCCCTGACGGGTTCCCAGGCCCGACTTCGAGTGGATCAATTCCGAGAAACTGAGCAGCCCGGGATTCAGGAACGGCTCGCCGCAGAAATTGAGCAGACGCCGCTGTTCGATTTCGAGCTGCAGGTGGCTCCGCGGGGCCATCGCTCAGCAGATCAACGACTGGACGGAGCGCAGAAGGTCCTCGTCCGACGGGTGTGTGTAGATGGCGGTCGACAGCACCGACTTGTGGCGGGCGAAGCGCTGCGTCAGCCGGATGTCGCGGCTCGCCCGGTACACGTTCGTGCACGCGCAGTGCCTCTAATGCCGAGCGCGGCATTAACGCCATTATGCCGACCTCCCGGTAATGCCGACGTGGGCGACCAGGCCGACGATCTGCCGAGGGTGCCGCGCCGGTCGGATGCTTGGGCACGCGGCATAATCAGGGTGACTTCTCCGAGCGGCACTCGCGCCGCCAAAGGAGAAGCCATGTTGGACGACTACTTCGATCTGCCGGAGATCCTCAGACGCCACCGCGCCGGGTTCTTTGGCGCGTACCTCGACGAGTACACCTCCATCGAGAAGGCGCAGGGCTACCCGCGCAACACGGTGCGAAATCACTGCTACGTATTTCGGATCTTCGGATGCTGGCTGGATCGCCGCGGGCTGGCGATCGCCCACCTCGACGATGACGTCATCGCTGAGTTCTGGAGGAAGCAGCGGTGCGTGCCCCGAGTACGGCACACCGGCACCAAGCCGCTGCGACGGCTTCTCGAGCACCTGCGAGGCAAGGGCGTAGTGCCTGCGCAGAAGGCCGCGGTCCGCAGCGAGGCCACCGCACTCGCGCACCGCTACGGCGAGTACCTCCTGCGTCACAGGGCGCTCGCCGCCGACTCCGCGTCTCGTCAGATCCCGGTGATCGAGCATTTCCTTCGGCTGAGCTTTGGTCGTGGGCCGCTTCGTCTCCGGGCGCTGGGGGAGAAAGACATCACTCGCTTCGTGTTGGGGACAGCCGCTGATGTCTCGCCCCGCACCCAGCAGACGCAAATGAGCGCGCTGCGGTCCTTCTTCAGGTTCTTGCTCGAGCAAGGAGAGATCGAGTTCGACCTTGCCGGTGGCGTCCCCGCCGTCGCTGCATGGAGACACGCGGGCGTGCCGAAGTACCTCTCGCCCGACCAGGTCCAGCAGGTGCTGGCCTCCTGCGATCGGAGCACCCCGATGGGCCGACGCGACTTCGCAATGCTGTTGATGCTCGCGCGGCTCGGGCTGCGGGCCTGCGAGGTGGCGCACCTCGACCTCGATGACATTCGCTGGAGGACCAGCGAGGTCATCATCCGGGGCAAGGGGAGTTCCATCGAGGCGCTGCCCTTGCTCGACGAAGTTGGCAAGGCGTTGGCGGCGTACATCAAGAGAGACAGGCCCAAGTGCCAGACACGCAAGGTCTTCACGAGGGTGCGCGCCCCGCTGACAGCGTTGGCCCGCAAGGGATCGGTCACGACCGTCGTGCGTGCGGCCATGTCGAGGGCCGGCCTCGACGTGCCGATTCGCGGCGCCCATGTGCTGCGCCACTCGCTCGCGACCAGCATGCTGCGTGACGGCGCGTCGATGAGCGAGATCGGCGTGGTGCTGCGTCACCGCAGCCCCGCCACGACTGAGATCTACGCGAAGGTCGACCTGACTTCACTGCGGCGGCTCGCACTGCCCTGGCCCGTTGGCGGTGCCCAATGAGCGATCTGCAGAAGTCATTGGACGACTACCTCAAGCTTCGTCGCACCCTCGGCTTCAAGCTCACGACCACGGAGTGGTGCCTCCGCGGGTTCCTCGACTTCCTCGACTCCAAGGGCGCGAAGCACATCACCACCGAGCTGGCCCTGCAGTGGGCACGAAGACCGGCCAATGGAGAGCCGTCCACGTGGGCACAGCGGCTGTCTCGCATCCGCCTGTTCGCGGCGTGGTACCGCTCTCGAGATCCGCGCACCGAGGTTCCTGCCGAGGGGTTGCTGGCAGCGTCAATCCAGCGAAAGCCGCCCTTCATCTTCAATGAGAAGCAGATCGCCGCCCTGGTTCGAGAGGCCGAGAAGCTGCCGTGCCGCCGAGGCATGCGTGCGCGCACGTTCTCGACGATGTTCGGGCTGATCGCCGTCGCAGGTCTGCGCATCAGCGAGGCCGTCCGACTGGACCGCGCCGACCTCGACCTGGGCGAGCAGATGCTCACCATTCGAGACACGAAGTTCGGCAAGACCCGCCTGGTCCCTCTGAGCAAATCCACCATGGTCGCACTGCGCCGGTACGCGAAGCAGCGCGATCAGACGTTGCCCGGCGCGGCGACGCCTGCGTTCTTTGTCTCGGAGCGAGGCTGGCGCATCACCCACTGGGCCGCGAGATACAACTTCGCGCTGGTCTCGCGTGCCGCAGGACTCCGCGGCCCGGTGAAGGGCTACCGACATGGCCATGGGCCCCGAGTGCACGATCTTCGGCACAGCTTCGCGGCGCGCACGATGGTCGGTTGGTACCGCGCGGGCGTCGACGTCGAGCGCGAGCTGCCCAAGCTCTCGGCCTACCTGGGGCATACGCACGTCAATGACACCTACTGGTACATCGAGGCCGTGCCCGAGTTGCTGCAACTCGCGACCGAGCGCGTGACCGACCAGCGAGCAGGAGGACGGCGATGAGTGCCGCCACGTTCCCAGCTTTGCTCCAGTCGTTCTTCACTGAGAGGCTGCTCGCGCAACGACGCGCCAGCTCGCACACCGTCGCCAGCTACCGCGACTGCTTCCGGCTCTTGCTGGGCTTCGCCTCGAAGCGCCTGGGCAAGGAGGTCAGCGCGCTGGTTCTCGAAGAGCTCGATGCCGCCCTCATCAGCAAGTTCCTCGACCATCTCGAGCGCGAGCGCGAAAACAGCGTGCGCTCGAGAAACGTGCGGCTTGCCGCGCTCCACTCCTTCTTCCGCTACGTCGCGATGAATGAGCCCGCGTACCTGCTCCAGTGCCAGCGCGTCCTCGCGATCCCAAACAAGCGCCACGAGCGGAAGCCGGTGGGCTTCCTCGACGAGGGCGACATTGACGCGCTGTTGAAGGCTCCCGATCTCACCACATGGATTGGTCGCCGAGATCGAGCGCTCCTGCTGGTGGCGGTGCAGACGGGCTTGCGCGTGTCGGAGCTCATCGGGCTACGTCGCGAGGACATCAGCCTCGACGCCGGTGCGCACGTCCGTTGTCGGGGCAAGGGCCGCAAGCATCGCGCGACGCCGCTGAGGAAGGACGCGGTCACCGTGTTGAAGGCGTGGCTTGCCGAAAACGACGAGCCAGCTTCAGCGCCGCTGTTTCCCAGTTCGCGCGGAGGAGTCCTCAGTCGCGACGCCGTCGAGGCCCTGGTCGCACGGCACCTCGCGATCGCCGGGGCACAGCGCCCGTCGCTCAAAGCGAAGAAGGCCACGCCGCACACCTTGCGGCACAGCACCGCGATGGCGCTCCTGCAGCACGGCGTTGACCGTTCCGTCATCGCTCTGTGGCTCGGCCACGAGTCGGTTGAGACCACGCAGATCTACCTGCACGCGGACATGGGCATGAAGGAGAAGGCGCTCGCGCACACCACCCCGACGAAGCAGACGCCCGCGCGGTACCGGCCTGGCGATCAGCTTCTCGCGTTCCTCGAGGGGCTGTAACCGTGCTGCCATCAGCACGGCAGTTCCTGCACGGCCCGAAGCAGCGCCTCGTCGGTGGGGTGTGTGTAGATCTGGGTGGTGATGATCGACTTGTGGCGCGCGAAGCGCTGCGCCAGTCGGATGTCGCGCGTGCCCTCGTAGATGTTGGTGATGGCCGAGTGCCGAACGGAATGAAACGAGAAGCGTCGCTCGAAGCCGGCGCGCTCCTGCCAGAGTTGAAACGCGTGGCGGACCTGCCGCGTCGACAGCCGGTTGCCCTTTCGACTCATGAAGAGCGGCGCGTCGGCTGCCAGCGTCTCAGCCTGTTGACGCTTCCACCGGAAGTACTTCTCCAGCTTCGCCTGCACGCCAGACGACAGCATCACCTCCTGTCCCTGCGCGTCTTCGCTGCTGCGCTTGAAGACCCGCAGCCGGACGCAGCGACGCGCCTTGGCGTCGTCGGAGAGCACGTCTCCGACGTTCAGTGCCACCAACTCGTGCTCGCGCATCCCAGTGGCGAGGGCGAGCGACAGGAGCACATGGTCTCTGTACCCGTCGAAGCGCTGCCCCGTCGTGCGCAGGAGCAGGAGTTGTTCGTACCTCGTCATCGTTCGCGGCGGCTTCGTGGTGTCGGCGTACATCGTCATGGTCGTCTCCTTGTGAGACCAATGACGCTCCTTCCGCGCGCACCAGCAAGTCGTCGCGGCGCTTCGGCTTATGCCGCATGCGGCAGCGAGTTCTCCTCAGTGAACCCGCTGAACACGGCATTACCGGGAGGTCGGCATAATGACGAAGCGTGTGAAAGCTGAAGTGCCGGTCGAAGCCACAGCGCTTCTGCCAGACGCTGAAGGCTCGACGCAGCTGCCGGGTGGAGAGACGCCGACCCAGCCGGCTGACGAAGATCGGCGAATCGGGCGTCAGGACCTCTCCTGCGTACCTCCGACTGGCGATCAGCTTCTCGAGCTTCGCGCGCACGAGGTCGGGGAGCATCACCTCCTGCGGCGCCGGGTCCTCGCTGGCCCGCTTGAACACGCGGAGTCGAACTCGGCGCCTGGCGTGACCGGCCTCGTCGAAGACGTCGCCAAGGTTGAGGGCCAGAATCTCGTGCTCTCGCAGGCCGGCTCCGAGGGCCACGCTGTAGATGACGTGGTCTCGGAAGCCGTCGAGCCGCTGCCCTGTGACCTTCAGCAGCAGGCGTTGCTCGTTCTCAGTCAGCGTGCGCGCGGGGCGGGAGATGGAGTCGGCGTAGGTCGTCATGTCGAGCCATACACGCTTCGTTCTCGCGAGCAGGCAAGCGGAGGAACGCGATGACCCTCGGCATCGTGAAGCGCACCGAGGAGGAGTTCGCCGACTGGCTCGGCACCGAGTGGGGCTTCATCTCGGGCCTCGGCTCCTTCGACGACGAGCCGGTGGCGCTCGAGCAGTACCAGTTCGGGTTCCTGCAGAATCGCTCCCGCTTCCGCTGGGTGACGAAGAGCCGGCAGGTCGGGTTCTCGTTTCTGTTCGCGCTCGAGGCGCTCGCCAGGTGCCACCTGCGTGAGAAGCACACCGCGGTGTTCGTCAGCTACAACCTCGACGACGCGAAGGAGAAGATCCTCGTCGCCCGCCAGGTGCACGAGGAGCTGCCGCTCGCGTACCAGAAGCGCCTGGTGGTCGACTCGAAGACCGAACTCGCGTTCGAATCGAACGGGACGAACAAGCGCCTGTCGCGAATCCTCTCGCACCCATCGAAGGCGCCCCGCGGCAAGAAGGGCGACGTCTACCTCGACGAGCTCGCGCACTACGTGAACGACCGCGAAGTGTACCGGGGCTCGACCGCGCTCATCCTGAGGTCGAACGGTCAGCTCACGGGCTGCAGCACTCCGCTCGGGCGCCGCGGCATCTTCTGGGAGATCGCCAACGAGGAACTGCGCAAGTACCCGCACCACACGCGGCAGTACGTGCCGTGGTGGCTGTGCCGCTTCTTCTGCGCCGACACGAAGCGCGCCGCCGTCGACGCTCCGAACATGCCGACCGAGGAGCGCGTCGCAACCTTCGGCCGGCCGACGCTCATCGAGCAGCTCGACTCGCTCCCGCTCGACGACTTCCAGCAGGAGTTCGAGGGCCGGTTCGTCGACGAGACGTACAGCTTCTTCCCGTATGAGCTCATCCTGCCGTGCACCACCGATGACTTGGTGATGTCCGACGAGCCGACCTCGGTCCGCGCGCCGGAGGGCCGCTTGGTTGCTGGCTTCGACGTGGGCCGCACGCGCGACCGCTCCGAGCTCGCGGTGTTCGAGGAGATCGAAGGCCGCTTCACCTGCCGCATGCTGAAGAGCTTCGAGGGCACCCCCTTCGCGGAGCAGGAAGCTGAGCTGCGGCGCCTCCTCGGCACGCTGCCGGTCGCGCGGCTATCCATCGACCGCAGCGGCATCGGCATGAACCTCGCGGAGAACCTCGCCCGCGACTTCCCGCAGGTCGTCGGCGAGAACTTCACCAACGACACGAAGGAACGCTGGGCGACCGACTTCAAGATCCTGCTCCAGCGCCGTGATGTGACAATGCCGCGCGACCGCGACCTGGTCGCGCAGATCCACGCCATCAAGCGTCGCGTGCTGCCGTCGGGGAAGGTCAGCTTCGACGCCGAGCGAAATGCTCGCGGTCACGCTGACAAGTTCTGGGCCGTGGCCCTTGCGTGCCAGCGCGAGCGCCAGACGGCAACCGCACGAACCGGTGAGATCGGCGTTCGCGTCCTCGGCTGATGTGGAGTCCGGTATCATTCGGTGCGTGCACGTTTCTCCAGCGCTCGTGCGTGGGCTCCAAGCGGCCATCGACGGGGTGAGGGCTCCTGGGCTCGGTCTGCCGACGTGGGGCTACCTCTTTCTCTGGTCGCCGATCGCGCAGCCCAACACCGGGTTGGCGGACGCTCGGCTGATCGAAGGCTGGTTCCACTCCCCCCGCGGAATAGCGAAACTTTCGAATCCCGAGAGGTGCGCAGCCCTGACTCGTTCGTTTCGCGGGCTGCCGATGGGCGAGGCGCCTTTCGTCTTGTTCGATGTCGCGCCGATCGTTGGTGCCGATGCGCTGTACTTTGGCTTCGCGCGTGGGCCCATGGCTGCGGGCGCCTCATTGATCGAACTGCGAGCTGACGGGCTGGTTCAGGTCGCCGGACTCTGGAGGGCGTGAGCGGCGTCAAAATAGCCATACTGGTTCTTCAACCGCTGCCGCACAGCCGTGCTGCAAGAGCTGCCCGTAGCAGCCGACGCGACGAGGATCACTGCGACCTCGCGACGCCGCACTCGGCACAGTGCTTTGCCCTGGGCGTGCGCAGCGGCTTCCCGCAACTCGAACAAGGTGGCCCGAACAGGCTCAGCCTGTGGTGCCACAGCGCGTTGACGTTCGTCTCAACGAAACCTGTGAGCTCGCGATAGCGATGAAGAGCGTCGAGCCCCGCCTGTTCCCTCGCATCGGCCAGTGAGAGCCCCTTCTCCTCCCGGACCTTCTTGATCCGCCCGATGAAGTCATGGAGGAACGCAGCGAGCTCGTCCCATTCGTGTTCTTCCAGCATCGGGATGACTGCCCTGCATCGCCAGCAATAGAGAGACTTCGGCACGGCGGCTCCCGTTGATCCGAACTCTGTCTTGAATCGAACCTCCCAGAACCTACCTCGCGTCGCGTCCCCTTCGACAAGGCGGAGTCGCTCTGTCCGTTCGTGCGAGGCCCTCTTTGACGCCAAGCGAGTTGCAGCCGTTCCCTGAAGAGCGCGTGCAGACCATTCTCAAAGCGGTGGTGGTCGGCGCACGAGTCGAGGACCCGTCGAGTCGTGGTGGGGGCGAACAGACCTCGGCGTTCTCCGATGCGGGTGCGCTCGCGCCGCCCTACGACCCGGAGGCGATGTGCCTGCTCGTCGAGCACTCGAACTCGCTCCGCCAGAACGTCGACGCGTACGCGACCAACATCGACGGGTTCGGTTTCCGCTTCGACCCGGTGATCGACTTCGAGGCCGAGGACGCGCGCGACAAGGTCCGCGACACGCTGATGCTCGAGCGCCTGGCCGCCCGCGAAGCAGGGACACTGCCCGCCGGCACTGACGTCACGCCGTCGGCCGACGAAGCGAACACCCGTTTCGATGAGCTCCGCCAGCACTCCCGCGTCGAACGCGCCCGCCTCGAGGCCTTCTTCGACTTCGCCTGCTTCGACCACTCGTTCGTCGACCTCCGCCGCCGCACGCGCCAGGACCTCGAGGTTACGGGCAACGCCTTCTGGGAGGTCCTCCGCGACGGCAAGGGCGACCTGGCCCGCTTCATCTACGTGCCGTCGTACACGGTGCGGCTCCTTCCACTCGATCGCGACCCGGTCGAGGTCAAGGAGCGGGTCCGTGTGTCGCCGGTCACCTTCGACACGGTCGCCGCTCGCCGACGCCTGCGCCGATACGTGCAGATCCAGGGCAGCGAGCGCGCCTTCTTCAAGTCCTTCGGGGACCCGCGGGTCATCTCGCGCAACACCGGTGCCGCCTTCCCAGACGTCGCGGCGCTCAGGAGCGCCGACCCCACCGACGGGCCTGCCACTGAGCTGCTCCACTTCGCCATCCACTCCCCGCGCTCGCCGTACGGAGTGCCACGATGGGTCGGCACGCTCCTCTCGGTGCTCGGCTCGCGGCAGATGGAGGAGGTCAACTACCTCTACTTCGAGAACAAGAGCGTGCCTCCGATGGCGCTGCTGATCTCGGGTGGCCGGCTCTCGGACGCGTCGGTGCCGCGCATCGAGCGGTTCATCGAGGAAAACCTCAAGGGCAAGGCGAACTTCCACAAGATCCTCATCCTCGAGGCGGACGGCGCGGGCACCGGCGACGGCGGGCGCGCGAAGATTGAGCTCCGCCCCCTCACGGATGCGCAGCAGCACGACGCGCTCTTTCAGGTCTACGACGAGCGGAACATCGACAAGGTGGGCGGCGCCTTCCGCCTGCCGCGAATGCTCCGCGGCGAGAGCAAGGACTTCAACCGCGCCACCGCCGAGAGCGCGCTCCGCTTCGCCGAGGACCAGGTCTTCCAGCCCGAGCGCGACGAGTTCGACTTCCTCATGAATCGGAAGGTGCTCGCCGACATGGGCATTCGCTTCTGGCGCTTCCGCTCGCAGACTCCGGTGACGCGCGACCCGGAGCGCATGACGGAGATGGTCGAGCGCCTGGTGCGTGTCGGCGTGCTCACTCCTGAAGAGGGCCGAGTCCTCGCCGGCGACATCTTCAACCGGGAGTTCAGGAAGATCGGCGACGACTGGACCAAGCGCCCCATCACGTTGACCCTGGCCGGAGTGCAGACGCAAAGCGTGGACCTCACTCCCGCTGCGCGGCCGCCGTCCACGCTGGCGCAGAGCGCGAAGCAGTTGCTGACCCTGCGAGAGGACCTGCGCGCCGAGGAAGAGCGGCTCGCCACTGACCGAGCCGAGCTCGCCCGGAGGTACCTCGAGCCCGAGCGTGTCGCTGTCCCGCGGCAGGAGTTCGAGTCGTGGTTCGGGGACCAGCGTGAGCCTCCTTGAGCTCCACGACGCCCGGGTGTTCGCCGACGAACTGCTCGAGCAGGTGCTGAGGCTGCCAGTCGAGAAGGCGATGGACCTTGGGAGTCCAGCCGGCTTCGACCGCGCCTCGACAATCCTGGCTGCGAGGCTGAGGCGCTCGGCGGCACCGGCTGAGGCAGAAGCCCTTCGCGAGGCCATTGCAGTGCTCGACGTTGACTGGGGACGCACGACCGCTGCGCAGCGTCGACGGTTGGTCACTGAGTCCCTCGTCGCCGCCGGCCGGTCGACCGCCCTCATTCCGCAGCGAATTCAGGCTCCGCTCGGCGAGGCGGCCACCGCGGTGATCAACGCCACTCGCACGCACTCACGCCAGGTCCAGGAGTTGGCCATCGGCGCGAAGTTCAACGCGCTCGACCACCGCGTGGCGCGGCACATCGTGAACGCCCAGGGGCTCTTCGTCCGCGACGAGTACGGGCGGCGGCTCGACGTGTTTGGAAGGGAGGCGAGGCAGGTGGTCGCCTCCGGGCTCGAGCGCGGCCTGGGGCGGGTCGACATCGCCAGCGAGCTCCAAGCAGCAGCCCGAGCGGCGCTCATCGACCGTGCCCCGTTCTATTGGGAGGTCGTCGCCAGCGCCTTCGTCGGCCAGGGGCGCTCCTTCGCGCAGGTCAGCAGCTACGCGGAGGCCGGTGTTCAGCGGTACCGCATCGAAGCAGTGCTCGATGAGCGGACGACCCACATCTGCCGCTTCCTGCACGGGAAGACGTTCGCCGTTGCCGACGCACTCCGGAAATTCGAACTGGCCGAGCGGCTCGAGCAGCCCGAGGACATCAAGCGGCTGCTGCCATGGGTCCGAGAGCGACTCGACGGAGGCATGCTGATGCTCACGGGCGCGGGTGTGGCCATCGCCGAGGTGACGCGCTCAGGCCTTGGCACTCATGATGATGTCGGCGAGTTCCGACCGCGGCTTACCGACGCCCAGCTCGGCGAGGCGGGGCTCGGGTTCCCGCCGTTCCATGGCTTGTGTCGCTCGACAACCTTGGGGGCATGAGTTCGTGCCGCGGCGGAAGACTCCGCGTTCGGTCAGCCTTCGCGCAGCGCCACGTCATCTCTGAGCCCGCACGCGAACCGCTGGGAGAGCCAATGTTCGTCGCCCAGTACATCGTTGCCCGTCGCGACATCATCGAAAAGCACGGCTTCGGGTTCATCGCTGCGCAGCTGTGTCACGCGTCGGTGGCTCCAGTATCCAATCAACTGCGGGTCAACTTCAGCCAAGCGGCTGCAGCACTCCTCGATGACGACACGCGCGCGTGGCTGAACGGAACGTTCGTCAAGTACGTGTACGAGGTCCATGATCTGCCGGGGCTTCTCGGGCTGACGCAGCGCCTCGATGCAGACGGCATCAAGTACGCCTCCATCATCGAGAGCAAGATCGGCGAACTGACGTGCATTGGCTTGAAGCCCTACAACAAGGGACGCGTGGCCCCTTATTTCAGGTCGATGAAGCTGCTCGGCGGATAGCTTCGACCCTTGCGCGTCCCCCACTTGGGCGAGGTGCCGCTTTGGTCCAATTCGTGGCGGGCCGCACTTCGCGGCTCGCCGACGACGAGGGCTCCATGACGAGAATCCTGACCGCGCTTCACCTGAGTGACCCGAGCTCACTCAAGCGTGCGCTGACCACCGGCATCTCGGCGGTCATGCTCATCATCATCAACCCGTTCCTCCTGAAGGTCGGCCTGGCCCCGCTCTCCGATGGCGTCATCGCCTCGGTCGCCGGTGTCGTGGCCATCTACGTCCTCCAGAGCGGCCTGAAGTCGCGCGCGATCGCTGGCTCGAGCCACACCGCACACGACGCCTCGAGCGCGACCAAGCCGAAGACCCCGGCCCGCTGAACGCCATGCACGGACTCCAGACCGCTATCGCGCGTTCGCGTGCCGTCCTTCGTGCCGCAACGACCGAGGACGTCGAGAAGACCATCTGGGGTTCGCCCGCGGGCAAGAAGCGGCTCTCGAAGCGCCTCGCGGCGATGCTCCCGGCGCACAAGACGTACGTCGAGCCGTTCGCTGGCAGCGCCGCGGTGCTCTTCGCGAAGGAACCCGCTCCGGTCGAGGTCATCAACGACGCCGACCCGGAGATCGCCGAGGCGTACAAGCTCCTCAAGAAGCTCACCCCGGCCGACCTCGCGCGCCTCAAGAAGCTGCCCTGGGTCGGCGACGAGAAGACGTTCAAGGGGCTGCTCGACGCCAAGCCGAACTCCGACGTCGAGCGGCTCCATCGCTTCCTGTACCTGACGCACTTCTCGTACGGGAAGATGCGCGGCCGGAGCTTCAGCCCCTCGGTCGTCGGCGTCGAAGCGAAGACCATCAAGCGCATCGAGGAGTTCGCGCCCCGCCTGAAGAAGGTGAAGGTCTACGGCGGCGACTACGAGAAGGTCGTCCGCAAGTACGACTCGAAGGACACCGCGTTCTTCCTCGACCCGCCGTACCCTGGGTACAACGTCGACGTCGGCGAGTCGGACTTCGACGAGGAGCGCTTCTTCAAGCTCCTCACGACGCTCAAGGGCCGCTTCCTCATCACCTACGGCATCCGCGGGAAGTTCCCCGCGATGGTGAAGGAGTCCGACTTCTGGGTGAAGCGCATCCGCACGCCGCGGAGCATCGGCTCGATGCGCGGGGTCGGCGGGCCTTCGGTGCTGACGCAGCTCCTCGTCGCGAACTACGAGCCGACCACGAAGGCGATCGACGATTGGCTCTGCGCTCCCGACGAGTCGGAGTTCGACAAGCCGACGAAGCTCATCAAGGGCGCCGACCCGAGCGACGAGCGGTACGTGCTGGGCATCGTCCTCGAGCCCGAGGTGATCGACGCACAGGGAGACATCTACTCGGCCGACGAAATCCGTGAGGCGGCGCACCGGTTCATGGAGGAGTTCGGTGGCCTCGGTCTGATGCACCGGCTCCGGGTCAACGACGAGGTGAAGGTGCTCGAGAACTTCCTCGCGCCGACTGACTTCACGCTGGGCGACACGCCTGTTCGCAAGGGCACGTGGCTGCTCGCGGTCCGAGTTCTCGGAGACGAACTCTGGGAGAAGGTTAAGTCCGGCGAGCTCACGGGCTTCTCGATCGGAGGCTCTGCCCGCCGAGTTCCGGAAGCGGTCCCAGGGAACGAGCCGGCGACTGCACAAGCCGATCCGTGACCAGACCCAACGCGCTGACTTCGGACACTCGTGCAGCTGGCGACCGCGAGACGCGCGTGAAGAGAACCCGGACGCGCCCTTGCCTGAGCGCGACACGTACGCGCCAACCTGCGATCCACGCGACTGCGCCTGCAGCGGCAAGAATGAACAGGGCGCTCACGCCTCGGAACGCGAGGAATCCCTGACTCAGGGCGACGAGCGCGAAAACGACGAACACATCCCAGGCGCCGACATGCACGGAGCGGCCCCGCGCCAGTAGGAATCGCACGACGGAGGCAACGACAAGCCCGGCGAAGAGAATCGTCGCCAACCCATGAAATGGGCGCTCCGCCCCGGCTCGCACGAAAGCAGCGCCAATCTTGTCGAGGGGCCCGCTCCAGGCACTGACAAGGCTGTTGAGGAACACGAGCGCGACGATGGTGCTGACCAGCGTCGCAAACAGCTCGAAGCAGCCCGACAGGTTGCGGAACCGGTCAATTGCTGCCGCGAGGAGCGTGATGGCAGCGAGGACCGTCAGGCACTGTCCCGAGTAGCGCATCAATCCCTGTTGCGATCCGATCTCCGCGTAGTCGCGAACGAATGCGACGAAGAGCACGACCGCAATCGTTGACCCTGCGGCGACCAAATCGCTGAGGAGCGCCAGCCCCAGCCTGCGTTGTGGCCAAAGTTGAATGCCCAGTCTTGCGTCGAGTCGCCACCCCACCATGCAGATGACGGCGAGCACTTCTCCGCTGAGGATGAGCTTCCGGGCGAACAGAGCGAACGTCGTGTTCAGGGCCTCGGACGCAACGGCAAGAAGTTCGACCATGTCCGGCAGACATTAGGGCTGAAGCGAAGCGCACGTCCCCGAACCCGCCGGCGATTCGCTCTGTCCCAGCAATGCCTGGCCCGACCAACGGCGTGCACCGGCTCATCGACATGGTCGTCGAGGAAGTCTCCCTCGTCGACCGTGCCGCGAACCTGCGCCGCTTTCTCATCGTGAAGAGGGACGACTCCATGGACGACACCGAAGACACCACGAAGGCCGACGTGCCGGCCGACTCCCCGCTCGGCATGGCGCTCGCCGCCCTGGAGAGCCTGACCGACATCGTCGAACTCCTCGGCTCCGACATCGACGACGCCGACCCGCGCATCGCCGCGCTCGCCGAGCAGCTCCGCACCACCGGCGAGCAGCTGCTCTCTCAGGCTGGCCTCTCGGAAGAGGAGGACGGCGACGAGACCGAGAAGGCGCGCTCCATCGCTGACAACCTCGTCGCGACCAAGGCCGCCGTCGCTCGCCTCCGCCGCGGGAAGAAGCCTGCTCCCAAAGAGGATGCACCAGCCGACAAGGAAGAGGACGACACGAAGAAGGTCGACCTCGCGCCGATCACCGACGGGCTCGCGAAGCTCAACGACTCGTTCAAGGCGCTCTCCGACTCGGTCACTGCCCAGGCGCAACGTCTCGGTCGCGTCGAGAAGCAGTTCGGCCTGCCCAACAGCATCCCCACCCAGCCGCCGGCGCCGAAGCCCACCGAGCACGACGTCGCGTGGCCGCTCGACCTCAACAACCCCCTCGACCGCGACAGCGTCGAGAAGTCGCTGTCCTTCCACGAGTCCTGAGAGGAGCCGCACGTGAGCTACACCTCGAATCGAACCCTCCTGGAGAAGGCCGACCTCGCGCTGGCCGACCTCACCGCCGGTGGTGGCGTGCTCCTGCCGGCCCAGGCCCAGAAGTTCATGCGGCTGCTCATCAAGCAGTCGGTGCTGATGCAGATGGCAACCGTGGTGCCGATGGCGTCACCGAAGCATCAGATCGCCAAGATCAAGTTCGGCAGCCGCATTCTCCGTCGTGGGAGTGAAGCCACCGCGCTCCCCGTCGCCGACCGGTCTCGGCCAGACATGTCGTACCTCGAACTCGACGCGCAGCTCGTGAAGGCGGAGGTCCACCTCTCCGACGAAGTGCTCGAGGACAACATCGAGCGCGGCGAGCTGCGGCAGACCATCCTCGAGATGATCGCCGAGGCCGCGGGGCGCGACATGGAGGAGGTCATCATCAACGGAGACACCGCCTCCGCCGACCCCTTCCTCGCCACGCTCGATGGGCTGCTCAAGCAGGCCACCAGCCACATCGTCGACGCGGGCGGTGTCGCGCTCAGCAAGAACTTCCTGCGCGACCTGCTCAAGTCGCTGCCCAACGAGTACCTCCGCGACAAGAAGCAGATGGCGTTCCTGACCAGCGTCGACGCCGAGCTCGACTACCGGAACTCCCTCGCTGACCGCGCGACGGTGGGAGGCGACCGCTTCATCGAGGAGGACACTCCCGCGCTGTACTCGGGCGTGCCGGTGAAGCCGGTGCCGCTCTTCCCCGAGAACCTGGGGGCCGGCGGCAATCGCACCGTCGCCCTGCTGTGCAATCCGAAGAACGTGCACGTGGGCATCTGGCGGCAGATTCGCCTGGAGTCCTTCCGCGACGTATCGGCGGGCGTGCTCCGCGTGGTGGCGACGATGCGGTTCGACGCGAAGTTCGCCGAAGAGGCCGGCGTCGCGAAGCTCATCAACATTCAGCTCTGAGGAGACCGTCGATGGAGACCATGCTGGTTCGGCTCAAGTCGTTCGACCCGCGGCGCGGGCACATCGTGCGGCGCTTCACGTACGCGGGCATCAAGTTCCACGAGGAGCGTGGCTGGTATCGCGTCGACAAGAACGTCGCGGAGTACCTGCGCGGGGTCAGGGAGGTGGCGGGCGACGAGGTGTCGCAGCTGGCCTTCGACGTGTGCACCGAGGAGGAGGCGAAGGCGCTCGACACGCGGGAGGAGAGCGAGGCGAAGGTGCGCAAGGCGGCGGCGGATGACGTGCGGCTGAGCCCCGCGCGGGGAGAGGTGACGACCGACCTCGCGAAGGCACCTCGAGTACGGAAAGTCTCCTAACTCGTCAGTCGGCGTGAAAACTGGCCATCTTCTTCGCGCGCAGTCTCGTGGTGGCGCCGCGTAATCGTCCGACGATCGACGTCTTGTTCCGACCCAGGCAGGACGGCGAATGACGTGCGTCTGCGCTGGTGGCCGACGTATGGTCGGTGGTTCCGGCACCTGTTGGGACCGAAGAGGGCTCTGTGGCTTCGTCGATTCCGAAATCTGCAGTCGAAATCCAAGGCCTCGAATACGACTGGCTTGGCTGCGATTCGGTCGGGTGTGTTGCTTTGTTCAGCACGGCTGGCGCCGGCTACGCCCCTGCCGAGTTCCTTCGCGACACCGACGCACACGACGCTGCGATTCAGGCTCTTCTGGCCCTTCCGGTAAGGACGGAGGCGCGGTTCTTCCCCGAGGTCGCAGCGGGGCTGGTCAACACGTGGCAGCTCGCCGCTGAGCGCGGCTTGTTCGCCTACGACTCTACGCCGACCGGCGGGCCGTACCGTTTGGTCGCCGCGCCCCTCGTTCCGGCTCGTACGAGCGAACTTCCACTTGCAGTCGCAGACGTTGCGACAAGGGTCAGGTGCCGCACAGAGTTCGGGAGCCAAACGGTCGTCACGCAGGAGCTACTCGCCCCGTCCTGAGCGCAAACGGCTAGCGCGGGACCGATTTGCGCGGAGTCAGCGGTTGGGCGGTGCCGCCTCAGAAGGCGAGCCGCCGATTGCAGAGCGCGCGTCACTCACCTGTTGGTCAGATCACGCGAACGGCGGCAGGCGAATGGAGCTACTGCTCAGCGGCCCAAGCGTTCGAGCGCCGGCCCCGCGCTCGGTGGGCTGACATCGGCATGGCGGTAGCGCAGTGCGACCCCAGGAAGAAGGAGGTGCACGAGGAAGTGGCCCAGCCCAAGCCGACTCGGAAGTACCAACTCGAGGTTCTCCAATCTCACGGTGGGGAATCGCTGAACTCCGGCTGGCTGCCTGGAAAGCACCTCGTGGAGGTTCTCAATGTCTTCCGCGTGACACGGTGCAACGGTGATCGAAGGAAGGTCTCGGCCGGTGCTCCACCGCTCCATTGACTGGAGGCGGAGTCGATAGGTCTCCACGGCGCATTCGAGCTGCGGCGGCAGCTTTAACCGGGCGAGCGACTCGCATCCGTCGGTGCACAACAATGCGACGGAGCGCTCATACGCCAGAACGGCAGCAACCTCGGCTGCGCTCGCAGGGCCGAGCTTCTCGTATCCGGGTTCGTGACCGATGAGCCGTTCTTCGCGCCCCAGAATGCTGAGGGCCATCGTGACGGCAGTTTCTTCCTGCGTCGTGAGAGCGAGCCAGGCAACCTGCCTGACGCGGAGGCTTGCGGTCGCGACCGTTCCTGCGCGGCGGGCCTGATGCAACTCGGCAGTAGTGAGACGTTCAAGGTCGTAGAAGAGCGGTAGTCGAACGGCGGGGAACTCGCGCGTTTCGAGTGCTGGGCTCGCGTCGTAAAGGTTCCAGCGGCTGAAGCGGAACAGCTCATCGAGGCGAGAGGTGTCAACCGCGTACACCACGTCGGGAACGCCAGCGTCCCATCGTTGAGAGAACGCCCTCGCCTCGACATCGCTCAATGCAAACGGGGGGCGCTCGCCGGCAACAGGCCGTGCCTTGAGCAACTCCCAAAGGCGGCCGTCGCGCTGTGCGGCCACAATGTCGTCCATGCCCTGCTCCCACCGAAGGCGTGGATTGAGGAACGCAGCTGCGTCCGCTCCGGTGTCGGTGTCACGACGGTAGAATTCGGTCTTCCAGACCCGTTCCACTCGCTCCTGGTGGCCCAACGCGTGCGCACGTAACAGGTCGAGTTCAGTCTCGCGGTCACGTCGAGTCATCGACTGCTCGTGCTCGACCCAGGCGGGGATACTCCAGGCCATCAAGCCAGTCAGCGTGATGAGCAAGCCAAAGACCCAGTTCCGCACAGAACGAAGGCCAGCAGGAGCCTCGAAGCGGCGACGGAGCAGGTCTCCAAGAAGCACGAGCGAACAATAGCAAGAGAATGATGGTCGACACGCTCGAGCGCGGCGATGTGAACGTGCGCAGGGCGACGTGACGACCGACCTCCAGCCAGCACGTTCTGCAAGCAACGCCACCTGGCTCGCGGGACCGCGGCGTTTGCTACGGTGTGCTCTCAGCGTCGGAGCCTCGCGTGGACAACAGCAAAGGCAGCCAGGGTGTCTTGTTCGGCTTCATGGTTCCTTCGGAGGAGGAGATCGCACGTCTTCGAGACGCGATTCGAGCGCGCGTCGTCGCTCATGTCGGTCCTGACTGTCAGGTCGTCTATGACGCGTTCCCGTTCGACGATGCCGGCCGACCGCTCGACAACCTGGACGAAATCGCCGTCAACGGCCCATGCGAGTTCGAGCAGAAGCGGGACCCAGAGTGGGGCGAAGGGAGCGACTATCGGAGCGGCGTCGTTCGAGCCCCACATGGCTCCAGGTCGCCGCGCTGGCTGACGCCATGATTCGCACCACGGGCGACCGCGCTCATCGATTCCTGGAGAGCGTTGCGATCGTCGGCTCGCACAAGGGTGTTCATCTCGTCGAGTTTTCGATGGGAAGCTGAGCACCGTGTCTCAGGTCGTTCACATCCGAATCCCCGTGTGGAGCGCCGAGGGCTGGCTTGGGCCTGAACTTGTCGAAGCCCGTGAGGCGGCAGGTGGGCGCTTCGTCATCCTCTGTCCGCCCCGCTTCGCCTATGGGCTCGCCGTTGGCGACGAGATCGAACTCGACGCCACGCGGCCTGCGGGCTTCCGGGTCACGCGCCACAGCAGGAATCTCACCATCTGGGTCTACTGCCAGACAGACGCCTCGGCTCGGGCCCTCGCTTCTGCTTCCGCAACGCTCCTTTCGGAGATCTCCGCGACGCTCGAGGGCGTCCCAAACGGGATGCTCATCATCACCGCACCGCTCGCCGCGGGCTGGTCGGCGATCGAGGCGGTGATGAACCAGCTCGTTGCACGCGATCCCACGGCCTGCTGCGAGTACGCGAACGTGTACGACGTGGAGGACGGGGTCACGCCACTGAACTGGTGGCTCGAACCGACTGGTCCCACTTCGAAGACCTGAGCGCCTTTGGCCTGACGTGTACGCGAGTGTTGCCGAACTTCGAGCTGAGGGCGTCGGCGTAGCCTCTGCCACTGACGCGAGGCTCGTCGCCCTCCTCGACGAGGCCACGAGCACCATCGACCGGGTCACGCGACAGTTCTTCGAGCCGCGTCAGATGACGTTGCGCCTCGACGGCCGGGGGACCCCGACGATCGAACTGCCGGTTCCGCCGATCGAGCTCGTGAGCATTGGCGTCGGCACCGAGGGCGCGTTGGGGCTCGACCTCGATGCACTGCTGATCGTCGGCTCGCCGATTGGCCCTGGCTATGACGGCGCCAGATTCTCCCTGCGGCACGGCCTCGTGTTCCCGAAGGGGCGCGGGAACGTCATCGCCGAGGGGCGCTGGGGCTACACCGAGGACAACGGCACTCCAGACGGGCGCACGCCACTGGCTGTGAAGAGGGCCTGCATCCTCCTCGTGCTGCGCGGCCTGCACCCGCTCGCTGATGACGCGGCGTTCGAGGCGCGCAGTCGGTGGCGCATCATCGAGGAGCGAACGCGGGACCAGAGCTACCGGCTCGACCCGAATCGCGGAGGTGGGGTCGGTCTCACCGGCGACGCGGAGGTCGACGCGCTCCTGACTCCCTATGTCCGAACTTCGCCTGTCGGGGCGGCGTAAGTCAGGCGCCTACGGTTCGATCCTCAGCCAGAGGGCACCGTTCACCGTGCTGGCTGCCCGAGCTTCCTTCCGCATCCCATCGAGTTCCTCGACCAGGGTGTGCGGCTCGCGAAGGGCCCAGCCCGCTTCAGCGCACAGGAGCGCGTGCCACTCTTCCGCGAGGGGTCTCATTCGGTCCTCGGAGATTCCGGCGAGCGCCGTGGTGAAAGCGGCAGGCACTTGGCCAACCTGCGTGTCGCCTTGCGGCTCCTCCCATTCGACGTCGTCGTAGTCGTACTCGACGCCGACGAGGATTCGGCCCAGCAGCGCAACCTGCTCCCAGGAGATTGAGCCGAGCATGTGACCCCAAGTGGTCCACGTCTCGGCGTCCGCCTGGCGTGCGGCAGCGAGGAGAAAGAAGTCCGTCACCCGGTCACCACACACGGCTGCGTGAACCAAGGTCCATTCTGTCGCTACCCCTGAACCCGGTTGCGGAGGATCCGCGAACGTGATCTTCCCGGCGGATGGCACTGGACCAGCGAACGCGTCGGGCTGTCGTGCGGCTGCGCAACAAGGGCATGCGGTACTCGGACATCGCCGAGGCGCTCGACATCAGCCGAACATCGGTCAGCAGATTGCTCACGACGTGGCGAACCAGGCGAACGCTGAAGCCGCGCAAGCCAGGTGGAGGCAACAAGTCGCCGCTGCGGGCGGTCGAGCGGGAGTTCAAGGCGCTGGTGCATGAGTTCTCCGACGCGACAGCTGAGGAACTGGCTACGCTGGTTGGCGAGAAGCTCGACGTGCAGACGAGCCGGTCCTCGGTGCTGCGTTTTCTCTCGGGCATGGGCTTCACGCTCAAAAAAAGAAGTTCGTCGCCGAGGAGCGGAGCCGACCGGATGTCGTCTGGCGACGCAAGGTGATGAGCGCGCTGCTCCTGCAACTCGACCTGACGAAGGCGGTGTTCCTCGACGAGTCTGGTTGTCGAGTGGGCATGCGGCGCGAGCGCGGCTGGGGCCCTTCGGGAGCGCGAGTCATCGGCAGCAGACCTGCGCGACACTGCAAGAACATCTCGATGCTGGGCGCGATTGCACTCGGTCGGCGACCGCTTCTGATGACTCACAAAGGCGGGGTGGGCACCGAAGTCTTCGCGGACTTCGTCAGGAAGCGATTGGTGCGATGGCTGCGCCCGGGAGACGTCGTGTTGATGGACAATCTGCGCGCACACAAACGCCCCGAGGTCATCGACGCGATTCTGGCGGCGGGCGCGCTGCCCTTCTACCTGCCGCCCTACAGCCCAGACATGAACCCCATCGAGTACTGGTGGGCGGACATCAAGCGGCAGCTCCGAAAGCTCGCCATCGACTCCGAGGCCGACTTGCTCGTCGCCATTCGCCGTCTTCGCGGTCGGCTCTCCAACGCCAAGGTTGCGGGCTGGTATCGTCACGTTCAGGCTCAGCTCAAGTGATCACTGGGGTAGTCCAGGTACCAGCTGTAGCTGTACTTGATCATGGCTGGTACTGGCTTCCCATCCTTCGTCGCCGGCCTGAACTTGAACGTCTTGATGGCGGCGACGGAGGCCTCGTCAAGGCCGTAGCCGAGGCCTTCCAGGACCATCACGTCAGTCACGTTCCCGCCATCGTCAATCTGCACACGGAGCAGGACCACCCCTTCGACCTCATTCGCCTTGGCCTCTGCCGGGTAGGGCACACGCACCTCATGCTCATTCGCGACTTCCGGTAGCCAATCGGGGGCATTCTGCGGGACGCCCTTTGGAGCACGCTGCGCTTTCACGTCCACGATCGCCGCCCGGGGGCAGGCCATCGCGGCGACGGTCCACAGCCAAAGCACACGTCGCATACGGAACACTTCTCCAGGCGAACTCTCGAATCGATGACGACGAAACCGGCAGAGGCGTCCTGTGTCAAAGCACCTTCTTGAACAGGTCGAGCGAACGCGAAGAAGAACAAAGCAGGGAACGGGGCGAAGGGTCGAGTGCCGACGTTGCGCGCGAGGCCCAGAGACGTCGCCGTGAGTGGGCGGGACGGGCGCGCGGAAGGGACAGGGATAAGCGATTCAAAGCGCGAAACCGAAACTCGGCCAAGTATCCGACAGTGAAGTCAGGGGCTTGCGAGGTCAGCCGCTCGCCCCAATTCTTCCAGCAACGTTGCAATCCTGAACCTGCGGCAGACCTTGCGGAAGGCTCGTCGGTGCTGGCGAGCCGATGGACGAGGCCGAGCGGTTTGCCGTCGGGGTCGGTGAGCTCGTGCGCCGCGTGCGCTCCCGCACACGCCTGCGCCATCAGTCCGACGACGACGCATGGGGAAGGGCCGGCCCTGCTGAATCGCGGCGCGCAGCAGCTCGGCACCCCGACGATCGAACTGCCGGTTCCGCCGATCGAGCTCATGAGCATTGGCGTCGGCGCCGAGGGCGCGTTCGGGCTCGACCTCAATGCACTGCTGATCGTCGGCTCGCCTATTGGCCCTGGCTACGATGGCGCCAGATTCTCCCTGCGGCACGGCCTCGTCTTCCCGAAGGGCGCGGGAACGTCATCGCCGAGGGGCGCTGGGGCTACACCGAAGTCGACGGCACTCAAGACGGGCGTACGCCGCTGGCAGTGAAGCGGGCCTGCATCCTCCTCGTGCTGGGCGGCCTGCACCCGCTCGCTGATGACGCGGCGTTCGAGGCGCGTAGTCGATGGCGGATCATCGAGGAGCGCACCCGCGACCAGAGCTACCGCCTCGAAGCGACTCGCGGCGGTGGGCTCATGCTCACCGGTGACCCCGAAGTCGATCAGTTGCTCAGTCCCTATGCGCGCACCTCAAGGCTTGGCGCGGCGTGAAACCCTCGAAGCTCGAACCTTGGCGGCTGGTTTCACGCGCGCTCTCACGTCGACGCTCAGCGCAGCGAACATGTCTGACAGCTCAAGGCGCAAGTGGATCGTGGTCCGCGGAAAGTTCCACTGAGTCTTGCCGTCCGAGTCGATCCTGGCGGGCTTCCCCCAGGCCTTGGAGAGGGACGCGACTGTGCCGGTGTAGAGCTGGCTGATCCTGGACTGGATCTCATCCCGCTCGTCGTGGCGATCGTCATCATGCCATTCGAGAGCGAGGCTGGCCGACGCTTCCTCGACGGGGCATCTTGTTCGAACACTCCAACTGGCGCCACTCGCCGCGAGACTCATCGTGCGGCTGCCGTCTTCGTTGAGCGCCTCGTCGAGGAGAACAGCGCCGCCCTCCGTCAGCCCCCGGGCGGAGAGAACCTGGCCCTCGCGGAGCCCGAACTCCTTCACGAATCGAGTGATCAACGTGGCATTGACTTGCACGGCCACCTTCGGTCGACGACGCAATCGGGGCTCTCGCCAAAGAGTGACGCCGTTCTGAGCAGCGAAAGTTTGGAGGCGCTCAGCCGCCGCCTTCGTCATGCCCGTGACGTACAACGCGCTTCGGGAGGTTTCGTTCGCAACTCGCTTGAATGCGAGTAACCGGCGCGCCACGGCCGGTGAACCAACCCGGCGGTCGGACCCGTAGAACAGTCGCAAGTCGTTCAGTTCGGCCATCGGCGTCGTGCTCCTTTGCGATTCTCATCCAAGGATGGGGTGTTCTCGGATCCCTCGACCCCCTCGTCCAGCGCTTTGGAGTCTCATGCGCGGACGCATCATCTTCCCGTTCCTCGCAGAACTCCGCCGGCTCGATACCGAAGCGATGGCGTCTCAGGCGCCGGGCTACGACGAGGACTTCAAGGAGCCGGCGCTCCTCGACACCGACGGAGACGGCGCCGGTGAGACGTATCGACGTGAACACCCTCCGGTGCGCGTGCCCTGTCAGGTCGAGCCGCAGACCGTCGAGGCGCTCCGCATGACGGCCGCGGGGAACACGCCGCAGTCGAGCCTCGACCTCGTCTTCCATTTCAAAGACCTCGAGCGACTGGGGCTGGTCGATTCGCAGACCGGCGAGGCGCTCATTCGCCCCAGCGACCGTCTCAGCGGGCTGTTCGACACCGAGGGCAAGCTGGTGTGGGCGGTTCGAACTCCGCCCGGTCTCTACGTCACGGAGGCCCGCCCATCAGGCTTCGGGCTGTTCCGTCTGAGGCCACGACGGAACCTCCTCATCGTGTCGTTCAACGACCGGCCCGTGGGTCGCTGAGGGTCGAGCCGAAGTCAGCCGAGAAATGCGGCGTCCCCGGCTCGGTCGAGCGCCGACTTTGGAGCAGGCGCTTGGCGGAAGACGCGCGGGCTCTCGCCGCTCCGAAGTTCCACTCGACCCGCAGCATGGAGTCCCGATGAAGAACCTGATCCTGATGACCTTCCTGATGATCGCGGTGGTCGGCTGCACCGAGCCGCCCTGCGACCCCGGCGCGTCGCGCTGCCTCGGCAACACGGTCGAGGTGTGCAACGAGAAGCAGGCGTGGCGCTCGCTGGCCGACTGCGGGGAGCTGAGCCGGCTCGCGCGCCGCCCGCTCGTGTGCGCCTTCGTGACGGCCGACGACACCGGCGTCGTCGATGGCAACACGTGCATCCCGGAGCCCCCGGCGAGCCCGTAGCACCGCGATGGCGATCTCCCGCACCGGCGACTGGGCTCGCGCGCGAGAGCTGCTCTCCAACACCTCGGGGAGACTCCAGGGCGCAGTCGAGCGGGCGATGAAGCAGGAGGCGCATGCCCTCCGAAACGAAGTCGTGAGCGGGTTGACGGCGCAGGCGCCGGGTGGCGAGCCCATCCGACCGCCTGCGCCGTTGACGTTGGCAGCGCGACAGCTCCAGGGATTCGGTGGCACCAAGTCGCTCCTGGTGCGCGGCGACCTTCGCAACGCGATCTCGGTGATCGCTGATGGCGACGAGGTGTTCATTGGAGTGCTCCGGAGCGCGAAGAGCAGCACGGGCGAGTCGCTCGCCGACATCGCGCAGATCCAGGAGTTCGGCGGGCCACCGGTGATCATCCCCATCACGCCGAAGATGCGCCGGTACCTCGCGGTCCTCTTCAAGCGAGCGGGGCAACCTCGACGCCCCGCGAGCGGGCGCGGCGTGGTCGTCACCCAGGTTCCCGCTCGCCCCTTCTTGCGGCCTGCGTTCGAAAAGCTCCGAGGCAGCGCTCAACGACGCATGCTCCAGCGGATCGCAGCCCAACTCGGCCTCGACGTGTCTTGAGACCTATTCGCGGAGCCGTTCTCGCAACTCCATCAGCAGCCGCCCAAGCATGTTGCGCCCCTTGCCATCGCTGCCGCAGCCCCAGAAGGAATCGGTGTCAGTCTCTTCGATGAGCTCTTCGTCGCCCGTCGACAGAAGAAGCGCTCTCAGCTTGTCGTGCTGGCGGAACTTGGCGTCGATCGCGCGTCGCATCACGTCGACCTTCACGGACTCCCAATCAGGTCGAAGTCGGAACCTGCGAGAGCGGCCAAGCTTCGCAGCGAGGCCGGGCGTGCGAGCCTTTCGGATCTCTTCAAACTGAGGTGTGCCCGGAAACTTGTTCGCCTGGAAATAGTGCTCGCTCGTCGGCCACGTTTGCCCGCCAAGCTTGAACGCGTACGCGGCGAAGTTGGAGAAGGCGCCGTAGTCGCCGGTCACCGAGTAGAAACGGATGGCCATGGTTTGAGTCGGGACGACTCTGAGAAGCAGTGCCTGACGGCGGCTCAGTGCTGCGCTTCGAAAAGCAGGTGGAGTGCCGGCTCGCCTTCGACTCCGGCCAGCGCGAGCTTGCTGCGGGTGTCTCTCACCAGGCCGGCGTGTTGCTCGTCAGTCAAGGTGACCTGAACGTCGCGTCCCTCGACGCCCAGATCGCCAACCAGAATACCCACCACCACGTAGTGCACGTCGCCGTCGGTTGTCCGGCCAGACCACGTCCTGAGGCCTGCGCGCCGGGCGGGCACCCGCCATCGCTCCTCGAACGATTCCATCGTCGCTTGAGGAACCTCGGTCTTCACTCCGTAGATCGCGACGAATCTGTCTGAGCCCACGAGCGCCTCTTCCGTTGAGTCCCCATCCTCGCACGCGGGGTGCCTTTGTCCTCGTGTGGCAACTCCCACCCTCAGCGCGGTCTCTCCTTCATTCGGGCCGACGAGTGGCGGAGATCTGGTTCGGATCGAGGGTACCGACTTCGGCGCTCGACCGCAGGTCCTGCTCGGCGGTCGATTGGCCGACATCGTTTCCGTTCGACCCACGCTCATCGAACTCAGAACGCAGGCGCACGAGCCGGGCGTCGTTGACGTTGAGCTGACCAATCTCGACCCGGACGGGCAGCCGATTCCTGGGGAGCGTGCCGTACTGGCGCTCGCCTACCGGTTCGAGCGGCCCGCCATCGTGCGCGAGGCGGACCTCACTCGCGTCATCCGCCAGCTGCTTCGTGAGATGAAGCGACAGGTCGTCGCGAACGTCAGCACCTCGGTCTCGGTCGACTACGACGACACCGCCGACGGCCAGAGCGTCATCGCGATGGCGAAGCTGCCGTCGCTCGTGTTGACGGGCCCGACGCTCCGACAGAACCGCTTCTACTCAGCGAACGAGCCCCACTTCGACGTGGTGGGCACGCCGACGGGCCTGCAGGCGGTCCGACGCAAGCCGCCGCTCACAGTCGATCTGGTGTTCGGCCTCACCGTCGCGTCCTCCCGCACGGCCGAGCTCTTCAACCTGATGGGCTCGATCGCGACCTTCCTCAACCGAAACCGATGGCTCGAGCTGCCCCGCGACCCGAGCGTTCCAACCCTCGGGACCGTTCGCTGGGAGTTCGAGGCCGACGGCGACTTCCGGACCCAACTCGCGAGCCGTGACGACCTGCGCGTCTTCACCTGTGGCTTCGTCGTACGAGGCTTCGACGTCGACGAGGGCCTGCCCCTCGACCGCAACCCGCTGGTCGAGCGCCCCGAGCTCGAGACGGAGGGAATGTGAGCATCTCCCTCACCAACACCAGCCGGCGCTGTCTCGTCTTCGTGCTCGCCCATGACGTGTTCTGCGTCGCGAACGGTCGATGCCGGTGTGCACCCGGCGCTCGACTCGTTCCCACGTCCCTGACGCTCGCGACCGGTGTCACCGTCGATGGGCTCGACGACGCGGTTCTCGCCCTGCCGGAGGTCATTCGAGCGATCCGAGACGGCGCGCTCGCTGCCAATCGAGGTGCTCCGTGAGCGGACAACTGCTGTCGTCGAAGGTTGTCATCATCGAAGAGGAGCCGCGCGTTCGAGGCATCACCTCGGCGCCAACCTCCGTGGCCGGCGCGGTGGGCCTGACGGAGCGCGGCCCCATCGGCGAGGCCGTGCTCTGCAGCTCGTTCGAAGAGTTCCAGACGCGCTTCGGAGGCTTCACGCCCGACTCCGACCTGGCCCTCGCCGCGATGGGCTTCTTCGAGAACGGCGGGAGCCAGTTCTGGGTCGTTCGCACGACGCACTACACCGACGTCTCGCAGCCGAGTTCGGCGACCGCAGTGCGCGCCCAGGGCTTCGTCGTCGCCGGAGCCGGCCCCACTCCGGCGGTGCTCACTGGGCGAAACGCTGGCCCCTTCGCGCTCCACGATGGCGAGCGCGTCGTCCTCTCTGTGAACGGAGGCCCCGACGTCGACGCCGTGTTCGGAGGCACGGCCGCTTCGGTCTCCGCCGGAGCTCCGGGGCCGTACGCGCTCGCTGACGGAATGACGCTGCAGCTCCGCATCGACGGAGGCGCCGAACAGCGCGTCACCTTCGCAGCCTCCGACTTCGTGAACGTCGCGCAAGCCACAGCCGCCGAGGTCGCAGCGGCGGTGAACGCGTCCATCGTCCGGGCGAAAGCAGTCCGCGGAGCCGACGTGCGAATCGTGAGCGACACGGTCGGCACCTCGAGCCGCGTGGAGGTCACCGGAGGCACCGCCAACGCGGTCCTCAACTTCCCGACCTCCATCGCGCAGGGCACGGGCAACGTGGGCGACCTGAGCGCGGTGACGGTCGCGGAGGTGAAGGCCGTCGTCGAGGCTGCGCTGCCAGGCGTCCAGGTCTCGCTCAGCAATGTGGTCGAGGTGCGAACCGTCGCGACGGGCGTTGCGGCGACGATTCAGGCTCGCGCGACGACCACGCCCGCGTTCGGGTTCGACACGGTTGCGCATGCGGGAGCGGCGTCGGGTGTGGCCAACGGGCTCCGCGTCGAAGGTCGAGACCCGGGTGCGTACGCGAACAGCGTTGAGGTCGAGATCCGCCCGGCGAGCAACGGGAGCGCCCAGGCGTTCGACCTCCTCGTCATCGAGGACGGCACGTACCGGGAGACGTTCCCGAACCTCACCGTCACTCCCACCGCCGCCCGCCACGTCGAGCGCATCGTCAACGACCCGCGGACCGGCTCACTCTACGTACGCGTGACGCAGCTCCTCGCGACGGTACCCGGCCGTCAGACCATCGCGCTGTCTGGCGGAAACGACGGCCTCGCGGGACTCGACGACAACGACTTCATCGGGAGCGAAGCCGGCAAGACCGGGCTCCGTGCGCTCGACCAGGTGCAGGAGCTGTCACTGCTCCTCGTGCCCGGCCGCGCCACGCCGGCGACGCACCTCGCGATGGTGCAGTACGCCGAGGTCGCCCGCGACGGCACCGTCTTCGCCATCCTCGACCCGCCCGAGGGGCAGAGCGCGACCGACATCATCGAGTACGCGAGCACCACCGCGGCGCTCGAGAGCCTCTCGGAGTTCGCCGCGCTCTACTGGCCGCGCGTCCGCGTGCTCAACCCGGCGAAGAGCGTGTTCGGCCCGGAGTCGCAGGTCGTAGTGCCACCGTCGGGCATCATCGCCGGCGTCTTCTCGCGCATCGACTCGAGCAGGCCGGGTGGCGTGTACGACGCTCCGGCGGGCATCGAGGCTGGGCGCATGTTTGGCGTGCTGGGCTTCGAGACCGACGAGGTCCTCGAGGAGCGCAAGCGCGACCTCGTGTACCCGCACCGCATCAACCCGCTCACCACCGGGCCGGGGCTCCCGCGCTTCATCGACGGCAGCCGCACGCTGAAGGGCGACGGGAACTTCCCGTACGTCGGCGAGCGCCGCGGAGTCATCTTCATCTCCCGCAGCCTCAAGCAGGGGCTCGAGTTCGCGCGGCACAAGGCGAACACCGAGTCGCTGCGCGCGCAGGTGCGGAGGACCATCACCGCGTTCCTCCTGACGCAGATGAACAACGGAGCCTTCCGCACGCGCGACCCGGCGACAGCGTTCTTCGTCGACGTCTCCGACGCGCTCAACACGCCGACGGTCATCTTCGCGGGGAAGCTCCTCGCGCGCGTCGGGCTCGCGACCAACAAGCCGGCCGAGTTCATCGTCATCAGCATCAGCCAGGACACGCGCGCGCTCGAGGCCGAGCTCGCCGGCGGCACCCCCTGAAGGAGTCAGCCATGGCCGTCATCGGCACGCCGCGCAGCTTCCACAAGAAGTTCAAGTTCGTCGTGGAGATCGATGGCTTCCAGCACGCGGGGTTTCAGAAGTGCAGCGAGCTCTCGGTCGAGGTCGCGAACGTGCAGTACTTCGAGGGCGGGTCGCTGATTCCGAACAAGAGCCCGGGCCGACTGACCTTCGCCGACGTGACGCTCGAGCGCGGAGCGACGCGCGACCGTGACCTGTTCGACTGGTTCCAGGACGTGGCGATCACCTCGAGCGGGCTGGGGCTCCCCGACCAGGCGTACAAGCGGAACCTCGATATCGTTCAGCAGGACCGAGACGGCGTGACGCTGCGGAGGTGGACGCTCGTGCGCGCCTGGCCGGTGAAGTTCGTCGCCGGCGAGTGGGACAACGAGAGCGACGAGAACGTCATCGAGTCGGTGACGCTCACGTACGACTTCTTCGAGTTGCTGCAGTAGCGCGGCGTGCGCCTCAGTTCGTGAAGAAGGCCCTGCGGAGCGCGACCAGCGTTTCGTCAACGCCAACTCGGAGGTGACGCCGGTCGAGAACCAGACTCAGCGCCTCACGTGCGGGCGGACGCGAGACGTGATTCTCACGTACGAGCGCTACCGCTGCCTCCATGAGGGCATCGCCAATGAGGCCCATCTCGCAGTAAGCGATCGCCAGGTCGATGTGCGTCTCGGCATCCGCCACTGCTCCATCCAGGCGTTGCGTCAAATCGACGAACACCTCCCTCAGATCGAGGACGCGGTCAGCAACAGGTTCGTCGACCTGAATGCGGAGGGGTGTGTGATTCGCGGGCTCCGCCTCAAGGGCCGGCCACAGGCCAGTGCGTCCAGGGCCGTTCGACACGAATCGTCCGATGGCTTTCAGGCAGTTCGTGCAGAAGGAACGGGTGCCGTCGCCAATCCATCGCTCATCGCACGAGTGCTGGCACAAGGAGCAGGCCGGTCGGTGGTCCACTGCTGGACTCCTTCAATGCAGTCAGTTTCAGGCCGTGGTCGCCTGACGCCGAGCGCCCGCGCGAGGGCTGGGTACGGCATCGACGAAGCCGATGGTCTTCTTCACGGACTGCGCGATCTGCTGCAGGGTGCGAAACGTCGGATTGGCCTGCCCACGTTCGATCCGGCTGATCTCGCTCTGCTGAACTCCGGAAGCCTTCGCGAGCTGCTGCTGGGTCCAGTTCCGCTCCTTCCGCAGACGAATGACCTGCGTCGCGAGGCGAAAGTGCTCGCCGTATGCCTCGAATGCAGCCGTCTCGCCCGCAGCGGCGCTCTCCTTCTCCACGTCCTTCATGAACTCGTCGAACTCGTTCTTGCGCTTCGCCATGTGCCAACCTCGTCCTGAAGGGTTATGGGTAAAGCCCATAATGTCAAGGTGACGGCTAATCCTGCTGGAGTTTCCAGCGCTTCAGACGAGCCCTCGCTTCTTCGATCTCGGAGTTCTGGCGTTTCTTGCTGGGGTCCTCGCCTTTGTCGTAGCCGCCCAGCAGCAAGACGATGTGGTCGCCGTGCGCGTGACAGAAGACGCGGAGGAGGATCTCTTCAGGGGGCAGCTTCTTCCCGCCCTTCCCGGTACCCACCTCCCCGACCTTCTGACGCAGCCGGAACTCGAAGAGCCCCTGTCCGAGTTGCTTGCCGAACTGGGTCTCGCAAACGCCGATGCCAAGCTCCTGAAGCACCGCGTTCATCGCCTGGCCCAGCACCTGCTTCTTCGTCAGGCTCAGGCTGCGCAGCCAATCGCGCACGAGGTGCTTGCCGTCATCGTCGACGAAGAACTCCAGCGTGAACTTCGGCGAGCGCGGCACCGGTGGCTTCGGTTCGCTGCTCGCGTCTTTCGGCTTCTTCTCCGCTCGTGCGTTGGCCACGGAACTGAAGGGTATCTCGTACGTCAGGGGACCAGCGAACTTCGTCTGTCCCTCGAGGGAGGGACCGGTTTGCGGGACCGACTCGCACACCGCCGACCAGTCCTCGTCGAAGGCCCGTCGCAGCACGCACCCGAAGGCGCTAGACCGCCCCGAGATGAGACTCTTTCGGCTTGCTCTTCTCTGCCTGACCGTCGGCTGCAAAGCCGAACCGACCGAGAAACGGCAGCTCGCTCCACTCGAACGCGTACAACCCATGAACCCATTTTCGACTGGCAAGCTCGTCGTCTACCCAGGGCAGGGCATCGTGCAGATCGAGGGGACAGAGCAACGAGAGGGCAAGTCGTTCGTCCGGCTGAAGCACTCGACAATGACAATTCACGTACCCGTCGAGAGCCTTGCGAAGGCCGTGCGGCAGCCGATCGCAACGGCGCAGGCCGAGGTGTTGCTCGCCCGGCTGAGGAGCAGGGATGGCGAGCCCGACATGCGGCACTTCGCTCATCGCCACCGCGACGTCATGCGCGTGTTGGCGAAGGGAACCCTCGAGCAGCAGACAGAGGCGCTACATCGCCTCTATTCGTCGCCGTTCACGCCGACCTTCGGCGAGCGAAAGCTCATGACGATGCTCGAGGACATCGTGCTTGGTGAACTGGTGCTCGCGACTTCGGCCCCCGCGACGCTCGACGCGCTGGAGCAGCAGCGGGATGCGCTCGCAAGCGCGCAGCGTGAGAGCCAGCCGGTGTTCTCGGCAACCAAAGAGCGGCCGCGGGATCCACCACTCGAGCCCAACCGCCCCAGGGATCCGTTCGGCCTCAGCCACGTCGAGTACCTGGGCACATTCAACGTGGGCTCGGAGATGATCGCCGCGGGCGATCCGGCAACGGTCGGCCACGAGGAACCAGGTGCTCCCGAACGCGCTTCTTACATCGTGTTGGATGCGGTGAAGGGGAAGTGGCACGGCTACGTGCGGGCCGGCGACGACGGGATCGAGCTGCTCTTCGCCTTCGCCGATCCGTCGCTGACCAGGGGCGCGGTCAGCAAGCCCAGCCGCAGCCAGGTCGGGCGCCTCTGGGTCGACTCGGGCCAGATGTCGATTGTCGACGGGGCGATGCGGGCGGACGACCAGACCCGCGACGCGATGCTGTTCCCGCTCTTTCAAGAGACGCTCGTTCTTGATCGGGGGTGCATGAGCCGCTCGGGGTTCGGCGACGGAATCTACCCAGTCTTTGCAACCACAGAGGCCGGCAAGGTCTCCTGGCTCGGCGTCGACTTTCACGACGAGGAAGGCGGGGATGCGACCTCGACGCGCAAGTTCATGGAAGAGATGGAGAAGAAGATCCGGCTGGGGCGCTGACCATCGCGAACGCGCACCGCGGTTCAATGCAGCCGCGCGGTGGAGCTGAGTCGGGTCGCGGAGTTCATCGCGTCGAACTCGGAGCCAACTCCGAAACGGCTTTGGAGCCGCCCGCCCAGATGTCCCGAGGCTGCTGCCCCGGGCACTTTTCACTGAGCGGAGGCAGCCATGGCGACGGTCATCCAGTGCCCTTCAGGGGTCGTGGGCCGAATCAGAGGCATGAAGGTGCGCGAGGAGCGCGTGCTCTCCGACCGCAAGCTCGCGAAGGCCGGCTCGCAGCTCGAGGAACTCCTGGGCGCCTGTTGGGAGACGACCGTCGAGCAAGGGCCTTACGACTTCGGCGACAAGCCCATCGACTGGAGCTCGGTGCTGCAGGGCGATCGGTTCTTCACGCTGCTCAACATCCGGGCGCTGACCTACGGGGCCGACTACGGCTTCGCGGTCTCGTGCCGAAACTGCCGGGCGCGCGTCGAATGGGAGGTCGACATCACGAAGCTTCCGGTTCGGCCGCTGTCACCTGAGAGCCGCGCCGCGTTCATGGCCGGGAACCGCTTCGAGACGACCCTCCCCGACGCGGGCAAGAGAGTCTGGTTCAAGCTCCTCACTGGCGACGATGAGCGGAAGTGGCCTGCGCTGCAGCGTGCTGCTCCCGACCGGTTGCTCTCCTCGGTGCTCGCCTACCGCGTGCTCGAGATCGAAGGCGTCGACCCGAAGGACAAGCGCGCCTTCCTCGAAGATCTCACGCTGCGCGACGCCGACTTCCTCGTCGACGAGTTCGATCGCGTCGACTGCGGCGTCGACACCACCATCGAGGTCGAGTGCCCGGAGTGCCGCGAGGTCCAGGACGTCGACCTCCCTTTCGACAGCGCCTTCTTCCTGCCGGGGAAGGAGCGCACGGCGCGTCGGAAGGCCCGGAGCGCCTCTTCCCCGAAGTGAGCCTCGACGCCTGGCGCGAGGGGCTCTTCCACCTCTGCTGGCACCAGCACGGAGGCTCGGGGCTTCAGCTCTCGTTCGCCGACGCGCTCGAACTCCCCGTCAGCGACCGCGACTGGTTCCTCGAGCGCATCGGAGAGCAGCGCACGCGCGAGGCACGGGAACTCGAGAAGGCCGCCCGTCGGAGGTGACGCATGTCGCTCAACAACCTCGGCCTCGGCTTCGTCTTCACCGCGCGCGACCTGGCCTCGGGCGCCATCCAGAACCTCGAGCGGAACTTCCTCAGCCTCGACCGCAAGGTCGGACTCGGCGCCGAGCGAATCCAGTCGAGCTTCCAGCAACTCGGCGTCGGGCTCGCGGTGTTCTCAGCCGGCGCGGGCGTGGTCGCCGGAGCCTTCTCGCTCGCCAACGCCGCCGGTCGCTTCGAGCAGAGCATCGCCGCGGTGGGCGCCATCTCCGGAGCATCGGCGCTCGAACTTCAGCACCTGCGTGACGCCGCCATCGCCGCGGGCATCGCGACGCAGTTCTCTCCGACCGAGGCGGTTCTCGGGCTCCGCGAGCTCGCGCAGGCGGGCTTCAACGCGGCGGAGTCGATGGCGCTGCTGACGCCGGTGCTCGACCTCGCAGGTGGCTCACTCGGAGAGCTCTCTCCGCAGCAAGCCGCCGGCCTCGCCGCCCAGGCGATGAAGGCCTTCGGGCTTTCGGTGGACGAGGCCTCCGTCTCGGTCGACCGGATGCTCCAGGCGGTCAACGTGTTCGCCCTCAACGCGAGCGAACTGCCCATGGCGCTCGGCGTGGCATCGCGCGGCGCGCAGGCGCTGCACCAGTCACTCTCCGAGACGCTCATCACCCTCGGCCTGGTGAAGAACGTCATCCCCGGCGTCGAGCGCGCCTCCACCGCGGCCGCCGTCGCCATGGAGCGAATGGCCGACCCCGAAGTGCAGAAGAAGCTGCGCGGCCTCGGCGTCAGCGTGGTCGACGCGCACGGGAGCTTCCGCGGGTTTCTCGACGTGGTGGGCGAGATGGGCCCGCGGCTCGAGCGCATGAGCGAGGCGCAGCGGTCGGCGTTCCTGCTGAGCGCTTTCGGACGTGAGGCCCTCGGTGGCCTCAGCGCCGTGATGACGCAGGTGACGAACGGCATTCGCACCAACACCGGCGAGACGTTGCGAGGCGGGGCCGCGATCGCGTACCTGCGCCAGCAGTTCGACTCCGCCGGCGGAACCGCCGCGCGCTTCCGCGACCAGATGCTGAACACCTTCGAGGGGCAGAAGAAGCTCCTCGGCGGTTCGCTCGAGACGCTCGCCATCGTCATCGGCGAGCCCTTCGCGCAGGTCTTCAAGCCCATCGTCTCGGCGGTGGTGGAGGTCGTGAACGGGCTCCTCGGTGTTCTGCGTCAGCTGCCAGCACCGTTGAAGAAGGCGTTTGCCGGCTTCGCCGTCGCAGCGGGAGCCATCGTCGCCACGGTCGGAGCCGTCATCGCCGTGAAGGCCGGCGTGGCGCTGCTGGCGGTGGGGCTCAAGGTGCTCGGCGTGACCGCGGCGGGGTTGATGTCGACGATGCTCCCGGCGATCGCCACGGTGGCGCTGCTGGGCGTCGTCGTCGCGGGCTTCGTCTACGCGGTCCGCAACAACCTCGGCGGGCTCGGCGACTTCGCGCACCGGCTCTGGGAGAAGGTCCGGCTCGGCTTCGACGCCCTGGTGCAGCTCTTCGAACAGGGAGTCTTCTCTGGCGCGGTGATGACGGAGCTCGGGCGCGCCGAGAACTCGGGCCTGAAGCGCTTCCTCATCAGCGTGTACCAGGTGGCCTTCCGCGTCGGGCGCGCGTGGGATGGTCTGGTCGCCGGGTTCACGAGCGCGCTCGACGAGGCCGCGCCCGTGTTCGCGATCCTCGGATCGACGCTGGACGAACTCGGCGGCGCGCTCCTGGAGCTCTTCCATGCCCTCACCGGAAGCACCGCCAACCTGCCGTCAGACGAGTACCGCAGTTTCGGCGAGTTGGTCGGCTCCGCCCTCGCGGGCATCGTGAAGTGGACCGCGGCCGCGATCTCCGTGACCGCAAGCTTCTTCACCAGCCTCGCGAAGGGAGCGACCGCCGTCGTGCAGGTGTTCTCCGCGGTCTTCAACCACCTCTACGACTCGTTCGTGACCGTGCGCAGCTTCCTGACCGCGCTGGCCGACTCGATTCGCAGCGCGTTCGTGAGCCTCTCCGACGCTGTCATCGGCCTGCTTCGTCGTGTCCCCACGCGGTTCCTCCCGGCGGAGTACCAGTGGCTCGCCCGTCAGCCGCTCTCGACCGAAGTTCAGCAGCAGCTCACGCTGGCGATTCCGGGGACCACGCCGCCCGCCGACCTCGCCTCGTCATCCATGCCCGCCCGCTCCGAAGCCGTCTCGAGGAGAGCCGAGTTGGCTCAGCTCCAGGCGCCCTTCGCGTCGGCGCCAATGGCGAACAGTTCGTCCCAGCCGATCATGGTGAACGTCCAGGTCGACGGCGAGACGGTCGCTCGTGCTTCGCACAACGCTGACCGTGCTTCTGCGGGCCGCGCCTTCTCGAGCGTGCCCGAGTATTGACGGTGCGTGAGTCGGAGGAGCGGGCGGAACTTGGTTCCTGCGGAGTTGCCCTCGTGATTTGCTTCGAGTCCATAACATGACGACAACTCCGACGCCCGAACCGAGCCCCTCTCCACGCCCAACGGGCCGAGCGAAGCTCATCCTGCTGTCACTCAGTGCGGCTGGCGCCGTCGCGGCCAGCTTGCTGTTCTTGGTCTTCGTCCCTTGGGACAACAACACCTTCTTGGTCATCAAGCCGGCCTTCACAATCGTCCTCGGTTGTTGGCTGGCGCTGTGCGCAGTTATCAGTGACTCCGTTGGCGAGAAGGTCCTTGGGAGTTGGCTCAAGGGTTTCGCGATCGTCGCGGCAGCGGCCTTTGGCCTTCGGCAGCTTGGGCGAGAAGAACAACGACCCGCGCTCGAGATCTCTGGCAGTGGGACGGTTATCGCTGCTCTCCGCCGCGACAAGACGTGGTGGCAGGGACTCCCGATATCTGACCCGCACTACGTCTACACGGGCTCTCTCCAAGCGTTTGAGGTTCTTGCCCCCACTGACTTGGGAGACCCTCGTCGTCCGATTCAGGTCTCTGTGATGGCCACGCGGTTACAGGCGTCCGAAGTAGTCGACCCACTCTTCGTTGATCGAATGTTCATCGAGGTGTTCTTGGGGCGCGACGACGTCTGGTGCTTCTCGGGACCTGGAGCGGGAGGGACTCGCCCACTTGTCACCGTAGCAGAAATGACCACCTGGCTTGCCTCGACGAGCGCGAAATGGCCTTCTGGGGAAGCAGTGGATTGGCTCCTGCCTCGGGGATGCCAGAACACTGGCACCTGTACCGTCGTCGCGAAATCGCTCGGCTTGACTGCGTTTCAAGCCTCCGGTTCTCCGGAGCAGGCTGAACCAATGATCGACAAGATTCCCTTGGCGATCGCGAGGCGAGTCAACGGCCTCGGCTTCGCTTCGCGCAAGTTCTCAGCAGGGCTGCGTAACGCGTGCGATTTCACCGCCTCACACGGCCTATGGGCCTACGTCGACATCTCAGGACGATCGGGCGTTGATGAGTGGAGTCCGTTGGCGGTGAGGATGATCGAGAAGGTAAGTCCGGATGAAAATCAGGCGAATATGTTGGCTCCAGATCCGCAAAAGGGTTGGTTCGCTTCGGCACTAAACCGGACGGGTCCCTACAAGCGGATCAAGTTCCGCGGCGCGGCCGTTCTTAGACTCGATGACGAGAACAACGCAGAGGTTCGCGCCGCCCTAGCTGGTATCGACAAGGACTTCAGCCAGTGGATTAGCAGGTAGCTGTCCCCGACGCCCATACTCAGCGGCTTTTCCGTGAGGTGCGCCTCTCCTCGGCAATGACGCGGCCCCCTCGCTGCGTTCTTCTCAACGTTGGGACTGGCGAGTCGCTCGCGTGCCTGTTCAACCCGACGCAGCTCACCGAGAAGCTGCAGGTGAACTGGAACCGCCAGGTCGTCCCCGGCCTCTCGCACCAGGTGCTGCAGTTCCAGAGCACCTCGAACCGGCAGCTCACCGGCGTCGAGTTCTACCTCGACCGCTTCTTCGCGACCGAGCAGCCCGGCGACCCGAACATCCTCGAGTTCCGCGCCTTCCTCCGCGCGCTCACGGTGCCTCCCTCTTTCACTGAGGGAGTCCTCGCCACGGCTCCACCGCGCGTCCTCGTCGTCTGGCCGAACGTGCTCACCATCGAGTGCGTCGTCGCGAGCATCGACTTCCAGTACCGCCAGTTCGCGGTCGACTCGTCGGTGCTGGTCTACGCAGCCGCCGTCACCTTCGAGGAGATTCTCGACACGCGCGTCACCAGCGAGACCTTGCGCCCGCAGGTGTCGTGATGGCTCCGCTGGCTGGCTCTCGGCACTCGTTCACCGCCGGCGTTCGCGACAAGGAGGGGCGCCTCTTCCTCACCGAGCGCGAGCCCTACGGGTTCCACGCGCACCCGGACACGCGGGCGCACGTCGTCGCGCAGGGGGAGTCGCTCTTCGACCTCGCCGGCCGATACTTCGCTCCGCTGCCGAGAGCGTGTGGCTTCTGGTGGGCCATCGCCGACTTCCAGCAGGACCCGATCATCGACCCGACGCTCGAGGTCGAAGTCGGACGCCGGCTGCTCATCCCGAGCCTTCGGGTGCTCACCGACGTCATCCTCAGCGAGCGACGGCGGAGAGACGCGTGAGCCCCTCCGATCGCAGCGCGCCCGGAGTGCGCATCACGACGCTCGCAGACGAACGCGCCCCGAGCGGAGCCCCGCTGGCCCTCGACGGCCGAATCCTCGGCTTCTCCTACGAGGACAGCGCGCTCAAGGCCGACCAGGCGTCCATCCAGCTCGACAACTTCGATCTCTCGCTCTTCGACCGGCCCGAGCTCGCCGGCGGCGCGGTGCTCGAGGTCTCCTGGGGCTACTCCGGCAACATGGCGCCTCCGCGGCGTGTCGTCGTTCGCAAGCTGAAGGGCTTCCAGACGCTCACCGTCGAGGGCCAGGCCACCAGCGTGCTGATGAACCTGCAGGCGAAGACGCGCTCCTGGAGCGGGAAGCGTCGCAGCGACGTCGTGCGCGAGCTCGCCGCGGAGTACGGCTTCATCGGCGAGGCGGCCGACATCGGTGACACCTCCGAGGTGTTGGAGGCGGTGCACCAGTCCTCCGAGACCGACGCGCGCTTCCTCCGCCGGCTCGCCGCGCGCGAGGAGTTCGAGTTCTTCGTCGATGACTCCGGCTTGCACTGGCGCGCGCGAAACCAGGCGACGGCGCCGACGAGAGTGCTGACCTGGTTCTCCGACCCGGGCCGCGGCGACGTCATGTCGGTCAACGTCGAGAGCGACCTGGTCCGCCGAGTCGGCCGCGTCGACGTGAAGGGGCGCGACCCGATGGGCAAGGCTCCGATCGCCGTGAGCGCCAACTCCGACTCTGTTCAACGGTCGACCCTCGGAGAGCTCGTGGAGGTGGTCGACCCGGAGACCGGCGCGACCTCGCTCCAGCAACGCAACGCGACCGTCAGCGCTCACACGACCGCTGCGAGCTCGCCCGAGGCCGCGAAACGCGAAGCAGAGGCGCGCTTCCGTGCTGCAGAGCGCGACACGGTGAAGCTGTCAGTGCAGGTCGTCGGCGACCCGACGCTCCGCGCGAAGAGCATCGTCGAGGTGCGCGGCATCTCGAAGGCGCTCTCGGGCAAGTACTACGTCGCGGAGGCGAAGCACGTCATCAACGCAAGCGGCTACGTCGTCGACATGAAGCTGACGCGGGATGGGCTCGGCTCGACGGAGAAGGCCGTGCGACCGCAGGGTGGCCACCCCAACCGCGGCGCACCGACTCCGGGTGGCGCGATGAAGTCCACCGAGGTCGTCGACCCGGAGCGTGGCGGCACTCGCGTCGAGTTCCACCGCGGAGACAGCGTCATCGGCGCCGAGGACCCCGAGACGGGAATGAGCGTGCCGCGATGAGCACCTTCGACGACGACATCCAGCGCAACGACACGCTCCGGCTCGGGCTCTACGTCGGCTACGTCACCGACCGGAACGACGACGCGCAACTGGGCCGCGTACGCGTGTGCATCCCCGGAGTCATCGAGCCCGAGAGCGCGTGGGCCTGGCCGCTCGGCACCGTCGGCGGAGGGAGCAAGGACCGGGGCTTCTTCGCGGTGCCCGAGAAGTTCGCGGAGGTCGCGGTCTTCTTCAATCAGGGGAAGGAGGACGCGCCGTACTACCTCGCTGCGCACTGGGGGAAACCGGGCGGCGAGAGCGAGGTGCCTGTCGAGGCGCAGCGGAACCCGCCCGACAACCGGGTGTTCGCGACCGAGCACTTCCGCATCGAGCTCGATGAGACCGCGAAGAGCCGGAAGCTGAAGCTCACGAACAAGAAGACTGGAGACGCGCTCACCTTCGATGCCGAGGACAACACCGTCACGCTCGAGGCGACGACCGCGCTGACGCTGAAGGCTATTGGTGCCATCTCTATCGACGCCCCACTGGTCACGATCGCCGGCCGCGTTGTTCGCCCGACAGCCGACCCGATTTGAACTCGCTGCGCCCCTCCTCACATCGGTAGATTCTCAAACATGCCCGCCTCCGCTCTGGTCGCCGTTGCCAAAGAACTTTGCGTCGCGGTCGACGGGAGCGACTGGGATTCGACCCGAGTTCAGGGCTGCGTCAATCGCATGCTCAAGTTGGCCGGAGGCGGCCGGCGAGGACTTCGCGCGCCAGAGCAACCCCCTGCGGGTGGAGCGGGCCTGGAGAGGGTCATGGCAGCGGTGCGTCGAGGATGGGTGGCGAAGGCGCTCATGCTGGCCGTCGTGCCTGCCTGCTCGGGCTCGGGAGGCCCGCCCCCAGTGCCAGTCGTGGACGATGCGGGTCCCGTGGTGGTCGACGCCGGGAGTGATGGTGGCTCTCCATTCGTCCGTGATGCCGGCCCGCGAGACGCTGGAGCGCCTGAAGACAGCGGGGTCATCGTCGTCCCCGACCTTCCCGATGCAGGCGTCGATGCCGGTCAGCCCGACGCCGGGCCCCGCTTCTTCTTCGATGCGGGCCCGGGCATCAGCTACCTGAAGTCGCAGGTCACCTACGCAAGGAAGCGCTTCGGTTGGTCCGTCGCGATGGATGGTGATGGCACGACCCTCGCCGTCGGAGCGACGTTCGACCACAGCGGCTCCCGAATGGTGAATGGCGACCAATTCAACGGGAGCGCCTTCGCCTCCGGAGCCATCTTCGTGTTCGAGCGAACGGGGCTGACGTGGCGGCAGGCGGCCTACCTGAAGACGTCGAACGCTGACCTCGGTGACTGGTTCGGGTTCAGTGTCTCCATCAGCGACGACGGCGACACCATCGTGGGAGGGGCGCCGTTCGAGGCGAGCAGCTCGACGGGGGTCAATGGCCCGTCCTCTGACAACTCGGTGTCACGAGCCGGAGCGGCCTACGTGTTTCAGCGCGATGGCGGCCTGTGGACCCAGACGGCCTACCTCAAACCCCAGTTCAGCCCGTCAGAGCTCGATACCTTCGGGACGAGTGTCGCCATCAGTGCCGACGGTCGAGTCATCGCTGTCGGCACTCCGGCCGAAGACAGCAGCGGGGTTGGCTTCAATGGGGTCGTCGACGAGGCAGCGGCCGAGGGCGGTGCCGTCAGCGTCTTCCTGATGGACGCAGGCCAGTGGGTCCCCGGAGGGACGCTCAGGCCCGAACAACGCCGGGCCCGTGCACAATTCGGAACTGCGGTCGCGTTGAACGCCGATGGCTCGCGCCTCGTGGTGGGGGCGCCTGAGGAGAACGGGCTCACCTCGTACCCTGACGGAGGCCAGGACCCCGCCGGCGGTGCGTGGGGTGCCGGGTATGTGGTCGACCGCACCGGTGCCAGCTGGGCGCAGGCCGCGCGCCTGACGGCGAGCGTGCCGGGCCTGGGAGACCGTTTCGGCTTGTCCGTCGCCATCGATGGCCGGGGCGACCTCGTCGCCGTCGGGGCACCGCTCGAACGCAGCGCGACCTCCGGCGTCGACGGGAACGCCGCTGATGATTCGGCGTTGGGGGCCGGCGCGGTGTACCTCTTCGCTGCCGCGACTGCGTGGAGCCAGCAGCACTACCTCAAGGCCACCCCGGCCGCCGCCGAAGCGCAGTTCGGCCATCGCGTCTGCCTTCGGGCTGACGGAAGCGCTCTCGTGGTCGGCGCGCCAACGAACGGAGTGCGGCCAGGAGCGGTCTTCCCCTTCGTCCGCACCATGTCGGGCTGGAACCAGCCTCGGACACCCAGCTTCGCTCCGTTCGGTGAAGCCGCAGACCGATTTGGCTGGTCACTTGGGTGCAGCTCGAATGGGGACTGGTTCTCCGCCGGCGCCATCGAAGAAGCCAGCAGCGCTTCAGGGGTGAACGGCGAGGTCACCAACAACGATGCTCCAAGCGCCGGGGCCGTTTACGTCTTTGCGCCGTGAGCGCGACCTCGGCCACAATGAGATCGAGGAGCGCAACTGGATGAGCCGCTTCGAGGAGCTTCAGCATGAGTTCTTCACCCCTCATGCGGACCAGGGACTTCTGATCTCGCAGATCGAAGACACTCGAGAGCCCGAGGCAGCGAGGTTCTTGCTTCGGGTTGCCGGCTCAGAAGAGCAGGCAGACATCATTCGAATCGAAGCACTGAAAGTGCTGCGCGACTGGGAGTGCGGGGGGCGCGAACTCCAAGACGAAATCGGCGTCGGCGTGCTGAAGGTCGCGCAGTCGTCGCTCGACGACCTCGTACAGACCCACGCTGTGATGATCTTGGGGCGCTACGTTCACTGCCAAGGTGTGGCGGGCTTTCTGGCTCAGACTGTTCTCGATGACTCGAGGGACCTGGACGTTCGACACAATGCTCTCGAAGCGCTGCGCCCGCATATGCAGGTCGCAGAGGTGGACGCGGTTCTTCGACGTACAGCTGGCATGAGCGATTCGGTTGGGCGTAGGGCTCAGGAGTTACTGGACCGGCCTGGGCGGTAGAAGCTTACGGAGACGCGCTCACGTTCGACGCTGAGGAGAACACCGTCACGCTCGAGGCGACGGCCGCGCTGGCGTTTAACCCGGATGATTCATCAGAGCCCGTCTGACGTGGTTCTGGTCTGATCCGTGAGCACGACTCGCATCGGGCCTCGCGTGTGGCCGAGTTTGCTGAGGCGGGCACATCTGCAAGCCGAC
>JALHMW010000028.1 GCA_022843845.1 Archangium sp.
TCGGCTTGCAGATGTGCCCGCCTCAGCAAACTCGGCCACACGCGAGGCCCGATGCGAGTCGTGCTCACGGATCAGACCAGAACCACGTCAGACGGGCTCTGATGAATCATCCGGGCTAGAACCCGGCCAGCTTCGAGACGATCTCCTTCATGATCTCGCTGGTGCCGCCGCCGATGGTGATGAGGCGAATGTCGCGCCACGCGCGCGCGATGGCGGTCTCTTCGATGTACCCCATGCCTCCGTAGAACTGCTGGCAGTCGTACGCGACCTTCTGCGCGAGATCGCCCACGAAGAGCTTCGCCATCGAGATCTCCTTCACGGGGTTCTCCTTCGCCTCGAAGAGCTCCACCGCGTGGTAGGTGAGCCGACGCCCTGCTTCGATCGCGGTGAGGTGTTCGACGAACTTGTGCCGCCACACCTGGAACTTGATGAGCGGCTTCCCGAAGGCGCTGCGCTCGTGGCCGTACCGAATGGCCTCGTCGAGCATCACCTGCATGCCCGCCGTGGCGATGATCGACGCGGTCAGCCGCTCGCCCTGGAAGTTGGTCATGATGTGGTAGAAACCCTCGTTCTCTTCCCCCAGCACGTACCGCGCGGGCACCTTGCAGTCCTCGAAGTAGAGAATCGCGGTGTCCGACGAGAGGTTGCCGATCTTGTCGAGCTTCTTCGAGACGCCGAAGCCCTTCACGTCGGTCGGGAACGTGAGCAGCGAGATGCCGCCGTACCCAGGCTCGCCCGTGCGCACGGCCAGCGTGATGAAGTCGGCGCGCGTGCCGTTGGTGATCCACATCTTCGAGCCGTTGATGACGTAGTCGTCGCCCACGCGCTTCGCGGTCGTCTTGAGGTTGGCCACGTCACTGCCCATGCCCGGCTCACTGACCCCGAGCGCGGCGATCTTCTCGCCCTTGAGCGCAGGCTCGAGGAAGAGTCGCTTCTGCTCGTCGGTGCCGATCTCGTTGATGATCGGCGTCGCCATCTGGCCCTGCACCAGCAGCGCCATGTTGACGCCCGCGTTGTGGCTGTGGGCGAGGGCCTCGCAGAAGGCCGTCACGTACCAGTAGTCGAGCCCGCTGCCTCCGTACTTCGGGTCGTGGTTGATGCCGAGGAAGCCCAGCTCGCCCGCCTGCTTGAAGACCTCCCGGGGGAAGATGCCCGCGCGGTCCCACTCCAGCGCGTGCGGCGCCAGCTCCTTCGCGACCCACTGCTGAACGGACTTTCGGAAGGCTTCGTGCTCGGGCGTGAAGAAGTTCGGCATGGCGGCTCCAGAAGTCGGCCCGGGCACCGGCGCGGGTTCCGACGCGAGATTGACTCGGGAATCAATATCAACCGAGGCGCCGAACGCAATGGTCAAGGCGTTGCCCTCCTCGGTCGACGCATGGCGCGCCAGCTCCGAAACACCGCTTCCTCCAGGTCCGTTCGACGAACGTTCGGCCGCCACTCGTCGCGAGACCGCCACCCGTCGCGAGACTGCGCTGACGAGCGTTCGCCTCGGCGAACCCACGCCACTCGTGCGTCGCCGCACGAACACGAACGCCACCGCCGGTGAGGGCGATGGCGTCGGGCCAACGTGAATGAAGTGACCCGGCGTTACGGCAGGCAGTACCCGTAGCCCATGGGGGCGCCGGTGATCTGCAGGCACCGCTGGGCCACCGGAACCTGCAGACAGCCTGCGGGCCCTGCGACGACGTCGCAGTAGGCACGGCACAGGCCCCTCGTGCCGAGCGCGAGCCCGTTGCAGTGGAGCGAACGGGGCGCCGGGCTCATCGAGAAGCACGCCGTGGCGGAGTTGCAGTCGAGGGGCTCGACGCGCATGTCGGTCGGCGCCGCGCAGTAGGCCACGGGCGTGGTCGCGGACGAGTCGAAGTAGCAGAAGGTGCCGGTCGGACAGTCAGGGCTGCGAATGTCGCAGGGGCGACGGCAGGCCTGCTGGTTCGGGTTCTGCACGCAGACCTCGGCAGCCTCCGGGGTTCCGCCATCGGCACCACCGGCGGGCGCGCACACCACACCACCACGCCCACCACACTTGCAGGCGCCATCTTCCGGGTCGCAGCTGGTGCCAGACGGGCAGGACCGCGGGCCGCCATCGGGCTGGGTGCATTGCACACCGCCCTGGCACTTCGGCGGAGGACCGAGCGAACAGATCTGGTTGGCGGCGCAGGCGGGGCCACCGGGACCGCCGCACTTGCACGCCCCGTCGACGGGATCACACGTGGTGCCGTTCTGGCACGTCACGCCCAGACACGCCGTGCCGGCGCGACACGAGCGCTGGGCAGCAGCGCAGGTACCCGCATCATTCCCGGGGGGACAGGCGCACGCCTCGCCACTCTGGCAGACGACGCCGTTGCACTTGCAGAAGCCATCGCCGACGTCGCAGGCGTTCGCGCCGGTGCACGCCACGCCCTTGCAGACGTTCTCCACGCACATGCGTGCGCCGTCGGAGCCCGTCACCGAGCAGCTCTGGAGCGCGGTGCAGGTGCCGCTGCCGCAGAGGCACCGGCCAGTGGCCTGGTCGCAGCTCTCGTTGCGATTGCACCCACGCGCCCGGCAGTCGACCGATGGAGCACAGCTCTTGGTGAGCGGGTTGCACTGCTCGTTGTCGGCGCACGAGAGCCCACCCGTGCCACCGCACTTGCACTTGCCGTCCAGCACGTCGCAGCTCGTGCCGAACTTGTCGGAGCAGTCGACACGCGCGCAGCGCGTCGATTGGCACGTGTTCGCCACGGGGTCGCAGACGAAGCCCTCGCCACAGAGGACACCGCCGCGGCCACCGCACTTGCACTGGCCGTCGCCCGGGTCGCACGCCAGCGGCGTTTCACATTGAACGTTGCGATCGACGCAGACGTTCCTGGTGCCGCCGCCGCACGAAGCGGTCACGACGCCAGTCACACTGGCCGCGAGGGCCGCCAACACGACGTTCTTCCAGAGCCTCACAATGACCTCGTCAGCGAAACGGGAGCAAGAAGCGACAGCGGCATCACGAGCGACGCCGCCTCATCAGGAGTACCCCGAGGAGCGCGAATAGAGAGCCGACTCCACCACTCGTGGAGCAGCCCGAGGTGGTCTGGCCGGCAAAGTCGGGCCGCAGCCGAATGGAGAGGCCGCGGATGTCCTGCCGGCCGCCTTCATCGATGACCTTCACGAGGAAGGTGAAGCTGGCCGGCTCACCGTTCGGAATGCCGAGAATCGAGCCGTCGGCGCCGAGCGCCAGGCCCGCGGGCAGCGTCTGGCTCGGGTCGGTCGCCACGCAGTCGAACTGATCGGCTCGGGTCGCCTGTCGAATACACGGAAGCGAGAACGACACCATCGTGTCCCGACCGCCGTTGTGCGAGAGCTTCACGGCGTACGACTGGTTGACGAAGGCGTCAGGCAGCACCGTGGTGGTGATGGCCAGCGCCTCGGCGTACGCCACGAGCATCGTCAGCGAGACCGTGTCTTCCGTGCCGTTGCCGTCGGTCACCTTGAGCGTGAGCGAGAAGAGCCCCGACTGCTTGGGCGTGCCCGACAGGAAGTCCTCGTTGACGCCGTCCTGAATGGTCAGGCCGAAGTTCTCGGGAAGGCCCATCTGCACGGGCCCCGGCGACTCGGTGGGGTTCTGCGGGAGCTGCTGGAAGCGCGTCACGCTCCACTGGTACGGCGCGCGGCCACCCACGACGACGAGCCGCTGCAGATAGCTCTGTCGCAGCACACCGCGAACGAGCGCGGTGGTCCCGATGCTGAGCGTCGTCGGGTTCACCACCCGCACCTTGAGCTCACGCGCCACCTTCGCGCCTGCGCTGTCGGTCACCTCGACCTCGAACGCCTTCTCGCCAGACTCGGTCGCGCGGCCCTCGAGGAAGCCATCACCCGAGAGCGCCAGACCATCGGGGAGCACCGCGTTCGCGCGCAGCGCCCAGACGTACGGCGGCTTGCCACCGACCGCGATGAGCGAGGCGCTGTAGGCCCGGGCGAACTCGGCACCCGGCAGGTCCTGATCGACGATCACGAGCGGCAGGGTGCCGGCAGAGACCACCAGGCTGAGCATCTGCGTCGCGGTGGCCCCACCAGAGGTAGCGGTGACCTCGAAGCCGAACGAGCCGGTGCGGGCCGGGGCTCCCGAGAGCGTGCCATCGGACATGAGCGTCATTCCGGGCGGCAGGGTGCCGGCGCTGATGGCCCAGGTGATGTCGCCGGTGCCGCCGGTCGCGCGCAGCCGCAGACCGTACGGCGCGTACTGCGTGGCCGCGGGCACCGTCGTCGTCAGTACCGAGAGGCTCCCGGTCGAGACGATGGTGCTCATCGCCGCACCGGAGCAGTTGTTGACGACCGAGATCTCGTCGAGCGGGAACGGTGACGTCGCGTTGGCGCCGTCGAAGTTGACGCACACGCCGAGCCAGTAGGTGCCAGCCGTGAGGTTGGCGGGCAGCGCCACCATCGCTCCCGTCATGTCCGAGGCGCCGGCCGTCAGACCCGTGCTGTCACCCACAGGCGTGAGCGCGCGGTCGGAGATGCTGATGACGTCGTTGTCCGACAGCAGGTACGTGTACTTGAAGGCGGGCGCTGCCGCGTTGCCGAGGTTGGACAACGTGCGGCCGATCATCACCATCGCGCCGGGCGCGGCCATCGCAGGCGCGGTGACGTTGGTGACGGTCAGGTCGGCGCGCGGCGGCCCGACCTGCATCGACACCGGGGGGCTCTGGTTGTTGTTCTCGTCGAGCTCGGGCACCGAGTTCGACGGGTCGATCACCGCCAGGACGAAGTAGGGCCCCGGCATGACGGTGGACGGCAGGTTGCCCGGAAAGGCCACCGGCGTCTCTTGGCCCACGGGAACCGTGGCCAGCATCGCGTCGCCGACGAGCGTGTCGGTGCCCGTGACGAGGACAGCGTCGGTCGACAGGTAGAAGCGCACCGTGACGTTGTTCGCCACCCGGCCACCGTCGTTTCGCACGAAGGCCGTCGCGCCATAGCGCACGCCCGCGTAGCCGGTCTGATCGACCGCCAGGCGCGAGATCTTGAGGTCTGCCGGGAAGAAGAAGTCGATGGCCTGGCTCGTGGGCCAGTCGGCCGTCGAGCAATTCGCGCCCATGGTGCACGGCAGCCCCGAGAGGCCGATCATGCGCGCGCCCTGAATACCGACCGAACCTGAGCTCAACGGCGGCTGGGTCGCGCCGTAGCTGAAGCGGATCATGTTGGTCGTCTCGAACAGGTGCACCTGGAAGGCGAAGCGCTGCGCCGCCGGGGTGGTGGTGGCCGTGCCCACGTCACGCCACTCGAAGATGACGACGCGGTCTGGCGCACTCCCGGTCACCGTCCACGCGAAGTTCGCCGAGGTGCCCGTGGGCTGGGCGAGCGAGTCCCACCAGGGGGCGATGAAGGTATCGACCGAGAAGGACGAGTTGTGGGGGATCGCCGAGTTGAAGCTCCTCGCACCGTCCGATCCGCCGAACGCGAGGTAGCCGTACCTCGACATCACGACCTCGGTGTACGGCTGGTTGTAGAACGTGAAGGTGAAGGGCAGCGCGACCCGCGCGCCCGTGCTGGTGCTCGGCGCCACCACCGTGCGGTTGCTCGGCAGCGGCTGGTACGCGCGCGGCGCCGGCACCGATGCCTGATAGGACTGAGCGAAACCGATGGCGGGCATCGCCACCGCGGCCGCGGCGAGGACCGGAGCGAGGCGACGCCGGCTCTTTTTGAAGAAGAACGCGAGGGCGAGCGCCAGCAGCCCGAGCGGGCCTGAGCTGGTGCTGCTGCAGCTCATCATCGCCGGAGCGCGCTCGACGCTGAAGGCAAACGGGGCGAGTCCGGTCGCGCCGTTCGCGCTGCGGGCCTCGACGACGAAGGTGAACGTGCCGATCGCGGCGACCAGGTCCTCCACGGTGCCGGAGAGCTCGCCTGCAGGGCTGAGCGTGACACCAGGCGGCAGGGCGCCCGAAGCGACCGACCAGGTCACCTCACCGGTGGGTTGAGTCGAGAAGGAAGCAGTCACGGCATCTCCAGGACGAACGATCTGCGGCAGGTTGTTGGCGACGATTCGGAAGCGGTTGGTGTACACGTTGACGGTGTAGTCGAGGCTGTCGCTGCGGCCACGGGCGTCCTCGACTGAGATGGTGAAGGTGAAGGTGCCCGCGCGGGTCGGGCGGCCAGAGACGGTGAAGACGCCGAACTCTTCCTGCGTCGTGAGCCCGGGCGGCAACCCGCCGCTGAGCCGGAAGGTGAGGGGGCGCGCGAGCATGCTGCCATCGGCGTTCTGCACGGCGATCTCGGTCGGCATGTAGTCCACGCCAGTGATCGCGTCGGGCAGGCGAGTCGTCCGCAGAACGATCGAGCCCGCGGCGACGAGCCGCAGCTCGAGTTCACGACGGTTGGAGCCACCCGTCGAGTCGCGGACCTCGAAGGTGACGCGGGTCACGCCATCGGGAGTGCCTGCGCGAGGGGCACCACCCAGCACACCATCGGCGCTGAACGAGAGGCCCGCCGGGAGCGCCCCTTGCGCGATGCGCCACACGTAGGGGCGAGAGCCACCAGCGGCGCCGAGCGGGTACTGCAGGCTGGCTGCCGAGCTGTTCACGATCGCCGGAATGAAGGCGGAGGTGATCTCGACCTGCGACGTCGGCGGGAGCACCCGCATCACCAGGCGGCCCGTCGCGATGCGGCCGTTGTTGGTCAGCTTGATGGTGAACGCACGAACGCCCGTGCCGCCGACGCCCGTGGGCGTTCCCGACAGCTCACCCGAGGTCTGGTTGAGCGACAGGCCGGTTGGCAGCTCGCCCTGCGCACGGTCGACCTCCCAGGTCGACGCGCCGCTCTCTCCGCCCGCGCTCAACCGGTAGAAGTAGGAGCGGCCGACGGTTGCGTCAGGCAGCTGCACGTCGACCACGCGCAGCGAGCTCTGCACCACCTGCACGGTGTTCGACGAGAACGCGTTGTTCGTCTTGGTGAGCTCGACCAGCGTGTTGGCGGGGTCGACCAGGCAGCCGACGAAGTACGCACCAGCGGGCATCGAGTTCGGCAGCTTCACGAGCTCGGTGCGTGAGTCCCCTGCCCCGCTCGCGAGCGCGATGTCGGCGGTCAGCCCGACGCCGCCGTCGCCGTACTGAATCTCGAGCGGCACGTCGTTGGTGGTGACGATGGTGTTGGCCGACGCGAAGTACCGGTACGGAACACTCGGCGCAGCGCGGTTGCCGATGTTGCGAATGGTGCGGAACACCGGAATCACCTCGCCGATGCCCGCGCTCGCCGGGGCCTGCAACGCCGAGATCGCGTAGTCAGGCGCCGGAGCCAGCGCACGGACCGGGCCGACGTTGCCCGAGTTGTTGCCCTTGTTCGACTCGACCACCACGCCGAGCGTGTCGAGCGCGACGAAGAAGTAGTAGTTGCCGCCGGGCAGGCCCGCGTCAGCGCGGTCGACGACCGGCAAGGTGAACGGGATCTCGAGCGTGGTGCTGCCGGTGGTCGACAGCGTCTCGGTGACGACCTCTTCCGCGATGATCACGTCCGACAGGAGTGACAACGAGTTGTCGTTCGAGAGGATGACGCCGATGCGGTAGTTGCGCGCCGCGCCGCCGCCCTGGTTCTGGAATCGAACGACTGCGCGGTAGACCTCGCCGAAGAGCACGTCGCGAATCGGCTGGCGGGTGATGGGGTCGATGAGGTCGATCGACTCGAGCAGCAGGTCAGCGCGCTTGATGTCGACCCGCCCGGACGAGAACACCACGTTGTTGCGCTTCGACGTCTCGGTGATGAGCCCGGCCGGGTCGAGCTGCAGGGCATAGAAGTGCTCTCCCTGCGGAGCGTCGGCCGGCATGGTGACCGTGATCGTCTCGTCGACGGTCTCTCCGCCGCTGACGACGCGCGTGCCCTCGTGAATGACGCGCACTCCCGGAGGGCTCCCTGCGCCGCCGTCGGATTGGAGACCGACCGAGCCACCGTCAGCGAAGACGATCAGGCCCGCGTCGCGGTTCGCCGAGAGCAAGATGCGGTAGTTGATGGTACCGGGCGCTGCTCCACCTCGGTTGAAGTACTGCACCCGCACCGGGTCCTCGTTGCTGGGGCCGCTGGTCGCGACGCCGGTGATGGCCGTGGTCACGAGATCGACGCCACCCGTGATCGAGTAGGGCAGCACGGCGATGTTGTTGACCTCTGACAGCTCGGCGACCGAGTTCTGGGTGTCGAGCTGCACGATGACGAAGTAGTCGCCGGGAGGCGGCGGGCTGCTCGTGGTGAACGTCGCCGTCAGATCCTGCGCGCCCTGCGGCGTGAGCGAGTTGCCACCAGCCTCCGGGTCGAGCGGAATGTCGTTGGCGCCCGAGCCTCCGTCGGCGAGGCCAGGGCCACCATCAGGCGGGTCGCGCACGGCGTCTGGCGAGAGGAACGCCCGCCACGCCCAGTTGTTCGCCGGGCTGCGGCTGTAGTTGCTGGCCCGAACGGTGACCGACATCGAGAGATCGTTCGAGGGGAGCAGGGTCTGGAAATTCGAGACGCGAACCGACTGCGCGATGAGGTCTGGCTGAAGCGGAGGCTCGGTGTTGATCAGCGCGTCGGCCACGTAGTTGCTCTGGGTACAGCGCGCCGTGTTGCTGGCCGAGCCGCAGCAGCCAATCTGGTTCGAGGGCGAGCAGGTGGCGCCGAGCACCGCGAAGCCGATGCCGCCAGACTGGTACCCCGCGACCGCGCTCGCGCCAGTCCCGGTGATGGGGCCGTAGTGAATCGAGAAGTTGCCGGTGGGCTCGAGAGCGATCTGGAAGCTCGCCGTCCACCCGCCGCCGAAGTCTTCGATGTTCGCCCACTCGACGGTCACCTTCGCCGGGGTGCTCAGCACGCGAATGGCGCTGGTGAGGGGCTCGTATTCGAGGTCATCCCAGAAGGCCGAGATGTGGTTCTGCACGATGCCAGTCGCCGAGGGAATCGGGGTGATCCGCGTGAAGGTGGTGCAGCTCGTCGCCGTGCAGCCCGCCGGGAGCGAGAGCAGGATCTGGCCGTTCACGTGCGCATAGACGGTCTGGTACGTCGCGCCGTTGAAGGGGAAGCCGAAGGGCAGCACGACCGCAACGATGCCCTCATCGGTGTTGGTGATGGTCAGGTTCGTCGCACCGACCAGCGGAGCGTAGGGCACTGAGGTCCGCGTGAAAGGAGGGACCTGCGCCGACGCCTGCGTCGACACCAACACCACGAGCACGGCGAGCACTGCCTGGCTGACGTTCTTCACACCGTTCTCCCAAAGACTGCGATGGCGCGGGCCATACCACGCCTGCTTCCGGCCGAAACCGCGGCTGGTTCAACCCAAACGAGCTCGACCGTTCCCTCGCGGAGCGGCCGGGCACACCACTTCGACTAGAGGCAGGACACCTTGTAGTTGACCGTCATCGTCTTGCCCGGCTCGGGCACGTACAGCGGCTCGAAGATGATCGAGTTGGTCGCGGCGTCGTAGCGCCACACGCGCGCTCCACGAGCGTCCTGCTGCGGCAGGTTCATGCCGTCGATCTCGACGGTGATCGCCGGCATCATCGGCGTGCCGATCGACAGGTCGGGCGTACCGGTGAGGAAGAAGTTGGTGCGGAAGCCGAAGGCGTTCTTGCCGATGTTCTCGAGCGCGGTCGCCCAGTTCGGCGTGCAGATCTCTTCACGCACGCCGTTGGTCTGCGAGACGAGCTGCACGTGCTTTCCGTCGTCGCCGTTGCCGTCGTACACGCAGTTGCCGGGCGACGACGGCAGGAACGGGCCGACCACGTTGTAGGTGAACGAGCCGGGCCGCTGGACACCCTTAATGTTGAGCAGCTGGTTCAAGTAGAACGACACCGGCTGGTTCGCCTGGTCGACGGCGTCGGTGACGCACACGACGGCGAGCACGGCATCGGGGCGCAGCAGGCCGCCATTCTTCGCAGGGTCGGTGATCTTCGGCGCCGTCAGCGCGCGCACCGCGGGAGCCATGCAGGTCTCGATCGCCGAGCCGTTGATGCCGACGTTCACGGTCGCCTGGAACTGCATCTCGAGGTTCGGCGTGGTGGGCACGAACACCTTCGTCCCGTTCGGCGAGGCCTTGAGGTCGCCGGTGATGCACGAGGGGCACGAGTTCTCGTCATCGGCGTCGGTGGTGGTGATGCCGATCTGGAAGTCGACCTGGCTCGTCGTCGCGAACTTGATGAACGAGTTGAAGTTCTGGCCGAGCGCCTGCTGCTTGTCGGACATCGAGCACGAGTCGTCGACCACCACGAGGATGTCGGCCTTGGGGCGCTGGTCCTGGCGGAAGGTGTCGGTGTTGCTGCCGTCGACGTCACCCTTGCCCTGCAGCGTCACGAGGTAGTCGACCTGCTGGTTCGCCTGCACGACCTGAATCCGGTAGGCGCCGGTGTCGGGTCCGACGTCGATGGGGCGGTAGCGGAGCTGGAACGTGACGGGCGTGCCGCCCTGCTGCAGGCAGGGGCCCATCATGCCGCCGACGTTGCACGTGGGCAGGCCCGTGGTGATGGGAGACGCCGAGACGCTGAACTCATCGCAGCGACCCGGGCCGGGGCAGCCAGGCGTCATCGGCGCGACGCCAGCGGCAGAGATCAACCCGGCGCCAATCCACCGAACCGGCTGCGGGCAGGCGTTGTAGACCTGAAAGCTGCGCGCGGGTGAGTTGCACGTGCCGCCGGCCTTCACGGTGCCGAAGTCGAGGTTGTTGGGCGAGATCACCAGACAGCTCGGCGCGAGCGTGGCGGTGAGCTGCACCCTGCCCTGCGGCCGCATCGGGTCGGAGAGGTTGAAGGCGACCGCGCCGGTGACGTTGGTGGGGTTGGCCGGCAACATGCCCTGCGGCCAGGCGCGCGTGATGACGGTCATGCACTCCTGCGGCGCGAGCTCTCGCTCGGCCATGCTCCCTGCGGGCAGCGAGAAGATGCTGTCGGAGCCCGCCTCGAGATCGAGGTTGGTGACGAGGCAGATGTCACCCGCCGCCGTCACCGGAGCCAGGTTGCAGACCTGGAACGAGAGATCCTTGTTGTTCGGCGGCGTCACGACGCCGTACGCGAGCGAGAGCGGCGTCACCGAGTAGTTGCACGGCGGCAACACGACCGGGCGGGCGGTGACGGTCACGGTCACCTCTGGCTCATCGGGGTCGTTCGAGAAGAACGTGACGTCCCACTCCTTGTTGCCCGACGCGCCGACCATGGTGTCGGCGGGCGTGATGCGAATCGGAACGTCGAGCGAGGCGCGCGCGCCCGAGGCCTGGATGCCGATCGACGGATCGTACGAGCCCATGCCCATCGCGGGCAGATCGCCGGAGCAGGTGTTCGTCATCGTGTTGAACGCGCCGACGCAGATCTCGGAGGGCAGCGACTGCATGTTCTTCGGCGTCACTCGCCAGTACGGCCGGCCGCCGCCCATCGCGCCCAGCTTCAAGTTGGCCGCGGGGTCGGCCGGCGTGGGCTGGGTGCCGACGTTGCGAACGGTGATGCGGCGGCTCGCGAACGAGTTCGATCCCTGGAAGAAGGCGATGCGCCCGAAGTTCAACGTGCCGGCGGGGCTCAGGTCGATGTCGGGGCCTCCACCGAAGCCGCGCAAGGTGACGCTCACCATGCTCTGGGCCGTGATGTCGGGGTTGCCGACGAGGGCGCCCTGGCGGGGACCGAGCACGGTGGGGCGGAACGCGAGGGTCACCTTCGAGGTGCCAGGCACGATCGTGTTCGTCATCGCGTCGCGGGTCGCCCGGGGCACGGTGAGCTTCGTCGCGTCGCCCATGTCGGCCGCGGTGACGCGGTAGATCAGGCTCGGGTTCGAGCCTTCACGCGTCGCGAGGTTCGAGACCGTGACGTCGCGGAAGCTCTGGTTCATGAACGTCACGTCCTGCGTGACGCTCAAGCCCGGCTGCACGTAGCCGAAGTTCACGGTGCCGGGCATCCACGAGAGGACCTGATCGACGCCCGTGCCCACCAGGCGGATGTTCTTGTCGGGGCACCCATCGGCAGCGCGAATGCGAACCGTCGCGAAGTAGTCGCGCACCTCGGTCGGCGAGAACTCGATGGTGACTTCCTTCTCACGGCCGGGCGCGATGCTGAACTCGCCACGCGGCGAGGCCGGCGTGAAGGCGAACACGCTGTCTCCCTGCGACGAGACGATCGCGTCGACGCGCGGCTGAGACTCGATGGGGCGCGGGTTCTTCAGCACCTGGGTGTACGAGAACTTGTCGCCACGGGCGACTGCGCCGAAGTCGATGCGATCGGGCAGATCACACTCGCCGCGAATGCCGACGCCCTTGAGCACGAACTCGACCGAGTCCTTGAGCGAGTTGCTCGTCTTGAGCACCAGCCGCACCTCGTGCGCGACCTGGGTGCGCGTGTCGTTCGGCGGCTCGAAGAAGACGGTCAGCTGCAGCGTCTCTCCGCCGCCGATCTCGACCTTGTCGTAGGCGATACCGAAGACAGGGTTGGGCTCCATCAACGAGCTGCCAAGCTGCACCGCTGGGCCTTCGCCGACCTTCTCCCACGCCTCGACCTGCAGCCGGCCAGCGGCCACGTTCGACAGGTTGACCGTGCCGGTCACCCGCTTGCCCATGGGCACGGTGCCGAAGTCGAGCGTGTCGGATTCAACGTTGACGCCGTCACTCTCGACCAGCAGGCGGGGCTCGCCGCGCGAACCGGGGGTGACATTGTCGTTGCATCGGCAGCCAGCGACAGTCAGCGCGGCCAACGCCGCAACGAGGAGCGTATTGAAGGTCTGCTTGGTCATGGGGTCTCCGTACGACTCACCAAAACTGGCCCTGCTTCGCTCGACGCACGCCCGGCACGCGCTCGTCAAACGTCTCTGATTTCCCGAGGCTATTCGCACACGCACTCCTGCGCGGTCAACCCTCTCGTTGTCCTGCCCGTTTACAAAGCTCGGTCGGCGCCGGTTTGGGGTATCAGCCGGGCATGGACGCGACGGCCGCCTACACGGAGCGAAGGGATCAGGCCCGGCGAACCCTCGAGGCGCTCGATCGACGTGGGGCGCGGCTGGCAAACCTCCGCACGCTGGCCTTCCTCTCGTTCGTGGTGCTGGTCGGCCTGGTGGTGTTCGACAAGCTGCCGCGGCTGGTGCTGGCCGCGGGCTTCGGCAGCTTCGCGGCGTACGTCGCGCTCGCCGTCATTCACGCGAAGGTGATCGGGCAAGAGGCGCGCGAGAAGGTGCGTCGCTCGCTCAACGAGCGTGGCCTCGAACGGCTCTCCGGCGGTTGGCACCGGTTCCCCGAGACGGGCGCAGCGCTGCTGCCCGACAGCCACCTCTACGCGACCGATCTCGACGTGCTCGGCCAGGGCAGCCTCTTTCAGCGCCTCGACGACACAGGCACCAGGGCGGGCGAGGCGCAGCTGGCGAAGTGGCTCCTCTCGGCGGCCCCAACGGCGCTCGAGGTGCGCGAACGCCAGGGCGCGGTGAAGGAGCTCACGCAGCTGCTCGACTTCCGCCAATCGCTGGTGATCGAGGCGCGCCTCGCGGGGCAGGACAAGGCCGACCCCAGCCGCTTCATCGCGTGGACCGAGGCGCCGTCGTTTCTTCACGGCATTCGCTGGGCCTTTCTCGCCGCGCACGTCTTGCCCGCGTTCACGCTCGGCGCAGGCTTCGCCTCGGCCTTCTTCGACACGCCCGCCCTGCCCTTCTGGATCGGGGTGCTCGTGCAGCTCGGTCTGGTGCAGCTGACAAAGACGCCCATCAACCGCATGTGGGTGGCGCTCACCTCGGGCGAGCAGGGCTTCGTGCGCTTCGAAGAGACGTTCGCAGCGATCGATCGGCAGACGTTCACGCACCCGCGCCTTGCCGCGTTGAAGGCCGGCGTGCCGTCGAGCGGCCCGACCGTCTCCGAGCGCCTCGCGAAGTTCGCGCGCCTGATGGGCTTCGCGGAGCTCAAGACGTCAGGCCAGATGCACCCCATCATCAACGTACTGACGCTGTGGGATCTGCACGTGCTCTTCCGGGTCGAGCGCTGGCGGGCCGAGCACGGGAAAGGGGTGCGCTCCTGGTTCGACGCGCTGGCGCAGCTCGAGGCGCTCTCGGCGTTCGCGGGCTACACGTTCGAGCGGCCCGACGACGTCTTCCCCGAGGTGCTCGACGAGGGCTTCGTGCTCGAGGCGCAGGGCCTGGGCCACCCGCTGCTCGACAAGCCCGTGCGCAACGACGTGACGCTCGCGGGCCCCGGCGTCGCGTTGATCATCACCGGCTCGAACATGTCGGGGAAGACGACCCTCATGCGCACCATGGGGCTCTCGACGGTCATGGCGCTGGCGGGGCTCCCGGTGCCAGCGAAGGCCTTCAAGGTCGGCCGCACGCAGCTGCTCACCTCGATGCGCGTGAAAGACTCGCTGGAGCGCGGCGTCTCGTACTTCTACGCCGAGGTGCAGCGCATCAAGCTGTTGCTCGACACCTCGCGCGCCCACCGCGACGCGTGCCTGTTCCTGCTCGACGAGCTCTTCATGGGCACCAACGCGCGAGAGCGCACGCTGGCCTCGAAGCACCTGATGCGCGAGCTGCTCTCGCTCGGAGCCTCCGGCGCAGTGACGACGCACGATCTCGCGCTGTGCGAGCTCGAACAGGAGCTGCCCGGCAAGACGCGCAACGTGCACTTCCGCGATCTCATCGTCGGCAGCGAGATGACGTTCGACTACACGCTGCGGCCCGGCATCGTGACGACGACCAACGCGCTCGAGGTGCTCAAACGCGCCGGCGTCGTGGTGCCTCAGTAGCGGGGTACCTTCAGGGTCTCGGCACTCCCCAGCGCGTCGGGATCAGCCCGGGCGGACCGGCGGGCTGCGCGTGGGCTCGAGGACCGGCTCGCGCGGCTCGATGCGCACCAGCTGAACGCGCGGCCCGTCGACCTTCACGACGTGAATCTTGAAAGGCTCGTGCGTCCACGCGTCGCCGGTGACGGGCACGCGGCCGAGCTTCGCCATCAGGTAGCCGGCGATGGTGGTGACCTGCGACTTGTCGACGTCGAACTCGATCTCCAGCGTGTGTTCGAGATCGTCGAGCTGCGCGGTGCCCGGGAGCTCGAGCTTGCCACCGGGGAGCGCGCGCACCGGCTCCACCTTGCGGCCCAGCTCGGCGATGTTGCCGACGAGCTCTGCGACGACGTTGGCGATGGTGACGAGGCCCGAGGTGCCGCCGTGCTCGTCGACGACGATGGCGATCTGCTTGTTGCGCCGCTTGAACTCGCTCAGGAGCTGCTCGAGGGTGATCGACTCGGGCACGAAGAGCACCGGCCGCTGCACCTGCACGATGCCGCTGAGCTCCTTGCGCGTGAGCAGGAAGAGCAGCTCCTTCATGTTGACGAGGCCCTCGACGCGATCGAGCGAGCCACGAATCACCGGCATCCACGTGTGGCCGGCGGCCTGCGCGACCACGAGGTTCTCTTCCAGCGTCAGCTCGTGATCGAGGCATTTCATCTGCGAGCGCGGCACCAGCACCTGCCGGGCGGTCTTCTCGACCATCGAGAGCGCGCGCTCGAGCAGCTTCGCCCGCGACGCGTCGATCGCCCCTGCCTCGGCCGACGACGAGAAGATCAGCTTCAGCTCCTCTTCGCCGAGCGCCTCGCCGTGGCCCTCTTTGGCGGCGCCGATGCCGAGCACCTTGAGGACGAGCCGCGTGCCGACGTTCAAGACCCAGATGATCGGGAACGCGACCACGTGAAACGCGCGCATCGGCAACGACAGCGCCAACGCCGTGCGCTCGGCCTGGGCGATCGCGAACGTCTTGGGCACCTGCTCGCCCACGACGATGTGAAGGAAGGTGATGATCGAGAAGGCGAACACCACGCTGATCGTCTTCGCGATGGCCTGCGCGGCGTCGTTGGCCGGGGCGACGCGGGCGAGCAACGGCTCGATGAGATGCGAGAACGCGGGCTCGCCGACCCAGCCGAGCGCCAGCGACGCGAGCGTGATACCGACCTGCGAGGCCGAGAGCCAGGTGTCGAGGTGGCGCCGCATCTCGAGCGCGGCGGCGGCGCCCGGGCGGCCTTCCTCGACGAGGGCCTCGAGCTGCGTCGGGCGCACCTTGACGAGGGCGAACTCGATCGCCACGAAGAACGCGTTCGCCAGCACGAGCGCCAGCGCACCGACGAGCGCCCAGACGTCCATCAGCGCAGCGCCTCGAACTCGGGTTGCCCCTTCAGCGAGTCGAACATCGGGTCAGCGCGCAGCCACGCCAGCACCTTGTCTTTGTCGATGGTGAGCGCGCGGGTGAGCTGCGCGATGGCGTCTGCGGGCCGGCCCCAGAGCGCGAACAGCGCGGCCTGGTTGTAGCTGAGCAGCACGTCGTCTTTGTTCAGCGCCGCGGCGCTGTCGTAGGCGCGCTCGGCCTCAGCGTAGAAGCCCTTCTGTGCGTAGCAGATGCCCAGATCGAGCCAGGCCTCGAAGATCTCCGGGTCGAGCCGGGTGACCTCTTTCAAGAACCCGATCGCGCCGCGGTAGTCGCCTTCGTCCATCAGGAGCGCGGCGAGCTCGTGCTTGGGGAACGGATCGGCGGCGTCGAGCTCGATGGCGGCGCGCAGCTCCTTCATCGCGTCTTCGAGGCGGCCGGCGTCGGCGTGGGCGAGGCCCAGGTTCAGGTGCGCGTCGGGGTAATCGGGCTCGAGCGCGATCGCCTCCTGGTACTGGGCGACGGCGAACTCGTTGCCGTGCGTCGAGAGGAAGACGGCGAGGTTGTAGTGGGCGGTGGCCGAGTCGGGCTCGAGCTTGATGGCGGTGAGGTACTCGGCGAGCGCGTCGCGAAACTGCTTCTTCTCGGCGAACACGGTGGCGAGGTTGTCGTGCGCGTGCGCGGAGTTCGGATCGAGCTCGATCGCCTTCTTGAACTCTTTCACGGCCTCGTCGAGCCAGCCGCGGTCGGCCAGCTCGATGCCTCTGGAGTTGTGCTCGTCGGACTGGCCGAGCGGGTCCTTCTCGCGCGCCATAGAGCCAAAGGGGATAGCACCAAGAAAGCGGCTCGTCGTGCCAATCGAACGGCGAGGGAATCGCTCGACGCGGCGGGGCTGAAGGCCCGAGGATCGTCCTCATGCTCTCGTTGGCGCTCGTGGTGTTGTCGGTGGCACCAGACGCGGGGCTCGTGGTGCCCGCCGCTCCCGACGCAGGAGTCGTGAAGGCACAACCGATTCGCGTCACCTTTTCTGGCGACGTCACGCTCGGCTACCACGTCGAGGAGTGGGCCGATGAGCTGGTGAAGAAGGGCACGCCGAAGGATCAAGCGCTGACGTGGGGCTTCGAGCGCGTGAAGTCGCTCACCCGCGCGTCCGATCTCTTCGTGGTGAACCTCGAGTGCCCGTTCACCGACAAGGGCAGCAAGCTCCAGAAGAACTTCAACTTCCGCGCGCGGCCGGAGCTGGTCGCGGGCCTCGAGGCCGGGGGCGTCGACGTGGTGAGCCTCGCGAACAACCACCTCATGGACTACGGCGCCGAAGGGTTGTTCGACACGCTCAACGTGCTCGACACCGCGAAGATCGCGCGCTTCGGAGCGGGCCGCTCGCTGGCCGACGCGCGCACGCCGGCGATCGTCACGGTGAAGGGCGTGAAGCTCGCGTTCCTCGGCTACTTCTTCCTCGGCGATCGCAACATCGAGCCACCCGAGGTGATCGCCACCGAGTCGACTCCGGGCGTCGCCGGCCACTTCTCGGACACCGCAGCGATCAAGGCGATGGTGCAGGCCGACGTGCGCGCGGCGAAGAAGAAGGCCGATCACGTCATTCCCTTCTTCCACTGGGGCCGCGAAGGCAGAGGCCAGCCCGAGCCGTACCAGGTCGAGCTGGGCCATGCGGCGATCGCGGCCGGAGCGTCAGCGGTGATCGGCTCGCACCCGCACGTCCTGCAGGGCATCGAGGTGTACCAGGGCAAGCCGATCGTCTACTCGCTCGGCAACTTCGTCTTCGGTGGCAACTGGAACCCGAGCGACAAACGCACGGCCCTGGTCAACCTGCTGCTGACGAAGAGCTCGCTCGAGGCCGTCGAGATCGTGCCGGCGCGCAGTGACGCGTACCCCGAGCGCCCGTGTCAGCCGTTCCTCGTCGAGGGAGCGCAGGCCGACGACGTGCTCGACCATCTGGCGGCGCTCTCGGCCGGCTTCAAGGAGACGATTCCCGCGTTGGTGGGCCGGAAGAAGCCCGACGCCGGCGTGCCCTGATCCGCCTCAGCGGTGCGCGCGGACCAACGCTTCTTGCGGATGATGGGCGAACCAGGCCAGCTGGGCGCGGGCCTCGGCGAGCAGTGGCTCCCTCGTGGCCAGCCACTCACCGGCGAACGCCTCGAGCGCCGAGTCACCGTGGGCCTTCGCTGCTTCGAACGTGAGCCGGAACAGATCGTCGCCGTGCTGCATGCCCATCAGCGTGCCGCGGTACGAGAACTCGGCGCTGATGAGGCGGTCGGCGAAGTGCTCGCGCACCTGTGAGAACAGGTGCCCCAGGCCGATGCCGACCTTCTTCCTGGACATGCCTCGCGATTCAGCGAGGCCCTCCAGGCGCGCGAGGAACGCCTCGGCGTGTCGAGACACGGCATCCATCGCGTCCCGGGGCCCGCCTGCGAGCCGCGACGCCTCGCGCCGGCAGTGCTCTTGCGCCGACTGCTCGGTCTGGAACATCTCGACGAAGAGCGAGTCGATCAGCGTCTTACCCGCGACCGTCATGGCAGCCCGCTTTCGTCAGGTCAGCACGACGCGCTCCAGCCCGGCGATCGCGGGGCCGTCCAACACGTCGCCATTGGTCGAGAAGCGGGACCCGTGGCACGGGCAGTCCCACGAGCGCTCGGCCGGGTTGAACTTCACCCCGCAGCCAAGGTGGGTGCAGACGCTCGAGACCGCGTGAAGGGCTCCGGCTGCGTCGCGGAAGACGGCGACGCGCCGACCATCGACCCGCACGACCTTGCCCTCGCTCGGCGCGATCTCGGCGACCGACGACACTTCTCCTGGAGCGAGCGCGTCGCCCACGAGGTGGCCGGGCGTGTCGACGTTCTCTTGAATGAACTGCGCCGCCGCCGCGAGCGGCTTCACACGGGTCGCGGTGTACAGCGCGGCCCACGGGTTCTCCTTGCCCTGAATGGCATCGGCCAGCACGTGCGCCGCAACGGTGCCGAACGTGAGCCCGTTGCCGCTGAAGCCCGTGGCCACGTACGAGTTCGTCGAGAGCGTGTTGCGGCCGATGAAGGGCAGGCCGTCGACCGGCTCGAGCACCTGCGCCGACCAGCGGTGCGTGGCAGGTCCCACGTCGAAGCGCCTGGCGACGTACCGATCGAGCGCCTCGAAGGACGCGTCGGTCTCCGAGGTCGTGCCGGTCTTGTGATCGGCGCCTCCGACGAGGAGCCACGAGCGAGGGCCGTCGGCGCCGCGCAACGTCACCGAGCGGAGGTAGTGGTACGGGTCTGCGGTGTCCCAGAAGAGGCCGTCGAGCCGGGCCTTCGATTCGAAGGCCGCGAGGTACGAGCGGTACGACGCCACCTTGGTCTGAAGGAAGACGCGATTGAGCGGCGAGTGCGTGGCGAACACCACCGTCATGGCGCGCAACGACTCGCCGCGCTCCAGGTGCACCACCGAGGGCTCGCCGTCATCGACGGCAGTCACCCGCACGCCTTCTTGAACGACGACCCCGAGCGCGCGCAGGCGCCTGACGAGCATGCTGACGTAGCCGACCGGGTTGAGGGCGCCTTGATTCTCGAAGCGCAAGCCGCCGCTTGTCTTGAAGGGCAGCGGCACCTCGAGCACCGATGACACGGGCAGGCCTGCGCGCTGGCAGGCGGTGAGCTCCTTCTCGAGATCGACGCCCCCGTCGTGCTCCTCGTCTCGGAAGAGGTACCCGGGCAGGCGAGTGAAGCCCACGCCGACATCGTCGCCGCTCAGCTCGGCGATGAACTCGATGGCATGCCGGCTCGACGCGGCGACCAGCCGGGCACCCTCGTGGCCGAAGTCCGACTCGATGGTGGCGTAGCGCGTGTCGACAGCCTCGGTGAGGTGGGCCGAGGAGCAGCCCGTCACGCCTGCACCGGCATGTCTGGCTTCGACCACCATGACTTTTTTGCCCGCGCGGGCGAGCAGGTAGGCCGTCGTCAGGCCCGTGATGCCAGCCCCGATGACGACACAGTCAGCGACGAGATCGCGGGCAAGAGAGGGCGACGGTTCGCGCTCGCCCTCGGCACGGGGCGTGAGCGTCCACAGCGGCTCGGTCGATCGAATCGGCGGCATTCGTCGCGTGGTTGCAACCTTGAGACCGGTCGAACGGCGGCGGTCGCACGGCAGCGCGACACAATGGAATCAAAGGCTCACGCGAGCTTCGGGGCTGCGAGGGCAGTCATCTTGACTGCCCGGCCCCCGGATCGACGAGCACCACCAGCGGTCTACCTTCGGCGCAGGAGCGTGTACGAAGCGTGAAGCTCCGAGTCGACGGCGGGCCAGTCTTTTGCCCACTCGAGTGCCTTCGCCATCACCTTGCACGGCTTGGTGTCGTCTTGCTCGAAGGCGAGCACCTCGAAGCCGGCGGCGAGGAGGGTCTCCTTCGAGTACGGGCTCCGGATGTCGGTCATCGGCTTGTACGGCTGCTGGGGCGCTCCGCCGATGTTGTAGATGAAGAAGAGGCCGCCCTTGTTGAGCTGGGAGTGGATGAGCGCGAGGAGCTTCGCGTCGTCGAGCCCAAGGTCGACCTGGGCCTTCGCGCCCGGTGGCTCTGCGGGGTGCACGTAGCCGCGCTTGAGGGTGTTCTTCGAGATCCACAGGTCGTACCCGCCGCCGATCTCCTTCACGACGCGTTCGTCGCTGGCGAAGAAGCCGTCGTGCAGCTTGACGCTCCCCTTCCCTCGTTTGCCGACGAGTGCCCTGGTGCCCGCGACGAGGAGCGGATCGACCTCGACGCCATGCACGTCGGCCCCCAGCGAGGCGAGCATCAACAGCTGCCCGAGGTTTCCGTAGCCGAAGTCGAGCACGCGCTTGCCGGATGGCTGGAATCCCGCAGCGGCTGCGATCTCGAACGCGCGCGCGTACCCGAGCGGATCGCTGATGCGGGTGTAGACGAACTCGTCGTCGGCGACTCGCGGCTCGGCGCCAGGGAACGCAGGAGACGCGACGAAGCACTGCCGAGGTTCCTTCGAGCAGTACCAGGTCTTCGGCGGCACCGACGTGAGGCCCTCGGTGCTGCGCAGCCACTGCTTCACCCACGGCGAGGTGATGGTGGGCTCGAGCTGCTTCGCGAGGCGGCGGAGCTCCGGGAGCACCGGAACTCCCGCGTCGGCCACACCCGCATCCGGCGCGACCGATAAGAAGAGCAGCACCAGGCTCGTCATGCCTCTTCGGCCGGAGCTTCCATGTGCTCCGGCGCATCGACTCCGAGGATCAAGAACGCGCTCTTGAGAGTCTGCTTGAGCGCCGCGACCATCGCGAGCCGGCCCTGCGTCTTCTCGGGATCGCTGCCGACGATCGGGTCCGACTTGTACTGCGTGTAGTAGGCGTGGAAGTCGCCGATGAGCTCCTGGCAGTAATAGAGGACGTGGTGCGGCTCGAGGCGATCGGCGGCGCTCGCGACGACGTCGGGCAGCTGGGAGATCTTCTTCAGCATCATCTTCTCTTCAGGGAGCACCAGCCGCGCGAGCTGCGCGTCGGTGATCTGGTCGATGCCGACGAACGCAACGCCCTTCTCCTCCGCCTTCTTGAGCACCTGCGCGCAGCGGGCATGGCCGTACTGAAAATAGAAGACCGGGTTGTCCTTCGACTGCTTGGTGACGGCGTCGAGATCGAAGTCGAACTGCGCGTCGCGGGTCTTCATCAAGAAGATGAAGCGGCACACGTCGGCGCCGGCCTCGTCGATGAGATCGGAGAGCTCGAACAGGGTGCCCTTGCGCTTGCTGACCTTCACCTCTTCACCGCCGCGGGTGATTCGCACGATCTGCACGAGCGCGAACTCGAGCTTCTTCGTGTCGAAGCCGAGCAGGTGCATGCCGGACTGAATGCGCGGCACGTGGCCAGCGTGATCGGCGCCGAAGACGTCGACCATCAGCTCGTAGCCGCGGTCGTACTTGGCCTTGTGGTACGCGAGATCGGCGGTCAGGTAGACGGGCGTGCCGTCGGCGCGGAGGATGATTCGATCTTCCTCGTCCTTGAGCGGCGTCTTGCCCTTCTCGTCCTGCCAGGTCGCCGTCATCAGGAAGGTGCCGCCGAGCTGCTTGTCGGCGTACTTCGAGGCCTTGGACTCGGCGTCGCGGACCTTCTCCTTGTTGTCCTTCCGCTTGCCCTCGGTCGCCTCGTAGGTGACGCCGCGCGCCTTGTAGACGTCGACGATCGACTTCACCGCGCCAGAGGCGTGGAGCGTCGCCTCACTGAAGAAGACGTCATGGCTGATGTTCGCCTTCGCGAGCGTGGCGCGAATGGCCTTCATGTTCTCGCGGATGCCGACGGCGATGGCAGCGGGCGACCACTCGGCTTCGGGTTTCGTCAGGAAGGAGTCTCCGACCTCGGCCTTCCAGGTCTTCGCGATCTCGATCACGTAGTCGGCCGGGTACTCGCCTTCGATGAGCTCGATCTTCTCGCCGAAGAGTTCCCGGTAGCGTTTGTAGATCGTGCGGCCGAGGGTCTCGACCTGCTTGCCCGAGTCGTTGATGTAGAACTCGCGGGTGACGTCGTGGCCGGCCGCGTCGAGCAGGCGCGCGATGCCGTCGCCCATGAAGGCGCCGCGGGCGTGACCGATGTGCACGGGGCCGGTGGGGTTGGCTGAGACGAACTCGACCATCACCTTCTTGCCCGTCGACTTCGGCGCCTTGCGGCCGAACTGTGTGCCGGCTTTGAGCACCTCGCTCGCGACGCGCTGGAAGACGACGTCTTTCAAGCGGATGTTCAAGAAGCCGGGGCCGGCCTTCTCGACGCTGACGATGATCGACTGGCGGTCGACCAGGTTGGCGACGATGGCATCGGCGAGCTCGATCGGCTTCATTCCGACGGTCTTCGACATCACCATGCAGACGTTGCAGGCCCAGTCGCCGTGCTCGAGGTTCTTCGGCGCTTCGACGGAGTAGTTGGGGATCGCCTCGAACTTCAGCGCGCCCTTCTCTTTCAGCGCGTTCAGCGTGTCGTCGATCACCTGGCGGACGTGTTGTCTCATCGTGACTCCTTGGGACGGGCGGAATCGCATGTCTCTGACGCCGAGTGAAGCGCGCTCCCACGGTCTCCGCTTCGGTGCTCGCGACGCGCTTCGAGACCGGCGATGCCTCCCGTCGAATACCGCTCCGCAGTCTTCCGGATGACGCCGAAGCCTCAGAACCACCAACTGCGGACCGATCGGCCTGCGGAGTTCCGGCAACCAACGCCGTGATGTCGGATGGTGAACTCCACGCCGCGTTGGGTCTGCACCGGGGAAGACGGTTGTTGGCCGCCGCGCTCGTGCTCGCGCTGGGTATCGTCGCGGTGCTCAGTATGGGCAACGGTGAGCCCGGCCCTGAGCGCCTCGAGTCTCCAGCCCCGGTCGTCGTGGACAGCACTGCGAGTCCACCCAGCCCACCGGCGCAGCGGACCAGGCGCCGCCCGCGACCCGTCATGTCAGCGAGGTCCTCTCGCGCGCCTTCGCCGCCCGTGGCTGAAGTGCCCGGCGCCGTCGCGCCGGAGCCCCTGGTGGACGCACCTGCACCTCCCGCCATCGCGCCGGTGGAGGAGGAGGCGCCTCCTCCGCCTCCCGATGCGCCGCCGGCCGAGCCCCCGGAGGAAGTCGAGGGCCCACCCCCAGCACCTCAGGCAGAAGAGCCTGCGCAGGACGGCAACGGAGAAGGCATCGCCAGGGCCATCGCCGCTGAGAAGCGCGCTGCGGTGCGCAGCTGCTTCGAACGCGAGCTCAAGGAGCAGCCGAAGCTCACCGGCACCGTCGTCGTCGAGCTCGACCTCGCGCCGCCCGCGCGCGTCGAGGCCGTTCGCGTCAGCGATGATCTGAACCGCCCCGGGTTCACCCGCTGCGTCACCGCTGCGATGCAGGGCGTGCGCTTCGCGATGCTCGACGAGGAGATCTCGGTGCGCGTGCCTTACGTTCTGAGCCCCGAGCGCCGGTCGTTGGAGCGGCGCCTTGCTGAATGAAGGATGTTGTTCGGCCGGTGGGGTTGGCCAACGGGGCATGCTCAAGTCCGGGTCATGCGCACGAACCGGCTGGCACTGCTGGCGTTGGCACTCACCGCGCTGGAGGCGTCTACGAGCGAACGTCACGATCAGATCGAGCTGAGCGACCTCGTGCGGCAGAGCAGCCTGATCGCGCTGGTGGAGCCGGCGAGCCCGCCGACGAAGAAGACCGAGATCGCGATCGGCCCGAAGGGCGGCTCGAAGGAGACGTACCCACCGTTCACGCGCGTGCAGCAGCGCTACGTGGTGAAGGCGGTCCTGAAGAACGAGGCAGGGAAGAAGCTCGCGGAGGGCGCGCTCATCGAGGTCGACGTCGGCGACTTCGACACGCGATTGACCGTGCACCGGCGGTACTACCTCGAGGGCGTTCGGAAGATTCCGATCTACTCGTATTACACGCCGTCACCGCCGCCGGACGCAGGGGCCGCAGGCTCCATCGTCTTCGTCCAACGGTCCGGAGACGGCTGGGAGTTCACCGCGAGCGGAGCGATCGAGCACGCGGGAATGCGCTCCACGATCGAGGCGCTGCTCACGACTGGTCGGTGAGACGGGCTCGAAGCGAGGCGGTCGTGAAAGTGGCCTCCAAAGCCTCGAGTCACGAGGGTCAGTTCGAATCGGCAGCGCGCGTGGACGATGCGGGTCCGGGGGGCGAGGTCGATTTCCAGGGGCTGTAAACCGGGTGACGGTTTTGCGGAAACCAGTTCACGTCAACTTGTGGTCGCTAATCCGTCACCCTGTCTACAGTGCCCAGAAAAGCGACCCGCTCCCTCGACCCGGCTGGCCAAACGACCACGGAGCGAGGCGCTTTCCTTTGCGACTACCGAGCCCCGAGGCTTCGGAGCGCCCTCGTTCGTCACTCGCGCTCGTTCCTGCAAGCGCCTCTCAGTACCCGCGCAGCCTCACCAGCAGCGGCGCGAGGATGTTCGGCGGAATCTGCGAGTACGTCCCGAAGTGCATCGAGTAGTTCCCGCGCCCCTGGGTCAGGGTGCGCAGCGAATCCACGTACCCGAACATCTCCGACAGCGGCACCTCGACGTCGACCACCTGCAACGAGCCGCGCGAGCCCATGCCGCGAATCGTGCCGCGGCGCCGGTTGAGATCGCCCGTCACCGCGCCGTAGTAGTCGGCCGGCGTCGTCACCTCGACGCGCATCACCGGCTCGAGCAGCGCAGGGCTCGCCGCCTTGCACGCCTCGGAGAACGCCATCGACGCAGCGATCGTGAAGCTGATCTCATCGGAGTCGACGTCGTGCGCGCTCCCGTCGAACACCTCGACCTTCAAGTCGAGCATCGGGTAGCCGGCCACCACGCCGCGGTTGAGCGAGTTGGTGACGCCCATCTCGATGGCGGGGAAGAACTCCTTCGGCACCACGCCACCCGCGATGGTGTTCTTGAACTCGAACCCCTTGCCCTGCTCGTTCGGAGACACGCGCAGCTTCACGTGGCCGTACTGGCCCTTGCCGCCGGTCTGCTTGATGTACTTGCCCTCGCCTTCGGCCGTCGCGGTGATCGTCTCGCGCCACGCGACCTGCGGCTTGCCGACGTTCGCCTCGACTTTGTGCTCGCGCTTGAGGCGGTCGACGATGATCTCGAGGTGCAGCTCGCCCATGCCGGCGATGATCATCTGCCCGGTCTCGGCGTCGGTCTTCACGCGGAAGCTCGGATCCTCCACCGACAGCTTCGCCAGCGCGCCAACGAGCTTGTCGGCGTCTTCGGTCGACTTCGCCTCGAGCGCGAGCTGAATCACCGGCTCGGGGAACTCGATCTTCTCGAGCAACACCGGGTGCGCTTCGTTGCAGAGCGTGTCGCCAGTGACGGCGAGCTTGAGCCCCACGATCGCGCAGATGTCTCCAGCGCAGCACTCCTGAATCTCGTCACGTTTGTCGGCGCGCATCTGCACCAGGCGCCCCACCCGCTCGCGCTTCTTCTTCGCCGTATTCCAGACGGCCGTACCCGACTCGAGCTTGCCCGAGTACACCCGAATGAACGTCAGCGTGCCGAACGCGTCGTTCATGATCTTGAACGCGAGCGACGAGAACGGCGCCTCGTCGTTCGTCTCACGCACCACCGTCTCGCCCTTGGTGTCGAGACCATGCACCGGCGGCCGATCGATCGGCGACGGCAGGTAGTCGATCACCGCGTCGAGCAGCGGCTGCACGCCCTTGTGCTTGTACGCAGAGCCACAGAACACCGGGAACACCTTCATCGCGATGCAGCCCTTGCGGACGGCGGCGCGAATCTCGGGCTCGGTGATCGTCGCGCCTTCGTCTTCGAGGTACCGCTCCATCAGCTTGTCGTCGAGCTCGGCCACCGTCTCGAGCAACTGCGTGCGCGCGGCCTTCGCGGCGTCGGCAAACTCCGCGGGGATCTCCTCGATCTCGTAGTGGCTGCCCTTGTCGGCATCTTTGAACACGAGCGCCTTCATGCGCACGAGATCGATCACGCCCTTGTGCTCCGACTCCTTGCCGAGCGGGAGCTGCATCAACAACGGCCGCGCGTCGAGGCGCTCCCGAATCGACGCCACCGACATGTCGAAGTCGGCGCCGAGGCTGTCCATCTTGTTGATGAAGCAGATGCGGGGCACGCCGTACTTGTCGGCCTGGCGCCACACCGTCTCTGACTGCGGCTCGACGCCGTTCTTCCCGTCGAACACCGCCACCGCGCCGTCGAGCACGCGCAGGCTGCGCTCGACCTCGATGGTGAAGTCCACGTGGCCGGGCGTGTCGATGATGTTGATGCGGTGCTTGAGCTCGTGGTGCGTCCAGAAGCAGGTGATCGCGGCCGAGGTGATGGTGATGCCGCGCTCGCGCTCCTGCGGCATCCAGTCGGTCGTCGTGGTGCCCTCGTGCACCTCGCCCATCTTATGAATCGCGCCCGCATAGAAGAGGATGCGCTCGGTCGTCGTCGTCTTGCCGGCGTCGATGTGCGCCATGATGCCGATGTTGCGGTAGCGCTCGAGGGGGTATTCGCGGGCCATGACGTGAGGTTCCTCTGTGCGGAAAAGACGCAGTCGTCTTTCGCACGGTCGCACCGTGTGTGTCCCCTTTTTTGGGGCGCCCCAGAGCCGCCGCCATGCGCTCGAAACGAGCAGTCGGTCGGCTCGCCCATCGAACAGGCGCCAGACGCGGCTCCGGCGGACGCTGGTGGCGCGCCGTTCGACGCAGGAACGCCTCGAATGAAGTGCGACAGGACCGGGCAGCGGCCGTCATCTCTTCATGCGCGACGCGCTCCACACCCAGAAACACGACAAACCTGAGTATGACGGTCCGGCCATGCGCCACCACCGATTCGTGCTGCTCCTGCTCGCCCTCGCTGGAAGCAGCTGCAGCGTGCCGATGCCGACCTGCGAGCCGGCCTCCTGCGTCGGGTGTTGTGACGCCACAGGCGCCTGCCAACGCGGCGACACGAATGGCGCGTGCGGCCAGGAAGCAGCGGCCTGCCTCGCGTGCGACGCCCCAACGAACTGCATCGCGGGGCGGTGCGTGGGGCTTGGAGCGGGCGGCGGCGCGAGCGGTGGCAGCAGCGCGGGAGGAACTGCTGGTGGCAACGACGCGGGCGGGACGGCTGCTGGGGGCGGTGACGCGGGGGGAACTGCAGGTGGCAACGAGGCCGGAGGGGCGGGTGGTGGGGGCGACGCGGGCGGAGTGGCTGGCGGAAGCTCGAACGGTGGTGGTGGCACGGCAGGAGGTGCTGCAGGAGGATCAGGCGGTACTGGTGGCGGCACTGCCACGCTCGACGCGGGTGCGCCTCCTCCCGGCCCTGCCCGCAACCTCGCGCCGGCGGTGCGCGTCGAGCTCAACGGTGTGGTGCTCGAGGGCACCAGGATCCTGGCTGCAGGCAGCCGCTTCACCACGGTCGGCAACGAGCGTGATGGGCTCTTTCTTCGCTTCGGCGTGACGAGCTCGGCGTCGTTCGTCGGCGGCGCCAACAACGATCAGCTCTACGCAGTGGCGAACCGCCCCGGCACCGCGTTGGCCGTCGGGCTGACGCGCACGTTCGAGACGGGGGCCCGCACCTCCGACTCGGCCTTCCTCGTGACCATTCCAGCTGTCGGTCAACCCAGCGCTGTGGTGCATGAGAACATCGTGGACGTTGGGCTCCAGCCACGAGCCATCGATGTCACCGCAGCCGGCTACGTCGTCGCGGGGCGGTTCGATGATGGCGCCCAGGGCTACGTCGGCCTGGTGTCCACCACGGCCCAACCGGGCACCCACGTGCGCTTCACGATGCCCACTGCGAGCGACGTTCGGGTCCGCCAGGTGCGCACCGCGGGCGCGCTCTCCGTCGTCGTCGGTGATCTCACCATTGGCGCCACCACGAGCGGCTTCGTCGCCGCGTTCCAGAGCAGCTCGCTCGCCCTTCAGTATGCGTTCGTCGTCTCGCAGGCTGGCGCCTCGGTGAACCTCGCAGACGTCGCGCTTGCCGGCCCTTCGATGGTCGCCGTGGGTCAAGCCAACGCAGACGGGCTGGTGGTGCGATTCGACGCCGCCAGCGGGGGCGCGGTGACGACGGCACGTGTGCCTCAGACGAGGCTCACCTCGATCGTCGGGCCCGAGCCAGTCGTCATCACCGGCCTCCGCGGCCGCGCGCTCGTCACGGCAAAGCTCACTGCGGGAGCGCTCGACGGGACGGCCTTCTCCAACCTCTCGAACCCAAGCAACATCAGCCCGCTCCCGTTGGTTCGAATCGACGGCGGCGCCGTGGTCTTCGGGCGCACGTTCGACGGCGGCCTCGCGCAGCTCGAGCTCAACGACGACCTCCGCAGCGGGTGTGGTGGCGCCGTCAGCGGAACGCCAATCAGCGTGGCCCTGGTGGCTGACGCCGGGGTCGCGGTGATGGCGACGTCGCCTGCCGTTGCGGCGATCACCCTGAGGGCGTCGGCGGTCCTCGGCCTTCAGGTGACGCCGCTCCCGCTCTCGCCCGCCCCTGCCTGCTGGCCGTGAGCCGCCGCCTTCAGCGCTCGGCCCAGTGGAGCTTGGTGCGCAAGATGCCGAAGTAGTCGAGGTGCGGGTTGCGGACGATCTGCACCCGCGCCGGAGACTTCATCACCTCGAGCCGATCGCCGAGCTTCAGCGCCTGGCCGACCTGCCCATCGATGGTGAGGAACACGTCGCTCACCTCGCTCGTCAGCTGCACGCGAAGCGGCTGATCGGCAGGCACCACGATGGGCCGCTGCGTCAGCGCGTGCGGGCAGATCGGCGTGACGACGACACAGTCGACCGACGGGTGAACGATCGGCCCGCCAGCGGACAACGAGTACGCCGTGGAGCCCGTGGGCGTCGCGAAGATCACGCCGTCGGCCTTGAAGGTCGCGACATACGCGCCATCGAGCCACGTCTCGTGATCGGCGATCTTCGCCAGCGCAGACTTGGCGATCACGATGTCGTTGAGCACCTCGTCTTCGAGCACCGTCTTGCCGTCACGCACCAGCTTGCACGACAGCTTCATGCGAGAGGTGATCTGCGCCTGCCCTTTGAGCACAGACTCGAGCACCGTCAGCGCGTCGGCCACGGGCACCTCGGTCATGAAGCCGAGCGAGCCGAGGTTGACGCCGAGAATCGGAACGGGTCGACCCCGGAGCAGCCGCGCTGCGTGAATGAGCGTGCCGTCGCCGCCGAGCACGATCACCAGCTCCGCGCGTTCTCGAAGTTCGGCGGGCCCGGTCGCGACCCAGCCCAGCTGCTCGGCGAAGTGGCCCTCGACGAGGAAGTCGAGCGTCGGGTGGGCCAGCTTGAACTGCCGGGCGAGCTGCGCGGCCTCGTCCTTCTTCGGCTTGGCGATGAGGGCGATGGTCTTCACGGTCGCGCGGGAGCGTAGGCGGCTTTCCCGAACGACGTCACGGCCTCACGCCGTCACGCCTTCGAGGCCCACGCGCCGGGCCAGCTCGGGCCTGCGCAACTTCCAGATCACGCCATCGAGCCAGTAGTGCGACAGCGTCAGGGTGATCCACACCACGCCGCCCCAGGTCGCGAAGTTCCACCCGGACTCGCGAGTGACGAGTGCGAGCGCGTAGATCACGCCGTACACCGAGCCGGCCAGCGAAAGCAGGAACGCGACGTAGAGCAGCCCGCGCGTCCAGCCCGGCTGCGAGAGCCACGAGATGATCTTCGCGTTCGGGTCGACGCCGTTCTTCCACGTGTTGCGATGGTAGAAGCGCACCATTCCCAGGTACTGAAAGCCGTGCCAGCAGGCCGCCGCCGCGAACGCCGAGGTGTCGTCGGTGGTGATCATCTGGAACGGCACGAAGAACCCGAGGAACGCGCAGAACAGGAACCCGAACCGGATCCACGCGGCCTTCGCCCACGGCGCTTTCCGCTCGACGATGCGCTGGCGCAGGTAGACGCCGAAGAGGATGACGATCGGCGCGAGCAGCCCGAGCACCACTTCACGCGGCGGCACCACGTGGAAGATCTCGGTGCCGAACAGCATGCGCGGCCCGGTGTAGAGCCGGTACAGCACGCACCAGAGCACGAAGAGCAGCAGCATCGGCCGCTCGAGCTTCATCGCCAGCGACGTCTGCGGCTCGCTCGATTTGCGCTGGTAGATGCGCATGATGCCCCAGTTCTGCGCGACGAAGTGCCAGGTCGCCCAGTAGAGGATCGTCGAGTTGAGCAGGCGCGCGCCGGGGTAGCCGGCCTTCCAGGTGATCAGCGCGACGGCCACGAAGATGAGGCCCGGCATCACCATCAACGCGACGGGGCGCTCCTTCACCTCGCGGCGATCGAAGTAGACGCGGCTCCACGTGGCGATGAGGTGCGGGCCGTTCGACACCACGCCCACGGTCGCGAGCACGTAGAACGGCTCGACGTGGAAGATCGCGGTCGCGGCCCAGGCGATCAACACCACCGACGCCGAGAGGAAGAAGAACAGGAAATCCTGCACGGGAGAGATGATCGAGAGGCGCGGAGCGGCGGCGACGGTCATGGCGGAAAAGGCTCGTAGCAGATGCTAGGCGGCCACGTCATGACGCCTCCGAGGTTGGTGCTCCTGCGGCCGCGAAACGCCGACAACCTGGGCTCGATCGCCCGGGTGATGAAGAACTTCGGCCTCACCGACTGGGTCGTCGTCTCGCCCAACCCGAAGCTCCTCGAGGTGCCGGGGCTCAACCGGCTGGCGGTCAAAGCGGGCGACCTGCTCGAGACGGTTCGCCGCGTCGACACCTTCGAAGAGGCGATCGCCGACTGCTCGTTCGTCGTCGGCACCACCATGCGGCTGATCGAAGGGCGACGGCGCCAGACGCCGCGCGAGCTGGCAAACGAGATCGCGGAGCGCAACGACGAGCGATGGGCCCTGGTCTTCGGCGACGAGCGCAACGGGCTCACCCAGGACGACGTGCGCCAGTGTCACGCGCTGTCCTTCATTCCTTCGTCAGCGGAGCAGCCTTCGCTCAACCTCGCGCAGGCCGTCGTCGTCTACGCGTACGAGCTCGCGATGGCCGAACGGAATACCGCGCCGGCCCCTCCGCGTGCGTTCGCCGACGACGCCACGCTGCGCACGGTTCGAACCACGCTGGAGCAGACGTTGCGCGTCTCGGGCTTTCTCCAACACGACGAACGCCACGCCGTCGACGATCTCATCGCGACGCTGGTGCGCGCCCGGCTGTCGAAGAAGGACGCGGGATTGTGGATCGCCGCGCTCAAGTCGATCGCGAAACGACTGCCTTCAGACTGAGGGCTCTTCGCGAACGATCACGCCCCTGCACTTCGGAGCGCCACACCGGCATGGCTCGGCCAGCTCGGGCGGAAACTCGTAGTCGTAGGTGATCTCTTCCCCGGCCTTGATGTCACGCCACGCGTAGACCTTCGCCCACGGCTCTCCACGCTCGTCGACGCCGAGATCGACCTCGGCGTTCGCCTCACAGGAGTGGTTGATCCACCGGGTCTGGTCCACCATGTCGAACGACAACGAGTCGGTGATGCGCAGCGTGTAGGTGTCGTCCCACCACTCGCCCTCGCGCCACGCGACGCCCTCGACGTCGGCGAGCAGATCGCCCTCGGCGAAGTCACGGGTGGCCACCACGCCGTACCCATGCATCGCCGACCGCACTACCTTGAGCCCATCGATCAACGGCATGCCGCGCGTATACCGCTTCGAACGCCTCTTCTGCCGACTTCGCTTCCACGGCATGCTGTGACGAACGTGTCACGAATCGGTCTGTTGGCAGTCACGCTGTTGCTCGGGTGTCCTTCGAATCCCACGCCTGACGGCGGCGCCGGTGGCAGCGCTGGCACGGGCGGCGGCAACGCGGGTGGGGGAATGGCGGCGACCGGACGCTGCGACGTCGACGATCTCGACGGCTTCGTCAGCGGCAACACCGGCACGCTCCGGCTCAAGCGCATCGAGTCGGCGAACGAGCTGATCGGCGGCCCCAACGCGCACGGCAAGGTCGGCGACTACCTGTTCGAGAACGAGAAGATCCGCGTGATCGTGCAGGGCGACGGCCGCGTCTTCGGGCCACAGCCGTTCGGCGGCACCATTCTCGACGCCGATCTGCGTCGGGCTGGCCCGGGCAATGATCAGTTCGGCGAGACGGGGCTGCTCTACAACTTCGGCCGCACGCTGAAGCCCGAGCGCTTCGAGATCCTCCGCGATGGCAGCGACGGGCGCGCGGCGATCCTCGCCGTCACCGGGCTCGACGAAGCCAACGACTACCTCTCGATTCGCAGCCAGCTCGTCGCGTCACTCGGGCGCGCGCCGCTGGCCGACCCGTACGTGGCCGTGCCGTTGCGCATCACCAACTACTTCGTGCTCAACCCAAACGAGCAGCGCCTCAAGTTCATCTCGAACCTGTGCAACCTGAGCACGACGCAGACGCTGGAGCTGGCGGTCGGCGATCTGACCGACCCGGGCGCGGTGCTCGAGTTCTTCAACCCGCGCGCGTGCACCAACGGCTTCGGCTTCGGAGGGCTCTGCTTCGGCCTCGATCGCATGAGCTGGTACGGCTACCAGGGCAGCGGCGTCGCGTATGGCTATGCGCCCTATCGAGTTGGACTACCCACGCAGCCCGAGGGCCAGAACGCGGTGCTCACCGTCGCCGGCATCACCGGATCGATCGTCGGCGCTGATGGGCTCAACGGGTTGTTCGCGTGGGTGACGCCATCTGCGAATCCCCGGCCGGGTGAGCTGCGGCTGCCACCGGGAGGCTACGGCGCCCTCGCGCGTGACTTCTGGGTCGGCGCCGATCTGGGAGAGATCGGCACGCTGATCGATCAGGGCCGCGCCTCGTCGGCGTCGCGCATCGGAACGGTTGCGGGCCTGGTGCGCTCCTCGGGCGCGCCGCTGGCCAACGCGCGCGTGGTGCTCAACTCGGGTTCGACGCGCCACGTGTTCTTCACCGGCGCCGACGGCCGCTACTCAGGGCTGCTGCCGACCGGTGGCTATGACGCCTCGGCCTGGGGCTCCGCGCGGGTGCCCTCTGCGACGCAGCGCGCGACGATCACCGCCGACACGCCGAGCACGCTCAACTTCGATCTCATCTCGCCGCAGACGCTGACGATCACCGTGCGGGAAGCCAACGGCGGGCCGATGCCGGCGAAGGTGACGGTGCTGTGTCCCAACGGCCCCTGCCCTGCCCCGCAGCGACTGCTGGGCTTGTATGGCGACACACTGAAGGACCCGATGCCCGACTCGGTGCGGGAGATCGCCTACGTCCCGGCGAGTGGGACGCTCACGCTGCCGCTGCCTCCGGCGCAGTACCTCGTGCTGGTGAGCCGCGGCCCCGAGTACTCGATCTTCCCGAACACGTTCCCCACGACGCCGGGCACGGCGATCGATCTGCGCACGGCGCCTGCGACGATCAACGCAGTACTCGCGAGGGTGATCGACTCGACCAACTGGATGAGCGGCGACTTCCACGTGCACGCGGTGAACAGCCCCGACAGCATCATCGACAACCCGACGCGGGTGCTCTCCTTCGCGGCCGATGGCATCGACGTGATCGTCAGCACCGATCACGACGTGGTGACCGACTTCGCTCCGGTGATCTCGCAGACAGGCCTGTCGCCCTTCCTCGCGTCGGCGATCGGCGAAGAGGTCAGCCCGATGGAGTACGGCCACTACAACGTCTTCCCGATGACTCGTGACCCGGCCGACCCGATCACCGGTGGCGCGATCGACTGGGCTGGCGCGATGGGGCCTACGCTGAGCGCCGCAGAGATGTTCGCCGAGGCGCGACGCAAGGGCGCCACCACCGTGCAGGTCAACCACGCGCGCGGCTCGCTCGGAGGCTTCACGGCCCTGAAGGTCGACACCGATACGTTGGCGACCCGCGTGGATCCCGCAGTGCTCCGCATGGCCGTTCAGCCCGGAGCAACGTCGAGCGACTCGAAGCTGCTGTCGGCCGACTTCAATGCGTTCGAGCTGCTGAACAACGCGGAAGACTCGTACGACGTGACGTCAGACATCGCGCACTCGAAGTTCAACGACTGGTTCGTGATGCTCTCGCGCGGGCTGCGCATCGCGGGCACCGGCGTCTCCGACACGCACTATGGCCGTATCGGCAGCGGCTGGCGCACGTGGGTGAAGGTCGATGGCGACACGCCTGCGACGTTCTCGTCGAGCCGGCTCTCGGAGCGCCTCAACGCCCAGCAGGCGACCATCGGCAACGGGCCGTTCGTCACCGCGAGAGCGTTCCGGGTCGATGGCGCAGGCGCGATGACGACGATGCCAGTTGGAATCGGAGGCACGGTGCCGAGCGGCGCGGGTGACGTGACGATCGAGCTCGACGTGCAGGTGCCGGAGTACCTCGACGTGACGCGCGCTGAACTCTTCTCGCATCGGCCTGAGGACGACGCCGCGTGCCCGCTGGATCCGCAGAGCCCGCGGGTCGCGACGACGCGGGTCGGCTGTGATGGGCGGTCGCAGACGAACTGGCCGGCGCCGAACGCGACCCAGACGATCGTGCTGTCGGCCGCCGATCTCGAGACGGCAACGAGCGAGTCCGGAGTGAACTACCGGCGCTATCGCAAGCGCGTCTCGTTCCGTGTGGCCCGGCCGATGGGCGACACCTGGCTGGTGGCGATGGTGTACGGCTCCAGGAGCGTCGCGCCGCTCTCGTACAACCCGCCCGGGCTGATGGGTGGCGTGACGCCGACGACGCCGTTTGCGCTCACCAACCCGATCTACGTCGACGCCGATGGCAACGGGTTCGACAAGCCACCGTTCAACGCGATGCGGCCGAAGGTGATGCCGCCGATCGTGCCGGAGCCGCCGGGAGTGCCGGTGAAGTCAGCCGCCGAGATTCTTCCCCGGTGGCGCGACGCTGTGCACTCACACTGAGCCGCGACGTTCTTCTCCACCTGCGCGAACGAATTCCATCCAGTCCCATGGGAAACTCGCCGTGATGTTGCTGGGTGCCGCCAGGGCTGGCCTGAGAGCTTACGGAGGCTCGTGTTCAAACAAGTGAGAATCGAGTTCGTCATAGGCCTCTGCGCACTGATTGTGCTCGTGGGCGTCACGCTTGGGCTCCGCATCCAGTCCAACGAAGTGGTGGCTCTGAGCTGTTCGTTTCCGTTCCTTGTGAGTGCCGGATTCTTGATTGTTCACTTTCTCCGTACGCTCAAGAAAAGCAGGCGCTCTCGGAGTCAGCCATCGAGTGACAGGAAGTAGCGGATTGGTCACGCCGAGCCTCGGGACGTGCGTTGAGCGAGCGGTTCTCCCTGCTCTGCGCGTCCTGCCGTCGATCCCCTCGCAGGCAGATTCGCCACCCTGAGTCGTCGCACACACCGGGGCCTTCGGACTCTGGGCGTTTCGCCGGGAGCAGCGTCACCGCCTGAGCACGTCAGCGTTCGAGCTGGCGCAGCGCGGTCTGCGCGGCGGTCTTCGAGTTGCAGCCCAGGAACAGCACCTGCTCACCGTCGTCGTCGCCGCCCTTCTCAGCGAGCCGCTCCAGCGTCCGCTTCGCAGAAGAGAGCTTGAGATCGCCGACCGTCGACGCCGCCGCCGAGCGCCAGCTGCACTTGGGGTGACTCAGGAGCTTCACCAGCCTGTCCTCGGCGCGTGAGCTGCCGGCCTTCGCAGCCGCGCGGTAGTAGCCAACGGCCGAGCCGTCGTCCGAGGCGACCGCAAGCTCGCCCAGGTAGAACTGACGCTTCGCCGCGTCCTTCTCCTTGTCGATCAACCCGCGCGCCGTCTTCTCGGCTGCGGAGCGTTGCTCGCTCGACGCGTTCGCGACGTCGCGAATCGCGCGCTCGATGGCGTTGCCCCGCAACAGCAACCAGAGCCCGAGGACCAGCACGAGCGCGACCCCGATCGAGCCTCCGAGCTGCGCCTTCGACCACCCCAGCGCGGCCCGGTTCGAGGTCATCATCGTGACGGCCTTCGACGCCGCGCTCGAGGCGAACGACGCCGCCTGAGTCGCCAGCTCGCCGGCCTTCTGCGTCAGCTCCGGCGCGAGCAGCGACGAGGGCGCGTACGGATCGTCCTTCAGCTTCGCGAGCGCGATGTTGCCGAACGGCGGTTGCACCGGGTCTGCCGCAGAGGTCACGACGTCGGCCGGCGCCGCTTCCGAGGCCTCGAGCCGCCACGGCGCGCGCGGCACCTTGTAGACCTTCACCTTTCCGCGAATGCCCTTGAGCTCGAACTCTCCGACGACCTCGGCAGGCACCTCGGCGCGGTTCATCGCGAGGTGCACGGCCTCGGTGAACGTCACCTCTCCGGCCTCGGCGATGCCTTCGACTCGCGCGGCGATGTTCACCGGCTCGCCAAAGACGTCACCGTCTTCGATTCGCACCTCGCCGACGTTGATCGCGACGCGCACGTCGAGGCGCTGGCCTTCGGGCACGCCGCGGTTGTGCTGCCAGAGCTTGTCTTGAATGGCGACGCCCGCGAGCACGGCTGACGTCGGCGACTCGAAGGTGACGAGGAAGGCATCACCGATCATCTTCACGACGCGCCCACCGAAGGCCTTGAAGAGCGGCGCGAGCAGCGCGTTGTGCGTCGCGAGCGACCGTTGGTTCTCTTCGAGGGTCTGCCCGCCAGTGCGCTCGGTGAAGCCTTTGATGTCGGTGAAGACGATGGCCAGGTTCGCGGTCTTCACGGGGGCCTCGAGTGTACCGGGGACGGCGGGAGCGGCGATGAGTTTCAGAGCGCTCCGGCGCCCTACATCGGCGCTTCAGCTCGGGTTGGCGTTGACGTGAGGACGGGAAGGCTGACGCCTTCGACCTTCACGCCCCAGACGCGTTGCAGGGCGAGCACCAGCGCGACCATCAACGACAGACCGACCAGCTGATGGGCAACGCCGAACCAGAGTAACTGGCCCGCGTAGACCGACTGCACCGTCGTCAGGACTCCGAGCGTCGTCTGGGCGACGACGAGCCCGAGCACCACGTGTCGAAGCGTGCCGAGCACCAGGCGCGCGCGCCACCACCACCAGAGCAGCCCGAGGACGAGCGCGTAGGCCAGCATGCGGTGCACGACGTGGACCGCGAGCGGGTCGTTCCACCACCACCCGCCACCTCCGAAGATCGCAGTCGGCATCCACTGCCCGTTGATCGTCGGCCACGTCGGCGCCACCAGCGCGGCCTTGAGCCCCGCCATGAACGCGCCCCAGGTGAGTTGCACCGCCAGCGCCACCAGCAACACGATCGTCGACCGGGCCATCGGACGGCCTGAAACGCTCGACGGCCAGACGAGCGCAGCGCCCTGCCACACCAGCGCCGCGAGCAGCACCGCCGCCAGCATGAAGTGCACCGCCAGCCGCAGGTGGCTCACGTACACGAGATCCTGCAGGCCGCTGGCGACCATCACCCAGCCCATCACGCCCTGCGCGCCGCCGAGCAGCAGCAGCACCAGCAGCCGGCCCTTGAGTCCCTCCAGCCGGCCCTGCTTCCAGAACACCGCGAGCGGAATGACGAAGAGGAAGCCAAGCATTCGGCCCCAGAGCCGGTGGAACCACTCCCAGAAATAGATGACCTTGAACTCGTCGAGCGTGAGGTGCGACTTGAGCCGCTGAAACTGGGGGATCTGTTGGTACTTCGAGAACGCCACGCTCCACGACTCGTCGTCGGTCGGCGGCACCACGCCCAGAATGGGCTTCCACTCGGTGATCGAGAGCCCCGAGTCGGTCAGCCGCGTCACCCCGCCGAGCATGACCTGCACGACGACCGCCGCCGAGACTCCGAGGAGCCACAGACCGACCGCGCGCTGAGGGGTGGAGCCTCGCATCGCGGCGGCAGATAACGCACCCCTTCGGCGTCTGCATCACCCCACGAGGAGGCAAGTCGTCCTCACGGGGCCTCGGGCGAATGTGATCCAACAGCGTTCGCTCTCACTTGCGCCCCGTGGACCTTGACCGGAGCCGGGGCACGAGGCTTGCTCTCGCGCGCCCCATGGTTCGCCGCCTCGCCTGGCTCTTCCTCGCGCTTCTCCCGGTGTCCGCCTGCAACTGTGGCGGGGGCCGCGTGGTGGGCGCGAACGGCGGCGCGATTCGGGTGACGTTGATCGGCGTCGATCCCAAAGCCGTCACCCTCGGGCTCTCAGCCATCGGCCCCAGCGCCACCGTCGACAAGTTCGCCTTCATCGCGACCATTCCGCTCACCTCGACGGTCGACCAGTTGATGCCGGCGACCTACGTGTTGCGGGCGAGCGCGATCGACGAGCAATCGATGACGCTCCAGAGCGTCGACGTGCCCGAGGTGATCGTCAGCATGGGCGGCATCACGGAGCTGACCATCGATCTGTCTCGCTCGGGCATTCAGCCCATGGAGCAGTGCGACGGCGTCGACAACGACGGCGATGGAGAGATCGACGAGGCGATCGATCTGCCGGCGTGCATCGTGTGTACGGGCGGGCAGCTCTCGGTGCCTGGGGACGACGTGCGCTGCGGGATCATCGCGTGCAGCGGCCTCGACTCCGTGGTGGTGCGAGGCGATCTGTCGGCCGCGGGGGAAGCGACCTGCGTCAGCACCCGGCACAACCCGATCACCACCGCGCGCTGTGCAGGGCCGCAGTCGTGCAAGGCGCCCAACGGGCCGGCGTGTGGTGCAGGCACCGAGGTGGAGCTCGCGAAGAAGGGCCTCTGCCAGACGATGATCGCGTGCGAGAGCGGGCGGCCGGTGATCGATCGGGTCGCCAACGGTACGTCGTGCGGCGTCGGGCGGATCTGCAGTGACGGCACCTGCGTGTTCTTCGATGGAGGCGCGGCGCCGGTCGACGCTGGCGTGGACGCAGGCATCGACGCGGGCATCGATGCTGGCACGGTCGATCCGTCGGGCTGCGCCGATGGAACACGCGAGGGCTTTCTCGCGCTGCTCCAGTACCCCGCGATCGCCGGCTGCTCCGGAGCGTGGTCGCTGCCCGGCATCACCGCGACGACGTCGGCCGCCTGCAACCGCGCCGCGGGAAACACGGGGACCAACCGCGAAGGTCTGGGCTGCGCGTCGGCTGATCTCTGTGCGGTCGGCTGGCATCCGTGCCGCGGTAAAAATGAAGTCGGCATCAAGACCAACGGGAGCTGCGCCGACGCGACACCGGCCTCAGCTCCAGCGAGCTCGCTCTTCTTCGCCGTCGTGCAGAACAGCGCCAACGACACCACCTGCGACACGAGCACCAGCCACAACGACGTCTTCGGCTGCGGCAACCTGGGCATTCTGCTGACGCCCCAGAAGAACTGCGGGCCACTCACACGCGCGCTGGCGAGCACCCAGCCCGGCACGTGTGGGTTCAACGAAGCAGAGCCGTCGCTTGGGCCGTGGCAGTGCGTCGGCGGCGTTCAGAGTCATCTCAATGAAGGCGCGGTGGTGACGAAGCAGGGCTGTCCGAACACGACGTGCCTGTCGGGGGGCCAGCCGGTCGGAAATTCCGACAAGGGCGGCGTGTTGTGTTGCCGTGACTGAGTGGGCGGATGTGGTGTTCGTGCTGGCCCTCGTCGCGATGGCGCTGGCGACTGGCGCGATGGTCTTTGCACTCCTCAGGACGAAGGAGCCGATTCCGAAGGTGCTCCGACGATGGGGCGCTCGACTGATGGATGCGTTCTGGGGCCTGGGCTGAGGGTTATCAGCGATACCAGCCGAGCGATCGAGCGACCTCTTCATCGACGACGCGCACCCAGGTGGGCTCGCGCGGCGCCACGGCTGCAAGAACTTTGTCGCCGTTCGTCACCGGCTTGCGCCGCCCATCGGCGTTCGCAGTCACGGCCTGCTTCACGTCATCGCGGAAGTAGTGCGCGGCGAAGCTGAACGGCGCCTTCGTCTCGGGCAGCGGCGCGTCGGGCGTCAACCATACGAGGAGCCCGGTGCGCAGCGGCTCGACTTCACGGCGCGTGGCCCGACGCAGCTCGCGGATCAGCACGAGAATCGCGGCGACGATCGCGACGCCGACGATGGGCATGATCAGTGAGCTGCGACCAGCGCGTGCCTCGGCCGTGCCGAGCTCGCGTGGGCGACCGGGATCGTCGGGCCGGACCAACAGCGAGATCGGAGCCCCCTTCCCCAACGGCTCGGCGAGCGACGTCTCGAGGTCGATGGTGGCGCTGTGTTGGCCCTTGAACGCGTAGATCACTGCGACCGGGAGCGTCGACGACTCACTCGCCCCCTTCGCCGGGCGATCGACACGAACGACGGTGCCGACGATCCGCTCGGCCTCGGCGACGAAGCGGGCGTCATCGGTCAACCAGCGCACGGCGAGCCGCGAACCGAGCCCGACGACGAGAACGCCGGCCAGACACGCGAGGGCAACGATCGAGACACGGCGCATCGCTCCCGGGACTTGTCGGAGCGTCACCGGCCGGGGCGCGTGGGGAATGGCGAGCTGCACGGCGCCAGCTTGGTGGAAGCGACGATGGTCTTCCAGCGCGGTGGCGACTCACCGGCGACGGGCGGAGTTCGCGTGCTTCACGATGACTCCGCGCATCGCAGGCTCGACACCGAGGAAGTCGAACGTTCGCTCGAGCATTCGGCGATCGGACAGCGCCGCCAGAATGGCCTCGAGCGCATCGACGCGCACGGCGACCGGGCCCAGCCACTCGTAGCCGAACGCCCTCGCGTCGAACTCGCCCACCTCACGCCCCACCACCGCTGCACCTGGAACCCCGGCCGGGCGGGCTCCACCGTCGAACAACGCGGTCAGCATCGCGCGCCGCTCGAACGCCGCAGCCGTCATGGCGCCTTCGAGGGCGAGGAACCGCGCGCCTTGCCGCACGCCGAGCTCGTCGAGCCGTCGGTGCGACTCCGGGTCCAGCAGGCGCACCTGCTCGAGGAATGCGGCATCGCTCGGCACGATGCCCAGCCCACGCGCGAAGCGCCACGCGATGGCTCTCAATGGAGCCGCACGGCCCTCCGAGGTCAGTGCCTCAGCCGGAAAACCGCCCATCGCCTCAGCCACGACGTCACGCGCGCAAGCCGCGAGCCGACGCTCGAGTCGTGCACGCTGGCCGCCATTCCACACGTCGCCATCGACCAGCGCGACGCCAGGCGTGCGCCGGTCGCTCCCTCGCACCAGCTTCCCGAGCGCCTCGCCTTCGAGCGAGAGGTGCCCCCAGCCATCGACGTGGAATTCGTCACTGCGGGCGTCGACGACCCGTTGCACGAACGCGTCGAGGTCGGGCCCGGTCTCGACGAAGCGCGCGAGCTGGGCGAACGGGCCGCTCGCGTTCGGCACCACCACCGAGCCCCGACGTCTCGCACTCTGCGCCGACCGCGCCACGAAGCGCTCGACGAGCCGCTGATGGAGGGCGTCTCCGAGCGCGTCTTCGATGGCGCGCGTCTTCTGCTGCCAGTGCGTCGCGTCGCTCACCCACTCCGAACGATGCGAGATGTACGTCCACGTTCGAATGGCCTCGAGGCGGGCGGTGAGGCTGTGCAGGTCGCCCTTCAAGTCGTCGAGCGGAGCGACCTTCTGGTGCAGCCAGTCTTCCTGGAGCCGGCCGTCGCCTTTCGCCAACTGAAGGAACACGTCCTTCACGAGCCGCGAGTGCTCGCCCAACAGCCCCTTGCGAAAATCGGGAATGCGACAGACCTCCCACAAGAGGGCGACACGCTCGCGGGCGGTGGCGAGGGCAGCCACCGCGTCGTCCGAGGCCATGGCCTTGAGGGCATCGAAGTCGTCGGCGCGCTCGACGCGGGAGAACAGCACCCGACCCGGCGCCACCGAGAGGGAATCGAGGAGCGCGTGCGGGCTCGCGAAGTCGAGGTCGACGCTCCGCCAGACCAGCCGCTGTACCTCGGGGAACCGGTGGTCCTCGATGGCTGACACGTCGCGCGGATCGAGCGCCGGAGCCGAGGTCAGCGTGCCGAACTGTCCGTCTTGCAGGTGGCGGCCCGCGCGGCCGGCGATCTGACCGAGCTCGTCGACGCTGAGCCCGCGTTGCTCGAAGCCGTCGAACTTCGAGAGCGACGCGAAGGCGATGCGCTCGAGATCGAGGTTGAGGCCCATGCCGATGGCGTCGGTGGCGACGAGGTATTGCACCGCGCCGGCCTGGTACATCGCGACCTGCGCGTTGCGGGTGCGTGGCGAGAGGCCGCCGAGCACGACGGCGACGCCGCCGCGGAGCTCCCTCAACGCCTGCGCCAGCTCGTAGACCCGGTCGGTGGAGAACGCGACGACGGCCGAGCGCGGCGGCAGCCCTTTGAGCGAGCGCGCTCCGAAGCTGGTGAGCCGGGAGAGGCGTTCACTGCGTCGAAACGTCACGTCGGGAAACAGCGCGCGCAACGCGGGCCGCATCGACTCGGAGCCGAGGAACCAGGTCTCGCGCCGCCCGCGCGCGTGGAGCAGACGATCGGAGAAGACATGCCCGCGCTCGCGATGCGCGCAGAGCTGAATCTCGTCGACGGCGAGGAAGTCGACCGGCTGGCCGACCGGCATCGCCTCGACCGTGCAGACCCAATACGACGGGTGCGGCGGTACGCGCTTCTCTTCGCCGGTCACCAGCGCGACCCGTGCTTCGCCGACGCGCGCACTCACCCGATCGAAGACCTCGCGCGCCAGCAGCCGCAGCGGGAGCCCGATCATGCCGCTGTCGTGCTCGAGCATGCGCTCGATGGCGCGCCAGGTCTTCCCGGTGTTGGTCGGGCCCAGTTCGGCAACGAGGAGTGCGTTTGAGGCCATGACTGCCGGGGTCAGATAGCAGTCCGCACCGCCGGAAACCCGTTGGGAGGCTGAGCCGTCGGTCAGGCGCCGAGCACCGACCTGGCGCGCGCCCAGAACTGCTGGCGGTCGGCCAGCCCGTTGAAGCCTCCGTTGATGCGCCTGGTGATCTCACGAAAATCGCCCCGATCCGCGAGCTCGTTCAGGCCACGCGTGCGCCAATACCAGGCCGCGACGCGAAACCCGACTTCGGGCGTTGCCGCACGCGTTGGGTTGTTCTCCAGGTCGATTCCAAGGGCGCGGCCTGCCGCTCGATAGTTGGTCCGGCCAGTGAGCTGAATGGGACCCCGTCCCTTGAAGCGCCGTCCGTCACCAGGTCGCACGTTCCCAAGGTCGCGCCGCCCCTCGTACGCCGCACCAGACGCGATCTCCTCGAAGAAACGCAGCTGCCCTGACTCGTGCGCGACCTGCGCGAGAAACGCCGCGCGACGCTTCGGGGTGGTGATGCCAGCCTCGTTCATCGCTGCGTTGAGCAGAGGAAGGTACCGGCCTGCCAGGGTCGTCGTCAGGTTCGGCATGATTCGCCGCAACTGTTCGAGGGTGATGCCTCGCGGAGATCCCTGAGCGCCGCTGACCGCCCCGACCGGAGCCGAGCCGCCGATACGACGTGGGGCTGGCGCATCTTCGAACCGATCGGGAATCTGGAGGGCCGTTCCAGCTCTGACGGCATGCGGATTGCTTATGCGGTTCGCCGCGGACAGCTGGGCGACGCTCACCCCGAACCGCCGAGCCACCATCGTCAGGGTCTCTCCACTCCGAAGCTGATGCGTCTGCATTGAGTCCTCAGTTCTTGGCGGTTGGTTGTGCCAGCGGCTTCAACGCAGGGACGCGGCGAGGCGAGATCTGTCGCACAAGTCTCGAGCCTTTACAGACAGCCCACGAAACCGGTCCGATGGCACCTGTCTGCAAGCCGTGAAGGCCGAGGCGGGCATCACCAGCGGAATCAGCTCGAAATGGGGTCAGGGCGGTCGCATGGCTTTGCGAGCAGGTCAGCCTGTCGCTTCGACTGATCGTCGCCGCGAGAACGGTGCCTACGGCTTGAGCGACTGCTTCCACTTCGCGATCGCCGCCAGCGCCTCGAGCGGCGTGGTGGTGTCGACGCTGAACGCCTCGAGCGCGGCGATCACCGCGTCTGCACCCGGCCGGCTCGGAGCCTTCGCTGCGCCACCGAACAGGCCCATCTGATTCACGTCGAGCACCGGCTTCGGAGCGTCTTTCTCCTTCGTCGCCGTCGCCCTCCGCGCCAGCCTCGGCCGCCCCGCTTCGTCGAACTCACCGGCCTCGAGGTTGGCCAACAACTCTCGGGCACGTGCAAGCACTTCAGGCGGAAGCCCAGCCAGCCGAGCCACCTCGATGCCGTACGAGCGGCTCGCCGCGCCGTCGATCAGCTTGCGCAGGAAGATGATGCGCCCCTGATCCTCCCGCACCGCGATGGAGCAGTTCTTCACCCGGGCCTTCTCGCGGCCGAGGTCCGTGAGCTCGTGGTAGTGGGTCGCGAACAGCGTGCGCGCGCCGACGCGATCGTGCAGGTGCTCCGCGACGGCCCAGGCGATCGACAGACCATCGAACGTGCTGGTGCCGCGCCCGATCTCATCGAGCACCACCAGGCTCTTGCGCGTCGCGTGATGAAGAATGTTCGCGGTCTCGGTCATCTCGACCATGAAGGTCGACTGGCCTTTCGCGAGGTTGTCCGACGCTCCGACGCGCGTGAAGACGCGATCACACAGCCCGATGCGCGCCCGCTTCGCCGCGACGAAACACCCGGCCTGCGCCATCACCACCGCGAGCGCGACCTGCCGCATCACGGTGCTTTTCCCGGCCATGTTCGGGCCGGTGATGATCAACACCTGACGCTCGTGCCGGTTCACCATCACGTCGTTCGGGACGAAGGAGTCCTCTTTCAGCGCCTTCTCGACGACCGGGTGCCTGCCGCCGACGATCTCGATCACGCCTGACTCGTCGAGTTCGGGCCGCACGTAGCCGTTCTCAGCAGCGACGCGCCCGAACGCGACCAGCGCATCCAGCGTCGACACCGCCTCGGCAGCCGCACGCAGCGGCCCAGCGCACGCGACGACCTTCTTGCGCAGGTCCTCGAACAGCTCGAGTTCGATGGCGACGCGCTTCTCGTCGGCCGTGAGCACCTTCTCTTCGTACGTCTTCAGCTCTTCGGTGACGTACCGCTCGCCCCCGACCGTGGTCTGCTTGCGAATCCACCCCTTCGGCACCAGGTGCAGGTTCGATTTGGTGACCTCGAGGTAGTAACCGAACACGCGGTTGTAGCGGACCTTCAGCGAGCCGATGCCGGTGGCCTCGCGTTCGCGCGTCTCGAGCTTGTGGAGGTAGTCCTTCCCGCTCGTGGCGAGGTCGGAGTACTCGTCGAGCTGCGCGTGAAAGCCGCGAGCGATGAAGCCACCGTCACCGATCACCGCGGGAGGATCGTCGACCAGCGCCTTCGACAACACCGCCGACAACGCGCGCACGTCGGAGTGATCGAGCGGTCCCGCCAGCGCCTGGAGCAGCGGCGCCTTACCCGTCGCGACGACCTTCGCGAGCCCGGGGAGTACCTCGAGCGATCGCGCCATCGCCTTCATGTCGCGGGGCCCACCAGAGGCCAGCGAGAGCCGGCCGCAGAGGCGCTCCACGTCGGCGACCTGCTTGAGCGCTTCGATCAACGTCTCTCGAAACGCCGCGCCATCGAGCAGCACCTGCACGGCGTCATGACGGGCACCGATCGCCTCGACGTCGGCGAGCGGAGCGGTGATCCACCGGGCGATGCGACGGGCTCCAAGCGGAGTCACCGATCGATCGATCACGCCCAGCAGCGACCCATTGCGTGAGTTGTCCTTCAGCGTGCGCAGGAGTTCGAGGTTGGCGCGAGAGGCCTCGTCGATGATCAGACTGCCACCACGCGTCGCCACCGTGATGCGATCGACGTGACCCGCCTGGCTCTTCTGCGTCTCCTTCAAGTACCGCAACGCCGCGCCAGCCGCGCCGAGCGACGCCGAGGAATCCGTCAGCCCGAACCCATCGAGCGACTTCACCTGAAAGTGCGACGCCAGCAGCGCCCGCGCGCGTTTGTTCTCGAACGCGTCCTGGCCCAGCGTCGCGACGGTCGGTCTTCGCGAGAACGCTCCGAGCACGTTCTCGAGCGCGGCGTCTCCGAAGCCTTCAGGCACCAGCAGCTCCCGAGGCGACGCGCGTGACACCTCATCGAGCAGCGCCTCGAGCGGCCCGGGCTGGAGCGCGAAGAACTCTCCGGTGCTGGCGTCGAGCAGCGCGGCGCCCCACGGATCGTCACCCTCAGCCGGCGCGAGCGCCGCGAGGAAGTTGTTCTCTCTCGCCTCGAGCACGTCGTCGTCGAGCACCATGCCCGGCGTCACCACGCGCACCACCTCGCGCTTGACGATGCCCTTCCCTGGCGGCTCGAGCTGCTCGCAGATCGCGACCTTCTGCCCCGCCTCGATCAACCGCGCGATGTACCGCTTCGCCGCGTGGTGCGGCACGCCCGCCATCGGCACGCGATCGAGCCCCTTGGCGCGTGAGGTGAGCGTGATCTGCAGCAGCTCCGACGCCTTCACCGCGTCTTCGAAGAACAGCTCGTAGAAATCACCGAGGCGGAAGAACAGCAGCGCGCCAGGGTACTGGGCCTTCACCTCGAGGTACTGCTTCATCATCGGCGTCAGCGTGGCGACGTCGACGATCTCGGGAGGCGCAGGCGTGGCGGTCGGCGTAGGAGCTGGTTCCATGTCGCGTTCTGGGGCCTCTAGCTGGTTTTCGGGGCCCCGGGCGAGACGGTGTAGCGCAGCGATCTGACACGACCCTCCGCATCGAGCTCGGTTCCAGGCACGACACGTTTCTCCGTCTCTCCGTCCCCTTATTGACTGCCGTCGCCTCACGACCGATCGTCGTTTCCATGAACCTCCGGGCTTTGGGACTTTCGAGCGTGATCTTGGTGTCGTGCAGCGGCACGCCGTCGGGCCCAAGCCCAGGCCCCGTGTCAGGCCGCCTGGCGCTCCAGGTGCCGGGCAACGCGGTGGAGTTGATGGCGGGCGATTCGCTGCTCGTGCAGGTCCTGGTCGCGGGTGACGTTTCCGGCACGGCGACGATTGCGCCGACACAGCTCCCTTCGTTCGCAACGCTCGACGGGTCGCGGCTTCGCCTTGCGCCATCCCGCGCAGTGACTCCTGGCACGTACCACGTGGCGCTGAGTGCTTCGGCGGGCGGAGAGACGGCAAGCGCGGAGTTCGAGGTCGAGATCTCGCGGTACAACGTGAATCCCGAGATGGTCTTCCAGCGGTGGTCGGACGACGATCAGGACAAGTACACCTGCCGCATTCATACACCTCTGATCGGCAACCAGCTCTACACCGCCGCTGACTGTCGCTTCGATGGGGACCCCCGAATCCAATACGACTTCAAGGACACCGACGGAGACGCGGTCGAGGTGGAGTTCGAGTTCGTTTCGAATGGAGCCTTCACCGGGGTCGCAACGCACCGGGTGACGGCCCCCGCGACTCCCGGAATCGACTTGGCCCAAGGCTCGCTCGTGATCTCGGGGCTTCAGAACGGAACGACCTACCGCGTGGCGATACGCGCCTGCGACGTCGCGGGTGGGTGCTGGCAGATCCTCGGTCCCGTTCGCGCTCCACTGGGTAACGGTTGGACCGACGTGGGCGAGGTCAAGAAGGGTTGCGAAGCCGGCGCGACGTGCGGCCTGCCCGCTGGCAGCGGCTGCTCCGCGCAGAGCGACTGCGCGAGCCGCACCTGCGACTTCAGCGCGTCTCAGTGCTGCGGTGCCTTCCGTATCGGCGCGTGCCTCTAAACCCGGCGAGCGACGCAGCAGGCGGAGCCGACGACGGAAGTCGAGATGCGTCTTCGGCGATCGACCTCGAGCGCCACGTCGACTGCTGGAATGACCTGGGCTGGGTCGACCCGTTCTGCTCCGCGGAGTCCAGCCGCGCCCAGCAGCACACGGACACGCTGCGGGGCTTCGGGTTGAACACGCCGCAGCTGATCGTCGACGGGCGGATGGCGTTCTCGAGCGGACGGAGGCTCGAGGGCGGGTCATCACCGGCGCCGAGCGCAGCCCCCACCGACCGTCTTCACGGGAGCGATACTTCAGGGAGCACCCACACCTCGCCCAGGTTCTCGACACGGGCCCTCACGCTGCGCAGGTTCTCGGCCCCCGACAGCGGGGTCGACTCGCGCACCGTGCAGCGCGTGACGGTGGACTCCAGCATCTCCTCTGGCGCTGGCACGCACATGAATCGTTCGCCTGGCAGCGGCTCACCCGAGGGTGTCAGCAGCGCGACCCTCGACAAGAGGGTACCCACGACGAGGACGGTGTTGCTGCCGCTTCGCCAGGGCACTGCCCGCGGTGGGCCGGAAACGCTCGGGCGCAACGACGAGCCCAGGAACCGAATCTCGTTCGACCCTTCCAGCTCGAACTCACCATCAGCCCGCGTGAGGACGACCCGCAGCTCTCGCGCGCCCACTGGAGTCCGTGCCTCATTCGGCCGCCACTCGGCGCGGCGCAGGCCCGTGTTGAAGGCCATGACGCGAGGCTCACCTTCGGTCGTCGGGCCAAACACCCAGACGTCCGCGGTCGCGTCGTTCCCCTCGATGCTCAGCGCGTACGGCAGCGACAGCGTGGACGTGGTGGGCCCGCCGCACGCGGCCAGGGTCGATGCGAACAGCAGGCAGCGGAGGACGTGCGCCGGATTCATGCATCGGTCGTATGGACGACAGATTTGCCACGCCACCTGCCGCTCATTGGCGACCGATGGCCCGTCGCAGACGCTCCGATTGGGTCTCTGGCTGGTTTTCGAGGCCCTTGCGAGTCAGCGCCGCCACCCGGCGTGCTGAGACCGAACGGGAGCGACGGCAGCGCGCTCCAGGCGCCTTGTGCCGGCGAATAGCCACCCGCGACGTACCAGTCGCCGTTCGGCGTCATCGAGAACGCCGCCAGCTCGCGTGGGTGGCTCGAGGTCGCCCTCCCATCGAACCCCAGCGCCCTCATCGCCGAGTGTGGCCGACGGTACCGTCAGCCCAGTGCGAGCCCGCCCCCGTTCGCCAAGCCGGGACCCCCTGAGCGCAGCGGCATGCGAAACCCTGCGCGGGCCGGCCAGAGCCCCGCCTCAGAACGCGATGTCGAGATCGACGGTCGACATGTCGCCGAGGTTGATCGTCTTCGCCCTCGCCGAGCCCTGGACGACGAAGGCGGTCGTGGTGCGGGAGCTGTCTTCCACCACGCTCGTGAAGGTGATGGAGCACGAGCCGAAGGGCGGCTGCGAACCCGCGCCGGTCGCACGGGAGTTCGCGGTGCGGCCTGGGGCGGTGCCCCCCTTCGGAAGCACGGAGGCCGTGCAGGAAGGCGCTTCTTCTGGCCCTCCAGTGTACGTCATCGCACTCACCGTCTTCGGCAGGTTGAAGTTCAGGCTCACATCGACCGCGTCGTTCTGACCAATCACCAGCCAGTTGGTGAAGGCGGCCGTCGTCAGGCCCATGACCCTCGTGTTCGTGCCTGTGCAGGCGAAAGCGCCTGTGAGCGCCCCGCTCAGCGTGATGGTGCAGGGCCGGGTGGCTACCGGTGCTCCGCAGTTGGTCAACAGCAGGGCGAGTCCCATCAGCTGCCTGGCGTGCATGACTCCTCTTTACGACAAAGGCCGAAGCCACCGCTCATCCTTCTGGCCTCTTCAAGAGTTGCCGAGAAGGCCTGGCGCTGCGGCCGCGTGCGTGAACTCTGAAGGGCGGCCGGCTCGGCAACGGCAGGTTCATCGTGACGAAGCGCGTGCTCGTCGATGCCAACGGCGACCGGTGTCGACGTCGATCAGGCTTCGGCGAGCTCCAGCCGCGACGACGCGCGCAGCCACACCCGTTGGCCGGCCCCGTCGACCAGAGAGCACCGTGAGGAGCAGCATCGAGCTCGTCACTTGCCCTTCGGTGCGTCACAGATCGTGCTCTTGTACTCACCGAAACCCGACTCACGGAGCTCGAGCGTCGACCCTGCGTTGCACAGCTTCGCGTCGGTGAAGTTGGCTGCCTTGAACTCGAGGCCCGACTTCGAGTCGTTCGACGCCGGGTTCGCGCCGCATTGGGCGAGCAGCTTGTCAGCGGCCTGAACGAGCTGCGCCTCGGTGCCCACGAACACCAGACCGGGATGATCGCCCACCTGGAAGAACTGGAAGAACGTGGGGTCGATGATCAGCCCCTTGTGCTTGAGGAAGTAGTGCTCGCCGACGGGCTTCGCCTCCTTCTTCAGCCGGTCGGCGCGGACCTTCTTCTGTGAGCCGGAGAAGAGCCGCCCTCCAGCGCTCTGACTGCCGAGCAGGCATGAGCCGGGCTTCATGTCGGGGACGACGTCCTTTCCGGCGGCGTTGAGCGACGACTTCTCGAGGCTGGGGAACCAACTGAAGTCGGTCTCGCGGGTGCAGCCGCGCTGAGCCTCTTTCCCCGCGGCGGTCTTCTCCTCCTTCTTCTCGTCAGGCTCGTTCTCCTTCGCCGGGGAGAACCACGCGATGGTGTGCTTGCTCGCCGGGTTGCCGCCGTCCGAGCTCGAACCGCCCTTCTCGCGCGCCCAGCACTCCCGAAAGATGCGGTCGGGGCTCTCTTCGCCCTCGGGCTTCCTCGCGGGCGGCGCAAACTCGAGCACTGGAGCGTCCTTCAACGCCGCGCGGCAGGCCGCGTTCGCGTCGCCGAACGTGCCCTCGATGCCGTTGACTTCCCAGTGTTGGGCCAGCGCGAGCGAGGGGAACACCACGAGCAGGGTGAGGAGCAGAGTTCGCATGGGGCACAGCTCACCCGATTCGATCCTGCTCGTCCACGGCGATGCAGTGCGCGGTGATGGCTCCTGGCGCCGCCGTGGCCGTCGGTGCGCCGCTGATCGTCACGCCAGCGTACGAATGAAGTCGTCGACGTGCTGGGCACTCTCGACGGGCCGCGACTGCACGATGAGATGACCGGTGTCGACGTCGATCAGGCTTCGGCGAGTTCCAGTCGCGACGACGCGCGCGCCACACATGGCGGGCACGAGCCGGTCCCGCCGCGCCCGAAGGTACAGGAGCGGGCAGTTCAGCTGCGCCAGCTCGGGCCGAACGTCGACGACGCCGAGCTGACGAAGTCGAAAGGTCAGCACGTCGGGCCGAACACTCGCGATGGCGTCGCGCACCTCGTCCACCAGCGCATCAGCCACCGCGCCCCGAGCAGCACCTCACGAACGAGCAGCCGTGGGGGCGGTCTGCGAAACAGCAGCGTGCCCAGCGTCGCGAGGGTCGAAAGAAATGGCCGGGGCGGCTGCACGAACGACGCGACCAGCACCACGCCACGAGCGTTGGAGTTCCCCGCGGCGCACCGCACGGCGAGCGGACCCGAGAACGATTCCCCGACGATGACGTGGGGTTCGTCGAGCCGCGGCAGCTGGTTCAACAGCTCGTCGGAGCTCATTCGAGTCTGCGCGTCGTACGAGGCCACCACCGCCATCAGGTGCGCCGGGAGCACCTCGACGAAGCGCCGAAAGAGGCGGCCTGTTCCATCCATGCCCGGGAGGAGCAGGAGCTTCACCGGGACATCACGGCAGAATCGGCTCAGCGAACACCGACGCGATGCCGGACAGATCGTCACCGCCCACGAAGTCGACGCCCGACTTCCTCGCGACGCGCCACCACGCCGGCGTCTCTGGAGCCGCGTACAGCCGCACCTGCCGGCCCGCCTGGTGAGCCCCAGCCACGAGGTTGTCGAGCTGCCGCTGCTGCGCCGCCGAGATCGTGCCCTGCCCGTCCCACTGCATGAACGCGTTGTAGTTCAGGGCGTACGCGCCCCACTTGCTGTCCGACTGGGGATCCATCGGCGAATACGAGTTGCTGTCGCGAATGTACGGCCGCGGCGACGGCCTCTCGACCAGCGCCTTCTTGCCCGAGTCACTGCCGGTGAGGATGACGGTGACGGCGCCCGAGAGGGCGGGCTGATCGTCCTGGAACCGGGTCAGCATCGGGTACTCCTCGAGCTGGGTCGCGATCAGGTCGAGCAGCTTCTGGTCGCCCTGCTTCAGATCGAGCCAGACGAAGAACGGCCGTCCGCTCCGGTTGACGCGGCCCCGCGTGCGGACCAACTGCGCGAGCGGGTCGAGGTAGAGCGCCTTGAGCGAGCCCTTGAAGGGCGCGCCGGTGTGCGAGACGCCGATGTCGGTGCCGTCGATCCACACGTCGACCTCGACGCTCTCGAAGCCTGCGTCGAGCGCGTCGAACAGCGGCCTGGGGTGCTCGTAGTCGTTGTGTGCGTGTTTGAAGACCTGGCTCTGGCGCGTGCCGCCGTCCGACCTCGGCACGTCAGGCAACACGGGCTGACACGCGGCCAGCAGGAAGAGGGCGCTGAAGATCGTTCGGTTCACCCGCCGGAGGATGCCCTGTTCCGAGGCGAACGTCGCGTCTCAGGGCTTCGGGTGCGCCAGCAGGAAGCCGACGATCGAGGCGCTCCAGGTGGCGGTGTTGAACGACGGCGTGTGGCTGCCGCCTTGCATCGTCCAGAGTTCGACGGCGCCAGCGGTGCAGCCGGAGTACCGCTCCTGCGTCGTCTCGTCGCCTGCGAGCGTGCTGATCAGATCGACCGCACCGACTGCAGCCTTCGCGCCACAGCCGTTGCGCTGCGCCCACTGCGCGGCGGTCTCGATCGCTCCGGGAAACTCGACGCCCTGCAGGTTGCCGCCGCCGTACGCGATCGTGCCGTCCATCGTGCCGTGCACCTGGAGCACCGAGACGCCGGGCTGCGCAGGACACTGCATCGCGTTCTTCCAGGTCGCGCCTGCGAAGCTGACGATCGCCGCGATGCGAGACGACGCGTCACACGCCATGCGGTGCGACATGAAGCCGCCGTTGGAGTGCCCGATGAGGAAGACCCGCTTCGCGTCGACAGCGTGCCGGCGCTGCGCGTCGTCGATGATCGCGTGCAGGTACTCGACGTCGTCGACGGTGGCCGCAGCGAAGTTGCAGCACGCGTCGGTGGCGTTCCAGAACCGGCGGTTGCTCGCGTCGATCGTGCCGTCGGGCGTGGCGAGCAGAAAGCCGGAGCGATCGCTCTGCGCGTTGAGCCCGAAGTAGAGGTTCTGGACCTGCCCCGTCGCGCCGTAGCCGTGGAGCAAAATGACCAGCGGCATCGGGCCCGTGACGGTCCCCGCTGGAGCCCTCAGGGTGTACGGCCGCGCCCTCAGCAGCGCCGCGCGGAGTGGATCGAGGCCGCCGTCACCCTGCCCCGCGTCGATTGCGCCCGAGCCGGCATCGGTGGTCGAGCCTGCGTCGTTCGTCCCTGCGTCGTTCGTCCCTGCGTCGTTCGTCCCGGCGTCGGCGACCTGCGTCCTGGGGTCGTCACCTGGGCCGATGCCGAGGAGCGAGCCGGCGTCGGCGGACCCCATGGCCATCGGCCCCGAACACCCGAACACGAACAGCGAAGTGAGGAGCAACGTCGTCTTCATGGCGTTCCTTCGTTCTCGAGACCCGGCCCTGTCCCCGCGTCGCATGGATCGCCAGTCGGAAACAATAGAGTTTCCGAAATAGGTAGCTGCCCGCACCCTCGCCGCTCGGCCGGGAGCCACTCAGGCAGCCACCCAAATGGCTGGAATCACTGAGACGTCGAAGCCCAACAGGCCGGCCCACGCGCCCGGACACACACGGCTGTGTCGACCTGTAGCAGAAAATTTGAGGCACCGATCGCGACGCACTACACCTCTCGACTGCAGCCTCCTGCCTCGGAGCACCAACCCCCATGGTCGACAGCACCGATTTCGCCAGCGCGATGTCCGAAGCAGAAGACATCGCCGCGACGGTCAACCAACGCGTGACGACGGCGCACGTGTTGCTCGCGATGTTCACGATCGAGAACCGCGGCGCGCTGCTGCTCAAGGAGCGCAACGTCGACGAAGACAAGCTGCTCGAGCTGCTCACGCACGCGCCGAGCGAGCCCGACGGTCTGGTGAAGGAGCTGCGCGAGAAGACGCGTGAGATCGCCACCAGCTGTGGCTCGAGCGAGGCCGACTGTCTGCACGCCGTCATCGCGATGACGCGGGTGCGCTGCGCCGCGCAGGATCTGCTGCACAAGACGGGGCTCGATCTCACCGCCCTGCGCAACACCGCCCTCTCGTACTTCACCTCGGGCCGCATGCCGCGAAGGCTGTTGCTCCAGCGCGAGCTGCCGCCCGGTATTCCGCGCGCGCCCACCGGCCGGCCCGTCGGCGCGCCTCCACTGGGCTACGCGCCGCCCGTGCGCACCGCGACGGTGCCGCCGCCCCCGCCAGCCCCGGTCGCGTCGAAGCGCTTCAACGTGCGCGATCTCGTCGACGACATCTCGGACGAAGAGGTCGCAGAGCTCGAAGCCGTCGCCCTCGCCGCGCCGCCGCTCGTTGCGCCCCCTGCCCCGGCACCTCGTGCCGCTGCACCAGCCACCAGCTCGAGCACCTCGAAGTTCGCCCTCGACGCGCGCCAGTTCCCGCTCCTGGCCTCGTTGTCGAAGAACCTCACCGAGCTCGCCCGCCACGGAAAGCTCGACCCGGTCGTGGGGCGCGCGAAAGAGATCGACGAGGTCATCGACATTCTCGGCAAGCGCCGCACCAACAACCCCTGCCTCATCGGAGAGCCCGGCGTCGGCAAGACGGCCGTGGTGGAGGGCGTCGCGCAGCAGCTGGCGACGCTGAAAGGGCCGCTCGGCGATCGCATCGTGCTCGAGCTCGACATGGCGACGCTGGTCGCCGGCACCCAGCTGCGCGGCTCGTTCTCGGAGCGCCTCAACGGCCTGAAGGACGAGGTGAAGAAAGCCGACGGCCGCGTGGTGGTGTTCATCGACGAGATCCACACGCTGGTCGGCGCGGGCTCGACGGGCGATGGCCCGCAAGACGCGTCGAACGAGCTCAAGGCGGCGATGTCGCGCGGCGAGTTCCCCTGCATCGGCGCCACCACGCACGACGAGTACCGCAAGCACATCGTCAGCGACCCGGCGCTCGAGCGGCGCTTCACGCCCGTCGTCGTCACCGAGCCCTCGGTGCCCGACACCGTGTACATCTTGAACGGCGTCATCGGCCGCTACGAGCAGCACCACCACCTCACGTACGAGCCCGAGTCGTTGCAGGCCGCCGCGTCGTTGTCGTCGAAGTACATCACCGACCGCTTCCTGCCCGACAAGGCCATCAGCGTGATCGATCTTGCCGGCTCCCGCGCGCGGCGTGAGGGCAAACGCGTCGTCGAGCCGTCGGACATCGCCCGCGTCATCGCGAAGATCGCCCAGCTGCCCGAAGATCGCCTGCTCCTCGACGACTCGGCCCGCCTGCTCGACCTCGAGCGCGACCTCGGCAAGAAGGTGATCGGCCACCACGACGTCATCGAGCGCGTGGCGAAGGTGATTCGGCGCAACTACGCCGGCTTCGCCTCACGGCGCCCGATGGGCAGCTTCCTCTTCCTGGGCCCCACCGGCGTCGGCAAGACCGAGATGGCGCGCGCCGTCGCCGAGGTGCTCTTCAACAACCGCGACGCGCTGGTGCGCATCGACATGTCCGAGATGAGCGAGGGCCACGGCGTGTCGCGCCTCATCGGCTCTCCTGCCGGCTACGTCGGCTTCGGAGAAGGTGGCCAGCTGACCGAGCCCGTGCGCCGCCGGCCCTCGTCCGTCGTGGTGCTCGACGAGATCGACAAGGCCCACCGCGAGGTGCTGCTGCTGCTGCTCCAGGTGCTCGAAGAGGGCCGCCTCACCGACGGCAAGGGCCGCCACGTCGACTTCTCGAACACCGTCGTCATCCTCACCACCAACCTCGGCGCCGAGGCCTTCAGCACGAAGGGCAAGGCGATGGGGTTCGGCGCCGCCGCCGCTGCGCCCTCGGAAGAGGTGCAGGCCGCCGACGTCGCCCGCAAGGCGCTGCCGCCCGAGCTGTGGAACCGCATCGACGAGCGCTGCGCCTTCCGCCCGCTGAAGGAGATCGAGGTCGCGAAGATCGCGCACCTGCTCCTCGCCGAGAGCAGCCAGCGCCTGTCGACCGAGAAGGGCATCACCTACCAGGCCAGCGACGACGTGATCGAGCACCTGCTCAAGTCCGGCGGGTTCGACCCTTCACTCGGCGCGAGGCCCATGCGGCAGACGGTGCAGCGGCTCGTCGAGGGCCCGCTCGCCGAGCGCATTCTCGCGGGAGACTTCGCCCAGGGCGATCTGGTGAAGGTCGAGTTTGCGGGCGGGCAGTTGCACTTCGTCCGCCAGGGCGAAGCCTGATCGTGGCGAGGGGGAGGCGGCGATGGGCAGGCGCGTGAAGAAGAAGAAGAAGACGAAGGTGGCGAAGACGCTCCGGGTGGTGATCGTCGGGTACGGCCGCGTGGGCGGCGCGTTGGCCAGGGCGCTGAAGAAGGCCCGCTGGAGCGTCAGCGTGCTCCCCCGCTCCCAGGACTCGGTGCGACGCGCCGCGCTCGCGGGCGTGCGCCTGGCCGATCACGACGATCTGCGGGGCGCGCAGCTGTGCCTGCTCGCGGTTCCCGACGCCCAGGTGGCCAACGCCGCTGAGCTGGTGCTCGAAGATCTGAGCACCCAGACGCCGCTGGTGCACCTGTCGGGCGCGTTGACCCTCGCCGCGTTCGGCCGGCCCGTCATCGAGTCAGGCCGGCCCCTGGGCTCGTTCCACCCGCTGGCGGCCATCTCTGATCCGTCCGACTCGTTCGCGGGCCACACCGCCTCGCTCGCCGCCACCAATGAGACGCTGCTGAAGACGCTCCGCGTGCTGGCCACCACGCTCTCGATGCGCACCATCGAGGTGCCCGAGACGGGCCGCGCCGCCTACCACGCGGGGGCGGTGCTGAGCGCTGGCCTGCTCGTCGCGCTCGCCGACGCCGCCGTCGCCTCGTTGCAACACGCGGGGCTCGAGCGGGAGCAGTCACTCCAGGCACTCCTCCCGTTGATGCGCTCGGCCCTCGGAGGGCTCGCCACGCGCGGCTTCTCGAAGGGCCTCACCGGGCCCGTGGCGCGGGGAGACGTCGCCGTCGTGCAGGCCCACCTCGATGCGCTGCCGGCCGAGGTCGGCAGCGTCTATCGGCTCCTGTCCCGCCGAACGCTGGCCCTCATGGGGGAGAGCCTGCCGGCCGAGACGATGCTCGCCCTCAAGCGCATTCTGGCCTGAGCGTCAGGGCGCCTCGTACCGAACCACCAACCGCCCGCTGAAGGCGATGTTCTGGAACGAGGCGTTGTCGATGCCCCCGACGGTCATCGCATCATTCGTGAAGCGCAGACGCCAGCGCACGTTCGCCGGGACGGCCTGCGCCCGTGCGAGCCGCACCTGGCCGGTGATGAGGGCGGTCTTGAAGCCGAGCGAGGGCTCGGTCACGAGCGTCGCGAGGTTGGGGTTGATGAAGTTCCCGGTGATGGCTGGCGTGGCGTAGTCGGCTCCACTCACGGTGTCGCCCATGTTCACCGCCTCGGACAGCACGTTGCCCAGGCTCGCGGTCCCGTACGGCGTCCCATTGACGCCGGTCTGTTCGAGCACCAGGGAGGCGGACGTCAGGCAGTAGGTGTTCGACGGAATCGCCGCGAGCGGGAACGAGAGGAAGCCGCGGCTGCGGGTGGCCGCGTTGAATTCGCCAACGCGGATGGCGACGTTGGTGGCCACCGTGCTCTGCCCGAGCACCGCCCCGGACAGAATCCGGCCAGACGCCGTGGGCGTGGCGTAGATGACGCGGTTGTACTCGAGGAGCGTCGAGAAGGAGTACGACAGGTTCGCGATGGGGTTGCGCTGCAGATCGAGCGCGATGTTGCCGCCGTTGTTCACCTCGACCGTGTACGTGGTGCCGAAGTTGAACCGCAGCGATGGAGCGAAGGTGACGACGGTTCCCGTCGGGTTGAACCTGATGGTGCCCGCCACCGGCGTCGTTCCCTGAAGCACTCTGAAGGCGGCCGCGAAGGAGACGGGATCGACCGCTGAGTTGTAGGTGAGCGTGACGACGTTCACCTGCCTGAGGAAGTCGCAGCCCGTTTGCGTGGGGACGCCCGTCGCGTTCGTTGCTGGCGACCGGTTCACGATGGTGGCGGCGATGGCGTCGATCGCCGTGCCCGTGGTGAAGGACACCGAGACCGAGCCCAGCGGGTTCCCTGCGACGTCGGTCGGAGGCGCGCTGAACGCCACCGTGTAGGGGGTGCTCGCCGACCAGTTCGCGGTGGGCGTGAAGCGAACCACCGAGTTGGTCGCGTTCCACCCGAAGGTCCCCGCTCGCGTGGCGCCGTTGATGCGCAGGCCGCTCTGGACCGTCGCGGTGTTCATCGGCTCGCTGAAGGTCATCACGATGACCGTGTTCAACGCGACGTTCGTCGTCGTGTCGGCAGGAAGAATGCTGACGAGCGTGGGCGCGACCATGTCGGCTGGCGCCGCGGTCGTGAAGCTGAACGGGTACGGCGCCGTCATCGAGTTGCCCGCGACGTCCGATGCCTCGACCGTCACCGCGTAGTTCGTCGCCGGCTGGTAGGTGGCCACGCCTCCGTCGTCGAAGATCGGCATCGACCAGGTCGCCACGGTATTGCCTGCGTTCAGCGTCGGCGTTCCCAGCTCGAAGGGCGCGTTGATCGTGGCGACGACCGACGCCGGCGTCACCGCCTCGCTGAAGGTGGCCGAGATGGCGAGGCCGGCCGTCGCCACGTTCATCGCGTTGTTGGTCGGTACGGTCGAGGTGACCGTCGGAGGCGTGTTGTCGGCGGCCGCGGCCGTGGTGAAGCCGAACATCGAAGGAGGGGCGAGCGCGTTGTTGGCGAGGTCACGCGCGGCCACGCTGACCGTGTAGGTCGCGTTCGCGTTGAGGGACGTCGCGGTGGTGATCGAGGCGCTGGCATTGCCATTCGAGAACGACGGCGCGCCCAACAGCGAGACCATCGGCGTGAGCGTCGCCATGAAGCTCGCCGTGTCGATGGGCTCCGAGAAGTCGATGGTGATGGTGATGCCGCCGTCACCAGAGCTCCGGGCGACACCGGTCGCGCCCGCCGGCGGCGTGGTCGAGAGAATGGTAGGCGGCGTCATGTCGGCCGAACCACCGGCCGCCGAACCGCCGGCCGCCGAGCCACCTGCGGCCGAGCCGCCTGCCGTCGATCCACCGGCGCTGCCGCCCGCCGCCGAACCTCCGGCCGCCGAACCTCCGGCCGCCGAGCCGCCTGC
>JALHMW010000029.1 GCA_022843845.1 Archangium sp.
GCTCGGCGGCAGGCGGTTCGGCGGCAGGCGGCTCGGCGGCAGGCGGCTCGGCGGCAGGCGGCTCAGCGGCAGGCGGCTCGGCGGCGGGTGGTTCGGCGGCAGGCGGCTCAGCGGGCGGTGGTGTCCAGCCGTTCGCGGTCTTCGTCGATGACTACCGGAGCGGCTCCTCGTTCATCAACTTCGACAGCTCGACGAACATGGTGACTCGCGACACGACGAACCCCAACAACGGCCGCGCGTCGCTCAGGGTTGTTGGTCCGGCTGGTGGCTACACGGGCGGAGCAATCGTGGCTTCGGCGCCGGTCGACCTTCGCGCCTACAACGTGATCACCTTCTGGGCGAAGGCCTCGGCCAGCACGACGGTCAACAACATCGGCTTCGGTGACACTGCGAGCGCTTCCAGCGGCCCGTTGATCGCCGAGTTCCACACCACCGTCATCGGCACCGCGTGGGCGAAGTACACCTTCCCGATCCCCAACCCCACGGCGATGGCCGCCAACACCGGCCTGTTCTTCTTCGCCGGTGGCATCAACGCGCCTGCGACCGTGTGGTTCAACGACGTGCAGTTCGAGTCGATCAGCCCCGCGGCGTACGCCACGGCAGTCGGCGTGGTGACCAACGTGTCCGTCGCCTGGCCGGGCGCGCAGGTGGTGCCAATCGGCTCGCCCTACCAGCTGAACTTCAACCCCAACACGGTCTTCTGGGCGGCGCAGACGGGATACCGCGTGGGCTGGAACTACTTCTCGCTCCAGTCGAGCAACCCTGGGGTGGCGACGGTCAACGCCGACGGCCTCATCACCGCGGCTGACGCGGGCATGGCCACCATCAGCGCCAACCCGTTCGGAGGCTTCCCGGTGCCCGGCAGCATGACGGTCACTGTTCCCGGCGGCAGCGTGCCGACCGCTCCGGCCACAGCGGCTGCAGTCCCGGGCGCTCGGCCAGCGAACCAGGTCGTTTCGCTGTACACGAGCAGCGCCACCTACGCGACGAGGGCCATCGATACCTTCGGCACCTCGTGGAGCAACGGCAACCAGGGCCCGCGCCTCACGGACTTCACGATTCCCAGCACCACGAGTGTCGTCAAGCGGTACGGGACGCTCAACTTCGTTGGCTGGGAGTCGCTCAACGCGAACCCGCACCTCAACGTGCCCGGCACGTGGACGTTCCACATGAGCGTGTGGACGGGGAACGCGACGACCTTCAGGGTGAAGCTGGTCACGTTCGTCGCGCCGGGTGGAGGCACCATGGGCGGCGCCGCGGGCCCCGAGTTCGAGTACACCTTCTCGAATCTGACGCAGGGCTCGTGGAATGAACTCAACGTGCCGCTGACCGCGTTCACCGGCGTCGACACCACGCACATCGGGCAGATCATCATCTCGAGCCCCGACATGGGCACGTTCTTCCTCGACAACATCTACTTCTTCCAGTGACGACGGCGCGAAAGCGCTGACGTCGAGAATGGCTCCCTTCGCTCACGCGGGGGGAGCCGTTTTCGTTTCGGGTCTCGCTCGGATGGCGTCCGAGGTGAAGGCGCTGGTAAGTCGACGCCATGCACCGCTTCACGAGAAACACCTCCGCGCTGTTGATCATCGACCTCCAGGAGCGCCTCATCGCGGCGATGAACCCGGCCCGCGTCGAGCGGCTCGTCAACCGAACGCTCGCCGCCATCGAAGGCGCCAGAGCGCTCGGCATGCCCATCATCGTCACCGAGCAGTACCCGAAGGGCCTCGGCCCCACGATGAAGGCGGTCTCCGAGCGCATCCCCGACTTCAAGCCTGTCGAGAAGCTGCAGTTCTCGGCCTGGCTGCCCGAAGTGAAGGAGCACCTCGGCGCGCGCTCCAGCGTGCTCGTGCTCGGCGCCGAGACGCACGTCTGTGTCTTTCAGACCGTGCGCGCGCTGTCGGAGGCCGGCCTCACGCCGTACCTCGCGGCTGATGCCGTGCTCTCCCGCAACGAGGCCGACGAGCGCGTTGGCCTCGAGCTCTGTCGCTCCGCTGGTGCCGTCATCACCACCGTCGAGACTGCGCTCTTCGACGCCCTCGTCCGCGCGGGTGGCCCCGAGTTCAAGGCGGTGTCGGCGGCCGTGAAGTGATCGACGTCTGCGCGTCGAGCGACGTGCCCGAGAAGGGCAAACACGTGGTGACGGTTGGCGCGCGCTCCATCGCCCTCGTGCGCGTCGAGGGCCGCGTCTACGGCGTCGACAACCGCTGCCCGCACCGTGACGGAGAGCTCGGCCGCGGCGATCTCGACGGCTTTCATCTCTTCTGTCCGCTCCACGCGTGGGTCTTCGACGTGCGCGACGGCCGTGGCTTCTTCCCGAAAGGGGCCGAGGTCGCGTGCTTCGAGGTGAAAGAAGAGAAGGGCCGCGTGTTCGTCGCGACCAACGGCGTCAAGCCGAGCCAGACGGATCGCTGGCCCTGACGGCCTACGGCTCCTGCCCTGCATCGAGCGCCGAGCAATCGGTGACGCTGGGGATGTAGTTCTGGATCTCGCCTGCGATGGAGAAGCCCGGTTCGTAGGTGCTGTGTCGCCTCGTCGTGACGACGAAGCCTCCATCACCCTGGTCGAGGCCTCCCGAGCCGGCGTCGTCGGTCAGGTACTGAAACTGATACGAGTAGTACGTCGACGACGCCAACGGGAAGCAGGCGCTCGCGACGTACCCGCCGTCGACCCGCACCAGCGGCACGCCTCGCGACAGCGGCGCCTGTTCGCCGATGAGCTGCCCCACCGAGTCCGAAGGTTCGTCTCCGACGTCGATTCGGAAGCTCAGGCGACAGCAGCGCATGTCGACGACGGCCTCTCCAGCGTCGAACTCGGACTTGTTGCCTGCGTCGAAGAGATCGCCGGCGAACTCGGGAGGGTTCTCGGAGGCCTCTCCCTCGAACGCGACCTCATCGACGCCCGCATCTTCGGGAGCCGGCTTCACTGGCGCAGGACACCCCAGCGCGACGACCGCCACTGCGAGAAGACACGTTCGGCGCATCACGGCATCTCCAGCTCGATGCGACGGTTGGCCTCTGCTGCGGTCGCTGCCTCGAGCTCTTTGACCATCGCCTCGGCGCGGGCACGGTCGGCGGGTCCGTACTGATGGGCGAACTCGGGCATCATCGACAAGCCGAGCTCGATCTCCGCGGGCGCGAGGTAGTTGACGATTTGAGAGTACAACCCGCTCTTCGCCCGGAACTCCTCTGCCATCTGCGTCAACAAGGCTGCCTTGAAGGCGGGAGCTTCGTTCTTGAGGGGGCCGAGGATGTGAATGATTGACTGTCGCGCCAACACCATCGGTTTCATCTTCAGGTGCCGGAGCGCCTCGAGGGCGACGGGCATGCCTGCAGTGCGTTTGGCGTCGGCCAGCTGGTGAACCACGAGGTCGAAGATCTCCTCCTTCACGTCAGGGCTCGTCTCGCGCGACAACCACTCGGCGATGACGAGCTCGGTCTCGGCATAGGCATACCCACGGAGCGCTTTCGGGGCGAGCAGCCGCACGTGGTAGTCGGGGTGCACCGTGTACGTTTGAATCGTCGACAAGAGTGAGGGGTCCGCCAGGTTGCCCGCGGCGCCGAGCGCGGGGCTGAGCGACGAGAGATCATCACCGGCCCCCTGCAGCCGGGACTTGATGGTCTCGCGCGCGACCGCGAAGGTCTCTGCGTCGGTCTTGTGGGTCGCGGCGAGCACCCCGAGATGGAGCAAGGAGTTGCGCGGCAGGAGGTCGTCGACGGCGTCGCCCGATTGGGCCGTGAGCGCCTCGCTCCGCATCTCACGCGCGAGCGCGACCCCGACATCCTTCCGGGTCACCAGCGCCAACGACGCCCGAAGCCGATCGGCAGGAGGCAGCGCGACATCACGGCGGAGGTCGAGCAACGCGTCGCGCGCCTCGGCGTGCACCGTCTTCGACAGCACGAGATAGGACACGGCCTTCGCGGCCGGCGGAAAGTCAGGCTGCCGCAGGCCCACGGCGAAGTCGTCGATCGCTTCGGGGTGTCCATTCAGGAACCCCGCCATCTCGTGCCATTGGTCCTCGATGTTCGTTTTGGCCTCGAGACGCTCCAGCATCCCCGAGAAGGCGTCCTCCATCGACCTGTCCTTCATCGCAGCCACGTAGCGCTGTTCGGCGGGAGGGACCGCCGCCGTCGCCACGTTCGTGACCCCATCGGCGAAGGAGGCGGACAACAGGTTGGCCCATTCGTAGTCGGTGGGCAGACGGCTGGCGTTCTGCGCGACCAGCGTGGTGGTGTCGCGCTCGCGGGTGAGTGACACGTTCATCTTGACCCCGACGAGCATGCCGCCCGAGAAGCGCTCGCTGCTGTCGAGCGACTCGATCCACTGATCGCCGAGCGTGATGCGCGTCGTGCTCCCGTCGACGTTGAAGGTGCTCTTGCTGCGCCAGGCCATCTCGTACTTCGTGATGGTGCGCGAGACGACGCCCTGCGCCACCGTGAAGCGGGCCTTCGCGACGCCGATGCCGTTCTGATACGTCTCGTCGAGCGACCCGGCCGCGGGCACCTTGAAGATGAAGTCGGAGACCGCGACCTGCTGCGCCTGCGCCGTCTTGAGCGGCACCTTCGTGTGACGCCCGAACGCGGTGATGGCGCAGCTCGGCTCGATCTTCAGCAGGAATGGCTCGGCGATCGCCTTCCCCTGGAGCGCGACGTACTCGTCGTTCGGGGCAGCGAGCTGGGCGATGAGGACAGCGTCGTCACCGTCGTGCCGGAGGACCTCGAGCGCCAGGGTCGCGCTCGCCGTGACCGTGTTCTGGACTGGCTGGAGCGTGCCCTGAATGGCGACCGCCGACTCCACCGTCGCCCGGTAGGCGTAGGAGACCTTCATTCCATCAGGGAACACACAGCGCCGCGTGGTGGCCTGGGCCGTCACAGGCGCGGTCGTCGCGGCAGACACTCCCGGCTCGGCCGCCGACACCGGGGTCACGCCCTCGGCAGACCGGCTCCACCACACGGCGCCCGCAACGCCGAGCGCTGCCAACGCACATCCAACAATGAGTTTCGTTCGCATGGGCGGTTCCTTTGCTACCGGTCGCGACGGAAGCGTTCGACGTTGGTCCACAGCTCGTCACCCCCGCCGGCGACGCCAGAGAACGACACGATGTTGAAGTCCTTCGAGCCGATGAAGAAGCGAATCTCGGCGTACAGCCGGCCGCTCAACGCCGACCACTCCCACCTCGCCGTGGAGCCCTTGCCTCCGATGGTCGCTCTGGGAATGGCAGCGATACTGGCGGTGTCGTAGATCTTCACTGACTTGCTTCCATATTCGACACCAATACCGGCGGTGATGAACTTGAACTCGGCGCCGATGCACGCCCCGATCGACCCGCTTGGCCAGCACGCCGCTGCACCAAGCCCAACCGAGACCTGAATCGACGGCCCGATGGAGAACTCGCTGGCGTTGTAGGCGCCCGCAGGGTCGAACTCGCAGACATACTGCGCGGTGCGCACGGGCACCCCCGTCGAGACGGTGCTGGTCTCCGACAGCTTGTCGCTGGTGGCATGGTTCTCGAGCGTGCCGTTCGCCTTCAGCAGCACTCCAGAACGCAGCGGCGAGCCGTTGTTCGCGATGGTCGAGATGGTGCCAAACCCCTGCACCCCACCGTCTGCGTAGAGGTTCTGATTGAAGCCAGTGCCGTTGGGCTGGTTGGTCGAGAAAGCAACGTTCCCGTTGATCCATTGGTACTGGGTTATCGAGTCTGCCCTGCACGCTGCCAGGCGAGCAGTCTTGTTCGCCTCGGCGACGTTGCTCAAATCGACACACGTCGGGTCATCGAAGAGGTGGGAGGCCTGGGCGCCCAGCCAGATGTCGTTGCCCGCCGCGGCCAGCTTCACCGCGGTGAGCTTCGCGGCCGTTCGAGCTTCGGCCAGCCGGCCGCCTTGCAGGCTGCAATCCTCGTTGGCGTCGATGAAGGACTTCGGCGTCGTGAAGAGCCTGAGGCATTGGGTCGTTCCCAGGCACCCGTACGCTGCTTGTGGGGTCCTGGTGGCGATGGTCTGGGTGTCGGTCACGAACCTGAGCACCACATCGAAGGCGAGCGACGCCTGGAAGCTGACCTCGATGAAGAGCACGACCGGCCCAGCGGTGACGTAGCCCTCCTTCCCGATGCCAAAGGCCAGTCCCGGCACTGCATCACCGCGCCCCTGCAGCGGGTGGGCGACCGTGGGGCGGTACCACTTCTTGACTGGTGAAGGGGTTCTCTTCTGGGCTTCATCGATGGCCTTGGCGATCTGCTGAACGCTCGCCCACACGCGGCCGAGCGAGATGGTCGTCTCGCGCCGGGTCCCGCCCGCGACGAGCTCGCCGGCCTTCTTTTCCTCGGAGTCGAGCACGTTGAAGCTCATCAGGTTCGCGGTGGTCTGGCTGCTGGTGACCTGCGTCGCGCTGCGCGCCATGGCGGGTGCGTCGGTATCGGCGGAGTTCCTGACGCTCATGACCGAGAGCCCGAAGGACTTGCCTCCGATGACCATGCCCTTGCGGAACGTCGACTTGCATTTGAGGTTCTCAGACTGCTCCCGGCAGACGCCGAGGACATTGGGCGGCTTCTCACAGAAGCCACCTGCTCCGCAGTCGGAGTTGACCGTGCATTGCTGCCGGCAGGCCTGCTGAACGCCGACATCGTCCGTGCTGCCGACCCGCTGGCTCCCCTGGGCGGTGGTACTGCCATTCTCGACCGGTGTCTCAGCGGCGTTGATGGGCAGCACGGGCTTGACGAACAGGTCACGCGTCACGATGAACGGGTACTCGTCGCTGCAGCGCCTCGTGACCCCCAGCCTGTACTCAATGCCTGCCACGGTCGCGCTGTCGAAGCGGTCGTTGATGTTCGTGTCCGAGATGTTCCGTGAGATGCCATCGAAGTCGATACACACCCTGAGCTTGAAGGTGCTGTTGATTTCGATGTTGTTCCTCATCCACCCGTTCGGCAGTCGGGGCTGGTTCGCGCCCTTCACTGCCATCACGCGGCGAACCGTCGCGGCAGAGAGCTTCACCTCGAAGCGCTCCCGCTTCTCCTGCGGGTTGCCGCCCCCCATCTGGTACTGCGCGACCACCTCGGCATTCTCGGGCGTCCAGATGTTCGTGAGCGAGGAGTCCTGTTTGGCGATCTCCACCGTGGCCCTGAGGTTTCGCCGGCCCAACCGCGCCACATTCCCTGACACGGCGATTGCCTTGTCCGAGAACGGGTGGAAGGGGCTGTCGCCAAGGAGGTTCCAGCTGAAGTCCACGTCGAGCGTCGGGGGGTTCTTGAAGGTCTCGCGGTCGAACACCAGTTGAGACTGCCCAAGCGCCCCGCTCAGGGCCCGCAGCTCGATCTGCCGGCTCGGGCTGAACGTGACTGGAATCTGCGACGCGAAGTCGGTGGTCTGCGCGAGGTACTCGTACTGGTCGATGTAGCCTGTCGCCGGTGTATAGAAGAAGCCGATGGGGTTGGGCGCTGTTCTGTTTGCTGGCACGGCGCGGCCCTTCGAGTCGAACGCAGACACCAGGACGGTGCGAATCAAGTTGTACTCGTTGCGGAAGGTCTGCTCGTTCATCGCGTTGGCGCGTCGCGACCCGTGGTACCAGGAAGAGGTGAGGTCTCCGTACGGCGGGTTCTTGAAGCAGTCGTCAGGGAGTAGGGCGGGCTGGGTGAGGTCGGTGTTGCCATAGGCGGCGAGTCCGCCCGCGCTGAAGGAGTACCCCATCGACCCGACGATGCAGCGGAACGCCCTGACCTCAGGGCCCGTGTTGTTCTTCCGCTTGAAGACGTCGAACGCCCACATGGTGCCGGCGCGCGGGCCCGTCACGTTCGGCGCGACGACGATGTACGCCAGATAGGGGAAGCCCTCTTTCACGACGCTGGTCAGTCGATTGGCAGGGGTCTTCCATTGCGGAACCGACCGCAGGGTCGGGAGTACCGCAATCTGCGAGTCCACCTCGCAGTCCATCGTGGCGTTCCGCTTCGAGTTGTTCGGACACGTCGTCGGAATGCACTTCTTGGTCACCGCATTCGGGCGAGGCGTCGGATCGTACGGGCAGTTGATGCTGCCGGTGTAGATGTAGCCGCCGTCAGGCAGGGTGAAGCCCCCGTCGGCGGTCTTGGCGAAGCTGCTGTTCGGGAACTCGGCGGTCTGGGCCGGGCCACCGCCACAACGGTACCCGACCCTGACGTTCGAGCTGACGTTGAACATCGCCTCGGCGTAGCTGAGGAACGGCGCGAACTGAATGGTGCACGTCGGCGCCACGCTTCCACAGAAATTGACATCGGTGCTGTACCGCGTTGCCCGTGGAGTGACGCCCGTGGTCGTGACGTACTCCACGAGCGCGTTCGGGCGACAGTCGAGGTACTCCATCGGCATGCCGTCCCGCATGACCTTCGTGCTGTTCACCTCGGGCGCGTTCGGGCAGGTGAAGCGATACTGGTAGCGCGGGTTGCCTGCCCTCGGGGCGATGAGACAGCTGCTCTTGCCGTTACAGGTGCTGAGGGCCGCGACGGACGGCTTCTCGGAGGTGGTTCTGACCCCATCATAAGCAAGCGCGGTGATGCGAATGCCGGTCGCATCGGAGTCGAGTGGGCACTCGACGGAGCGGTCGAAGATGCGGTTGGCGAAGGTTCCTTGCAGGGGGGAATAGAGCCATTGCGTCGTGTCTGCGTTCTCGGCGTTCTCGCAGAAGAAGTTCAGCCGCGTGTCGGCCTCCCCGGTGGGGAGCGAGCACACCCGAGCCCCTTCTGGACAGTCACGGGCGACCCACGGACGGCTGCCGTCAGTCACGCGCAGCCGCCCGCCACACTGCAGGCTCATCGTCTCGGAGCCTCTGGCGTTGCTGACGCCATAGACGTCGGTCGTGAAGAAGTACTTGCGCTCGGTGAACCCCTTCGCGGCGCCGCACCAGTACTCGACCTTGAAGGCGCCCCTCAGGCCAGCGGGGACCTCTGCCGTGGGCATCGGAATGCTGCACCTCCGCGTTCCCTCGCAGGCGCCCTTCAAGCGACTCGTGATGCCGACAGTCACTGCCTGCGCCAGGTCGGGGCCACCCTGCTTCTCGAAGCTGACCGACTTCAAATAGATGACAGGCGCCCGTTCGAAGCCCGCCGCCGCGCCTTCACCCCCGCAGTCGAAATCGATGTAGTTCTTGGTCGCGCCAGTGTTGTCGATGATCGCCTCGCGAACGGCGGTCTCCCTGCCACACGTGTAGAAGACCTTCGTGTAATTGCTGACGGGGGAGGACGATTGCATGTCTGAGGTATTGTTCGAAAAGCAGCGCCTCAGTCCGTTGCAGCGGGTCAGCCGATCGGTCAGGACAACTGATTGACTGCCATCGTTCAGCCGTCTGCTGTATCCACGAACGTTGATGGTGTTCCCACACACGAACCTGAGCGTGTCGGTCGGTGCGTTGGCTGGGTAGGGCACGAGCGGCAGAAACGAGGGCCGACTCGTCCACCAGGCAACCCGGGAGATGTCGTAGAGCGTTGTCTCGTTGCCGCACTTGTACGTCGCGGTGACGGAGCGTCGCTGGCACGTCCCCAGCGAGTTCGCGGCCATTTCGCTCGGCTGCACGATGGGACGCGTGCAACTGCCCGTGTTGTCGCACTCAGCCCTGAACGAAGCGGTCAGGTCCCTCGAGGTCGAATTCCCCTCGTCCAGGCATTGGTACTGGACGCTCTGGATCTTGATCTCGGACCCGACCGGCGCAACGAGCACGTCCTGGTCCTGGCCGCCGCCGGTGGTGAAATCCCAGCCGACCTGTCCCTCCGGGCACTGCAACGTCGGGTCGATGGCGTTGAACAGCGGGGGTGGCGCCGAATCTTCAGGCACACAGGCTGCCGCGACCAACCCGGCGAGGAGCGCGAACCTTGCCTGCATTCGTTTCTGTCGACGTTCAAAGTGCATGATCGTGCCCTGGTCAGTTACGGAGAAAGACGTGCTGCACCAAAGTCTGCGTTGACGGTCGCGTCAGTGATGACGCCTCCGGGCAGCAGATTTCCCGCGCTGTCGATGAGGAGTTCGTTCGCGACGGCAAAGCCGAGGGCGAATTGGTTCTCGTAGAAACCCATGACGCCGAAGTTCATCGTGAGCATGCCGGTGTTCTGGAGCTTCCCGATCGACATCCGCGTGTCCGAGGTGCCCGCGATGTAGTACCCGCCTGCCGCCGACCTGATGATGCGTCGCACGACGTCGTTGCCGCCCCGGTTGATTCGCAGCACACCAGCGGTGCCGAAGCCGGCGGTGGGCGTGCCGGTCGAGCCGTAGCTGGCGACCAGCATGTCGTTGCTGGTCCCGTCGCTCGCATACCCCGCGACCATCACGGTGGTCCCATCCATCGTGACGGTGTTGAGGCCGTCGAGCTGGGTGGCACCCGAAAGGTCGGCCACGACGGCGCCCATGGTCCCGAAGGTCATGTCGCGCGCGCCGGCGCTGGTGTACCGCAGCACGAGGGAGTCAGGCCCCGACGAACCAACCACCACGATCTGCCCCGCCGCGGTGAGGGTCACGGCATTGGCGAGGTCCTCCACCGCGGGAGCTCCAAAGACGACCCTGCCACCCGTCCCGAAGGCCGGGTCGAGCGCGCCGGCGGGGGTGAGCCCCATCATGACGATGTCGGCCGCCGTCCCGAGCCCGTTGGTGCCGACGAGAATGATGGTGCCATCGGGGCGCACCACCATGTCGGTGAGGTAGTCGTCCCCGCTGGCGGCCGAGTCGTGCTGGACGACGCCCGCGGTGCCGAACGTCGTGTCGAGCGCGCCTGCGGCAGTGATGCGGAGCACGGTGAAGTCCTTCGCGACGGGCCCGGCTGCCTCAGCCGCCACGAGGAACGTGCCGTCGGCGTTGCGGTGAATGGCCCTCGCACGCTCGGTGGCGACCCCGCGAGAGAGAACGAGCGTGCCCGTGCTGGCGAAGCCCGTGTCGAATGCGCCGCCCGCGGTCAGCTTTGACACGGCGATGTCGGTGTTCGTGACAGCACCAATCCGCTCAACCCCGACCCACACCGTGGAGTTGTCTGGCTGCACCACGCCTCGGAACCACTCCTGCACGCCCGTGCGCGCTTCGGAGAAGAAGCCGTTGGTGCCCCAGGTCAAGTCCAACACACCAGAGGAGACACACGTCACCTGCACCGTGGTCACCACAGCGCTCGCGGTTCCGGCCCCGTTCGAGACTGCGCAGGAGCCGTTGGTTGGCTGCGTCAGAATGGTCACCGCGTAAGCCGTGGCTGGCGTCGTGAAGGTGAACGCACCGCTCGCCATCAGCGTGAGGTTGTCGCCGCCGTTGTTCTGAAGCGTCACGCTCTGGCCAGCGGCGAGACCTGTGACGTTGCCACCGATGGTGAACCCGGCGGTCCCACACGTCACGGTGACGTTCGAGACGTCGGCCGTCGCAGTGCCGCTCGCGTTGGCCACCGTGCAGAGTTGGAGCATGGGCTGGGTCTGAACCGTCACCGCATACCCGCCGGACACCCGGGCCGGGAAGGTGAAGGCGCCGTTGGTGGAGACGGTCAAGTCAGCGCCGCCGTTGTTCCGAAGCACCACGCTCTTCCCGGCGTCGAGGCCCGTGACGGTGCCGCCGACCGAGAAGGTCGAGGCGCAGGTCACCGTCACCGCGGTGACGTCGCTGGTGGCCGTGCCGGTGCCGTTGGCAACGGTGCAGAGCTGCGCCACTGGCTGAGTCTCGACCGTCACCACGTAGGCGCCGTTCACCCGGGTCGGAAAAACAAACGGCCCGTCGCTGCTGACGGTGACGTCGTCTCCGCCGTTGTTGCGAAGGACGAGGGTGGCCCCGGCCTCGAGGCCGGCGACCGTGCCACCGATGGCGTGCAAGGGCGTGCAGGCAACCGTGACGGTCACGTCGGCGGCGGCGGTGCCAACGGCGTTCATCACGGCACAGCGCTCGGTCGCCGGCTGTGCCGTGATGCTCACGTTGTACATGCCGACGATGCGCGCCGGGAATGGGATCGTGTCGTTGGTCGAGATGGTGACCGCGTCGCCGTTGGTCGCGTTGGTCAACGTCACGCTCCCGCCCGTGCGAAGACCGGTGACCGCCGCACGAAGGACGAAGCTTGTCTTGCAGACGCTGGCGTCGCAGGCGAGGCCGCGGTCGCAGTCGAGGCTCGTCGTGCACGCGCTGTTCACGGCGCACCTCGCCGCGCAGCTACCGCCGCAGTCGACGTCGGTCTCATCGCCAGACCTGGCCTGATCTTCACAGGTGGTGGCGACGCACCGGCGGTCGGTGGCCGCACAGGTGGTGCTGAGGCAATCAGCACCACTGTTACAGCCGAGCCCCAGCTCGCACTTCGCGGCGCACGTGCCTCCGCAGTCGACGTCGGACTCCATGCCCGAGCGGACGCCGTCTTCACAGGCGCTGCCGAGCGGCTGCGTCATGCCGTTGCTGCTGACCGTGCCCGCAACGGTTCCGGTCATCTCGAGCTGCTTCGAGTCGGTGTCGAGCGTGGAGTCGCCAGCCGCGGTGTAGCTGAGGGTGCCCGATTTCGTCATGCCGTCTTCGGTCTTCACCGAGACCTCGACGGTCACCGTGCCGACCGCGCCCGTAGCCTGAAGCTGAATCTTGCCGTCGTCTTTGATCTCGGTGGTGAGCGTGTCGCTTGGCCCGTCGACGAAGGCAGACACGCCGATGATGTTCCCGCCACGAGTCACCCGCTGGGTGATCGTCACGGGGGTGTGCGACTCGTTCGAGAAGCTCTGCTTCGCGCCGTCGCCAGAGACGCTCCAGGCGTCATCCGGCGCGACGAGGTTGAGCCCTGAGAGCGAGGCCGAAAAGGTATCGCCAGAGACGTCGATCGCGCCTTCCGTCGCATCGGTCGAGTTGCCATCATCACCGCTCGTCATCGACACCTGGAACATGTCGGTCTTGTCGACGACGATGGTCCAGCTCGCGCCGTCGTCGTCGTTGGTCGAGGAGAACGTGGGGCTGACCTGTCCGCTCCCCGAGGTCTTCACCTCTCCGCCCGAGATGCCAATGCCGTTCACCAGCGCCTGAAGCCCGCCGCTCGTGGTGACCTGGGTCTTGCCGCTCCCGCTGCAGAAGTGACAGGGCAGCTCTCCGCTCCGGGAGAAGATGGGCGCCAGGTAGAGCGGGTTCTTGTTGGTGTCGTCTCCGAAATAGAGACTGGGCTTTCTGGCAGGGTTTGCAGAGGCCTCATATTCCCAACGGTTCGCCTTCGTATCGATGCGCATTTCGCGAGCACTGTCGGGGAAATTATTGTCATAGACGCGCAAGACATAGACGCCTTCGCTCTCGCGGTAATAGGCGATGGGCGTCACGGCGTGCCCCCCGGTCACACGGTCACCGACCTTCTTGACGATGCCGATACGGAAGCGCTCCGGCGCGTTCGTCGCCAGGGCTTCGACCAGAATGGGCATCACGTCTTTCGCCATGTAGCCCTTCGTCTTCTCCGTGACGGTGGGGTGCAACTGCGTGGCGAACCAGTAGGCGAGCTCACGCTGCAGGGGCGTGTTGTCGGCGAGCGTCAGGTCTCGCGCCGCCTCGCCGCCGAAGTCAGCGGCGTTGACCTTTCCCGACTCCATCATCGAAGCGAGGACGGCAAAGCCTTCACAACGCCCACCGAGCATCGCCTTGTTCGCCTTGTTCATGAACGCCGTCGCGCCCAGCGTCAGCTCGCAGGGCGAGCTCGCAGTGCGACACACCGCGCTGCCGAACATTCGCTGCATCGACTCGGTGTTCAACGTCGCGTCGTCGTAGCCAGCCGAGAAGTTGGCGAAGGCCATGGAGTGGCGTGCCATGTCGAAGCCAGACTCCGTCTTCGACGGTATTGGCTTTCCACAAGCGATCAGAACGCCGGCGATGGCGGCGATTACAGTACGAGCGGACACGGAGCCTCCCTGGAGGGGCAGGGTTTTTCCAGTATGCGCAAGCGATTGTCAATGATTTCAAGCATGTAGGTGTTTGCGTGTGGTTGGCGTACTTGATGGCCTGAATTGCAGCGCCACTGTCGGTGCCCTTCGACGGTGCCGGCGGCGGGAGCTAGGCCGCTTCCTCGCTGGACCTGACGCTCGCGAGCGTCATTCCCGGCACCTTTGCGAACGTCTTCATCAACACCCTGAGGAACTCGCGCACCCGCGCCGGCGTGTACTTCGCGGTGGGCACCACGGCGCTCACGTCGAGCGAGCCCGGCGGTGCGTTCGGCAGCACGATGACGAGCTTCTTCCGGCGCAGCTCCTCTTCGACCAGCCACCGCGTCACCAGCCCGATGCCGAGCTCTCCGAGGAGCGCCTGCTTCAAGGTGATGGCGTTGTTCGAGAGGAACGACGGTGGCACCTCGACCGTCACGGGGCCGTCGCTGGTCGAGAGCGTCAGCGCGTTTCCCGTGGGCAGACCGCTGAACCGAACGCAGCGATGGTCGGCGAGCTCGTGCGGGCGCTTCGGAACGCCGTGCTTCTTGAGGTAGCCGGGCGCCGCGACGAGCAGCCGCTCCATGGTCCCAAGGCGCCGGCGAACGATCGACGCGTCGCTGATGGTGCCGAGCCGGATCGAGAGGTCGGCGCCTTCGGCCACGAGATCGACGAACCCATCGAGCAGCGTCAGCTCACACCCCACGTGCGGAAACTCGCGCTGGAACGCGACGGCGGCGGGCCCGAGGAACAGCTCGCCCAGCACCACCGGCCCGTGGAGCTTGAGCGTCCCGCGCGGAACGGCACCCTCCGTCACCTCGGCGTGCGCCTCGTCGAGCACCGCGAGCGCCTGACGACAGCGCTCGTAGTACTGCCGCCCTGCGTCGGTGAGCGTCAGGGTGCGGGTGCTCCGCAGCAGGAGCCGAACGCCGAGCGACTCCTCCATCGCCGAGATCGCCTTGCTCACCGCGGGCTGCCCGACGCCGACGTCCTTCGCGGCCTTCGAGAGGCTGCCGCGCTCCACCACCTTGGTGAAGAGCTTGAGTCGCTGGAGCTGGTCCATGCCACTCATTCCACGCTGGAATGAACGATATGGCCAGCGTCGACGTTCTGCGCCGCGGCGCGCGCTCCTACGGTGCCGCTCATCAACGAGCGCGGAACTTCTTCCGCCCGGCACGAAGGAGAGGCGTCATGAAGATCGCCGTTCTTGGGACTGGCATGGTGGGCGAGACGATTGGTTCGAAGCTGGTGGAGCTGGGCCACGACGTGCGCATGGGGTCGCGCACGGCGACCAACGAGAAGGCCGCGGCCTGGGCAAAGAAGGCCGGCGCGAAGGCCTCGGCTGGCACGTACGCCGACGCGGCCGCGTTCGGTGAGCTCGTCTTCAACTGCACCGCGGGCAATGGCTCGGTCGAGGCGCTCGCGATGGCAGGAGAAGCGAACCTCGACGGGAAGGTCGTCGTCGACATCGCCAACCCGCTCGACTTCTCGAAGGGCATGCCGCCCAGCCTCTTCGTCAGCAACACCGACTCGCTTGGAGAGCAGCTGCAGAAGCGCTTCCCGAAGACGCACGTGGTGAAGGCGCTCAACACGATGAGCTGCAGCATCATGGTGAACCCGCGCTCGCTGCCCGACACCCACACCACGTTCCTCTCGGGCAACGACGCCGCCGCGAAGGCGAAGGTGAAGGGCGTGCTCGCGCAGTTCGGCTGGAAGGATGAGGAGATGCTCGACCTCGGGGACATCACCACCGCGCGCGGCAGCGAGAGCATCCTGCCCGTCTGGTTGCGCATCTGGGGCGCCACGAAGAACGGCGCGTTCAACCTCAAGATCGTCGCCGCGAAGTCCAGCTGACGAGGTGGCCAAGCCGCGCCGGGCGCGTTAACCCTCGCGCCATGCCGATCGCGGTCGTCACGGGTGCAGGCATCAGGGTCGGGCGCGCGATCGCGCTCGCCCTCGGTGCCAATGGGTTCGACGTGGTGCTCCACGTGAATCGTTCACTGGAGCCCGCGCTCGAGGTGAAAGCGAAGCTCGAGGCGATGGGGCGGCGCGCCTTCGTCGAGCAGGCCGATCTCGCTGATGGTGACGCCGTGACGAAGCTGGCGCAGCGCATTCGGGCCGAGCACCCGGTCGTCGAGCTGCTCGTCAACAGCGCCGCCGCCTACGCGCACGTCGACTTCGAGCAGGTGACGCCAGCCCAGCTCGAGCACATGTGGAGGGTGAACGTCGCCGCGCCGTTCTTCCTCGTGCAGGGCCTGCTCCCGGCGCTGAAGACGTCTCCCACCGCCGCCATCGTCAACATCACCGACATGGCCGTGAGCCACGCGTACACGACCACTCACTTTTTCGCGCACTACCTCGCCTCGAAGGCCGCGCTCGACCAGCTCACCCGTTCATTGGCGCTCGAGCTCGGGCCCGCGATTCGCGTCAACGCCGTCGCGCCAGGCCCCGTCGCGATGGCCGCCGAGACCACCGACACGCAGCGCAAGGACATCTTGAACCGCATCCCACTCGGCCGTGAAGGCAGCCCCGATGACGTCGCCCGCGCCGTCGTTTTCCTCGCCACCGCCCCATACGTCACTGGCCAGACGCTCCGAGTCGACGGAGGCTTGAGCGTCGCATGAACTCGCCACTCGATCGGCTCTCCCTGCGCGGCATGCGGTTCGACTGCATCGTCGGCCTCTTCGACTTCGAGCGAAACACGCCGCAGCCCGTGGAGCTCGACGTCACGCTCCACTTCGACACCCGCAACGCGGCCCGGTTCGGGAAGCTCTCGAGCACCGTCGACTACTCCCGCCTGCTCGGGGAGCTGCGCTTCATCCTCGTCGCTGGCCGCTTCCGCCTGCTCGAGAGCGCCGCCGAGGCCGTCGCCGCGTGGATGCTCGCGCCCCCCAGCCAGGACGTGCCGCGCCCTCAGATCGAGCGCGTCGACGTTCACCTCTCGAAGCTCGTCGCGCTCTCGGGAGCGGCCGTTCCCACGCTCGAGATTCAGCGGCAGCGCAGCGACTTCCAGATGGTGACCGAGACCAAGAGCTTCGGCTTCGTCGACATCATCTTCGAGACGAAGGAGTGCGGCGTGTACCGCGAGCGCATCTACCCGAAGACGGTGCTCCCGACTCACGTGCACCACCACCTCGACGAGTCCGAGCTGGTGTTGGGAGATGGCCTGCTCCTCCAGGGCCAGCCCGCCGCGCCCGGCGTCGCGCACACCTGGCCCCGTGGCTTTCCGCACCGCTATGAGAACGTCACCGACCTCGAGCAGAGCTTCATCTGCATCGATCGGCCGGCCTTCATTCCTACCGATGAGATTGAAGTCGACGTGCCCGTCGAGAAGCTCACCCGCACCGAGCCGACCCGTTTTTTCTGAACGGTCAGTCGGGGTAGCGCGCGCCGTCACAGCCAGCTAGAGGCGCCCCATGGAGATGTCGCTGTCAGTCGAGTTTCACTTCAGCGCTGCGCACCAGCTGCCATTCTACGACGGCCCGTGCAAGCGCCTGCATGGCCACAACTACGTCCTGCACGTCGTGCTCGCCGGTCGCCCGTCACCCAAAGACGGCATGATCCGCGACTTCGACGAGGTGAAGAAGACCGTCTGGGACAAGGTGCTCACGAAGGTCGATCACTATTACCTGAACGACATCGTCGAGAACCCGACCGCCGAGAACATCGTGGTGTGGATGTGGGCCGAGCTCGAGCCGCTGGTGCCGGGGCTGGCGGAGCTCAAGCTCTGGGAGACTCCGGAGTACTGCGTCACCTACCGCAAGTGAGCGCCGCCCGCCGCCAGCCGAAGTCGAAGCGCCCTGACCGCGCCGCGATGCAACGGGCGGTGAAGGACTTCCTCGTTGCGGCGGGTCTCGACCCGAACGATGCGAACCTCGTCGAGACGCCGGCGCGCGTGACCGAGGCCTGGGCCGACGAGTTCCTCGACGGGTACGCGAAGTCGCCGAAGCAGGTGCTGGCCGAGCGCTTCCCCGTCTCACAGGCGTCTGACCGCGAAGTCGTCATCGTCAGCGACCTCTGGTTCCGCTCGATGTGCCCGCACCACCTGCTCCCGTACTCGGGTCGCGCACACCTGGCCTATGTGCCGGGAGATCATGTCATTGGCTTTGGCCGGCTCTCGGCGCTCCTCGATGCGTTCGCTCATCGGCTCGTCTTGCAGGAAGAGCTCGCCCGGCAGGTCGCGACGTCGCTGATGACCGAGCTCGGCAGCCAGGGCGCCGCGTGCATTCTGGAGGCGGAGCAGACCTGTCTGCGGCTTCGTGGCGGTGAGCAGTGTGACGCCATCACGCACGCCGAAGCCTACGAGGGCATCTTGCGGGAGCCGGGCCTCCGCGCCGAGCTGTGGGCGCGCCTCGGTCGCCGGCCGTGACGGTCCCCACAGAGCGCCTCGACGCGTTCCAGACGGCCCTGCGCGCGTCGTTCCCTGACGTCGTCCTCTCGACCGACGTGCAGACGCTCGCGCCGTACGCACGCGACGAGTCCGACCTCGGGGAGTTCCCTCCGCAGCTGTTGATGCTCGCCACGAACACGGCCCAGGTCTCCCGCGCGCTCGAGCTCGCGACCGAGCTCCACATTCCCGTCACGCCGGTCGGCGCGCGCAGCGGAAAGAGTGGAGGCAGCCTGCCCATCGAAGGCGGCCTGGCGCTCTCGCTCGAGAAGATGAACCGCATCGTCGAGGTGAACGCTCACGATCTGTTGATGGTGGTGCAGCCCGGCGTGTTGACGGCGCAGGTCGACGAAGCCGCGGCCGCGCTCGGGCTCTTCTACCCACCCGATCCCAACTCGGCCGGCTACTGCACCATGGGTGGCAACGTCGCCGAGAACGCTGGCGGCCCGCGCGCGCTCAAGTACGGCGTCACGCGCGACTACGTGATCGGCCTCGAGTGGGTGCTCCCGACGGGGCAGGTGGTGCGGGTCGGCCGTCGCACGGGGAAGGGCGTCGCCGGGTACGATCTCGTCGCGCTCTTCGTCGGCAGCGAAGGCACCCTCGGCATCGCCACCGAGATCACCGTGAAGCTGATCCCCCGGCCGAGGGTCGTGAAGACCGCGCTCATTCCCTTCCGGAATGTCTCCGACGCAGCGCGCGCGCTCTCGTCCGTGCTCACCAGCGGGCTGTGGCCCCGCACGCTCGAGCTGCTCGACGAGGTGGCCTTGAAGGCGATCGCGGGCCGCGGGCTGCCCGTGCCGCCAGAGGCCGGCGCCGTCATCATCGCGGAGCTCGACGGCAACCATGAGGTCGGCGTGCTGTCGGAGCTGTCGATGCTCGTCGATCAATGCGCCAGCTGGGCGAGCCTCGAGGCCGTCGTCGCCCAGGACGAGTCGCAGCGCGAACGGCTATGGGCCGTGCGGAGAGAGGTGTCACCGGCCCTGCGCGCGCTGACGGGGAAGAAGATCTCGGAAGACATCGTGGTGCCGCGCTCGAAGGTCCCCGAGGCAATCGAGCGGTTCAAGGCGGCCGGGGCGCGCGCGGGGCTGATCGTCGCCACCTACGGTCACGCGGGAGATGGCAACCTGCACTCCAACGTCCTCTATTCGACCCGCGCCGACTGGCCCCGCGTCGAAGCCGTGCTTCAGGAGATGATGGCCATTACGGTTGAACTCGGCGGGACCATCACCGGCGAACACGGAATCGGCCTCGCGAAAAGACGGTTTTTGCCCCTCGAACAGCCCCTCGCGCTGCGGGAGCTCCAGAAGAAACTGAAGGTGTCGTTCGACCCATCTGACTGCATGAACCCAGGGAAGATCTGGGAGTAGTCGTCTAACCGACTGATTTAAGGAGTCTTATCGGGTGCGGGTTTCCGCGGCCCCGGGCTTGCTTGACCCCCCTCCATGGCGCACTGACCGCGCGGGGAGGGTGAAATGAGCTATTTCGAAACCGAAGTGTGGGGCGAGCATCTTCCTGCCGAGCCTGAACAAACCTTGTTCATGCCCGAGGAGGTCAAGGTGCTGGCAAAGACGAGCAGCGGTTCCGACGGTCTGTCCCACTACATGCGCAGCATGGGCGGGCATAAACAACTGACCCGTGAAGACGAGTACGAGTTGTCCGGGCGCGCACGCAAAGGCGACGAGGCGGCTCGCCGCACGTTGGCCGTGAGCAACCTGCCCTTCGTGGTCGCTGTCGCGAAGAAGTTCGCCAGCCGCGGCGCTCGCCTCGACGACCTCATCCAGGAAGGCAACGTCGGCCTGATGAAGGCGATCGAGCACTTCGACTCGAAGAAGAACGTGCGCTTCGCGACCTATGCCGTCTGGTGGATCCGCGCGTACATCACGCGCTACCTCAAGGACAACCGCAGCCAGGTGCGCGGTGGCGAGCACGAGCGCATGTCGATGAGCGACTTCTCGCTCGATACGCCGCTCGATGACGAGGGCGACTCGACCTACATGGAGCGCCTCGAGGACGCCGGCCCGACGCCTGACGTCACCTTCCTCAAGCTGGAGCAGGACGAGGAAGTCGCCGTGGCGTTGCAGCGCGTTCGCCGCCGGCTGGGCGACCTCGGTTGGGACATCCTCCAGGAGCGCCTCACGCAGGACAAGCCGCGCACCCTCGAAGAGCTGGGCCAGCGGTGGGGCGTCAGCCGTGAGCGGGTTCGCCAGGTCGAGCTCAAGACGAAGAACTTCCTCGCCCGGTACCTCGAGAACCACGCCGACGGTGAGAACGACGTCGAGCTCGACGCGAACCTCGCCGCCTGAGCGTCCTCACCCTCTGTCGTGATTGCCGCGATGCGCCACCCCGGTGCATCGCGGTTTTCGTTTTCCGGCCGAACTCGGGGAGCATGCGCCCCCATGCGCCTCCTGCTCCTGTCTGTCCTGGTCGCTCTGCCTGCCTTTGCTCAACCCGCGTCAGCCGCCGACGTCACCACGAAGCTCGATGAGCTCTGGAAGACCCGCGACGACGCCGCCTCCATCAAGGCCATCGACGAGGCCATCACCGAGGGGCTCAAGGCCTTCCCAGACGACTTCGAGGTGCTCTGGCGCGCCTCGCGCATGAAGTGGTGGGTGGCTGACGGCGCGACGACCGATACCAGGCTCCAGCGGCAGGTCGCGAAGGAAGGGTGGACGCTCGCCGAGCGCGCCGTGAAGGCGAAGCCAGATGGCATGCAGGGGCACTACTACGTCGCCCTCAACATCGGCGCGTACAGCCAGGCGGTCGGCATCTTGAAGGCGCTCGGCGAAGGCCTCGAGGGCAAGTTCAACGACGAGCTCGAGAAGGCGCGCAAGGCCGACGCCTCGTTCGATCGGTACGGGCCGGTGAACGCCAAGGGCCGCTACTGGTGGGAGCTCCCGTGGCCGAAGCGCGATCTCGAGAAGTCCCGCGCCGAGTTGAAGACCGTGATCGAGAAGCACCCCGAGCACTTGCGCGCGTGGCTCTACCTCGCTGAGACCGAGCTCAAAGACGGTAAGGCGAAGGAGGCGAAGACCTGCGTCGACAAGGTGCTCAACGGCGCCGACGCGTACGATCCTCCCGAAGCACGTCGCATCAAGAAGTGGGGGAAGGTCGTCTCCGCCGAGGTCGAGAAGGAGCTGAAGTGAGCGAGGAGCGCAACCTCGTCGAGATGCTGCTCGCCCGGGCGAAGGATCGGACGAACGCGGCGGCGCGGCACAAGACGGCCTCGGGGTGGACCGACGTGTCGTGGGCCGACGTCGTCGCGCGCGTGAAGGCGGTCTCGAACGGGCTCGTCGCAGCGGGCGTGAGGCCTGGCGATCGCGTCGCGGTGTTCGCCTCGACGAGCCTGACCTGGGTGGTGGTCGACGAGGCCATCGCTGCGGCGCGCGCCATCTGCGTTCCCATCTACGCCTCGAACACGCCCGACGAGGTCCGCTACATCCTGCAGAACTCGGGCGCGGTGCTGCTCTTCGTCGACAACGACGCGCCTGACGCGAAGCAGGCTGGCCGGCTCACCCGCGCTCGGCAGAAGCTCGTCGAGGCTCCCGACTGCAGAACGATCGTGCTCTTCGAAGGCCAGGCCTCGGGCGACCGCGAGCTCACCCTCGAGGCGCTCATCGAGCAGGGCAAGGCCGTCGACGACTTCGACGCGCGCGTCGCAGCCATTCAAGCCGACGATCTGTGTCACTTCATCTACACCTCGGGCACCACGGGCGATCCCAAGGGCGTGATGCTCACTCACGGGAACTGGGCCTTCGAGGCCTCGACGATCCGCTCGCTGAAGGTGATGAGGCCGGAAGACACGCTGATGCTCTTCCTGCCGCTCGCGCATTCGTTCGCGCAGGTGGCCAAGGCCGCATGGCTGGCGATGGGCTTCACGCTGATCTTCGCGGAGTCGGTGGAGAAGGTCGTCGCGAACCTCGCCGAGACGAAGCCGACGATCTTCCCGGCCGTGCCGCGCGTCTTCGAGAAGATCTTCGCGAACGTGCAGGGCGGGGTGCTGTCGGCGCCGGGCCTCAAGGGCTCACTGGGCCGCTGGGCGTTCTCGCTCTTCGACGAGTACGTGGCGGCGCGCGAGGCCGGCAAGAGTTACGATTCGCTCGGCTTTGCGATCGCCAGGCGGCTCGTGTTCACCAAGGTGAAGGCGGCGCTCGACGAGAAGCTCGGAGGCCGGCTGGAGCTCTTCGTCTCGGGTGGCGCGCCGCTGCCACGGAAGATCGGCTACTTCTTCGAGCTCGTCGGCATCACCGTCTGCGAAGGCTACGGCCTCACCGAGACCAGCGCCGCGAGCACCATCAACCTGCCGGGCGGCATCCGGATCGGCACCGTCGGGCGGCCGTTCCCCGGCGTCGAGCTGAAGATCGCCGAAGACGGCGAGATCCTCATCCGTGGGCCCCACATCATGAAGGGCTACTACCGGAACGAGGCCGCGAGCGCCGAGGTGCTGCGGCCCGATGGCTTCTTCCACACGGGAGACATCGGCGAGCTCGACAAGGACGGCTTCGTTCGCATCACCGATCGCAAGAAGGACCTGATCAAGACGTCGGGCGGGAAGTACTGCGCGCCGCAGAACCTCGAGAACGCGCTCAAGACGTACCCGATCGTCTCGAACTCGATGGTGCACGGCGACATGCGGCCGTACCTCGTCGCGTTGCTCACAGTGAACGAAGAGACCGCGAGGAAGCTGCTCTCGGAGAAAGGCGTGACGGTCGCCAGCTCGGCGGAGCTCGTGAAGCGGCCCGAGGTGCTCGCGGCGGTGCAGGCTGCGATCGACGAGGTCAACGCGACCATGCCGCCGTACTCGACGCTCAAGAAGTTCCAGCTGATCTCGCAGGACTTCAGCCAGGAGACCGGTGAGCTGACGCCGACTCTCAAGGTGAAGCGAAAGGTCGTCACCGGCCGCTACAAGGCCGAGCTCGACGCGCTCTACGAAGGTGGGCGGGACTGAAGTGTCGGCGGGGCGAATCCGAACGTCGGTTCCGGGCCTCTGAGGCTCGTGCGCTGGGGCCTCCTCATGGTGATCGTCTCGGGGTGCGCGAGTGTGCACGCGGCCCTCGACGTCCAGGCCATCGAGGCGAAGGCGGTGCTCGCGCAGCGCTCCAGCTCGGTCAGCGCGCGGCCCTGGCCGTTCACGACGGCTGAGGAGCTCGAGCTGAAGACGCGCCCCGGTGTTGCGCCGACCGTCGAGACGCTGCCGATCGGCGTCCGCGCCCTCGATCGCCCCGAGCTGATTCAGGAGCAGCTCGCCTTCCGCAGCCGGGTCACGCTGCGCCACTCCGAGTCGAACCACGCGCGGCTCTACGTCTATCGACACGGCCGGCTTGGCGATCGCCCGGTGCAGCTGTGGGTGCCCGGGCTGTACGTCTCGGACCTCGCGCTGACCTTGCTCCGGCCGTTGTTGCTCGATGCGCTCGCACAAGGAACAGACGTCGCCTTCTTCGTGCCGCCGTACCACCTGGAGCGCACCCCGCAGGGCATGGGCTCTGGTGACGCGGTGCTGGCGACCGATCTGGCCGATCACCTGGGCGTCATCGAGCAGGGCGTTGCGGACCTGCGAGACGCCGTCGGCGTGCTGCGGCGCGCGGGCGTCACCCGGCTGGGCGTCTTTGCCGGCTCGATGGGCGCCAACTTCGCGCTCCAGGTCGCGCGCTTCGACGGCACCCGGGAGCGGCCGGCCTTCGAGTTCATGACCGCGATGATTCCGCTGATCGACTGGGGCGCGTTGCTGCTCGAGCGGCCCGAGTTCGCCCAGGTTCGCGCGCAGCTCGTCTCGAAGGGGGTCTCGCTCGAGGCGCTGGCGGCGTTGTACGAAACGCTCGATCCTTCACGTGTCGGGGCGTCGATGCACCCGATGACCATCTCGGTGCTGGCCGCGCGGTACGATCAGGTGACGCCCGCAGCGCCGCGTGAACGGTGGCAGCACACCTGGGGGCTCTCACGGGTTCACCTCATCGACCGCGGCCACGCCACCATGCTGCTCAGCGACGAGCTCGTCACGGCGGCCCACGCGTTCCTGGCCGAGGATCTCGCGAGGTGAAACGTCGCCCATCGAAATGACGACGGGCCGCGGCTCCAACAGGAGCGTCGCGGCCCGCGCACGTCGACCCAGACGAACCTCAGCCCTGCTTCGACGCGGCCTTGTCGGTCGGCTGCACCTGCTGCCCGGTCGAGTCGGCGAGCTTCTTCTCGTCAGGCTCAGCCTCGCCCGAAAGCCCCTTCTTCAGGTTCTTCACGAACGACCCGATGGAGGAACCCAGCGCCGGCAGCCGGGAGGCTCCGAAGAGCATCACGATCACGACGACGATCAGCAGAATTTCCCAGCCGCGAAGACCACCCATGATGAGACTCCTTCGTTTGCCGCAGTGCCCGTGAGTGTAGGCCCAATGGCTGTAACACCGCCATCGCACGCCGTCACCCCTGTGAAGGCAGGTGCTTGAGAGCCGTTCAGGCAGCCGTGATGGTGCCCGGAGTTGCGCGTGGTTCGAGCTTCTCGACCGGCGATGCGACGTGCCGGAGCACGGGTTCGGCCGTCGCGGGCGACTGCCGCTTCACCAGCTCGAGCATCATCGTCTGGCTGCGAATCGTCTGGCCGTCGAGCGCGAGCGGGCGGGGCAGGTACGAGCCGTCGGGCTGGAGCTGCCGGGCCTTCACGTTGTCCTTCAGGCCGAGCCCCATCACCTCGTCGAGCAGGCGGAGCTTCAGGGCCGGGTCTTCGACTGGCGCCATCACCTCGACGCGGCGGTGGAAGTTGCGCGGCATCCAGTCGGCGGAGGAGATGAAGACGTCGGTCGCAGGGCCAGTGCCGAACGAGAAGACGCGCGCGTGCTCGAGGAACCGATCGACGACCGAGATGACCCGAATGCGCTCGCTGACGCCGGGGACGCCTGGCCGCAGGCAGCAGATGCCGCGCACCAGCAGATCGATCTCCACGCCCGCCTGGCTGGCAGCGTAGAGCGCGCGAATCGTGACGGGATCCACCAGCGCGTTCATCTTGCCGATGATGCGGCCCGGCTCTCCCTTCTTCGCCTTCTGCGCCTCGCGCTCGATCAGCTCGAGCACCCTGGTCTGCAGGGTGTTCGGCGCGACGGCCAGCCGCTTCCAGTTGGGCTGCGTCGAGTAGCCGGTGAGCAGGTTGAAGAGCGCCGTGACGTCGTCGGCCATCTCGGGGCGGGCGGTGAAGAGCGAGACGTCGGTGTAGCTGCGCGCGGTCGCCGAGTTGTAGTTGCCGGTGCCCAGGTGCACGTAGCGCCGAATGCCGTTGCCCTCGCGGCGCACCACCAGCGTCACCTTGCAGTGCGTCTTGAGCCCGATGAGGCCGTAGACGACGTGAACGCCGTTGTCCTCCATGCGGCGGGCCCAGGCGATGTTGTTGGCCTCGTCGAGGCGGGCCTTGAGCTCGACCAGCACGGCGACCTGCTTGCCGTTCTCCGACGCCCGCACCAGGGCGCGGCCGATCGGGCTGTCACCGGTCGTTCGGTAGAGCGTCTGTTTGATCGCCAGTACGTTCGGGTCGTCGGCGGCCTCTTCGAGCAGGCGCACCACGGGGTCGAACGACTCGTACGGGTGGTGCACGAGCAGATCTCGCTGGCTGATCGCCGCGAAGATCGAGTCTTCCTTCATGAACGCGGGCTGCGCCGGCACGAAGACCTCGACCCGGTTCTCGGGTCGCTGATCGACGTCGCTCATCGCGGTGAGATCCGACACCTGGAGCGGGCCCTGCACCCGGTACACGTCAGACGGTGAGAGCTTGAGCGCGTTCGTCAGCATCGTCTCGATGGCTGGCGTGGCGCTGTCGTCGATCTCGAGCCGAACGGCCGCGCCACGATCGCGCCGGCGGAGCTCCTGCTGAATCGACGCGAGCAGATCGATCGACTCTTCTTCGTCGACGTCGATGTCCCAGTTGCGCGTGACGCGGAACGTGAAGGACTGCTCGACGGCGAAGCCTGGGAAGAGATCCGACGCGTGCATCGAGATCAGCTCTTCCAGCAACAAGAAGGCCGAGCCGGTGGTCGTCGGCATCGTCACCAGGCGCGGGAGCACCGACGGCACCTGCACGACGGCCATCGACGACTCGGTCGCCTCTTTCTTCCGCCGGCGATCGCCACGGCGCACCACCATCGCGAGGTTCAGCGACTTGTTGCGCAGGTGAGGGAAGGGGTGGCCGGGGTCGACGGCGAGCGGCGTCAGCGCCGGGAAGACCTGGGTCTGGAACGCCTGCCGCGCGGCGACCTTCTGCTCGGCGGTGAGATCGTCGCGGGTGAGCAGGTTGAGGCCGTTCGCCGACAGCAGGGGCACCAGCTCACGCGTCCACACGCGCGACTGCTCGGTGACCATCTGGTGCGCGCGGTCCGAGATCGCGGCCAGCTGCTCCTGGGGAATCATGCCGTCAGCGGGCAGCTCCGCGATGCCGCCGGTCGCCTGCTGCTTCAGGCCGGCGACGCGCACCATGAAGAACTCGTCGAGGTTGCTCGAGACGATCGACAGGAACTTGATGCGCTCGTGGATCGGCAGCGTCGCGTTGCGCGCTTCGGCCAGCACGCGCTCGTTGAACGCCAGCCAGGACAACTCACGGTTGATGAAGAGGTGGCGGTCGGAAGGGTCGACCATGGGTGGGCTCCTTCGACCTGTTTTGCCACGAGCCGTCGCGGGCGCAAGTCGTGCCACCTGCTCGTGACATGGCGGGAAAGCCATGGAGATGCCTGCGCACTTGACTAGCGTGGGTCGCGCTCCATGCCTCAACGACTCCCTGACTCCGGCGGCGAAGTCCTGGCTGCCATCGACGTCGGCACCAACGCGGTGCGGCTCGAGATCGCTGCCGCGTTTCCCGACGGTACGCTCGAGACGCTGCACACCGAGCGCGACCCGGTTCGCCCGGGTGAAGGGCTCTTCAAGACGGGCGTCATCTCGAAAGAGGTCGCGGGCCGGCTGGTCTCGACGCTCCGGCGCTACGCCTCGGTCTGCAAGCGGCACGGCGCGAAGGTGCGGGCCGTCGCCACCAGCGCCCTGCGCGAGGCGAAGAACCGCGACGAGATCGTTCGCCGGGTGAAGCGTGAGGCCGGCCTGACGCTCGAGGTCGTCTCGGGGCGCGAAGAGGCGCGGCTCATCTGCCTGGGGGTGCTGGCCGGCAAACCCGAACAGCTGCGCTCGCTCTGCATCGACATCGGCGGTGGCAGCACTGAGGTCATCTCGGCGCAGGGAGAGCTCCCCAAAGAGCTCTGGAGCCTCGACCTCGGCTCCGTGCGCTTCAGCGAGCTGTTCGGCGTGAAGGACGAGGTGCCCAGGCGCCAGCTCACGCTCATGCGCTCGTTCGCGCGCGAGCTGATGGAGGAGTCGATTCCCTACGGCATCTCTGGCCTGCCTCGCTCGGCGCTGGGCTCGAGCGGTACCATCGGCGCCATCGTCGCGTACGCGCGCTCCGAGGGCGTCGGGCACGCGAGCCTGCTCGAGGTGTCGCGCACCGTCGAAGAGCTCGCCGACATGAATCTCGAGAAGCGCCGCAAGCGCTTCGACCCGCGCCGCGCCGACATCGTCACCGCTGGGGCCGTGATCCTCGAGTCGGTGATGAAGCACCTGAAGGTGCAGACCGTCACCGCCGTCGATCGAGGCCTGCGCGAGGGCGTGCTCGTCGACCTCGTGCGGCGCAAGAAGCAGCAGACCGGCGATCGCTCGCTCTCAGAGGCAGCGATCGGCATCGGCCGGCGCTTCGGCTTCGGTGAGGCGCACGCCCGGCAGGTCGCGAAGCTCGCGCTCTCGCTCTTCGATTCGCTGGCCCCCGTGCACAAGCTGCCTGCGGCGGCGCGCCCGTGGCTCGAGACGGCCGCGCTGCTCCACGACATCGGGCACGCGGTGAACTACCAGCGGCACCACAAGCACGCCTTCTATCTGATCTCGAACGTCGACCTGCCCGGCCTGTCCGATCGCGAGCGGCTGATCGTGGCGACCATCGCGCGCTTTCATCGACGCTCCGCGCCCGACCTCACGCACGAGCTGATGGCGCCCTTCACCACGATCGAGCGCCGCGTCGTACGCAAGTGCGCGGCGCTGCTCCGCGTCGCCGACTCCCTCGATCGCAGCCACCACCAACCGGTGCAGAAGCTGGTGACGGCGTCGCGGGGCCGCACCGTGTGGCTCAAGGTGAAGTCGCGTCAGGCCGTCGATCTCGAGCTGTGGGACGTCGAGCACGAGGTCGCGCTGTTCCGCGAGGTGTTCGGCCGCGCGTTGGTCGTCACTGCCGAACGCTGAGGCTCAGGCCAGCTGGAGCGCACAGACGGGCGCCTGCCACACCTGCGGGCTCGGCCGCGGCTCCGGCGTCACCTGATGCCACCGAGGGTCTCCGAGCAGCCGGCCCCCGGCGAAGTCGAAGGTGCGAAACGCACCGAGCTCCGTCGTGCTCCCCGCGTTGAACACCCGCAGCGGTCGTGCGCTGTCGCCGTCGACGATGAACTGCCGCGGCACGTGGCGGTGACCGTGGAGCACGAGATCGCAGCGCGAGCGCAGCACTTTGAGCAGCTCGGTGCCCAGCGCCAGCTCGGAGTGGTTCGGCAGATGAAGCACCTCCGAGACCTGCTCCCAGAAGCCCTCGGCCGGCAACGGGACCACGTGGTGGTGCAGCGCGACGACCGTCATCACGCTGTCAGGAACCGCGCCGAGCGCCACGTCGACCTGCTCCAGCACCTGCTGGCACATGCGGCCGTGACTGAGCCACGGAACGCGGTTGTGCGGCGCCGTCGAGTCGATTCGAACGATGGAGCACCCGCCGCGAACCTGAACGTCGACCCGCACGCCACGCATGAGCTGCGCGCCGACGTCGTCACCGCAGCGATCGTGGTTGCCCGGCACGACGACGAGTCGATCGGCGAGCGGCGCGGTGATGCGATCGAACGCCGCGAGCTCGGCCGTGCGCCCGTTCTCGGTGAGATCGCCGGTGACGACGATCAGCTCGGTGTCGGCCAGGGCCGCGACGGCCTCTTCCAGGGTGCGCGCCGCAGAGGCAGACGAGCCCAGGTGCAGATCCGACAGGTGCGCGAGCGTGGCCATCAGCCCGCCACCAGTTGCTTCACGCGCGAGCCGAGGGTGAGCACCGCGACGGCACCCGTCATCAGCACCAACGACACCGTCCACTCGACCCGAGCTCGGAGACTCATCGCGCACCCTCCAGGGCGTCGTTGTCGATCGCGGGGCGGAGCAGCAGCCCGCCTTCGGCCACCTCGAGTCGATTGCCCCGCCACCAGATGGTGCGGCGGAAGAGACCCTCGAACCAGGCCATGACGAGCAGCAGGTCCTTCACGACGACCGCTGGCACGAGCTGCGCCGACAGCGGATTGAGCCCCATCGCGCGAGCGCTGAAGACGTCGAGCACGATCCGGCCGGCCAGCACGAGGGCGCACGCGAGGGCTGCGGAGGCGGTCGGCGCCAGCGCCCACCCGAGCACGGCGATCGGCCACGGGTTCAACAGCCCCTGCGCAAGATACGTCGTCAGCGAGACGCCCGTTCGCTGCAACACCGCCCACCGTCGATACCGATCGAAGAACGAGCGCACACTCCGGTGCACGGCGACATTCCACACCGGGTGCCGCGCGATGACGTTGCGCAGGCCCAGCCGTGTCACTGCGACGCCCAGCGCGAAGTCCTCGGCCGCGCAGTCGCCGAACCTCGCGAAGCCACCCATGACCTCGAGGACGTCACGGCGGAGCGTCATCGACTTGCCGATGACGAAGTCCTTCCCGAGCGCCTTGGCCGCGATCTGGCCTGGCCCCAGGAACGACGCGAGGTGCAGGTTGTCGAGCAACGCTCCGAGCGTCTGGTGCCCCCGCCCGCTCACCGGGTTCGCGACGCACCCGACCGTCGGGTCTTCGAAGTGCGCCACCACCTCGTCGAGTGCGCTCGAGTCGATGATGGCGTTCGAGTCTGACACCATGAGCAGCTCGAACCGGGCCGCCTTCGCCAGGGTGATGAGCTGATTCACCTTCGGGTTCATCGCGGGTGCGCCGCGCTGCACGATGACGCGCACCCGGGCCGGGAAGCGCCGCGCCAGGGCGTGGGCCAGCGGGAACGCGGCGTCTTCCGTGTCCTTCACGCCGAGGAGCAGCTCGTACGCCGGCCACGGCAGCGTCGCGAAGTGCTCGAGCGTCTTCTCGAGCTCGTCGTCGAGGCCACACAGCGGCTTGAGAATCGAGACGCCTCGAACCGCGCGAGCAACTCGCGGCGCACGCCGCAGGTGAAGCTGCGTGGCGATGGCCTGGACGCTCAGCGCAAAGACGCCGAACGCGGCCAGAGACAACACGACGAACGAGAGAGTCTGAAGCACCACGCACCTCCTTCTTCGAGATGCGCGTGATCATGAAGGCTGCCTGCGACGCTGGGGGATCGGTGCGGTGAATCCTCACCAACGCTTCCGCAACGCACTCGTTCCGCTGTGACGCGGTTGTGATCGCGTCGTGATCTCAGCGCCTCGCCGCGAAGGCGTCAGGCGCGCGCTTCGGGCCGCTGCGGGTCGGCCATGCGGTAGCCGACGCCACGAACGGTCTCGACGAGCTCACGCCCCACGCCGAGCTTCTCGCGCAGGCGCATCACGTGGGTGTCGACGGTGCGCGTCTCGAGTGGGCTGGTGATGCCCCAGACGTCCGACAAGAGCTGCTCGCGGGTCTGCACCCGGCCCGGCCTGGAAATGAGGTGGTGAAGCAACTTGAACTCGAGCGCCGTCAGCTCGACCTCTTCGCTCGCGACGTACGCGCGGTGCGAGCCCAGGTCGAGCTCGAGGGGCCCCAGCACCAGCCGTTCACCCGTGCTGCCCCCGCCGGAGCGCCGCAGAATCGCCTTCACGCGGAGCACGAGCTCTCGCGGCGAGAACGGCTTGGTGACGTAGTCATCGGCGCCGACCTCGAACCCCTGCACGCGATCGGCCTCTTCACCACGCGCCGTCAGCATCACGATCGGCACCTCACGCGTCTGGGGGTTCGCGCGCAGGCGGCGGCACACGTCGCGGCCCGAGATGTCGGGGAGCATGAGATCGAGCAGCACGAGATCGGGCTTCACGCGCGTGGCGAGCTGGAGCGCCTGCTCTCCGGTGAGGGCGACGGCCGTATCGAGACCGGCCTGCTTGAGGTTGAACTCCACGAGGCTGGCGAGATCGGCTTCGTCATCGACGATGAGGATGGTGGACATGGCGCACGAGATAGCGCCGCCCCTCGACGAGCCCGTGGCTGGGTCGTGACAAGTTCGCGACGGCACGTGACAGCGCCGTCACACGACGTTCAGGTGCCGGTCTCGGGTTCGGCCTCGCCGACGTCCAGACCGTTCGTCGGGTCGTGCGACTCTCCCGATGACTCGCTGCTCCCAGCCTCGGTCTCTGCGGGCACGTCGGTGGGGGCCGGCAGGTTCAACCGCGACAGCGCTTCGTCGGCGGCCTCATCAGCGCGGGTCGCGTCGCCCGGGGCGGGCTGCTCGATGCCAGGTGGCGGCGGCAGGGCAGGCACCGCCTGACCCACTGGCCTGAGGTGCGCGGGCGCTCCAGGCGGAGGCTTGAGGTAGGGCGGCAGCCCAGAGTGGCGACGCGCGGCCTGCGCCATCAGCTCGTGGTGGCGATACCGGCACTCGAGCATCTTGTGGATGAGGAGCGACGCACCCGGCACCTTGCGCTCCTGCAGCCCCGACGTCGCGCGACGCACGGCGTACCGGACGCGGCGAATCTGCACGCGCCAGCCGCGCGGCGTCCACGTGAAGAGGCCCCAGGCCGGCCGCAGATCGCCGTCACGTGGAATGCCTGCCGACGCGACGTCGGCGATCACCATGCGCCCGAGCCTGCGGCGATAGGGAAAGTGCAGGTGCCCGAAGGCGAGCGCCGCGGCGTCGAGGTGGCCGAGCAGCCGGCGCAGCGTGTGATCGTCGAGCGTCGGCTCGAGCGAGTCTTCGAGGTTGCGCGGGTTGGCGTGGCAGACGAACAGGTCCTGGCCCTTGCGCGGCGAGTAGCGCACCGAGAACGCCAGCTGGCCGAGCCGGGCCGTCTTCGCGGCGCCGAGCTGATCGCGGCTCCACTCGAGCAGGTTCGTCTTCCAGTGGTCGCGCTCGCGGTAGGCGCCCGACAGGTAGTTGCCGGCCAGGTAGCAGTCGGTGTTGCCCATCAGCAGATCGTCACAGGTGTCGTCGAGCAGCTCGAAGGTCTCCCGGGGCCACGCGCCACGCAGACAGAGATCGCCAGCCGCCACGATGAAGTCGGGGCTCTGCCGCTTGATGTCCTCGAGCACCGCTTCGCAGGCCGGCAGGTTTCCGTGAATGTCAGCCAACACCGCGACGCGCATCCCTCCACCATCCTACCCCGGGGTGGGGGGATTCCCAGCAACCTGGGGCGCGACGGGCAGGGTGACGTAGAAGGTGCTGCCCTGCCCAGGCGCGCTCTCGACGCGCACGTCGCCCTTCATCGCCGTCACCAGGTGCTTCACGATCGACAGCCCCAGCCCCGTGCCGCCCATGTCGCGGCTGCGGCCCTTGTCCACGCGATAGAAGCGCTCGAAGAGGCGGGGCAGGTGGCGGGCCTCGATGCCCGGGCCGTCGTCCTTCACGGTCAGCTCGATGTGCTCGTTCAGTCTTCTCGCGCGCAGCCAGACGTGGCCGTTGACCGGCGTGTACTTCACGGCGTTGTCGAGCAGGTTGAGGATGACCTGCTCCACCCCGCGGGGGTCGGCGAGCACGTACAGCTCCGGCGCCACCTGGAGCTCGATCTCGATGTTCCGGGCGCGCGCCTTGGGGCGCACCGCTTCGGAGGCGCCCTGCGCGGCCTGCGCGAGGTTGATGGGCTTCTCAGCGAGCTGCAGCTCGCGTGACTCGAGGCGCGAGAGCTCGAGCAGATCTTCCACGAGCTCCGAGAGGCGCTCCGACTGCCGGTGGATGATGTCGACCATCTTCGGAGCCGCCGCCGGATCCGACAGCGCCCCAGACAAGAGCGTCTCGGCGTACCCACGAATCGCCGTCACCGGCGTGCGGAGCTCGTGGCTGACGTTGGCGACGAAGTCCTTGCGCACCTTCTCGAGGCGCCGCAGCTCGGTGACGTCGAAGAACACCGCGGAGCTGCCGCTCAAGTCATGCCCGAGCGGAGAGACGTGCACCGACACCACCCGGGGCCGCACGCCCTCGAGGTTGAGCTCCAGCCGGCTCGAGGCGTTCTCCCGGCAGGCGCGATCGACGGCCTGCTGCAGCTCGTCGCTCTCGACGATCTCTCCGGCCTTGTGGCCCACCAGCGCGGTGCCCGAGAAGAGCAGCTCCTTGAGCGCGTTGTTGTGCTCGACGACGGTGCCGTCCTCGCTGGTTACCCAGACGCCCTCGGCCATGCCGTCGATCACCGCGCGCAGCACCGCGAGCGCCCGCGAGGTGTCGCTCATGTTGCCCGGAGCCGGCTCGTCACTCTTCTGGACCGTTGGGTTCGCCATGGGGCGGGCGTTGTAGCGCCCCTGTGTGACGATGCCGCAACGAAGGCGTGCCTACTCGGGGCGCGAGAGCTTGTACCCGACGCCTCGAATCGTCTCGATGATGTCGCCCGAGGGGCCGAGCTTCTCGCGCAGCCGCTTGATGTGCGTGTCGACGGTGCGGGTGGTGATCTCGGCGTCGATGCCCCAGACATCGGAGAGCAACGTCTCGCGCGTCTGCACGCGGCCCGGCCGCTCGAGGAACGTCTTCAGGAGCCGGAACTCCAGCGCGGTGAGCACCACCGGCTTGCCCTTCACCGTCACCTCGTGGCGATCGGCGTCGAGCACGATGTCGGGTGCGGAGAGGGTGCCCGTCGAAGACGCGGGCTTCGGCTCGGTGCCATCTCGCCGGAGCACGTTGCGAATGCGCAGCAGCAGCTCCTTCACCGAGAACGGCTTCACCACGTAGTCGTCCGCGCCCAGCTCGAGGCCGCGCACCCGGTCGGACTCTTCGCCGCGCGCCGTCACCATGATGATGGGAATGCGCTTGCCCTCGTGCTCACGCACCAGCCGGGCCACCTCGGTGCCGCCGATGTCGGGCAGCATCAGGTCGAGGAGGATCAGGTCGGGCTTGAACGACTTGGCCCGCGAGACGCCTGCAGCGCCGGTGCGCGCGATGTCGATCTCGAACCCCTCTTGCTTCAGGTTGTATTCGAGCAGCGACGCGAGGTCCTGCTCGTCTTCGACGATGAGGATGCGCGACATGTCCGGCTTCCTAACTCATCTCGCTCCGTGGCATAAGTCGCTCGCGCATGGCGACTGGCAAAGAGAAGCGGAAGGAAGAGCGCGTTCCCGTCGATCTCTGGATCGAGGCGACGCTGGACGGCGAGCTGTACTTCCAGCGCGCGTCGAACCTGAGCGTCGGTGGCGCCTACTTCATTCAGACGATTCCCCTGCCGGTCGGCACCCGGGTCGCGCTGAAGTTCGACCTGCCTGCCGACGCCGGATCAGTCGCCTGCGAAGGTGAGATCGTCACCGCGAAGGAGCTCGGCATGGGCGTGAGCTTCATCGGGCTCTCGGCCGCCGACAAGGCCCGCATCGAGGCGTTGATCGAGAAGCTGCACGCGAAGGTGTCGAAGACGCGCTGACCAGCGCTATGGCAGCAGCCGGGGGTCGCACAGCTTCGGCGGGTTGTGCTGCTGGATGCGCATCAGCACGCGCGGGTTCGAGCCGGCGTTGAGCTGTTGAACGAACTGACACTCCGCCCCCGCGAGCCGAACGCCGTCTTTTGCGATGGCCTCGATGATCAGCCCGTAGTCGCGGCCAGGCGGCACCTCGGTGAGCGAGAGATCCTGCGTGTTGGGCGTGCCGGTGGTCAGGTTGATCGGGAACACCAGCGCGGGCTGGGTCATGTTCGTCGCCGGGTTCCTCAGCGGCACGAAGCGACTCGCGGGCACCTGATCCTTGATGCACTTCGTGCGAATCACCGTGCAGTCGCCGCCTTCGACGCTCGAGATGTTCGTCACCAGCGCGACCTGGAAGCCGCCGATCACGTCGAGCAGGCCACGTTGCACGGCGAGCTCGAGGTTGAACCCGGGCTCCGACGATTGTTCGGGGCCACAGCCCGAGAGCGAGGCGGCGACGAGGGCGACGAGCGCGGCGTGCTTCACGGCATGCCCTCGATCTGAATCGTGATCGGCAGCGTGCCGGTCGGCCGCTGGGTCGCGAGGAGGATGGCGCCGGTGGTGACCGCGGCGGCGCCAGCGCCGATGCCGACCCACACCCACGGGTTCGCGTACCAGGCGGTCGGCTTGTCGGCGTCGCTCGCGGTCGCTCTCGCGTTCACGCGGAAGGTCAGCGGGGTGAACGGGTCTCCGCGGCCGGCGAGGCGGCGCTGCGCGGCGTCGGCGACCTCGACGTAGTACTCGAGATCGTACGCCGAGGGCTCTTCCGGCAGCTCGAACGCGGGAATCGTCGCGCGGTACTGGCTCCGCTCGGCGCGATCGCGCATGAAGTCGATGGAGCTGTAGTTCTGCGCTCCCGAGCGCCGGTAGAAGAGCTTCGCCTTCGCGCCCAGCGCCATGTCGTCGATGCGCGACTCGACGGTGACGGCCTGGCCCGGCGCCTGCTCCGGCACGCCTGAGACGGTGAGGGTGACGGGACGAACCCGTCGCTTGCGGATGTCGTCCTTGATGCGCGCGTAGAGGGTGCGGATCTTCGGTGGCGTCGCCTTGGGCAGCTCGTAGTCGGGCCGCGCCTGCAGCAGCTTCTCGAACGCGTCGCGCGCCTTGTCTTCGTTGCCCAGGTACAGGTGCGAGAGCCCGAGCAGCCGGTACAGCTCGGCCAGCTGCTCGTCGGTGAGATCGGGCGCGTCGATGCCCGCCTCGAGCGTCTTCACCGCGTCTTCGAAGTCGCCGTCGTCGACCTGCTGCTGCCCCTTGGTGAGGGCGTCGTTGCGCGGCGCGAGCTGCGAGAACGCCGGCGTGGCCGCCAACATCGACACGACAGTGAACAGGGTCCCCACCAGGCGCACGCCGCGCCGCATACCAGAAAACCCACCCGCGAAAACGGGTGCTGGTCAGGGCGATGTTTGACTCCCGTCTCCCCGACATGTAGGTTCCGCGCCCCTTCGCGGGGATTAACGCAAATGCTCGTAAAGATTGAGGAAATTCAAGAACCCGGGCTCGACTTGAGCCAGCCGCTCGAGCGCAAAGTGCTCGACGAAGCGCTTGAGGACAGCGGCGGCTTCAAGGTGCTCGCTCCGGGGACGCTGTCGGCGTCTTTTCGCAAGGTGAGCGGGCAGGTGCACGTGACGGGCACCTTCGACGCGGCGCTCTCGGGGCCGTGCAAGCGCTGCACGACCGACGTTCCCTTCGACGTGTCGACCGAGTTCTCCCGCCGCATGGTGCGAGAGCTGCCGAAGCCCGCCGAAGAAGAGGCCGAGCCGCTGGTGGCGCACCCCAAGCCCTCGAAGAAGCGCAAGCAGCAGCGCGAAGACGACGAGCAGGCCGAGATGGCCGCCAGCTTCGAGATCAACGAGATCGACGCGGAACCTTTCGATGGGAAGACGATCGATCTGGACCCGATCGTGCGTGAACAGGTATTGCTGGCGCTCCCGGTGACGGTGCTGTGTCGGGAGGACTGCAGGGGTTTGTGCCCGAACTGCGGGCAGGACCTCAACGAGAAAGACTGCGGTCACTCCGAGAAGAAAGAGATCGATGTCCGGTTGGCGAAGTTGAAGGACATCAAGTTGAAGAACTGAAGAAGTCGAAAGGAAGATGAAGCCATGGGTGTCCCCAAGAAGCGCACTTCGAAGATGCGGCGAGATCGCCGCCGCGCTGGCAACAACTCGCTGAAGACGGCGGTGCAAGTCATCAAGTGCACCAGCTGCGGCGCGCCGACGATGCCTCACCGCATCTGCCCGGCCTGCGGCAACTACGCCGGCAAGAAGGTCGCGCGCGGCACCAGCGACTGACTGTCGTTCGCATCGCCCCAGCTCGAATCGCAACGACCTCTCGCGGGCCCGCCCAGGCATGCGAGGGGTTTTCGTGTTTTCACCGCCAATCCAGCGTTGGGCGTTGGCCGTGATCTCCCGAAACCGACGCAGTGACATGGGAGTGGTTTTACCTGTAAGGAGCGGCCCGCCATGCGCGCACACATCATCGGCACCGGCAGCTACGTTCCCGAAAAGGTGGTGACGAACCGCGATCTCGAGAAGCTGGTCGAGACGACGGACGAGTGGATCGTCGAGCGGACCGGCATTCGTGAACGCCGCATGGCCGCGCCAGGAGAGAACACCTCTGACATGGCGCTGAAGGCAGCGATTCGCGCGCTCGAGATGGCGTCGACGCGCGCTGACGAGCTCGATCTCGTCATCGTCGGCACCGTGACGCCTGACATGCCGATGCCCGCGTGCGCCGCGTTCCTCGCGCACAAGCTCGGCGCGACGAAGGCGTTCGCGTTCGATCTCTCTGCGGCGTGTGCCGGCTCGCTCTTCGGCCTGTCGGTCGCCTCGCAGTTCATCGAAACCGGCAAGGCGAAGCGCGTGCTGGTCGTCGGCGTCGAGCTGCTGACCCGCATCATCGACTGGAAGGATCGCAACACCTGCGTGCTCTTCGGTGACGCGGCCGGCGCGATGGTGCTGGGGCCCTCGAAGGACGACACCCGCGGCATCATCTCGACCCACCTCCACACCGACGGGGCGCAGACGGGCATTCTCTGTATTCCCGGCGGCGGCTCGAAGACGCCCGTCTCGCACGAGATGGTCGATCAGCGGCTCCAGTTCGTCTCGATGAACGGCCGCGACGTGTACAAGTTCGCCGTGCGCGCCCTGTCAGACGCCATCGGCGAAGCGTTCGCCGCCAACAACCTCACGCCCGATCACATCACCCACATCGTCGCGCACCAGGCCAACGTGCGCATCATCGACGCGGTGCTCGAGCGCGTGAAGTTGCCCAAAGAGAAGGCCTTCCTCAACATCGACAAATACGGCAATACGTCCTCGGCCTCGCTCCCGATGACGCTCGACGAGGCCAATCGCAGCGGGCGGCTCGCGCCGAACGACACGATCCTGATGATGGCCATCGGCGCCGGCATGTCGTGGGGCAGCGCCATCGTCCGCTGGTAGGCAGCGCAGGCAGTCGTCTCTCTCTTTCGAGGAGTGCGGACCATGGGTTCGATGGCGTTCGTGTTTCCAGGGCAGGGCAGTCAGTCGGTCGGCATGGGCAAGGCGCTCGCCGACGCGTTCCCCGAGGCGAAGGCGGTGTTCGACACGGCTGATGATGCCCTGGGCGAGAAGCTGTCGACGTTGTGCTTCGAGGGTCCGGAAGACACGCTCAAGCTGACGGCGAATACGCAGCCCGCGATCCTCACCGTGTCGATCGCCGCGCACGCCGTGTTCACGAAGCGGTTTCCCACCGCGCCGGCGTTCGTCGCTGGCCACTCGCTCGGCGAGTACTCGGCGCTGGTCGCCGCTGGAGCGATGTCGCTCGCCGACGCCGTCCGCGCCGTTCGAGCGCGTGGCACGTTCATGCAGGAAGCGGTGCCTTCGGGTGTCGGCGCGATGTCGGCGGTGCTGGGCCTGGCTCCCGAGAAGGTCGCCGAGCTGTGCCGTGAAGCCGCCAAGGGCGAGATCGTCTCGTGCGCGAACTTCAATGAGCCGTCGCAGACGGTGATCGCCGGCCACGCGGCTGCGGTCGAGCGGGCAGGGGTCCTCCTCAAGGCGGCAGGTGCGAAGCGGGTGTTGCTGTTGCCCGTGAGCGCTCCGTTCCACTGTGAGCTCATGTCGCCGGTCGTGCCGCGGCTCGACGAGGTGCTCTCGAAGATCACCTTCACGGCGCCCAGCGCGCCGGTGGTGACGAACGTCGAGGCCACGCCGAACGCCGATCCCTCGAAGGTGAAGGCGCTGCTGCTGCGTCAGGTGACCGGCTCGGTGCGGTGGATCGAGTGTGTGCAGGCGCTGGAGCAAGCGGGCGTGACGAAGATCGTGGAGCTCGGGCCCGGCAAGGTGCTCTCTGGCCTCGTCAAGCGCATCGCGAAGGGCATCGAGTGCGTCAACGTGGAAGATCCGGCGAGCCTCGAGAAGGCGCTCGCAGTCGCTTCGTAACGCCCAGCCACGAAGAGCACCCACCGTCGTCTCGATGTCGCCTGCCTCGAGGCCTGAACGATCGAGCGCCGCACGAATCACCGCCTCATCGAAGCCGATTTGCTCCAACCGGGGCGCGTCGGTCCACGCCGCAGCGAGGGCGGGGCGGCGGCGGGCACGAGGAGTGGTGCTGGTCGTCGTCGCCTTCACGCGATCCAGTCCACAGGAAGGCAGCCGGCGATGCGCTGTCGCAACGAGCGCTCGGTTGACCTGTCTCGACGGTGATGCAACCGAGGCGAGGTCAGGTCGGTACTCCAGGGTATGCGCCCCCCGTGTTGCCTGCCGGAGTTGTCTTGCCCACCAGTGCTCAAGCCCGTGGCCGTCCTACGCTCCGGCGGTGAGGAGTGCTTCTGTGTGGATGGCCAGGGCCTGGCGCAGGGCGAGGGCTTCCTCCGCACGACCAGGGTCGACCTGCCACTCGTCTACACGGAAGGGACTCGCGCGCTCCCAGACCAGCTGGCCCCGCTGGAGTATCTCAACTCAGGCAATGCGTTCGCTGTTGTCACTGCCTTGGTGCTCATGGTGGCGTTGCTCAAACCCCGGCAAGGGCTGCGAGCACTGGCTGCGATCATGGTCAGCGTTCTGGGAGGCGCTGCCGTGATGCCATTCAGTCTGGTCTTGATGCTGGTGCTCTCCGCGGTGACGCAACCCAACTACGGCCAAGCAGAGATGTGCGTGGCCATCACGGCAATACTCGGCTTCGTGTTCACCCTTGCGGGTCTGGTGCACCGCGGGTTCGCGCAGGGACGATGGGTGCTCCTGGTGCTGGGGACAACGGCAGTGCTGATGACGGCCTTGTTCGAGGCGAGAGGCGTTCCTCTGGCCAGTGCCCAGGCGGCGCTCCGCAACATGCCCCCGACGGCGACAATGCCCGCGTCATGGCAGCCCGCCCACTGAAGCCCGGCGTCGAGCGGTGCAGGCGAACTTCGAGGCAGCTGGCACGCCGAAAGCTCAGCCGCCGCAGACCATTCGGCACTCTTCGACGGTGTCGAACGGAACGACGCCTCCACAGCCGCCCCAGGTGAACGCCTCGCAGCGTCTGGTGGTCGGGTTGAAGAAGGCCCTCGGGAAGATGGCCTGGCAGAAGCCCCCGTTTGGCTCGAGTGCGCAGCGACGATCACCACAGCCTGCAAGCGTCAGTGCGGCCACCAGTAACCAGGTCGAGTGCGAAAGCATTTGTGCAGTTTACGGGGAGTGCGAACGAACTTCGCCACCTGCCGCCCTCGACATCGGGCTGATCCCTCCGTAAACGGCGCGCAGTGAAGGGCCCCCGGTTTGCACATGGGGCCTCGTCTCCCGGGAGCGTGTGATGAAGGACTTCAGCAACAAGGTCGTGCTCGTCACCGGCGGCTCCCGCGGCATCGGTCGCGCGATCGCGCTCGAGTTCGCCACGCGCGGCGCCGACGTCGTCATCACCTACGCGGGCAACGAAGCGGCCGCGGTCGAGACCATCAAGCTCCTCACCGACGCCGGCGCGAAGGCCCAGGCCAAGCGCTTCGACGTGAGCGATTCTGCTGCGTGCTCCAGCTTCATCGACGAGGCGATGCGCGAGCACGGCCGCATCGACGTGCTGGTGAACAACGCCGGCGTCGCCATCGACGGGCTGCTCATGCGCTTCAAGGACGACGACTGGGACAAGACGCTCGACACCAACCTCAAGGGCGCCTTCTCGCTCATGCGCGCGGTCAGCCGCCCGATGATGAAGGCCAAAGGCGGCGCGATCGTCAACGTCTCGAGCATCGTCGGCGAGATGGGCAACGGCGGCCAGGCGGCCTACGCGGCGTCGAAGGCCGGGCTCATCGGCCTCACCAAGGCCGTCGCCAAAGAGCTCTCGTCACGGAACATTCGCGTCAACGCCGTCACCCCGGGCTTCATCACCACCGACATGACGGCGGCGCTCAACGACGAGCTCAAGACGAAGATGGCCGACGCGATTCCATTGGGACGCATCGGGAACCCTGAAGAGGTCGCCAAAGCCGTGGCGTTCCTCGCCTCTGACGCCGCCTCGTACATCACCGGAGAAGTCCTCAAGGTGAACGGCGGCATGTACATGTAGTTTCACCGTTGGTCAGCCACACCCCGTGTGCTACGCGCGCGGCCCACAACGTTTTCTTCCCCAACACCAAGGACACACGCAATGACGGCCCAGAACATCGAAGCCAAGGTCAAGTCGATCATCGCCGACCAGCTCGGCGTCAGCGAGGACGAGATCAAGATGGAGTCCTCCTTCATCGAGGACCTCGGCGCCGACTCGCTCGACATCGTCGAGCTGGTGATGGCGATGGAGGAAGAGTTCGAGATCGAGATCCCCGACGAAGAAGCAGAGAACATCAAGACCGTCGGCGACGCGATCAACTACATCAACACTCACAAGAAGTGAGCTGTCGGGGCTGAAGGTCGGCCCTCGAGTTCCCACCATGAGCGCTCCTCGACGCGTCGTCATCACCGGTACTGGCCTGATCACGGCTCTGGGTACGGGCACCGAGAAGTCGTGGCAGGCCGCGATCAACGGCCAGTCCGGCATCTCGAAGATCTCGGCGTGGGAAGACCCCAGGCTCAAGGTGAACATCGCCGGCGAAGTGAAGGACTTCGTCGTCGAGGACTTCATCGAGCGGCGTGAAGCCCGCCGGATGGACCGGTTCTGCCACTTCGCCATCGCGGCCAGCGAGCTCGCGATGAAGGAAGCCGGCACGCCCATCGGCCTCGACAAGCCCAACGGGTACGATCCCGAGCGCGTCGGCGTCATCGTCGGCAGCGGCATCGGCGGCCTCGGGTCGCTGGAAGACAGCCACAAGGGCGCGCTCGAGAAGGGCTTCGATCGCCTCTCGCCCTTCTTCATCCTGCGCATGATCGTCAACATGGCGCCGGGCCGCATCTCGATGCGGTACAACGCCCGCGGCCCGAACTGGTCGCCCGTCTCGGCGTGCTCCACGAGCGCCCACGCGATCGGCGAGGCCTGGAAGGGCATTCGCTACGGAGAGATGGACGCGGCGATCGCCGGCGGCTCCGAAGCGGCGATCACCCAGCTCGGCATCGGCGGCTTCGAGTCGATGCACGCCTTGTCGACCCGCGTCGACGACCCCGCCACCGCCAGCCGGCCCTTCGACAAGGACCGCGATGGCTTCGTGATGGGCGAAGGCGCCGGCATCGTGGTGCTGGAAGAGCTCGAGCACGCGAAGAAGCGTGGCGCGAAGATCATCGCCGAGCTCGTCGGCTACGCGGCCAACAGCGACGCTCACCACGAGACCGCTCCGGCGCCCGAGCACGAAGGCGCCCAGCGCTGCATGCGCCTGGCGCTCAAGTCGGCAGGCATGCAGCCGACCGACATCGGCTACGTCAACGCGCACGGCACCTCGACGCCCTTCAACGATCTTCACGAGTCGAAGGCCATTCGCCGCGTCTTCGGCGATCACGCCAGCAAGCTGATGGTGTCGTCGACCAAGTCGATGACCGGCCACATGCTGGGTGCCGCCGGTGGCGCCGAGGCCGTCTTCAGCGCCCTCGCCCTCTCGCGCGGCATCATTCCCCCGACGATCAACCAGTTCACGACGGATCCCGAGTGCGACCTCGACTACGTGCCCAACAAGGCGCGTGAGGTTCGGGTTGACGCGGCGATGTCGAACTCCTTCGGCTTCGGCGGCACCAACGCGGTGTTGATCCTCCGGCGGTACCGGGACTGATGCGCTCGGCACGGCTGGTCGTCGTCGTGCTCGCGCTCTCGGGCTGCTCCTTCGACATGGCCGCCGTGCGGACCGAACTCGGCCCGCGCGCAGCGAACGATCTGGGCTGCAAGCCTTCGGCGATCGAGTTCGAAGAGGTCAAGCAACCGCTGTCGCCGTCGAACGTTCGCGTCACGGGTTGCGGCAAGAAGAACGAGTACACGCTCGTGCAGGGCCGGTGGACGCCGGTTCGCCGGGCGCTGCAGACGCCTTAGTTCTTCACCTCGAAGCGCACCCGCACGGTGGTGAGAATGTCCTTCTCGAAGGACGAGGTGTCGAAGTTGCCCTCCCAAGAGGTCTCGGTCGAGTTGGCGGCGTTGATGTTGATGACGCCGGTGTCGAGCCCGAAGACCCGGCCGACCGTCGCGCCACCGCCCGCGGCTTCGATCATTCGCTCGGCGCGTTGGCGGGCATCGCGTGACGCCTCGGCGAGCATCTCGATCTTGAGCGCGCCGACGCCGGTGAAGAGGTAGCTCGGCGACTGCGACGAGATGTCGAGGCCCTTCTCGAGCAGTTGGGTGATTTCGCGAGACACGCGCTCGACGCGCTGCACGTCTTTCGAGACGACGTTGGCGGTCTGGCTCGCGCGCCACCCATCGAAGACGGTCTTGCGGGTGACGCGATCGCCGGTCTCGGTGATCTCTTCGTGCGACAGCTCGTCGATGCTGGCTGCCGAGATGCGCACCTGATCACGCGGGAAGCCGGCCTGCTCGAGGAAACCCGTCAGCACCTCGACGTCTTTCTTGAGCGCGGTGTACGCCTCGACGCGGTCTTTGCGGGTGACGTGCACCGAGGCCGACCACTCCGAGAGATCGGACGCGATGCGACGTTTCGCCGAGCCGCGCACGTCGATGGTGGTGGGCCGCGACAGCTTCACGACGGAGAACGCCACCGAGGCGATGAGGGTGCTGACGACGAGGGCGAGGGCGAGGGCGCGGCGATCGAGATCCACGTGAAGTCTCCTGGGAGCGGTCAGACACGGTGCCACGCGAGACCGTTCCAGTGCGAGGGTGAAAGGCGGTACAACGCCCCCGTGAGCTCCTTCGCCATCGCCGCCGACCACGCTGGAGTGTCCTTGAAGGCCGAGCTCGTCGCCGAGCTGAAGAAGCTGGGCCATGAGGTGAACGATCTCGGCCCCGACTCGAGCGCCTCGGTGGACTACCCCGACTATGCCGCGAAGCTGACGGCGTTGGTGACGAAGGGCACGCCCGCGCTCGGCATTCTGATCTGCGGCACCGGCATCGGCATGAGCATCGCGGCCAACAAGGTGCATGGCATTCGCGCGGCGGTGTGCCGCACCGAATACGAGGCCCGGCTCACCCGCATGCACAACGACGCGAACGTGCTGTGCCTGGGCTCGCGCGTGACGGGCGGCGGCGTCGCGCTCGAGATCGCGAACGTGTTCCTCGCCACGGGCTACGACGGCGGCCGTCACCAGGCGCGGCTCGACAAGGTGAAGGCGCTGGAGGCGCTGCGATGAGACACCTGCTCCTGATGCTCGTGATCGCGCTGGGCGGCTGCCGAACCGAGATCCTGCCCGTGGTGAAGAAGCCCGACACCGGGCCGAGGGTGCGCCTCGTCGATCAGGGCTGCGAGGCGACCGACTACCCGGCCGGCACCGACGTGCCCTCGGGAGCGAAGAACATCGGCTGGGTTCGCGTCGACCGGCTCGAGAACGACGATCTGACGTTCGCCGCCTTGCGTGAGGCGGTGTGCAAGGCGGGCGGCAACGCGTTCTCGCAGATGCGGTGGATTCGCGAGGCCGGCGCCAGCGTGGCCGATCCTCCGGTTCACCTCGAGGCGAACGCGTGGGTGGTGCAGTAGGCGCGAGCTCGCGATGGCCTCCTGGGCGCCCAGTTCGCTCGGCCTGGGCCGGGGCACCCCTTGCGCCTGCGCGCGGGCGAGAAGCGCCGCTTGTCTGACACTCGATGTGGCTGTTGCCCCCTCGGGCACGGTGCGTTACCTCAACGCCCCATGGAGAACACCACCCCGCTGAGCCAGGTCGACCCCGAGATCGCCGCCATCATCGAGGCCGAGACCCGTCGGCAGGAAGACGGCCTCGAGCTGATCGCGTCTGAGAACTTCGTCAGCCCGGCGGTGATGGAGGCCACGGGCAGCGTGCTCACCAACAAGTACGCCGAGGGCTACCCCGGCAAGCGGTACTACGGCGGCTGCGAACAGGTCGACAAGGCCGAGACGCTCGCCATCGAGCGCGTGAAGACGCTCTTCGGCGCCGAAGCCGCGAACGTGCAGCCGCACTCCGGCAGCCAGGCCAACATGGCCGCGTTCATGTGTCTGATGAAGCCGGGCGAGCTGATGCTGACGCTCGATCTCAACTCGGGAGGCCACCTCACCCACGGCGCCACGTTCAACTTCTCGGGCAAGCAATACAAGGTCGCGCATTACGGCCTCGAGAAGGACACCGAGCGGTTCGACTACGCGCATATCGAGGCGCTGGCGAAGGAGCACAAGCCCCGGCTGATCATCGCCGGTGGCTCCGCGTACCCGCGGGTGATCGACTTCCCCCGCTTCAAGGCGATCGCCGACTCGGTGGGCGCTGCGCTGCTCGTCGACATGGCCCACATCGCCGGCCTGATCGCCGGTGGCGTGCACCCGTCACCGATTCCCTTCGCCGACGTCGTCACCTCGACGACGCACAAGACGCTCCGTGGCCCGCGCTCTGGCGTCATTCTGATGCGCGAGCAGTACGCCAGGAGCATCAACAGCCAGATCTTCCCCGGCACTCAGGGCGGGCCGATGATGCACACCATCGCGGCCAAGGCGATCGCGTTCCGCGAGGCGCTGCAGCCCTCGTTCAAGGACTACGCGAAGCAGGTCGTCGCCAACGCGCAGGCGCTCGCCGAGGGCCTCACGGAGCAGGGCCTGCGGCTGTGCTCCGGCGGCACCGACAACCACCTCATGCTCGTCGACCTGCGCGCCAAGAAGGTCACCGGCAAGGTGGCCGAAGAGGTGCTCGACAAGGCCGGCATCACGGTGAACAAGAACCAGATCCCCTTCGACCCCGAGAAGCCCATGGTGAGCTCCGGGGTGCGCATCGGGACGCCGGCGCTGACGACGCGGGGCCTCAAGACGGCCGACATGGCGGTGGTGGCGAAGTTCATCGGCAAGGCGCTCGATCACGCCAGCGACGACGCGGTGCTCGCCACGATTCGCGCCGAGGTCTCGGAGTTCACCAAGGCCTTCCCGCTGTACGCCTCGCGGCTGAAGAAGGGCTGAACGACGCCGTGCGGTGCCCCTTCTGCGCCACGCAAGACACCCGGGTGATGGACAGTCGCGAAGCCAGCGACGGCGCCGTCATTCGCCGACGCCGCGAGTGCGAGAGCTGCCGGCGCCGGTTCACGACCTACGAGCGCGTGGAAGAGCTCAACCCGCTCGTCGTGAAGAAGGACGGCCGGCGCGAGGCGTTCGATCGCGACAAGCTGATCGTCGGCTTGAAGAAGGCCTGTGAGAAGCGGCCGGTGTCGGTCGATCAGCTCGAGGGCTTCGTCACCGAGCTCGAGCGAAAGCTCCAGGAGCTGGGCGAGAAGGAGGTCACCTCGACCGCGCTGGGCGAGCTGATCATGGAGCGCCTGCCGCTCCTCGACGAGGTGGCCTACGTGCGCTTCGCCTCGGTCTACCGGAGCTTCCGCGACATCTCGGAGTTCATGGACGAGCTGAAGGAGATCCTCCAGACGAAGGCGAGCAGCCCGCCGCGGCCGAAGGGGAAGGGCCCGGGCTCCCAGTCATGAGCCGCGCGCCTGACGACGACCGCTTCATGCGGCTGGCGCTCACCGAAGCGCACAAGGGCCTGGGCCGCACGCACCCGAACCCGGCCGTGGGCGCCGTCATCGTCAAGGCGGGCAGGGTGATCGCGACCGGGTACCACGCCCGCGCCGGCACCGCGCACGCCGAGGCGAATGCGCTGATGCTGGCGGGCACACGCGCGAAGGGCGCGACCATCTACTCGACGCTCGAGCCGTGCGATCACTTCGGGCGAACGCCGCCGTGCACCCAGGCCATTCTCGAGGCCGGCATCGCGCGGGTCGTCTACGGCTCGGCGGACCCCAACCCGCTCGTCGATGGCAAGGGCATCACCCGCATGCGCCGCGCCGGCCTGCGCGTCGAGGGCGGCGTGCTCGAGGCCGAGTGTGATGCGCTCAACGAGCCCTTCTTCAAGGTGATGCGCACGGGGCTGCCGTTCGTGACGGTGAAGTCGGCGATGACGCTCGATGGGAAGATCGCCACCCGCACCGGCGCCTCGAAGTGGATCACCTCAGAGGCCTCTCGTGAGCGGGCCCACCACTTGCGAAACCGGGTCGACGCGATCGTCGTCGGCGCTGGCACGGTGGTGGCCGATGATCCGCAGCTGACGACGAGGATCCCCGCGGGGCGCGACCCGATGCGGGTGGTGATCGATCCCTCGCTCCGCACGAAGCCGACCGCGAAGGTGTTCGCGAGCGGCGGAGCTCCAGTGGTGGTGATCACCTCGAAGCCCACCGACTCGTACCGGGCGCGGGCGTTCACGAAGCGCGGCGTGCGCGTGCTGACGGTGACTGAGCGGCGTGGTGAGCTCGCCCTCGAGGAGGCGCTCCGGGCGCTCGCGAAGGAGGGCATTCTTCACGTGCTCGTCGAAGGCGGCGCGACGACGATCTCGGCCTTCCTGCGCGCGAAGCTGGTCGACGAGCTGATGCTCTTCATGGCGCCGACGGTGTTCGGGCACGAGGGGCTGACCTGGTCGGGTGTGCTGCCGGTGGCGACGCCTGCCGAGGGGCTTCGGACCACCGTGGTGTCGGTCGAGTGTGTCGATCGCGACGTGCTGATCCGCGCGCGTCTCGGCGCCGTGTGACGAAGCACGGCAGCGTGCCCTGCTCGGATGCCGTCGATGGCGCGCCCGGTTGCGCTCACGTCCGCTCCTCCGGGCCCGTCACGTCGCTCCGCTTCGCTCGTGAACGAGCGTCCGCTCTCGAGAGAACCCGTCATCTGGCGAACCGCGTTCGCGGCGATCGGACACTCCGCGTTGCGCTCGAGCCGAACAAGGTACCAACCATCGTGACGTCGATCGCGAAGTCGCTGGTGCACTCGCGGTGTCTCGGTCGAGCCCAGCGAGTCGCCGACCCGCCTGACGCCGAGCGCGAAGTCGCTGGGTTCTCGCCGCTCGAGCTGCTCGACGTTCCGCTTCTGCTGGCGGTTCGTCGAGCGCTGAACGGGCTGCGCTCCTTCGCGTCGAGCGCTCACACCCGCCTGGTCCGGTTGCTCAGAGACGGGGTCAGCGTGCTGCGACGCCAGGCCCGACTACTGAATGATGCCCTCGACGCACTGTCCGCTGACCGGCTCGCACGACAGGGGCGGACAACAATCGGCGTCGGTCTGACAGCGGCCACACGAGCCACCACGGCACGCCGGGGTCGGGTTGGCGCACTGACGGCAGCTGGAGCACCCCGCGTCGCTGGGCGCGCACCCGTCGAGCCCGAGGATCGCGTCGTCGTAATTCACCGTGAACGAGTTCGCGGCGGCCAGGCTGCCGACGAAGAGCGCGCCGCGCATGTCGAAGGTGTTGTTGGCGCTGAAGGCAGCCCGGCCTGCGTAGAGGTTCGCCGACACGCTCAGGCTGTTCGAGGCGTTGACCTGCGTGCCGCCGACGTACAGCCGCGTCGCCCACGGCCGGGCGGGATCTCCCAGGGTCGCATTGTTGCTCAGCGTGAGGTTGCCCCGAATGAAGACGTCGACCTGTGACCCCGGGTCCGGCACGAGCTCGAAGGAGTTCGAGGTCACCACATCGCCATCGATGACGATGACGACGCGATCGCGCGTTCGCAGCCGGACGGTGCCCGTCGAGTTGATGCCCTGGAAGAAGTAGCGGCCGCACTCCAGGGTCAGGTTGACATTGGCCGTCCCCACGAGGGCGGTCGGGCTCACGCCTCGAGCGGTGTTGTCGGAGACGCCTGCGAAGAAGGTGACGATCGACCCGACGTCGAGCGGCGAGCTGCAGTCGCACGGCGCTGCGACCAACGGCGTGCCACGCACGGTCCCGCCCGCGCTGGTGAAGCCGCTCACCATCGAGGCCTGTGACGCGCGAACGGCGCCGCCGACCTGGAAGGTGCCGCTCGCGTTGGCGTTCCCGACGACCACCACGTCGCGGCCTACCGCGCCAGTCGCGACCGAGACGTTCTGCCCGCAGACCACGTCTCGCCCCACGGTGAGGTTGTTCGACGACGTCACGTTCCCCGACGCCCAGATGGTGCCGCCGACGACGGTGTTGTTCGAGCCCACGAACGCCCCGTTGATGCCGACGGAGCCGCCGCCGTCGCGCGCGCCACCGATCGAGCCGATGCGAAACTGGTTGTTCGCCGTGACGCCCTGACACGAACAGAACGCGAAGGTGAACGTGCGCTTGCCGAGATCGCCGGAGCAGATCGTCGAGCCGCCGATCGTCACGGGGACCGGCGCATTCCCTCTGCAGAAGTCCATCAGGCCAGCGTCGAGGTCGGCTCCGCTGCCTCCGCCATTCGCGGTGCCGCCGCCGGTCGCGTTCCCGCCGCCCGTCACGTTGCCGCCGTCCGTCGCGGTGCCGCCAGCGTTCGCGCCTCCATCACCAACAGCGACGGGCACGCCGCACTGACACGACGTCAACAGAAGACCGAACAGCAGAGAGGAGCGCATGCACCGCACCCTACCTTGGAAGTCGATCGCTCCCGCGTTTGCCGGCCCGATGTGCGGCAGCGAGACCACGTGCCCGTCGTCGAAGGCCACGTCTATTGGGTGCGCACGGCCGACGACGACTCACGGCTCATCACGCTCGTTGGAGTGCAGAAGCACGTGCGCGGCCAGTCGGTGACCCTCGCCTGGTTCCGCTCGAAGGAGGCCGAGCGCTTCGTCTTCGACTGGCCTGAGAAGTAGCAGTTCCGTGACCCGTGCTGCCGGCAGACGCGAGTAGGGTGACTCGGGTGAGAGTCCTCGCGATCGCCTGCCTCGCTGTCTTTGGATGCCGAACCATGCCCGCTGCGCTGCCGATGCCGACCCCCTCGCTGGAGCAACGCTTCGCCGCCTGGGACGCCGCAGGCCCGACCGGAGACGCCGTGCACCGCGCGAAGCTCCAGGCGCTCGCCGACGCGCTGAAAGTCGAGCACCAGCGCAAGGGTTCGCTCGACGTCCTCTTCGTCTGCACTCACAACTCGCGCCGCAGTCACATGGGGCAGCTGCTGGGTGCGGTGGCGGCGGCTCGCGTCGGCCTCGTGGCGCGCACCTTCTCGGGAGGCACCGAGACGACGGCCTTCAACCCCCGGGCGATCGCCGCGCTGGCTCGCGTGGGTTTTCAGATCACCGGCGAAGGCGACAAGAACCCGCACTACCGGGTGAACTGGTCGCCTTCCGCGCCCGCCATCGAGGCGTTCTCGAAGACCCTCGATGACGCGGCCAACCCGACGTCCGACTTCGTGGCGGTGATGACGTGCTCGCAGGCTGACGCCGCGTGCCCGTTCGTCAAGGGCGCTCGCCAGCGCGTGTCGGTGCCGTACGACGATCCCAAGGTCGCCGATGGCACTGCCGAAGAAGCCCAGCGCTACGACGAGCGCGTGGAGCAGATCGGCCGCGATCTCGCGTGGGTGTTCCGTCAGGTCAAGGGCTGAGCCGTCAGCCAACCACGCCAGGCGCCAGCAGCGTCGTGCGGAGCAGCACGCTGGCGACCGTGAAGTAGACGACGATGCCGGTCACGTCGACGATCGTCGCGACGAAGGGCGCCGAGGCGGCCGCAGGGTCGAACTCGAGACGCCGAAGGGCAAAGGGCAGCATGGCGCCGATCAGCGCACCGAAGAGCACGACGCCGATCAGGCTCACCGAGACAGTCAACGCCACCAGCACGTAGTGCTCGCCGTAGCCCCGGCTGAAGACCCCGAGCCGGAACAGGTGCTCCCAGAGGATCACGCGCGCGAAGCCGATCGTCGCCAGCATCACGCCGAGCATCAGCCCGCTGCGCGCCTCTTTCAGCGCGACCTTCCACCAGTCGCGCAGCTCGATCTGCCGCAGCGACAGCGCACGAATGATGAGCGACGTGGCCTGGCTGCCCGAGTTGCCACCCGACGCGATGATCAGCGGCAGGAACAGCGACAGCACGTCGGCGCGCAACAGCTCGTCCTGGAAGAACCCCATCGCGGTCGCCGTCAACATGCCGCCGATGAGGAGCACCGCGAGCCAGCCGCCGCGCTTCTTGAGCATCTCGAAGGCGCCGATCTCCATGTACGGGGCCTCGAGGGCCTCCATACCGCCGAGCTTCTGGATGTCTTCGGTGGCCTGCTCTTCCTGCACGTCGAGCACGTCGTCGGCGGTGATGATGCCCAGCAACGCGCCGCGCGTGTCGGTGACCGGGAGCGCCACGCGGTCGTACTTCTCGAACGTCGAGACGATCTCGTCCTTCGAGGCCGTGGCGGGGATCGACACCAGCGGGCGGGTGGGGAGCTCACCGACCCGCGCGTCAGGGGCCGCCATCACCAGCTCCGAGAGCCGCAGATCGGCCAGCAGCGAGTTCTTCTCGTCGACCAGATAGAGGACGTTGAGCGTCTCTCGGCCTCTGCCGTTGGCGCGCAGGTATGCGAGCCCCTCCGACGCGCTCATCGCGGGCTTCAGCGCGAGGTACTCGGGCGTCATGAAGCGACCGGCGGTGCCTTCGGCGTAGCCGAGCAGCTGCCGGGCGACCTTGAGCTCCTCGGGCTTGAGCGTCTCGAGCGCGCGGCGCGTCACCTCGGCCGGCAGCTCCTCGAAGAGGCGCGTGCGGTCGTCAGGCGCCATCTCGTTGAGCACGTTGGCCAGCTGCTCGCTGCCCAGCGTCTGCAGAATCTCGGTCTGTTGATCGAGCGGCAGGTACTCGAACGACACGCCCGCGGTGTCGCGCGGGAGGATACGGAAGATCACCCCTGAGTCTTCAGGCGGCAGATCGTGCAGCACCTCGGCGATGTCGGCGGGGTCGAGATCCTCGAACGCGATGCGAAGGGACTCCCAGTCCTTCTTCGCGATCAGCTCTTCGTAGTCTGCCTTGAGCAGGTGGCCGAGCATGAGGCTCCCAGTGGCTCCCCTGGGCCTTCAAGGGAGCGGGCGCCTTGTGCATCCGTCGCGCGTCTGACGCAAGCGCGCGCGGCGGGAGGCAGACGATTTCGAGCGCCTTACAGCTGCTTTTTGATCGCCTCTTCGAGCTTGGCCTTCGGCATCGCGCCGACCAGCTGCTCGACGACCTTGCCGCCCTTGAAGAGCAGGAGCGTGGGGATCGAGCGGATGCCGAACTGCTGGGCCACCTGCTGGCTCTCGTCGACGTCGACCTTCGCGATCTTGATCTTGCCCTTGTACTGCGTGGCCAGCTCCTCGAGCGCCGGGGCGATGGCGCGGCACGGCGCGCACCAGGTGGCCCAGAAGTCGACCAGCACTGGAACGCTGGAATCGAGCACTTCGGCCTTGAACGAGGCATCCTGAACGGCGACGGTGTCTTTGCTCATCGAGTTGACCCTTCCCCCTCAGGGGGGCTTTGGTTGGCTGCTACAGCGTGTGTAATACGCAACTTCTGACCATGCAGGCTACGGAGTCGTCTTCGTGAAGCTCTTTCTCCCCCAAGCAGCCCTGGAAGAATGGATGATGAGCGAGAAGGCCGACCTTCAAGACGGCAAGCTCGTCGTCAAAGAAGGTGGGTCCTCGACTCACCCAGCGGCGTCGGCGGTGCACTTCGTCAAGGTCGTCTCGGGCGAAGACACCAACAACCTCGTGGGGCGGGTGAAGACGACCGAGCAGATCCTCGCGCTCGGCGGCGAGCACATGGCCGACTCGGTCATCATGGGTGACAGCGCGTACGAGGTCGCCGAGGGCTACGTCACCGAGGTGGTGGCGCCCGCGCCGGCGAAGGCTGACCCGAAGAAGAAGGTCGCCAACCCCGAGGCCGATCTCCTCGCGGCGTTCATCCTCGACAAGCTGTAGGTCGGGCCGATGACGACCGTTCTCTTGCTTCGCGAGCCGTCGGAGGTGCGCGATCTGACGTGGCTCCTCGAGGAGGAGGGCGCGCAGGTGCTGCACTGGCCGCTGCTCTCGGTGTCGCTGCTCGTGGTTCCCTCGACCCAGGCGCTCGGAGAACAGCTCGGTCGCTTCAGCTGGGTGATCCCCGAGTCGCCCACGGCCGTCCGCGTGCTCGCGGAGCTGGTGCGGGCCACCGGCGCGCGGAGCCCCGCTCAACGGGCAGCCTTCCTCGCCCCGAGCCTCGACACGGTGCGAGCGCTTGGGCGGCACGGCTGGGAAGCCCGCCACGTGCTGCCTGAACGGGCGGAGGGCCGGCTCGAGACGCTCTCGTCGCTGCTCCACGAAGATGACGAGGTGCTCTGGGTGGGCGGCCCGCGCGAGGCACAGTGGCGTGAGGTGCTCTCGCAGGTGCCAGGCCGAACGACGCTGGTGCGGCTCTACGATGAGATCGAAGCCGCCGCGCCGCCAGAGCTGCCCGGCGGAACGGTTGTGGTCGTGCACTCGCCGTCGGCAGCCGAAGCGCTCGCGGCGTCGACCGAAGCCGACTGGCGAGCCCGTCACCGCGTCGTCGCGAGCGGCCCGACGACGTCTTCGGCGCTCCAGGAACTCGGCGTCACCATCGCGGCGGTCGCCACCCGGCCGACGACCGAAGGGCTCTTCGAAGCTGCCCGCGAGGCCCTCGAAGGCCAACCCTGAAGGCATGCCGCCGAAGGCCGCCTGAAAAATCAGCTACGCTCCACTCAGGGCCATTCGAGGAGGCAGTACCGATGACGAGGCGATTCCTTCTGCTGGCGCTGGTGCCATTCGTTGGCCTGGCCACCACCCAGATCCCTCACACCGTTCCGCAGCGAGCGATGGCGTCTGATCGCGTGGCGGTCGTCGAGGTCATCGAGCGCAAGACGGTGAGCGACCCCGCCGACCCGCGCCGCATCAAGACGCACACCCAACTGCAGGTTCGCGAGAACGTGCGCGGCACCGGCCCGTCGAGCGTCACCCTGGTGCAGCTGGGCGGAACGCTCGGGCAGCAGAGCGTCATCATTCCAGGCGACGCGGAGTTCACGATCGGCGAGCGCGCGCTCGTCTTCCTGCACTGCACGCTCCCTGAGCGCTGCTACCTGGTCGCGATGGGCGAGGGGAAGCTGCCCATCGTCGACACAGACAAGGTCGTCGTGCACGACATGGTGACGGATGAGTTCTCACGCCGCGCTTTGCGCGAGCTGATCGCCGAGCTGCGCGCGTTGCCGCCGGGGAAGGTGCTCGGTCCGGGCGCTGCGCCGGGAGCGAGGCGATGACACGCCTTCAAGCGCTCGTCGTCAGCGCGGCGCTCGGGCTCGCCACCACCGCAGCCGCGCAGGACCCGAAGTACCTGCCGTTTCGCATGGTGTCGACGGCCCAGAGCCCCTTCCGGTACTACATCGACAACCGGGTCGCGGCGCCTGCGGGCTTCTCGATCGCGGCTTCGAGACCCGCCATCGAAGCCGCCTGGGCTCAATGGAACGGCACCACGTGCGCCATGCCCAAGGCCGAGAGTCAGGGCTACACCGGCGCGACCGTTCCGAACCCGAACGACCGGTTCGACGCCTTCAACGTCACGCCGGTCTGGGTCACCGTCAGCGGCGATCCCGACGCGCGCGAGCTGCTCAGCAACGGCTTCACCGTCGGAATCGCCATGCCACAGGCGTACGGCGGGCTGCTGCAGACGTGCGACATCTTCCTCAACGCCCTCGGGCTCTACACCTACAGCACCGCGACGCCGACGCCGGCCACGGACATCGACATTCAGTCGCTGATGACCCACGAAGCAGGCCACTGCCTCGGGCTCGATCACTTCGGTCTCGGCGTGATGCAGCAGTCTCTGTATCGCGGTGAGCAGAGTCGCTTCCTGACGCAGCTCGACGTTCGCGGCATCTGCGAACGAAACCCGGCGTTCGGCAAGGCCGGCGCGCAGTGCTTCGCCGATGGTGGCTGCGACATCGACCTCACGTGCATCAACCGCACAGGGTCGGTCGGGCCGCCGCGCTACTGCGCCAACGCCTGCGTCCCCAACACCGTTCCGTGTGCGGTGCCGCTGGGCTGTGACCCCACGACGGCCGTCCCACGCACGACCCACGCCTGTCAGTACCCCAACTCGGGAATCACGCAGATCGGCAGCGCCTGCACGATCTCGTCGCAGTGCGGCTCTGCCATCGGAAGCTGCCTGGCTCCAGACGTGAACCCGTCGGGAACCCCGGTCTGGCAGGGCGGGTACTGCACGCAGGGGTGTGAGATCGGCCAGCCAGCCTGCCCGACCGGCTCGAACTGCCTCCCTTCGTCATCCAACACCCGTCTGTGCATTGCGAGCTGTCGAGTCGGTCTGGCTGACTGTCGGCCCGGCTACTCCTGCGACACGCTGAGCGCGACCTCGGGAAACGCGGGCGTCTGTCTTCCCAGCTGCCGTGTCGAGGCCGACTGCATCGACCCCGTCGTCAATGGGCAGGTCGTCGACTACGACTGCCGGCCATGCGACGGCCGGTGCGTGCCCAAGCAGACGCCAGGCGTTGGCGTGGGGACGCAGTGCAACCAGGACACGCAGTGCGGCTTCGGGCAGGTGTGCCGTCAGGCCGATCGGCGGTTTGCCGCGAAGCAGTGCACGCAGAGCTGCGCGCGTGGGTGCGCGACCTGTCCAGCAGGAGCGGCGTGCGTGCCCGACGATCGCGGCGAGCTGTTCTGCCTCAAGACGTGCTCCGGCCCCCGGAGCTGCGGCCAGGGCCTGCGCTGCGCCGACTACCCGGGCGTGAAGGCCTGCATCCCCGCCTGCCAGGCCAACACCGACTGCCCGGTGGGCCAGTCCTGTCAGGACCAGGAGTGCGTGCTGCCGATCGACCCCGACGACGCGGGGTGCGGCACCTTCTGCGTGGTGCCCGACGCCGGGAGGCCCTTCATACCCCGGCCTGACGGTGGCGTGATGAACGGGGGAGGCAACGCCGGGTGCGCTTGTTCGACGGCGAGCGCGTTCGGCCCCATGCTGGCGCTCGCCATGCTGGGTCTGGTCGCGAGGAGGCGCCGTCGGTGACGAAGCTCGAAGACAGCACCCGCCGCGCCCACGACTTCTCGCTCAAGTTCGTCCTCGACGCCCTCGTCGAGGCGAAGCTGCTCACGAAGAGTCAGGCCGGCGACGTGCTTCAGCGCGAAGCCCAGGCTCGCAAACGCGTCACCAAGGTGGCCGGTGACGAGAAGTACGACGTCTCGCCGATCGAGATCATCGCGCTGTTCCAGGTACCGCTGCCAGGCCGGCCGGGTGAGTTGCTCGATCAAGATCGCATCACCGAGGTGGCCGCCGCGGCCGCGAAGGTGCCCTACAAGAAGATCGACGCGCTCCGGCTCGACATGAACCTGGCGGCGCGCACCATCTCGAAGCCCTTCGCCACCCGGCACTGTCTGCTGCCGCTCGAAGGTGGCGGTGCGGGAGCTCCGCTGCTCGTCGCCGTCGCCAACCCGTTCGATCGCGCGCTCTTCGAGAACCTCGAGCGGCTGGTGAACTGCCCCATCTCGCCGGTGCTCTCGGCCAAGCAGGACATCCTGAAGGGCATCGCAGACGTCTACGGCTTCCGCCGAACGCTCGCGGCCGCGGCCGACGAGTTCGCGGTGTCAGGCGCTGGCGTGTCGAACTTCGAGCAGCTCGTCACGCTCTCGAGCACCTCGAACAAAGAGCTCGCGCCCGAAGACAACTCCATCATCCAGGCCGTCGAGCACCTGCTCCGGTCGGCCTTCGACAACCGCGCGAGCGACATTCACATCGAGCCCAAGCGCGACAAGTCGATCGTGCGCTTCCGCATCGACGGCGTCCTGCACGGCGTCTACACGCTGCCGCAGCAGGTGCACGCGCCGGTCATCTCGCGGGTGAAGATGATCTCCCGCATCGACATCAGCGAGAAGCGCAAGCCGCAAGACGGCCGCATCAAGATCGATCGCGACGGCCATGAGGTCGAGATTCGCGTGTCGACGCTGCCGACCGCCTTCGGTGAGAAGGTCGTCATGCGCATCTTCGACCCCGAGACGCTGGTGGTCGACATCGCCGCGCTGGGGTTCGACCCGACCGAGAAGCAGCACTTCGAGTCGTGGATCGCCGAGCCGCACGGCCTCATCCTCGTCACGGGCCCCACCGGCTCGGGCAAGACGACGACGCTCTACTCGGCGCTCAAGGCGCTCGCCGGCCCCGACGTCAACGTCACCACCATCGAAGACCCGATTGAAATGGTGTGGGACGCGTTCAACCAGACGCAGGTGCAGCCGAAGATCGGCCTCGATTTCGCGAACGCGCTCCGCCACATCCTCCGGCAGGATCCCGACATCATCATGGTCGGCGAGATTCGCGATCCTGAGACGGCCGAGAACGCGATTCAGTCGGCGCTCACTGGCCACCTCGTGCTGTCGACGTTGCACACCAACGACTCGGTCGGCGCGATCGGCCGCATGCTCGATCTCGAGGTGCCGGCCTTTCTGCTCGCCTCCAGCGTGCTCGGCGTGATGGCCCAGCGCCTCGTGCGCCGCATCTGCCCGTCGTGCAGCGCGCCCATCACCCTGTCTCAGGCGCAGCTCGACGCGCTCAAGTGCCCGATGCCGACCGATCTCGGGCCGCCGCAGTTCAAGAAGGGCACCGGCTGCGTGAAGTGTCGCGGCACGGGCTATCGCGGGCGAACGGCCGTCTTCGAGATCTTCACTGCGACGTCGGAGATCAAGTCGCTCATCACGCGCAAGGCTCCGTACCAGGCGCTCGTCGAAGAGGGCCGGAAGGCCGGCATGCGCACGCTGCGTGAGGCCGCGGTGCGTAAGCTCTACGAAGGCGTCACGGGCTTCGAGGAGGTGCTGCGCATGACGACGGGCCTCGAGTAGCGCCCGCGCTGCTCGTTCGCGCGCGGCGCCTCGTGCTGGGTCAGGGGCAGGCGGGCTTGGACACATGCGCGCCCGAGAGACCGACAGTGCCGAGGCACGACCGGGAGGCGTTGATGCGAATGCGCCCGAGGCCGCCGCCACCGCCGCCTCCTCCGCCGATTTGCTGATCGACGCCCTGGGTGCCTGTCGAGGCGTTCGCAGTGGAGAAAGCTCCTGAACCGCCGGGCCCGGCGTATTGAGGGCCGACGCCTCCGCTCGCGACGGCCCCGGTTCGACCATCGTCACCATTGGTGCCGTCGCCCGTGTCGTCGGAGCCGCTCCCGCCGCCACCCCCGTTGACCTGCAACTGCGCCGCGGCCGCCACCTCGACGGTCTGTGCCTCGAGGAGCAGGGCGCCGCCGCTTCCGCCACCACCGCCACCGCGGCCCAGCAGCCCTTGCGTCCCTCTCGTTCCACGTCTGCCGCCGCCGCCGTGCGCCTCCAACCGACCGCCCACGAAGAGCCGGCCGGCTGCCGACACCTGAAGTGCGCCGCCGCCTGCGCCTCCGACGCCGCCCGTCTGGCTTCCGGAGCCCGCACCGCCCTGGCCGCCCGGGCAGCCACCACGAAGCGGTCGAAGGTCGGGCATTCCGGCGATGGAGGACGCCGCACCGGCTGGTCCACCCATGACGTCCTTGTTGGAGCCTCGCCCGCCAGGAGCGCCGGCGGTTCCGAAGCCGCCCCCTCCACCGCCTCCGCCGCCAGCCTGACTCATGGTGCTGTACGTGCCGCCGAGTCCGCCGACGCCCATCGAACAGAGGTTGAGGTGGCTGCCTGGCCCGGCGGTCGAGCCGCTCGCGCTGGCCTGAACGCCGCCATCGATGAGGGCATCTCCGTAGACGGCGAGGATGAGGGGGTGGTCTCCGACGACGGTGAGTGAACCGCCGCTGCTCACGAGCAGCGACGTCATCGCGAGAATGACCGTCCCTCCGTCTTCAGTCCCCGTCGAGGGGCGTCCGTTCCCGCACCAGGTCGGCGGCGTCGCGCTCTGGGTCGAGGTGTCGAAGGTGACGGCGCAGGTGATGGTGACGGCGCCGGCGTCGAGGGCGCGCGCGACGTGTGCGTTCGAATCGAAGTTGCTCGGTGTGTAGGGGAATCCGGGCAGGCCAGCGTCTGCAGCCGCGCCGCCTGCGTCCCCACCAGCAGCCGCGCCGCCTGCGCGACCACCAGCAGCCGCGCCGCCTGCCGAGCCACCTGCAGCCGCGCCGCCTGCCGAGCCACCT
>JALHMW010000030.1 GCA_022843845.1 Archangium sp.
GGGGCGGGCGGAGGCGCCGTCGGAGCCGGTGCGGGCGCCGCCGCCGCTGCCACCCGGCCCTGCTCCTGCGTCACCGCGTGGCCCAACCACTCGAGCAGGCGCGGCAGCTCGACCGGCGCGCCCGTGGTGGCGCCAGCAAGCACCCCCACCGCGTCGGACGCGACCAGCAGCGCGTCGACGGTGCCCGGCCCCAGCTCGTAGCCGAGCGGCTCCACGGTTCGCACCAGCTCCTCCATCAGGTGCACGAGGGTGTTCACCTCGGCGAACCCCATCATGCGGGCCTCACCCTTGAGCCCATGCAGCTCGCGCAGCGACGCCTTGCCGGCCTCGACGTCGGCGCCGACCTCGAGCGACATGAGCGAGCGGTTCACCTTCGCCAGGCGCTCCACCACCAGCTCACGGAACTGCGCGAGCAGCTTTTCGCGGTTCGAGCTCATTCGCGCTGCTGCTGGAAGCGGTTCACCACCTCGGCGAGCACACCCGAGAGCGACTCGAGCCGCTCGTTCGCGGCGGTGAGCTGGCGCGTGCTGGCGAGGCTCTGCTGGGTGATGCCGAGGATGTCGGCCATGGCCTCGGCGAGCTGGTCGGTGCCGGTCTGCTGCTGCTGCGTGGCGAGGCTGATGGTGCGCACCGCGTCCGACGTCTGGCGAGCGCTGTGCGCGACGCTGGTGAGCGCGCGCGCGACCTCATCGGCCAGCGCGGTGCTGCTCTCGGTGAGCGCGCGCGCCCGCTCGGTCGCCTCCGAGGTCTGCCGCGTGGCGGTGCGAATCTCGGCGATCAGCTCCTCCACCTCGGCGGTCGACTCGAGCACGTTCTCGGCGAGGCGGCGCATCTCGGACGCGACGAGCGAGAAGCCACGCCCCACCTCGGCGGCGCGGGTGCCCTCGAGCTCGGCCGAGAGCGCGAGCAGATCGCTGCGATCGGCCACGGCGTTGATGACGTCGACGATGCGGCCGATCTGCTGCACGCGACCGGTGAGGCGATCGACGGCGGCGGCGATGGAGCGGTTGTCCTGCCGCATGCGCTCGATGGCCGCGCGGAACGACTCGGCGCTGCCCAGCCCCGACTCGGCCGCCTCGAGGGTCTTCTGCGCGAGCTCCTGCACGCTGCCGGCGCTCGAGGCGATCTGCCGTGCGCTCTGCGCCAGCTCTTCGGTGGTGGCCGAGGTCTCGTTGAGCGCTGCTGCCTGCTCCGCCGCGCCCGACTCGGAGTCCTGGGAGGCCTGGCGCAAGGTGCCCGCCGCCATGCCCAGCCGGGCGGTCGCCGACGAGAGCCTGGTGATCAACGCCACCAGGCGCTCCTTGAGCCGCGAGAAGACATTGCTCACCAGCCACACTTCGCCGTCACCCGCGATCAGCTGCGCCTTGCCGAGCCGCCCGCCAGCGAGCCCGCTCGCGTCTTCGGCGATGCGCTGGAGCGGGCCCGCCAGCAACGCGCCGCCGACTGCCGCCGCCATCGTCGCCATCGCCGTCGCCAGGACGATCAGGATCGCCGTCTTGGCGATGGCCTCGTTCTGGGCCGCAGCGACGAACGCGTCGCGGGTCTCTGGCGAGCCACGCAGCCACTCCTCGACGATGTCGGCGCCGAGCACCCGCGTCAGATCGATCACCACCAATGACGGCAGCGCCACCATCACCACCGTGAAGGTGACCAGGCGATTGCGCACCGACACCTTCGGTACCCGCAGGTTCGTGACGACGGCCTCGGGAGACATGCCTTCGGCGAGGCGCTCGACCGCCTCGTGCGATCGCAACCCGATCAACAACCCCACCACGACGGCGGCCATCGGCCCGAAGAGCAGGCCAAGGACGACGATGCGAATCGCCAACGCCCATGGGACGTCGGCCGTGAACTTGAAGCTGATGGCCAACGCCAGCACGGCGCCCAGCCACGCGAAGACGCCGAGGCGGCCGACCAGGTCGGGGAACTGCCGAACCTCGTCGAGCGCGACGAGGCGGTTGGCGCCGGTCAGCGGCAGGCGGCCGGCAGAGAGGCCCCTGAAGGTGCGCAGGTGACGCGAGGCCACCGTCTCGGAGATGCCGACGCCGACCGAGGCGATCGTCACCACGAGGATCCAGAAGATGCCGACCGAGCCCTCGGGGAAGCGGAAGGTGACGGCGGCGTACTGAGAGGCGAGCAGCGCCACCAGCGTGTTGCCCAGCGTCGAGGGCAACATCAGCCAGCGGCCACGCCCTGGCAGCCACTCGCTCAGGCCTGTCATGAGCGGCCCCCGAAGGTGTCGACGACCTGCTCGAGCTCCTTCGACACCCCGACGAGATCGGTCTGGGTGCGCGCCATCTCCCGGGCCGTCTCGACGTTCTTCCGCGTCGAGCGGTTGATGTCCTCCATCGCGGCGACGAGCTGATCGCTGCCCGCCTGCTGCTGCACCGTCGCGAGGCTGATGCTCTGCATCGCGTCGGCCGACAGGTTCGCGAACTGCACGATGTCGCCGAGCGAGTCGCTCACCTTGCGCGCCAGCGCCGCGCCCGAGTCGGTGGCCTTCACGCCAGCCTCGGTCGCCATCACCGCCGCGTTCGTCGCGTCACGAATGTCGGCGATCAGCCGGGCGATCTCGCGCGTCGACGTCATCACGTTCTCGGCGAGCCGGCGCATCTCGGCGGCGACCAGGCCGAAGCCCTCGCCCACCCCGCCCGCCTTGTGCCCCTCGAGCTCGGCGTTGAGGGCGAGCAGGTCGGACTTGTCGGCGATGCCGTCGATGAACTCGATGATGCGGCCGACCTGCTGCACGCGCTTGTTGAGCCGCACCACCGAGTCGGCGATGGCCTGGTTGCCCTCGCGCACCTGCCCCATCGCCCCGGTGAACGACTCGGCGCTGGCCTTGCCTGCCTGCGCAGCCGCGAGCGTGCCCCGGGCGATCTCGGAGACGCGCTGGGCGTTCGACGAGATCTGCCGCGCGCTCCGGGCGAGCTCTTCGGTGGTCGCAGTGGTGGCCATCAGGGCCGCCGATTGTTCGGCCGCGCCCTGCTCCTGCAGCGCGCCGTTCTGAACCAGATCGTCAGCGGCGGCGCGAATGCCCTTCGACGCGTCCTTGGCGCCGGCTGCGGCGTCGAGCAGGTGCGCCTCCATGGCCGAGATGGCCGTCGCCGCGGCCCACGTCTCGAACTCGGCCATCACGAGCCGCCCACGCTGGTAGCGGCCCTGCGCCAGGCGCTCGGTCTCTTCCCCCAGCCGCTTGAGCGGATCGCCCAGCACGCTGCCCGAGAGCCACCCACACAGCACCACCATGAAGAGGGTCGCGGCGCCAAGACCGCCGAGCGCGCCATAGCCATCGGCCCTCCGGGCTTCGAAGACGGCGCGTGCGCTGACGGCGTCAGGCTGCCGCTTGACGGCCTCGAGGAGCTGGCTCGAGCGTTGGAGGCTCGCGTCGGCGACCATCAGCATCGGCGTCAGCACCGCCACCGTCGAGTAGAGCATCAGCCGGCGGCGCAGCTCGAAGCGCACGGGCAGGACCTCGGCGAGCGCTTCAGGGGCCAGCCCCGCGTCGACCAGCTCGCGCAGCACCTGGCGCGCCCTCGGCAGGACGAGCAGGTTGGCCATCATCGCGGTGAGCGGCGCCACCATGAAGCCCACCAGGCCGACCCGCAACGCGGTGACGGCCGGGGGCGAGGCCATGACGTACCAGGCGACGGCCACCGCGACCGAGCCGGCCATGAAGGCGAACAGCGCGAGAAAGAAGGTGGTGTCGGGGGCCTGCGCCGCCTCGCGTGCGGCACGCTGGAGCGTCTCGGGCGTCGCGCCTTCGGTGCCGGCGCCGAGGCCGAGGCCCTTCACGGTTCGCAGCCGGCTCTGCTCGAAGAGGTCGGCCGCCACGTTGAGCACGACGACGACGCCGATCAGCAGGCCGAAGTACCAGCCCCGGGTCCCCTCGGGCAGCGAGACGACGCTCGAGAGGTAGGCGACGGCGATGATCACGCCAAGGGGCGCCGAGAACGTCGAGGGGTTGGTGATCCACCGGTGGCGGCCCTGCGGCAGCGGGGTGCTCACTCGGCCCTCCGCTCGAGGTGCGCCAGGAGGAGCGCCGGCGACACCAGCGGCCACAAGGCGCCCAGCACCTCGATGAAGCCGGTCAGCACACCGTCACCCACGCTGCGCAGCGCCGTCGGCACGGGGAGCACCGCGAGGCCCGGCGTCGCGAGCACGTCGACCGAGTCGACCTTGAGCAGCTGACCGCGCCACTGCAGCGCACGCCCTTCGCCCGTCCCATCGACGCCGAAGGCGAGACCGACGTCCCACGACTTGCCCTCGACCGGGGCGATCGCGTCGATCTCGTGGCAGGCCACGGCGAGCCGGGCAGCGCCGACCCGGCACAGCACGACGCCATCGACGACGTCGTTGCCCACGCGTCAGCGCCCCCTCGAGAGGTACTCGAGCAGCCCTTCGGGCTCGATGGCCGCGCAGTCTCCGGCGGGCACCTTCGCTGGGCCGTGCATGAAGGCCAGCGCGCCGGCTTCTCCGAGGCGAGGGGGCGCGCCCACGATCGGGCTGACCCCGATCACTCTGGTGGCGGTGAAGGCCATCGTCCCCCGAGGCACGCGCACCAGCACCACCCGCTTGAACACCTCGTCGACGGGCTTGCCGATGAGGCGGGCGAGATCGATCACAGGCAGCACCTCGCCACGGTGCGCAAAGACGCCGAGCAGGTGTGGCGCGGCGCCGGGAACGCGGGTCAGCGGCGGCAGGTTGACGACCTCCGACGCGCGCTCAGCGGGCACGGCATACAGGCTGCCTCCGCACGCAAAGACCAGATGTCCCCTCGGTCCCTCCGCCATGAGCCGAGGGTTCAGCACAGGTTTGCTTCGACTGAAAGCAGTGGATACACGGGTGCGCGTGCAGGCCCTCTTCCTCGAGCTTCAACGGTACGTCGGCTTCGGCCCGGCCGACGAAGCGTGCCTGCGAAGGGTCAAGCCGCTGGTGCTCCCCACCTTCGTGGCGGCCATCGAGGCGTTCTATGCGCGCATCCTCGAGCACGACGGGGCGCGGGAGGCCCTGCAGCGAGGAGAACGTCAGGTCGGCCACCTCAAGACGACGCTCCTGCAGTGGATGAACGAGCTCTTCGACGGCCCGTGGGACGAGCGCTACGTCGAGCGCCGCGCGCGCATCGGCACCGTGCACGTGCGCATCGGGCTCCCGCAGCACTACATGGTGACGGCGATGAACCTGGTGCGCCGCCACCTGCTCGACGCGCTCGAGGGCCCGCACCACACCGACGATCGAACGGCCGTGAACCGGGTGCTCGATCTCGATCTGGCGATCATGCTCCACACCTACCGGCTCGATCTCGAGGCCCGTCAGGTGCGCGCGGAGCGGCTGGCGACGTTCGGCCAGCTCGTCGGGAGCATCGGCCACGAGCTGCGCAACCCGCTCGGCGTGATCGAGACCAGCCTGTACGTCCTCAAGGCTCGCAACGATCCCGACCCGAAGGTGACCAAACACCTCGATCGCATCGGCGGGCAGGTCACCATCGCCAACGACATCATCACCCAGCTGCTCGATCTGATTCGTGATCGGCCGCTCGGCAAACAGCGGGTGGCGCTGGCGTCGGTGCTCGCGGAGGCCGAAGGCGCCATCTCGAGGCCCGAGGGCGTGAGCCTCGAGCTGCCTGCGGGCCCGTTGCCCGATGTGCTCGGCGATTCGACGCAGCTGCGCCAGGTCTTCGTGAACCTGTTCGACAACGCCGTGAGCGCCGCGTCGCCTGCCGGGCGCGTGGTGGTGACCGTCGCTCATGAAGAGGGGTTCGTCGTCATCGGCGTCGAAGACACGGGCACGGGCATCGACCCGTCGATCGCCAGCCGCCTGTTCGAGCCGCTCGTCACCACACGCGCCAAGGGCATCGGCCTGGGCCTCGCGTTGGTCAAGCGCATCGTGGAGCGCCACGGCGGCACCGTCGAGACCGCCCCCGGGAGGACGCTCGGTGGCGCGAGGTTCGTCGTTCGTCTGCAGGAGGTTTCATGAGCCGTCACTACCTGGTCGTCGATGACAACGAAGCGTTCGCCGAGAACCTCGCCGAGATCCTCCGGGACAGCGGCGCGACGGTCGACGTGGCGCATGACGGGGTGAAGGCCCTCGAGCTCGTGCGCAGCCAGCACTTCGACGCGCTGGTGACCGACATGCGCATGCCCGGCATGAATGGCGCCGAGCTCTTGTGCGAGCTGCGAAAGATCGACCCCGGCCTGCCAGCGGTGCTGCTCTCGGCCTTCAGCGAAGAGGGGCTGCTCCACATCGCCCGGCGCGATGGCCTGCTCGCGGTGCTCTCGAAGCCGCAGCAGATCCCCAGGCTCCTGCAGGTGCTCGAGTCGGCGCGAAGGGACGGCGCCGTGCTGCTGGTCGAAGATGACGTGGCGCTCGCCGACAACCTCACCGAGGCGCTGGCGCAGCGAGGGCTGACCGCGGTGACCGCAGGGAGCGTGAAGGAGCTCAGTGGAATCTCGGCGAGGCCCTTCGCGGTGCTCGTCGATCTGAAGCTGCCTGACGCTGGCTTTGGAGAAGCGCTCCAACGCGTGCACGAGCGATGGCCCGGCATTCCCACCATCGTGATGACGGCCTTCGGGGGCACCGAGCTGCTCTCGACTGAAGAGTGCTTTCACAAGCCGTTCGACACCGCCAGCCTGCTGGGCCGCATCGAGGCGCTCTACCGCGAGCACCAGCGACAATGAGCGCGCGACTCCTGCTGGTCGAAGACAACGCCGAGTTCGTCGAGAACCTGCGCGAGATCTTCGGCGATCTCGGGCACGAGGTGCGCTCGGCCGGCACCTGCACGAAGGCGCGCGAGCTGGCGCTCGGGTGGGTGCAGGTCGCGCTGGTCGACCTGCGGCTGCCCGACGGCGACGGCACCACGCTGGCGACGCAGCTCAAAGAAGAGAACCCCGACTGCGAGGTGATTCTGCTGACGGGGCACGCGTCGGTGGAGTCTGCAGCCGAGGCGGTGCGCGCCGGCGTGTGGGCCTACCTCATCAAGCCGTGCACGGTGCCCGACCTGCTCGCGACCCTCGACAAGGCCATCCGTCACGTCCAGGCGCAGCAAGAGAAGCGCGAGCTCAGCCGTCGAGCCCAGGTCGCCGAGAAGCTCGCGGCCGTCGGCACGCTCACCGCGGGGCTGTCACACGAGATCCGCAACCCGCTGAACGCGGCGGGCCTGCAGCTCTCGGTGCTCGAGCGCAGGGTGCGCAAGCTCGACGCCTCACTGCAGGATCCGCTCCTCGAGCCGCTCACGCTGGTGCGTGACGAGATTCGAAGGCTCGAGCACATCTTGCAGGACTTCCTGCAGTTCGCCCGGCCGCTGAACCTCACGGTGAAGCCCCTGGCGCTGGGCCCGCTGCTGCAGAAGGTCGTCGCCTTCATCTCGACCGACGCCGAGCGGCGAAGCGTGTCGCTCGAGGCCGATCTGTCGAACGCGGGCTCGGTGGGCGGCGACGCCGATCAGCTGCGGCAGGTGTTCATGAACCTGCTGCTCAACGCCTTCGACGCGGTCGCCGAAGGTGGGCGCGTGAAGCTCAGCGTCGAGAGTGACGGCACGTCGATGGAGGTACACGTCGACGATGACGGCCCGGGCATTCTTCAGGAGCACCTGCCCCGTCTGTTCGAGCCCTTCTTCACCACGAAGTCGAAGGGCTCGGGCCTGGGGCTTCCCATCACGCACGCCATCGTCAGCCAGCATGGCGGGACGTTGACGGCGGGCCGGGGCCCACTCGGCGGTGCGCGCTTCACGGTCAACCTGCCTCGCGCGACCCCGGGCCGTCGGTAGGCTCGGCGCCGTCTGAGGCGGAGACACAGCTCGGCGCCGTCTGAGGCGGAGACACAGCTCGGCGCGGTCTGTGGCGGAGACACAGCTCGGCGAAAACTCAGTTCGGCTCGGGTTGATCGCCCGTCGGAATCGGCGCACCGGCGTCCTGCTGGGCGTACTCCTTGAGCCGGTACTGAATCTTCCGCACCGAGATCCCCAGCACGTCGGCGGCCCGTGACGTCGAGCCGTCGACCATCTCGAGCGTGCGAAGAATCGCCTCGCGCTCGATCTCGTGCAGCGTCGCCCCGGGGATCAGCGAGTCGGCCGTGCGATCCTTCGGGCGCGGGCCCCGCAGCGTCGGCGGCAGATCGTCGCTCGTCAGCTCATTCTCGCGCGCGAGCACCACCGCGCGCTCCACCACGTTCGAGAGCTCACGCACGTTGCCCGGCCAGTCGTACGACAGCAGGGCGTTGAGGGTGCCCGGCGCCAGGCCCTTCACCGTCTTGCCGTGCGCGTCGTTGTACTTCTCGATGAAGTGGCTCACGAGCGCGGGAATGTCGGACTTGCGCTTGCGCAGCGGCGGTAGCGTCACGCTCACCACGTTGAGGCGGTAGTAGAGATCTTCGCGAAACTTGCCCGCCTTCACCTCGACGCCGAGATCCTTGTTGGTGGCGGTGACGACGCGCACGTCGACCTTGAGGGTCTGGGTGCCGCCGACGCGCTCGAACTCCTTCTGCTGGAGCACGCGAAGGAGCTTCACCTGCAGCGACGGGGTCACGTCGCCGATCTCGTCGAGGAACAGGGTGCCACCGTCGGCCAGCTCGAAGCGGCCTTCACGTTTACCGGCCGCGCCCGTGAAGCTGCCCTTCTCGTGACCGAAGAGCTCCGACTCGAGCAGCGTCTCGCTGAGCGCCGCGCAGTTCACCTTCACGAAGGGCTTGTCGCGGCGGGGTGACTCCTCGTGAATGGCCTGGGCGATCAGCTCCTTGCCCGTGCCCGACTCGCCGAGCACCAGCACCGTCGCCTTGGTCGGCGCGGCGCGCTTGACGACGTCGAACACCGCCTGCAGCTCGCCGCTGTCTCCGATGATGTTGTTGAAGCGGTGCTTCTCGTGCAAGCGCTCGCGCAGCAGCGCGTTGTCGCGCTTGAGCATGCGGGTCTCGAGCGCCTTCTCGAGCTTCACCAGCACCGCGCTCACGTCGACCGGCTTGGTGATGTAGTCGTGCGCGCCGCCGCGCATCGCCTCGACGGCCGTCTCGATGCTGCCGAACGCCGTCACCATGATGAAGAGGTTGTCGAACCCTTCGGCGCGCGCCTTCTTCAGCAGCTGCAGCCCATCCATCTTCGGCATCTTGATGTCGCAGAGGACGGCGTCAGGGTTGAACTGCGTCAGCTTCTCGAAGCCCGCCTCGCCGTCGGCAGCCTCAGCGACGTCGTAGCCCTCCTCACGGAGGATCGTCGTCAGCGCCTCACGGGCGTTCTGCTCGTCATCAACCACGAGGATTCGATGGGGCATTTATGCACTTCCTGCGCGCTTCTGAAGGCGCCTGCAATTCCTGCGTGTATCAGCGAACGACGAGGACGGGACGCTTGCAGATGTGAACGAGGCGATCGGTCACGCTGCCGATGAGCATCCGGGAGACGGCTCCACGGCCCTTGGAGCCCACCACGACGAGGTCGAAGTTGCCCGTGTCGGCGACGTCTGCGAGGCGCTCGGCCGCGGAGCCGGTGAGGTTCATTCGCTCACACGTCATTCCGGTCTCTTTCGCGGCGGCCTCCAGCAACCTCTCGCCTGCAGCCACCGCCTCTTCCGTCCACGGTTGAATGCCGAAGGGCACCTCGGGCGGCACGAAGGTCGGCGGGACGATGTGCGCCAGCGTCAGCTGGGCGTTCAAACCCCTGGCGAGGGTGACGGCGGTGCGGGCTGCATGCATCGAGGCCTCGGAGCCATCGATCGCGACGAGGATCTTCTTCATGGGCGACCTCCAGAGAACCCGTAGGGATGCACATGTCGGGCCGTGAACCACCCGATGGCGCTGCTGTTGCTAGGAACAGGCGCATGCGCCCACTCGTGCCTGCACTCCTCGTGTTGCTCGCTTTCCCTGCTGCGGCCGACGACAAGAAGCCGAAACCTTCGACGAAGCCGCCCGTCGTCGCGAAGGAAGCTGTGCGCGACGATCAGAGCCTGGGTCGGCCCGAGTACCTGTCAGATCTCGCCCGACAGATCCTTCGTCGCCGCATGGAGCGCCACGGCCGCGACATGATTCACCTCATGACGGGGGTGGTGCTGCTGCGCCGTGAGGTCGTGCAGACCATCGCGCAGGAGCTCGCTCGAGAGCCGCGCATCACCCGCCCTCTCCCCGACGCGCGCGACGAGCTGAACTCGGCGCTCCCCGAGCGCTTCTTCGTGCTCCAGGACGAATTGCGCGATCGCGCAAAAGCGCTCGAAGAAGCGGCGAAGACGCGCAACGACAAGGAGCTCGGCGAGTCCTTCGCGCGGCTCACCCAGACCTGCGTCGCGTGTCACAGCGCGTTCCTGGCGCCAAAGGGCACCGAGCCGCAGTGATTGCGCGCACGCCGGGCCTGGCTTGATGCGCGCCAAGGCCTCCCTCCCATTGAGTACGTGGAACATCGATTGCAGAATCCAGGGGCATGTCGGGCGGCAATCACCACGTTGGCTATGGAACCGGGATGATGGGCGACGCCCGTCGCGCGCTGGTCTCCCGACGCGAAGCACTCCGCGCACAAGGCGCGTCTGAAGCTGCGCAGCTCGAGTTGAGGGACGTAGAAGAGGCCCTGCTGCGAATCGACGCCGGCACCTGGGGCCGATGCCTCAAGTGCGGCGGAGCGATCGGCCGCGATCGCTTGCGCGCCGTGCCCGACGCCCACTTCTGTCTGCCCTGCGGCCGCTGACGCAACCGAACGATCAGAGCCCCAGTTGCTTGGCGATGATCTCGTTCATGATCTCGCTGGTGCCGCCACCGATGGGCCCCAGGCGCGCGTCTCGCCAGTGCCGCTGAATGTCGTACTCCATCATGTAGCCAGCGCCGCCGTGCAGCTGCAGCGATCGATCGGCGAGCCTGCAGCACATCTCGGTCGCGACCTTCTTGGCCATCGCCGTCACGCCGAGCGCCCACTCACCCGCCGCGTGCAGCCGCAGCGCGTGGTACGTCAGCTGTCGCGCGGCCTCGAGCTCGGTGGCCATGTCGGCGAGCTGGTGCTTCACGACCTGGAACTGAGCGACGCGCTGCCCGAAGGCCTGCCGCTCCATCACGTACGAGCGCGCCCCTTCAAGGATCGCCTCGGCAGCGCCGACGGAGCCCAGGGCGAGGGTGATCCGCTCCCACACGAAGTTCCCCATCACCTGGCCGAAGCCATCGTTCTCGGTGCCCAGCAGGTTCTTCACCGGTACGCGACAGTCGTCGAAGAACAGCTCCGCCGTGTCGCTCGCGCGCCAGCCGAGCTTCTTGAGCTTCTTCGAGACCCCGAACCCCGGCGTGCCCTTCTCGACCACCAGCATCGAGAGCCCCTTGTGCCCACGCGCGAGGTCGGTCTTGACGGCGACGATGACGTAGTCGGCCACCACGCCGTTGGTGATGTACGTCTTGGAGCCGTTGACGATGTAGTGATCGCCGTCCCTGCGAGCCGTCGTCTTCAGGCCCGCGACGTCGCTGCCTCCACCCGGCTCGGTGACGGCGAAGGCGCCGATCTTCTCGCCTCGAATCGCGGGAGCGAGGAAGCGCTGTTTGAGGTCCTCGTTCCCGAAGAGATGAAGCGGCCCGGTGGCGATGGTGGCCTGAGCGCCGAGCCCTGCAGCGACGCCGCCCGAGCCGCACTTCGAGAGCTCCTCGTGCAGCACCGCCTCGTAGAAGACGCCTGCGTTGGTGCCGCCGTGCGCCTCAGCGTACTTGAGCCCGAAGAACCCCTGCTCCGCCGCCTTCGAATAGAGCTCGCGCGGAAACGCCTCGGCCTCTTCCCACGCGCCGACGTGCGGCACGATCTCTCGCGCAACCCAGGCGCGCACCGTGCTTCGAAACGCCTCGTGCTCTTCGGTGAACGTCGCAAAGCCGCTGCTCATGATGCGCTCCTGTCGTCGTCAGGCCGGTGAGGTCTGGCCCGTCTCGTTCGTTGCGTTTCGGGTGTCTTCTGCCTAGAAGCCCAGCCGGTTACGGCGGCATAGCCAAGTGGTAAGGCAAGGGTCTGCAAAACCCTCATCCCCCGGTTCGAATCCGGGTGCCGCCTCTCAAACGCCCGGAGTCGCCTGCATGATCGTGCAGGCCTCTTCGGGTTTCGTTTTTTCCGTGCACGTGACCCGAGCAGCGCTCGCCATCCTCCTCGCCTCCGCCTGCGCGCACGCGGGAAAACCGGGCGACGTGCCGATGCCTCCGCCTCCGGCACCGAAGGCTCCGACAGACGCGGGCGTTCGGAGCGCCGAGCTTCCTCCTGCGCCAGGCGCCGCAGAGTCGCGCCGCCTCGACTTCAAGAACGGCGCGCCCGTCATTCCGGTCAGGTTGATGGAGGGCAACGCCGCCGTCTCGTTCGCTTCGAAGGGCCGCCTGCGCTTTCGCGTCTCGGCGCTCGTCGAGGGGCAGCGCGTCGAGAAGGTCGTCGAAGGCCCAGCTGGCACCGAATGGCAGGTGCGCCTCGTCAAGGGCACCCCGGCCGAGCTCGTCGCGCGCATTCAGATCGCCGAGGTGGCCTTCAACGACAAGGTGGGGCTCGCGTCGGCACAGCAGGAGTGGGCAGACCGCGGGCTCTCGACGAAGTCGCAGGTGCTGGGCGCCCTCTACGGCATCGCGGGCAAGGTGATCGACACCCGCCGCTACGTGCTGGTGGTCGATCAACCGCCCGCGCCACCCGCCTCGCTCGCTGCCCAGCAGGCCGACATCCTCACGAAGCACCAGGTGCGCACGTCGCTGCTCGAAGAGGTGAAGACGGCGCAGCGCGCGGTGATCGAGCTGCTCGACGGCGCCGGCGGCGTCATCGCCACCGCGCAGGACAAGCTGGTGGCCGACTCGCTCGACGCAGCGCCCATCGAGGTGCGGCGCGTCGAGTTCGGGGTCGGCTACGACTTTCACAACTTCGAAGATCGCAGCTACCGCGGCGCGATTCAGTTCTCGGCCGATCGGTCGGGGCGCCTCGCCGTCATCAACCAGATCGGCATGGAGGAGCTCCTCAAGGGCCTCGTCCCCTCCGAGATCTTCGCCAAGGCCCACCTCGAGGCGCTCAAGGCGCAGGCCGTCACCGCGCGCGCCGAGGTGCTGGCGAAGGTGGGCCTCAAACACGTGGCCGACCCGTACTTCCTGTGCACCGAGCAGCACTGCGCCGTGTACCGCGGCGTCTCGGGCGAAGCGGCGTCGACCAACGCAGCCGTCGACGCGACGCGGGGAGAGATGTTGTTCGATCTCGAGGGCCGCCTCGTCGACGCCGTCTACAGCGCGGTCTGCGGAGGCCACACCGAGCACAACGAGATCGTCTGGGGCGGCGTGGCGAACCAGGCCCTGCGCGGCCGGCCCGACGTGCTGCCCGGGAGACCGGCGACGCCAGCGCCTTCGAAGGACCTGAAGGCGTTCTTGTCGACCGAAGGTGCCTACGCCTGCCGGCTGTCGACGTTCGCAGCGCCGACGAAGTTCCGCTGGGAGAAGCGGTTCAGCTCGAAGGAGGTCGACGACAAGCTCGCGCCCTTCAAGGTCGGCCGCGTGATGGCGATGACGGTGAGTGAGCGCGGCGTCTCAGGGCGCGCTCGGCTGCTTCAGGTCTCTGGTGAAGACGGCGCGACCACCATTCGTGGCGAGCTCGTCATCCGGCGGCTCTTCTCGAACCTGAACAGCGCGATGTTCGAGGTGAAGGCCGAGCGCGACCCGAAAGGGCGGCCGACCGGCTGGGCCTTCACGGGCGGCGGCTGGGGCCATGGCGTCGGCATGTGCCAGACCGGCGCCATCGGCCGCGCCGAGGCCGGGCAGACCTACCAGCAGATCCTCGAGCACTACTTCGGCGGGGCGACGGTCAGCCGCGTGTATTGACGCACGGCACACACTGTAGGTGCCCCCCTGAATTCACTGAGGGCGGTGCCCTGCCAGTGAGGACGCTCGGCGTTATGCTCGCCTGGTGCTGCTGGTACCCCGCCCCAACGCCACTCGAGACCCGCGCTGGCTGCGCGCGGGCCTGGCGTTCGGCTTTGCAATCGCGGGCCATGCCGTGCTGGTCGCGCTGCTGCTGTTCCTCTCGCACCTCAAGCTCGACACGCCGCCGCTCCAGCGCGCGAGGGTCGATCGGCCCGTGGCGTTCCGGGGGATCAGCGCGGCGCAGTTCGATCAAAACCGCGGCAAAGACGCGCCCGCCCTCGCGATGCGGGAGCCGAAGAAGCGCCTCGAGAAGCCGAAAGAGAAGAAGGTACCCGAGCAGGCGCCCGGTCAGGTCGTCGACGTGGCGCCTGGCAACGGTGAGGTGTCGCCCGACGCGAAGTTCGCCGCCGAGACGAACAACACGGTGAAGAAAGAGACGCGCGCGAAGGAGCAGACCGCGTTCTACCGGAACGCGATGCCGCAGCGCACCTCGACGAAGGCCATCGACACCAAAGGCACCGACCCCGTCGAGGCCGCCGTGGTCAGCGGCAACAACGGCGTGGGTCAAGATGACCGGCCGCTGCGTGAGACGCCGAAGGCGATGGCGCTCGAGGTCCCCAACCAGCAGGCGAAGTCAGAGCTCGCCATGAGGGCGCCGACCACAGGCGGCGTCGGACCTGTCGTGGCCAACCGCCCCGAGGTCGAAGCGATGAAGGGCAACTCGCAGCGCCTCAACCTGCAGCTGGGGGCGACGGGCGCCGAGCCCGACGGCTCGGAAGGCCGCGCGGGGACCGAAGGCGCAGTGAACCTGCTCCCGTCACCTGCCGTGCTCGACTCGGTCTCTGGCGCGGCGGCCAACGATCACCTGCAGGACGTCGATGAAGGTGACGGCACGTTCCTCAACACGCGCGAGTGGAAGTACGCGAGCTTCTTCAATCGCGTGAAGCAGTCGGTGGGGCAGCAATGGAACCCCAACGCGCAGCTGCGCCTGCGAGATCCGACGCTGCAGGTGTACGGGGGCCGCGACCGCCAGACGCTGCTCCAGGTGACGCTGACCGCCGACGGGCACCTCAAGGAGGCCTGGGTGGAGCGCTCCTCTGGCCTCGACTTCCTCGATCTCGAAGCCGTGAAGGCGTTCGAACGGGCACAGCCCTTCCCCAACCCTCCTCCAGGCCTCATCGCGTCGGACCAGACGGTGAAGTTCCAGTTCGGGTTCTACCTCGAGATGTCGGGACGGCCGGGTCTGCGGCTGTTCCGCGCCCAGGACTGAAACGTCAGTCGGCGCTGACGCCGGCCGGGAACCGCACCTCGAAGGTCGTGCCTTTTCCAGGCTTCGTCTTGAAGGTGATGTTCCCTCCATGCTCGTCGACGATCTTCCTCACGATCGCGAGGCCCAGGCCGGTGCCGTTCTTCTTCCCGGCCGTCACGAAGCTCTCGAACATGCGATCGGCGACGCCCGGAAGAATGCCCTGCCCCGTGTCGGCCGCGCGGAAGATCACCTCGTCGCCTTCACGATCGACCGTCAACGTGAACCGGCCTCCTTCGGGCATCGCGTCGATGGCGTTGCGCGCGAGGTTCAAGATCACCCGCTTCATCTTGTTCTCGTCGAAGCGCGCCGCGCCCGTGTACGTGGTGACGACCTTCACCTCGGCCTCGGCCTGCTCGAACTCGCGCATCAGCTGCTCCTCGAGCTCGCGCATGAAGACGTGCAGGTACACCCGACGCATGAGCACCGACTTCTCGCCGCGGGCGAAGTCGAGCGTCTCTTTCTGCATCGCCGCGACGTGATCGAGCTGCGAGAGAATCGACTGCGCCATCTCGCGGCGCAGCGGCTCTGCGGGCTCGTCGGCCATCATCTCGGCGTAGCCGGCGATCACCGTCAGCGGCGTGCGCAGATCGTGGAGCACGCCGGCGAGCATCTGCCCGATCGCCGCCATGCGCGCCTTGCGCTCCTGCTCCTCACGGCTCTGGCGTGACGCGAAGGCGCGGCCGATCTGCCCGGCGAGCAAGACGGCGAGCCGCTCGTCAGCCTCGGTGAAGCCGCCCTTCTTGTTGAGCAGCTCGAGCGACCCGAGCCGGCCCTCATCGCCGGGAATCGGCACACACAGCACCGAGCCGATCGACACGCCGAGCTTTCGCGCGATCGACTTGTCGTAGTGATCGCTGTCGTCGGCGCGCTCGACGCGCACCGTCTCGCCAGACATCGCCACGTAGCCTGCGATGCCCTGGCCCGTCTTCAGGCGCACCGACGTCAGCGCGTCGCTCTTCTCGCCCCTGGTGTTGCGGAAGTAGAGGCTGTCGCGCTCTTCCTCGGCGACCAGAATCGAGCCGGCCCTCGCGCCGACCGAGTCGATCGCCGTCTGCAGAATCCGCTCGAGGAGATCGACCTGCTGATCGCTCGACGAGGCGGCGCGCTCCAGGCCGAACAGCAGATCGAGATCGCGGACCCGCTGCGCGAGCTCGTCACTGCGGGCGCGCAGCTGCTCGAGCAGCAGCACGTTGTCGAGCACCGCGGCGATCTGCGTCGCGACGCCTTCGACCAGGCTGCGATCGTCGCTGGTGAAGGCGTCGACCTTGCGGTGGAGCACCTCGAGCACGCCCAGCACCCGGCCGCTGACGTGCCGGAGCGGCGCGGCGATGATCGACTTCGTGCGAAAGCCCGACTGCCGATCGATGTCGGGGTTGAAGCGTGGGTCGACGTACGCGTCACCCAGCATCAGGGTCTTCCCGGTGCCGAAGACGTGGCCTGCGATGCCAGCCGACACCGGCAGCCGCAGCTCCTTGATCGAGGCGCCCTTCACCACCCGAGACCACAGCTCGTTGGTGCGGGTGTCGTGCATGAACAGGGTCGCGGCCTCGGCGTCGAGCAGCCCGGTCAACCGGTCCATCACGGTGCGCAGCAGGGCGTCGACGTCGCGGGCCGACGCCAGCTGGGAGCCGACCTCGATGACGGCCGTGAAGCGCTCATTCTGGCGCGTGACGGCGAGCTCGAGCTCGTTCAGCTTCGCCGCCAGCCCGCTCACCAACGCGCCCGGGTCGGTGCGCGGGCCCTTCGTGCGATCCATGACGAGACGATAGCAGCCGGAGGCCGCGTGTCAGCCAAACGCGCCGCTCGCCGCGGACCAGGAGAACGCGCTGCTGGGCACGAGTGGAGCGGTCAGTGCGCTGCCGCCCACGATCTCCCGTGCCCGATGTCGACGAGCAGCGGCACCCGCAGCGAGGCCGCGCTCGACATCACCTCTCGCACCAGCGGCTCGACTGCGCCGACCTCGTCGTCGGGCACCTCGAAGAGCAGCTCGTCGTGCACCTGGAGCAGCATGCGGGCCTTGAAGCCGACGAGCCGGCGGTCGACCTCGAGCATCGCGCGCTTCACGAGATCGGCCGCGGTCGCCTGAATCGGCATGTTGATCGCGGCGCGCTCGGCGGCCATCGCGATGCTGCGGTTGCGGCTGGCGATCTCGGGCATGTACCGCCGGCGGCCGAAGAGGCTCTCGACGAAGCCGCTCTTCTTCGCCTTCGCCACCGTGTCGTCGATGTAGGTCGAGATGCCGGGGAAGCGCGCGAAGTAGCGCTCGATGATCGACTTCGCCTCTTCGACGGGAATGCGCAGGCGGGTCGAGAGGCCATGCGCCGACAGGCCGTAGGCGATGCCGTAGTTCACCATCTTCGCGGCCCGCCGCATGTCGGGCGTCACCTCGGCCTCGGGCACCTGGAACACCTCGGCGGCCGTGCGCACGTGCACGTCGGCGGCCTCGGCGAAGGCCTTCACCAGGCCCCCGTCCTGCGCCATGTGCGCGAGGATTCGCAGCTCGACCTGCGAGTAGTCCGCCGACACCAGCACGTGCCCGGGCGCGGCCACGAACGCGCGACGAATCTGTTTCCCCAGCTCGGTGCGGATGGGGATGTTCTGCAGGTTCGGGTTGGTCGACGACAGCCGGCCGGTCGCGGTCGCGGCCTGATGGAACGTGGTGCGAACGCGGCCATCGGCGCCGATCAGCGTGGGCAGCGTGTCGAGGTACGTGCTCTTGAGCTTCGCGACGTTGCGGTACTCGATGATCGCCTGGGGCAGCGGGTGCTCCTCGGCCAGCTTCTCGAGCACCTCGTGATCGGTCGACGGCCCCGTCTTGTTGCGCCTGAGGATCGGCAGCTTGAGATCCTCGAAGAGCACCTGAGCCAGCTGGAGCGGCGAGCCGACGTTGAACTCGCGACCTGCGTGTCTGTAGACGTCGGCGAGCATCGCCTCACACGAAGCGTTCACCTGCGTCGAGATCTCGGCCAGCGCCTCGCGATCGATCAGCACGCCGACCCGCTCCAGGCGAACCAGCACCGGCACCAGGGGAAACTCGAGCTCGCGAGCCACCGCAGCCAGGCCGACGCCGTCGACCTCGGTCCACAGATCTTCGGCGATTCGGCCGATCGCATCGGCCGCGGCACCGAAGGCCGGCGCGACCTGCGCGACGCTCAGCTGCGCCTTCTCGACGTGCTCCCGCCCCCCAAGCAGCGCCTCGATGGTCGGCAGCTCCTGGCGCAGGCGCTCGCGCGCCAGATCGGTGAGCGCGTGCTCCTTGCGTGACGGGTTGAGCAGGTACGAGAGCAGCTCGACGTCGGCCCAGGGTGGCCGCGCGCTCAGGCCGATCTGGTGAAGCACGTGAAGCAGGCCCTTCGCGTCGTGCGTCGCGAGCTCGCAGTCGGCGCGGGACAGCGCGACCGAGAACGCCTCCCTCACCGCGTCGGCGCCACAGGCCCGAACGTCGACGAAGAAGACGCCGCCGCCGCCGCCCAGCGCGAGCCCGAAGCCGAGCACGATCGCCGAGTGAGGCTCGCCCTCGAAGAACGGCGCGATCGCCACCCGCTTCGTGGTGACGAGCAGCTCGCGCAGGCTCGCCAGTGACGCGGCCTCGGCGACGATGGTGGCCTCACGCGCCAGCGGCGTGGCGTCGGCGGCCGGCATCTCGTTGATGAGCCGGTAGAACTCGAGCTCGGTGAACAGCGCGCGCGCGTCGGCCTTGTGAACGGGCCGAACGGCGAGGGCGGTCGGGTCGGCGACGACCGGCAGCTCGTCCCGAAACGAGACCAGCTGGTACGCGCGGCGGAGCTGCTCGACGTTCTCCTTGATCGCCGCCTTGAGCTTCGGCTTCTCGATCTCGTCGACGTGGGCGATCAGGTTCTCGACGGTGCCGAAGCGCTTGAGCAGCTCCACCGCGGTCTTCGGGCCGACCCCCGGCACCTTGGGGATGTTGTCGATCGCGTCACCCACCAGCGCCTGGTACTCGCGCATCTGCGAAGGCTCGACGCCGAACCGCTCCAGCGCGAGGGCCGCGTCGATGGGCGAGTCCTTCACGGGATCATAGATGCTGACGTCGGGCGCGAGCAGCTGCAGGAAGTCCTTGTCGCTGGTGACGATCTGGGTCGCCATGCCGGCCGCGCGCGCGCGCTTCACCAGCGTCGCGATCACGTCATCGGCCTCCCACCCCGGCTCCTCGAGAATGGGCACGTCGAGCACCGCGGCGACCCTGCGAATGAGCTCGAACTGCATCGACAGATCTGGCGGCGGCGCGTCGCGGTTGGCCTTGTAGTTCGGGTCGATGGCGAGCCGCCCTTTGCGGCTGTCCTTGTCGAAGCACAGCGCGAGGTGCGTCGGCTTCCGCTCGCGCAGCAGCTTGAGCAGCATGCGGGTGAAGCCCAGCACCGCGTGGGTCGGCACGCCCTTCGACGTCGTGAGCGGCGGGAGCGCGTGGTACGCGCGGAACACGAAGCCCGAGGCGTCGATGAGGGTCAGCGTCGGCGGGCCTGCCGGCGCGGCGGGCGGCGGCGCCGGCGGGAGTGGCGCGACAGGGGCGTTCGGCTGCGTGGCCGGCCCGAAGAGATCACCTTGAACGCCCATGAGGCGGCTCGTAGCGCAAAACCCGGCGGCCGACCCTCACTTGCAGTTCGCGTCGAGTATCTCCTGCACCTGCTGCTTGTAGCCGTCGCCGTCGACCGCGAGATCGAGCACGGCCTTGAGCTGCTCGCACGAGCCCGAGTCCATCGCCTTGCCGATCGCGTCCTTCGCCTTCTGCGTACAGAAGTAGCCGGCCTTCAGCAGGTCGGCGTTGGCGCGCGAGAACGAGAGCCCCAGCTTCCACACCTTGCAGGCCGCGCGGAAGTCCTTCTTGTCGGCCTGGGTCTTCCCCTTCAGGTAGCAGGTGTTCGACATGCCCTCGACGATGCCCTTGCGGACGAACGAGGCGCGCTTGTCGACCTCCTTGCGCCGCTGCTCGTCGGGCAGCCTGGCCATCGCCTCGCCAAGCACCAGCTTCTCGTCCAGCGCCATCGCCTTCCGCATCCAGTCCTCGGCCTTCTCGGGGCGATCGTTCGAGAGCTCGGTCTGGCCGGTCTTGAAGAACGAGATGGCGTTGGTGATGTCGAGCAGCAGCCCCTTGGCCTCTTCGTGCACCGCCGCCTTGCTGACGTTCTCGCCGAGTTTCTGGAGCGGGACCGCCGCCTCGGCGAACGCGCCCTGGTAGTAGAGAACGAGCGCGCGCCCCATCGCCTCTTCTTTGTACCGGGCCTTGAACTCCTGAATCACGACGATGTCCTGCTTCGGCGGCGGCGCGGGCGGCCTGAAGACGGGAACGTCGGGGCACTTCCAGGGCGCATCGCCGGGCCTCAGCTTCTCACGCGCCTTGAGGAAGTTGACGTGGTTCGGGTCCTTCGGGCGCCAATCGGTCTTTCCGAGCGGGCCTTCGAGCTTCACCTTGAGGCCGTACTGCGGCGCGAGGTCGTCGACCGTCATCGTCTGACAGGCGAGCTCCATGTAGACCTCGCAGCGCTTGAGCGCGTTCTCCCACCGCGCGTTCGTCGAGTACGTCTTGCACTCGGCGCCGACCGACTTCTTCACTTCTTCCATGACGGGCTTCACTGCCGAGAGCGCGTCGAGGAAGAAGCAGCCGACGAGCTCCTTCGAGAAGGGCTTCACCTTCGCGAACGAGTCCAGCGCGTCTTCGAGCCGGCCCGAGGCGGCGAGCTCCTTGCCTTTGAGGAAGGCCTCCTCGGCCGCGCGCTCGTACTTGATGCGCTTCATCAGCTCGTTGGCCTGGGCGTGAATCGGCTCGATGTCGAGAATGCGCCCGCACGCCTCTTGCGCCTTGCCCCAGTCGGCTGCGCGCCCTTCGCAACTCGCGTAGGTGCGGCACGCCTTGAGCAACTCTTCGATCTCATCGGCAGGATCTCGAGGTGGCCTGGTGTCGACGGCCGGCCCGCCGCCAGCGTTCGGACCGACGGGACCATCGGGCCCCGAGGTCACCACCTTGGCGAGCACCGCGACGAACAGCACCGACAAGACCGCGCCGCCGACGATGAAGAGGCGCTTCTTCTTCGGGTCCATCGTCGAGGTGGCGCTGGTGGCCATCGACTCGACCGCGTCGTCTTCACCACGCCGGCGTGAGGGTCGACCGGCGCCTGGCCTCGACGGGCGTTGAATGGCCGCCTTGGCGCCCGACGCAGCGCCGTTCTCGTACATCATCTCGACGACCCCGAACTGAATGATGTCTCCAGCCGAGAGGGTCGTGTCTTCGGAGATCGGCGTGCCATTCACGGTGGTGCCGTTCGCGCTGCCGAGATCGCGCAGCACGACCTCACCACCACTCGTCTCGAGCTCAGCGTGGCGACGGCTGACCGAGTCATCGTCGACGCGCAGATCGACGCCTGCGACACGGCCGACGACCATCACGCCCGTGAGCGGGAAGCTCTTGCCCGTGACGGGCCCTGAGAGCCCGCGGAGCGACGGCCCGGTCGACCCGGCGCGCGACGGCCGCCTCGCGCCAGACGACGCCGGGCCCTTCACGGCTGGCATCACCTTGGTGGAGCGCCCGTCTCCCCTCGCGAGGCCCTCGGGGCGTTTGATGGCTCCCGTCGCGCGGCCCGACGGCCTCGCCTGCGACTTGTCGACCTTCGGCCGCGACTTCGCGCCAACCTTGACGCTCGCCTCGTAGTCGCCGAGCACGATCGTCGCGCCGGGCTCGAGCTTCGTCGGGCCTTCGATGCGCTCGTCGTTGACGATGGTGCCGTTCGCCGAGCCGAGATCCTCGACCATCACGTCGGTGCCCTCGAGGAAGAAGCGGGCGTGTTTTCGCGACACGCCGCCCTCGGCGAGGATCAGGTCGTTGCCTTCGGCGCGCCCGACGACGAGCTCGTCGGCGAAGTCCTGCTCCTGCTCCGTCCCGTCCGGGTTCTTGATGACGAGGGTGGGCATCGGTCAGTCCTCACGGAAGATGCCCATGTTCACGGGCATGCCTCGGCGCTGCATCTCGTCGTAAAACTTCGGAACGAAGCCGGTCGCGACGTAGCGCCCGCGCACCCGGCCGTCTTCGGTGAAGCCCTCTTGTTTGTAATAGAAGATGTCCTGGAGGGTGATGATGTCGACCTCCATGCCCGAGATCTCGGTGATGTACGCGATGCGCCGCGAGCCATCGTTGAACCGGGTCTGCTGAATGATCATGTGAACGGCCGAGGCGATCTGTTCACGAATCGCCTTCACCGGCAGATCCATGCCGGCCATCAAGACCAGCGTCTCCATGCGCGCGAGCGCGTCACGTGGCGTGTTGGCGTGCAAGGTGGTGAGCGAGCCGTCGTGGCCGGTGTTCATGGCCTGCAACATGTCGAGCGCTTCGCCCGAGCGGCACTCACCGACGACGATTCGTTCGGGGCGCATGCGCAGGCAGTTCTTCACCAGGTCCCGAATGGTGACGGCGCCCTTCCCTTCGAGGTTGGGTGGGCGTGACTCGAGCTGCACCCAGTGCTCCTGGCGCAGTTGAAGCTCGGCGGCGTCTTCCACCGTGATGATGCGCTCGTCTTCGGGAATGAACGAGCTCACCACGTTGAGCGTCGTCGTCTTGCCCGAGCCGGTGCCACCAGAGATGACGATGTTGCGCTTGGCCTTCACGCACATCTCGATGAACTCGGCCATCTGCGGCGTGACGGTCTTGTATTTGATGAGATCTTCGATCGCGAGCGCGTCACGCTTGAACTTGCGAATGGTGATGCAGGGCCCTTTCAGCGCGAGCGGGGGAATGATCGCGTTGACGCGTGAGCCGTCTTTGAGGCGCGCGTCGACCATCGGGCTCGACTCGTCGATGCGGCGGCCGATCGGCGCCACGATGCGCTCGATGACGCCGAGCACCGCCTGGTTGGACGAGAAGATCTTGTCCGAGAGGATCAGCTTGCCCTTCTTCTCGATGTAGAGCTGGTTGGCGTGGTTCACCATGATCTCGCTGATGTCGTCGTCAGCGAGAAACGCCTCGAGCGGGCCCAGGCCGAGCGCTTCGTTGAGCACGTCGACCAGCAGCATCTCGCGATCGATGTCCTCGGGGATCTCCTGGTCGGCGTCCATCTGATCGACGATGTCGCGAATGGCCTTCTCGGTGCGGCGCCACAGCTCTTCGTCACCGAGCCGGTCCATGTCGAGGCGGCGCAGGTCGAGGTACTCGATGAGCCGGTCGTGAATGTCCTTCTGGAGGTTGGCGTAGGCCTCGAGGCGGGGGTCGATGTGTTTGCGGTTCTTCCGCAGCGCCGCCGCCAGCGAGGCGGGCATGTTCTTCTTGTCCTTCGCCTCTTGAACGTCGGCGTCCTCGCGTTCCTGGTCCTCGTCGGACTGCTCCTCGTCGTCGCCTTCGTCTTCGTATTCGCCCTCGTCGGCGTCAGCGTCGGCCTCGACGTCGTCGTCCTGCTGCTCTTCGTCGTCGTCGGGCGCGTAGCCGGTCTCGTCGCCTTCGGCGTCGAGGTCGCCTTCTTCGGGGGCCTCGACGTTGATGATGTAGTCACCGACGTAGATCTTGTCGCTCGGCCGCACGACCTGCGGCGCCGCGATCTTCTTGCCGTTGACGAAGGTGCCGTTGGTCGACTTGAGATCGACCACGATGTACTTGCCGTCCTTGAGGACGATGCGTGAGTGGTACTTCGAGACGTTGCCCTTGTTCAGGACGATGTCGTTGCCTGCGAGCCGGCCAATCGTGACCTCTTCTTTTTCGAAGGTCAGCTGCTCCGACTCGCCGCCTTTGACAGTCAGCGTGATGAGAAACATGTCGCGTCAGCGTAGCAGAGATGCACGCGTGACAAGACGCTGATACCGCTCAGGAAACGATACAGCCGCGGCCAGATGACCGACGGCCGCCTCGCGCACCTTGCCCGACATCGGAGGGTGGGGGATTCGGGAGCGCAGAGCGCCGCCGCCACTTCAGTCGAAGATGCCGAAGTTCACTTCACCGCGGGCCTGCTTGTAGCGGCTCTTCACGTCTTCGATGATCGTGCGAATCTTCTCGGAGTCGGGGTTCACGATTCGCGGCGTGACGAAGATGACGAGCTCGCGCTTGTTCGAGTCGAATGCGCGGTTCTTGAAGAGCTCGCCGATGATCGGAATGTGACCGAGGCCGGGGATCTTCGAGACCGACTTCTGCTCATCGTGGGCGAAGACGCCCGAGAGCACGATCGTCTCGCCGTGGCGAACGGTGACGTTGGTCTTCACCTTGCGGGTGCGGAAGCCGGGAATCGAAGCGCCGCCTCCGAGCGACACGGCGACCGACTGATCGACCTCCGACACCTCGGCCTCGATGTTCGTCTGAATGTTGCCGGTGCGATCGGCGGTCGGCTTGAGGCGCAAGATCACGCCGTAGGGCTTGAACTCGACCGCGAACTGGTTGTTCGTGATGAGCGGAATCGGCACCTCGCCGCCCGCCAGGAACTCGGCCTGCTCGCCTGAGGCACAGACCAGCTTCGGCTGCGCGAGCAGCCGGCCATAGCCGTCGTTGTTCTGGAAGCCGACGTTGAACTGGGCGGTGCCGATGCCGAAGGCGCGCAAGAACCCTTCACCGAAGTTCCCCGGGAAGAGGTCGCGCGTGATGTTGACGGTGGCGTTGGCGGTGCCTGCGATGTCGAGCGGGTACCTGATGCCGTAGCGGTCCTTCGACTCGCGCCGAATCTCGACGAACTGCACCTCGGAGAGGATCATTCGTTTGATGCCGACGGTGAGCAGGTTCTCGACCTTCTCGCCGATCGCCTTGGTGATCAGCTCGGCCTTCTGCAGATCCTGCTGAGACTCGACCGAGCCCTCGAGGAAGATGGTCGAGCCGACGACGTTGGCGGCGACGTTCTTCAGGCCGGCCTTCTGGAAGGCCGCGTTGAGGTTCTGCGCGACGAGCTTCTTCGCGTTCGGCGCGATCTTCACGAAGCTCTTCACGTTCGGGTACAGGCCGACGACCTGATCGATGCGATCGGCGTCGGACTGGGTGTACGCCTGACCGTCGAGGTAGATGCGATCGCCGACCATGCGCACGTTGACGCCTTCGATCTCGCCGAGGAGCTTCTTGATCTCGGTGATCACCTCGTTGGGGTCCTGCTTGCGCACGCTGAGCAGGTAGCTGATGCGCTGGCCCGAGCTCTTCCAGATGAGCAGCGTCGTCTTGCCTTCCGACGAGCCGATGATGAGCAGCTGGTTGTTGCCGATCGTCTTCACGTCGGCGACCGAGGCGTCACCGACGGCAACCCGGTTGATGCCAGGCACGGTGATGACCTTCTGCGTGCCGACGCCGAGGCTGATGTTGCCACCTTCCTGGGCCAGGACCGACGCCGACAGGGTGACCACGGCCAGCGCGACGAAGCTCTGAATCCATCCGGTGCGCATCAATCAATCCCTCCAGGACATCACTCGAACGCAGGTTGCTGGAACTCTTCTGCCGTCACGCCGCCGTCCACCAACTCCAGGTGGGCGCCTGGCATCTCGTCACCCTCTGAGACGGTTGGTCCGACCCATGCCATCGCCCACAACGCCCCGATTGCGATGGGCACACCGTAGGGAATCGACCTCGCGCTGTCGACGGCAGCGAGAGGTTTCGGTTCCGTTGCCGAGACGCTAGCAGACCGACGACGGCGCAAGAGCACGAAGAACACCGCGGCGACCGCACCGACCACCGAGATCAGAAAGACGGCAGAGAGCGCTCTGGGAACTCCGAGCCCGGCGCCCACTGCCAGGAGAAGCTTCACGTCGTTCCACCCGACACGCGGCCCCGACAGCGCGAGCAGGGCAAACGGCGCTGCGCAGCCGAGCGCTCCGAGCAGCCCCGACACGAGCCCCTGATCGACGGACCCGACACCTTCGAGGACGACGCGGGCGGCGAGCGCGACGACGAGGGTCGGCCAGGCGACCCACGCAGGAACGGCGCCCTTCTTCAGATCGACGACCGCCGCCACGATGACGGCCAGACCGATGAGGGGCCAGAGGACCAGCTCAGGAGCAGGCACGGAGAATCAGCGGTAGACGAACTTCACCTTGTCGCTGCAGATGAAGTACTCGTCGCCATCTTCGACCTTGCGGCGCTTGATGCGCTGCTTGTTGAACCAGGTGCCGTTCGACGAGCCGAGATCTTCGATGAAGAAGTCGCTGCCCTCGCGGCTGATGACGGCGTGCTCGCGAGAGACCTTGCCCGAGTTGATGACGAAGTCGCAGTGCTTGCCGCGGCCGATGACGAAGCGATCTTTGGCGATGCGATCGAGCTCGCCGCCTTCGACCATCATGTAGAGCGCAGGCGCGCCGGACGAGTCACCGCCCGGATCATCGATGTCGATGTTGTCGCCTTCGGGCTCGGGTGCGGGAGCGTGGTTGCCGCCGCCCCGCTTGTTCTGAATGAGGCGCTCCAGCTCGGCCGCGGTCTCGAGCACGCGCTCCTGCACTTCGCGGCGCACGGGGTCGTCATCCATCGACGGTTCGGCGGCGCGAGGGGGCGGCTTGGGCGCGGGCTGCAGCTGCGGCGGCGCGCCCCGTGGTTGCGGAGGGCGTGGCGCTGGCGTGCCGTTCGAGACGGGCACGGGTCGCGGGCCCGGAGGCGCGGGGTTCGACGCACCACCCGACGGGTCGAGGAACCCGTTGAGGCGCGCGAACATGAACATCGCCTGATTGATCAGCGCGTCGCGATCGGAACCCATCTGCGAGGCCATGTCTTCATAGGCCTGCCAGATATGGTCGGCGATCGACACTTTTCGCGGTGGGCGGCTGCTCGGATCCATCATGTCATCGGCTCGCAGGGCACCGCCTGAAGGCGGCGAACGACGCAGACGATAGCTCCATTTCTGTGATCGTCCAAACTACCGATAGCAGGAAACGCCTTCGTTCGGCCCGATGCCCCCCCGAATCACTTTGAGTGGGTCGAACTCGGAGACGACGTTGGCAGACGGGTACGCGATGAAGACCCGCCCCTGCACAGGCTCGAAGACGGTCGCGCCAGGCAGCTGCAACTGGGCAGGGCAGGTGGTGCCCACCGTGAAGAGGCCGGGATCGATCACCAGGACCAGCGGCGCCAGACCACTCACCAGCTCGAAAGACCACGACACCCCTGTAGCAGGTGGTTGTGTGTCGGCCGCTGTCCCGAAGGGGATCACCAGGCCAGGACTCGACGGATCGACTCCAGGGATTCGAACGAAAGGGGCGGTGGTCGAGCGAAACTCGGACCCCGACGCGGCGCGACCGAGGAAGCCGTCGACCGACCCTGAGATCACGTACGGCGCAGAAGGTCCCGCACGAATCCTCACGCTCGTCACGGCGCAGCTCGCGGTTGGAGCGAATTGCACCGTCGCTCCCGTCACGGCGGTGACCGAGGCGGTCGTGCAGCCCTGCCCCGCGAACGTGATGAGATCGCCGACAGCGAGGCGACTGGCGATCGATGCCGCCGTGAATGACGTCGAGACGCCCGCGGGCATGGTGAGGCCCTGGGCCGGCGTGAGCTCTCCCTGCCAGGTGACGGTGAGCGTCTGCGCTCGAAAGGCGCCGTCCTTCACGGTGGCCAGGAGCTGCGCGCTCTGAGCGGTGCCGCTGCTGATGGTCGGGCCTTCGAGCCAGGCGTCGTTGCTGCCCGAGAAGCGCCCTGCCCCCAGGCTCGCCGCGGTCGTGTCCTGGTCGAGCAGCGACATGGTGAGCGCGTCGAAGAAGATGATGTCGCCGTTGCTCATCGTCATCAGCCCGAGCACGGGAAACGCGCCGATGCCACCATCGGTGGCGGTCGCCAGCCGAACGCGGCCGCCGGCCAGAAAGGACAGGCCACGTACGAGGCCGTCGTTCCACCGCAGAGGTTGCGTGGGTAACCCATCAGCTCGCAGCACACCGAAGCCGTCGAGACCCGCCTCGCCGCGAGTGTCGACCGCAGCGACACCTCCGCACCGAAAGCTGCCGCACGCTTCTTCGTCGAGCACTCCGTAGACGATCGCGCCAGGCGGCGGGGCCAGCGCGCCCTCGTCGGCGCCCGTGCCTTCGAGCCTTCCGTCCGAGGTCGAGAGCAATCGCACCGGGCCGGGGAACTGGAGCGGCGCCGTCTCGAGCGTCGTCAGATCGACGAGCGACGTCGAGCCTTCGGCGCCCGCGGCTCCACGCGTCGAGATGGCGAGGCACGGCTTCGCCGGGTCAGCACAGAAGGGCCGGCCCGCGAGCGTTCGTCCGGCGAGGCCCGGCATCGCTCGCATCGCGATGATCGAAGCGCCGCGGATCTGCAGCTTCGGCGTGAGGCTGGAGACGAGCGCAGCCGTGGTCCGCTTCCTGAGCTCATTCGCTGCGCCAGGAATCGTCAGCTCGAGGATCGCGGAGTTCGTTCCATCGAAGGTCGCGACCCACAGCCGGCTCGTCACGGCGTCGGGCATCAGGTTGGCGACGGCGGTCACCGGAGCAGGCATGGGAACGCGGCGAACCTCGCGCAGCTCTGAGAGCTCGACGCCGACGATCGACACCTCTGAGCCACCCTGGCTCGTCACGTAGAGCAGCGAGCCTTTGCGACGCACGCCGTCGACGTAGCGGGTGTCGAGCGACAGCGCGGTCGGTCGATCGAGCACGGGGATCGAGAGCGTCTCGAGCGGGTTCGGCCCCTTGAGGGCAGAACGAGTGATCCCGTTGGGCGTCGGCACCCGCAGATCGAGCACGCGCAGCTCGTTGGTGTTGGTCGAGGTGACGAAGAGGAAGCGGTTGACTCCCACAGTGCCCTCGCCGACCAGCGCGCCACCGTCGAGCAGATCGACGAGCACCATGTCGTTGGCGCCGACGAAGCCGTTCGGGCTGTTGGTCGTCTGCTGGGTGCACGCGGCGAACGCCAGCGCCGCGAGAATGAAGAGCCTCGAGGTCATGGCACCACCCCGCCATCCGTCGTGCACGAAGGATCCGAGGGGCGAATCAGGCACAGCTGCTGCCGTCCGAGGTGAGCCACGAGCCGGGCCGACTGTGGCTGCGCGAGATCAGGAATGTCGATGACCGCGACGCGACCGTCCTGGAAGTTGGTCGTGTAGAGCCGCGCGCCGTCGCCTCGGCGATCGACGGTGAGCCCGAACGGCTGAATGCCCGCCCCGGGGATCTGAACGACGACGTCACCGACGTCGTCGTCGTAGAGCGCGATGACGCCGGCGTTCGTGCAGGTGATGGCGAGCAGATCGCCGCGACCAGGCCGCGCCAGCACGACGACTTCGTTGGGCGTCTCGGGCAGCGGGTTGCCACGAACGATCTGCAGCTTCGGGGTCTCGCTCTTCGGGTCGTCGATGCTCGCGACGAGCAGGGCATCGGGAGACCGGCCCAGCAGGTAGACGCGGCGCTCATCGGAGCTGAGCGCGATGCCGCGCGACTCCGAGACACGGAACACCGACTCGAGCCCGCTGGAGATCGTCACACCCGAGCTGACGTCGACCATTCGAATGAGGTTGCCGAGCGGATTCAGGAACCGGCCGCTCACGTAGTTCCACCGGGAACCGACGGCCACCGCGTGCGTCGCGCCGATGCCGAGGTCGATGAAGCTCTCGGGCGTCACCTGCATCGACTCCGACGGGAGCTTCACGAGGTAGCCGCGCGGGTTGGTCGTCGAGCCGAGCGGTGAGTCGGCCTGCGTGATGTGGGTGACCAGCACATCGACCGCGGGCTCCTCCGCGCCGCCGCCGCGAGGCGTCGAGACACACTGCCCCTGACGACAGACGTACTCGGCGGGGTCGGCGCCGCAGTCGGTGGCGGTCGAGCACGCTCGGGGGCGAAGCGCGACGCCGAAGGCTCCCGGAGCGCGAGGAACCGCGGTCTCGGTCTGCTCGAACGTCGTGAGCGACGTCGCGTTGGCGCCGCAGTCGCGGCCGGTCGAGTTGAAGCACGTCAGCAAGAGGGCGCCGTCTGCGCCAACCGACAGGTCGACGGCGTGCACGCGTTGACGCTCCGAGCGCGTGGGGACGAACAGCCTGAAACGATCGGCGCCCAGCGGCAGCGCGGCCATCTGGCCCGCGAACGGCGCGATCAAGACGGCGTCGGGCGACCCTCCATCGGCGCCCAGCGGCGCGGAACGGATCATCGGCAACTGAACGACGGGTGAGCTCGGCGTCGCGCCGAACGGCGGCAGCGGAGGAGAGAGCGTGTCGAGGTTGATGGCGATCAGCGACCCACCGGAGAAGCGCTTGTCGAAGTTCGTCGAGGCCACCAGCAACAGGCCGTCGCCGCCGTCAGGCCCGCTCGCGTTGTCGAGGTGGGCGATCGCCGTGGGGAAGTAGAACCGATCGAGCGGGGTCGGCAATGAGACGTCGACGGCCGGGCAGGCGCTCACGCCCACCACGACCGCTGCTGCGAAGAGCGACTTCAGAACGCGCACGTCAGGACTCCGACTGGATCTTCGAGAAGTCGGCGACGGTGCCGAAGAGGCCGCCGATCTCCATGAGCAGACGCACGCGGTTTTCGCGCAGCGCCTTGTCTTCGGCCATCACCATCACCTTGTCGAAGAAGGTGTCGACGAAGGGCCCGAGCGGAACGACCTTCGCCAGGGCTCCGGCGTAGTCGTCGGCCTTGATCGCCGCGAGAACGGCGTCACGCACCTTCGAGACTTCGGCGTTGAGCACTTTCTCGGCCTCATCGGTCAGCTTCGAGGCGTCGACCGGCGCCTTCGTCACGTCCTTTGCCTGCTTCTCGACGATGTTGCCGACGCGCTTGAACGTGGCGGCGAGCTTCGAGAAGTCGGGCCGCGACACGTACGCCGACAACGCTTCGACGCGTTGCCGGGTCGCGACGAGATCGTCGGCGCCTGCGCAGAGCACGGCCTCGATGATGTCAGCGCGGTGCTGCTCACCCCACAGCGGGCGAAGCCGGTCCTGGATGAACTCGAGGACCTGCGGCTTCACCGGAGCGTCAGCCTTCTTCTTCGCGTTGGAGAGCACGGGCTCGAGCAGCTTGAGCGCCTCGTCGACCGCCGCAGAGATCGAAAACCGATAGCCCTTGCCGATGACGAGGTTGATGATCGCGATGGCCGCGCGGCGGAGGCCGAACTCGTCCTTCGCGCCGGTGGGCTTCTTGCCGATGGCGAAGAGGCCGCAGAGAGAGTCGAGACGATCGGCCAGCCCGATGAGCGCTCCGGCGTCTTGCGTGGGCAACGAGTCGTTCGCCCCACGAGGCAGGTAGTGCTCGAAGATCGCCAGCGCGACCTCCTTCGGCTCACCGCCGTGGAGCGCGTACTCGCGCCCCATCACGCCCTGCAGCTCGGGGAACTCGCCGACCATGCCGGTCTCGAGATCGCACTTCACCAGCGAGGCGGCGCGCTCGATCGTCGCGCGTTCAGCCCCCTTCCCTGCCAGCTCCGCCAGGGCGATCGCGAGCGCACGAATACGATCGGTCTTCTCAGCCATGTTCCCGAGGCCCTGCACCCAGTTCCGGCGCGCGAGCTTCGGCAACCGGTCCTGCAGCGGGGTCTTGCGATCTTCATCGAAGAAGAAGCGGCCATCGCTGAGCCGCGCGCGCAACACGCGTTCGTAGCCCTTCACCGAGAGGGCTTCGTCTTTCACCGGCGTGTTCGACACCGCGATGAAACGTGGGAGCAGCTTGCCGCTTGCGTCGGTGAGCGAGAAATACCGCTGGTGGCTCTTCATCTCCTGAATGAGCACTTCCGGCGGCAGGTCGAGGTGACGCTCCTCGAAGGTGCCGACGACGGGGTTCGGCAGCTCGACGAGGTTGAGCACCTGATCGACCAGGCCTTCGTCGGAGATCAACGTGCCGTTCGCCTTCTTCGCGGCGGCATTCAGGCGCTCGACCAGCATCGCGCGACGCTTCGTGAGATCCGCGACGACGTGCGCCTTCTGGAGCACGGCCTCGTAGTCGGCCGGCTTCTCGAGAATCAGCCACTGGTTCGCGAGGAAGCGGTGGCCCTTCGTCTGCCGGCCGCTCTTCACGTCGGAGAACACGACGGGAACGACCTCGGCGCCGAACAACGCGACGATCCACTGGAGCGGCCGGCCGAACGACTGCTCGACGTCACCCCAGCGCATCGACTTCGGGAACGGGAGCTTCTTGACGCAGGTGCCAAGCACCTCAGGCAACAGCTCGGCGACGCGGCGGCCCTTCTCTTCGACGTCAGCGGCCAGGTACTCGCCCTTCGGCGTCGTCACCTTCTTGAGCTTCTCGACGGGCAGCTTCACCGACTCGGCGAACTTGATCGCCGGGACCTTCGGCTTCCCATCGGCTTCGAAGGCCGCCTTCACTGACGGGCCCTGCACTTCCTTCACGACGTCATCGGTCTTCTCGGCGAGGCCCTGCACAAGGAGCGCAAGTCGACGCGGCGTCCCGAAACGGGTGATCACACCATGCGTGATGCGCGCAGCGGCGCACTGCTCGACGAACAACTTCTCGAGATCCTGAAGCGCGGGCACCACGAAGCGCGCGGGCAGTTCTTCAGTCCCGAGCTCGAAGAGAAGGTCAGCCACGGGGGGCCTCCTTCTTCTCGTCCTTCTTGTTGAGGCTCACGGTGCTCCAGTAGTCCGACGCCTTCTTGCCCTCGAGGATCGGCAGCTGCTCGCCGACCGTCCACGCCGTCTTGCACAGCGGGTAGCCCAGGCGCTCACGCATCTGCAGGTAGCCCTCGGCGCACAGCCGCGCGTTGTCGCGCACGCGCTTGATGAAGAGCGCACGATCAGAGACCGAGATGGCGCCGCGCGCGTCGAGCAGGTTGAACGTGTGGCTGCACTTGAGCGCGAAGTCGTACGCGGGAATCGGCAGCTGCTTCTCGACGATCAGGCGTTTGCACTCTTTTTCATAACTGTCGAACAGGGCCATCAGCTGGTCCTTGTCCGACGCCTGCATCGCGTAGGTCGACATCTCGACCTCGTTCGCGTGGAACACCTCGCGGTACTTGACGCCCTTCACCCACTCGAGATCGAACACGTTCTCGACGCCCTGCAGGTACATCGCGATGCGCTCGAGGCCGTAGGTCAGCTCTGCTGCGACCGGCTTGCAGTCGTACCCGCCGCACTGCTGGAAGTACGTGAACTGGGTGATCTCCATGCCGTCACACCAGACCTCCCAGCCGAGGCCCCAGGCGCCCAGAGTCGGCGACTCCCAGTCGTCTTCGACGAAGCGGATGTCGTGGGCCATCGGATCGATGCCGAAGGCCTTGATGGAGTCGAGGTAGAGCTCCTGCACGTTCTTCGGCGCCGGCTTCAAGATCACCTGAAACTGGTGGTGCTGAAACAGGCGGTTCGGGTTCTCACCGAAGCGACCGTCGGCGGGGCGGCGGGACGGCTGCACGTACGCGACGTTCCAGGGCTCGGGCCCCAGCGCGCGCAGAAAAGTGTACGGGGCCATCGTGCCGGCGCCGACCTCGAGGTCGTACGACTGCGTCACGATGCAACCCAGCTTCGCCCAGTGGTTCTGGAGCGAGAGGATCAAGTCCTGGAAGTACATGGCGGCGCGCACCCTACATGCGGGCGTCGCCTGCGGCGAGGACGATTGAGGGCTACGGACCGAGCGGCAGCGAGCCGACGTTCACGTTCATCTCTTCGGTTTTTCCAGCCGCGATCGTCACCGACAGCAGCCGATCTTTCGAGTCGCCGTCGACGACGCGAAGCTGATGCACTCCGGCCTCGATGGGCATCTTGATGAGCGGGGTCGAGCCGAGCGCATTCGAGCCGAGGAACACGGCAGCCGATGACGGATTCGCGGTGCGCAGCGAGAGGTAGCCGACCGAGTTCGCCTTCGCGCCCTTCGCGTCCTTCACGACCTGCACGGTGTTCGGGTCGCCTCGTTTGCCACCGCCGGAGTTCCTCCGCTCTTCCTTCTCTTTGAGCGCGTCCTTGAGGTCGCTGATCTGCTTCTGGAGATCGTCGATGCGTTTGGCGTTGGCGGCGGTCTCCTGCTTGCCCTGGCGCGCCTCGATCTTCAGTTGGCGTTGTTCTTCTTCGAGGCGGTTGAGCTGCTCGATCTGTGCGGTGATCTCCTGCAGCAGCGCGAGCCGATCGGGGTCCGCGGCGGCCGCTTCGATCTCCAGTTGACGCGCGCGCTCTTCAGCGAGCTTTCGCTCCTCTTCTTCTTTCTCGAGGACCCATTTCGGCTTGTCGCCCGACGACGGGGTTGCCGTGGTGTCGATGCGCTTCGGCCCGGTATCGACCACGACGGGCTCTTCTTTGAACATCGCGGCGAGCGGGCCCTTCGTCACGGCCCAGCCGCCTCCGCCGAGCAGGCCGAGCACGAGCAGCACGGCCACGATCGTCATCGCCTTGCTGCCGCCACCACCGCCCTGCGCGGCTTCAGGGCTTCGCTGGCTGAACTCGTCGGAAACGACGCCGCGCGGGTTCGAGCGGGGCCTGGGCGGAATCGTCTCGTCCGACGGCCTCGGGCGCGGCTTCTTCGCCGTCTCGTCCTCGACCTCGACAGCTGGCAACGAGCGACGCGACTCACCACCGACCTTCGGGAGGCGCTGCGACGACTTCGACCGACTCTCGACGGCTGGGAGCTTCTGGCTCGAGGCGCCCTTCGCGCCGACCTTCGGCAACCGCTGGCTGGACGCCCCGGGGTTCTTGATGCCTGGTCGCGGGGCCGGCGTGGCCACGTTCTTCATGCCAGCGCCGTTGGTGATCTTCTTCCGGCCACCCGAGGCGTTGTCCTGCTCCTCCTGGGTGAGGCCCTCGACGGCGCGGCTCAAGCTGCTCACGTCCTTCGCTTCGTTGGCCAGCTCGAGGATCGACCGCGTGAGCGCGATCTTGTCGTCGAACAACTGCTTCATGAACTCCGCGACCTGCTCCTCCTCGAACATGTCGGAGCACGACTGCTCGATGGCGCGGGCGAACTCCTTGCCGGTGGCGAAGCGACGGTCTCGGGACTTCTCGAGCCCCTTGAGCACGACGTTCGAGAACTGCTCGGTGATGTACGGGTTCACCGCGACGGGCGCCGGAGCCTGGCCCTCGACGATCTTGAGCATCATGCCGGCGTCGGTCGGCGCGGTGAACAGCCGCTCTCCGCACAGCATCTCGTGGAGCATCACGGCCGTCGCGAACAGATCGGCGCGCCCATCGAGCTGCTCGTTCTTCACCTGCTCGGGCGCCATGTAGCCCGAGGTGCCCTTCACGATGCCGACCTGCGTGCGATTGAGCCGGCCGCGCGCCTTGGCGATGCCGAAGTCGATCACCTTCACGTCGCCCGTGTAGGTGATCATCACGTTCTTCGGGCTCACGTCGCGGTGCACCACCGGCAACGCCATGCCGGTCGACGGCTCGGTGAAGTGGTGCGCGTAGTGGAGCGCGAGCGCCGTGTCGCGAATCACCCGAGCCGCGAAGCCCGCCGGGATCTCGAGCTGCTTCTTCGCGGCGCGCTTGAGCACCTGCTCGAGGTTCTGGCCGGCGATGAACTCCATCGCGAGGTACAGCTCGCCCGACTGCGGGTCCTCGCCGAGATCGAAGACCTGGCCGATGTTGGCGTGGCTGAACGCCGCGGTGATGCGCGCCTCGTCGAGGAACATCTTCACGAAGGCTTCGTCGCGCTTCACGTCGGGCAGAATCTGCTTCACCGCGACGAACTTCTTGAAGCCACCGGGGCCGGGCAGGAAGGCCAGGTACAGCTCCGCCATGCCGCCCATCGAGAGGCGGGTGAGGATCTCGTACTTGCCGATGAGTCGGCCCCGATCGAAATCCGAGGCCGCTTTCGCCGAACTCATGCACCACGGACGCTAGCACGAGGCCTCGCGACCCAATCGCTCGTTCCGAAAAGATGTGGGTGCGAGTGCTCTCGAGCCCTCAGCGCTCTTTCCAGAGCGCGTACGGCCGATACGAGTCGCAGGTCGACGTCGCGCCGTACTGCCCGTCGGTGACGTTCCAGAAGCGGTAGCTCATCATCGCGCCCACCGTCACCGACGCGAGCCGGCCAGGCTCGACCGAAACCGCAGCAGCGCCATTCGTCAGCCTCTGTTTCGAGAAGGTGAGCTTTCCGCAGGTCGCGTCGAAGCGGCAGCCGACGGCGGCGGGCTCTCGCGTCACCGTGAAGGGCGCGAGGTCAGCGTCTCGCAGCACCGGCGCACCGATGGCGCTATCAGCCGCGAACAGGAGCTCGTTGGTGGTCGCGTCGCGCAAGGTGACGCCCCGGATCGACTGGTTGTCGATGGTGCGGATCGCGACCAGGGCCTTCACGTCGGTGTTGGGCGAGAGCGAGGGGCCCCCGAGGCCACCGGGCAGCTTCACGTCGACGCGGCCAGTCCCTCCAGCGTTACTCAGCGTCACCTGCAGCGTCTCGCCCGTGAACTGCGTCGCGGTGATGCGGCCAGTGCCCGTCTGCAGCACGCGGCCTCCGTCGGTCCCTTCACGCGCTTCGGTGAAGAAGCCCATCGACGTCCAGGTGACGATCAGCTCGGGCTGGGACGGGAAGGCGTTCGACGGACACCCGGCCGTGCAGCTCCCGTTCAGGCACAGCTCGCCTCGGCCGCGGCAATCGGCGGTCGTCACGCAGTCGGCGCCCTTGACGGGGCTGATCTCCACGAGGCCCTGCTGGGGCTGAAACTCTCGCGTCACGCAGGTCTGCAGATTGGCTTGAGGGAAGACCGCCGACACCCGGCCGCCGTCGGTGGGCACGTCGACGCCGTCGAGCTGGTTCACGAAGCAAAGCTGCAGCTGGAAGGTCTCGTCGGGCGGCGCGTTCTCGGGCACCAGGCACACCTCACCGCACGTCGCCTGGCCTGCGACCTGGATCACGCCGTCCCACGAGCGTTCGGCCTGCCCGTTCGGAGAGATGCCGCGGACGAATCCCGTGATCCCTGCGTCGGGGCACTGGCAACTGCGATCGCAGATGCGATCGCACGACTGGCACTCACACGGCAGATCGTCGAACGAGAACCACTGGCCGTTGACGCTGCGCTGCACGGTCAACCCGAGCTGGCCCTTCGAGTCGTTGACGAGGAGCGGGTCACGCGTCGTGTTCTTCACACGCAGGGTGACGGGCGTCGGCACGGCGGGCGCGCAGCGGCACCCCGACACCGAGAGCGTCAGGACGACGAGAGCCAGTGGCAGAAAAGCGCGCATCTGTGACGTGGGTGTCGTAGGCAGCCTGTGGGGCGAACGCAATCGAATGAAGAAGTCGAGGGAGTTACACGTCATGTCCCGCCCTTGCATGAGCCCACCCTGGTCTTTCATCGTGTGATGCACAGCATGCGCCGCGTCCTCCCACTTGTGTTGCTCGCACTCGCGTCATGCGATCGCGTTGGCCGCGAGAACGGGCGCGTGAACGCGGTGCCAGACGTCGCGCCGCCGCGCCTGACGCCGGTCGAGATCAAGCCTCCCCGAATCGACCGGGCCACCGTGGGCCGCGTGAAGGTCGTCGATCCACCGCGGGTCGACGCGACGCAGATCGATCTCCTCCGGCAGGCCGATGGCGTCGTCGACATTCTCTGGGTCGTCGACGATTCGGGCTCGATGGTGAACGAGCGCCGGCGGCTGGTGAACAACTTCAATCGTTTCGTGCAGGAGCTGATCGCCCTCCGCGTCGACTTCCAGATGGGCGTCATCTCGATCGTGTCGAACGACGGTGGCCGGCTCCGCGGCATGCCGAACATCATCACCAACCGCACGCCCAACGCGCGCGCCGTCTTCGAGGCGAACACCACCTTCCCTGCGAGCCGCTCGCGGTGGGAGCAGGGCCTGCGCATGGCCGAGTTCGCGCTCACGCGGCCGAACACCACGACGCCCGGCGGCCCCAACGCCGGCTTCCTGCGCCCGAACGCAGCCCTCGCGGTGATCGTCGTGACCAACGAAGACGACTCCAGCTTCGGCACGACCGAGTACTTCGGCCGCGTGTTCCGCACGCTCAAGGGCAAGGGCAACGAGAACCTGGTGAGCTTCAGCATCATCGGCGGGCCGGTGCCGAACGGGTGCGTGCCTCCGGGAGAAGCGGGCCTGTACGGCAGCCTCGCCGAGCCGAGCTATCGCTACACCGAGCTCGCGACGCGCACCGGCGGCATCGTCGGGAGCATCTGCGACGCCAGCTTCGAGCAGACGCTCATTCGCATCGCCCAGGCCCTCAACACCCTCAAGCGCGTCTTCCCGATGACCATCGTGCCCATCGCGTCGTCGATTCGCGTGACGGTGGTCGACGGCATGACGACGACCGTCATTCCGAAGGATGACGTCACCGGCTGGCAGTACCGCGCTGACACCAACTCCGTCGTCTTCCTGGGCACGTACGTTCCGCCGCCCGGCTCCACCATTCGCATCGAATACGCCTTCGCCCGGCCATGAGCGCGCTCCGAGTCACCCTGCCCCTGTCGCTCCTGTTGGCCCTCGGCGGCTGCTCACGCACCGCGCTCGATGGGAGCTGTCCCAACGGCTACGCCTTCGACGAGGTGGCCGCGAAGTGTGTCTGTTCGACCGACGAAGGCTGCCCGACCGGCCACAGCTGCGAAGAGAAGCAGTGCATCTGCCGGAGCACCACGTGCTGTCCCGACGGGTACGAGTACTCCACCGACGCCGAGGCGTGCGTGTGCCGCGACTCGAAGTGCTGCCCGAGGGATCACCGCTGGCTCGCCGATGAGCGCCGCTGTGTCTGTGACGCGGTGAACTGTTGCCCCGATGGCTACCGCTACGACGACACCGTCAAGTCGTGCGTGTGCGCCGGAGACGGCTGCTGTCCCAGGGGCTTCTCGTGGGACGAGGCGAAGCAGAGCTGCCGGTGCTCGGCCGACACCTGCTGCCCCATCGACTACGTCTTCGATCCCGTCAGCAGCGACTGCCTGTGCGCGCGCACCGACTGCTGCCCGCCCAACCACGTCTACAACCCGTCGGTCGGCGCCTGCGTGTGCACGGGCGACATGTGCTGCCCACCGGGCTTCCGCAAAGCCACCGATGGCTCGGAGCGGTGCGTGTGCATCAACAACGCGTCGTGTCCGGCGAACCAGTTCTGCGACATGGCGTCGGGCGGGTGCCGCTGCATGAGCAACGCGGGCTGCCCCACCGGCAACTTCTGCAACCCGCTCGGCTTCTGCCAGTCGTTCTCCTCGTGCACGTCGAACCTCGACTGCCCGTCGGGCACGTTCTGCGACACCACGACGACGCGGTGCATCGCCGATGGCCCATGCACCCTCGACGAGCACTGCCTGCCCAGCAACATCTGCAGCAGCCAGACGCTGAGCTGCCGCATGGGCTGCCGCACCGATGGTGACTGCGCGTTGCCCAGCGGCATGGTGACCGGAACCGCGCGGCTGGCGTGCGTGAACGGCCAATGCCAGCCGTTCTGTCGAGACAACCAGGGGTGCCCGGCAGGCCGGTTCTGCGACAAGACCAACGGCCAGTGCCTGACGCGCCCAGGCCGCATCGACTGCAACACCTGCGGCACGGCGACCCAGACGTGCGGGCCGTCGACCACCGCGCGCTGCTTGTCCTTCGTGACGGAAGGTCAGACCGGCTCGTTCTGCGGCATGATCTGCCAGAACAACGACGATTGCCCCTCGGGCTTCGACTGTGGCGGCGTCATCTTCTCGTGCCGCAACGGAGGCATCTGCGAGCCGGTGTCGGGCCAGACGATCGTGTGCAAGGGCTTCCAGGTCGAGAACGAGGAAGGCGAGCAGTTCTTCTGCTCGGGCGACAGCGGCAACCCGCACGTCTACTTCCGTGCGTGCGCGCCTCGCTCAGGGTTCTGCCCGGCGACCGCTGCGCCCTGACCCGTCACTTCAGCGAGACGCCGAGGCGATACACGTCCTGGCTCGGCCAGCCCGCGGCCTTCGCGACCTCGTTCGCAAGCGTCTTGAGGCGCTCCCCACGGGCGAGCCCCGCAGCGAGCGCCGCCGACACTTCGGCCTCAGACCAGCGCGCCCCGGCCGTCCGACCGTGAACGAGGAGCACGAGCTCGCCCAGGACTTCGCCACGGGCAGAGAGCGTCGCGTGGAGCTCCGACAGCGAGCCGCGAAGGAACTCTTCGTGGAGCTTGGTCACCTCACGCGCGACACACGCGGGCCGATCGCCGAGCGCGTCTTTCAGCACCAGGAGCGTCTCGACGACACGTCGCGGAGACTCGTAGAGCACCAGCGTGGCGGAGAGGCCTGCGACCTCGTCGAGCATGGCGCGGGCCTCGCTCTGCGTGCGCGGCAAGAAGCCCAGGAAGTGGAACCGCGAGGTCGGCAGGCCAGACGCAGACAGGGCCGCGACGACGGCTGACGGACCCGGCACCGGGACGACGCGCACGCCTCCGGCGACACACTCGGCGACGAGGCGCTCTCCGGGGTCGCTGATGGCGGGGCTCCCGGCGTCGGAGATCAGCGCGAGCGATTGACCGTCTCGCAGGCGCTGCACGAGCGCCTCGGCGCGCGCGCCCTCTGCGAAGGCAGGCAGGCTCGTGGTGGGCGTCGAGATGCCGTACGAGTCGAGCAGCACCCGCGAATGCCGCGTGTCTTCGCAGGCGATGCAGTCGACCGCCTTGAGCACCTCGATGGCGCGGGCGGTGAAGTCGCCCAGGTTTCCGATGGGCGTCGCGACCAGATACAGCGTGGAGGGTTCGACCGATGCAGGCACGCGGAGGCGTGTACCAGAAGCGTCAGAACCCGGCGTCGAACGCATCGGGAATGATCTCGACGCGGCCGGTGCGCCCCCGGCCCACGACGCTGGCGACATCGAACTGAATCGCCCGGTTCATGAGGCGCTGACGTTGAAGGTACTGGAGCGCCGCGAGCACCACCTTGCGCTGCTTGCTCCGGCCCACCGTCATCGAGGGGTCGCCCCAGACGTCGGTCGCGCGCATGCGCACCTCGACGAAAGCGAGCTGAAGGCCTTTCTCAGCGACGATGTCGACCTCACCGCGGCGTGAGAGGACGTTTCGATCGCGCACGAGCCAGCCCTCGCGCTCGTAGTGCTCGACGACCAGGGTCTCGGCTTCGTCGCCGACGTCGCGCTTCGTCTTGGTGTCCATGGTGCCGCTATCGCACGTGGGGCTGACACGCCGACGCGTCAGGGGCTGATGGGTGCCTCGAGGTGGGTCTCTTGCGTGAGCGTGAAGTCGCCATCCTTTCTCGTGGCCGTGAGCCGAACCGAGGCGAGCGTGCCAGTGACGCGGCCTCCACGCCCGTCGGGGAAGCCATCAAAGGTGCCCTCGATCGGCGACGTCGGTGAGGAGAACGACGGGTAGTTCGCGCGTGTCCACGGCGCGTCGACGGGAAACAGATCGACGCGGTAGTCCATCGCCCACGGCGCAGCGTCGAACGCGATGCTGAACGGCGTGCCCAGGCGCAGCGCCGCCGACACGCGTGGCGAGAGCGCCGCAAGAGGCAGCACGACGTTCGCCTCCCACGGCGTGTGCTGCCCCATACGCACGGTGATGCGGTTCTTCCCCGCGCGGAACAGATCGAGCGGCAGCGAGAAGTGGCGCTCGGCCGCGACGACGCCATTTACCTCGAGCACCACAGGGGCGTTGGCGTCGACGAAGCCGAGGCTGGTTTCGAGGCCGATCCCCATGTCACTGACGCGAAGAAACCCGCGGGTGACGCGCACCGGGCTGGTGTCGGCGCAACCGGTCGAGAGCGCGAGGCACCGTGCGTACTCGAGCCGTTGATCGCGCCGAAGGTCGAGGTACGCGCCGCGCGTCGAGCCTCGGCCGCACTCGTCGTACTCGAGCGTGAAGTCCATGAACCGCCCGCCGGTCGAGGCGCCGACGAGCACGTCGCTGCGGAGCACGAAGACCACGCCCGAGGCCCGGGCTCCGCAGCGGTCTCGCTGCAAGACCGAGGCGGGTGGAGCCAGCCGCACGTCGAGCTGCGTCGAGTCTCTTCCCGTCGTGCCGAGGACCTGCAACTGGGTCGCGCCACGCCAGGCCACCGCCACGGTGTAGTCGCCCGCGGGCGCCGTCGAGTCGAGCATCAGCGTCGTCCGAAGCGTGCGGCCATCGGTCGGGTTCACCACCAGCACGCCGAGGTGCGGCTCCACGGTGTCAGCGGGCAGATCGTACCACCCCGGCGACAGCGGAGCGTCGACGCTGCCACCCGCTGCGCCGCCTCCAGTCTGGGCAGGCGCCGAGGGGCTCGGAGGCGCTGAGCCGAGCTCGTCGACGATCTCTCGACCACACCCCACCAGCAGCACCAGCATCAGTCCCACATTCGTTCGCATGCCCCCGGTATGCCGGGGCCCGAAACGCGGACAACGAGCCCTGACTCACTCCAGGGTGAGCAGATCGGTCGGCCGCACCAGCAGATCGCGCGCGCCGGCGTGAACGAGCTCGGCCTTTCCGCGGAAGCCCCACAGACACCCGACGCTGCGCATGCCTGCGTTGCGGGCCGTGTTGATGTCGACGGCGGTGTCACCGACGAAGGCGATGTTCGCGGGCAGCACGTTGAGCGCGAGGGCCAACTCGAACGCGGCGGTGGGATCTGGTTTGCGTGGCACGCCGTCACGCTCACCGCGCACGTCGACGAACCTCCACTTCGAGAACTGCTTCTCGATCAGCGCACGGGTGAAGTCATCGCGCTTGTTCGAGAGGACCGCCAGCTTGATGCCGGCCGCGGTGAGGCCGTCGAGCAGCTCGGGAACCCCGGGGTATGGCGCGGTGTGCCGATGATCGTTCGCGGCGTAGTGATCGCGGTAGCGGTCGACCAGCGTCTGCCACGGCACCTTCGCGTTCGTCGTGGCGGCGCGGCGCACCATCACGTCGACGCCTTCTCCAACGAACGTCTTGTAGGCCTCGATGGGGTGCACGGGCAGGCCGAAGTCGGCCAACGCCTGGTTCATCGCCTCGGCGAGATCGTGGATCGAGTCCGCGAGCGTTCCGTCGAGATCGAAGATGACGGCGTGAAACGGGAGCATCACACCGCGCCCGACGACGGGTCGCGACCGTTGAGCAACACCGCCTGGCGCACGAGGCCCTGGAGCACGCTCTCGCGCAAGGTCTCGAGCGAGTCGACCGACAGCGACCGCGTATCGCCCTTGCCGAGCAGCGTGCCTTCATCATCGTCGAGCTGCGCGCCCTTGAGGAACGTGAACAAGACCTGGCGATCGCCCGCTTCGATGCGCGCGAACAACCCGTTGGAGTCGTAGACCGGACCGTTCGGATCGAGCAGCTCGCGCGCCTCGGGAGCGGCGTCGCGCACGATCTGGCGGAGCCGGTTGACGATGGGGACGATCGGCGGAGGCAGACTGCGCACGTAGCCTTCGATCTCGGGCAGCGGGGGCAACGTCACGCTGGGCCACGCCGCCTTCCTCGGGGCCTTCTTCGCGACGGGCTTCTTCGCGACGACCTTCTTCGCGACGACCTTCTTCGCGACGACCTTCTTCGGGGCGGCCTTCCTGGCGAGGCTCTTCTTCTGCCGCGCGGGAGCCTTCCGCTTCGCCGCCGGCTTTACCTTCGACTTCTGCTTCGACTTCGCCTTCGGGGACGTGCCCCGCTTCGCGCTCTTCCTGGCGGCCATGGTTCAAAACGCTAGCCGCCGTTACCGACGCAATCATGCGAATTCGTGCGAGCTTGCGCAGAGGCTGAAGGAATGAGACCACGTGGGCCATGAGCACACTCACCATCACCACCTGGTCCGACTACGTCTGACCGTGGTGCTACATCGGCCTCGGCGAGGTCGAACGACTCAGAAAAGACTGGGATTTCGTCATCGACTGGCGCCCGTTTCTCCTGCGCCCGGAGACGCCCGACGAGGGGCTCCCCTTGCCCGACCGGGTGAAGGCCTTCATGGCCAACCCCAACAATCCGCTCACGACCCGCGCTCGCGCCATGGGCCTGACGATGAAGTTCGATCGTCAGCTCGTGCCGTCGACCCGGCGCGCCCATCAGGCTGCGGAGTGGAGCCGGACGAAAGGCGCCTTCGACGCCTTCCACCACGGGCTGCTCGAGCGGTACTGGGTCCGAGGCGAGGACCTGCACGACTTCGCAGTGCTGCGCGCGGCGGCAACGGACGCGGGCCTCGATGGCGGAGAGCTCCAGGCCGAGGTCGAGTCGGGCACGTGGGTGCCGATGATGCAGGCCGGGCTCGACGCCGCTCGTGAGCTCGGGGTGCACGCGGTGCCGACCTTCATCGTCGGGAACCAGTTCGTCATCGAAGGCGCCCAGGACGGGAAGGTCTTCGCGCACGCTTTCGAGAAGCTGGGGTTCGCTCCACGGAGTAAGACGCCGGGCCCATGACGCCCACCGCGCAGTGCGCCGTTCACCTCGATCGTGCCGCGACCTCGGTCTGCCCACGCTGTGGTGCCTTCACGTGCACGGAGTGCAACCCCGACGGCCGAAGCCAGTGCCCCGCGTGTCAGCAGGTGACGGGCCAGCCGGGCGCCACGCCGACGCCAACGCCCTGGGAGCGCCGAAGCGAGCTCGGGCTGGTGCAGGCCGTCTGGCAGACCTGGCGCATGACGATCCTCGAGCCGGCGAAGTTCTGGAATCAGCTCGACCCCAACGGCCCCGCGATGGACGCCTTTCTGTACGGCTGGCTGCTCAGCAGCGCGTCGGGGCTGCTGCAGATTCCCTTCCTCATCTTGAACCTCGCGCAGACGCAGGCGCAGATGCAGGAGCTCACGCGGACGATGAAGGAGCTGCCCGCGCCGATGCAGAACTTCTTCGATCTCTTCTTCGGCAACCCGCTGATGCTCTCCGTGGTGATCGGGGTCTCGACGATCGTGTTGTTCCCGGTGAGCGCGATCATCTCGGCGGGCCTCACGCACCTCGGCGTGCGCATGGTGGGCGGAACCCAGAACCCGTTCGGCACGACGCTGCGGGCGATCTGCTACTCGTTGGCGCCCAACGTGCTGGCCGGAATCCCCGTCGTGGGCGGGCTCGTCGGCCTCTACACGCTCGTGCTCGAGGTCTGGGGCATTCGCGAGTCGCACCGGCTGACGACGGGCCGGGCGATCATCGCGGTGCTGTGGCCGCTGGTCATCTTCTGTTGCTGTGGCGGTCTGGGCGCGGTGCTCTTCGGGATCGGGCTCGCGAGCCGCTTCGGCAAATAGTCACGACTGCGAGCCGCTGACGTCGACCACCACGGTGTCGGCGACGAGATCGTGAAGGCAGCGCATCTCGTCGCCGAAGATCATCAGCGCGTCGATGATGCCCACGAAGCCGCAGAGCTGCGCAGCGAGCTGCAGCGCCAGGTTCCTCAACACGATGATGCGCCACAGCTCGACCGGCGAGCCGTCGCTGCGCACGACTTTCAACTTCATCATGCGTTTGCCGACCGACTGCGCGTAGCGAAGCTGCATCACGATCTGAATGCCGAGGCCGACCGCGACGCCGAAGAACATGCCGCCCACGAGGAAGAGCGCGGCGAGGTCGTCTTGATTCTCTTTGCCCCGCGACACGCTGAACAGGACGAAGATGAGCAGGCACCCGACCGCTGGCAGCGACACCACCGCCGAGTCGATGAGGTTGGCGACGAAACGGGCGCCCCGGGAGCCGCGTGGAATGTACGGGCTCGAGCAGTTCACACAGAGCGGCGCCCCGCTCGTGAAGCTCGTGCAGGCGGCGCAGACGAAGGTCCCGCAGCGGCTGCAGGTCGTCGCGGCGGCCGTTCCGGGGTGGTTGGCACACTGCGTATCGGGAGGCGCCTGCATGAAAGCTCCATGGTTTCAGAGGGTTTCGGCCGCGAAGGGGGCCCTCTTTTCTGGAACGGCGGGAAGCGATAGACGCGGCGCAGCATAGTGCTCTGCGAGGCCGGCGTGATCGAAACAGTGACCCAGCTCGGTGTTCGTCGCTTTCATCTCGAGAGCAGCGACCCGTCGTTCGTGATCGAGCGGCAGAGCGCGCGAAGGTTTCTGCTGTCGGGCTGCGTCAGCGCCGAGCCCACCACGGCGGTCGGCGTCGAGACGCCCTCGTCGTCGTTCGATGTGCTGCTCGCGACGCAGAGCGGGCCCCGCCACGCCGTCGCCCAGCTGCGCCGCGATCTGCCGCGTGACGTCGCGATGCAGGTGCTCGAGCGCATCGGTGGCCTCGAGATCGCCCTGACCGAAGCGCTGGTGCCGGCTGCGAAGCCTCCCCGTTTGAGGGTGTTCTCGACCGACACCGAGCAGCGCATCGCGCAGCTCGACGAGAACCGCATCGAAGTGCGCGGCGCCGTCGGAGCAGCGGCGCTCCTCACGATTCTCTGTGACTCGCGCCGGGTGACGATCAGCGTGCATCAGGGGCTCTCGGCCACCGCGACCGCCCTGCGCATCGCCGCGTCGGTGCCGCACGGGTTCCGGGCGCTGGCCGATGGGACGATCGTCAGCGTGTGGAAAGACGCCGACTTCTTCTCCATGGTCGCCTGAGGTCGCGCTCACGTTCGCTGACAGTGTGCCGAAGTCGCGCCTTGCGCCTCTCGAGTCGACTGGACACACTCCGCGCTCCATCAACCGGGAGCGACGATGAACGCCTGGTACCTGAAAGACTCCCGAGGAAACGAGGTCGGCCCCCTGTCGCGGGAGGTCGCCATCGATCTCATTCGTGGCCGTCCTGGCGTCTTCCTGCACGCGTCCACTGATCGCCTCACCTGGCAGCCGGTGCGTGGCGCGGCGGTGCAGACGCTGGTGACCTCCGAAGAGCCGACTGTACGCCTCAGCCGTGAACGTCAGGAGACCGAGAAAGCGCTGTTCGATCTCGACCGCTTTCGCGACCTCGAGCCGCACGCGCTGTTCAGCGTCCCAAAGTCGGCGAGCGCGAAGGAGTTCCGTCAGGGCTTCCTGAACCTCGCCAAGCGCTTCCACCCGGGCCGGCTTCCGCGTGACGCGTCGGCGCCGCTCGTGAAAGCCCACATCGCGGTCTACCAGTACCTGACCGAGGTGATTCAGCAGGTCGAGGCGCGGCTGGCGGTCAACGAGCCGCGGCCGTCGGCACCCGCTCCCGGTCGCCTGCCGACGTGGCAGCTCGACGTGCTCCGCCTTCGTCAGGAGCCGCACCTCGTCGCCGGCCACTTCTCGGTGACCCGGCAGACGGCGTTCGTCTTTTCTGCCCACCGGCTGATGAACCTCGGCACGAGCTCGGTCTTCTTCCCCTGCATTCCGGCGCTCCCGCTCGGCACGAGGCTCGGGCTCTCGTTCGAGTTCGAGGAGGCACATCGGGTGATCGCCACGCGTGGCGCGGTCGCCTTCGAGAGCTCGACGGGCGATCAGACGCTGCGTGGGTTCGGGGTACGCCTCGACCTCGGAACCGAAGATCGGGGCTTCATGCTCCGTGAGAGCAAGCGGCTGCTGAGCGCCTGACACCTCGACCGCGCCCGTGTTGCGTCTTCACGCACGGCGACGCTTCAGCGGTGCGTGTCAGGCACCCTGCCCTGCGTCAACCTTCCGTGACAGGAACCGGTTCAGCGCGAGCTCGGTCTTCGCGTCCTGGATCTCTCCCGTCGCGAGCGCCGACTGCAGAGACGCGAGCGGCCGCCACGTCATCACGGCGCCCTCCTCCATCGGGCTCCCGTCGCCCTGCGGCTCGGTGGCGACGACGCCGGTGACGTCGACCTCGGTGAGGAAGATCTTCTCGCTGATGATGCCAGGCGCGACGAAGAACGGCGGGCCCAGGTGGCGAACGGCGTCGACCTCGACGCGAAGCCCAGCCTCTTCATGAACCTCTTCCACCGCGCGCGCACGAATCGCCCGTTCGCCGTCATCGGAGGGCTCGAGGAGGCCTGCGACGATCTCTTCGCAGAACAGCCACTGGCGTGACTCGGCGATCACCGGCGTCTTCTCGCTGCGGAAGTAGGCCGCGGGGCGCAGGTTCTGCCGCGTGAGGAACTCGAGGCCGCGCTCGCTTTGCCGCCACACCAGCACGGCCACGGCGTCGAGCTTCGGCCGATCGACCACGTCGACGCGAAAGATCGTCGAATGCGAGCCATCGGCGCGGCGATTGCGGCAGCGCAGCCGGCGAATCTGCAAAAAACCCTCGTCACATCGGGCGGTCGACGAGAAGTCTTCGACCACCTCGAGGGCGGTCACAGGCGCGTGTCGCATGGTAGTCACGCCTTTACCAGACGAGGCCCGTTGCATACGGTGCCCCGCAACGATTCACCCCGGCCGAAGGTCACGATCTCCCCTCCCATGCGCTTTCTTCGCTGCTGTGCCTTCCTCGCCATTGGCCTCGTGCACGGGTCCTGTCTGCCGGTCGTCGAGGGTCAAGACATCGACCTGTCGGACCAGCAGATCCGCCTCACGTTCCTGCACACGTCCGATCTCCACTCGCGGCTGCTGCCGTACGACTTCCGGCCGCTGCGCACCGACATCGATCTCGGGCTGATCCCTGAAGCTGGTCCGTTCGGTGGCGCCACCCGCATGGCGTCGATCCTCAAGCGCGAGCGCAAGAAGGCCGACCGCGTCATTCACCTCGACTCGGGTGACAGCTTTCAGGGCGCGCCGATCTTCAACCTGAACCTCGGCGAGGTCGAGTACCGCTTCTTCTCGCTCGTGGGCCTCGACGCGGCCGTCGTTGGAAACCACGAGTTCGACGCAGGGTCGTTCAACTTCACGCGACAGGCCAAGGAGTCAGCCCGGTTCCCGCTGCTGGTCTCGAACTACGAGTGGGAGGACTACCGCAGCCCGGTCAACAACGGCCCATCGAACACGTCGGCGCTGTACACCCAGCCCTACACCATCAAGAACGTCGGCGGGCTGCGGGTCGCCATCATCGGGCTGGGCAACATCGGCTCGCTGAACTCGATCGTCGAGCAGGGCAACTCGCTTCAGGTGATTCCGCTCGAGCAGAACGAGGTGGTGCGCGGCTACGTCGAGTTCCTGCGGCCGGCCGTCGATCTCATCGTGCTCACCAGCCACGCCGGCCTCACCGAAGATCAGGATCTGGTCGAGGGCTACGAGGCCTTCTACGAGTGGGGCATCGCGAAGAAGTTCGTCCAGCGGCCGAGCTGGGCCTGGAAGGTCGTCGAGGTCTTCGGTGAGACCGACGAGAACGGGCTGCCGACGAGCGACGCGACCATCGTCCGCGTGCAGATCGCGGGCGTCGAGGGCATCGACGCGATCCTCGGTGGGCACCTGCACATCGTGCTGAACCCGCCCCAGCTGCTCCGCGACCCGAACGGGCGCCGCGTCATCTTGAGCCACGGCGGCGCGTTCTCGAAGTACGTCAACCGGCTCGATGTCGTCATTCAGATGCCGCCGAAGGTGGGCGACAAGACCGAAGGCGGAGAGATTCTGTCGCACGACTTCCGCGTCTTTCCGATCGACTCGGTCTGGTGCTCCGACGCGCTCCACCAGCTGTACCGGGAGCAGTTCTGGAACCCCGGCGACTTCATCAAGGACCCGCGCGTGCTGGCCGGCATCGAGCAGTGCAAGGCCGAGGAGGACAAGGACACGACCCAGATGCTGCTCGGCTACATCACCGATCTCGACGCCAGGCTGGCGCTGACGACCCTCTTCGCCTTCGCGCCGCGAGACATCGCCCGCCGCAACAACTCGACCGGCGGAGACAGCCCGCTCGGCAACATGACGGCTGATTCCATGCGGAAACGGCGCGGCATCGAGGCCGAGGTGGCCATCACCAACTCCCTCGGCATTCGCGACAACCTGTACTTCGGGCCGATCAGCATCGAGTCGATGTTCAACGTGTTCCCCTTCGAGAACACCATCAACGTCATGTTCCTCTCGGGCCGCGAGCTGCAGGAGACCTTCGACTTCATCACCGAGCGCTCGAGCGGCCGGGGCTGTGTCAGCCAGGCGCAGGTCTCGGGGGCACGCTTCACGATGGACTGCGCGCAGGCGCAGCTCAACCAGCTCCGGCTTCCGTGCGACCCGTCCGGTGACGCCTCGGAGTGCCCGAACGACGGCCGCACTGGCGGACGCCTGCCGTGGCAGTGCCTCAACGATCTGACCTCCGGGTTCGGAAGGTGCTGGTCGAACCCGGCCACCAACCTCACCATCAACGGGCAGCCGGTACAGCTCAACGAGTCGTACCGCATCGCGGTGAATGACTTCATCGCCCGCGGCGGCTCGGGCTTCCTGGTGCTCAAGCGCAACACCACGCGCATCGAGTCGGGCATTCCCCTTCGCGACTCGCTCATCGGCTTCATGCAGAGCTTCTGCACCTGCGACGATCTGCTGAACGCGAAGCTCGACAGCTTCGGCAACATCATCGGCGCCAACGACCAGACCTGCGGTTCGCGTGACCCGACCAACCCGAGCAAGTGGAACGTCGACGCTCAGGAGCTCTCGTTCTGCATGCAGGCGAAGGCGTTCTCCGATCAGCTGAAAGTCGACGACGGCTCGGGCTGCAGCTGTTCGGCCGCGTTTCGCGGAGACGACGCGGCGTGTGCCGCCCCCGCAGAGGCGGCCGCGAAGTGCGCGCGCACGCTCCCCGCGGGCCCCGACACCGGCAAGTGCAGCTGTCGTGACGCGCTGGCCGGCAACCCGGTCTGCGGAACCGTCACCCGCGCGGTGCAGAACTTCTGCGAAAACCCGACGCGCATTCCCGTCGCCACTGGCATCGAAGACGGGCGTATCAGCCGGAGGGTGAAGTGATGCGTCGGGTGGTGGTGCTGGGCGCCCTGGCGCTGTGTGCGTGCCCGAACATTCCGTCACCGCCCCGGAGCGAGGTCACCTCGATCGACGTCGCGGTCGCGGGCCTCTACACCTCGTTCAACGGCCAGCGCACCCCGCTCTCCGTCGCGACGAGCTGTGCCAGCCAGTTCGACGGCGGTCAGGCCGCAGTGCCCCTCCAGCTCAGAGGCAAGGAGACGTGCCGCTACCTGATCCCCCGGGGCGCCATCGAGGTCGACTACGTCGGCCGGGCGCTCGACGCGCAGCGAAACCTCGTGACGTCGTTCTCGGGTCCCATCTCGGTCCGCGTCATTCCCGGGGACTTCGCAGACCCCGTGGGCTGGTCGACGGCCGTCGCGGGCTCGAGCCACGTCGTCGGCGTTCGCAGCGACGGCACGTTGTGGACATGGGGCGCGAACGACTCGAGCCAGCTCGGCGACGGCACCAACACGGCGCAGGGCACGCCGCTCCCCATCGCCCCGGCCGATCGATGGAAGGCCGTCTCGGCGGGCACCACCTTCACCGCTGGCATTCGCGCCGACGGCACCTTGTGGGCCTTCGGCTCGCTCGGCGGTCAGCTCAGCGACGACGTCACCTGGGCGCAGCTCTCGGCCGGCGCCAGTCACCTGCTCGCGCTCAAGGCCGACGGCAGCCTCTGGAGCATCGGGAAGAACGAGTCGGGCCAGCTCGGTGACGGCACCACCGTCGCACGCTCAGCGCTGGCGCAGGTCGGGACCGAGCGGTGGACGGCCATCGCCGCTGGCGCACGCCACTCGCTCGCCGTTCGCGCCGACGGCACGCTCTGGGCCTTCGGCTCGAACGATCAGGGCCAGCTGGGCACCATGGTGGCCAACGCCACCTCGCCCGTGCAGGTCGACACCACCACGACGTGGCGCCGGGCCGCCGCGGGGCACGGCCACTCGCTCGGCATTCGCACCGATGGCTCCCTCTGGGCCTGGGGCCGGAACGACAGCGCGCAGCTCGGGCTGGCGACCATCACGCCGGTCTCGGTGCCCACCCGCGTCGGCACGCTCGTCGACTGGGAGAGCGTCAGCGCAGGCACCACCCACTCCCTCGGTCTTCGCCGGCCGGGGCTCCTCTACACCTGGGGCAGCAACGCGGAAGGCGAGCTCGGCGATGGCACCGTCACGCAGCGCACGACGCCGCAGCCGGTGGGCGCCGCCAACGACTGGGCGCTCGCGACAGCGGGGGCCTCGTTCACCGTCGGCGTTCGTGACGACGGCAGCATCTTCACCTGGGGGCGCAACGACGTCGGCCAGCTCGGCGCTTCGCTCCCTGCGCTTCGCGACGGCGGCGTCGACCCGTTCCGCCGGACCGCAGGCCGCGTCTTGACCGCGGGCTACGAGAACCGCTGGCGCCAGGCCGTCAACGGCGAGGTGCGCGGCGTGGTGCGGGTGCAGCACCAGTACGGCCAGGCGCGGCTGTGGCTCGAGAACGCGCCGCCGCGGGAGCTCTACGACGGCGGGTCGCTGATCGCAGGCGATCGCCTTCCACCCGAGGGCACCGTCTACTCGTTCGCTACCGGCAGCTCGCCGATCATCTGGTTCGAGGAGCAGACGCTGCAGACGTTGAACACGCCCGACACCTTCGACAACCGCTCCTCGCCGTTCGTCGGCGAGTTCGTTCGCGTCGGAACGCCGCCCGAGATGGGCACCGTGTTGCGGCAGACCTGCCTCGACGACCCCGAGCGGAACGGGCAGCCGATGGCGATGGTGGTGACTGGCATCGAGTCGACCGGCTTCTACGTCACCGACATCACCGCCTGCCGGCAGAAAGAGGTGCAGCAGATCGGCACGATTCGCGTGCGCACGCCCGAGCCGAAGGAGCCCTGCCAGGTGCCGCTCGCGGACGGCGGCGTGGGGAACATCGAAGACGTGCCCGGCGCGCGGAACGGCACCTGCGCCATCTCGAAGGGGGCCTGCACGGCGCGCACGCAGTGCTTCAGCTACTCGCCCGGCACCTTCGCCAGCCTCTTCGTCTTCAACTTCTCGTTCCCCGAAGGGCTCAACCAGGGCGACCTGCTCTTCAGCCTCTCTGGCGCGGTGCAGGAGTTCACCTCGACGACGCAGATGACGTTCCCCGCGTGGACCATCGCCGAGCGCGTACGGCTGCTCCCGCCGTCGCAATGGGACAAGTGGCTGCGCCTGGTGCCGCCGGTCGAGCTCAACTACCGCATCTGTGGACTCGACAACGTCTTCAGCCCCTTCATCACCGACGCGCTCTGTGGGCAGAGCACCACCAACCTGAAGCTCGAGAGCCTCGAGGGCGGGCTGGTGAAGCTGCGAGGCGTGAAGTTCCCCGACCGGTTCGTCAACTGCGACTTCGACGCGAACAACTCGACGCCGTTCTGGTGCAACCGCACCGACCTCGATCAGATGGGCAGCACCGTTCGTTCATGGGGCAACTGCGACTTCGACACGCCCCCGTCGCCCGAGCCCGAGAACGAGCGGCTCGAGCGAGAGTGCACGCAGAACTGCACGCTGGGCCGCGGCGCCGACGGCGAGCAGGTGTGCAGCGAGTCCTCCACCTTCAGCGGCTTCGGCCAGTTCGCCGTCGAGCTGGCGCCGCCAGGGCCGGCGTGGGCCAACCTCGACGACTCGACCCCGGCGCGCATCGTCTCGACGCCCATCACCGTCGGCATGGCCGATGGCGGCGTGGTGTTCGCCCCGAGCCGAATCGGAGGGCTCCTGGTGCCCGTCGAGTCGGGCTTCGAGGCCGGCACCTATGCGGTCGCGGTGTGTGACGTGCCGGTGCGCTGGCGCCTGGGAGACGCCGCCACCCTCGCCACGCAGGCTGACCCGCTCCTCGACGCGCGGCAGGTGCTCAAGTTCCGTCTCCCGCCAGGGAAGGACTCGATCAGCCTGCTGCCGACCGCCGCGTCGGGCCGCTGCTACGCCGCGATCAACCCCCGCTCGCGCTTCAACCTGCGCACGGCGGACGCGATCCCCGAGCTGAACCCCGACTGCCGGCTCGACGACCCCGACCCCGAGGCCGCGAAGCAATGCCGGAACACGAAGGGCGCGACCTACGACATCGTCGGCCTGATGAAGCAGGTGCAGCCAGCGCGACCGCGGTGGATCGTCATTCCGCGCGACCCTGATGACATCTGCTGCTATCCGGGCCCGGGCCTCGAGTGCCCGAAGCCCCTGGTTTCGTGCCGCGGCACGTGAAGAACGCAACACCGCTGTGATGGGCACGCCCTTCTTCGACGACGGGCGCTGCGGGAGGAAGACCGACGTGAGAGCCGTGAAGCCGTTGCTGTTGGCCATGTGTGTGTCGAGCGCCGCCTGGGCGGGAGACTTCATCGACACGCGCGTCACCTTCGCGTTCGCGCACGACAACCTCTTCGTGAGGCCGGGAGAAACCACGCCCAACAGCCCGGGCGTCGGCTTCGGCGCGTCGCGACAGAACACGCAGTTCTTCGACAACTTCAACACGCGCTTCTCGGGCTTCGAGACGCTGTCGAACCTCACGCTCTACAAGAAGGCGTTCAGCTTCTTCGAGGGCTTCGAGGGTGAGGCCGCGCTGTCGGTGCTGCTGCTCACGCAGCCCAACGGGCAGATCACGCTCTTCGACAACTCCAGCTACATCAAGCTCAACTACAAGCCGCTGGGCTGGGGCTCGAGGGAAGACATCTCGCTGACGGGCTTCCCGATCTCGTCCGACCGCTTCCGCCTCGGCTTCAACTGGCGCGTGACGTGGGGCGGCGACTCGGCCTTCACCTTCCAGCAGGGCTCGGGCCTCTCGGCGACGGGCCGGCCGAGCGCTTCGCCTGGCGGCAAGCTGCAGGTGACGAAGGACTGGGGCTATGCCTTCGTGGGCCTCAAGACGGGCCTGCTGCTCAACAACCTGCTCAACGTGCAGGAGCGCGTGTACGGCTACCTCGGCGGCGCCGGCATCGATCTCTACAAGGGCGAGACCTCGGCCATTCGGTTCGAGGTGAACGGCGGCTACTTCAACCGAGGCATCGCGCCGTCACTCGCGCTGCAGGGCGTCCGGGCTCCGATCAACGCGCTCGGCGGCTCGGGGCGGCTCTCGTTCCAGCGCGGCGCCGAGATTCAGCAGTCCATCGACATTCGGCTCTACAAGAACGACCCCGACGTGCTCGCGCGCTTCTTCCGGCCCGAGACGTACCCCGGAGGCTTTTCGATCACCGCTGAGCTCGAGGGCTCGGTGCTGGCGCAGACCCTCATCGATCCCGATCGGTTCGCCGCCACCAGGCCGCAGCTCGCCGGCTCGCTCGCCCTCAACACGCGCGTGAAGATCGACTTCTGGCGCATCAACCTGCTCGGCCTCATGCGCACGCTGTCGTTCATTCAGTTCGACGTGCCCGGCTTCCCGCCGTTCTTCGACTTCTCGAAGGGCAGCACGGTGAACCCCGAGACGTGGTTCGCGCTCGGCGTCGATCGCTACTTCCCGAAGCTGCACTCGACGTTCGGCGTCATCGGCGGCGTGCAGATGCCCGCCTCGTTGACCGCGCCCCGCTTCGACTTCGGTGGCAACGCGCCGCCCCCCGGCCTCACCGGCCCGCGCGTGGTGGTGGTGCGCGACGTGAACCTCTTCAACATTCTGCCGGCGACCGACGCGAACGGGAACCCGGTGACGGTGCTGCCCATCGTCTCGATCAAGGGCACCTACCGGCTCGACCTGTCCGAGTACTTCGCGATCATCGGCGAGGTCTTCTACACGCGCGACGACAACCGGGTGACGTTCCGCGACTCGACCGCCAACATCTCGCAGCCCACCTTCGAGCAGCCCAACCAGCTCGGCTTCAACGCGGTGATGCAGGCGCGCTTCTGACAGCAGCCCTGCGTCGCTGAGCCGAGGTGGTCTGAGGTACGCCACGTTCGAGATGTGGGTCGAAGAAGCGCGTGACGTGGTGGTAGCGTCGAGTGATGCGCCTCGCCTTCGTCGTCGCGTTGATGGCGTTGTTGCTTCCCGGTACGAGTTGGGCGCAGGACGACGACGAGGACCTGGCGCCCCTTCGGCCCACCACCCCGAAACCGAAGATCGCTCGGCCGAAGAAGAAGCCCGCGCCGGAGCCTGCGAAGCCCGTCGAGCCGAAGTCCGTCGAGCCGCTGGTGCCGGCAGCGCTGACCCCTCCCCAGCCCGTGCCCTCGCAGCCGCAAGACGTGGCCTCGCCTCAGCGCCCCGCCGTCGAGCCGTCACCAGAGGTTCCGCAGAGCGAGCCGCCAGTTGAAGAGGTGCCTCCGGGCGCCCAGCTGGGCGACCCCGAGCTCCACACGCGCCAGCTGCAACCAGCGCCGCGTCTCGCCTCGACCGTCGGGTGGATCATCGGTGGCGTGGGCGTCGCGACGGTGGTGACGGGCTCGGTTCTCGCGGGGCTCGCGTCGGCCTCCCGTGCAGGGCTTCAGGTGGACCCGTCAGGGGTCGTCCAGGCAGCTCAGGCGGCGCAGGCATCAGCTGCGGTGCGTCTGGCTCGGCTCTCGACCGTGTTGTTCATCTCGGGCGGGCTCGCGGCCGCTGGCGGGCTCATCCTGGCGCTGTGGCCTGCGTCGAGCTCTCCGCCGAGAGCGCTCAGGCTGGTCCCATCGGTCGGTTCGGGGGCCACCGCCCTCTTCCTCGAAGGAGTCTGGCCATGACGACGAGACTGTTGGCTGTGTCGTTCGCGCTCGGCGCTCTGCAAGCATGCACCTGCGGAATCGCGGTGTGCTCCACGAACGCCGACTGCCCCGACAACTCGACGTGCAGCGTCGACGAGGGCGTGTGCGTGTCGGCCGGGACAGACGGTGGCACTGCAGGCGGTGCAGCAGCTGGAGGCTCCGCGGGCGGCGCGGCTGCGGGTGGCTCGGCAGGCGG
>JALHMW010000031.1 GCA_022843845.1 Archangium sp.
GACAGGCTCTGCCCCCAGCCGTTGAAGTTCACCTCCACGAGCGTCAGCTGAAGGAACTGCAGGAGGCTCCCGATGAGCGTGAACGAGTTCGACAAGCGCAGGCTCCACTTGTCTTGCGTTACCACCAGTACGTTCACCCGGCCGTTGGGCGCCTTCACCGGCACGACCTTCGCGACCGAGAGAAAGAAGAGACGCCGCAGGTTGCGTTCGGTCTCGAGCGCACGTTGGTCGTCCCACACGTCACCGGGCTTCAGCAGCACCTCGCGCCGCACCACCGAGTCGCGCGTCTTGATGTGGAGGATGTCGAAGAACTTCGGGTTCTCTTCGGGGAAGATCTCTTCGCGCTCGACGAACACCTCGTCGATGGGCTTCCCGTTCGCGAGGGGGTCGAGCTGGAGCTCGCGGCGCTTCAGGCCCCACTGAATGAGCTTCTCCTCAGGCCCCGAGGTCTGAGCCTCGGGCGTCGCCGAGAGCACCATCGACAGCACGAACGCGAGGCCCATCACCCGACCGGCACGCTATCTCGGCTGCGCCAAACCCCAACCTCCCGATAGGGTCCACTCGATGCCCTCCATCCCGCTCCCAGGCTTCATCGAGGTGGAGATCGGCACGTTCTGCAACCGGCAGTGCGCCTGGTGTCCCAACGGGTGGCACGAGCGCGGGCTCGAACACCGGTCGACCTCGATGGCCGAGCCTACGTGGCGAGCGCTGCTGGCCGATCTCGCCGACTACCGGGGCTGGTTCGCGTTTCACAACTACAACGAGCCGATGGCTGACCCGCACCTCTTCGAGCGCATGCGCGAAGCGCGGCTGGCGATGCCGAACGCGAAGCTCGAGCTTCACACCAACGGCGACTTCCTGACTCGCAAGACGCTGCTGTTGCTTCAGCAGGCTGGCTGCGCACTGACGCGGGTGACGCTCTACCCGTCGAATGAGAAGGCGCTCGAGCCGCCAGACGAAGCGCGCCTGCACCGGTTCTTGAAGCGGCTGGAGCTGGCGAGCGGCGCCCGCGTGCAGAAGACGACGAAGCTCGAACACCGGGTCCAGCTCGAGAGCATGGAGCTCATCGTTCGACTTCCGCGCATCGAGCACTACACCGATCGCGTGGGCGCGGTGCAGTTCGAGCCGATTCGGAATGAAGCCCCGCGCTCGACGCCCTGCTGGTTGCCCTTTCACTCGGCCGCCATCGACGTCCACGGCGCGCTCAAGCTGTGCTGCCACATCTACGACAGCACCACGCCGGCGATGGCCCACGCGGTGATCGGCAACGTCGGTGAGGTGCCTTTCACGAAGCTGTGGCGCTCGCGCCGAATGGAGTCACTGCGCCGGAAGCTGGCCGCCGCGAACTTCAAGACGCTGCCGGCCTGCGCTGGCTGCGCACACGTCACCCCGTCGTGGATGGTGCCGAAGGCCCGCGCGCGTGCCCGTGCGAAGGGGTGGATCTCGTCATGAGCGCCCGTCGATGACGACGACCGCCTGACGAACAGGAATCGGCCCTTTCCCGAGCGTGCGTCTCCGCTCCGCGCCGTTCCACGCAACGAACGCCGAGCGCACGTCTGCCTTCGACGTCGAGATGAGCCGCTGGCGGGGCGGCACGTGTGCGCTGAAAGGGAACCACGCGCCGAGGGAGGCGAGCGCGTGTCCCAGCTCGAGCTCGAGCGCGTCGCGTCTCGGCGCAGCGAGCCCACGCACGAAGACCTTCAGGTCCAGGTCTGACGAGAGCGCTGCCGACGGGCCGAACTCGCGCACGCCTTCGTCACGTCGCACCTGCAGATCGTTCTTCTCGAGCGAGCGAGGATCGACGCGGGCCACCTCTGCGCGATCCATCACCCGGGAGCCATGCGCGACGCAGCCCACGAGAAAGCGCCCCACCACGCGCGTCAGCACCTCGTGCACGCCCTCGAGCAGCTCAGGCGTGAGTCCCACCACCCGCTCCGAGAAGCGCGCATCGACGCCAGGCAGCACGACGTGTCCAAGTCCCTCCGCGAGCCGCTTCGCGCGCCGAGCCGGGTGTCGTCCTTCCGGAAGGTGACGCGACGTCGAGATGAGGCGCTTCCACTCCGAGAACGCCCGCGGCGTCGAGCGCCCGTAGAGCAACGCCGCCAACCGCTCGGGCTCGAGGAAGGGCCTGATGACCTCGCTCCATCGCCGGCCGGGGAAGCCGCGCTTGCGCACTGCCTCGAGCGCCGAACACCACCGCTTCGCGAGCTGCGCCTCGCGGGCCGGGAGCACCTCGTCGTCGACCTGCAGCACCTGCCACGGCGCGCGATGGCGACGTTCGATCGCCGCGAGGAGCTCCGGCGCTTTGCCGAGCACGTCGAAGCGCGGCCCAGGCACGGTCTGCTTCCAGTACGGGAAGGTGACGTCGTCGCCTCGACGCAGCTCGCGCAACCGCTGGGTCAACGCGACGAACCGGCGCTTGTCGGGCCGTGACGCCGTCGTCTTCAACCCGAGGAACGGCGAGAGGCCGGCGAAGAAGCCGTCGACGTACGCCGCGTCGAACCAGCGCAGCGCGAGCGAGAGCGCCGGAGCCGACACCTGGCCCTCGTCGAGCACGCCAACGAGCATCGCCACCAGCCGTCTCCACACGAGCCGGTAGATGCGCACGCGGTAGAAGTTCTCGAGGAAGCGCCAGTCGGGGAAGTACTGCGGCAGAAATCGCACCGTCGAGTAGTCGATGAAGTGTCCGTCGAGGCGCACGTTGCCCGGCGTCGGGTTGAAGCCGTGAATCTGCATCGCGTCGGTTCGGCCCACGTCATGGCCGAGGTTCTTCGCGAACTGCTCGACGAAGGCGCGAACGTGAGAAGGCTTCGTGGCGTCGAAGTCGGGCCGCACCACGTGCCGCGCCACGTGCTCGAGCATCACCTTCAGCTGTTCGGGCCGGTGCGACCACTGGCGCAGGTGGCCCAGCCTCCAGTGCGTTCGCGCGACGCGCAGCCCCGCCGCTGCCGGCCAGCGCCGACCCGTGTTGTCGAGGGTGGTGTGGCTCGTCGAGAAGACGGCGAGATACTCGGGGCTGTCGAAGCCGAGGCGGCCGAGTTCGTCGGCGACCGTCACTTCCCAGAGCGCGCGGGGAAACGAGACCAGGCCGTCTTCGTGAAACGCCCTGCCCTTCCACGCGAGCGGAGTCGGCCCACACCCCTTGAGCGACAGCTCTTCACCGCTCGGGAACGTGCCGAGGAGCAGCGCGCGCCCATCACCACGCGGCCCCCTCTTTCGATCGAGCGCGATCATGTCGACGTAGCGCGTGGCGACCTGCATGGTGTGCGGCCGGGCTTTCGTCGAGAGGCGGCCGAGGAGCTCGAGCTGCGCGTCGCTCCACGAGAGCCCGAGCCGCGAGGCGAGCGCGGTGTTCTTCCACAGCACGCGCGCACGTGGATCGGTGCCGACGGGCGTCTCGACATGAAAGCGGCCGCTCGGAGGCACGACGAACGGGCGCAGCCGCACCTTCCCCGGGCCCCGACGAGCCAACGCGCGCCACTGCTTCGCGAAGGCCGCCTCGGTCTGTGCCGTGAGCACCGAGGGAGCGACCCGCCTTCCGGCGTCGAGCAACACGACGCGCCCACCACTCAGCATCAGGTTGGCCGGCGCGAGATCGAATCGAAGCGAGCGCTCGTCGCCGACTTCGGCGAGCCGCCGCGACAGCTCGAACGTCTGCGTGAGCACGGCGCCGCGCAGCTCCGTCACGTCCGACATCGGCTGACCGTCGACGAAGGGACGAACGAGGGCGCGCCCGTCACGCCGCGCCGCGAGCAGCTCGACGACCGGCACACCCGCAGCGACGAGCAGCGCGTTGAGCTGGACTTCTTCTTTCAGGCGCTCGCGTGCCTCGGGACCCGGCAAGGCGACCTTCACCACCAGGTGTCTCCACCGGCGAACCTGCGCCGTCTGGCCGATGCCGACGAGCGGGAGCGAGTCCCACCGAGAAGGGCTGAGCAGGGGGTGCGAAGACGTCACGTCAACGCGGCCAGAGGCGCAGGCTGTCCGTACGAGCCAGGCGCCGAGAAGAGCGCCCTCGCGAACGAGTCGAGCGCCGCGTCGGAAGGTGACGCTCCGAGCACCGCGTGCCGAAGGGCCTCGACCAGCCGTCGCGCAGAGGCCGGCATGGGCGTGGGCTGGCCCAGCGCACTCCAGGCGCGCAGCTGACGAACCGTCGACGCGTCGATGCCCAGCGCTGGCCACTGTCTGGCGCAGGTTCGGGCCGCGAACTCGTCATGCAGCTCACGCTGCCGCTCGCCCTGCTTCGCCGAGAGGCTCTGCGGCCACACCCGGTACTGCACGAGCGGCGCGGTCAGGTTCGCCACGCGCGTCTGCTCGAGCGCGCGCGTCCACAGCTCGTAGTCGCCAGCCAGCCGCAGCGCGCCGTCGTACCGGAGCCCCAGGGTGCTGCGCCACATCACCGTGGAGTGAATGAAGGGCGACGCCACCAGCGCGCGCAGCCGGATCGCGAGGTCGCCTTCCGGCACCGGCTGACGGCCCATCACGCAGCCCTGCTCGTCGATGCGCTCGCACTCCGAGCCGACGAGCCCGATGGCCGGGTTGTGCTCGAAGAACGCCAGCTGCTGCGCGAGGCGATCGGTACGACAGAGGTCGTCGGCGTCGAGGCGGGCGATGAACGCTCCACGGGCGCGCTCGAGCCCACGGTTCGCCGACGCGAAGGGGCCCAGGTTGACCTCGTTGTGGAGCACCACGACGCGTCGGTCGTCGAGGCGCTCGAGGAACACGTCCGTGCCGTCGGTCGAGGCGTCGTCGACCACGATGCACTCGAGCTCCACGTCGCGCTGCCGGAGCACGCTCGCGATCGCGCCTGGAAGAAAGCGCAGGCCCTCGTAGGTGGTGATCAGCACGCTGACCGTCGGCACGGCGGGGGTGCTACCCGCGGGGTCAACCGGGGGTCAATGCCGCCCTGCGTTGTCACCGAACCGAGACGGAGATGGGGCTTGCGACCCGGGGACCGACCGATCAACGGTCCGTGCCCGTGACGGACGGTGACGCCAGCGAACAGGAAGAGCTCTCCGTCGAGGAGTCCTTCGGCCGTCTGTATGACGCGCTGAAGCACCGCGGAGCCGAGTTCGCGAAGGTGGGCGGCGACGTCGCCTTCTACGTGAAAGACGCGAAACCTCCGTTCTGGCAGGTGTCGTCGCTCGCGGGCCACCTCGTCGTGAAGCCGGGCACGCCCCCCTTCCCCGTGTGCACCATCGGCCTGTCGCCGCCGGTGCTCTCGTGGCTGGTGCAGGGCACGCTCGACGTGAAGCGGAACTTCGAGAAGCGCCGCCTCGCCGTCGAAGGCGACCTCGCTGCGCTCGCGCTGTTCGTGAAGTGTTTTGCCACAGAGGACGAAGACGAAGCGGCATGAAGAACCCGCGGAGCGATCCGCGGTCACCACCAACTCCCTCAGGAGGGGAACGACATGGCAGCGATCAAGCTGGATACGGTGCGGACAGGCGTGAAGCTGTTGTCAGGGCTGATGAAGGCCGCGGACAACCGCGAGGATTACAACCTGTCGAAAGCGAACGGCGACAAGAGGCTGTCGGCCTTCGAGTTGAAGGAATTCAAGGACGCGTATGGCGACGGGGCTTCGCTCGACAAGGCGATGACGGCCATTCACAAGTACGCGCAGGCCAAGTTCGGCGTGAAGAACCCGAGCACCACGCAGCTGAACCAGGCCCTGGCCGACGCGATGAAGTTCACGGCGCGCGCCGACATCGACAAGTCGAAGGACCTCTCGCCGGCCGAGCGGAAGTCGCTCGCGAAGACGTGGGACAGCGTCGTTCAGTTCGCCAAGGACTACCAGGGCACCAGCGTGCGCGACATCGTCTCGCCGCGCGGCGCTCCCTGAGTTCTCGGGGCAGTCCAGTGAACGTCGGCGATCGTTCCATCGGAGCGGTCGCCGTCGTCGTTTCAGCAGCTCCACCGGCAGAACCCCTGCTCGAGGAACCGGGCGTCGACGTCGGCACGCGTCGTCGCGAGCGCAGCGACGGAGGCCCGAAGTGAGGCGAGCGGCTCTGCGCTCCTCGTCGCCTGCCAGGCAGCCTCCCAGTCGGTCAACAGCGAGAAGATCGGTGTGCCTTCGCGCACGTCACGACGCAGCTCTCTGGGCAGCACGTCGCGGAACAACCACGGCGAGAAGCCTCGCGCGCCGTCGGTGTGGAGGACGAGCGCCTCACGCTGAAGCGAAGGGCCGCGGCGCCGGAGCACCCAGAAGGTCGACACGTGCCCCTCGACGTCGGTGCTGCCCTCGAGGCACACGCCGCCGTCGACGAGCCACGGGAGCACCTGCTCATATAGCGCCGCCACGCCGTCTCTCGACAGCCCGCGCCCGACGTTGGCGATTCGCAGCACGAGCGCCTGCCGCTGCGCGCCCTCGAGCCCGCCCGCCAGCAGCGCCAACGAGGGGAATTCCAGCGACGCCGCCGCGACCCTCGCCGCGTCCTGCTCGAGGCCCAGCACCTCGTGTGTCGGAAACGCCGCGGCCAGCTCTGCGGTGGTGACGGCCGAGACGCCGAAGCCGACGTCGATCAACAGCCCTGGGGAACGGAGGAGCGCGCGCTCGGTCAGACCCAGCCACGCATCGAACGCGTGGAGCCGGCCGGGCCTGGTTCGCGCGCGCAGGGGCGGCTCACTGCTGAACGCGAACCGAGAAGCCGCGCGCGGCGATCGGCGCCGAGCCCGCGGCCGACGACGGAATCAAGCGGGCGCGAGCCGAGAACGAGCCATCGAGCTGCAGGCCATCACGATCGGCGAGCGAGACGTCGGCCGTCCACGTGCGGCTCTGGCCGGGGGCGAGCGTCACCGAGGTCAGCGCCATCGTGCAGGCACGCTCGTCGGACAGCCGCTTCACCACGAGGCCGCTCGACGCGACGAGCTCGACGTCGAACTGGCAGCCGCTGCGGAAGGTCCACGTCTGGCTGGTGGCCGCGCCGTTGGTGACGGTGAAGGTGGCCTTCGCCACGGCCGTCACTTCGTTCGACGGGCACGGCGTGGTGATGCAGCGAATCGTGTTGGGCGTGCTGACGTAGCTGGTCTTGTCGAGCGTGAGGCTGGCCGTCACGGCGCCCGAGGCCACCGGCACGCGCTTGCCAGCGACGGTGGCGCTCTTCAGGGCGAAGCGCTCGCCACGGCCGGTGCGAAAGGCGACGAGGCCCACGCCAGCCGCGAAGGTCAGCTCGTTGAACGCGGGCGGCGCGCAGAGGGCCGTCTTGCTGGGGAGCTGCTCGATCGAGATGGTGCGGGTGTCGGTGAAGGCGCCGGCCGGGGTCGAGACGGCAGCGCCGGTCGCGCTGCGACGCAGCTTCGCGCCCGTGCAGACCTCGGTGCCCAGCGACCAGGTCGAGCTCGCGAAGCCGAAGCGCAGCCACGAGCGCCAGGTGGCCGACGTCGAGTCCCACTGCATCAGGGTGTTCGCTGACGACGCGCTGACGCCAATCCACGTGCTGCCCGAGGCCATACCGGAGAGCTCGGCCATGCCGTTGCCCACCGACGACAGGCGCATCGTGCGGGCGGTGCCGGAGGCGGACTCGAACGTCCAGCTGTTGCCCTCGTTCATCGGGAACCAGAGGCCGGCCCTGCTCGAGGTGGTGAGCTCGCTCTCGGTGGTGGCGATCGCGTCATCGGTGTCGACGTCTTGCGCGTCGACGAGCATGGCGGCGTCAGGGCCGCAGGCAGCGAGGACGAGCGCGACGAACGAAGCGGCGATTGGGCGAATGGTCATGACCGGGCTCCCTGAAAGACGAGGACCCCTTCGCGCAGGCCACACATGTCGTCAAGGGTGCGACCTCGACGAAATGACCCTCGGCGTCACCCTCACAGACAGTGTTCAGGGGCCTGACCGAGTGCAGGCGTACACTCCTCGGCCATGCGAACGCTCCTCCTGCTGGTCTGTGCCCTCGCCTTCGGCTGCAGCCCCTCGACGCTGGCGGGGCCCTGCAGCGTGACATGCGACTGCCCGGTGATGAACGCTCCGATTCGATGCCCGGGTGAGTGGAGCTGCAACGCGCAGAAGACGTGCGAGTACACCTGCAAAGACCCCTGCGGCTCGGGCTCGGGCGATGGCGGTTGCGCGACCGGCGATGTGTGCAACGGATCGATCTGCTCGGCCCGCTCGACCTGTCGCTGACGTCAGGGAGCGCTGACGCGAGCCAGCGCGCTCCTCAACGCAGCGTCGAGTCCGGCCTCGTCATTCGCCAGGGCGAACCGCTGTGCGCACGCGGGGCACACGGGAGCGCCGCCTTCGTCGGCCATGGCGTTCATCACCGTCGTGAGCTCCGGTGAGAGGGCCTCGCTGAGCACCACGACCGAGGTCCGGACCCCCAGGGCACGCAGCGCCGCGACCGCCTGAACGGTGGCGACCTGATCGACGTAGCCCGCCGCGCAGTACTGGCCCACGCAGTTCGCGCCGAGCGTGCAGAGAGCGGCCGGGGGGAGCGGCATGTTCATGCACGACACCTGATTCGACGGGTTGCAGTTCGGCAGGCCGTCGGTGACCAGGACGACGCCGCGCCCTCGTCCCGGCGTGCCGAGCGGCGTGAGCGTGGCGGCGAACCGCAACGCGCCTGCAGTCGGAGTGCCTCCCGTCACGGCGATCGTCGAGCCGATGCCGGTGACGGCGGTCTGGACGGCGGTCGTCTGAGTTTGCAGCGCGACCAGTGAGTCGGGCGTCGACGTGGTCAACATCTCGACCGCTTCACTCGTCGGTGGCGCGCAGCCGGTGGGAGTGAACGTCTGACTGGACGGGAAGGTCGTCAGCCCGAAGCGAGCGCGGCCCGACGACGCCTGGAGGAACGACGCGAGCGCTCCTCGCAAGGCACTCACCCGCGTCGGGCAGGTGGCCGGACACGTCGCGCCGCTGCAGGTGCCGCACGTTGGGCCGTTTTGGATGAGCGGCGCGTTCATCGAGCCTGAGACGTCGACCAGCAGGAGCACGTCGGGAGCGGGCCCGCTCGAGCCTCCCGCACCGCCACCGCCGGTCGCGAGACCTCCACCCGTTGCGAGTCCTCCACCCGTTGCGAGTCCTCCGCCCGTCGCGAGTCCTCCGCCCGACGCGAGTCCTCCGCCCGTCGCGAGTCCTCCGCCCAACGACGAACCGCCTGCACTTCCGCCGCCGCTCGCCAGCCCACCGCCCGTCGACGACGAGCCGCCCCCCTCGCCCGAGCTGCCACCGCCGGTCGCGAAGCCGCCGACGCACGCCCCGAACTGGCACGACTGGCTCGCTGGGCACTGCAGACACGCGCCGCCATTGGAGCCACACGCCGACGCGGTCGCCAACGACACGCACTGCCCCGACGCGTCGCAGCAGCCGGTGCAGCTCGACGGGCCGCACGGAATCGACGGCCGTCCACAGGCCATCGCCAGGGTCACCACAGCCAGCATCACGAACGTTCGCATGGTCGAAGACTAAGTGAGCTGCCGTGGACGAGCGAGTCGTCAGGGGTCGACGACCGCCATCGTGCACCGCGAGATGCACACCAGCTTGCCCGCTTCATCGGTGAGGCGAATCTCCCAGACGTGCGTGGCGCGGCCGAGGTGCAGCGGGGTCGCGGTCGCGGTGACGACGCCATCACGCTTGCCGCGAATGTGGTTCGCGTTGATCTCGAGGCCGACCGTCGATTTGCCCGACTCTCCGACGTTCATCCACGCGCCGATGCTGGCGACCGTCTCGGCGAGCACCACGCTGGCGCCACCGTGGAGCAGACCGAAGGGCTGATGCACCCGCTTCTCGACCGGCATGCGCGCGACGACGCGCTCTTTACTCAGCTCAATCAGCTCGATGCCGAGCACGTCGGACAGCGTGCCCTTCGAGACCTCGCGCATCACTTCGAGAGGAGTGCTCATGCCCCTCCCCTACACCCCGGCGAGCAGGTTCTCCAACGCATCGACAGGCAGGCCGAACGCATGTCCTTCTGTGACCAATTCGCCGAGGAGCAGCCGTGACTGCGGCGCGACCTTGGTGAAGTGCACGCGCGCGTAGGTCTCGAAGTCGAAGGGCAACACCTTCGGCGCCACCGACGTCGCGAGCCCCAGCAGCCACGAGCGCGTGGTGAGCGTGGGGCCGAACGGGGCCGAGCGGTTCAACCGGCGCGCGGTGACGGCGAGGGCCTGGGCGCTGGCCGCGACCGAGAGCGAAGGATCGCGGCGGAGCTCACGCAAGGACCAGCCATGGCGCTCGAGCGCGCGAACGGTCACCAGGAGCGCGGCCGTGAAGAAGATGACCTCGTGCTCGAGCCCGGGCCGATGCGTCGCCGGCAGGCCGCCGTGTTTGAGCGTCGAGACGACGGTGTCGACGAAGGGCCTGGGTCCATCGAAGGCGAACGGCGAGAGCGGTGGCAGCCAGTACGCGTAGCCCCTGGTCTGAAGCGCATCATCCGTCGACAACGGCGTCGCGTAGCTCACCAGGCTGATGAGCCCGCGCACGAGCCGCGCTTCGTCGAGGCCGAGCGCGAGGAGCCGCGCCCGATCTTCCAGCCCGGGCTGCAGCCCCACGACGATCGCGTCACCGAGCTGCTTCGCGATCGACGCGAGCCACGGGCTCTCGAGCGCATCGGAGGGCAGCGTGATGAAGACCAGCTCGAAGCCGCGCCCGTCCAGCACGCTGACGACCTCGTCGACCGCGAGCGTCGAGACGTCACGACGCCCGAACCAGCCGAGCCGGGTCAACGTCGTCGGGTGCACCTTCTCGGGGTTGCGAACGGCGAAGGTGACGTACGCTCCAGCGCGTTTCAGGTGGAGCGCGAGCACCTGACCTACCGCACCAGCACCCACGACGAGGGCTCTCACTGGCCCAGCTGGATCTTGATCGTGACGGAGATCAGCCGGCCTTCAGCGCCACCGAGCTCGTGCCGGTAGGCGATGTCGACGCCGCTGCCTGCGTTGAAGTAGCCGATCCCGCCCGAGAGGTACCGGTGGTTCATGATGTCGTCGTGCTGGTAGCCAATCCGAATCGGGAAGGCCATCGCGATGAGCCACTCGATCCCTGAGTGGTAGGCGAAGCGCGGCGTGGGTTGATTGAAGTCGGCGCGAAGGTCGAAGCACGGCGTCAGCTGACCGGCGATCAACGCGCTCACCGACGCGACGAAGTAGCGCGTGATGTCGCGGTTGAAGGTGTTGATGAGGTTGTGCCCCGAGACGCCGATGGACAGGAACTCGGCGGGCTTGATGAGCAGGCCCGCGTTCATGTTGATGGAGTTGGTGTTCGACGCTCCGACGAGCACGTGGTGGCGCGCGGCGAGGCCCAGGTGAATCCACTGGGCGATGGAGTAGGCGATCGCCATCGTCGTGATGTGGCCGTAGCGGCGCTCGAGGCCACCATAGGTGACGAAGTGGTAGCTGATGCCGCCGGCGATCTGGTTGGTCGAGTCGGCGAGGCCGAGCGTGCCGAAGCCCATGCCGTTGGGCACGTCCCACGCGCCTGACGCTTCGATCTGGTAGCGCTTGAACGCTGCGATCGCCGCCGGGTTGCCGCCGATCGACTCGGCGCCGTAGCCCAACGACATGTACGCGCCACCCATCGCCAGGTTCCGCGAGTGCATCATGTCGCGCAGGTCGGGGCCGTCGGCGGGCGCAGGCAGCTGAGGCTCCTCGGAGTCCTGGGCTGCTGCGCCGAAGGCGGTACCGACGATGACGATGGCGAGGACGCGCAACATGTCTGGAGCGGGTTGTACAACGTCTGCCGATCTCGTCGAATTTCCGGGGCGTTGCCCTGACCGAAAGACCGCTCGACTCGACCCCCGCGAGGGATAAAAGCGTCACGTCATGCGCCTTCTCGTCGCCGCGCTCACCCTCGCCTACGTCATGCCGACGTACTCCATCTTGCGCCGGTTTGCGGGCACCCGAGACGACCTCACGTTGACCAGCCTGAAGGTCGACGGCAGTGGCGCGGTCGCACCGGCGATGGCGCGTGAAGTGGCCTCGGCGCTGGGCTCGACGTGGACCTCAGGCGATCTGCCGCTGACGACGTCGCTCTCCATCAAATACCCGGGCCGGTGCCGGCTCGAGCTGTCGGGCTTCGAGTCGACCAAGACGCTCGTCGTCGCCTCATCGAACGGGAAGAAGCGCACCGAGGGTCCCGAGTTCATCGCGGCGCAGGTCGCCCTCGAAGAGCTGTGCGCGTTCTTCTCGGTGAAGAGCGCCGGTGAAGGTGAGACGCGCGCGGCGCTCGATCGGCACCTGACCTCGCTCAAAGTCGACACGAAGCTCGTCTCGCATGCGCGGTTCCTGGGCCAGCTGGCCTTCGCGATCGGCAACCGCGCCGACGGCAACCCGCAGTACTGGGTGTACCGCGATCGGGTTCCGCCCGACCGCTTCCTGCCTGCGCGCATTCGCTTCACCGACGAGCGCGGCACGTGGGACGTGCGCTTCATCGACTACAGCTCGGCGTCGGTGGCTGACTGGATTCCGCGCGTCGTCGAGGTGTACCGCGGCGAGGAGCTTCACCTTCGGCTCACCGCGCTGAGCGCCGACACCCGGGCCGATCTCGAGAAGACGAAGTTCTGAAACGTCGGCCGTGACGGCGTCTCTCTTCGGCACGGTCGACGACGAATACGCCGCGGTCGCGGTCGGTCGTCCCGTGCGAGGAGAGTTCACCTACCTGGTGCCGCCCGCGCTCAAGGCGCAGCTGCTGCCCGGCCTTCGCGTGAAGATTCCGTTCGGGCGCTCGACGATCCTGGGCTTCTACCTGGGGCCTGCGCCCGCGCCGTCAGAGGACGTGAAGAAGAAGGTGAAGCCGATCACCGCGGTGTTGGAGCCGGCTCCGGCGCTGACGCCTGATGTCGTCGAGCTCTGTCGCTTCGCGGCGCAGCACTATCGGTACCCGCTGGGTGAAGTGCTGCGGGCGACCCTGCCTCCAGGACTCACGAAGCTGCAGGAGGCGAAGCAGGCGCGGCCAGACGTGGTGCACACGGCGGTCGCGGCGGCGGGGGCGGATCCCTCGACGCTCCAGCGCGCACCGGCGCAGCAGGCGACGCTCTCGTATCTGCTCGCGGTCGGCGGGCGCGCGAACGTCGATGAGGTGGCGCACGCGATTCCCGGCGCGAGGGAGCACCTGCGCTCGCTGGTGAAGAAGGCGCTGGTGACGATCGAGACCGAGGCGGTCGTGCACGGCGTCGTCGACGGCATGGGGAGCGCGCGGCCGGCGAACCTGACGCCAGAGCAGACGACCGTCGTCGCCGAGCTCGAGGTGTTGCTCGACGCAGGCGGCTTCGCGCCGGTGCTGCTGCAGGGCGTGACGGGGAGCGGGAAGACCGAGGTGTACCTGCGCGTCGTGGAGCGCGCGCTCGCGGGTGGGCATGGCGCGTTGATTCTGGTGCCTGAGATCGCGCTGACGCCGCAGCTGGTGGGGCGCTTCCGCAGCCGCTTCGGCCCGCGCGTGGCGGTGCTCCACTCGGCGTTGACCGACACCGAGCGCCTGCGCGCGTGGCAACAGTTGCGCAGCGGAGACGTGAAGGTCGTCGTCGGCGTGCGCTCGGCCATCTGGGCGCCGGTGTCTGATCTGCGCGTCATCGTCGTCGACGAGGAGCACGACCCCTCGTTCAAGCAGGACGAGAAGCTGCGCTACCAGGCGCGCGACCTCGCCGTGATGCGCGGCAGTCAGACGAAGTGTCTGGTGGTGCTGGGCAGCGCGACGCCGTCGCTGGAGACGCTCGAGAACGCGCGCAAGGGGCGATACCGGCTGCTCAAGCTGACCCGGCGGGTCGACGATCGCCCGATGCCGACGCTGCAGTTGGTCGACCTGCGCCTCGAACGCCCGAAGACGCCCGAGAACCGCGACACCGAACCGCCGATGCTCTCGGCCCCGCTGCGGCTGGCGATGCAAGAGACGCTCGACCGTGGCCAGCAGGCGATTCTGTTCCTCAACCGGCGCGGCCACGCGACGTTCCTGGCGTGCGAGGTGTGCGGACAGAATTTGAAGTGCACCGAGTGTGATGTCTGTCTGACGTACTACCAGGGGCGCGGACGGGTGCAGTGCAACTACTGTGGCCGCGCGCACTCGTTGCCGAAGGGCTGCCCGGAGTGTGATGGCCCGTTGCTGCAATTGGGCGTGGGCACGGAGCGCATCGAGGCCGAGGTGGCCGAGGCGTTTCCGGCAGCGCGGCTGGGGCGGCTCGATCGCGACGCGGTGACGACGAACGAGCGCCTGACGGATTTGTTGTCGTCGTTCGCGCGGCGTGAGCTCGATATTCTGATCGGCACGCAGATGGTGGCGAAGGGGCACGACTTTCCCGGAGTGACGTTGGTGGCCGTGATCCTCGCTGACACCGCGCTCTCGTTGCCCGACTTCCGCGCCTCGGAGCGCACGTTTCATCTGCTGACGCAGGTCGCAGGGCGCGCAGGGCGAGGCGCCGATGCCGGGCGGGTGTTGGTGCAGGCGTACAACCCCGACGCGCTGCCGATCGCCGCGATGTTGAAGAATGACTTCGAGGGGTTTTCAGACGCCGAACTGCAGCGACGAAAAGCGCTCCAGTGGCCGCCGACGACGCGCATGGCGTCGATTCGAATCGAGTGTGACTCGGCGGAGCTGTGCGCACGAACGGCGCAGCACCTGGCGACGGTCGCGTCCCGCGCGATGCCGCCTTCGTCGCATGGGGTTCGACTGCTCGGCCCCGCGCCCGCGCCCATCTCACGCATCAAGGGCAAGACGCGGTGGCAGCTGGTGGTGAAGGGCCCGAGTCACGTGGCGATGGCGGGGCCGCTCGATGCGATCGAACGCGCGCTGGCCGAGGTGCCGCATGCGGTGAAGGTCGTCATCGACGTCGACCCCGGCGCGATGCTGTAGCGCTGGAGCCCAGATCGCGGCCAGGCAGACGAATTGCACAGGCCCTTCACATGCCCGCGAGCCCCTCAGACTGGCCTCGTCGCGGCATCACATTGATGCGTCCCCCAGTCTCTGCTCGTTCGCGTGGCCGCTCGCTTCCACCGCGAACAGGGCAAAGCTGGCGTCCGGCCTCCGTCTTGCTGCTGTGTCGAGCCCATGCCCTACCAAACCGTGAACCCGCACGACGGCACCACGCTCAAGACGTTCGACACCTTCACCACTGAGCAGCTCGAATCGGCGCTGAACGCCGCAGCTACGGCGTCTCCCGCGTGGGGCACCGCTCCCTTCGCAACGAGGTCCGCTGTCGTGGCGAAGGCCGCAGCGCTGATGCGTGCGCGCGTCGATGAGCTCGCGCACCTGGTCACGCTCGAAATGGGCAAGCGGCTCGTGGAGTCTCGCGGCGAGGTGCAGCTCAGCGCTGACATTCTCGACTTCTATGCAACCAACGCCGAGGCGTTCCTGGCGCCCGTCACGCTCAGCCCGAAGCGCGGCACAGCCCACCTCGAGAACGCGCCGCTCGGCATTCTGTTCGGTGTGCAGCCGTGGAATTTTCCGTACTACCAACTGGCCCGCTTCGCGGCGCCCAACATCATGGCGGGCAACGTGGTGCTGGTGAAACACGCCGCGTCCGTTCCTCAATGCGCGCTGGCCTTCGAGAGAGTGTGGGCCGACGCAGGTGCTCCGGCCGGCGTGTACACGAACCTCTTCATCACCCACGAGCAGGTCAACCAGGTCATCGACGACGTGCGCGTACGCGGTGTAGCGCTCACGGGGAGCACCGAAGCCGGTCGCTCGGTCGCGGCACGCGCTGGGCAGAACCTGAAGAAGTCGACCATGGAGCTGGGCGGCAGCGACGCCTTCATCGTGCTCGAAGACGCGAACCTCGATGAGGCCGTGCGCTGGGCGGTCTGGGCCAAGATGAACAACACCGGCCAGAGCTGCGTGGCGGGCAAGCGCTTCATCGTCGTCGAGCCGTTCGCGAAGGCGTTCCTCTCGAAGTTCATCGCCGCGTTGGGTTCGCTGGTGCCCGGCGACCCGATGAAGTCGGAGACGACGCTGGGGCCGATGTCCAGCGAGGCCGCGCTGAAAACGCTGCTGGCGCAGGTCGACCGAGCTGTTGCTGAGGGTGCACGAGTGCTCCTGGGTGGCGCGCGCCTCGACCGGCCGGGAGCCTTCATGCAGCCGACGGTGCTCGCCGGCCTCACGCCTGGAAACCCACTCTTCTACGAGGAGTTCTTTGGCCCTGTGGCGCTCGTCTTCACGGTAGCCGACGAGGCCGAGGCCATTCGTCTGGCCAACGACTCGCCGTACGGCCTGGGCGGCTGCGTCTTCACCAACGACGTCGCGCGTGGGCACCGCGTCGCTCGCCAGCTCGACACGGGCATGGTGTTCATCAACCACCCCACGTGGACCGCGGCAGAGCTGCCCTTCGGCGGAACGAAGCAGTCAGGGTACGGCCGCGAGTTGGCGCGACTCGGCATCGGCGAGTTCATCAACCAGAAGTTGGTGCGCGTCGATGCGCTCGACGGGGCAGCGTAGGCATGCGCGCGATGACCCTCATGCGTACGTCTCTGCGCCTTCGCTCCACGAGCGCGCACAGCCACTCGCCCGGGCCCAAGAACTGCTGTGGACGTTCGCGCTGGCAGCAAGACGCGATTGAACGGGCGCTCCCTGAGGTGCCAAATGCGATGAAGGCGGCCAGCCCGGCGTGATGCGGTGAGCGACGTCAGTGCTTTGCGGTTGGCTCGACGTGCGCGAGCAGATCGTCGAGCGAGACGAACTCGAGCGCCTTCTCCTGCGTGCACTCGAGCCTCACCGGCGGAGCGACGCCGGCCTTCAACGCCTCACGCCATCGCAGGGCGCACAGGCACCACTTGTCGCCCGGCTTGAGCCCGGGGAAGCGGTACTCGGGCCTGGGCGTCACCAGATCGTTCCCGCGTGACACGGTGAAGTCGAGGAACGCCTTCGTCATCGTCGCGCACACCACGTGCGTGCCGTGGTCGTCAGGCCCGGTGGAGCACGAGCCGTTCCGGTAGAAGCCCGTCTTCGGCGACTGTGAACACGGGCTGAGCAGCTGGCCCAACACGTTCTTCTCTGGCGCTGGCTTTGGTTCGTTCATGGTCGCTCCGGGAGAAAGACAGGTCTGCGCCGCGGGAACGCCTCCGTCCTGCGCTGCCGCGAGGGTGGTCCACAGCAACGACATCACGAACGCCGTGCGCATCGGAGCTGGCTAACGGCCCCACGCGCGCCTCGCACGTTCACCTCGCCGTCCCTCTCAAGGGCTCAGCACACCCGACACGAAGACGCCCTCGGCGAGCGGAAGCGCGCTCCCGGGCTTTCCATCGCCGGTCGACACGGCGGCGAGCTCGAGCACGAAGAAGTCACCGGCGCTCAAAACCATCGGCGGCAGCTCGAGGCGGGTGGCCTTCGTCCAGAAGACGGTGGGTGGCTGGTTCGCCGTCGTCGTCACGGCGAACCACCGCAATCGGTACCAGGCCGGCGTGCCGACCGACGGGGCCGTCCAGCTCACCGTCGGCGTGGCACCGAGCCCTGACACGTCGAACTCGAGCCGGCGGCCGTTCACGTTGACGTCACGGGGCGGGCCGAGGACCGGCGCAAGTCGATGCGTTCGCGCGATGGCAACAGGCTCCACGACGCGGGTCCCCGCGATGAACGTGATGGAACGCCGCACGAACGATGGCTGGTACCGGAAGTCGGAGAGCGCCGACCACGACGCCGGAAAAGGCGAGCCCAACGGGTACGACGTGGGAAACGCGCGCGCCTCGGGAACTCGGAGCACATGCGTCGTCAGGGGAGCGACCGCAGCCAACGCAGGCCCTGGCGACACGGTGACACCGAGCACGAAGCTGGTGCCTGCCGCGGGCCGGTTCCCGAACTGAGCGAGCAGCGCGCGATGACCCGCGGTGTCGACCTCGAGCGGAACCGAATCAACGGGCGCGGCAGTCACCACGGTCGACAGCGTCGCAGGCGCGCCCGACGTGAGCGCGACGGGAGGAAATCGACCTGCGGTCGCGAGCCGGCGTTGGCTCAGCCCCGCGTCGAGCGGCTCTTCGAACAGCTGGGCGAACCAGCCCTCGTCACCTGCTTCGGGCAACGTTCTGCCACCGCCCTCGAGCGCCCAGTCGACCGTCGCCGAAAAGGTGGTGCCCCCTTGCGTGAGCGGAGGCATCGCACGCGCTTCGAGCCCCAGCGCGTCGCGATCCTGCGTGAAGAAGACGCGAACGCGATGACCGGCGTCGGCCGACACCAACCCGCGGACGTCGAAGGTGACCGGTGTCGCCAGGGCAGGCTGGTTCGCGCCGAGGCGGCCTCCCAGGAAGTTCTCGAACGCCAGCTCGGGGTCTTCCGTGACGATGAAGGTCCGCTCGTCGAGCTGCAGCAGGACCGGGCCGGCCGGCACGCCGCCGACGACGAGGGTGCCCGCTTCGCTCACCAGCCCGGAGACGAAGGAGAAGCCCGAGGGGCCCCGCAGCCACGCCCCGGCGAAGGGACTGCCCGGGAGCAACGCGGACGTGGTGCCGCCGTCACCGTCCCAGCCGAAGCGGTTGGTGAACGAGACGCTTCGCTGGGAGCGGCCTGCGTCGATGCCGCTGGCCACACAGCTGCCGCTCGCGGCGCAGGTCTGGGTGGCACCGCACGCGAGGCACTGCGCTCCGCCCGTGCCGCAGGCAGCCGCCGACGGCGCTTCGACACACCGGGAGGCCTCGTCACAACACCCGCTGCAGGTCTCCGGGCCGCACGCAGCCGGTGGCGGACACGCGGTGAAGAACAGCACGACCAGGAGGACCAGGGCACAGGAGGGTTGACGCACGTCTCAACTGTAGACCACTCGTTCACGGTCGAGGAAAACCCGCGCGCACCCAGTCGTTCATCGCATCGCGCGTGAACTTCAGCGTGGTGGCGACGCAGTGCTTCGCGACGCTCTGCCCGGCGTCATCGACGGCGCTCAGGAACGCGTGCGGCTCGTACTCGTCAGGCACCAGCTCGAAGCTCACCTCGTACCAACGCCCTTCCCACGCGATCGACAGCTTCTTCTTCAGCGCCGCCTCACGCTGCGTCGTCGATCGATCGAGCACCTCTGACGCCGTCTTCACGAACGTCGCGAACGCCGGCCCATCGAAGGGCTTGGGGTTCTTCTTGTCGCGCCCCATCACCCACGGGCTGACGAGCACGGGCTCGGGAAGGCCCTCTTTGCGGATCTCGACGGCCCAGCCGTCATCGTCGTCGTTCTTGATGACCCGCGCCGTCCACCCGTTCTTCTTCCACAGCGTCGGCTCCATGATCTCGTCGGGCGTATTCATGCCGTCGCTCTACCCCGTGGTCGTCACGGAGCGAAGTGCAGCAGGCCTCCACCAATCGTCGAGAGCCAGACCTGGCCATCCGGCGTCGCGGAGATCGACGTGAGCCCCTCGGTCGTGCCGACGTCGAGCTCACTGACGCGGCCATCGGTGAGCCCCACCTTCTTGAGCTTCGAGCGCGTGCCGTCAGCTTCGTACGTCACGGCGACGACGAAGATCGCGGTCGACGTCGCGGCCACGAGATCGGGGCCAATGCTGGTGGCGATCTCCGTCACGCGGCTTGCGCTCCACCGGCTGAGCGACGCCAGCGCCGTGAAGTACACCTCGTCACCCGAGCCAGCGATGCGCCACGCCGAGACGTTCGGCACCGCCTGCCACGCGCCGTTGAGGCGTCGATACGTGCTCTCGGGGCCGTTCATGCCGCTCGAGGTGACCCACACCTGCGTCTCGGTCACGTGCATCGGCCCGGTCGTCGCCTGGGTCGGAACGAAGTAGGTCAGCAGCTCCGAGCCGGTCCACTTCGAGACGGCGCCGGCGCCACCCGAGAACCACACGTTCGACGCGGAGCTGCCCCGCACGAAGCGCGTGCCCGCCGGGAAGTCCTGATGCCGCGTCCACACGCCGTTGAAGAGACGGTGCGCGACGGCGTTCTGCCGGAGCACCCACACCTCGCCAGCCGCAGGGCTGTAGACGTCGAAGATGAAGCCGGTGCCGGGGACAGCCACCGGCAGCCACCCGTGAATGTCGAGGCGCTCGAGCTCGCCGGTGGTGACGAGCCTGAAGACGTTCGACGGGCTGAAGGCGAAGACCCGAGCCGTCGGGCGGGGACTCGAAGTCGAATCGAGCGTCGGGCCCGTCCAGCGCTTCAGGAGCCCGTTGGCACCGACCAGGAAGACCTCGCGCGGGTTGACGGCGAAGCCAGCGTTCACGTTCAGGCCAATGCCGACGTTCTGCGAGCCCCTCATCTGGTTCAGCGACACGAGCTCGACGTTCGTGTTGCCGGAGTACGAGGCGCCGAAGCTCAAGAACTCGGAGTCCGAGAGACACGTGAGCCGGGCCCCCTCCGCGAAGTGGTGCGACCAGGTGCCGTTTCGCCGGGTCCACGACGCGTGGACCTCGCCGCTGTAGTTGCCTGACGCGAAGAGCGTCGAGCCGCAGACCGAGACGCTGTACAGCGCATCGCTTCCGGTCGGGCCGCCCGTGGCGCGCATCGGGTTCACGTCGCTCCACGTGGCGCCGTCGAACCTCTTGAAGAAGCCCCCGCTCGACACGCCGGCCACATACACCTCGTTCGCCGAGACGACCGCGATGGAGCGGACGATCGAGTTGGAGTCGGTGACGGGCAACACGCCGGAGAGCGTCGACCAGCTGCCGTTCTGGCGCGTGAGCAGCACCTCGGAGCCGCCCGCGTAGACGACCGCGCCGTTGCCATGAATCGCGAGCAGATCGCGCGTCGTGCCCGAGACGAGCGAGGTGAAGACTGTTCCATTCCACTGCAGCAGCGTGCCGCGATCGCCCACCGCCCAGCCTTCGGTCGCGCTCGAAAACCACACGCCCCGCAACGTCGCGCTCGTCGGTGACCTGGCATATGTCCACACCGAGCCGTTCCACGTCGCGTAGACGCCGCCTTCACCGACGGCCATCACGAACGAAGCCGAGGTGCCAGAGACGCCGTGGAAGGTGCCGCCGTACGTCTGCCCGTGCCAACAGAAGCCATCGGTGGAGCACGTCACGTTGGAGCCCACGGCGCCACCGCCGGCCGCGTTCCCGCCGGCCGCATTGCCTCCACCGCCACCGGTGACGCCGCCCGCAGCGACCGCGCCGCCTGCCGAACCGCCACCAGCCGAGCCTCCGCCGGTGACGACGCCACCACCCGCGCCACCGTCGTGAACCCCGAGCGGCGTCTCGTCGACGACCGCCAGACACCCTGCTCCGAGCAGCGCCACGAACACCGAAGCCGTCGTTCTCATGCCCGCCAGGTGCCCACCTCGGCCCCCTGCTTCACACAATCGCAACTGGCCGGTTTTTCGACAGCCCGGCACGCCTGTAGCAACGTGTCTCGTCCATGGCCCCGCCGGTTCTCCTCGTCGCCGACGATCTCTCCACCATCGCGTCGGTGAAGCGGGTGCTCGGACGCGAGGGCTACGAGGTGATTCTCGCCACGAGCGCGGCCGACGCCGTCATCGCGTGGGGCCATCACCTGCCCGGGCTCGTCATCGTGCAGCCCTCGGTGGAGTCGGAGCGGGGCGGCGTGCTGCTCGAAGAGCTGCGGCAACACCCCGACGCGCAGTTGCTCCACGTGGTGCTGCTCGGTGAGTCGATTCCGGGGTTCGGCTACCACGTCGAGCCGTTGCCCATCGACCCGGAGCAGTTCGGGAAGACGGTGCAGTCGCAGATGCGGGCCTCGGAAGACGGCGCCGAGTGGACGGTGTCGGAGCCAGCGACCGAGACGACGCCGTCGGTCGCGCCTGCTCGACTCGACGAGCCGGAGCCCTGGCGAGCGACCCGTCCTCCGGCGACCGCGCCTGCGGACGTGCTGCCGCAGACCCAGGAGCTGCTCGAGCCTGCTCCCGACGCCGAGCCTGGGCTCGCCGAGTCAGACCCAACGCCGCCGGATCCTCCGACGGCCGAGCTCGAGACAGCCCCGGCGCCCCGGCCTCCCTTCGCGTCGAACTCGGTGATGACGCGGCTGTTCGGTGACCTGCCCTCACTCGAAGACGAGCTGCACCGCGACGTCGAAGCGCAGGCCATGGCCTCGCTCGAGTCGTCGCTGCCGCCGATGGCGACCGACGACGAAGAGCTGCAGCGGCTCGAAGACGACGTCCGCGCCGAGGCGGCCCGCCGAAGAGCTGCACGGGAGGCCTCGGCGAGCTCCGGCTCCGGCGTCTTCTCACCACCGTCGGTGCTGCCCGTCGACGATGAGCCGTCGTCGAGCGGCGAGCCGGCCCCGGCCCACGAGACCTCGTTCGCCGACCTCGGCACCACCCCGCCCGATGGCGCGAGCGACCCGACCGCGACGCCGCCGCCCGCACAGGCGCCCCTCTTCGCTGCTCCAGACCCCGCGACCGCGCGTGAGGTGCTCGCCCGGGCCGAGGCCATCGCGCTCGAGAGCCGCGCCGTCTCGGAGTCGCAGCGCCAGACGGCCGACGCCGAGCGCCGCCGCGCCGAGTCCGAGCTCGAGGGCCTCAAGCGACGCGCAGAGCACGCCGAGGCGCTGGTTCGCCGGGAGCGTGAGGCCCGCGCCGCCGTCGAGGACCAGCTCGAGCAGCTCCGCGACGAGACGAAGACGCTCACCGGACAGCTGGAAGCCGAGCGCGTCGACTCGCAGCAGCGCTTCGCCGCCGACCTCGAGGCCGTCAACACCCAGGCCGAAGCGCGCCGCGTCGCCCAGGAAGAAGCGCTGTCGGCCCGCATCGCCGAGCTCGAACGGGCGCTCGACGAGACGAGCCGCTCACTCGAGCAGCGCCAGGAGCTGCTCGCGATCGCCGAGCAACACCTCGCCGAGGCAGAAGAGGCGCTGGGCGCGGCCAACGCGACGGCCATCGAGCGCGCCGCCGAGCGCGAGTCGTTGCTCTCGAGCCTCACCCACGAACAGGACGCCGCGCGGAAGGCCGAAGAACGCGCCACCCGCCTCGACGCCGAGCAGCTCTCGCTCACGAAAGACCTCCGAGACGTGCGCTCGCAGCTCGAGCTCGCCGCGGGCAAGGTGAAGGAGCTCACCACCCAGCTCGACGACGAGCGGCTCGGGAAGATGGGCGTCGAGGAGCAGCGTGAAGAGCTGACCGCGAAGCTCGAGAACGCCGTCGCGCAGGCCGTCGAGGCAAAGGGTGAAGCCGAAGCCGCGATGAAGCTCGCGAGTGAAGTCGAAGGCGCGCTGTCGGTGACGAAGGGCGAGCTCGAGTCGACCCGCACCGATCTCGACGACACCCGCAGTACCCTCGACGGCGAGCGCGCCCGGGCTGAGACGCTCTCGCTCGATCTCACCAACGCGAAAGAGACCCTCGAGCTCCAGCGCGCCCGCGCCGATGAAGCCGAGGCCCTCGCGCAGCTGTCGACCGAACGCCTCAAGGCGCTGGAGCATCGGCAGGTGATGAACCTCGCCCTCCCTGGCCGCCGCGCCCTCGGCCTGCCGCGCACCGGGAGCGTCTCGCTCGAGGAGCTCGCCCACCTCGTCAGCACCCTCGTCGCCGCGCAGGCCGACGTCCGGCTCGAGCTCGGCGTTCGTGGCGGCACCCGCACCTTGTGGTTCAAGAAGGGCGCGCTGCACGGCGCCGAGTCGTCGTTCGATCACGAGTCCCTCATCGATCGCGCGCGCCGCGACGGGCTCATCGACGCCCGGCAGGAGGGCGACCTGCGCCTCATGCGCACCGCCACCGGCTCCGAGCAGCTCGAGGCGATGAAGGCGCGCGGCTACCTGCGGGAGATCGAGACGGTTCCGCTCCTCCAGCGCGCGACCGAGGCGGTCGCCCTCGAGGCCTTCAGCGAAGACACCACCCAGTACCGGCTGTCGGATGAGCCGCCGGGCGTGTCGGTATTGCTGGTCGCCGTGCCGCGCTCGACCCTGCCGCTGCTGGCCGAGGCCCTGCGCCGCGCGGTGCCTGTCGACGCGCTGCTCGAGACGCTCGGAGGCGCCGAGGCCGTGTGCGTGGCCACCGACAACGACGTCGACCTGCGCGCCATGGGCTTCACCGACAAGGAGCGCAAGATGCTCTCGTGGGTCGACGGCGAAGCGTCGGTGGAAGATCTCACGCTCGCGGCCGGCCTCAAGCAGGAGACGAGCTTCCGCGCGCTGGTGGTGGCCAAACTGCTCGGCGTCATCGAGGTGAAGCCGCCCGAGAAGCCAGCCCCTGCCATTTCGGGCGATCTCGACGTGCGGCGCCTCGACGCCAAGTACGACGAGGTGCAGGACGCCGACTACTTCAGCATTCTCGGGCTCACCCGCGCCGCCTCGGGCGACGACGTGCAGCGGGCCTTCCGCCGCCTGTCCGAGGAGTTCGACCCCATCAAGTACACCGGCCACCCCGACGCGTCGCTCCAACAGCGCGCGCAGGTGGTGTCGACCCTCATCGAAGAGGCAGCCCGCGCCCTCGAAGACGAGCGCCGCCGGGCCGAGTACGCCCGCCACCTGCTGGATTGACCCGTCACCCGGCTTGGCGAGAGCCGCCAGTGCGCGTTACAAAAGGCGCCATGGTTCGCGAAATCCTGGTGTGGCCCCACCCCGTCCTCAAGCAGAAGGCCGAGCCCGTGTCGGTCGTCGACGACTCGATCCGTGGGCTGATCAAAGACCTCTTCGACTCGATGTACGCCGCTGACGGGGTCGGCCTCGCCGCGCCGCAGATCGGCGTGCTCAAGAACGTCATCGTCGTCGACACCACCCCGCGTCAGCCCGAAGCGAAGCCGCTGGCGATGGTGAACCCGCAGATCCTCACCCTCGAGGGGAAGGTCGAGTACCGCGAGGGCTGCCTGTCGATTCCCGGTGAAGCCGAAGACGTCGATCGCGCCGCCATCATCACCGTGCGCTTCCTCGACGCCGACGGCCAGGAGCAGACGATGACGTGCGACGGGCTGCTCGCCATCGCCGTGCAGCACGAGACCGATCACTTGAAGGGCACGATGTTCGTCGACCACATCTCGACGCTGAAGCGAGAGCTCATCCGCAAGCGGATGAAGAAGCTCCAGGCCGCGCAGGAGGCCGACAAGAAGGAAGCCGCTGCCGACGCGAAGAAGGCGAAGGCCGCTCGCCGCGCCGAGCTCCGTTGATCGTCAGTTCGGCGACTTTCGCGCGCCGTCGAGGAACAGCCGGTTTGCCGCCGTGAGCGAGTCCAACAGACTGCTGCCCTCGTGCTGAGCCCACGACACCATCGTCGACATGCAGCCCAACAGGTAGAGGTCGGTGAGCAGCTCGGGGCGCTGCGGCAGAGAGAGCACGCCCCGCTCGGCGGCCCTGGCGAAACGACTGCCCAGGAGCGCGCGGAGCCCGTTCGGCTGAGGGCTGCCCGCTTCGATGCGGAGGCCCACCGCCATGGTGTCGATGATCAGCGCCCGCTCGTCCTGCCAGACCCGATTCATCCACTCGGTGACGGTGTCGAGCACCAGCGCGAGCTCCGCGTCCTGAGGCAGGGCCATCACGGCGTCGCAGATCGGCTGCTCGGTGCGCCGCATCAGCTCGGACAGCACGTCCTCCTTCGTCGGAAAGTGGAAGTAGAACGCGGTGCGGCTGACGCCGGCCACGAGCGTGATGTCGTCGACCCGCGCGTCTCGGAAACCGTCACGCCGGAAGATGCCCAGCGCCGCCTCGTAGAGCCGTTGTCGAGTGGCTTCGCGTTGGCGATCTCGAGTCGTGTCAGTCACTCTGAACCCCAGTCACTCGGAACCCCCTGCTTCGTTCGGTGAGACGCTCACCGAGTTGTTTGAGACTGCACGTGACGAGAACGGCTCGCTGGCATTCTCACGCATCGTGAACCTTATCGGTGCACGTCGATGACGGGCGTCAACCTCAGGCATTCTCAGCCCTTGAGAGACACACTGGGCAGCGGAGTTCACAGCTCAGGGCTTCTTCTTCTTCGGAACGCCTCGCTTCGGGCAGAGCTTTGCGAGAACGCAGCGATGGCAGGCCGGCTTCTTCGCGTCGCAGACCCGCCTGCCGTGCCAGATGATGAGCTGGTGGGCCTTGAACCAGAGTGTGTCAGGGAGCAGGCGCCGCAGGTCGGCTTCGAGCTCGTCCGGGTCCTGTTGACGGGAGAAACCCAGCCGCTTCGACAGCCTCAAGATGTGCGTGTCGACCGGAAAGGCGCGCTCTCCGTCGAGGTGAATGGTGACGACGCCGGCCGTCTTGTTGCCCACGCCGGGCAACTCCGAGAGCGCGGCGCGTGAGGTCGGCACCTGGCCCTGGTGACGTTCGAGCAGCGTCTGCCCCAGCTTCACCAGCGCCTTCGACTTGTTCCGGAAGAGCCCCACCGACTTGAGGTAGCCCTCGAGCACCGCTGGCGTGGTGGCGGCGTAGTCGGCGGCGGTGCGGAACTCGCGGAACAGCGCCGGCGTCACCAGGTTCACCCGCTTGTCGGTCGTCTGGGCCGAGAGCAGCACCGCGACGAGCAGCTCGAGCGGCGTGGTGAAGTCGAGCTCGATCTTCGCCTCGGGCATCGCGGCGTCGAGGCGGCGAACCACCTCGAGGGCGCGCTGCTTGCGCTCCTCGGCGCGCTCAGCGGCCATCGGCTACTCCACGACCCGACGCGGCAGGTGTGCGCCCAGGCGCGTGACGAGCTCGTAGTGAATCGTCTGCGCCCAGCCAGCGAGCGTCTCGGCCGAGAGGCTCTCGTCGCCGTCCCGGCCCAGCAGCGTCGCGACCAACGGCGCCTCGTTCGTCACCGCGTGCGTCACGTCGACGATGAGGTGGTTCATCATCACGCGGCCCAGCACCGGACAGCGGCGGCCGTTGACGAGCACGTGCGCCTTCCCCGACGCGAGGCGGGGGTAGCCATCCCAGTAGCCGACCGGCAGCACGGCGACGCGGGTGTCGGCCCCACACCGCCACGTGCAGCCGTAGCCGACGTAGCTCCCCGCGGGCAGCCACTTCACCACCTGGCTGGGGCAGCGCCACGAGAGCACCGGGTGGAGCGTCGGCAGCTCGCCCAGCACCACCTTCGACGACAGGCGCGTCTCGGTGGAGGGCCACAGGCCGTAGAGGCTGATGCCCACGCGCACCACGTCGAAGCGTGACGGTGGGAGCACCAGCGCTGCGGCGCTGGCGGCGAAGTGACGCGAGGTGGTGGGCGCCACCTGAATCCGCCTGGACAACACCTCGAACGCCCGGCCGAACGCGTCGAGTTGCGTGCTCGCGTACGACTGCTCGGTGACGTCTTCGGTGTTGGCGAAGTGGCTCAACACGCCCTTCACCTCGAGCACGTCGCGCGCGGCGGCGAGCCCATCGGCGTCTCCGGCAGCGAGCTGCGTGGTGGTGAAGCCTTCACGGCCGAGACCGGTGTCGACGTGAACGTGCACCGAGGCCTTGAGGCCCTTCGCGCGCAGCAGCGGCACCGCAGCCTCGAAGGAGCGATCGGCCACCACCACGTCGACGCCTGCTTCGGCGAGGGCGACGACTTCACCCGCCGACACCGCGCCGATGACCAGCACGTCACGACGCGCCGCTGACTGGGCGGCCTCGAACGCCCGCACTGCGAGGCCCTCGTTGGGCGTGATGGCGTAGAGCCAGTCGGCCTCTGCGTGCGCCAGAGGGAGCATCTCGGAGAACCCGTGGCCATAGGCGTTGCCCTTGAGCACCGCGCCCACGCGACGCGAAGGGCCGGCGACGCCGCGAAACGCTGCGACGTTGGCGCGGAAGGCCGACGCGGACAGCTCGAGGCGTGAGGACAGCTCGCCGGGCGCGGGGACAGACATGGGCGAAATCACCTACTCCGAATTCAGCGCGTCGTCCCGGTGCGCGCGACCGCCGCGGCGTCGAAGGGCGGCAAGGCGATGTGCGCGACGGCGCGGGTCATCTGCGGTGGTGTGCCGAGCTGGGCGTCGATGTCCATGTCGGCCGGAGACGTTCCCACCTTGCCGAAGCGCCTCAGCCCTCACCCGCGTGCGCCAGCGAACGAGCGCCGCTTCTCTGGCGAGCTTCGTGATGATGGAGCGTGTCGGACGACGTCCCACCAGCGGCGCCGGGAAGGGGCCCTGCGCGTTCAGCGCTGCTACGGTGCCATGCGATGCGGCTGCTGGGTTTCCTCCTCTTCGGTGTTCTCGCTTCGTGCGCGTCGGCGCCGGCGGAGCGGCTGTCTGCCGAAGAGGTGCTGGGCGCGCCCCGTCGCAAGGAGACGCTGCCAGTCGCCTCGGCCGAGCTGCTCGCGCGACTCCAACACTTCGTGGAAGACGCCGATCGCACCCGGAACCAGACGCCACGTGGAGCCGCGATGCCCGCCCCTCTGGCCGAAGCGTGGCGCAGCGTGCTCGAAGACGTCGACGCGCTCACGAAACGAAACCCGTCGGCGCTCGATCTGGTGCGGGCACGCCTGTGGCTCCAGACCGCGTTCGAGGCCGACGGCGCCCGGTTCGGCGACGTGCCCACCGACGTCGCGAGCCACGCCCAGCAGACGCTCGCGACCCTCACCATGAAGCTGGTGACGCTGACGCGAGGAGGCCGGCAGCTCCGCGCGAACCCGGCGACGTTCAGCTGGCCGGTCGACCCGGTCGTGGTGACGAGCCCGTGGGGCCACCGCAACCACCCAATTCACGGCGACTACCGGTTCCACGCAGGCGTCGATCTCGAGGCGACCCGCGCGCAGCCCGTCTACGCCGTCGCCCCGGGCATCGTGGCGTTCGCCGGCTGGAACTCGGGCCACGGCAAGCAGGTCGAGCTGCAGCACGACCCGCACCTGGCGACGCGGTACAGCCACCTGTCGGGCTGGTCGGTGCACCCCGGAGAGGTCGTCAAACGCGGAGACGTCATCGGCTGGGCGGGCAAGACGGGCACGGCGACCGGCGTTCACCTGCACTTCGAGCTGCGCCGCGACGGCGAGCCGCTCGACCCCGAGACCGAGCTGCCCGGGCCCGGCGGGACGCTGATGGTGACGCGGTGAGCGCGGTCCTCGAGGTGCTGACTCGACACGCGTTCCGTCACGCCGACCCGATCCGCGCGAACGAGGCCATCGAAGAGGCCCGGCTCGAGGTCGAGGACCGCACCGGCCAGCCCGCGTTCAGCTACGAGCTCTTCGTGCCGACGGCGAACGTCGACGCGTACTTCCTCTCGCACGCGCTCCCGAAGCTGGTGAACTTTCTGCACTGCCGGGGCTTCAAGTCGGCGAACACCCCGGGCGTCTTCGTGTCGCTCTTCACGCCGGCGGGGCTGGTCTTCATCGAGGCGGGCGCGGTCGTCGAGGCGCTGGCGACCCTCCGGCACCTGAGCATCGACGAGGCCTGGCGCCGGTACGGCGATGGCGGCACGGGCGACCCGAAGCTGCTGGGCCTCTAATGGCGAGAAACGAAACGGGCCCCGCACGTTCGCGCGGAGCCCGCAGGACGACGACGACGCTCGACGACTCAGAGCGTGTCTTTGAGCTCCTTGGCAGGCCGGAAGCCGATCGTCTTGGTGGCCTTGAGCTTCATCAGCTCGTTGGTCTGCGGGTTGCGAATGCGGCGGGCCTTCCGGGTGCGGATGCTCCACGTGCCGAAGCCCGGGTAGCTGAACCGCGCGTCGGCCTTCACGGCCTTGCCGATGTTGTCGAAGACCACGTCCATGAGATGGGCCGCGTCCTTCTTGGTCAACCGCGTCTGCTGCGCCACAGCCTCGACCAGCTCTGCTTTCGTCATGTGAACCCTCCCGAGTCGCAGCTGCCGCTGCGAGGGGCGCGTGAATACCAGAGCAAAATCAACGACGTCAATCACAGACACAACTCTTATACAGCGGCTCCCATGTCTGATCAGCCAGACCAGAGGAGCGATCAACCGACGCCCACAACCGCCCGGCGTCGTTGGGCCTTCTCGCACATTCATGATCGGCGCGCCGCATCGATCGATCGTGTCATGGGGGTGCTGTGCGCACTCGTGATGACCAGCTGTGTGCGGGTGCTGCCTCCCGCGCCGGTGAGCAGCCCTCCTCAGCGGCCGGAGCTCTGGGTCGACGCGTTCGCGGCCGAGGGTGGTGACGGGGGGCGCGCCGCCGCGCTCAAGCAGGTTCCGTCGCTCACGCAGCCCACGAGCGTGCACCTGCGCAGCGGCCTGTACCGTGGGCCGTTCATCTTCCCCGGAGGCACGCGGCTCGAAGGCCATGGCGAGGTGGTGCTCTTCGACGAGGGAAACGGCACGGTCGTCTCGACGCCGGGGCCGCTCGCGCTGGTGCGGGTGTCGGTGCAGGGCGGCCGCCTGGGAATCTCGGCCACCGGCGCGCTCTCGCTGGAGCACGTGAAGTTCTCAGGCCACCGCAGCGCAGGCCTGCAGCTCGTCGACGGGGGCCTCACCGGTCATCACCTCGAGGTGGGTTCGCGCGTCGATGGCGTGGTGGGCGTCGACGCGACGAACTCGAGCGTCACGCTCCATGATGTGAAGCTCTCGGGCCCGCTCCTCGTGGGCGTTCGCGCGAAGGACTCCGCGGTGACGCTGACGACGGTCTCGAGCGAGGGCCCGGCGACGGCCGTGCAGACCCTCGGGGGCTCGCTGGCGCTCAAGGGCCTTCGCGCGGCGGGCGGCATGCGCACCGCGGTGTCGGTCTCGAAGACGAAGGCCACGCTCGGAGGGCTCGACGTCACCGGCCACGAGTACGCGGTGCTGGGCGTCGGCAGCGACGTCGACCTCGATGGGCTGACGAGCGGTGGCGCCTTCGGTGGCGGCGTGTCGCTCCTCAACTCGACGCTCCGGCTGACGAACGCGACGGTGCAGCGCGCGGGGCCGCTGGGCGGTGTGCAGCTGCTTGGGTGCACCAGCGTGCTCGGCGCCGTGACGGTGACCGACTCGCAGGCGTGGGGCGTGATGGTGAGGCAGGGCACCGCCTCCATCGGCGCGCTCACGGCGACCGGCCTCCGCGGCGGTGGCGGTGATGCCCTCCACGTGCGTGACGCGAAGGTCTCCATCGAGCGGCTGGAGGCGAGCGGGCTCGAAGGCTCGGGCATCTACGCGTCGAACTACGCCACCGTGACGGCAGGGAGCGTCGAGGTGTCGGGCGCCGAGACGAGCGCCATCGTGGTGGAGCGGAAGAGCACGGTGAGCGCCACCCGGGTGAGCTCGCGGGGAGGGCGTGGACCAGCGCTGGCGGTGCCCGAAGATGGCCTGCTGACCGTCGACACGCTCACCGCGCAGGGAGGTGACGTCGCGGTGTGGGCCGACTGCGCGACGGAGTCGTTCGTGACGGTGAAAGCCGTCACCGCCGGCACCGAGCTCCCTCGGCTGCGCTGCCTGCAGGGGCCACTCGGCCCTGGGCGGTGAGCGCCTTCGGAGCGACGGAGGCGCGCTTCGACGACCGACGGTCGCGTCAACGTGACGGCGAGGCCGTCGCCACGTCGTGCACCCTGCCGTCGCTGAAAGACGCCGGCTCGAGAGGCCGCGCGTGACGCTCGAGGAACCGCACGATGGGCGGGTAGACGTCGCGGTCGGCGTCGCGCCCGACGATGAGATCGCCGTGGCCGTAGTCGACCTCATGGCCGAAGGCCTCTCCGACGAGCAAGAGCTCCTTGTCGCGGGCCTGGAGCTCGGTGAAGAACTGCTGCGTCACGTCGAGCGGCGCGAGGTGGTCGACGCTCCCGCCGACGACGAGCGTCGGCACGTCGGTGATGCCAAGCGCGGGCGTGCGCAGGTCTTCCCCGGTGACCGAGCTCGTGAAGCGGCCCGTGACGATCCACCGCTGGAGCTGTGAGAGCACGCCGCGCCAGAGATCGGCGAACACGTTCGCCAGCAGGTAGCGCTGCTCCAGGCCGTCGATGTTCGAGACGCGCGCGGTGACGCGGGCGACGCGAGGCGGCGGAAACAGCCCGGCGAAGGGCGCGAACAACGTCGAGAGCACCCGCGCCGGGAACTGGCCGGCCGGCGAGAGCGCCTGCGCGAGCATGAGGGCCCGCGGGAAGAACGCGCTCTGCCGGAAGAACAGCGGGCTGCCGATGGTCACCAGCGCCGCGAGCCGACCCTGCGCTTTACGCGCTGACGCGAGCAGGCCGATGACGCCGCCCAGCGAGTGGCCCACCCACAACACCTGCGACTGGCCCGTCACCTCGCGGACCGCCTCGAGCACCGCAGGCACGTCGAAGTCCACGTGGTCGTCGATGGTCACGTCGGCGAACGCCGGCTCGGGCGCGACCGTTCGCCCTGCGCCTCGACAGTCCATCGTGAAGACCTGAAACCCTGCGTCGGCCAGTACGCGGGCGAGGTGCGAGCGCCCCCGGAATTCGAAGAAGGCGTGGTTGTTCCCCAGGCCATGGCACAGGACGACGGGCTGGGCGAAGCGCTGCTGCGAGGGCGCGCGAAACCACAGCGACAACGACCAGCCATCGGCGGTGGGAACGCGCAGCAGCCGGGGTCGATCGGCGAGGTGGTACGCCACCCGGGAGCCGGTCACCCACAAAACGAGCACGACGACGATGACCGCGAGGATGATCAGCAGCGTCATGGCGATGGCTGGTATGGTGTCGCCCGCATGAAGCTGCGCGACCTGATGTTCGTCTTGCCGAACCTCTTCACGGTGTCGTCCATCTTCTGCGGGTTCTACGCGATGACGCTGTGTACGGGCGAGGCTGGTCCGACGCAGCTGTATCAGGCGGCGCTGGCCATCTTCTTCGGCATCTTCTTCGACGGCTTCGACGGCCGCGTGGCACGGCTCACCAAGACCCAGAGCCTCTTCGGGCAGGAGCTCGACTCGCTGGCCGACGTCGTCACCTTCGGCGCTGCGCCGTCGCTGCTCATCTTCAAGTGGGCGCTGCAGCCGCTGGGCATCGTCGGGCTCTTCGGCGCCTTCCTGTTCGCGGCCTGCGGAGCGCTGCGCCTCGCGCGCTTCAACGTGCTGGCCATTCGTTCACCACACGGCGGGGCCTCGCGGTTCTTCGTCGGCATGCCCATTCCGTTCGCGGCGGGCGGCCTCGTCTCGATGGTCATCGCCTTCCAGGCGGCGCGTGGCGGCCAGCTGCCCGACGGCTTGCGCTGGCCCGTCTTCGGCGCGGTCGTCTTCCTGGCCCTGCTCATGGTGTCGACGGTGCGCTACCGCACCTTCAAGGACCTGAAGCTCTCGAAGCGCTCCATGGCCGTGCTGGCCTTCATCCTCGCGGGCGGCGTCTTCATCGCCACGCGTGTGCACCCGGCCACGGTGCTGGTCGCCTACTTCGGGCTCTACCTCGTCTCTGGCCTCATCGAGTCGGTGCTGCTGCTGCGCAGACACCTCGTCGAGAAGAAGGCGGCGGCGCTGGCGGCGGTCATCGACGGCGACGACGAAGACGACTCGGACGACGACGTCGACGAGCAGGAAGTGCTCTAGAACCTGCGGCGTGCGAATCGAGACGCTCTGCACCGGTGACGAGCTCCTCACCGGCCTCACCTCTGACACCAACAGCCGCTTCTTTCAGGCGCTCCTGCTCGAGCGCTGCGGGCTCACCGTGCGGCGCTCGACCGTGGTGGGCGACGTGCGTGAAGACCTGATCGAGGCGCTCGACACCCTCGCGGCGCGCTGCGACGTGGTGCTGGTTTCGGGCGGGCTCGGGCCGACGACCGACGATCTCACCATCGAGTGCGCGGCCGAGGCCGCGGGCGTGACGCTGCTCGAAGACCCGGTGGTGATGGCGCACATTCGCGCGCGCTTCGAGCAGCGTGGCATCGCGCTCACCGGCAACAACCGTCGTCAGGCGCGCGTGCCCGAGGGGAGCGAGGCGGTGCTCAACATCGAGGGCTCGGCGCCGCTCGTGATTCAGCGCCGCGGCGCGTGCACGCTCTTCTTCGTGCCGGGCGTGCCGCGGGAGTACCGCCACCTCGTGGAGTCGTTCGTCATTCCGAAGCTCGAGGCGATGACGGCGTCGAGCCGGAGCACGGTGACGCGGCTTCTGGTGCTCAAGACGATGGGCGTACCGGAGTCGCACCTCGACGCGAAGGTGCAGCCGCTGCTCGCGAAGCACCCGGCCGTCACCTTCGGCTACCGCACCCACGCGCCCGAGAATCACCTGAAGCTGTTGGCGAGAGGGGCGAGCGTCGACGTGGTGGAGCAGGTGCTCGCGGCCGCAGCGCATGACGCGCGCGCGCTGCTGGGCGAGGTGGTGTTCGGCGCAGGCGACGACACGCTCGCGAAGGTGGTGGGCCGGGCGCTCCTCGAAAAGCGCTTCACGCTCGCGATCGCCGAGTCGTGCACCGGAGGGCTCATCAGCGCGGCCTGCACCGAGGTGGCGGGCGCGAGTGACTGGTTCATCGGCGGCGCGGCGACCTACGCCGTGAGCGCGAAGACGACGTGGGCGAAGGTGCCTCAGGCGCTCGTCGCGGCGCACGGCGTGGTGTCGGCGCCGGTGGCCGAGGCGATGGCCGTCGGCGTGCGTGAGGTGCTCGGCACGACGTGCGGCCTCTCGATCACCGGGTACGCGGGCCCGAGCGGCGGCGACGCGGCGAACCCGGTCGGCACGGTCTTCATCGGCGTCGCGACGCCAGCGGGGGCCGCGGTCGAGAAGCACCGCTTCGGTGGCGACCGCGAGCGGGTGCGGCTCTTCGCCGCGGCGACCGCGCTCGATGTGTTGAGGCGGCGGTTGGCAGGCTCGTGATGCGTGCGCTCGAGGTGCGCTCCCGGTGCGGGCAGGCCCTCGCCGTTCAGCGCACCGGACGAGCGGCCACCACGCCTGCGCGCGCGCCTCGTGCTCGTGCTGCTGGTCACCGCCACCACCGCGTGCGTGACGTTTTCCGCGCGCGACCGTCCCGGCGCCGCTCTACCCGCAGTTGACCCGAGCGCTCCGGATGGCGGCCATGGCTCCACCGCGGTCGAGACGAGCGTCGAGGCGATCGTCGAGTGGCTACAGAACCGGTGACGCGACGCGCCGTGGCGGGTGGATCGACCGGGCGTCGACAGGCAACCCACCAAAGGTCTACGAACGCGTCGTCACTTCACTCGGGGAGTCCACATGTTCCGTCTCGTGCTGCTGTCGTCGTGCCTCGCCTCCATCGCCTTCGCGCAAGTCGTCGTCACCGGGAAGAACGGCAAGACCGTCAAGATTGGCGCCGGCGGCGGCGTCGACGTGCAGTCCGGCAACAAGCAGGTGAAGGTGAATACCGGCGCCGCAGGCGATGACGTCGAGGTCTCGGCGAAGAACGATGGCGCCAGCGGCACGGTGAAGATGGCTCCGGGGACGGTCGCCGTCGAGAACGCAGGCCCGGCGTCAGTCGCGACCGACGGCAAGTGGGTCGTTCACGGCCAGGGCCGCGTGGAAGCGCACGTGTGCGCCGCCAACGAAGACGTCGAGATCAACGGCCAGGGCCACACCCTGACCTTCACCGGTCCCTGCCGCACCCTTCGCGTCAACGGCCAGGGCAACACCGTGACGACCGATTCGGCGGCGAGCATCGTCGCCAACGGCATGAACAACACCGTGTCGTGGAAGACCGGCGCCGACGGCAAGAAGCCGAAGCTGTCGATCAGCGGCATGGGTAACGCCGCCCCGCAGGTGAAGTAAACGGCGCTCCGCTACAGCGGGAACCCGAGGCCCACCTTGAGGCCCGGGTACCCGAGCTCGACGCGCAACGTGATGGCGTCGGTGATGGCGTACATGATGCCCAGCTGCGCGACGATGCCCGCGCCGATGACGCCGTTGCAGACCCCGCCCCAGCACCAGTCGCCCAGGAAGCGCAGCTCGATCGCCGCGCCGAGCTTCAGGTAGCCAGAGAACTTCTGGGAGAAGTGCAGCGCCCACATCGCCTCGATGGGAATCGCGAGCATCGCGCCGAAGAAGCGGGACGCGCCGAGCGCATACAGGTCGGCGCCGATCTCGATGCTGAACGAGTCGTTCACGCTCGGGACGAAGCCGTCGTGGAGGATCGGCTGCAGGTAGCGGCCTCCGATGCTGAACGGAACGCCGCCGTAGCCGAAGTAGCCGGCGGGGAAGCCGATGAAGAGCGAGATCATCGGGTGCCGACGCTGCGGGCTCGCGTCCGACAGCGAGCCGGGTCCGCGCAAGCTCGGGTCGAGGCTGGCCGCGGGCCTCGCCTCGTCAGCGAGCGCGGTGGCGGAAGAGAACGACGAAACGACGAGCACGGTGGCGAGAGCGAACGAGCGCATGAGGTCTCCGTGAGGCATGTGAGGCCGGCGCACTGTACCCGCATGATCGAGACGCCGAGCCAGAATCGTGAGTAGACGTCTGCAGCATGGGCCCTCGTCGCCTCTTCATCGCAGGAGCCACCGGCGCCGTCGGCAAGGTCCTCATCCCCATGGCCGATCGCCACGCCCTCCCGGTGGTGCCGCACGTTCGCCCGAAGAGCGCGTCGAGCCTCTCGCACCCCAACGTCGTCGCGATCGACCTGGCCGACGCCGGGCTCTCCGCTGCCATGCAGGGGTGCACGACCGTCGTGCAGCTCATCGGCACCATGAAGAACCGGTTCGCGAAGGGTGACACCTACGAGACGAGCGACATCGGCACCACGCGCCAGCTCGTCGAGGCGGCGAAGCGCGCTGGCGTCGACCACCTCGTGCTGCTCTCGTCAGTCCTCGCCGGGCACCCGATAGGCGCCTACCTCGAGGCCAAAGCGAAGGCCGAGGCGCTGGTGAGGGAGAGCGGACTCGGCTTCACGATTTTTCGCCCTGCGGCGTTCGAGGACCGCGGCGGCGATTCGATGCCGGTCGCACGGGCCTTCACCTCGTTCTTCGGCTTGACGAGGTACCAGCCCATCACGCTCGCGGAGCTGGCGTCGGCGCTGCTCCACGTCGCGAAGGAGCGCGCTCCGCTCGGGGTCGCGCTCGAAGGCAAGACGCTGTGGGACGTGGTGCAGGCAGCGTCGGCGCTGCGCTGACTCCGCGCTCAGCGCTTCTTCGGCCGCTTCGCTGAAGGCCTTGGCGCCGACGGCTTCGGGCCGACGAGCTCGATGCGCACGGTCGCGCCGCTCTTCCCCAGCGCCGCGTCCATGAACTCGGCCTCGGGCTTCGTGCCTTCCCACACCACCGCCGGCAGCCGCGCCAGCGCGCTGGCCACCTCGGCCTCGCTCGCGTCGAGCACCTTCGCCAGCACGCCAAACGCCTTGCCGCCCTTCGGGAGCGCGTCGACGAACACCCGGAACTTCCCGTGCGCCACCATCAGCGCCTGACGGGCCGCGGGGGTTGGCAGGCCGGCGTTCTTCGCCTCGAAGCCATGGCCGCACGCGCACCCGAACGACTCGGCCCAGCTGAGCGTGCCTTTGACGATGGACTGCTCGACGACCAGCGCTCCGGCTTTGCGGCAGGCGGCACAGACGGTTGGGAGCGAGGCGGCGCACGGCATACGCCACAGCGTAGCGCCTTCAGGTGGGCTCTCGACACGCGAGAAATGAGTGGAGCGTCCGCGCACGTCCCACGCGAAGGATGCGCAGGCCGTTGATCGCTGGGGCGCCGACCTCCGGCACTTCGTTTGCTGAGGGTCTCGTCAGGGGGAACGAATGAACGGAGATTGGTTCGAGGCACGTGAGGTGGTGGAGCCGAAGGAGCCGACGCGCTTCTTCACCGAGGCGCAGGCCCGGCTGCGACGGCTGGGGGCCGCGTCGTTGACCGACGGGGAGCTGCTCGCGGTGCTCGGCGGGGCGAAGGACGAGCGCGACGTGGAGCCACTGCTCACGCATGGCCTGGCGCACCTGCTCGAGACGCCAGAGCTCTCGTTCGAGCTCGCGCCCTTGCTGACGGCCCGGTTGCTCGCGTCGATGGAGCTCGCCCACCGCCTGCCGCAGCGCAAGCTGGAGCGCCCGAAGCTCTTCACCCCGCACGCCATCGCCGCCTGGGCCCGAACGCAGCTGGTCCAGCGCCGGCTCGAAGAGACGTGGGTGCTCTCGCTCAACACGCGCAACGTGCTCTTGCGGTTCGATCGCGTCTCGACCGGCGGCGTCGACCACTGCACCATCGATGCGCGAGAAGCGCTGGCTCCAGCCGTCGCGTGCCGCGCGAGTGGCCTGGTGCTCCTCCACACGCACCCGGGCGGTGACCCGGAGCCCTCGGCGCAGGACGTCGCGATGACTCGCAAGCTGAAAGTCGCCGCGCAGCAGCTCAACATCACCCTGCTCGACCACGTGGTGCTCTCCGACACGGGCTACCTCTCGATGCTCGAGAAGGGCCTGCTCGACAGCGCCCGTGGCTCGGCCCTCATGCGTCGGCCGATCCTGGCCGACGAAGACGATTGACCTGCGATCGACGGGAGTGCACTCATGCGCGCGGTGTCAGCCGACCTGCCGTTCTTGACTGAAATGACGAAGGGCCTCGACGCGTTCGCGCTCTCGACGTTCCGTCACGGACAGGCGCAGGTCATCAGCTCGGTGTTGTCGGGCCGCAACACGGTGGTGGTGATGCCGACGGGCGCGGGCAAGTCGCTCTGCTACCAGCTGCCGGCGACCCTGCTCGATGGCGTGACGGTGGTGGTGTCTCCGCTCATCGCGCTCATGCAGGACCAGGTGGAGGGGCTGACGGCGCGGGGCATTCCTGCCGCGTTCATCAACTCCACCTTGAGCGAGGGCGAGCGGGCCGACCGTCAGCGCAAGCTGCGCGGCGGTGAGTACAAGCTCGTCTACGTCGCGCCGGAGCGCTTCCGCAGCGAGGCCTTCGTCTCGGCGCTGATGGACGCCCGCGTCGCGCTCTTCGCCATCGACGAAGCGCACTGCATCTCGCAGTGGGGTCACGACTTCCGCCCCGACTACGCGCTGCTGGGACAGGTCCGAAAGCGGCTGCGCCCGCCTCGCACGGTCGCGCTCACCGCCACGGCCACGCCCGAGGTTCGAGACGACATCGCGCGCGTGTTGCTGATGAAGGAGCCGCAGATCTTCGTCGCCGGCTTCGATCGCCCCAACCTCTTCCTCGACGTGGTGAACGTCGCGGGTGAAGACGACAAACGCCGCGCGAGCGCAGCGCTGGCGAACGAAGGCAGCGGCATCATCTACTGCAACACCCGCAAGCAGGCCGAGGGGCTGCACCAGGCGCTCACCACCAAGAAGGTCGACGCGGTGCTGTACCACGCAGGCATGCCTGACGAGGCGCGGCGCGAGGCGCAGGAGGCCTTCATGGCGCGGCCCGAGGCGGTGGCCGTCGCGACGAACGCGTTCGGCATGGGCATCGACAAGCCGGGCATTCGCTTCGTGGCGCACGCCGGCATTCCGCGCGCGGTCGAGGCCTACTACCAGGAGATCGGCCGCGCCGGCCGCGACGGCCAGCCCGCCCACGCGGTGCTCTTCTTCAACCACGCCGACGTCTACACGCAGGAGCGGTTGATTCAGTCGAACCACCCACCGCCGACGCTGTTCCGCGATCTGTGGCAGGTGCTCCGGCAGGAGTCGACGTTCCAACGGGGCGTGCACCAGCTCGCCGCGCAGCTCGGCTCGAGCGAGTTCGAGGTGTCGGCGGCGCTGAAAGTGCTCGAGCGTGAAGGCCTGCTCGCGCGAGGCAGCCGCGGTGAAGGGCGCTACGGCATCACGATTCTGCCCGAGTCGGCTGGCCATCATCCACGCAGCCCCGAGGTGAAGGCGCTGTGGACGGCGCTCCTCGCAGCCTTTCCGGTTGGCACTCGCGCCACCACGGAGCTCTCGCAGCTGGGCCGACGCAGCGGGCTCGATGAAGAGCGCATTCGTCACGGCCTCTCGGCGCTCGAGCGCGCCGGCAGCATCACCGTGCAGCGCCCGTTCGCGGGCCGCACCATTCAGGCGTTGAAGGACGAGCCGTGGGACTCGCTCGGCGTCAGCCTCGAGCGCGTGCGCGAGCAGGAGCGCAGTCAGCTGCTCCTCCTCAAGCGAATGACCGAGTACGCGTACACCAAGCGGTGCCGGCGCGGCTTTTTGCTCCGGTACTTCGGTGAAGAGACGCCCTGGGGCCAGCAGTGCGGCAGCTGCGACGTGTGCGCCGGCAGCAAGGTGACGATGCCCTCGAAGTCGACCAGCCGCGCCGACGCGCCGACCCTCGGCACCACCGCCCTGCCCGGCCAGTACAGCGTGCTCGCCGTCGAAGAGCTGAAGCGGTTTCGGCGTGAGCTTTCGGCTGACCTCGGCGTGCCGCCGTTCATCATCTTCAACGACGCGACGCTGTATGGGCTGGCCGCAGCGCTGCCCACCACGAAGCCCGAGTTCCTGCGCATCAAGGGCACGGGTGAGGCGAAGTGGGAGCGGTTCGGCGCGAAAATCACGCAGATCTGCTTGATGGCCCGCGCGGCGGGTGACGTCGCGCAGCCGATGGCCGAGTCGGTCGCGAAGCGGCGCGTTCGGCGGGCCTGACGCCTTCGCGCAACTGGAAATCGTCGCTTCGATGTCATGGAACGGCGCGACCCGTCACTCCTCCCGAAAGAATCCTGAGGGCTCCAGCGAATGCAGCGATATCGTCCGTCGACCATGACCCGGTTCCTCTCGTCCCTGGCGCTCTCGAGCGTCGTGCTCTTCTCAGGATGCCTCGGCCAACCTCCCAAAGAGTGCTCGGCGTGCGGCGACACCTGCGTCGATCTGCAGACTGACTCGAAGAACTGCGGCGCCTGCGGCACCCTCTGCGGCGGCGGAACGGCGTGTACGGCTGGCACCTGCACCCTGACGTGTGGCGCCTCGCTGCGGGCCTGCGCGGGCACCTGCGTCGACGCGAAGAACGACCCGAAGCACTGCGGCGCCTGCGGCAACGCGTGCCCGATGGACCAGTACTGCAAAGAGGGCGTCTGCGCGGTGGCGAACGGCTGCGTCGCTCCACGACAGGTCTGCGGAGCCGTCTGCACCGACGTCACCATCGACGCCCGCAACTGTGGCGCCTGCGGAATGTTGTGCGCTGGTGGCCGCGCCTGCATCAACCGGATGTGTCAGTAACTTCTTTCCCCCGGAGAACGACCGATGAAACACCTCGTATCGATGTTGGCGTGTCTGGCCCTCGTGGCGTGCAGCAACGCGACACCGGGCCCGACGGGTTCGACGGGTCCCGCGGGGCCGATGGGCACACCGGGTGCGACGGGCCCGGCAGGAGAGCCCGTGCGCGTGAACGTGCTGATGCGCGGCAACGTCGACTGCCCCACCGGCGGCGTCGAGCTCGTCTCGGTCGATGGCCGGCGGGTCGTCTGCAATGGAGCGTCGGTGTCCGCTGATGGTGGGGGCGTGCAGGGGCCTGCTGGACCGGCGGGTCCTGCTGGTCCTGCAGGGATGAACGGCACCGCCGGGACGAATGGCACCAACGGAACGAACGGGACCAACGGGCTCGACGGCATCTCGGTGACGATCGCGACCGAGCCTCCTGGAGCCAACTGCGCCGCGGGCGGCATCTCGGCGACCGGCTGGGTCGACCTCGGGTTCAACGACGCAGGCATCGCCACCCGGTACGTCTGCAATGGCGCGAACGGAATGGGCGGCGCTCCACGCTTCTCCGATGGCGGCTTCATCACGGGCGGTGTCCTGTTCGTTGGACCAGACGCCGGCGTTCGGACGGACAACGGCTTGGTCTGGACCGGCAGCCTCTTGTTTTCGGACCGTGGTGTCCAAACGGGCAGCGGAGGGGACGTGCTCTTCGGACCTGGCCCGACCGGAATCTCGACCAATGTGAGTCTGGCAGCTGCGGGTGCTGCCGCCAGCGATCCAGGCTTCATCAATGGAGGCCTGCTCGAACTCCGCGCCGGCAACACCAATGCCTCGGGACCGATCCCGTGTCCGACGGGGCCCCGGAACAACAGTGTTCGAATCTACGCAGGTGACAACGTGTTCGCTTTGGCCTGTGGGACCGTGATGAACGGGGACATCGAGTTTTACGCGGGACATCAGCAACCCGAGCGCATGAGAATCGTGGGCGACACCGGGAACGTCGGCATCGGCACCTCGACGCCTTCGCAGCGTCTCCAGGTCAACGGCAACGTCCTCGCGAACAACGTCCTGCTGCCCTCCGATGCGCGACTGAAAGAGAACATCCACGGCATCGAGCGTTCGCGCGAGCTGCTCCGGCTGCTCAACGGCGTGCACTACACCTGGAAGAAGGACGCTCAGGCGAAGTTCGGCACGACGGGCGCTGAAGACGTCGGCCTGCTCGCGCAAGACGTGCAGAAGGTGCTGCCCGAGGCGGTCGTCACCCTGCCCGACGGCACGCTGACGGTGAACTACGACAAGGTGGTGCCGCTGCTCGTCGAGGCGCTGAAGGCGCAGGACGAGAAGCTCCGCGCGCTCGAGCAGACGAACGAGCGCCTCAAGGCGATGGAGCGCAGGCTCGAGCAGCTCGAGCGGCACTGAGACCGTTTCAGCAGTCGACCGGGCCTCCATCCGCGAACGCGGTTGGAGGCCCGAGTCGTTTCACTCGACGGTGACGCTCTTGGCGAGGTTCCGCGGCTGGTCCACGTCCGTGCCTCGCAGATCCGCGATGTGGTACGCGAGCAGCTGCAGCGGCACCGTCGCGATGATCGGCGCGACGAGGGCGCTCGACTTCGGGATCTCGATGAAGTGGTTGGCGAGCGACTTCGCGTGCTCGTCACCTTCTTCGACGACGGCGATCACCTGCCCACCACGCGCGCGCACCTCTTCGATGTTCCCGATGATCTTCTCGTAGTGCACGTGGGGCTCCGACGGCGCCACGACCACCACCGGCATCTTCTCGTCGATGAGCGCGATGGGGCCGTGCTTCATCTCTCCGCCCGCGTAGCCCTCGGCGTGAATGTACGAGATCTCCTTCAGCTTCAGCGCGCCCTCGAGCGCCACCGACTGCATGGGCCCGCGCCCGAGGAACAGGAAGTCCTGGGCGTTCAGGTACGTGCGGGCGATCTCCTTCACCTTCGCCTCGGTCTTGAGCACGTGCTCGACGAGCTTGGGCACCTCGGACAGCTTCTCGAGGTGGGCCTGCGCCTCTTTCGCCGTCAGCGTGCCCTTCACGCGGCCGAGCTTGATGGCGAGCAGGTAGAGGCCGGCGAGCTGCGTCGTGAAAGCCTTCGTCGACGCGACGCCGATCTCGGGGCCGGCGTTGGTGAGCACCGTGAAGTCGGCCTCGCGCGTCATGGCCGAGCCGATGACGTTGCAGAGCGTCATGGTGGTGGCGCCGCGGGTCTTCGCCTCGCGCATGGCCGCGAGCGTGTCGAGCGTCTCACCTGACTGGCTGATGGCGACGGCGAGCTGGCCCTTCTGGACGATGGGGTCGCGGTAGCGGAACTCAGACGCAAGCTCGACCTCGACGGGAATGCGCGCGAGCGACTCGATCATCCACTTCCCTGCGAGGCCGGAGTGGAACGAGGTGCCGCAGGCGAGAATCCACACGCGCTCCATCGACTTCACCTGCGCGTCGGTGAGGTTCCAGCCGTCGAAGTGCACGTCACCTTCGCTGCGAAGAATGCGGCCGCGCAGGGTGTCGGCGATCGCTCGAGGCTGCTCGATGATCTCCTTGTGCATGAAGTGTTTGTGGCCACCCTTCTCGGCCATGCCGGGCGTCCAGTCGATGCGCGTCGTCTTGCGCGTGACGGGAGCGCCAGCGCGATTGAACAGCGCGATGCCCTGCTTCGACACCACGCCGAGATCGCCGTCCTCCATGAAGATGACGTCGCGGGTGTGATCGAGCAGCGCGGGCACGTCGGAGGCGACGAAGTTCTGCCCCTCCGAAAGGCCCAGCACCATCGGCTGCGACTCGCGGGTGCACACAATGCTCGTCGGCTCGGAGCCGGTGACGACGACCAGCGCGTAGGTGCCCTTCACCAGCTTCGTCGCGGCGCGCACGGCGTCGGGGAGCGCCTTGCCGGCTTTGAGCTCTTCACGAATCAGGTGCGCGAACACCTCGGAGTCGGTCTCGCTCGAGAACACGTGCCCGCGGCCTTTGAGCTCGGCTTTGAGCGCGAGGTGGTTCTCGATGATGCCGTTGTGCACCACGCTGACGCCTTCAAAGGTGTGTGGGTGCGCGTTGTCGTCGGACGGCCGGCCGTGCGTGGCCCAGCGGGTGTGGCCGATGCCAACGGTGCCCTTCGGCTGCTCGGTGGCGACCTTCCCTTCGAGGTTCCGCAGCTTGCCGGTCGCGCGAATCACGGTCAGCTGCGTGCCATCGAGCACCGCGACACCCGCGGAGTCATAGCCTCGATACTCGAGCCGCTTGAGGCCCCCCACGAGGACGCCTGCCGCCTGCTTGTCACCGACGTAGCCAACGATGCCGCACATGGAGTTTCCGACTTTCTGGCCGCTGACCGCGCGCCCGTGTTCCCCGAACGAAAAGTGCCCACGAGGGCCTTCCCGGTTCAGCTGTTCGACTTGAGGCCTGCGAGCACCTTGCGACGACGCTCCGCCCAGCCCTCTTTGATGGTCTGCGGTGTGCGAGAGAGCGCCAGCGCCTGCGCCGGCACGTTCTCGGTGATGGTGCTGCCGGCCGCGATGAAGGCGCCGTCGCCGATCTTCACCGGCGCGACGAGCTGCGTGTCCGAGCCGATGAAGACGCCGTCGCCGAGCACGGTCTGGTGCTTGTTCACGCCGTCGTAGTTGCAGGTGATGGTGCCCGCGCCGATGTTGCAGCCGGCGCCGATCTCCGCGTCGCCGAGGTACGCGAGGTGGTTGGCCTTGCTGCCCTTCTTCAGGCGCGTCTTCTTCGTCTCCACGAAGTTGCCGACGTGCACGCCCTCGTCGAGCACCGTGCCGGGCCGCAGCCGCGCGAACGGGCCGACGTGACAGCGCGGGCCGACGACGGCCTCTTCGCACACGGAGTACGGCTTCACTTCCGTGCCATCGCCGATGGTCGAGTGGTTCAGCACCGAGCCCTGGCCGATGGTGACGCCGCTGCCGATCTCGCACTCTCCCGAGATGGTGACGTTGGGGCCGATGACGGTGTCGGGGCCGATCTCGACGCCTTCGTCGATGAACGTCGACGCGGGGTGCTCCAGCGAGACGCCGGCGTGCATGTGACGACGGTTGATGCGCGCGCGGAGGAGCTCGGCTCGCTCGGCCAGCTCGGCACGATCGTTGGTGCCTTCGACTTCACGCGCGTCGGCCTCGACGATGGCCACCTCACCGAGCGCGGCGGCCTTCGCGACGATGTCGGTGAGGTACAGCTCGCCCTGCGCGTTGGCCGGCGTGAGCGTCTCGAGCGCGCCCCACAAGAAGCGCGCGTCGGCGACGTAGAGGCCTGCGTTGATCTCGGTGATGAGGCGCTGCTCGGGCGACGCGTCCTTGTGCTCGACGATGCCCTCGACCTTCCGCCCCGGCCCACGCAGCACGCGGCCATACCCCGTCGCGTCAGCCGGCTTGCAGGTCACCATCGCGAGCGGGCCCTTGCCGGCGCGAAACGCGGCGACGAGCTTCGTGAGGGTCTCGACGGTGAGGAGCGGCACGTCGCCCATGAGGATGAGGACCGCGCCGGTGAAGCCCGTGAGGCACCCTCGCGCCGCGGCGACGGCGTCTCCAGTTCCGCGCTGGTTCTCTTGAACGGCGAACGCGAGCGCCTGGCCCTCGAAGGCCTTGCTCATGGTGGCGCGCACCTGGTCGGCCTGATGGCCGATGACGGCGACGACCTGCTGGCAGCCCGACTCGAACGCCCGGGTGATGGGGTACCAGGCCAGCGGCCGCCCCAGGATGGGGTGCAGCACCTTGGCGGTCCCGGACTTCATGCGCGTGCCTTTTCCGGCACAGAGCACGACGGCAGCGAGCGGTGGGTTCATGTGGGCTGGTCTGTCAGACAGCGGGCCCGGGGGTCAACCGGGAGCGAGACGAACGCTCCACCGGCGACGCTCAATCAATTCGACTCAGCTCAGCGACGACACGGCAGGCGTCTGAAGCACCACGCGGGTGACGGGCTTCTCGGTCGCGGCCTTGACCTGAACGAGCATCACGCCCGTGCCCGGAAGGGCGCCGATCGCGAAACGGGGCTTGATGAACGTCGTGGTTTCCATGGCTTCTGTTCCTTCGGGCTTCGACTCTCGGCCTGCTGTCGAAACCTGCATGACGCATCCCGTCAGCAAAGGGCATGCCCGTCATGGCGCATGCGTTGATTCAGGTGGTTAGGGCGTCTGTCCGTCCGTGCGCCCTGTGACAAGCATGGCACCAATGCCACACCTGCCTGCAACGTAGGCAGAGACCCGCCAGCGTCGGGACAGGTGAAACGAAAGTGTGTCGCGCACGGGGTTTCGCGCTTGTCTGCACACAGGGACTGCGGTTGTGTCGCCGCTCGTGTCGCAGGCCTCCCCCCGTCAGCCTGGAAGAGTCTTCGAGGCGTCGACGTTCGAGCGGCTGCTCGACTTTCTCGGCGGCACGGACGCGACCTCGAAAGCGGAGAAGTACCGGCAGGTGCGCGATCGGCTGGAGTCGTTCTTCCGGTGGCGCGGGCTCGGCGATGCGTCGGGGCTGGCGGATGACACGCTCGATCGCGTCGCGCGCAGAGTGGAAGCCGGAGAAGTGCGCACGTCGACGCCGAACGCGTTCGTGGTGGGCGTCGCGCGCATGGTGGCGCTCGAGGCGGGCCGGAAGGATCGCAAAGACGTCACCATCGACGATCGCAGCATCGCGGCGCCAGCACCGGCGGAACCGGAAGACGAGCTGCGGCTGCGCGCCCTCGACAGCTGTCTGGAAGGACTCGTGACGGCCGAGCGAAACCTGGTGTTGGGCTACTACCGCGACGAGGGCCCGAGCCGCATCGCAGGCAGGGCGAAGCTGGCGCAGTCACTGGGGACGACGGTGGAGGCGCTGCGGGTGCGTGCGTTCCGGCTGCGCGCCCGGCTCGAGCAGTGTGTGCAGGGCAAACTCGAGGGCGCGAAATGAATTCAGGGCCCACGTCACTCCCACCGATGCGTCCGCTCTCGGAGGACCAGGCCTTCGCGTTCCTGCTTGGAGAGCTGCCCGAGGCGCAGGCGCATCAGCTCGAGGATGAGGCAGCCGAAGACGGGACCCGCTTCGAGGAGCTGCGCGCGTTCGAGGCGGAGTTGATCGACGCGTTCCTCGCTGGCGGGCTTGCTCCAGCGCGGCAGACGAAGGTCGAGGCGCTGTGTCGATCCTCTGCGGACTGGCGGGCCAGGGTGTCGACCGCGCGTGCGTTGAGGACGAGGGCGAAACAGCAGCCTGCGCTGGAGGAGCCCCGGTGGTGGTCGGCGCTCTTTGCGCGGATCCCGGTGGTGTTCGCGGGTGGCCTCGCCGTGGCTGGCGCGCTGGTGCTGCTCTTCTGGCCTGGCGCTGCGGTCGATGCCGAGGTGTCGTTGCGGCCGCTCTCGCTCCGGGCCCAGGCCACATCGACGACGGTGACGCTCCCGAAGCGGCTGCGGAACATGAAGCTCGAGCTGAGCCTCGACGGCGAGCCACCGCGGAGCGACTGGCAGATCGTCGTGAACGGGCCAGCTGGTGAAGTGTGGCGTGGGGCTCCGACGAGTGCTGATGCGATCGCCGTTCGGGTCGAGATCCCCGCGGCGGCGTGGAGCGCGGGCCGGTACAGCGTGGTGCTGCGGTCCAACGACGAGCAGGTCGCCGAGTATGCGCTGATCGTCGCGCCGGCAGACTGACGCTCGACGCTGTGGTGTTGTCGGAGGCCCGTGCTCCTTCGAATCGTCGTTCTCATCCTGCTGGCTGGCTGCACGCCGTCGGCACCTCGCCTGGCGTTCGGTCAACGCGTCGACGGCACGGTGAGCGCGGAGCCGCAGCGCTTTCGGTTGCCTCGAGGTGGCGTGGAGCTCGTCCTGGAGCCGCGCCAGAGCGGCGTTCAGCTCTTCGTCGTTCGCGGTGAGACGAGGGAGGCGATCGATCGCCGGCCGTTCTCGGCGCCTGAGCGCATCGCGTTTGCAGACTCCGATGGCGTCGAGTTGGAGCTCGTCGCGCCGGCCGTCGCGTGGCCGAAGACGTCGTTCACGCTCGAGGTCTCCACATCAGCGAACGCGAAGGCGCTGGCGGCGATCGACTCGACCTCGTTGCAGGCCATCGCGTCGACGATTCCCGCGACGGCTGAAGGGCTGAGGATGGCGGCGACGCAGCTGACGGTGCTCGCGAAAGAAGCTCGGGCGCTCGGAGACACCGCACGCAGTGGAGCCCTGACGCTGACGGCCGCTGAGTTCCTGCTGCGCATCAGCGATCCGCAGGCCTCGGCGCGGTTTTCAGAAGCAATGGAGAGCTCCGTGCCCGAGACGGTGGCCTCCGCGCACCTTGGCCTCGCGGCGATCGAGCACGAGAAGGGCCGGCTCGAAGCGGCGATCGAGCACCAACGTGCGGCTCGCGCAGTGAGTGGAGACGACGAGCTCCTCCACGCGCGCATCGACGTGGCGGAGGCTGACGATCTCGCCGAGCGGGGCGAACATGCGCAGTGCGTCGGAAAGCTGGTTCCGCGGCTCGAGGTCGTTCGGAAGGCCGGCCACCCGCACCTCGTCGCCGAGTACGAGAGCTCGATCGGCTGGTGCCACAAGTCACTTGGAGACAAGAAGAAGGCCACCGAGCACTTCGAGAAGGGCCATGCCGCCGCGCTGCGAACCCAGGACGGCCGCGCCATCGGGCACGCGCTGCACGACCTCGGTGGGCTGCGGTCCGACTTCGACGGCGACTGGAAAGGCGCGCTGCCGTTCTATCTCGAGGCGGTGAAGGTGCGCCGCGTCGCGGGCGACAAGCAGGGCCTGGCGTTCAGCCTCGACGCCGCTGGAGAGATGGAGTCGACGCTGCTCGACCCGATCGCGCTGGAACGGCACGCCGAGGCGCTGCAGCTGCGACGTGAGATCGGTTCGGTTCGTGGTGAGGCGCAGACGCTGACGTCGTGGGGGAGCGCGTACGGGCGCCTCAACCGTCCCGCCGAGGCGATGGAGCCACTGCGCCAGGCGGTGAAGCTCTTCGTGCAGCTCGGCGACGTCACGTGGGAGGCGTACGCGTACTACCGGCTCGGCCGCGCGGAGCTGATGGCGAAGCACTACCCCGAGGCCGTGGCGTGGGCGGAGAAGTCGCTCGCGTTGTCGGAGTCGCTGCGGGAGCGGATCGCGAGTGAAGATCGTCGCGCGTATTATTCTGCGGGCGTTCGCAAATATTACGACCTGTGGGTGGCCGCGGCGGCGCTGCAGTCGCAGGTGAAGGGCGAGCGGGTGTGGTTCGAGAAGGCGCTGGAGGCGAGTGAACGGGCTCGGGCTCGATCGCTGCTCGACTTCCTGATGTTGGTGGATGTGGATCGTCCGGCGGGTCAGCAGGCGTTGTTGACCGAGGAGGACACGCTCCGCGCGCAGATTCGTGAGCTCGAGAACGAGGCCAGACGGTTCCGGGCGACGGCGAGCGCCGATGCGGGAGCGCCTCCGCAAGAAGCCGAGCTCGAGCTCAAGCTGGCGGCGTACGAGAAGCTCCGGTCGAAGGTGCAGGCGGCGGATCCGAAGGTGGCGAGCCTGTCGACGCTCCCGTTGCCGACGCTGGCCGAGGTGGAGGCGCTGGTTGGCGCCGATTCGCTGGTGGTCGAGTACTTCCTCGGTCGCAACGGGGCGTACGCGCTGGTGCTGGGTGGAAAGACGGCGACCGCGTTCACGCTGGCCGAGCCGTCGGAGCTCAACGAGCAGGCGCAGGCGATTCACACGCTGTACTCGGCCCGGAACGAAGACGTGGCTGGAGAGACGGCCGCGGCGCGCGTGGCCCGAATTGACGAAGCTGATGTGAAGGCCGAGGCGGCGAGGGTGAAGCTCCGCGCGGCGCTGATCGCTCCGTTCGAGGCGCTGTTGGCGGGGAAGCGCAGGCTGATCGTCGTGGCCGATGGAGCGCTGCACCTGGTGCCGTGGGCTGCGCTCGTGCCGGAGCTGCCGGTGCTGTCGACCCCGTCCTTGAGTGTGCTGAAGGCGCAGCGGGCGACGAAGCGGACGGGCCCGACGTCGGAGCTGGTCGCAGTGGGAGACCCGGTGTTCGAAGCTGACGATCCGCGGCTTGGAGGAAAGCCGGTGGAGCCCGCTCCGAACCAACTGCGCGCTGGTGAAAAGCAGCACTACCAGCGGCTGCTCTCGAGCCGGGCCGAGGTCGAGTCGGTGGGCGCGCTGGTCGCGGCGACGAAGCGCTCGGTGCTGCTCGACTTCGATGCGTCGAAGTCACGGCTCAACGCGGCGGGACGGCCTCGTATCGTTCACATCGCGACGCATGGAGTCCTCGACACGGAGCATCCCGAGCGGTCGGGCCTCGTGCTGTCGCGGCGGGCCCCCGACGGGAAGACGGTGGATGGCTTTCTGTCATTGGCTGAAGTGTATGCATTGTCATTGCCGGCCGACCTGGTGACGCTGAGCGCGTGTGAGACGGCGCTTGGCGAAGAGGTGCGCGGCGAAGGGTTCATCGGCCTGGCGCGTGGCTTCCTGCATGCTGGAGCGCGCGCGGTGGTCGCGAGCTTGTGGAAGGTGCACGACCGCGCGACGGCGGAGCTGATGAAGGCGTTCTACGTCGGTGTGCTGCAGTTGGGCCTGCCTCACGACAAGGCGCTCGCCCGCGCGCAGAAGGTGCTCGCCAGCCAGGAGCGCTTCAAGTCGCCGTACTACTGGGCCGGCTTCGTCCTCTACGGCGGGTGAGTGACGTGAAGCGAATCACCATCGTTGGAGCAGGCGCGATCGGCAGCTCGTTGGCGTTTCTGTTCGCGAAGGCGGGGCACCAGGTGTCGGTCCTCGCGCGGGCTGAGCGGCTCGCGCAGCTGCGACGTGACGGCGCGATCGTGACGGTGGAGGGAGACCGGGCCGTCGTCGAAGTGGTGGAGACCCTGGGCTCGGCTGACCTGATTCTGGTGCCCGTGCGCCCGTGGCACGTCGACGCGCTGCTGCCGATGTTGAAGGCGAGCACGGCGCCGGTGATGTTCATGTTCAACGCGTGGAGTGAATTGCCCGCGCTGCGTGAAGCCGTGGGGCGGGAGCGCTTCTCGTGGGGCTTTCCGGCGATCGTCGCGGCGTTGCGCGATGGGAAACTCGAGGTGCGCGTGGTGCCGCGAGCCCTGGAGCGCGTGCAGATCACGACCCTCGGCGCGATGTCTGACTTCCGGCCTTCGTGGCTCGACGGGTGGGCGCAGACCTTCACCGTCGCGGGCCTTCCGACAGTGGAGTGCAGTGACATGGAGGCGTGGCTCGCGACGCACGCGGTGGTGATGACGCCGTTGATGATGGCCGGCGTGACGTCGATGACGCGCGGCCTGTCGTGGGCGGAAGCGGTCGGCGTAGTGGACGCGTGGCGGAGCGGCTTCGCGCAGGTCCGACAGCGCGGGCTCGAGGTGACTCCGTCGTCGGTGGCAGCGCTCGCGTCGACGCCGAGGTGGTTGCTGGGCGCAGCGCTGTGGCTCGCCTCTCGCGTTGGTGCGCTTCGCCCTCTGGGAGAGAACGGCGCAGATGAGCCCGCGTTCCTCCGCGCCGCGATGGCCCGCCCTTCCCTCTCTCGGGACTTCAGGGGCTGAACGCCTCGGTGACGGTGCTGATCGCTTCGAAGGTGGCGGGTTGGAAGAGCGGGTTCAATAGGTCGATTGCTCCGGCCTGCGCGGTGATGGTCGCCACGTAGGTCCTTCCCGCCGTGAGCGTGAACGGCGGAATCGTGAACGCACGCTTCGTCGTGTAGAACGCTTGGCTGAAGTTCTGATCGACAAGGTCGAGAATGACGATGAGGTAGCGGGTGGGTGTACCGCGGGCTGGCGCGTCCCACGAGAGCGTGGGCGTGAGGCCGACGCCGGCGCGAAAGCTGGTCGACGGTGCACCGTTGATGGCGAGGGCACGGGCAACGCTGAGCGTGGACACCAGCTCGATGGTGTCGCTCACCGGAAGAGTGCGAGTCACAAAGACCGGAATGCTGTCGGTGACGCTCCCCGCGCTGACTCTCACGTCCAACCGGGTCGAGATCGAAACAACGAGCTCGTCACGTGGCATGAGGTCCGCCCACTGCACCCGGCCGCGCGTGTCGGGCAGACCGATTGGAATGTTCTCACCCAGGGCCATCGGCAAGCCCGCTTCATTCCCTCGGTAGCCGTAGCGCACCACACCGACCTCTCGAAGCCCGCGGCGGTGAGTCACCTCGAAGGACGAAGCGAACAATGCCTGCCCAGGGCGAGCCTCGCGAAGTGCCTGCTCGAAGCCGGGGAAATCGATGTGCACGTCAGCGCCGGCGGGGGTGGGTTCGACGAGGACGACGTTGACATTGATGCTAGCTCCAACCGTGAGGTCGGAAGGGCTGATCGTGCGACCTGCAGTCATCGACTGATAGCTGACCTGGCCCAGCAGCCGCGGTCGCATGGTCGAGACCGAGAAGCTGTCACCCTCGGAACCTCGGAACATGGGAACGCGTTCTTGATCCCATCGGAGCGAGGCTGAGAAACCAGTCGATCCGACCGGAATCGGCGAGAGCTTGAGCAACCTGAACGGCGTCTCGAGCGAAGAGAACACCAGCGCGTCGGCCGCAGCCCAGGGCGGCAAACCATCGGCAGAGATGCGAACGGTCGTGGGAACGTTCGGGTTGGGAAATTCGGCCGTCGGGCGGCCCTGCACGGTCCACGAGAAGTCGAAGCGATTCGCAGACGACACGAGGCCCTGCGTGGTGGGGAAGATGACGATCGCCTCGCCCGCCGGAACAGCGGGAATCAGGTACCCGCCATCCTCGAGCAGGCGGCCCTGGGAGCTGCCCCACCCTCCGTCGACCCACTGCCATTGGGCGCGGACGTCAGCGAGTCGAGGCACGAGGAACGGGTAGGCCTGGCCGCCGTCCTGTTTCGCCTGGCTGTGGAGGAACGCGACGATCTCGATATCGCGCGGCGGGCCGTCGACACCTGCGTCGATGGTCATTCCCGAGTCGGGAGCCAGCAGCCCAGCGTCTCGGGTGATTGGCACGAGGCCGTCCGTGAGGCCGGAGCCAGCCGTGCCGCATCCAATAGCCAGCAGAACCAAGACGAGCGTACGAGCCTTCACGAAGACTCCCCCTCTGCCGCACCTACGAGATCAACCAACGGCGGTGCCAAGCGAGTCCAGGAACCCCCTCGGGTCCGCCACGAACGCCCAAGCGCGAGAGCCCCTCAGTGCCTCGGCGATTCCTCTCGGTGAGCCGTCAACAACAACTCCATTCGCAGTTACAAGAACTGCGTCTAGCTCATTGAGTAGCTTTGAAAGCCGTTCGCAATAGAAACGATCCACGCTTCTCGCGTCGATTCCAACTTCGACCTCCCTGATCTCTGTACCCTTAACGAGGGCCCTGAGATAACTCCCATCCTCCCGACCCCAAAGCATCGCAGTCGGATTCCAACTCTCGGTCTTCGGGAGTCCGAGTTGCGGCACCCTCTGAGAGAGCAGCTCGGGAGCGACGCCCGCCCAAGCCACAGAGGTGCTCTCGAAGATTTCGCCAGCAACGCGGACACCTTCCGAGGGGGGAAGCTGAGGGCCAGGCACAAGCCACGCTCTAAACTGCCAAATAGCCACGTACTCCTCCGATCGCTACGGCGTGTAACTCAGATCACCTGCATTTCGATAACCCTTGTAGGGTAGGTCGACCTTTTGGGCTGGCACTTTCTGTATGCCCTTCTCTTTCGCGATTTCGAGACGATGGTGGCCGTCGACAACAAACCTCTGCCCGTTGTGTTCAACATACTTTATTGGCTCTTGAATACCATTGGCATCAATTTTCGAGCGGAGGTCGTTCATCTGATCCTTGGTATTGGTTCGACCATGCGTCGGGTGCAGGGAATCCGTGGGAACAGACTCGACGGGGCTCTCGGGCCCCTTCGTTCCATCGTCGGCCTTCGTCGACTCGCCGCCACCAGAATCGTCGTTACCCTGCATCAGAGTGGCAAGCCCCTGCATCCCTTGAACGGCAGCAGCCGTCCCTTGGGCCCCGACTGCAACGGACACAGCGATTGCCCCGGGACCAACGACCTGCCCGACGATGGGAACCGACACCGTCGCGCCACCGCCGCCGATGGTGCCAGCTGCTGCTGCGGCCATCATGTACGTGCCCGCCAACAGAAGGGCAAAATTCTTGCCGGCGTCGAACGCCTTGTTGCCAACAGGCCTCAGCGGAACCAGGGGAGCACCTGGGATGAGCGCCTGCATCACGCCGGTCGAGGCTCCGAGTGCGAACGCAGCCATCGTCTCGGCGAACTTCCTGGCCTTTTCTGTCGCCTCCTCAGGAGCGGCCGGAGGCCGCGGCGGCGGGGTTTCATGTCGCACGAGTGCTTGCTCGGCCTTGAGTTCTCTCTTCTGAACTGTATCCAAGAAGGAAATCGGCCTGTTCCAGCACTCGGTGTTACCGGGTGCGTGATCGACACAGAAAGCACTTCCATCAGCCGACCTTGGCCCTCTGTTCTTCGGGTCCTCCGCATTGGCGTTACCGGCGGCCGACTTGCCCGACTCGAGCCCGAACGGGTCGACGAAGTTGACGCTGTCGAACCGGTTGAACGCATACAAATTCACCGAGTCGACTTCACCCAGCGGGTCATGCGTCAACCACTGCCCGGCCTCAACCGAGTACCACCGGTTCCTGAAATACAACAACCCATGCGCCGGGCTCTTGTACGCCCCGTGGAAGCCGAACGGCAGCCCTCCCAGTCTCGGGCACTGCGTCGTCCCGCTCTCCGTGCAGCTCGTCCCAGCCACCCAGTCTCGCTGCGTCGCTCGTCCCTCGGGCGTGTAGTCCGCCGTCACCCACAGGCCCTGCGTCGGCGTTTCTCCTCGGTAGTACCCGACGACGCTCCCTCGCCCGTCCTTCACTGCCATCACCTCCGGCTCATCCGGAGCCGGCTTCAGGCTGACGAGGTTGTCCACTCCCTGGCCCCACGTCGCGCTCCACGTGCCGACTTCCGCCCCGTCCCACGCAGCCACCATCTGCGTCCCGTCGTACGCAACCTCTTCTTCGACGGGTGTTGCGAGGCTCGCTGGTTGATGGCCGCCTGATCCGTCTGATTGATGGCCCTCGTTCTGGGTGGTGCGGTGCGCGCCACCACACTGGTGGCCATCATCGAGGGTGGCGAGGAGATG
>JALHMW010000032.1 GCA_022843845.1 Archangium sp.
CGTCGGCCGCACCGCAGAGAACTTTCGTCGGACCTTCTCGATGAGCGTCATCGAGCCTTGAGATCATCTTGGGATCAGAATGTCGACACGAGTCGATCGACTAATTCTCCGACGGCTCCTCAATGTCGCGCCTTTCCGACTCGTGCTCGAAGGCCCCGCGCTCCGTCGTGCCCAGCGCTGCGAGATCGGCTCGAGAGTGCCCAACCGTGCTCGAATGTCAGGGCTTCGAGGTCCGCTCGATCGGCTGGGGAACGTCAGACCGCGCGCCTGACGACGGCCATCACCGACGACGAGGGGACGCACCTGCTCGGAGACGCACGGTCGCTCGTCACGAGCGCTGTCCGGGTAGGGCGGGCGAGTTCGTGAGCCAGGCGAGGCGCGTGCGGGCGCGCTCGTCAGCTCCTGCACCGTCGGTTCGCGCGAGGCGATGCGTTCGGACGTCGACCAGCGCCGTCAGCGCTCCGACCAGACGGCCAGCTCATTTCCGCTCGGGTCGAGGAACTGAAAGCGCCGACCGCCAGGGAACGTGAACGGCTCCTTCACGATTCGTCCACCTGCCGCGCGCACGGCGTTCAGCGACGCCTCGAGGTCGGTCGAGAACAGAATCACCAGCGGCCCTCCTCGCGTCACACTCTCGGCGACGGTCAGTCCTCCGGCCTCGCGGCCTTCGCCCTGAATGCCGCAGTACCCGGGGCCATAGTCGGTGAACTGCCACCCGAACGCAGCGCCGTAGAACTGCTTCGCGGCGGCGAGGTCGGTGACGGAGAACTCCAGGTAATCGATGGCGTGGTGTGTGTGGGCCGGCATGGTCAACGAGCCTCGGGTGAGATGATGGTGGCGCCCCACGTCGGCGTGCGCCGCATGTCGGGCGGGTGGTGCATCCACAACGTCAGCATCGCGGCCGCGGCGCGCACCTCGGGAGCGACCGCCACCTGCGTCAGCCTCAGCACGACGTCGTTCGGGACCGCGCAGCCGTCTCGATGCTGCACCCACGGCGCGGCCAGCTCGAGCAGCGCGCGCACCTGCGTCCCCGCGTCGACGTCGGACAGCTTCGTGATGAGCGTTCGGCACAGGTTCGGTGGCGGCTTCCCCACGGGCTCCTTCGGCGACGGCACAGGGACCGGCGCGAGGCCGCGACACGATGCGGGAGGCACGTCGATGTTGAACTCGGTGAGCGCGGTGCACAGCAGCGCGCGCTCCTCGGCGGCTCTCGGTGGTTTCTGGAGCAGGCTCTTCTCGAGGGCGCCGACCGACATGCTCTGACGAAGCGCGCGCACGGCCTCGACCGCTGCGAGTCGAACCGCTTCATCCGCGTCATTCACGAGGTCGGCGACGGCCGAGGTGCCCGCTTCCCACTTCGAGGTCGCCGCGAACTTCGCGAGCTCGAGCCGGGTGGCCGCGTCGGTCGCGCGACTCTCGGCGCTCCATGACAGCGTGTCGGCGCGAGCCAGCGAGACCAGCCTCACGCGCGCCATCGATACTGCGCAGGTCGACGGCTCCGCCATCATCGCGTCGAGGCGCTCACCGGCCTTCGTGGTGCCCGCGACGGCGAAGAACCACGCGGCCTGGCAGGGGTCGTCGGGGAACGGGCCGCGCGCGACGGCTTGCTGGAGCTCCTTCACGGTCATCGCCGACGTCGCGGCCGGCTCCACGCGCTTTGGCGCACAGGCGAGCAGCACGAGACAGAGGCTGAGGAAAAACGCTCTCACCACGGCGTCACTTGGGGCGCTTGAGGTCGTTCGCCGGCGGGAGTGCGCGCGGCGCCAGCGGGTCGTCTTCATCTTCGAGCTTGCCGGTCTTCGGTGGCTTCTTCGTCTGCGTCGTGGCCTTCGGAGCCGTCTTTGGCGGCGTCATCTTCACGGGCGTGACGACCGGGAGCGCCTCGACCACCTTCGGCTCGACGGGCGGCTGCTTCGTCGTTTTCGGTGTCTCGAGGAAGGCCTTCTCGATGGCGTCGGACTTCGGCTTCGGGGGCGTCTTCTCGACCGTCGGGGTCTTCTCGACCGTCGGCGTCTTCTCGACCGTCGGTGTCTTCTCGATGACCGGCTTCGAGCCCTTCTGCCCCGACTTCTCCGGGAGCGTCGGCGGCTCTGGAGCTGTGGCCTGCAGCTTCTGTCTGAGCTCGATGCGTGGCCCCGAGCCAGCGGCCGTGACCGTCATCGGCAGGTAGCCTTCCTTCTGCAACGTCACGTCGGCCTGCGCACGGCCGTCGGTGGTGGCCAGCTCGATGTCGAGCGGCGTGACGCCTTTGATGACCCTCCCGATGACGACCTGCGCGCCCGGCGGCTCCGTCTCGATGTGGAACTGCACGCGCGTCTCGATGGGCTTGTTTGGCTTGCGCAGCACCAGGGCCGTGCCGCCGATGCCGACGAGGAGCGCGACGATGAAGCCACCGATGAGCAGCGGCGTGGTGTTGCGGCCACTCGATGGAACCGGGATCGCGACCGGAGGCAGCGGCGTCTCGAACGCGGGCGTCGAGATCGGCGACGCCAACTCACTCATCGCCTGCAGCACCTCGTCCATGGACTGGAAGCGGTCCATCGGAGACTTCTGCATGCACTTGGTGACGATGCCGACCATGCCCTCGGGGATCGTCTCGAACCTCGGCGGCGTTTTGAGCGCGGGGATCGGCTCATTCACGTGCTTCAAGATGATCTCGAGCGCCCCACCACCCCAGTACGGCGGCTTGCCGGCCAGACACTCGAACAGCATGCAGCCCAGGGAGTAGATGTCGCTGCGCGGGTCAGCGCGGTTCTTGTCGCCCTGCTCCGGGGCCATGTAGGGCGGGCTGCCCATGAGCATGCCCTGCTGGGTGATGGCGCGGCCCTCGAGCTCCTGGCCGTCGACGAAGGACTTCACCAGGCCGAAGTCGAGCACCTTGACGTGATCGGTGTCGTCGTCGGCCGACAGCATCATCACGTTCGCGGGCTTGAGATCGCGGTGCACCACGCCGAGTTCGTGTGCTTCACGGAGCGCGCGGGCGATCTGCTGGCCGATCGACAACACGCGCCGCCACCCGAGCGGGCCCTTCGAGAGCGAGCGGTCGAGCGTCTCGCCTTCGAGGAACTCCATGGCCAGGTAGAAGATGCCGTCGCTCGAGCAGCCGTAGTCGAAGATGCGCACGGTGTTCGGGTGCGACAGCTTCGCGGTGAGCGCGGCCTCGACGAGGAAGCGCTGGCGGAAGGACTCGTCCTTGCCAGCGCCGTAGTTCGAGTCCAACACCTTGAGCGCGACCGCCCGGTTCAGGCCGACCTGCACCGCGCGATACACCTTGCCCATCGCGCCTTTGCCGATGCCGCCGACGATGCGGTACCGGCCGTCGAGCGTCTTGCCGATGAGCGGATCGAGCCCTTCGGCGTTGGTCTCGGCAGTGACGTCTTCCTGGGCTTCGCTCAAGGACACAGGTGGGGAAAGCGTATACCGCTACCGGGGCTGCTTGGGCAGGCGCGCCGGGTAGTGGATGAGTTCGCAGGCGATCGCCCCATTCCAGAGGGCTTGTTTCGACGACGGGCGCATGCCGAACGCGCTCTCGAAGGCGTCATTTCCAGCCAGAACGGAGATGCGCCAGCCATCCCATCGCTTCAGGTTGGTTCCGAGCTTGTGGAAGAACGACTTCATGCCCTTCTGGCCGCCGGTGCCGAGGCGCTCTCCGTAGGGCGGGTTGGTGCAGACGAGGCCGGGAGGGCCTTCGGGTGGATCGGCGGTGGTGGCGTCGGCGGACTCGATGCGCAGCGCTGGGAGGCCCGCGGTGACGACGTTGCGCTTGAGGGCGGTGAGCACCTCGTCGTCGTAGTCGCGCGCGAGCAGCGGCGCGGGCGCGGGGCGGACCATCGCGTGCGCTTCTTTGCGGATGTCCTCGAGCAGCGGCTTGAGCTTCGGCGCGAACGACGGCCACGCCTCACAGGCGAAGGTGCGCTTGAGGCCGGGCGCGCGACGGGTCGCGATGAAGCCGGCTTCGATGGCGAGCGTGCCGGAGCCGGCCATCGGGTCGACGAAGGGCTCGGAGCCGTCGTACTTCGAGGCGAGCAGCATCGCCGCAGCGAGCGTCTCTTTCATCGGAGCGGCGGTCGTGGCGGTGCGGTAGCCGCGCTTGAAGAGCGGCTCTCCTGAGAGGTCGAGCGACACCGACAGCGAGGTCTTCGCGAGGTGCGCGACGATGTGGAAGGTGGGGTTGTGCGTGTCGACGTCGGGGCGCTGGCCCCACTTCTCGCGCAGGCGGTCGACGAGGCCGTCCTTCAGCTTGAGCGCCACGAAGCCGGAGTGCGTGTGCTCGGTGTCCTTGAGCGTCGCTTCGATGGAGAACGTGCTGCCGCGGGAGAGCCAGTCCTCCCAGGGAATCGAGTGCGCGGCTTCGTAGAGCCCCTCGGCGCCTTGCGACTCGAACTGGCGCAGCGGGTAGAGCACGCGCATCGCGATGCGGGAGTGCACGAGGACGCGGGAGATCTCGTCGAGCGCGGCGAAGAAGCGCACGCCGCCGCGGTCCTGGCGAATGCGCTTGCAGCCAAGCGTCTCCAATTCTTCGGCGAGGAAGGGCTCGGTGCCCCGGGTCGCGGTCGCGTAGAGCGGCAGGCGTTCCATGAGGCTGCCCGTAGCAGGCTGGGTGGCCGGGTGTCTCTGCGCGCCTCTCGTTGTGGGGCTGAGCGGCCTCGCCGCGGTTTCAAGGTCTTCAGATGCCGTGCGAGTCGGTCACGAAGAGGTGGCGCGCATCCGTCGTCCTGCTCGAACGCGCTCGGAGGGAGGGGCAGCTCCGAGGTGTTGAGGCCGTCAGAACACCGCGGCGACTTTGAGGGTCACCTTCGGTGTGACGGTGCTGGTGACTTCGCGGCCTTTGCCGAAGCGATGCACGCTCTGGTACTTCCCCTTCTTCGGCTCGAGGTGCACCACGAGCTTCTGGGTCTGGAGATCGACCACCCAGTACTCGGGGATTTTGGCGGCGGCGTAGAGCAGGGCCTTGAGCCCGAGATCGTACCCTCGGCTCGAGTCAGCGACCTCGATGACGAGGTTCGCAGTAGAGGGGTGTTCCTCGGCTGCACTCATGACCTCATCGCTGACGAGCGCGAAGTCGGGTTCGGGCTCGGAGTGTCGTGACACAGAGAGCGGCAGGCCGGCACGCACCCAGACTCTGTCATCGAGCTGGGCCGTGAGCAGGCGGGTGAGACGCATCACGGTGCTCGCGTGCGGACCGCGCATGGCGTTGATGGAGACGATCACTCCCTCGATGAGCTCGACGCGCTTCCCGTCGAACGTCCCCGCGTCCGCGAGTTGCTGGTAGGCGGCTCGGTCGATTCGGTGAACCTCGAAGGGCGCGTCTTTGAGGACGGGCAGCATGAGACGAGTCTCCGCGCGTTTTCGGGGGCGAAGCAAGTCACTGCGCCTGACGATCAGCCCGTTGACGAGCTCGACCTTGGTCCCGTCGAAGGCATCGCCCTCTGCGAGGAGGTAGTAGCTGGCGCGGTCGAGTCGATAGACGTCGACCGCCTCGCGACGACGTTTCACTGCGCCGGAGCGACCTGGAACCGCGCCGCCATGATGCGGTTGTTCCCGTCGTTCGGAATCGCGTCTTTGTTCACCAGCGGCAGGCGCGCGTCGGTCTTCGGGTCCCAGAAGCCGAGGAGGATGTTGAGGCCTCGCACCGGCATCTGCGGCGGAATGGGAATCTCGAACTCGTCGCGAACGGTCTCGCCGACGTTCCACTTCGAGGTGGGGCGGGCGCCGCGCATCGGAGCGTGGTCGACGTTGAGGCGATCGACGCGGCCGTCGATGTCTTCGACGTGCACGAAGATCATGTAGTCGATGTCGGTGGCCTGGAGGACCTTGAAGTTGAGGCCGACGCGCACGGTGTCGCCAGCGACGGCGCTGCCCGGGGCGAGGATGGTCGAGACGAGCTCGATCTTGTCGCCGAAGTTCGCGCCGCTCTTGAACTCCTGCGGAGGCGCGACGGGCGGGCGCGGTTTGACCGCCTGCGTGCCCTCCTGAGTCGGGGCAGGCACGATGCAGGCCGTGAGCGAGACGCAGAGGGCGACGAGCAGGGAGCGCATGACGTGGCGGTGCGTACACAAGGCATCTGCTTTGTGCCAGCGCCGAACGTGCTTGGGCGGCTTGGGCTGCGTGGTAGAGCCCGGCTCATCATGATGCTGGTCCTGGCTGATGTCGTGCCCGTGCAGACCGAGGGCAGCCCCGTAGGCACCGCGATCACCGTGTTGCTCGGCGTGGGCTTCCTCGTGCTCGTGCTGTTGGTGCTGCGGAAGATGTTCGCGAAGGGCGGCGGCAGCACGTTGCCGCCCGCGAAGCCGACGCTCCCGACGCAGACGACGGTGGAGCCGACGCTCGAGGTGCCGAGCAAGCCGAAGGTCGAGCTGCCGCAGAGTGAGGCCGAGGCGAAGGCGAAGGCCGACGCGGAGGCGAGGCGGCTCGAGGCCGAGAAGCTGAGGGCTGAGCGGGCGGGGTTGGAGAAGGGCTCCGCGGAAGCCGAGGCGCTCAGGGCGAAGGAAGAGGAGCTGAAGAAAGAGGCGTACCGCGCACAGAAGCAGGGCGAGGCGGAGGAGAAGGAGCGCCGGAAGCGCGAGCGTGAAGAGGGCGAGCGGCTGGCGGCGGAGGAGAAGCGGCTCGCCGAGGCTGCTGCGGCAGAGGCGAAACGTCACGCCGAGGCAATGCAGCGGGCGAAGGTGGACGCGGAGGGCGGCGCCACGCTCGCGGCCGGGTTGTCGAAGACGAGGTCCGAGGGCTTCATGGCCCGGCTCAATGGGCTCTTCGGTGGCGCGCCGAAGCAGATCGACGAGAAGGTGCTGGCCGATCTCGAAGAGGTGCTCTTCACCGCGGACATCGGCGTGAAGACGGCGTCGTCGCTGGTGGAGCTGGCGCGCGACAAGGTGAAGTCGAAGGAGCTCGACAGCGCGGCGGCGCTGAAGACGATCATCCGCAAGGAGATCGAGCGCATCGTGTCGTTGAAGGGGAACACGACGCTGGCGGGTGGTGGGCCGCCGCACGTGATCATGGTGGTGGGCGTGAACGGGGCGGGGAAGACGACCACCATCGGGAAGCTGGCGGCGAAGGCAAAGGCGGAGGGGAAGAAGGTGGTGTTGGCGGCGGGTGACACGTTCCGGGCGGCGGCGACGGAGCAGCTCGACGTGTGGTCCGAGCGCGCGGGGGCGGAGCTGGTGAAGGGGAAGGACGAGTCGGATCCGGCGAGCGTGGTGTTCGAGGCGATCAAGCGGGGCATCGAGGTGGGCGCCGACCTGGTGATCGCCGATACGGCCGGGCGGCTGCACACGAAGCTGAACCTGATGGAGGAGCTGAAGAAGGTGAAGCGGGTCGCCGAGAAGGCGCTGCCCGGGGCTCCGCATGAGGTGCTGTTGGTGCTCGACTCGACGATGGGCCAGAACGGCATCGCCCAGGCGAAGCAGTTTCACGAGTCGGTGGGGATTACGTCGATCGCGCTGACCAAGCTCGACGGCACGGCCAAGGGCGGCGTGATTATCGGGATCTGTGACGAGCTGAAGGTGCCGGTGTCGTGGGTGGGGGTTGGTGAAAAGGTGTCGGACTTGAGGAAGTTCGAACCGAAAGAGTTCGTCGAGGCACTGTTCGAGACGTCAGCGTCGTGAACGTGCAGCGGTTTCGAGCAGCCCGATGAGCGTCGGAGCCCAGCGGGCCACGGAGTAGCGGTCGACGACGGTCTGGCGGCCGGCCGCTCCGAGTCGCTCCCTCAGCGCGTGGTCTTCGACGAGCTCAGACAGTCGCGCGACCCACTCGTCTTCCGAGTTGGCCAGGAAGCCATTTTCACCGTGAGTCACGATGGTCGTGTTCACACCAACCGGAGACATCACGGTCGCAGCGCCGCACGCCATCGAGGTGAGACCTTTGAGTCCGCACTTGCCGCGTGTCCACTCATCGTCTGGAAGCGGCATCAAGCCGATGTGCATCGACTGGAGGAACGGGACCTCGGCCGTTGGGCTCCACGCCTCGCCCTGGGCCCCGAGGCGCTCGTCGCGAAAATCCGGAGCTCCCATGACGCGGACGCGAACCTGATCTCCGAAGCGCGCCTTCACACGGTGCAACGCAGGCAGGAGCGGCTTGAGATGCGCGAGGGTCGACGCGCTCCCGCTCCAACCGATCGTGATGGGACCGTCTGCGGTTCGCGGCGCGCTGGCCCACACGTCGGTATCGACGCAGGTCGGCACGACGTGAACGTTGCTGCTGTGCTGCCTGGCCCACGAGGCGAGGTACTCGTTCCCTGCGATGACGGTGTGCGAGAGGCCGACGATTCGGGGGATCTTCTGGACGTTCTTGAGGAACGCGAAGCGACGGTTGGCGTCGGACACGGCGTGGAGCCAGACCGCGTCGTCGAAGTCGTAGACGATGGGCGCCTGCAGTGAGGCGAGCCACTCGCTCCATTCGTTGAAGAGGAAGAACGCTTCGCGCTGCACGAAGATGACGTCGGGGCGATGACGCAGATGCGGGCGCAGGCTGAGCGCTCGACGTGCCAGAGCCTTCAGCGCAACCCGAGCTTTCGCGTGGACCGGTGATTGACCGTAGAAGACGCGAAGGTCGTCCGCGGAGAGAACGTGACGCTCGTCGACAGTGATGCCTGCCTGACGAAAGGCCGGCTCGAAGGCCTCGACCCGGTAGCGCTGGCCCGGAGAACGACCATGTTCCTGGAGGGAGAGAAAGAGGACCCGAAGCGCGGTCATGCTCGAGTGCCGACAGCGCACCAGAACGGGACGCCATCACGGAAACGAATGTTGGTGAGCCCAGCGTTCTTCATCATCGTTTCAATTTCGTCGCGCGTGAATCGCTGCTCGAGCTGTGTGCCGAACCGATCGAGCGCGTCGGTCCTCATCGTGTAGAACGATTTGTCACGGTACGCCGACAAGGGAAGCGTCGAGACATCAACGCCCAGTTGCTCGAGGCGAAGTGCAGACCTCGCGAGCGGCAAATAGACGCTCGCAGCAATGACATCGGTGACGAGGTGCCTGCGGTCCAATGGGAGGCGCGCAATCGCGCGACGCCCGAGGTCGCTGAGCTCCCAGAGCCGACGGAACCACGCGGGTCGGTTATCGAAGCGGTAGTACAGATACACGAGGAACGGAGCGCCAGGCCGAAGCAGGCGCACGCACTGCGCGATGGCAGCGGCCGTGTCAGGCACGTGGTGGAGCACGCCGAGCGAGTAGCCGAAGTCCATCGAGCGGGGCTCAAACGGCAGATCTCCGACGCTTGCCTGATGAAAGTGCACGTTGGGGAGGGACGCGAGGCTTCGCCGTGCAACCCCGAGCGCTGCTTCGCTCGCGTCGATGCAATGAAGCGTGCCGACCCTGGGCGCCGCCAACCGTGCCCAGCGACCGCTCCCGCAGCCGAGGTCGAAGCCGACGGCGTCTTTGGGGAGTTGCCCCCACGGGAACTCTGAAAAGTAGGCGTCGAACAGGCGTGCCAACTCTTCGGCTGGCACATCAGACTGGTCGAAGCGGGCCCACTCTTCGCCGAAACCGGCAACTGTCCGTGCGTCTTCGTTGCTCATCGGGCTTCCGATTCTCTCGAGGCTAGGAAGACTTTCGCGACCCGCTCGTGTTGCGCTCGCGTGAGACTCGAGCCCGAGGGCAGACAGAGCCCGTCAGCGAAGATCGTCGCTGACACCGCACCGCCGCGAACGGGGCATTCAGCGAACACCGGCTGCAGGTGCATCGGCTTCCACACTGGCCGTGACTCGATGTTCTCCTTCTCCAGCGCGAGGCGAATATCCTCACGGCTCGCCCCGAACGCCTTCGGATCGATCACGACGACTGTGAGCCACCCGTTGCAGGTCCCGCGTGCGTCGATTGGCATGAAGCGAATGCCTTCGATTCCCTTGAACGCGGCCTCGTAGAGCTCGCGGTTCTTGCGGCGCGCGGCGATGCGCTCGTCCAGCACGCGGAGTTGTCCACGACCGACCGCCGCGAGCAGGTTGCTCAGCCGATAATTGTAGCCAATGTGACTGTGTTGGTAGTGCGGCGCCGGATCTCTGGCCTGCGTTGCGAGGAAGCGTGCCGTGTCGATGAAGCGCTGCTCTCGAGCGACCAGCATTCCGCCACCCGATGTCGTGATGATCTTGTTCCCGTTGAAGGAGAAGATCCCCATCGATCCGAAGCTGCCGGCGGGTCGGCCCTGCCACGACGCACCGAGTGCTTCCGCGGCGTCTTCGATCAGCGGAACCCCGTACTTCTCGCAGAGCGGCTCGAGCCGGGTGTAGTTCGCGCACTGTCCGTACAGGTCGACCGTGACGACGGCCTTCGGCATCGGCCGCCCGAGCCGGCGGCGCTCCTCGAGTTCCTCCTCGAGCAGATCCGGGCTCATGTTCCAGGTCTCGGCTTCCGAGTCGATGAAGACCGGGCGGGCGCCGAGATAGCGGATCGGATTCGCCGAGGCCGCGAAGGTCAGCGACGACACGACGACATCATCGCCGGGCCCAACGCCCACCATCTGGAGCGCGAGGTGGAGGGCCGCGGTTCCGCTCGAGAGCGCCGCCGCGTGCGGGAGCTGTACCCGTGCAGCCAGCTCCTTCTCGAAGGCCTCGACGTGAGGGCCGAGCGGCGCGATCCAATTCGAATCGAAGGCGTCGAGCAGGAGCGTTCGCTCCTCGGGACCCATGTGCGGCGGCGAGAGGTAGATGCGCTCAGGCATGCGGCCGCCCTATCACGTCCGTTTCACGATCGGTCTGGCCGGAACGCCGACCACCGTCTGGCCCGAATCGATGGGCCGAACGACACACGCGCCCGCGCCGACCGTCACGTCGTCGCCGACCGAGCCGAGGTGAATCACCGAGGCGTTCAAGCCAATGTGTGTGCGTCGCCCAACCCGGGCTTGCCCACCGAGAACGGCGCCAGGCGAGAGATGCGCAAAGTCACTCACGACGCATTCGTGCTCCACGATGCTCCCGGTGTTCAAGATGACGCCGCGACCGACCCGTGCCTCGGCGTTGACGACGACTCCCGCCATGGCCACCGTCCCGGCTCCGATGCTTGCCGAGGGAGAAATGATGGCCGAAGGGGCGAGTACGGTGGCCAACTGATGGCCCGCTTCGAGCAGTCGAATCGCGATTCGTTCGCGAACCTGATTCGCGCCGATACCCAGGGCGACCAGCGCTCCCGGTGAATCACGCAGCGCAGCGAAGCCACCAAGGACCTGCGAATGAAGCGTCGGCGTTCCCGCGGGCAGGCCGTCGTCGATGAAGCCAACGACCTCATCGCCAGCCGCGGTCAGCAACTCGGCGACGACCTTGCCGTGGCCCTGAGCACCGTAGACGTAGACTTTTCGTGGAGGCGACACCTTCGCAGTATAGATGCCATGTGAATCGCGACCACCAGCGCAAGGTGAAGCGGGCGATCGACCTGGTCGTCTCCGCCGCGGGTCTTCTCAGCGCGTCGCCTGCGTTGCTCGGCGCTGCGGCCCTCGTGCGAGCCACGCTGGGAGCCCCCGTCTTCTTCCGGCAGCAGCGCCCGGGCCGACATGGCCAGCCATTCTTCATCTACAAGTTCCGGACGATGACGGACGAGCGCGACGCTGAAGGGCACTTGCTCCCAGACGCGCAGCGCTTGACCCGCATCGGCAAGTTTCTCCGAGCGTCGAGCCTCGATGAGCTCCCTCAGCTCTGGAATGTCCTCAAAGGCGAGATGAGCCTGGTTGGGCCCCGTCCGCTCCTGATGCAGTACCTCGACCGCTACTCGGCGCGGCAGGCGAAGCGGCACGATGTTCCGCCAGGCATCACGGGCCTCGCGCAGGTTCGTGGACGGAACTCGCTCTCGTGGGAAGAGAAGTTCGAGCTCGACGTCGAGTACGTAGAGAACTGGTCGCTGGTGCTCGATCTGCAGATTCTCGCTGAGACGGCGCTGCGGGTCGTCGACCGCCGAGGCATCTCGCAGGGCGGGCACGCGACGATGCCCGAATTCATGGGGAGTGGGCCTCGTGCTGCCGGCTGAGGTCTTTCGAGGGCGGTCCCTCGTCCACGTCTTCTCCGTCGCTGATTCACTCATCTTCGTGCGCGACCAGGTGGCGCGGCTTCGAGAACTGGGCATGGACGTGACGCTGGTGACCTCGCCTGATGAGAGACTCACTTCTGCTGGGCGGGCATTGGGCGTCAGAACCGTCGGCGTTCCCATGGCGCGTCGAGTGAGTCCTTGGGAGGACTGGAAATCGCTCGAGTCGTTGCGTGGGCTCTTCGAGCGATTGAGACCAGACATCGTGCACGCGCACACACCCAAGGGTGGGCTGCTCGGCATGCTCGCGGCCTCGGCAGCCAACACACCCGTTCGGCTCTACCAGATGCGGGGCCTCCCCTATGTGACGCAGAGGGGGGCGATGCGTGCACTCCTCGCCACGACCGAGCGTCTCAGCTGTCGTGCGGCCACGCGTGTCATCTGCCAGAGCCGCTCACTGCTTCAGACGGCGCTCGAAGACCGGCTGGTCGATGCGCCTCGCGCCGAGGTCGTGCTGGAGGGAAGCAACGGTGTCGACACCACGTTCTTCTCTCGCGAACGGTGGGCTGATGCTGGTGGCTCACTCCGCGTCGAGTGGGGCGCAACCGCGGATGAGGTCGTGTTCGTCTTCGTTGGCCGTCTGGTCCGAGACAAGGGCGTTCCCGAGTTGCTCGAGGCGTTCGGTCGGCTCCGGCAGCGCGAACCGCGGGCGCAGCTCGTCCTGGTTGGCCCGCTCGAAGAACGCGATGCGCTCGATCTGCAGACGGTCCGTCGCCTCGGTGAGCCCGGTGTTCGGTGCGTGGGGTTTCAGTCGAACATCGCCCCGTTCCTTGCTGCTGCCGACGCGCTGGTGCTCCCCAGTCATCGAGAGGGGTTTCCGAACGCGCCGCTCGAGGCCTCCGCGATGGCTTTGCCTGTGATCTCGACCACGGTGCCTGGCTGTCGTGACGCCGTCGAACAGGATGTCACTGGGCTGCTCGTGCCTCCTTCGAATCCCACCGCGCTGTTTGATGCGATGGCGCGGTACGCCGCTGACCGTTCACTTCGACGCCAGCACGGCGAGGCCGGGCTCGAGCGAGTCCGCGCCAGTTTCCGCCGCGAGGTGATCACCGAGGCCGTGATGGGCCTGTATGCCCGCGAATTGTCAGCCCCGGGTTGACTGGAGCTGTTGTTCTGTAGTGGACGACCCCATGAATGACGGGGGCGCCGTGGACACTAATGCTGACGTGAAGGACACCAGCCAGTGGCTGTTGCGGTACCGCCGGGTGGTCGCGCTGGCGGTGCATCTCGTTCTGTTCGCCGTCGCGCAGGCAGGCGCGTTTCTTCTCCGGTTCGAATTCGACGTGCCTGAAGAGTACGTCGCTGCGGGCCTGTTCTGGCTCGCGGTGAGCATGGTCATTCGCATTGGCGTCTTCGCCTGGTTCGGCATGTTCGCCGGTATGTGGCGCTACACCGGGGCGAAAGATCTCGGTGCCCTCGCGAAGTCAGCGACCCTGTCGACGCTCATCTTTGCCGTCTTCTTGGTGCTCGGAGGGTTCCGAAACTACCCGCGGTCGATCCTCGTGATCGACTTCCTGCTGACGATGATCCTCGTCGGAGGCCTGCGCTTCGGAGTCCGCTCCCTGTGGCAGCTCGCCGCGACGGTGTCGCAGAAGAGAGAGGGCGTTGCGCGACGGGTGCTCATCGTCGGTGCTGGAAATGCCGGTGAGTCTCTGCTTCGGGAAATGCAGAAGACTCACGGCGGCCGCTACGAGGTGGTCGGGTTCGTCGACGATGACGGCGGAAAACGAGGCGCCCGGATCCACGGAGTCGCGGTCCTGGGAGTGCTGCTCGACGTTCCGATGCTGGTCCAACGTCACCATGTGGACGAGGTGGTGCTTGCGATTCCCTCTGCGAGTGGGCAGGCGATGCGCCGCATCGTCGACCTGGTGAAGACGTCGGGCATCGCGATGCGAACCATCCCCGGCGTCGACCAGCTCATCGAAGGCCGAGTCACCATCAACCAGCTGCGAAGCGTCAACATCGAAGACCTGCTTGGCCGGGAACCGGTTCGCCTCGACATGCAGTCGATCGCTTCGCTCATCGAGGGTCGCGTCGTCATGGTGACCGGCGCTGGCGGCAGCATTGGCTCGGAGCTGTGCCGTCAGGTGGGCAGGTTCGCGCCCTCGAAGCTGTTGCTGGTGGAGCGTTCAGAGAACGCCCTGTTCGAGATTCACCGCGAGCTCGGCAAGACGCCCGACGGTCTGATCGTGCCCTGCATGGCCGACATCACCGACGAGCCGCGCATGCGGCGCCTCTTCGCTGAGCATCAGCCCGCCGTCGTGCTCCATGCCGCCGCGCACAAGCACGTTCCGATGATGGAGGAGAACCCCGGCGAGGCGCTGAAGAACAATATCGGCGGAACGAGGATGGTCGCGAACCTCGCCAACGAGTTCGGCGTCGATCGCTTCGTGATGATCAGCACGGACAAAGCCGTGAACCCGACGTCGGTCATGGGCGCGACGAAGAGAGTGGCCGAGCTCTACATTCAGGCGCTCTCTCAGCGGAGCAAGACCCGGTTCGTCGCGGTGCGGTTCGGGAACGTTCTTGGCTCCGCGGGCTCGGTCATTCCGATCTTCAAGGAGCAGATCGCCGCGGGTGGTCCGGTCACCGTCACGCACCCCGAGATGAAGCGGTACTTCATGACCATTCCCGAGGCGAGCCAGCTGGTGTTGCAGGCAGCGACGATGGGAAACGGTGGCGAGATCTTCGTCCTCGACATGGGTGAGCCAGTGAAGATCGTCGACCTAGCTCGAGACCTCATCACGCTGAGCGGCCTGACGCCGGACAAGGACGTGGAGATTCGGTTCACCGGGCTTCGACCCGGCGAGAAGCTCTTCGAAGAGCTCTCCACGGCCGACGAGATGGCCGAGAAGACGCGCCACCCGAAGATCTTCATCGGGAAGCTGCCTGTACGCCCGTTCGACCAGGTTTCTGCGGAAGTTCAGGCCATGATCGAGCGGGCCAACGGCGCGACGCTGCACGACTGTGTGGACCGTCTTCGAGCGCTCGTGCCAGAGCTTCAGCGGCCCGAGACTGGAGCCGAGGTCATTCCGCTGCGACGGGCGTGAGCGCCTTCGCTGGTGATGGCGCTGCGGGCGATCGAGCAACGAGCGGCTGTCGCAGCACCATGAGGAGCGCGAAGAAGAATGGCATCATCGGGGCCCTGTACCGCGAGAGCGTGCCGAGGTTCGAGGTGGCCAGCCCCGTTCCGATCGCAAGGACCAGGGTGAAGGCGGCGCAGAACGCGAGCACCGGCGATCGTCGTATCTCTGCGACCAGAGTCGCCCAGCGACGTCGTCGCACGAGCTGAATGCTGAGGACGAACAGTGCGGTTGCTTCGATCGCGTTCGCTAGTTGGACGGCATTTCTCGCCTCAAAAATGAGGGGGCGATACAGCGCAGTGAACAGCGCGAGGGGGGCCAGTAGGAGTTCCTGGCTGACCGAGCGATTCGCCAGGTCTTCGCCACCCGTTGCGCTGTCGAGGTAGTAGTTCGAGCCGCCCTCTACCTCGTAGCCAACGCGGCGTTGAGACGCGAGCGCGCTTGCCGTGTTCTCGGAATCACCCTTTAGAAAGTACCGGTTCGCCAGAGTGATGCCCCCGAAGGTTAACGCGAGTGCGGTGACGATCGCGAACGGGCGAAGAGCGACTGCGCGACTCTGAAATCTCGTCGCCAGGTAGTAGATGGATGACGCTACCGATACGGCGATCAGGACGTAGGGCTTGAGCACTGCGATGATCACGGCAGCAGGGAGGGCGAGAAGCACTGCCTGGATTCTGCGGCTGCCGCTCGCGAGCCATCTCAACGAGAGGAGCAAGGGGCCGAGGGCGCAGAAGACCAGCGGCTCTTTCAGCAAGCCGGAAGACCAGAAGACCGCACTCGGAAGCAACAGCAGCCCAGTGAGGAGTGGGAGCCGAGCCGCGTCGCGGATGTCGGCAGCGAAAGCGCGAAAAAGCATGACCTGGGACGCATAGGCCGCGATCGCGACTACCTGAACTGCCGCAAACAGTGAGTCGCCTGTGAGGAACATCAAGAAGCCTGAGGCGCAGGACATCGAAGCGGTCGACGCCCCGCTGTAGAACTCGAACGGAATCACTCCGTCCTGTTGCAGGAAGATCTTCCCGATCTCTGGCGCAAACTGGAAAAAGTCGGCCCTGAGCAGAGATGCGAGGACGACTCCTTCGCGGTGGTAGGTCAACATGTCTCCCCCACCGGTGAAGTAGTAGAGAACAAGCAGCACCTGGGCGAAGCCGCTCGCCACGTGGCCGGCAAACGACAACGTCAGGAGCCGGCCCTCTTCGCGGCCATGCAGGCGGAGCGCGATCGCATGAATGGCGAGCCCCACGGCGAGCACGATCGGCGTAAAGATGAAGTCTTCCATGGCGCTCGGTGCTGAGTACTCCGGAACGGGGTCCCTATTCGAGGTGCTTGCCCGGATTCCACACCGGCTCGACGAACTTCGGGAACTCCTGTCGCGCCTCCCGCTGACGGGGTTGGTCGATTCCGCGGCGCGCCATGGCGTGAGTGCCTGGGTCGCCGACGCGCTCGGCGGTGCCGGCCACACCATTCCCGAGCAACAGAAGCTCCTTGCAGACGCCAGGTCGACGATCGCCTCGGCGCACAAGATTCGGCGGCTCACCAACTCCGTCATCGATGCGCTCGCTGGGGCGGGCATCACCCCGATCGCGATGAAGGGCTCGGTGCTCGCGGAGCGGCTGTATCCCACCAACCCATTGTGCCGTCCGTCTTCCGACGTCGACGTGCTCGTCCTTCCCGAGGAACTCGACCGCGTGGCGACGCAGCTGGCGTCGTTGTCGCTCCAACGCCAGGTCGACGACTCGCTCGGTGACGTCTTCGAAGACCACCACCACTTGTCGTTCGCGGGCTCAGCGGGCCTCGTCGAGGTGCACTTTCGACTCATCTCGACCTTTGGTCGGGGGCTCTTCGACGATGCCGCGATTCGCGCTCGGTCGGTGGCGCACGTGTTCAACAAGCGGCCGGTCCGAATCCTCGCTCCCGAGGACGAGTTCCTGTACCTCGCGACCCACGCTGCGAACCACGCGTACCTGCGGATTTCCTGGCTGGTCGACCTCCAGCAGTTCATTCGGCTCCACCCACAGCTCGACTTCGACGCCATCGCCGCCCGCGCCAGAGACGCTGGCTTCGCGCAGGCCCTCACCGTCACCCTCGGGCTTCTCGAGCAGCTGCTCGCGGTCGAGCTGCCAGCCTCAGCACGAAAGACCCTCCCGCCTCGACGCCGCCGCTTCATCGACCAGCAGCTCTTCTCGGGAGCCCGGCTCGAATCGGCCGCGCTCTCGACGCATCGGCTCGCGAGCTTTGCGCTTCGGCTCTGGTTGGTGGATACCCCCGGCAGCGCTGTGAGGCACGTCGTCGACGGTGCCAGGCGCTACGCTCGCCGCGTGACGGCCAATCGCTGATGCCCTCTCAGGACTCCACGAGGTGGTGGTACGCGGCCGAGGCGAGTCTCGGGCTGGCCGTCGTGTCACTCCCGCTCGCGCTCGGGGGCGCGCCTCGGTGGACGGCCTGGTTGCTCTGCGGATGCGCGGCCACCGCCTTGCTCTGCTGGCTCATGGGAGCGTGGAAGCACCGAAGGCGCATGACCTGGCATTTCCTGCTGGCGCTCCCTATCGGCGTGGCGTCGATCGCCGCGTTGTCGCTGCTGCCGCTGCCGCCAGGCCTCCTCGCCCTCCTCTCTCCGTCCCAGGCTGAGCTCCGCGACTTCGCGTTGGTGCCGTTGGGGCTCGAAGGCTGGCGGCCCCTCACTGCCGACGCACCGTCCACCTGGCGCGCACTTGGCCGGTGCGTGTCGTTGGGGTCGATGCTCTTCGTGGCGCTTCAGCTCGGTCGCCTCGAGGGGCCCCGGCGACGGCTCCTCGGTCTCGTCGCGTTGACCGGCGCGCTCGTCGCCGTCGTCGGCTTTGGGCACCTCCTCAGCGGGGCCGAGTCGCTCTTCGGCGTCTGGCACTTCTACGCGGGAGCGCGGCTGCTCACGTTCTTCGGCAACACCAACCACCTGGCTGGGTTTCTCGCCTTCTCCGCGATCGTTGCCATCGCGCTGGCCCTCGATCGTCGGTCACGGGAGGAGTCGATCGCCTGGGGCGCGGTGGCGGTGACGTGTGGCACGGGCGTCTTCCTCTCGTTCTCGAGGGGCGGCGTCGGGACATTCGTCATCACGGGCTTGCTGGTCGTGGGGGTGACGCTCGCCCGTCGACAGGGAGGCCTGCGCGGCGCGTTGCCCTGGCTCATCATGGCCGGCACCGTCGTCTATGCGGTCTCGCTCGCGTCAGACCAGTTGCTCGAGCGTGCAGGCTCGTTGTCGAGCCTCGAGAAGCTCGAGAAGACGAAGCTCGAGCTCTGGCCGATGTTCTGGACCTCGGTCGTCGCGCACTGGCGGGCAGGCATGGGCCTGGGGGCGTTCGAGCTGGCCTTCGGTCGTTTCCAGACCTCCCAGCTCGACGTCACCTTCACACATCCAGAGAACCTCGTGCTCCAGTGGGCTGCTGAGCTCGGGCTCGTTCTGTCGGTGATGCTCGGGCTCGCCGTCGCAGCCGTCGCGTGGTCGCTCGTGCGCCGTGTGAAGGGGGTCGTCTCGGAGCAGGTGCTGCTCCTGGCCGTTCTCGGCGCGGGGCTCCACGACCTGTTCGACTTCGCGCTCGAGCTGAACGCGCTGCCCGTTGCGGTGATGGTCGTCGTCGGGCTGGTCGCCGGGCGGGAGCCTGTCGGAATCCCCGAGCCGCGACGTTTTTCAGCCCGCCGCGGGGTGCTCGCCGGAGCGGCGGTCCTCTCGCTGCTGAGCCTCGCTGCCTGCTGGAGAGGGCTGCCCGGACACGAACGCGCCGAGGCCCGGGTCGCGGAGCTCGTCGAGTCGGGCCAGCCAACGGAGCGCATCCGCGCGGCTGCCATCGAGGCGATCGATCGTCACCCGGCCGACTGGGTGCTCTATGCGGCCGTGGCTCAGCAGCTCGGCCGAGAGGGCGCCGGCCGCGAAGCGCTCGCGTGGGTGAACCGGGTGCTCTTCCTTCGTCCCGGCGATGCGGGTGCGCACGTCGCGGCCGGGCGCGCGTTGTTGCAGCTGAAGCAGCCAACGCAGGCGCTGCTCGAGTTCAAGACCGCGTGGCTGCTCGGTGACACGTCCAGCTTCGACGAAGGCCTGAGGCTGGCAGCGAAGCTCACCGCCTTCGATCGACTTCTGGTGGACTCGGCCGGCCTGCTGACCCGGTGCTGGGAGCGCTACGTCGCGCTCGGCCACCTCGATCATGCGCAGCAGCTCCTCGATGCCGTCGAGCAACTCCCGCCGTCGCCAGAGGTCTTCGCCGAAGCGCAGGTGCTCAGGGTCTGGCAGTCGAACGCCACGCAGCGGTGGGCCGAGGCGCTGGAGCGATACGAAGCGCTGCCGACCGATGTTCGCAGCCGGCCGGATCTGTTGGTGCTCTCAGCCATGCTCCTGTCCAGGACCGGGCGCGGGGCAGAGGCGATTCAGCGGCTCGACGCTGTGGCGCGCAAGGAGCCGCAGAACCTCACCATCGCGACAACGCTGGTCGATCTGCTCGCCGGCGAGAAGCGAACCGGTGAGGCGCGCGACGCTCTCAATCGGACCAGGCCCTTCGTGACTGGCCCGTACGGCCGTTCCCAGCTCTTCCAGAAAGAGGCGACGCTATGGGCGCTCGAGGAGCGGTGGCCACGAGCGCTCGAGGCCCTCCAGACGGCGTCCCGCATCGAGCCCTCGAGAGCCGACCTGCGCTATCGCATGGCCCAGGTCTACGAGCAGATGGGGAGCCTCCATTCGGCCATCGACGAGATTCGGAAAGGCCGGCTCCTGGACTCGGCCGAAGGCGCAAAGGCTCAGGATGCCTGGGTCAGTCGACTGGAGCTGGCGATGGAGTCGCAGCGCGTCGAGTGACGACCGGGTTTGAACCCGAGGCCCCGTCGGTGGTACTGACTTCCGCGTGTCTACTCCGGCCGAGATCCAGCTGAGCAGCAGCGTCGATCTGCGGTTCTACGTTCGCGTCCTGCTCAAGCGGAAGTGGCTGATCCTGCTCGTGTTCGCGCTCGTGGTTGGAGCGACCACGCTCTGGGCCCGCAACCAACCGAAGGTGTACGCGGCGCAGATCTCGTTGATCATCGACTCCAAGGAACCACGCTTCCTCGACAACCAGATTCAGGACGTCAACAACGACTCGACGTCGGCGTATTGGGCCAACAAGGAGTACCTCGAGACGCAGTCGAAGATCATCACCAGCCGAGCGGTCTCGCAGCGTGTCGTCGAGAAGCTGGGCCTCAACAACGACCCTGAGTTTCTGCGGGTGATGAAGTTGCCAGAGGCGCAGCGCGACGAGGCCATGAAGCGGATGGACGCGGTCGCGATGGTGCAGAGCAAGATCAAGGTCGAGTCGCTGAAGGACAGCCGCGTCACCTTCATCAAGATCGAAGACGCCGAGCCGAACCGCGCCGCTCTGCTCGCGAACGAGGTGGCGCAGGCCTACATCGACGAGTCGTTGTCGCAGAAGCTCAAGGTCACCGAGAACGCGTCGAAGTGGCTCGACGAGCGTCGCGACAGCCTGTCGGACTCGGCGCGCGCGAGTGAGATGGCGCTGTATGCGTTTCGGAAGCAGTCCGACATGCTCAGCACGTCGATTGACGATCGCGCGAACATGGTGTCGTCGCGGCTGACCGCGACCAGTACGGCGTTGACCGACGTTCAGTTGAAGATCGCGGGCCACAAGGCGCGGGTCGCGGCGATTCGGAACGTGCAGCACCAGCAGGGCTCCGATGACTCGATGTGGGCCGAGGCGCTGCCAGCCGCTCGGGAGAACGCGACGCTCCAGAAGCTCAAGGACCGCATGTTGACGCTGCGGACCGACTGCACCGAGCTGCAGTCGCGCTACCTCGGCGAGCACCCGAAGCTGATGGAGTGCCGTGACAAGCTCGCGCTCGTCGAGAAGGACTTCCAGCGTGAGCTCTCGAACCTCGTGGTGGGCACCGAGGCCGAACTTCGCGAGTCGATCGAGAAGGAGAAGAACCTTCAGGCGCTCTTCAACGAGGTGCGGGCCGAGGCGTTCGAGGTCGAGAAGAAGAAGCTCGAGCTCGACCGGCTGAAGCAGGAGTCGGACAGCGCGAAGCGCCAATACGACTCGGTCTTCAAGCGCCTGAAGGACATCGAGCTCTCGGGCCTGCTGCGCACGTCGAACGTGCGAGTGCTCGACGCCGCGCGACCCCAGCTCGGCGCCGTTCGGCCGAACGTGCCGCAGTCCATCCTGCTGGGCATCGTCGGTGGCCTGATTGCCGCGTTCGGCCTGGCGTTGCTGCTCGAGTTCCTCGACTCGACCGTCACCTCTCAGCAGGAGATCGAGGAGCGGATGGGACTGACCTTCCTCGGTTTCGTGCCCTCCATTCCGCCGACCGACGGGCAGGCGAAGGACCTGCACATTCATCGAGAGCCGAAGTCGCATATCGCCGAGTGCACGCGCGCAGTGCGAACGAACCTGCTGTTCATGTCGCCCGACAAGCCGCTGAAGCGAATGCTGGTGACGTCGAGCGGTCCGCAAGAAGGGAAGTCGACGACGGCCATCAACCTCGGCATCGCGATGGCGCAGAGCGGCCAGAAGGTGCTGATCATCGACACCGACATGCGCCGGCCCCGGTTGCACAAGGCCTTTGGGGTGCCGAACGACGTTGGCGTGTCGTCGCTGGTGGTCGGCGAGGGCAAACTCGAAGACGCCATCAAGACCACGGAAGTGCCCGGCATGTTCTTGTTGCCGTGTGGCCCCGTGCCGCCGAACCCTGCCGAGCTGCTTCACACGCGAGCCTTCGGCGAACTGCTCGAGACGCTCGATGGCAAGTTCGACCGCGTGATCCTCGACAGCCCGCCGGTCGGAGCGGTCGCCGACGCAGTGGTGCTGGCCACGCAGGTGAACGGCGTCGTGCTGGTGCTGAAGGCTGGCGTCACCCACCGTGACGTGGCGAAGCGAACCCTTCGAGCCCTGAACGACGTGAAGGCCGTGATGTTGGGCGCCGTCTTGAACGACGTGAACCTCGATCGGTCGCGGTACGGCGACTACTACTACGGCTACGCCTACCGCTATTACGGCTACGGCGAGAAGAACGGCTGACGACGTCTCGGCTCGGGCTCCTTGTTCTTCTTCCTGTCGAAGACGCTCGACCTGCTGCTCGACCCCTGGTGGTGGAGTGTCGTCACGGTCTTCGTCGGCGTGGCGTTGCTCGCGAGAGGTCAGCGCCGCAGAGGGCTTGGCTTCGCGTTGGCGGGCAGCCTGGTGCTCATCGTCGCGAGCCTTCCCGCGGTCGCGAACCGGCTCTGGAGCCTCCTCGAGGCTGACGCGGTCTCGACCCTTCGGCCTGGCGTGACCTACGACGTGGTCGTGCTGCTCGGTGGAACGGTGTCTGCCCTCGGCGCGACGCGGGAGCAGGTCTCGTGGGGCGACAACGTGGATCGGCTCACCGTCACGTTCGACCTGCTCCGCGCTGGCACGGCTCGGCACGTAATCGTCAGTGGCGGCCAGCTTCGCGAGGGGCTCCCCACGGAGGCCGAGTACCTCGCGCGCCAGCTCGAGGCCTGGGGCATCGACCCCACGCGCATCATCGTGGAATCGAAGGCGCGGAACACGGCCGAGAACGCGCGGTTGTCGAAGGCACTCATCGACGAAAGAGGCTTTCGCTCGGTGCTGGTGGTCACCAGCGCGTTTCACATGCCGCGAAGTGAAGCGTGCTTCCGTGCGGTCGGCCTCGAACCAGACCTCCTCCCGGTCGACTACCGAATGAGGGAGCCCGCTGCCGACTCACACTGGTTTCCTCGCAGCAATGCCCTGGCTGATTCGAGCCAGGCGATTCGCGAGTTCGCTGGCCGGTTCGTCTACAGGTTGACTGGCGCCGCGAGGTGAGGCGCTGTCTGTCTCGCCGTGCGCCGAAAGATTTCGACGTACCGGTCCACGACCGCGGCGACGGCGTACTTCGCCTCGACGTGCGCCCGACCTGAACGACCAACGTCTGCTCGTGCTGAAGGGCTCAACGCGGCGAGGTCGAGCAGTGGCTGGGTCCAGTCGCCGCCGGGCGCGACCAGCTGACCGGCGCCGCTGCCTTCGAACAAGGGCACGTTTGCGCCGACAGCCGAGGCCAGGATGGGAACACCAACGCTCATGTACTGGAGCATCTTGAAGCCGCACTTCCCGCGCGTCTGGTGCGTGTCGGGCAGCGGCATCAAGCCGACGTCGAAGCTCTGCAGGGCCATCAGCTCCTGGTCCTCGCGCCACCGCCATTGCTCGACCCGTGAATCGCCCAGGTACTCGGGCAGCACGCCGTTACTGACGATTCGCAGGCGTGCGCGCGGCAGCAGGTCGATGGCGCGCAACACGGACGGGATGACCTCTCGGAGGTAGGGGAAGTTGGAGGCGGTTCCCATCCAACCGATGACCAGCTCGCGCCCGTCGCGCGTGGGCGCAGGCACGTAGCGGGTCGTGTCGACGACCGTCGGGATCACCGAGGTCTTCCACGGCGCCTGCGCGGCGTCTGCAAGGTAACTGTTCCCCGCGATGACGTGACTCGCGGAGTCGACGGCCTGCCGAAACGTGCGCTCACGCGGTGGAGAAGGAGCGCCTTGTGGCCCGAGGTGAATCGCGTCATCGAAGTCGAAGACGGTCGGGGTGTGACGGAGGGACCGGAGAAGCTCGGGAAGACCCGTCACCGCCATGGTCGTCTTGTGCAGAAACAGAAGGTCGTGGCCTCGCTCGACGAGCAGGCGCCCCGCGCGGAGCAGACGACCTTTCGCCTTGTAGAGAGGAGCCCAGGGCTTCTCGTGCACGTCGTTGTATCGCTCGTCGTAGGCGTACTGGGCCGAGCACGAGATGCCGTGCCGCTCGAACCAGGGGAAAAACTGAAGACAGCGAAAGCGGCTGCCGGGGCTCAGCGGGCCATCGGTGAAGAAGAGTACACGCACGCCGCTCGAGCCTCCTGGCTGTGTGGGTTGATATCAAATGAACTTCAGCCCAGGCGAGATTCCACCCGCCACGCCTGAAGCATCAGCACGTCCCACAGGTGGTACTCCCAGGCGCGCTTGCCATTCAGGTGCTCGCCCCAGCGCTCGGCAATCACTGCCGGGTTGAGACCGACCTCTTCGAGCGACTGCGGTATCAGGAGCGACTCGGCCCAGTCTCGCAGCGGGCCACGGAGCCAGTCGCCGATTGGCACGCCGAACCCCATCTTGGGACCGGCGACGAGCGTGCGCGGCAGGTAGCGGGCGAGCACCTCTCGGAGAATCCACTTTCCCGTCAGCCCTCGAACGCGCATCGACAAGGGCAGGGTCCACGCGAACTCGACGAGCCGATGATCGAGGAGGGGCTCGCGCGCCTCGAGACTGACGGCCATTGAGGCGCGGTCCACCTTGGTCAGGATGTCATCCGGCAGGTAGCCGGTGAGATCCCTGAGCATCATCTCGTGAGCGAGACCTTCCCGGTCGTCTGAGGCGAAGGTGGGGCTCGGCGGCTCGGGCCAGGCGGGCGCATCGAGCAGCACGCGGTCTGCCGGGGTCCAATGCGACGCGAGCACTTCGTAGACGCGGTCGACCGAAGGCGCCTCGAGCACCGAGGCGAGCTTGTGCATTCGAAGGCCGGGCAGTCGCAGTCGTGGGAGCAGCGGCTGACCGCGGTCGAAGAGGGCGTCCCACGTGTCGGGCGACCGGGAGGTGATGGCCCTCGAGAGGAGCGTTCTCAGCGCCGCCGGCAACCGGCGGGTCACCGCGCTGATTCGCGGCGCGTAGACGTGCCGGGTGTAGCCACCGAAGAGCTCGTCTCCGCCGTCGCCCGAGAGCGCCACGGTGACGTCACGTCGGGCGAGCTTCGAGACGAGATAGGTGGGGATCTGTGACGAGTCCGAGAAGGGCTCATCGAACATTCGCGGGAGGAGTGGGATCACGTCGAGCGCGTCTTTGGCGGTCACCGTGAAGGGGGTGTGATGGGTGTTGAGGTGGCGAGCGACGGCGCTGGCGGCGGCGCCTTCGTCGAAGGCCGCCGACTCGTTCTGAATGGAGAAGGTGTGAACGGGTCGTGAGCTCTGCGCCTGCATGAGCGCGACGACCGTCGAGGAGTCGATGCCGCCGGAGAGGAACGCTCCCAGCGGAACATCGGACACCATGCGCAGCTTCACGGCGTCGCGCAGGAGCACGTCGAGCGCGTCGACCGCCTCGGTCTCGGTGCCGGTGAACGGAGTCTGCCGGCCGCGGAGGGCGACCTGCTGCGGGTCCCAGTAGCGGGTGACGTGGGGGTCGTGGTTCCAGTCGGAGAAGGTGAGGAACGTTCCCGGCGCGACCTTATGGGCGCCGAGGAAGATGGTCCGATTCCCAGGGACACAGTTCGAGGAGAGGAAGCCAGCGAGCGCGGTTCGGTCGATGGTCGTCTGGAAGTCGGGGAGGGTTCGGAGCGCCTTCAGCTCGGAGGCGAAGGCGAGGGCGCTGGCGGTGCGGGTCCAGTAGAGGGGCTTCACCCCAAGGCGGTCGCGAACGAGGTGGAGCCGCCGCTCGGTGGCGTCCCAGAGGCCGAAGGCGAACATGCCGATGAAACGGCTGACTGCAGTCTCGAGTCCCCAGGCCTCGATGGCCGCGAGCATGACCTCGGTATCAGAGCCGCCGCGCCAGGGAGGGGCGCGGCCCTCACGTTCCAACTGGTCACGGAGGGCGGCGAAGTTGTAGACCTCGCCGTTGAAGACGATGGTGAATCGCCCCGAGGCCGACGCCATCGGTTGGGCCCCGGCAGGCGAGAGGTCGATGATGGAGAGGCGTCGGTGGCCGAAAAACAGACCTGCGTGGGGCTCGAGCTGGCCGGTCGCGTCGGGGCCACGGTGGGCGATGGCCGCCGTCATCGCGCTCACCGCTGACGGGGCTGAATGCCGCGCGTGTGGAGAGGCCCAGAGCCCGGTGATGCCGCACATGGGCTGGGGGTCTACGCGATGAAGTCAGCGAGCGAAACCAAGAGTGGAGTTCTCTGATGTGGGTCGCGACCCGCGGAAAGATGTGTGCGCGCTGCGTGATGGACGAGTCGGCGCCCGACCTCACGCTCGACCAGCAGGGCGTGTGCCGGTACTGCCGTGACTTCGACCGTCAACGCGCCCGGCCAGGGCAAGACCCGGCCAGCCTGGAACTCGAAGGTCAGCGATGGGTCGCGCGCCTGAAATCAGCGGGCCGGTTTCGCCGCTACGACTGCGTGATGGGACTGAGCGGCGGCGCCGACAGCTCGTACGCGCTGCTGCTCGCGAAGCGGCTCGGGCTTCGACCGTTGGCCGTGCACATCGACAACGGCTGGAACTCCGAGCTCGCGGTGATGAACATCGAGAACCTCGTCCGCAAGCTCGACATCGACCTGCACACCATCGTCATCAAGTGGAACGAGTTCCGTGAGCTGCAGCTGGCGTTTCTGCGCGCCGGCGTCGTCGACCTCGAGATGCCGAGCGACCACGCCATCATCGCGGGTATGTACAAGACAGCGCGGCGCTTCTTGCTTCGATACGTCGTTTCGGGCGACAACTCGGCAACCGAGGTCACGCTGCCGCGGGGCTGGAACCACCGCAAAACCGACCTCCGCAACCTCCGGGCAATTCACGACGCGCATACGAGCGAGTCGCTGGCGTCGTTCCCTCAGCTCTCGACGCTCGGCATGCTCTTCTCGCAGCGCGTGCTCCGCCAGGAGTGGGTTCCGCTGCTGTCGTACTTTCCGTACATCAAGTCCGAGGCCATCGCGGAGTTGGAGCGCGAGATTGGCTGGCGGCCGTACCCGGGGAAGCACGGGGAGTCGATCATCACGCGGTATTACCAAGGCTTCATTCTCCCGAAGAAGTTCGGCTTCGATAAACGCCGCATTCACCTGTCGCGGTTGATTTGCAGCGGACAATGCTCCCGTGACGAGGCGATGGCCGACCTCGCCAAGCCCCCATACGACCCCGAGGTGATGCAGCTCGACCGTGAGTTCGTCATCAAGAAGTTCAGGCTTACCGAGGCCGAGTTCGACGCCATCATGCAGGCCGCGCCGCACGCTCACGCTGAGTTCGCGTCCGACGAGGACTTTCTGCAGTTGTCCTTCAAGGTGACTGGGCTGATGCGGAGGCTCAGCGCAACCCTCGCCCGTCAGGTTCCTGAATGAAGCCGAAGGTCTTTCTCATTCTCTCGTCGTCCGCGATCGGCGGGGCCGAGAAGCGGTTTGCGGGGTTGTGGCTCGAGCTGAAGCGACAGGGAGACTCCCGAACGGTGCTGGTCGTTCCTGCACCGCTCCGTGCTCTGCTTGCGCGTTCGGCTGATCTCGCAGGCCTCGAGGCCTTCGAATCGGACATGGTGACGACGCGCGACGCCGACCACACGCCGCGCGGCCACCTGTTTCGAACGCTGGCACGGCTTCGTCTCTTGAACCCCTCGGCCGTTTTCCACTTCACGCTGCTCCCTCCGGTCTTCGCGGGCCTCATTCGGCCTGACCGAACCATCTTTACCGTGCCCAACTCGACGTTGCGCCAGTTCAACTGGAAAGGCCTTGTGCCAGTGCTGGCGAGCGTCGCGTTATGCCGTCGCACCGATGTGCTCGATGAAACCGTGTGCGAAGAGTTGGCGCGGCGGGTTCCTTTTCGGCGGAACTCGTTGTCGGTGACGCCCGGCTCGTTCGTCGACCTCGAATTCTACCGGCCTGCCGCCGAGAAGGGGCCGACGCTCGTCTTCACGGGGCTCTTCAGCGAAGAAAAGCAGATCGACCGGCTTGTCGCGGCTACACCCGCACTCGATACAGCGCTGAAGGATGACGGGCTCAAGGCGCGGTTCCGTTTTCTCGGCCGTGAAACGCGGCAGCCAGGCGTCGCAGAGGCGTGCGGTGCCATGAAGGGCGTCGACGTAAAAGCGTGGTTCGAGCCGAACCCTGTGTCCGTGCTTGCGGGGGCGCGTGCGTTCTTTTCGGTGCAGCGCACGAACAACTACCCATCGAAGGCGCTGCTCGAAGGCATGGCCTGCGGCTGCCTCCCGATCGTGACCGACGTGGGCACCACCCGACGCATCGCGCACCCCGACTTCGCCTGGTTCGTTCCGCAGAACTTCACCGCTGACGATCTCATCGGACCCGTGCGCGAGATCCTCACGATGCCCGAGCCAGAATTCTCACGCCGGGTCGAACGCATGAGGGCGTTCCTCGCTGAGCGCTTTTCCGTCGGGGCGATGCGCAGTTACTACGAGCGTTTGTGGGCCGAAGTGGCGGCTTGATTCCGCAGGCACCATCTCCTACAGCCGCTGAATCGTTGGGGGTGCAACGGGCACCGACGTTCGGCGTCGCACGCGGCGGGAGCACATGAGCAAGAACTTCGCGGTCATCGGTGTGGGCGGGTACATCGCGCCTCGCCACCTCAAGGCGATTCGCGACACGGGGAATCACCTCGTCGCTGCGGCAGACCCGAAGGACTCGGTCGGCGTGCTCGACCAGTATGCGTTCGACGTTCGCTTCTTCACCGAGATTGAACGGCTCGACCGGTTCCTCGAGAAGGCGAAGCGCGGGCCAGATGCCGAGCGCGTTCACTGGGTCACCGTCTGCTCGCCAAACTACCTGCACGACGCCCACTGCCGGCTCGGCCTCCGCGTGAACGCCGACGTCATCTGCGAGAAGCCGCTCGTCATCAACCCGTGGAACCTCGACGCCCTGCAGGAACTCGAGCGTGAAATGGGCCGCCGCATCTTCACGGTGCTTCAGCTTCGCGTGCACCAGAAGCTCATCGAGCTGCGGCAGAAGTTGCTCGCCGAGCCCGGCAAGGTTCACGACGTCGACCTCACGTACATCACCTCTCGCGGCCAGTGGTACGACGTCTCGTGGAAGGGGCAGCCTGAGAAGTCCGGCGGCGTGCCCACCAACATCGGCATTCACTTCTTCGACCTGCTCACGTGGCTGTTCGGCAAGGTGCAAGCTTCGACCGTCCACCTCTCCGAAGAGCGCAAGGTCGGTGGCGTGATGCTGCTGGAGCGCGCGCAGGTGCGATGGTTCCTCTCAATCGACACCAGCGACCTGCCGTTCGCGCCTGAGCCCGGCAAGAAGACGACCTTCCGCTCCATCACCGTCGACGGGCAAGAGGTCGAGTTCTCGGAGGGCTTCACCGACCTGCACACGAAGATCTACGAAGAGACCCTCGCGGGCCGCGGCTTCGGCCTCGACGACGCGCGCGGCTCCATCGAGCTCGTGCACGACCTGCGTTCGCGGCCTCCTGTCGCGGCGACGGGCGACGTTCACCCGCTCGTCTTCAAGCGCCTCAAGAAAAGTTAAGGAGTCGACCATGGAGAAGGCTTGGTGGGCCCACGCGACGGCCGTCGTGGACGAGCCCTCGAACATCGGCGCAGGGACGAAGCTCTGGCACTTCTGCCACGTGATGCCGAACGCGGTCATCGGTGAGCGCTGCAGCTTCGGGCAGAACGTCTTCATCGGCAGCACGGTGCGCATCGGTACCAACGTGAAGGTTCAGAACAACGTCTCGCTCTACGACGGGGTCGAACTCGAGCGCGACGTCTTCTGCGGTCCGTCGTGCGTCTTCACGAACGTCATCAACCCGCGCTCGGAGATCGTTCGCAAGTCGCAGTATGCGCGCACCCTCGTGAAGCGCGGCGCCAGCATCGGCGCCAACGCCACCATCGTCTGTGGCTCGACCATCGGCCGCTACGCCCTCATCGGCGCCGGAGCCGTCGTCACCAACTCGGTCGTGCCTGATTACGCGCTCATGCTTGGCGTACCCGCGAAGCGCAAAGGCTGGGTGAGCCGGCACGGTCACGTGCTCGAGAACCCCGTGCACGGCGTGTTCACCTGCCCCGAGACGGGGTGGAAGTACCAGGAGGTCGAGCCGAACGTGCTGCGCTGCCTCGACTGGAATGAAGACGCCGAGCTCCCGGCTGCTGGAGCGAAGCCATGACGCCGGTGCCGCTGCTCGATCTGAAGGCGCAGTACGCGTCCATCAAGAAAGACATCGACGCTGCCATCGCGCGGGTCGTCGAGAGTCAGCACTTCATTCTCGGCCCCGAGGTCGAAGGGCTCGAGAAGGAGATCGCCGCTTACTCAGGCTGCTCGCACGCCATCGGGGTGACCTCAGGCACCGACGCGATCCTGGTGGCGCTGATGGCCCTCAGCATCGGGCCAGGCGACGAGGTCATCACCAGCCCCAACACCTTCGTCGCGACGGCGACCTGCATCGCGCGGCTCGGCGCGAAAGCCGTCTTCGTCGACATCGACCCCATCTCGTACAACCTCGACACCACGCGCCTCGAGCGCGCCATCACCTCGCGCACGAAGGCCCTGATTCCCGTGCACCTGTTCGGCCAGATGGCCGACATGGACCAGGTGATGGCCATCGCGAACTCGAAGGGCCTCCCCGTCATCGAAGACGGCGCGCAGGCCATTGGCTCGGAGTGGGGTGGGAAACGCGCTGGCTCGTTTGGCGCGATGGGCTGCTTGTCGTTCTTCCCTTCGAAGAACCTCGGCGCGTTCGGCGACGCAGGCGCGGTGGTGACGAACGACGGAGCCCTGGCGGCGAAGGTGAAGCTGCTGCGCTCGCAGGGGCAGGAGCCGAAGTACTTCTCGAAGATCGTCGGCGGCAACTTTCGTATCGACGCGCTGCAGGCGGCGATTCTGCGCGCCAAGCTGCCGCACCTCGACGGCTGGACGGCGGGCCGCCAGCGGAACGCGGCCTATTACCGAAAGCGCTTCGTGGAGCTCGGAGTCGATGCGAACCAGGTGCGGCCTTCGAAGGAGCACGCGCTCACCCTCCCGCGCGAGGCCTCGAACGTTCGCCACGTGTACAACCAGTTCGTCATTCGGTCGAACGACCGAGATGGCTTGAAGCGCTTCCTCGCCGAGCACCACATCGGCACCGAGATCTACTACCCGCAGCCGATGCACCTGCAGGCGTGCTTCGCGTCGTGGGGTGGCAAGCCGGGCGACTTCCCCGAAGCGGAGGCAGCGGCGACGCAGTCGCTCGCGCTGCCCGTGTACCCTGAGCTCAACGAGGGGCAGCTCGAGACCGTGGTGCAGACGACGCTCCAGTTTCATCGCCAGTCGCGCGCATGATCACGCTCGTCGACACCGGGCTGTGCAACATCGGCTCGGTCGCCAACATGCTGCGCAAGCTGGGAGTGCGCCCCAACATCGCCACCGATGGCCGGGGCGTAGAGGAGGCGAGGGCCCTCATCCTTCCCGGCATCGGCCACTTCGACGCGGGCATGAAGAACCTCGAGGAGCGCGGGCTGGCGAAGGCGCTCCACGAGCGGGTGGTGGGCGCGAAAGTGCCGGTGCTGGGCATCTGTCTGGGCATGCAGTTGCTCGCGCGGCACTCGGAAGAGGGCTCGGCGCCAGGCCTCGGGTGGATTGCGGCCGACGTGAAGAAGTTCCGTTTCGAGCCGCCCGTCTCGCTGCCCGTGCCGCACATGGGGTGGAACGAGGTCGAGCCAGTCGATGTGGAGATGTTCAAGGGCCACGAGCCTGGGCGCACGCGCTTCTACTTCGTTCACTCGTTCCACGTGGTGCCCGATGACACGGCGGTCGTGGCTGCGTGGGCGACGTACGGTACACGCTTCGTGGCAGCCGTCCGGCAGGGGCACATCTGGGGAGCGCAGTTTCACCCCGAGAAGAGCCATCGGCACGGGTTGAACGTGCTCAAGAACTACGTCGAGGCGGTGCGCGATGCTGCGTAGGCGCGTGATTCCGTCGCTGCTGCTCTCGGGCGGCGGGCTCGTGAAGACGCGGCGGTTCAAAGACGAGGTCTACGTCGGCGATCCCATCAACGCGGTGAAGATCTTCAACGAGAAGGAGGTCGACGAGCTGTTCCTCTTCGACATCCACGCGAGCCGGGAGGGGCGGCGCCCCGACTTCGCACTCGTCGAGTCGATCGTCTCAGAGGCGTTCATGCCCGTCGGTTACGGCGGCGGGGTTCGCACGCTGGCGGATGTGCGAACACTGCTCCGGCTCGGAGTCGAGAAGGTCGCGCTGAACACGGCAGCGCTCGACGATCTGTCCTTTGTGCGGGAGCTCTCGAACGCTTTCGGCGCGCAGTGTGTCGTGGGCGTCGTCGACGTGAAGCGTGACTGGCGAGGGCGGCCGAAGGTCTGGTCGCATGCCGGCCGAACGCTGCGAGCCACCGACGTGAAGGAGTGGATGAAGGCGCTCGTCGACGCCGGGGCGGGAGAGTTGCTGGTGCAGTCGGTCGACCACGACGGGTGCCTTGACGGCATGGATCTAGAACTGCTCGAGTCGATTGGTGGCCACTCGCGTGTCCCCGTGGTCGCTGCAGGTGGCGCGCGAGGTGTCGTCGACCTTCGGTCCGCGTTCGAACGCGGCGTGTCGGCCGTGGCCGTCGGGGCGCGATTCGTGTTCGTCGGCCCACATCGAGCAGTGCTCATCAGCTATCTGAGCGAACTTGAACGGAGTAGTTTGGAGAATAGAACGGGAACGCCTGCAAAACAGCCATGATCGTTGCCTAGCCATTATCTACTGCCGACTCTTGACCAAATTCTCTCTATCCGGCTCATTCCGTAACTGTGATCCGAGCGGCCTTAAAAACAACAGAGGGCAAGACACTTGATAATAAAGCACTGCACTCTCCAGTTCACACGAAGGCCCGATTGGACGTGGTGCTCAATCTGCAGGAGCGCTACCGGCCGGGCGGAAGCGTCAAAGGTCCGATGGCGCATCCCTTCTTGATTGACGGGGAGAAATGAGCACAGAGAATCTCAGAACGCGGCTTTCGGCCATGGCGGCGAACCCGACGGTGATGTTTCTGTTTGCGGGTGTCGCGTCTCGGGCGGGCAGCGTCATTCTCATCCCCCTGTATGCGCGCTCACTCAGCCCGGTCGAGTACGGGAAGGTTGCTCTCTACCAGTCTCTATTGGTGTTTCTGCCATTGTGGTTTTCGCTTGGGTCGACTTCCGCCCTGCCGCACTTCTACTTCTCCACTAAAGAGGGGCCTGAGCGAGAGGTGCGTTTGTTTCGATTCGCGCTCGTTCAATTTCGCATCGTTGCCACGGCCTTTCTGGTGCATTGCGTCCTCGTTTGGGCCGGCATGGCGTTGGGCTGGATCGCGAAGGACGGAGTGGTGTACTGGGTGCTATTCGGTGGCGCATGCTTAGGGTTTGGCAGTCTTGTTGAGTCATACCTGAGAGTTTCACGGCGAGCGCATCAGGCAATGCTCCTCAGCATAGCAGGCGCGGCGACGCAAATTGGGTCGGGGTTGCTTCTTGTATGGTATCTAAGAAGAGGTGCTCTTGGGGTCATTGAGGCTCAGGTAGCACCTGCAGTAGTCACGGCCATAGCGGCAATAGCATTGGTTTTTTCGTGGTCAAGGCACGACGTTGGCGTGGTGGGTGCCCATGTAGGAGGCATGCCAGGCGTTTCTGCAGTTGAGGTGATGCGCTTTTCTCTTCCGTTTTTGCCTCACTTTCTTGCTGGGTGGGTTTACGGAATGGCAGATCGCTGGATTCTTGCTGGTGTTGGTCTTGATGCTGACTTGGGGCGATACGCTCTCGCTTCGCAGATTGCGATACCCGTAGCGCTCGTCGCTACTGCCACGAATGATGCCCAGACCGCGGAGATAGGGCGGCTATTGTCGCAGTCCAGCGGTCGCGACTTCTTGACTGCTGGCCGACGTTTCTTCCCCCGGATTCTCATTCCTGTTCTCGTGGCCGCGATTGGCGTTGCGTTGGTCTCCCCCCTCGTGCCGGTCCTGCTGGGGCCAAACTACGAAGGGTTGTGGGGTTTTGTGGTCGCTGTGGCGCTTATTGGTGTGGTCGAGAGTTTGTACTACCCAGCATCGAACATGCTCTATTTTTCAGGAAAATCTGCATTGATTCCTATTGCAACGATCCTCTCGGCAATAGCTAGTCTCGTGCTTGTGTGGGGTTTGGCGTCCTTTGCGGGGGTTTGGGGGGTTCTGGGCGCTCGATTGTTGGGGGCTGGGTTGCGTGTGTTTGTATTTGTTTTTTTTGTGATGATTGCGGCGCGCGCTGTTAGGCGAGGCGGTGTGGCTTGAATGGTCGATCTGTTGGTGCGGTGGTCGAGGCGATTTGGGCTCTTGAGGATAGGTTTCCGGTTGATGAGTGGGTGGTTGACGGTCTGCATGTTTGGCCGATCGTTCGCTACCATTTGTACAATCAGGGATATCGCCTCCGCCCCGACGTGGCGACGACTCGCGACGGGATTCTGCGGCGCGCAGGGCGAAGGATGCGGGGGGTAGTTAGTGAATTGGGTTCTGTTGGTCGGCTGGCTTTAGCTCTCCAGCCTGCTGATGTGCTGTTTGTTTCGGATGGGGTTTCGTTCGTGCGCACACCCGTTGGTCTTGTCGACCGCTATGCCTATCCATTTGTCGAGATGTCGACCGAACTTGGGCTTTCAGTAGCGGTAGTGCAACCTTCTGCGAGTTCTTCGTTTACGGGTCGTCAGAGCAAATCGCAGTCGCTTGGTGGATTGGTTGGTTGGGCTGAGGCGATTGGGGCAATTCGGGGTCGACTTGTTGATGCGAGGGTTCGATTGCCGGGTTTCGAGGCGGCCATGGCGATCTTTCAGAGGGTGGTCGGTGTTAGCCCGCCGAATACAAGAGATATCGTCTTGTCTTCGGTGGCTGTGGAGGCGATTTCAGCGGTCATGCTTCGTGTCTTGGATTATGTTGGGCCGAAGCTTGTGCCTGTGGTTTGTTATTATGGCGCACCGCAGTATGCCATGATGTTGGCTTGCAAGAGGCGTGGAGTGAAATCAATGGATGTGCAGCACGGTCTTAACGGCGAATATCATTGGGCGTACTCTCGATGGTCAAGAGTGCCGAGTGGTGGCTATGAAGTTCTTCCAGATGTCTTTTGGTGTTGGCGCCAGGAGGACGTGAGCGCGGTTCGGGCCTGGTCGACGAAGTGTGCGACGAAAGCAGTGCTCGGTGGCGACCCAATTGTGCGTTGGTTTGCTTCGGAGTCGCAGAACTCTTTCGTTGATGAAACTGCGCTCGCGCGTTTGAAGGTGCTCGCGAAGGGGCGTCGCTTGATCTTGTTGACGCTGAATGGATACGAATCGCAGGAGACTCTTCGTCAGTACGTTGGCGTCTCAAAAGACCTGAGCGATGAGTTCTTCTTTCTGTTTCGCGTGCATCCGGTTCGGTTGGGTCAGAAGGAGGTTGTTCGCAAGTTGCTAAAGGACGACGACGGTGCTGAGCTTGACCTTGCGTCTGACCTGCCAATTTGGACTTTACTGCGCATAGTTGCAGTGCATGTGACCGAGGTGTCTTCTTCAGTCTTGGATGCGCTGTCTTTCGGGGTACCTAGCGTGATATTGGGACGCACGGATTTGGATTTGTTTCGCGCTGAGATCGAGTCCGGGTGGGCGGTTGCGGTAGGGTCGAGTGAAGAGTTGCGTGACGCAATGCTTAAGCAGTTGAATAGGGTGAGCCTACTTCGTCGACCGGAGTTGCCCGATTCCAGGGCGGTTTTGGAGGCTGTCATTGCTGATTCTTGAGGACACAGTGGGTAATACGGAATTCATTCGAGGAAAGGTTGTGCTCGTTACCGGTGCGGCTGGCACCATCGGGGGCGTGCTCTGCGAACGACTCGCACCTCAAGTTCGGGCCCTGCGCTGCCTCGACCACTCCGAGAACGACCTCTTCTTTCTGAACCAGCGGCTGCAATCGGTCGGTGCGCCGGTCGCCCCGTTCATTGGCGACGTCCGAGACATGGACAGGCTTCGCTTCGCGTTGAGCGGCGTCGACGTCGTCTTCCACACGGCAGCGCTGAAGCACGTGGGGCTCGGCGAGTACAACCCCTTCGAGATCGTCCAGACCAACCTCGTCGGGGTGAACAACGTCATTCGCGCCTCGTTGGAAGCAAATGTCGAGCGCGTCGTCTTCACGTCCTCGGACAAGGCGGTCAACCCCACCAACGTCATGGGCGCCTCGAAGATGATGGGTGAGCGCCTCGTCGCAGCCGCGAACGAGATTCGCGGCACGCACCGCACCCGCTTTGCTGCCGTTCGGTTCGGAAACGTGATCGGGTCGAGAGGCTCCGTGGTGCCGATCTTCGCGGGCCAAATGCTCCGCGGCGAGCCGGTGACACTCACCGACGCCGGAATGAGCCGCTACGTCATGACCATAGCCGAGGCCGGCTCGCTCGTCATCGAGGCCGGCGCGCAGGCCAAAGGCGGCGAGGTCTTTGTCACCAAGATGCGGGCGCTCAAGGTGCTGGATCTCGCCCATGCCATGTGGACGATCCTCAAGGGCGCTGGTGAGCCGCGGCTGAACTTCATCGGCCCTCGCGCGGGAGAGAAGCTCTTCGAGGAGTTGATCTCGACCGACGAGATGAGTCGCACCGTTGAGCTGGAGCGTTTGCTCGTCGTCCTCTCACCGAACGCCGGCTCATACGGCGGCGCGACGAGCGAGAACATGTCCGACGCCAAGCCGGTCACCCGCGAGTGGCACTCGGGTAAAGATCACCTCATGAGCCGTGCCGACATCGTGACGTACCTGCAGACGCACAAGGTGCTCGAGCCCTTCCTGCAGAGTGGGGGGCTGCTGCCGTGAAGTGTCTCGTGACGGGTGGGGCCGGCTTCATCGGCCGGTGGGTCGTGGCTCGGTTGCTCCAGGATGGCCACGAGGTGACGGCGCTCGACGATCTCTCGAACGGTCGAAAGCAGAACCTCGCCGAGCTCGAGGGCGCGAAGGGCTTCAACGGGCTGGTGCACGGCGACCTCACGCGCGCTGACGTGCTCGACCCGCTCTTCAAGCAGTCGTGGGACCTCGTGCTGCACCTCGGCGCGTCGATTCACGTGCAGAAGTCCATCGACGACCCCGAGCCGACCTTCCGAAACGACGCCATCGGCACCTTCCGCGTGCTCGAGGCGTGTCGACGCCAGTACTTCACCCAGAACGGCCTCGATCTCGACGCGAAGCACTTCGACTTCGATCGCGACGTGCCGAAGCTCAAGGTGCGCAGTCCCCGCGTCGCCGTGATGTCGACCTGCATGGTCTACGATCTGGCTGGCGGTCAGGCGATCAAGGAGAGCCACCCGTACCGGCCTGCTTCTCCGTACGCGGCCGCCAAGATCGGCGCCGACATGCTGGCCCTTTCGTACTTCCACGCGTACCGCATGCCGGTCGCCGTCGTTCGGCCCTTCAATACGTACGGCCCGTTCCAGAAGAGCAACTCCGAAGGCGGCGTCGTCTCGATCTTCCTGAAGCGCGACCTCGCGAACGAGCCGCTCCTCGTCAAGGGCTCGGGGGAGCAGACGCGCGACCTGCTCTACGTCGAGGACTGCGCGGAGTTCGTGGTGCGCGCCGCACAATCGGAGAAGACCGAGGGCAAGGTCGTCAACGCCGGCACCGGTCGTGACGTCTCGGTGAACCAGCTCGCCGCCATCTGCTGCTCGGCTGGAAACCGCGTCGACCGCGTCGCGCACGATCATCCCCAGGCGGAGATCATGAAGCTGTGCTGCGACCCGTCGCTCGCCAGGGACCTCATCGAATGGACGCCATCGACAACGCTCGAGGCCGGCGTGGCGAAGACGCGGGCCTGGCTGGCGAACAACCGCTGGGCATGGTGAACGAACGCCATGCTCCCCTACGGTAGGCAGGTCATCGAAGAAGACGACATCGCAGCGGTCGTCGAGCAGCTCCGCTCCGACTGGCTCACGCAAGGCCCGGCGGTCGCGAAGTTCGAAGAGGCGCTGTGTGGCCTCACCGGCGCTCGCTACGCCGTCGCAGTCTCGTCGGGCACGGCCGCGCTGCATCTGGCGGCGCTCGCGGCGGGCGTTCGTTCCGGCGACACTGGTGTCACCTCAGACGTGACCTTCGTCGCCTCGGCGAACTGCATTCGCTACGCGGGTGGTTCGCCGCGGCTGGTCGACGTCGATCCCCGAACCGGGCACATCTCGCTCGAGGCGCTCCGGGCCGAAGTCGCACGGCTGAAGTCGAAGGGGACGCCGCCGAAGGTCATCGTGCCAGTCGACTTCTCAGGCTCGGTCGCCGACCTCGAGGGAGTGCGCGCGATCGCGGACTCAGTTGGCGCCATCGTCATCGAGGACGCCGCACATTCGCTGGGCGCGACCTACACCGCGCGCGACGGCGCGACCCGCAACGCGGCCAGCTGTGCGCACACGCAGATGGCGATTCTCTCGTTCCACCCGGTGAAGCACATCACCACCGGCGAGGGCGGAGCGATCACCACGAATGATGAGGGCGCCTACCGCACGCTGCTCGAGCTCAGAACGCACGGCATCACGAAGGACCCGGCGAAGCTCAAACAGGTGGACGGGCCCTGGTACTACGAGCAGCAGTCGCTCGGGTACCACTACCGGATCACCGACCTGCAGTGCGCGCTCGGCCTGTCGCAGGCGAAGAAGCTCGGGCGCTTCGTGGCCCGGCGGCGTGAGCTCGCGGCGCGCTACGACAAGGCGTTTGCCGCAGGCGCTTTCCCCACGGTGGTGAGGCCGCTCGGGCAGCCGCCCGCGACCGTGTCCTCGTACCACCTCTACGTGATCAACCTCGTCGCACGCGCGGGTGAGACGCTCGCGCAGGTGTCACAGCGGCGGCGGGCGCTCTACGACGGCCTCAGAGAAAAGGGCATCGGGCCGCAGGTCCACTACATCCCCGTGCACCGGCAGCCCGACTTCGTCGCGGCGGGCCTCGCGAACGGCGACTTCCCGGGCGCCGACACCTACTACGCGGGGTGCCTCAGCCTGCCGATGTTCCCCGGCATGGTGGACGGAGACGTCGAGCGGGTGGTCGACGCCGTCGGCTCCGTGCTCCTTCAGAACGCGTCGTGACGCCGAAGGTCCTTCTCATTCGGGCCGACGCGGGACCTTCCATCGGCGCTGGTCACCTGATGCGCATGCTCGCGCTCGCAGAGGCGTGGTGTGCGCGCGGCGGCACCTTCGTCGTCGCTGGCGCAGTGCCTTCAGCCTTCGTGCCCAGAATCGAAGCGCTGGGCGGCACGGTCATCGACCGCCCAGTGCATGAGGCCGATGGGACATGGACGACGGTGACCGCGCAGGAGCTCCGTGCCGCCGCAGTCGTCGCCGACGGCTACTCGTTCCACGCCGACTTCCAGCGGCCGATCGTCGAAGCAGGCATCCCGCTCCTGGTGGTCGACGACAACGGCGAGAACGCGGAGTACCTGGCGCCGTTGGTCCTCAACCTGAACGTCCACGCTGCCGAGTCCCAGTACGTCCGGCGTGCGGCCAACACGCAGCTGCTCCTCGGAGCTCGGTACGCCCTCATTCGTCGCGAGATCGTCGAAGCGGCGTCACGAGCGCTTCCCGGCGATCGCCCCGTGGAGCGCTGCCTGATGACGCTCGGTGGTGCCGACCCGCTCGATCTCACCGGACGACTCCTTCGCCATCAGGCGCGCTCGTCGTTCTCCTGGTGCGTCGTGGTGGGCGGCGCAAACCCGCGCATGGCTGACTACGAGCGCCTGGCCCCTGCTGCTGAGTTGGTCTTCAACACGAGCCACTTCGCCGACCACGCGCTTCGCTGTCAGTTGGCGTTCGCGGGCGCCGGCGGAACGGTCTGGGAGCTGGCACTCCTCAACGTCCCGAGCGCAGTGGTCGCCGTCGCCGACAACCAGGTGGAGCTCGCCGAGCGCCTCGCTGCGCTTGGGGCGGTCGAGTACTTCGGCGACGCGCGCGAGGTGGGGTCGCCGGAGTCGTGGCTCGAAGGGCTCGAGGCCCTCGCGAGCTCGCCAGAACGGCGTCGAAGGCTGATCGACTCGGCGCGTGCAATCGTCGATGGTTCAGGCGCCGAGCGCGTCGTGCAGAAACTCCTGGAGGTCGTCTGATGCCGGGCTTCAACATCGGTTCGAAACGCGTCGCTGACGACGCCCCCGTGTACTTCGTCGCCGAGCTCTCGGCGAACCACGGTCACAGCCTCGACAAGGCGCTGCAGACCGTCGAGGCCGCGGCGAAGGCGGGTGCCGATGCCATCAAGCTCCAGACCTACACGCCCGACACGTTGACCTTGAAGAGTGACGCGCCGCCGTTCGTGGTGAAGACGAAGAACGTCTGGGCGGGGCGCACGCTGCATGACCTCTACGCCGAAGCGATGACGCCGTGGGAGTGGCACGAGAAGTTGATGAAGGCCGCGGCCGACCTTGGCCTCGCGTGCTTCTCGACGCCGTTCGACGCGACGGCCGTGCAGTTCCTCGCCGACCTCGAGGTGCCTGCGTACAAGGTGGCGTCCTTCGAGGTGACCGATCTGCCCCTCGTCGAGGCGATGGCGCGGCAGGGGAAGCCGATGGTCATCTCGAGCGGCATGGCCTCGCTCGGCGAGATCGAAGCCGCCGTGCGGGTCTGCCACGAGGTTGGGAATCACGAGATCGCGGTTCTGCGGTGCGTGTCGGCGTACCCGGCAGACCCGCGCTCGATGGACCTGCGCAGCCTCGAGATTCTTCGCGGTCTCGGTGTCGTGCTCGGCCTGTCCGACCACACCCGCGACAACATCACCGCGATCGCCGCCGTCACGCTCGGGGCCCGGTTCATCGAGAAGCACTTCATCGTCGATCGCTCGTGGGGAGGCCCTGACGCGTTCTTCTCGCTCGAGCCGGCTGACTTCCGGAAGCTCGTGGACGAGGTGCGCACGTGCGAAGCGACGCTCGGCCGGCCCCGCTTTGGTCCTTCGGCAGAGGAGCAGGGGAGCCTTGCGTTTCGTCGTTCGTTGTTCGTCGCCCGCGACGTCGCAGCCGGGCAGGTGCTCACGTGCGACGACGTGCGTAGTGTTCGGCCGTCGAACGGCCTCGCGCCCCAACACCTGCCTGCCATTCTTGGCCGCACTGCGAGCCGCGCGCTGAAAGCGGCGGAGCCGTTGACCTGGGAGATGGTCGGCCCTGCCGCGCAGACCCAACCAGTGACCCTCCGGCCTGCGACCGTGGCTGACTCGGCGATGCTGCTGGCCTGGCGTAACGATCCCGAGACGCGCGCCCAGTCGCGAACGACGACGCCAGTCGAGACGGCCGATCACGAGAAGTGGCTGGCGCGTGTGCTCGCTGACCCGAAACGAAAGCTCCTCATCGCAGAACACGAGGGGAGGCCGGTCGGTCAGGTGCGGCTCGACCTCGTGCGTGACGCGACGGCGGAGTTGTCATTCGGCCTTGGGGTTGAGGCCCGGGGCAAGGCACTCGCCGCCGCCGTGTTGCAGGCCGCCGAACCGCACGCGCGCGACCTCGGCGCCGTCACCATCCTCGCCGAGGTGCGAAAGGCGAACGAACGGAGCCTGCGCGCGTTCAAGCGGGCGGGGTACTACGGCTTCTGCGAGCACAAGCGCCCCGAGGGTGAGTTCCTCGGCTGTGAGCGTCGCGTGGCGAGGTACGGCCCGTGAAACGGGTGGTGGTGGTCGTTCAGGCGCGATTGAAGTCGAGCCGGCTGCCCGCGAAGGTGTTGCTTGACCTCGGTGGCGTCACGGCGCTCGAGCGATGCCTGCGGCGCGTGCGGCAGTTCCGGCAGGTGGCCGACGTCGTGATCGCGACCTCCGATACCGCTGGCGACGAGATCATCGAGCGAGTGGGTCAGCGCCTCGGGGTCACCGTCGTTCGTGGGAGCGAGACGGACGTGCTGAGCCGCTACGTCCTTGCTGCAGAGGCGTCACGAGCTGAGGTGATCGTTCGGGTGACGTCGGACTGTCCGCTGCTCGATGTCGAGGTTTCCTCGACGGTCATCGAGCGCTTCCTCGCGGATCCGGGCGCGGACTACGCGTCGAACGTCATGGAGCGCCGGCTCCCGCGTGGGTTGGACACCGAAGTGATGAGCCGCGAGGCCCTGCTGCGAGCCCACCGCGATGCGACGGACCCGGCGGAGCGCGAGCACGTCACGGCGCACATCTACCGGCGACCTGAGACGTTTCGTTGTCTGTCGGTCACGCTGGCTCTGGACGAAGACCTGTCACGCCACCGGTGGACGCTCGACACGGTCGATGACTACCGGTTTCTTCACGCCGTGTTCGCCCGCCTTGGCGAGCGGGCTGATGAACTCTCGTTTCGCCAGGTGCTGGACGCCATTGGCGGCGACGCTGCGTTGCTCGCGCTCAACGACGGCGTCGTTCAGAAGACCACGTAGTCGCTACTGCTTTCGCGCGACGAGCCAGAGGTGCGACGAGAGTCGATTCGCAGCAAGGAAGTCCTGGAAGGCTCCACCGAGCTCGTCCCAGCGGTCGATCAGCACTGTCTTGAGGAACGGGTCTGGCGCGACGTACTCGCCGGCGAGAATCTTGTTCCGCACGAGTTCGGCGTCGAGCTTGCCCGGAGTCTGCACCTCAATCGTGTCGAACCCGGACCGCTTGAACAGCTGCCCGAGGGACTCAGGGCTGAAGTAGTTCAGATGTTCGACGTCGACCGACGAGCTCTTCTCACGCAGGAGCTGAACGTCGAAGCCACTACAGCTTGGTACGCTCACGACCATGAGGCCTGACGGCTTCAGCAGCCGCGCCGCCTTCTGCAGAATCGCGGAAGGGTCGAAGAGGTGCTCGACCACTTCGAACGACGCGATGACGTCGACGCTCGCGTCCGGCAGCGTCACCTTCTCGATGGGCGACTCGAGTACCTCGAGGCCGCGTTTGCGGCAGGTGCTCGCGAGGTCCGGCGTCGGCTCGACGGCGATGAAGCGTTTGAAGAACCCGCGCTTGGTCACCTCCTGTCCGAACGTGCCGAACCCGGCACCGACTTCCAGGAGCGTGCCTCCCTCTCCGCCATGCCTCCGGCAGATGTCGATCAGGCGCTCTGCGCGCGGCTTGAACAGTTTCTCCCGACGAACGTCTTCCGACGCCGGGAAGATCACGTCGTTCCAGTACGCGTAGTTCTCGGAGCTCTTGTAGTAGTGCTCGAGGACGTCAGGCGGAGGCCGGGGGTTGATGTAGATGGTCCTGCAGTTGGCACAGGACACGTACGACAGTTTGTACTTCTCCCACTCGAAGTGAGAGTCCTTCCCTCCGCAGGCCGGGCACGCCACCTTCACGAAACGTCCAAGGTGTTCGTGCAGCCGAGCGATGTCGTTGGCAAACCGACGCTGCTGCTCGCTCATCAACTCCTGCGGCCGAATCTCGTTCTCCGACAGCCTTGTCGTCGTGGTCGAAGTCATCGCGCGCGTCCTTCCTTGTACTTCGCCTGGGCTGCCTCACTGAGGTGCACTGGTCCGTAGGCGGTGGGCTCGCCCCAGAGGGTGTCTTTCCACCACTGCCCATTCTCGATCCACCAGACACGTGGGTCGCGGAACGTGTCGCTGATGGCGTCGAACTCAGCCTCGGTCATGCCGACGTATTCGAGCCATCTGATCAGGTCGCTGGACTTCACGTGGTCGTACTTCCGGACCATCTCGATGCCTTGCGCGCGCGTCATGTGTCCTGCGCGTACGTCCTTGCACGAGTGATCCGAGCCTCGCCCGTAGCCGAGCTTGATGAACTTCAGATAGTCGTGCATTCCGTTCTCGTGCATGTCGTCGAGGTTCGACATGCGGCGGTAGGTGCGCTCGAACGGCTGCTCCCGGGGCTTCCACCCGTATTTCTCGATTACGAGCTTCGTCTGCGGGTTTGCATCCCAGTTGACGAAGTTGCCCAGATAGATGCCTCGGACGCCCACCTGATCGATCTCGTCGTCCGACGGGTATTGCGCCCAGAGCAAGTCCTTCTCCCGGAGACCTTCCTTGAGTTCCGGGCGCCCGAGCTTCTCGAGGCCCTCATCCGTGAAGTCGTCCCAGTCGTAGCCACGCAGCGCGTGCTCCAGCCGGAACTTGGCGGTGAACTCGACGAGATCGTTCAGCGAGTACATGCCCCCGAGGTCGAGGAACCCATGCTCGCCCCACATCATGAGTGGGACTTTGTAGCGAACGGCGACCTGGATTGGCGTGGTGAAGATCCCGCAGTGGCCGTGCCAGTTCATGTCGCCCTGAAGCTTGAACCCGATGCGATTCATCTTCACGAGCGTGGGAATGCTCGGCCGAACGATGACGTGGTCGCAGTCGAAGACCTCTCGCATGCGCTGCAGGTTGTACTCACCCTCGGGGAGGTAGTTGTTGCCGTGGTACGTCACGAGGAGCGGCTTGAGTCCCAGTTCGTGAACGGCCACGTGCGTCTGGTAGTAGCTGTCCTTGCCACCGCTGACCGGAATGAGGATGTCGTAGTTCGAGCTCGACCGGTGCTCGTCTGCGATCTCCTTGAGCCAGCCGAAGCGCACCTTCCAGTCGATGGTCGTCTTGTTGTTGGCAGTTCGGCAGCCAGAGCAGACGCCCGCTTCGTCGAAGGTCAGCGGCGTTGCCGAGATCGAGGGGTAGACACAGCGCGAACAGAAGCGAACGGGCATGTCAGACGCGCTCCATGAGGAACCAGGAGATGTCGTCCTGGGGAAAGACGGGATCGCGCCGGTACAGGAATCCGTAATCGACCAGGTTCCATCCTTTGTGCAGGTCCTGAAATTCTCCGGCGAAGTCGCGCTTGAAGAGGCGCTCCGAGTGACCGCGGTAGGGCACGGTCATGGGGGTCGGATTGTAGTACTCGGCGATCAGGGCGAAGCGCCCGGCCGTCGCGTCGAGCTTGGCGTAGGCGGTCTTGAGTTCGTCCGGGTTGATGTGAATGAGCACGCCCTTGAAGAAGGCGAGGTCGCTCACGGGTGGCACCTGGCCGAGGAGGGAGCCCTCGAACACCTGCACGCCCTCGAGCTTGCGGAGCTCAGCGCACGCGCTGGGGTTGATCTCGACTGCAGCGATTCGCGCTGTCGGGAGGAGCAGCCGCAGCGCCTTCAGGTTCATCCCTACGTTCGCCCCAAACTCCGTGATCGACTCGAGGCGGCCGGTGCGGGCGATGATCCGGCTGAAGAACGCCAGATTTGCGGCGAGGAGCACATCGGACTTGTTGCGCTCGGCGTAGGCATCGCCGAACTCGCCGGCCCAGAACGACTCCTGCTCTGTCTTGAAGGTCATGAGGTCCTCACGTGGAGCCCGGCTTTTGCCATGGCACGCTTCCCATTGCGGTCCGAGAGTTCTTTGAAGTGAAAGATGTTCGCTGCGGCGACGGCATCTGCGCCTGCCTTCACGGCCTCGGCGTAGTTCTCGTAGCGTCCCACACCACCCAGCGCGATCACCGGCACGCTGCTGACCTGCGCCACTGCGCGGATGAGGTCGAGGTCGTACCCCGTCGCGACGCCATCACGATCGATGCTCTGCAGGAGAATCTCGCCTGCCCCGTGCGAGACGGCCTCCTTCGCCCAGGAGGCAGCGTCACGGCCTGTGCTTTCGCGGCCGCCATCGATGAAGACCTCGAAGCCCCGCTCAGTGCATCGCACGTCGATGCAGACGACGATCGCCTGCGCGCCGAATGCGTTCGCGCCGTCGCGAATGAGCTGGGGGCTCCGAAAGGCGCCAGTGTTGATTGCGACCTTGTCTGCGCCGTTCCGGAGACAGAGGCGCATGTCATCGATGGAGCGGATACGCCCGCCCCACGTCAGCGGCATGAAGCAGGTCTTGCTGACCTCCTCCAGGATCTGCATGGGCTCCGAGAGGTTCTTCACTTTGTGGTCGTCGCGACGAAGGTCGTAGGAACCGTCTCGAGAGATGTCGAGGTAGATGAGCTCGTCGACGTTCCATTCGTTGAAGCGCTTGGCCTCGTGGATCGGGTTGCCGACGACCTGGTGAATGGAGAACGACTCGCTGCGAACGAGCATGCCGTTCTGGAGGAGCAGCACCGGAATGAGTCGGGTGCGGAGCATTCAGACCTCGAGGAACCGCTTGATCATGGCGAGGCCATGCTTCTGGCTCTTTTCGGGGTGGAACTGAACGCCGAAGACGTTGTCGCGCTCGACTGCGGAGACGAATGAATGTCCGCCGTACTCGGTCACTCCGGAGATGAGCGACTCGTCAGCGGGCTCGAACGCGAAGCTGTGCACGAAGTAACAGGTCGCCGAGGGCGCCACGGTGGCGAGGAGGCCATCGGTACGCTTTGCGACGACGTCATTCCATCCGATGTGAGGGACGCGAACGTTCGCTGGGCGGTCGAGACGGACCACGGCGCCGGGGAACCAGCCGAGTCCCTGGTGGTCGCCAAACTCGGTGCCTCGTTCCGCCAGAAGCTGCATTCCAAGGCAGATACCAAGGAAGGGTCGCTGGGCCTTGAAGGCATGGTGGTGCAGTGCCTCCGGCCAGCCCGCCGAGTTCAGCCGCAGCATTGCTTCGCCGAAGGCGCCGACGCCTGGGAGGATTGCGGCGTCCACTCCCTGGAGTTCGGCGGGGCGGTCGATCACAACGGCTGTCGCCCCAAGCACGTCGATCGCATTGGCCACTGAGCGAAGGTTCCCCATCCCGTAGCTGACGATAGCGACGCGTCTCATGGTGCCTTCAGATCCTTCTTGGTGTCATCTGCGCCCCACCTCTCGAGTTGAAGCGCGGCCCAAGCCTCCATCGAGCGACCCGGCGTCACATTGGGACTCGCTCGATTGCTGAGCCAGCTGCTCATGGGGACGCCGAAACCCATTTTCGGCCGGTACGTCGCCTCGGCAACGAGCAGATCAGCAAAGGCCCGCTTCAGGATGTACTTGCGGTCGGAGCCACGGATCTTCACATGCGCAGGAAGCGAGAACGCGTACTCGAGCAGCGCGGTATCGAGAAACGGCGACCGGCACTCGAGGCTCGCAGCCATCGCTGCGCGGTCGACTTTCACGTTCAGGTCGTCGAGCAGGTACGTGCGGGCATTGATGAAGAGAATCTGGTTCAGCGTGTCTGCGCCGAGTCGAGCGGCCTCGTCGAACAGCTGGCGATACCGCTCACCAAGCGCGATGGGTGACGGCGCAAACGCCACGTCGGCTCGCTGCTGAAGCTCGGCCGGCGCGTAGAGCGTCATCCAGCTCCGCAGCCGGTCTGGCAGGTCGAGCGACGCTCGGTTCACGAAGCGATGGGTTCTCCACCAGACCCGACTGTCTCCCGGGCGCTCAGTCGCCGTCGAGGTCACCCGGTGCACGAGGCTTCGCACGAACTGTGGCACCCGCTCAGCAGCGGCCGCCGCCGTGAACCGCGGGTAGCCGGCAAAGGCCTCGTCACCGCCGTCGCCCGTCAGCGCCACGGAGCAGCCCGCCTCGCGCGTCAGCTTCGAGACGATGTACGTGGGGATGCAGCTCGAGTCGCCGAACGGCTCGTCGAAGTGCCAGGCGAGCTTCTCGGCGAGGTCGAAGGCCTCAGCCTTCACCTTGAACTCGGTGTGTTCGGTCGCGTACCGGTCCGCGACCATTCGCGCGTACTTGGTCTCATCGAACTCAGGCGCGCCTTCGAAGCCGATGCTGAACGTCTTGATGGGCCGTGATGACTGGCTCGCCATCGCCGCCACCACGAGCGAGGAGTCGATGCCACCCGAGAGGAACGCTCCCACCGGCACGTCGGCGACCATGCGGCGCTTCACCGCGGCAAAGAACAGCCGACGCACCTCGTGCTCCACCTCGCGCCAGTCGTCCTCGGTCTCGACGCGGCGTTCACGGCCGAGCGGGAATTCCCAGTACTGCTGCTCCCGCGTCTCGCGTTTGCCGAAGTCGAGCACCTCGAAGTGCGAAGGCTTCACCTTGCGAATCTGCGCGTAGAACGTGTGCGGGGTCGGGACGTAGCCGTGTGAGAGGAACTGCCCGGCGGCTTCAGGCCACTCGCGGGTGTTCACGTCGGGGTGGGCCAGAATTGCTTTGATCTCAGAGCCGAAGACCAGCTTCTCGGCGTCTTCGTAGACGTACAGCGGCTTCTTGCCGGTGCGGTCCCTGGCGAGGACGAGCTGACGGGTCCGCGTGTCCCACAACGCGATGGCGAACATGCCGTCGAGCTTCGCGATGCTCCGTTCACCCCACTCGAGCCAGGCCTCGAGGATGACCTCGGTGTCGCTTCGGGAGTGGAAGCGATGGCCCAGCTGCTCGAGCTCGGCCCGGAGCTCCTGGAAGTTGTAGATCTCGCCGTTGAAGACGACCCACACTTTGCCCTCAGCGGCGCTCATCGGCTGCGCCCCGTCTGCCGTGAGGTCGAGAATGGCCAGCCGGCGATGCCCCAGCCCGCCACCGTCGAAGACGTGCACGCCTTCTCCGTCAGGGCCCCGGTGGGCGAGCGTTTGAGCCATCGTCAGGACGACGTCTGGCTCGGCACGAGCCCCGCTCCGATAGACGACTCCTGCGATGCCGCACACGAGCAGTCTCGTACCCTAAGCAGGCCACCTCATTCAAAGCTGATGTGCGCTCGTCGCGCGCAAATGAGCCCGGTAGACCGCTCGCATGAACGACGATCTCGTTTCCGTCCTTGCTGAGCCCGGCACGTCGAGCCCCATCACCATTCATCGTGTGTCGACGAGCGCCGGCATCCTAAATGCTGACCGTGGGAGAGAGTACCCGTCAGGCGAGGAATCCTTCTCGCGCGTTCCCGAGGCTTCGTATGCCGACAACTTCGGGTTTCAGTGGAATCGTTTTCGCCGGGAACAACTCGACACCGAACAGGGAAGCGCTCTGTCACGGAAGCGCTTCGAGGGAGAAACTGGTTGGACGACTCAACTTCAAGCGAAGTGGGTCGTTCGCTCGCTCGACCAGCTCGCCTCTCTTTCGCAGCAGCCGCTTCCCGTTGATCTCGGCGACGTCGGTGGAATCGGATCTCAGATCGACCGGTGGTGACTCTCGGCGCACCATGTTGCGATTCTGCATTCCCAAGAGACGCCATGTCAGTTAGGAAGCGTAGGGGGATTTCGACAAGTGAACGCAAGCGGTCATTCACTGCCACACCGTCGTTCTCCACGAGTCTCGGGTGTGGAGTTTGCCTTGGCCTTTGCACTGGCTGTCGCGTTGCGCGGCCTGGTCATCAGCAGCGTCGCGTACACCAAGGAAGGTGACGCCGAAGGTTATCAAAGCACGGCGACGAATCTTGCGGTTCACAGAACTTTCGCCATGGGTGACTCTGAAGCGCCCGTACCCACGGTTTATCGGCCACCTGGGTATGCCGTCCTGGTGCTGCTTGCTCAGTCCCTTTCGAATACCGAGTGGTTTGGTCTGCGGGTCGCGCAGGTACTCCTCTCGGTGTTGTCAGCCTTTGCTCTAGCTCGCGCTGTGGGGCGCTGGTTTCCAGTCGCGATTCGACCCACACTCTGGGCCCTCAGTCTGAATCCATTCGACGCCTACTTCGCGGGCGCGATGCTGTCCGAGACGCTCAGTGCTACACTTGTGGTAGCCGCCCTTGTTCTCGTCATGTTGCGGCCACGGGGCTGGATGATTAGCGCTGGCGCGGTTCTGGGCATCGCAGCATTGACTCGCGACCAACTCATTCTGCTCCCGCCATTCTTCGCTCTGGTCTTGGGTTGGATCTCCTGGCGGCCAGTTCGACGCCGGAAGTCAAGGTTGTTGGTGGTGTTGCTATTGCCGTTGTTGGCCGCAGCCGCCGTGTTGCCGTGGACAATACGAAACGCGGTCCAATTTAACCGATTGATACCAATCTCGGCAGGCCGATTGGGGTACAACTTGTGGTTGGGAACATGGGAGCGCGACGGACTCTGGAATATCGGCCCTGTGCCCGTCTATCCAGAATACGCATTCAACGACGAGGCTGAGCGTAAGGTCGTCGAACGATTTGGCGCGGAAATGTATACGAATGCGGGAGACCGGGCGTTTATTGACTTGGCGCTCATGCGGTTCAGAGCGCAACCTCTCTATACTGTTGGTGTTTGGTTGAGAAGAGCTCCCGCGATGTGGTTCGGTACGCGAACTGACTTGTTCAGGTATGGCTCGGGCCTGCCGCGAGGAAGTCCTCTCTGGAAGGCAGTGAAGGCCTTTCATTGGGGCCTAAATTTCTTCATTGTCGTCCTTGGTTGGACCGCTCTAAGATTGGCAGGTCGCGGCCGAAGACTCAGACTGCTCGTCATTCTCCTTGCGACTCCGGTCCTGTATACCGCAATCGTCTACATTCCGCTGCATAGCACTGAGAACAGATACTCACATCCGGTTCTGCAGTGCCTCGTGGCGCTCGCTGCGATCAACGCTGTCGCAGCCTGGTCTTCGTTTCGTAATCGCTGGGTCCAAGCCAAAGAGGTTGGTCGGTTGGCGCAGTAGCGCCAGGTATCGAACGCGACCGCAGGTCCTGTGCTGCGTGAGCAATCATCGACACCGACATGATCGCGGCCAACCGTTCGCGTCGCCTCGCCCTTTTCGAGAGAGTTCGAGTACATGGCAGGCCGAAAGGTGATCAACGAGCACGACGCGCGGCGGTGCCTTGCAGCAGTGAAATCGTCGCGAGTCGACCTCGGGACGTGGGCGCCGGTGATGCCGCACATGACCGACTGTTGCCTCCTGAAATCCACTTACCTGAACTTTGTGGTGTCCAGTGGGGACAGTGTGATTCACCCAACCTGTGGAACGTTCACGACCCTGCCTCAGCGATACGCTCAAGGCCTACGCGGAGAGGCTCTGAGTGAGCCGGCCTGACGAGCTGCTGTACCTGACCCAGGACGGCTTGCTCGAACCGCTCATCCACAGCCAGGTGGTGCGGGTCCTCGAGCGGCTGGCGGCGCTGGGCTGGCGCTACCGCATCGTCTCGCTCGAGAAGGAGAAGGACCTCGCTGATGAGGCCAAGGTCAGGCGTCTTCGGAGCCGGCTCGAAGCCGCTGGTGTGCGCTGGGAGTTCGCTCCCTTCGACTGGTCGCAGTCCAGCCGAGCCGCGGCGAACAACCTGGGGTTTCTCACCAGCCGCGCCGTCGAGCTGGCGCGCTCGGGCCGGGTTCGCGGCATTCACGCCAGGGCCTATGTGCCAGCCGTCGCCGCGCTCGCCGCCTGGAACGCGACCGGCCTCCCGTGGGTCTTCGATGCCCGCAGCTACTGGATCGACGAGCGCCTCGAAGAGGGCCGCTGGTTCACCACGCCGTTCAGGCTCGGCGTCGCGCGCGGGCTCGAGCACCAGTTGTTCACCACCGCTTCAGGAGTGGTCACTCTCACCGAGCTCCAGGCTCGAGAGGTCGAGGAGCGCTTCAAGCCCCTCGGCCCGCGCCCCGTGCAGTGCATCACCACGCTCGCCGACTATGACGACTTCGTTCGCAGACCGATCGCGTCGCTGTCGCGCGTTCCTCCCGAGTTCATCGAGCGCCTGAGCGGGAAACGGGTCGTTGCCGTCATCGGTTCGATCAACCGCTCCTATCTCGTCGATGAGACGCTCGACCTCGCTCGACGAATCCTCGAAGCGAGCCCGGTGACACACCTGCTCGTCCTGAGCGGACAGCGCGAGGAGTACGCGAAACGTCTGGCCGCGCTCGGCGTGCCACTGGAGCGGGTCACGATCGTCCGGGCCGAACACGACGCGATGCCTCAGTGGCTCTCGCTCGTCGCGTGGTGCCTGTTGCTGTTGCAGCCCAACAGCGTCGCCAAGCGCGCCTCGATGCCGACCAAGCTTGGAGAGCTGTTTGCCGCCGGCGTTCGACCGCTTCAGTTCGGCTGCAATGAAGAGGTGAGTGCGTGGGTCTCTCGGGCGGGCTCGGGTGTGGTGCTCGAGAACGTCTCACCGACGGCGCTCGACCATGCGGCGCAGCTCGTCGCGGGCCCGGTCGTCGACGAGGCCGTTCTGGCGAAGGCTCGGGCGGTGACGAAAGACCACTTCTCGCTCGAGGCTGGAATCATGGAGTACGACCGGCTTCTCGAGGCCGTCTTCCCGCGTGGCGCTGGGTAACTGCGGTTTCGCCTCGGCAGATTCTGCTGGCCAGTGTCACTTGAAGATGTCGCGCGCCGGGTCTCCCATGACCAGCCGGTAGCCAGCGCGCCGCAGGGTCGCCTCGTCGGCCTTGTTGATGCGCGCGATGGCCGTCTTCGGCACTTTCCCAAAGCGCTCCGCCCACACCATGAACATCATCTCTCGGACGGGCGCCAGGCCGTCTTTGGAACTCCCCCGGGGAAGTGTGCGCTCGTCGATCAACCCGGCGTATGGGGTGTCGTTCCGGGGCTTGACCGGATCCATCCGGTAGTACTTCCGCATCTTCTTCGCCTGCGCCTCGGTCATGTACATGGTCCTCCGAGGATACCTGAGGGCTCGATGGTGGTCACCGGGGCCTCCTGCCGGGCCGGTGCGTCCAGCTCCTCAAAACGGGAGGCGCGAAGGACTCACCCGAACACGTCAGCCGGCTTCTTTGCGGTGATGAGGCGTTGGGCGATGCGCTCCAGGGTCGCTGCGTCGGCCTTGTTGAGGCGCGCGATGGCCGTCTTCGTGATCTTTCCGAAGCGAGCAGCCCACTGGGTCTTGATGGTCTTGCGGACGAACTCGAGGCCTTCTTCACGGCCTTCTTCGCGCCCTTTTGCCCGGGCCTCTGCGCGCTCTTCCTTCAGCCCGGTGTCGGCTCTCAGAGGGATGGGACCCCAGCTTCTCAAAACCATTCCCCCCGGGGCCCTCACGCCGCGTGACGGGTACTTCGTGCCTGATGTGATGCGGTCCTGTCCAGTCTGACGGCC
>JALHMW010000033.1 GCA_022843845.1 Archangium sp.
CCAGCGGAGCCGCCCGCAGAGCCACCAGCGGAGCCGCCCGCAGAACCACCAGCCGAGCCGCCCGCAGAACCACCAGCCGAGCCGCCCGCAGAACCACCAGCCGAGCCGCCTGCAGAACCGCCAGCCGAGCCGCCCGCAGAACCACCCGCCGAGCCGCCCGCGTCACCACCCGCAGTGCCTCCCGCAGAACCACCAGCGGAGCCGCCTGCAGAACCACCAGCGGAGCCGCCCGCAGAGCCACCAGCGGAGCCGCCCGCAGAGCCACCAGCGGAGCCGCCCGCAGAGCCACCAGCGGAGCCGCCTGCAGAACCACCAGCGGAGCCGCCCGCCGAACCACCAGCGGAGCCGCCCGCAGAACCACCCGCGGAACCTGCGTCAGGCGTCACGCACTGTGCCGCCGAACAGACCTGACCGCTCGAGCAATCGCTGTTGGTGTCGCAGGTGCCGGAGTTACAGCCAGCGAGCACCATCGCGGCGACGGCGACGCTGAACCACACGGTGAAGTTCGTTCTCATGCGGCGCTTTCTTACACTCTGAGAACTCTGGTGGAAGGCTTGACGAGCACTTTTCCTCTCGGCGTGCTTGTGCGGCCAGTGCACACCTTCGCCTCGAGGCGAGGCGAAGGCAGGTCGAGCCCCGCCGGCCCTCTGCTCTTCGTCACGAGTGACAGGATGCGACTGCGGGACGGGCGCCCTGGCCGTCGTCTCGTCTCGTCGCTGCTGGGAGTCGTTGAGAACGTCGTGGTTTCGAACGGGAGGCGCGGGTCGCTCACCATGATGGGTGAAACATCAGGGTGATTGACTGCTCGTCGGAGGGGCTCCCAACCGTCGGATCAGTCGACCCGGCTCGATGGCGCGCGCGGTGCTCCCGCTGTCGGCTCACCCTGAAGCAGGGAGCCACCATGGACATCGCCACGCAGCCTCGCCCTTCACCTGCCCAGCAACGTCTCGAATGGAACGCGCGGTACTGGAGGAACGAACCCCACGGCTCCCTGTGGCGTCGCCTCAAGGACGCGCTGCGCCGTGACTGGCTCCAGACCCGTGCAGACGCGCGCGCCGGAGGCCGAGACCTTCGCCAGCGCACCGTGAACACCCTTCGCCAGGCCATCGGCACCGAGTGGATTCCCGATGACGAGACGCCCAACCCCGGCCCCGTCGATCTCGAGGCGACGTGGAAGCTGGCCGAGCCGGGCATCCGGTACGGCGTCGGCGCGCGCGCGCAGTACGGCGTCGAGTACGCGCGGTGGAACGACGAGCTCGAGGCCCGGCTGATCGCCGAGTGGGATGAGAAGGCCACCGGGGCCTCGTTCGCGTCGGTGCGCACCTTCGTTCGGCAGGGGTGGGACGCCAGGACGCGGTAGGCGACCTGTCGCGTCGCTCCCGCCGTCAGAGGCCGGCGGCTGACGCGAGCTGGTACACCACGACCGACAGCACCCACGCCGCGCCGTACGTGTAGACGAACACGAACAGCGGCCACCGCCACGAGCGCGTCTCTCGCCGCACCGCCGCCAGGGTGCTGATGCACTGGCAGGCGAGCACGAAGAACACCATCAACGAGAGCGCCGTGGCCATGCCGTAGGCCGTGGTGCCGTCAGCGCGCCGCGCGTCTCGTAAGCGGTCGGCCAACGGCGCGGGGTCATCGCCCGTGTCTTCGATGCCGAAGATGACGCCGAGCGTGCCGACCATCAGCTCACGCGCTCCGAGGGAGCCGATGAGCCCGACGTTGAGTCGCCAGTCGAAGCCCGCCGGCGTCGTCACCGGTTCGAGCGCCCGGCCCACCGACGCGGCGAGGCTGCCGTACATCGCCACCACGCGAGGGGTCGCCTCGGGCGGTGGCGTGCCCGCAGAAGGGCCAGGCACGGTGAGCAGCGCCCAGAGCACCACGGCGGCGATGAGAATGACCGAGCCGACGTCGCGAACGAAGCGCGTCGCCGCGCGCCAGCCGACACGTGCCACCACCGCGACCTGCGGCACCCGGTAGGGAGGCAGCTCGAGCACCAGCGGCAGGGGCTGCGAGGTGCGCTTGACGGTTCGCCCCAGCACCAGCGACGCGATGAGGCCGAAGCCCAGACCCGCGAAGTAGAGCGCCACGAAGAGCCCTCCGCGGAACCACACCGACTTCGCCGCGAAGAACGTCGTGATGAGCAGGCCGTAGGTGGGAATGCGCGCCGAGCACGTCATCAGCGGCAGCACGAGAATCGTCCGCAGCCGCTGGCCCGGGTCCCGAATGATGCGCGCTGACGAGATGGCCGGCACCGCGCACGCGTGCGCCGAGAGCAACGGCACGAACGAACGCCCACCCAGCCCCGCGAAGCGCAGCAGCCGGTCCACCAGGAACGTGCCGCGCGCGAGGTAGCCCGAGGCGTCGATGAGCTCGAGCGCCACGGTGAGGATGACGATCTGCGGCAGGAACGCGAGCACCGTGCCGGCGCCACCGAGCACGCCGTCGACGAGCAGCGACGACACCCAGCCCGTGCCGAGGGCGCCCTCGATGCGCGCGCCGAGCGCCTGGTTCAGCACGTCGATGAGGCCCGTGACGGGCTCGGCGATGAAGAAGACTGCCGCGAAGAGCGCCGTCATGAAGGCGAGAAAGAAGACCGGCCCGAGCAGCGGGTGGAGCAGCACGGCGTCGAGCCGCTCCGTGCGCGCCCGGACTCTCGCGAAGGCTTCTTTCGCGTCGACCCGCGGCTGGAGCACGCGCTTCGCCAGCGCCTCGACGTCGATGCTGTCTGTCGGAGGCACCGCCTTCAGCCGCGCGGCCTCGGCGGTCACCTCGAGCACCCGGGCACGCACGGTGGCTTCACGCGCGCTGGTGGCGACGACCGGCACGCCGAGCGCCTCACTCAACCCCGTCGCGTCGAGCTCGAAGCCCTGGGCAATCAACGCGTCGTGCTGGGTGGCGAGCACCAAGAGGGGCAGCCCGCGGCGCCGCAGCTCGAGCGTCAACCGCAACCCGAGCTCGAGCTGCGTGGCGTCGAGCACCTGCGCGATGACGGCGGGCGTCTGGTGGTGCGTGAGCTCTTCCAGGAATCGGCGGGCGTGGCCTTCGTCGCTCTCGGGGTCGGTGTCGCCTTCGACGGTGTACACGCCGGGCAGGTCGACGAAGCGCACTGCCTCGCTCTCGGAGATCGGCACCTGCGCCTCGAGCACGTCGACCGTCACGCCGGGGAAGTTGCCGACCTTCGCGTGCGCGCCGGTGACGGCGTTGAAGAGCGACGACTTGCCCGCGTTCGGCCGGCCGACGAGGGTGACGATGGCCGTCTCGGTCATGGGCGCGCTCCGGTGATGGGCGAGACCTCGACGTGGAGCGCCAGGGCCCGGTCGATGGCCAGCTCGGTGCGCTCCGCCACGCGCACGTGCAGGGGGCCCGACCACGGCGCCCGTCGCAGCACCGTCACCGAACAGCCTTCGACGAGCCCGACCGCGCGCAGCCACGTTGCTTCACGAGGCTCGAGGTGCAGGGCGGCGACGAGCGCGGGCGTGTGGAGCGGGAGTGCATCGAGGGACGTCACGGCCCCGCGCGTGTAGCGCTGGGGTGGGCCTCGCGTCCAACAAACCGGAGTCGGCGAGCGCATCAGCCACTGGCGCGCGGGCTTTCGCGCTCGGCGGCAACGGCGTGAAGTCAGTGAGAATCGTGCGTCGCACTCGTCGCGCGGGCGGCCCGATGCTTCGGCGACTCCAGCGTCGTGCGACATGCGACCCGGAGCGCTTCGGCGACGTTCGGGGGCACGACGATCGGGCTGTGGACCTCTGGGCAGCGGTGCGTGACGACGCCGCGATCGAGCGTCTCGATGGCCTCTGCTGGCTGCCCCAGAATCGAGACCCCGAGGCCCGATTCGAACACCGTCCAGTGGAAGAAGGGCACCGTCCCTGAAGGTCCCCACGCGCCCGTAGGACGCGCTCCACAGATGCTGTACCTGAAGGGAAACACGAAGGGGCTCTAGCGCGACGACGATCGCCCGCCCACGACGACCAACGCGAGTACCGCCGACGTGCGACATCTTTCACGGCGCGGCGTCGTCCCCGGAAGACCCCACTCGCCCCGTCGGAATGGAACGCCATCATGAAGACTTCGTTCGCGACCCTGCTGCTCCTCGGCCTGGCCAGTTCCTGTGGCCCGACCGACCTCGTCGAAGAGCCGCTCGAATCTGAGCTGGCTGAACATGAGCAGGGGCTCTCGTTTGGCACCGTGTCCTTCTCCGACACCTTCGACCCCGACTGGGAGGACCAGCAGCGCGCCTGGAAGCGCGCGACCTGGCTTCAAAATGGCACCCAGATGGACCCCAGCCGGGCCTTCACCAGTGACGCCGGGCGCCTCGTTCAGGTGGTGTTGCCCGGAACGCCCTACCGGGGCGGCTCCATCGAGACCGTCGGTGAGTTCGGGTACGGGCGCTGGCAGGCCCGCCTCAAGCCGTCATCGGTGCCAGGACTGCTCAACAGCATGTTCATCAAGGACTGGGACGACCGGCAGACCCCAGCAGACGGGAACGATGGCCTCAAGGCCGAGGTCGACATCGAGTTCCTGACCTACACATTCTCGGGAAACACCGGGAAGGTCTGGCTCGCAGTTCACTTCGACGGCCGGCAGCAATACGGCACGCTCTTGCCCCTGTCCTTCAACCCGTCGAAGGCCTTTCGCGTCTGGGGTTTCGACGTGCTTCCCTCGCAGATTCGCTGGCACGTCGATGGGAAGGTCATTCACACGTACAACTACCCAACGGGCAAGATCGCGCCGCGCTACGAGATGTTCTTCAACTCGTGGACGCGGCCCAACTGGATCAACGGGCCCCCGGCCGTCGAGGGTCGCTACGAGGTCGACTGGGTTCGCTTCTCGAACCTCGTGACGGACCCGGACTGCGCGACCGGCGTGCCCAGCACCGATGGGACGGTCTGCTGCGCCAGGGCGTGTGGACGGTGCGGTGGCTCGGGGTGCAGCGGACTGCCAGGTGGGAGTCGCAACTGCTGCAGCGGCCAGATTCTCGGTTCAAGGGTGCTCTGTTCTGGCGCGGCACCGCCCTGCGTGTTGAGCCCGTAGCTGTCGGCTCCACACCGCCGCACCAGCAGTGACTCCAGCAACGACGTCACCTCGGGAGCCAGCGGCGCGCCGTCGTCGAGCGTCTCGCGACCTGCGCTTCGACGAGCTGACGAAACCGCAACCGCGCGCGGTGCAGCAGACCTCCTCGATTTACACTGCTCAGCTCCTCACTTCGGTGAGCCGGGAAGAGGCTGTTGCTCGCCCATGCAAGAGATCCTGGCGAAGTACGAGGCCAGGTTCGGGCCGGTGGAGATCATCGATCCGGGCACACCCGTTCACTGAACCAATCTCTGCGGCGCCTACGGACCTCCGGCATCGGAGGCGCCTGCGTCGGCGACGCCGAGTGAGCAGGTCGAGCAGGTCTTCTTGAGGCAGTCGAGGACCTGAGGCCCGTTGGGCAGCGCGACGATTCGCGGGCAGCGAGTCAAGCAGACGCCATATTCCGCGTCGGGAAAGCCGCAGCGCGATACCCAGCCCGCGCAGATGGCCTGGCAGGACCCGCGGCTGAGCTCGGGACAGAGCGCTTTGCAGGCGCCGCACTGCGTCTCTTGGAGGCCGCCGCAGTACTCACCTTGCTCGCGAGAACACGGGTTGCACTCGACCGTGCCCCCGCACCCGTCGGGCACCTCGGCGCAACTGGTGATGCCCGCGCAGGCCGGCACGTCGGTCTGTGGTGCCCTGCAGAACTCGCCGTTGCACACGCAGGGGGCCGTGCAACCTGCGACGCACGGCCGGACACAGAAGCCCTTGCCGACCCCGTCTGAGTTCCGTGCGGCGAGACACCTGAGCGGCGGCTCGCACGAGTCGGAGCGGGTGCGGCCCTCGGCGTCGACGAACAACGAGCACCGGTCACCGAGCGTGCCGGTCCCGCGCTCGACGCAGCTCGAGGCGACGACGAGGCAGAGGAGCAGGGGGACGCGCGCTATGCCGAAGACCCACCTGAAGACGAGATGCCAGTACACTCGGCCACGCATGCGTGAACCCTACGCCAAACAAGATCCCGCTGGTGAACCGTCGCCGGCGTTCCCCAGGTGAATCCACTCATCGACCTTCTCGTCCTGGAGCGGCTGCAGCTCGCTGCGGCCGTCGCTGATCATCCGGTGGAAGAGCCGCGGAGGATTGCTGCTCAGGATTTCTTCCAGCTTCGGCGCGGTATCGAACTCGTGGAGCGGCCAGAGCCAGCGCAGAAATTCCCTCGGCTGACTGAGTTGCTCCAGAGTTGAACCCAGGCGAACCCAGCGCCTTCAGCGCGTCGTGTCAGCCCTATCGGCTATGAGCTTCTCCGCAGGCCGCGCGTGCGGCTCGAAGGGTCTGGAGGGCGTGTCATGGCGAAGGGCGTGAAGACTCACTTTACCTGTCAGTCGTGCGGGTACGTGGCGGCGAAGTGGTTGGGCCGGTGCACCGAGTGCGGCACCTGGGGCAGCCTCGTCGAAGAGGTCGAGCTGTCGAAGGCGTCTCAGGCGCGGCCTGCGTGGGGCTCGTCGACGGGGCAGAGCAAGCCGGTGCTGCTGAAGGAGGTCGACAGCGCGAAGGAGGCGCGGCGGCTCACCGGCATCGCGGAGCTCGATCGCGTGCTCGGTGGCGGCGTCGTCCAGGGCAGTCTCGTGCTGCTCGGCGGAGACCCCGGCATCGGCAAGTCGACGCTCCTGTTGAGCGCGATGGACCGGCTGTCGAGAGACCGCCCCGGGCTCTACGTCTCGGGTGAAGAGTCGCTCCAGCAGACCAAGATGCGCGCCGAGCGGTTGGGCGTCGGTGGCGAGCAGATGCACCTGTTCGCCGAGACCGACCTCGAGAAGATCCTCACCGCGACCGAGAAGCTGGCGCCGGGCTCGCTGGTCGTCGACTCGATTCAGACGATGTTCCTGCCTGAGCTCGGCAGCGCGCCCGGCAGCGTGAGCCAGGTGAGGGAGTGCGCGGGCCGCCTGATGGCGTGGGCGAAGAAGACCGGCGTGCCGACGTTCATGGTGGGCCACGTGACGAAAGAGGGCTCCATCGCCGGGCCTCGCGTGCTCGAGCACATGGTCGACACCGTCCTCTACTTCGAGGGCGAGCGTGGGCACCCCTTCCGCCTGCTGCGCGCGCACAAGAACCGCTTCGGTTCGACGAATGAGATTGGCGTCTTCGAGATGAAGGGCGCGGGGCTCGCCGAGGTGCCTGACCCGAGCGCGCTGTTCCTCTCGGAGCGCCCGAGGAACGCCGCTGGCAGCGTCGTCACGTCGACCCTGAACGGCACCCGGCCCATCCTCGTCGAGGTGCAGGCCCTGGTGGCGCCGACGGGCTACGGCACCGCACGACGAACGGCCATGGGCGTCGATTCTCAGCGCGTGGCGCTGCTCGCGGCCGTGCTCGAGAAGAAAGAAGACGTGCAGCTCGTCGGGTGCGACCTCTTCGTGAACGTCGCCGGCGGCATGAGCCTCACCGAACCGGCGAGCGATCTCGCGGTCTGCGCCGCGCTGGTGTCGTCACTGCAGAACCGCCCCGTCGACGCGCAGACGTTGATTCTGGGAGAGGTCGGCCTCGCGGGTGAGGTGCGCGCCGTCGGGCAGATCGAGCCCCGCCTCGCCGAGGCCCAGAAGATGGGCTTCAAGCGCGTGGTGCTCCCGAAGTCGTCGGCCAAGCGGCTCGACTTCGATCTCAAGATGGAGGTGATGGCCGTCGAGACGCTCGGCGATGCGCTGCGGCTGTTGTTCTGAGCCACCCGACTCAGACGGCGCCGAGCCTGACCTGAAACGACGACACCCCGACTCCGTGAAGAGCCGGGGCGCTGGTGAGGCGACGACGAGGAGGACCTTACTCCTCGAGGAACTCGGCCTCGCACGCGTAACGCGGGCAGATGTTCATCCACGACACCAGGCGGTAGCCCGGGTCGCACGACGGCACGTAGTACGCGCAGACACCCGGCGGCGTGCACTGGCCCGTCGGCATCGTGCAGCGGTCCGGCGAGCGCTCGTACGAGTGAATCTGGCCGCTCGGGCACGCGGCCGGGCGCTCGATGGCGCAGCCGAACTCGCGGTCAGGCAGCTGGACGAAGACCTGGCTCGCCGTCACCGTGACGTGCCGGTTCTTGCGAACGATCCTCCCAGCGATGACCGTCTTCCCCGAGAACGCGCGCGACATCATCCACTGGTCGTCCACCATCGTGGCGAGCGCGGCCGACAGGTCGAGGTCGGTCGCCATCGTGTGGCCGGTGGTGCGGTTGAGCCGTGTCGTCTGCAGGTTCGCGCAGGGCGTGGTGACGCAGCCAATCTTCGAGGGGAACACGCCGTAGAACTTGTCGGTCGCCGTGAACGTCTTCCCCGGCATGCCGCGGTACGCCAGCTTCACCATCAGCGTGCGGGTGCCGAAGCGCGACTCTCTGGGCCCCAGGCGCCCGAAGAGAATGAGCTCGTTGTCAGGCGAGCTACGAACGACGTCCTGCGTCGCCACCGGCAGGCTCGAGTCCGAGAAGTCGAACGCGCTCACGTAGCGCTCCTGCATCGTGCTGTTGAGGTCCTTCACCCAGTAGCCGCCACACATCGGCGACACGCAGCGGCGGTAGTCCCGGCGCGCGATGAGGTACGTGTCCTTCGTGGTCGACAGCTCCTGCGAGTCGTCGGCGAGCGTATCTTCCGTGCCGTCGACTTCGAGGCTCGACACGCCACACGCCGTGCTCAGCACCGTCAGCGACATCACCAGCCAGGTCTTGAGGTTCATGGTGGGTCGATGTGCGACGAATGCCGACACGAAGTCAAGCGCGCCCTGCGGCAGAGTGTCACCCCAATGCGACTGCTCCTTCTGCTGTGCGTCCTCTCGACGAGCTGCGCGACGGTGCTCTCGGGAACCCGGCAAGACGTCTCGTTCGGCTCCGCGCCGAGCTCGACGACGATCGTCCTCGGCGGCGCGCCGGCCGATCTGCTGGTGAAGGTGAAGGACCTGTCTGACACGAAGGACTTCATCGTGCGGTTGATCAGCCCCGGGTTGCCTGACGACGCGCGACGTTTTCTCGAGTCGCTCAACCCTGACGAGCTGCTCACGATGCTGTTCGCGATTCTCAACCCGACGGTCGAGACCTCGAGCACCATCAGCTTCATGGGGCAGCTGTACGCGCGCACGCCGCAGGTGGTGCGTGACGTCGTCTCGCGGCTCATCTTCGTCGTCGCGGCGGGTGAGACGCCCTTCACGGCCGACCTGCGAAAAGGAAAGGAGTACGCCGCCATCGCCTGGTCGCCCGGCCGCCGCGCGCGCCTGCTGGTGGTCGAGACGCGGTTCAACTTCGTGTCCCTCTTGAACGTCTTCACCCTGGGCCTTGGCTTCGTCGTCGATGCGCTGACTGGCGCGTGGCTGAGCCTGCACCCCACCGAGCTCCGCTGGCAGCTCGACGCGTTGCCGCCCGCGCCTTCACCGAACTGAAACGTCACCGCTCGGCGCCAGGCGCTCGACCCCGCGAGTCTTTCCACCGAACTGGGTCGCCAGGCTCGGCCACGCGCGTCGATTCGCTCGCGAACACCGCGCAGTCCTCCCTCAACTGAACCGTCACCGCTCGGCGACGCGCGGGTCGATGCGTTCGAATACTGCGCAGTCGGCGGCACGGCAGCTGAAGCGCAAGCGCCAGCGATCGGGCGGCGCCAGATGACGGCTCTTCGGCCCGATGGCGAGCAGGCGCACCCGGTGCTGCTCGACGAAGGCGGCGGCGGCGTCGGAGGTCGCGGCGTCGGCCGGCAACGCATGAACGCGGGAGGTCAGCGCCGGCGACCACAGCAGCCCGGGGAACTCGAAATCTTCGTCGAAGGCGATGGCGTCTCCTCGCGGCACCGCGTCCCACAGCGGTGGATAGTCGGTAGGCCGCCCATGCGGGCCGACGGCGACGCGCCGCGCGTCGTCGCTCATCGGCCAATACGTCTCGAGGCTCGGCCCATCGCCCGTCAGGCCGGGCCAGCTCAGCCAGAGCTGCATGGCGCCTGTGACGATGACGGACACGACGACCCACCCGTGCCCACGACGCAGCGCCGAGAGCTGCGTCATCGCGAGCACCAGGACCAGCGCTCCAAAGGCGAGCACGTACCTGGCCATCGACGGGTCGGGCGAGAGCAGTGAGATGCCGACCGCCGCGAGCAGGAGCGGTGCTCGCTTGCGAACCAGCGCGGCGATGGCGAGCGGCAACGCGAGGAGGAACGGCAGGCCCAGCCCTCCCACCTTCATGTCGAACACCGGTGACGAGGTGATGGCCAGCCACGACACGCCGAGCCGCTCCACCATCGAGCCCGAGGCGCTCGGGAGCGCGGCGCCGGCGGCGAGCAGCTCGTCGACGTGACGCAGGCCGGGCAGCGTCAACGGGCCGAGCTGAACGGCGACCGGCCAGACCGGGTTCCCGTGCCGCGCGAGCATCACCAGGTACATCTCGGCGCCGAACACCGCCGCCACCACCAGGAGCAGCGCGAACGCCGGGAGCTGCTTCGCCCGAACGCAGCGCACCAACGCCAGCGCACCCAATGCCGCGGCTCCGAGCGGCGCGCTCGGCTTGCTCCCGAGGAAGACGCCCAGCGCGAGCCCGCCGAGCAGCATGGAGCGCCACGACGGCGGCGAGGCCACCAGGAAGAAGAGCGCGCCGAGCAACGCCGCCCCCGTGCCCACGTCGACGTAGTTGGTGGGCAGCTGGAGGAAGACGCACGGCAGCGTCAGCCACGTCGCTCCGGCGAGCGCTGACAGCCTGCTCGTCGCGCCAAGCGTTCGTGCCAGCGCGGCGGTCAGCACGGCGCCCGCGAGGCCGTATGGCAGCTGCGCGAGGTCGACGAGGCGATCGTCGGGCAGCATCAGCCGCAGCGCCACCATGCCCAGCTCGATGTCGTGCGGGTACGTGCTGATGAAGCGCACGTCTGGCGGCACGCCTGCAAACCCACCCGACTGGATGACGAAGTTCACGAAGGGCAGGTGGTAGCCGATGGAATCCCACTGCCAGACGGGAAGCAGGCGGGCCGCGACCATCGCGATGAGCACCACCGGCACCGTGAGGAGCGCCGCAGGCCACACCTGCGGCCACGTTCGCCACCATGAATCGCCCGGCACTTCGATGGTGAGCGCGAGCGCGACGATGGCGAGGCACGCGAACAGGCCGAGCAGCGCGTTGGCCGTCAGCACGCCGAAGGTCCCCAGCACACCGACGCTCGCGTGCACCAGGCCCATCGCCAGCACCGCGGTGGCCGCCAGCCGCTCCACGCGTGAGGCGTTCGGCAGCACGAGCCAGGCGGCACCATTCGCGGCGACCAGCACCAGCGGCACGGCGAGCGGCAACAGTCCCCACGGTTTCAAGAGGTCGTCGATCACGAGGAGGTCACAGTCACCTCGCGTCGCGACGAGGCTGCGTCGCTCCCGTCACAGTCGCGTGTGCCATCGACATGTCACCCGATGCAGCGCGATCGTGACGGTGAGCGACGAACGACAGCCCGTACCCTGCGTGTCCATGAACGCTCTCTTGCTGCTGGTGCTCGCGCAGACCGCCACGCCCCTCGCGAAGAACGTGGTGCTCATCGTGAGCGACGGCGTTCGGGCGCGGGAGATCTTCGAAGGCGCCGATCGTTCGCTGATGGGTGAAGCGGGCGGCGTCGAGAACGAAGCCGGCTGCGTCGAGAAGTTCTGGCGGGCCGACGCCCGGGCGCGCCGCGAGACGCTGATGCCGTTCTTCTGGAAGAAGGTCGCGCGAGAGGGCCAGGTCTTCGGAGACGGCTCCCGCGGCAGCCCGATGCGCGTCACCAACAAGGCCCGCGTCTCGTACCCCGGCTACAACGAGCTCTTCACCGGCGCGGCCGACCACCGCATCGAGACCAACGCGTGGGTCGACAACCCGAACGTCACCGTCTTCGAGTGGCTCAACGCGAAGCCGGCGTTCTCGGGAAAGGTGTCGGCGTTCGCGACGTGGGCCACCTTCGCGCGCATCTTCGCCGTCGGTCGCTCGAAGCTCGAGGTGCACGCCGGGTGGACGCCGCCGTTCGAGAACGACGCCGAACGAACGCCGGGGAAGGACCTCATCGATACGCTCCACCGGAGCACCACGCCCCTCTTCGGTGGCAACGCGCTCGACGCGCTCACCTCCGCCGCGCTGAAGGAGTCACTCAAGACGAAGCGCCCGCGCGTGGTGTTCCTCGGCCTCGGAGAGACCGACGAGTGGATGCACGCCGGCCGCTACGATCTCGCGCTCGAGGCGCTCTCGCGCGCTGACGCCACCATCGCCGACCTCTGGGACACCATGCAGGCGATGCCCGAGTACAAGGACTCGACGACGTTCATCATCACCACCGACCACGGCCGCGGCGGCCTGCCGTGGGAGTGGAAGCACCACGGCGCCTCGGTGCTCGGGGCCGAAGACATCTGGCTTGGCGCCATCGGGCCCGGCATTCCACCGCTCGGCGTTCGCTCGAGCACCGGCCTCGTCACGCAGTCACAGGTCGCCAGCACGGTCGCGCACGTGTTGGGCGAAGACTGGCGCGCCTCGAATCCCCGCGCGGGCTCCACGCTGCCGCTGTGGCCGCTGCTCGTGTCGGGCCGGCCGTCGCTGACGCTTCAGCGAAACGCGGAGTAGTCGACCAGCGGCACCTGACGGAGCGCCTCACCCGCACATGACGCATCGCGACGGCCACGAGGGTGAGCCGAGGTGGTTGGCGGCGCAGCTGATCGCCAGAGACGGCGTGTCACGGGGACCCACGATCTCGACGTCGCTGAGGGCCGCCCGCAAGCGCGGCTCGCGCACGTCGTCGACGCTCCAGAGTCCCCGAACCGCCACTGGCTGGCGCTTTGCCTGCGTCACCGCGTTCCACCTGGCAGCGACTGCTGGTGCTTCGTCATGCCGTGCATCACCTGTGCGAGCGCGAGCGAACGACCCCAACGGGGCAGCAGGCTCAACGAAGCCTCGAGGAACTTCGACAGGAACCCCGGGCGCACCGTGCTCGAGCTGCCGCCGAGCGCCGCGAGCGTGCCCCGGGCGACCTGCTGTGGCGTCAGCCCGCTGGTGATGCGCATGTCGGCGCGCGCGCCGAAGCCGCTGACGACGGGGCCCGGCGCCGACGCGAGCACATCGACCCCATGCCGGCCGATCTCGAGACGCAGGCCCTCGGCGAGCGACTGCACGTACGCCTTTGTCGCGGCGTAGTTCGCGGCTCGTGGAACGCCCTGGAACGCGACCAGCGAGCTGAAGAGCACCAGCCCTCCACGACCGCGCGTCACGAGCCGGCGGCCGAACACCACCGAGACGTGGAGCAGCGCGCGGCAGTTCACGTCCACCATGCCCAGCTCGGTCGCGAGGTCGGCCTCGAGCAAGGGCCCGGAGCCGCCGAACCCCGCGGCCGCCACCACCAGCCCGACGTCCAGCGAGGCCGTCGACGCGGCGAGCTGCTCCACTGCCTCGCCTGACGAGAGATCGGCGGCGTGCACCAACACCTCAATCGAGTGGCGCTGGCGCAGCTCCACTGCGAGCGCTTCGAGCACCTCCCGTCGCCGCGCCACCAGCACCAGCGACAGCCCCCGGGCCGCGAGGTCGACGGCGATGGCGCGCCCGATGCCGTCCGAGGCTCCAGTGACGACGGCCCATGGGCCGTACCGGGAAACGAAACGCTGCGGGTTCATGAGGCGACCTCGACGGGGGTGACGAGACGGGGCCCGAACAGGGCGAACGCAGCGGGGAGAAACGACAACGCGCCGATGACGAGCAGAATGGCTGCGGGAAGGGTGGGCGCCTCGGGGGCGTGGCCCATGAAGACCTGCACGAGCGCCGCGCTGAACGCGAAGACGAGCCCGACCGTCGCCCAGCCGAGCGTGCGGTTGAGCTCGCGAGCGCGGACACCGCGACGCCGCAGCGCCCACCACGCCACCAGCAAGACCTGGAAGCCGTGAATACCGACGGCGTGCGGCAGGTGCAGCGAGCCCTGGCCGATGAGCTCCGGGTGGGCGCCGCCGGCCGTCACCACCATCGTTCCGCGCACCGACATGAAGACGCCCAGCGCCGACGCGAGGTGCAGGAGCACCAGACCTCCGAGCGCGGCAACGCGTCGGTCAGCCGGCATCGTGCGGCTGCGCTGAATCAGCCACGTCCACCAGAGCGAGAGGGCCCACGCCGCGAGGATCAACCCGCCCATCGCGGCGAAGATGGCGATGTCGAGCGCGGTGTCCTGATTGAAGTGCGAGACGCGACGTCGCCACGCCTGCACCGTGATGAGGGCGACCTCGGCGCCGATCAGCCACGCCCACCACGTCGCCGACCGCCGCAGCCGAGCCCCAAGCGCGTCGAGCGCCCACGCGAGTGACAGCGCCAGCAGCCCACCCGAGACACCGAAGAGCACCGGCTTGCGGAACGAGACCGGCCCCCCCCACGCCGACCCATCGACCCACCACACCGCGACGTGCACCAGGCCGCTCGCCAGCAGCAGCGCCCCGGTGAGACGAAGGATGGCGCTTCCGGTGTTGCGGCTAGACGGTGTCATGTGACACTGTCTATGGGGCAGGCATGACGCTGTCAAGTCGACGTGGCTGTTCGTGCGCCTGCACGGCTGCGACGTGGTTCCCCCCGGCGCCGCAGGGGGTTCACCGCCGCCTGACGAACCTGACTCCATCACGTGGGTCGGTCACGCCACGCACCTGTTCGACCGCGAAGTGCCGAGGCGAGGCGGCTCTCCGGTGAACGGCTGGTCGTGGAACTCGAGCGCCACCGACGATCAGCGCTTCTGCGACGCGAGCCGGTTCTTGGTCTGCTCCCACGTCGCGACGTCAGCCAGCCGGCGGGGGAACTTCGACGACAGCATCGCGCCCAGCTCGTGCTCCTTCATCGGCGGCACGGTCTCTCGAATCGCCTGCGCCATCTCGAGCGCGTTACGGTACCGATCCTCCGGCCGCTTCTGCAGCGCCTTCTCGATGATCGCCCACCAGTGGTTGGGAATGCCCGCAGGCCGCGGGAGCGGATCGTTGACGATGCTCTCCATCGTCTTCGTGTCGTCGTGCTGATCGAAGGCGCGTTTGCCCGTCAACGCCTCGTGGAGGATGAGGCCCACAGAGAACAGGTCGCTGCGGCGATCGATGCGCTCGGCGGTGGCCTGCTCAGGTGACATGTAGAGCGGCTTGCCCTTCACGATGCCCGGCAGCGTGACGGTGCGGGCGTTGCGCATCTTCGCCACGCCGAAGTCGAGCACCTTCACCCGCCCGTCGAAGCCCACCATCAGGTTGTGCGGCGAGAGATCTCGATGCACCAGGCCCATGCTGAGGCCGTCGTCGCCCCGGGCCTCGTGCGCGTGATGCAGCCCCTCGAGCGCCTGCGTCACGACCGCCGACAAGAGTCCTCCCGGCAGCGGGCCGTGCGGCCAGTAGACGACGTGGTCGAAGTCCACCCCGGCGATCAGCTCCATCGCGATGAAGTACGAGCCGCTGGCCTGGCCGAAGTCGTAGATGGTGACGAGGTTGGGGTGGTTGAGGCGCATGCCCAGCTTCGCCTCATCCAGAAACTGCTTCACGATGCCGTCGTCGTCGGCGAGCCTGGGCAGAATGCGCTTGAGCGCGACCAGCCGCGAGACGCCGCCCGGGTTCATCGTGCGGGCGACCATCACCTGCGCCATGCCGCCGGTGCCGAGCGGGTTGAGCAGCTCGTACTTCCCGATGCGGGCGTTCGGCCTGAAGTCTCCCGCCGCCGACAGCTCGTCGAGCCGCTCATTGGGCGTGTGCCCTTCCGCGATCGCGATGAACGACAGGATCGCAGAGTCGAACATCTCGGCGATCGTTTCGACCAGCGCCATCACCTGCGCACCGCCGTCGGAGAAGTGACCAGGCAACACGAAGCCGATGCTCCCGAGCGACAGCTTCCCGATGTCGAGCGCGGCGACGAAGACCGTGCGGTCCTGGTCCATCGAGACGGGCCCTCGCGCTTCAGCCCAGCGCACGACGTCCGACAACCCGGTGCCCCACGTGCGCGTCAACACCGGCCCCTGCGTGCCCGACACCTGCACGAAGGCCCCCTGCGCGTGGATCATGCGGGCGCACTGGGTGAGGAAGACGTCGGCCGCGGCCGTCATGCCCAGCTGCCGCTCGACGCAGTCTTCGAGCACCTCGTCCGCCAGCCGCTGCACGGCGACCAGGCCGCGCAGGAAGCGCACCTCTTCGTCGATGGAGTCGAACTTCAGCGGCGCGCGCTTCATGCCTGTCTACTTCTTGGCTTCGGCGCCGCCCGACTCGGCCGCGTAGATGGCGTCGGCGATGCGGTAGGCGCTGCCTTCGAGCTGCTTGATCGCCGGGCGAATCTTCTCGGGGTCGGCGGTGTTCAGCTGCTTCTTGAGGTTCTCGAGGTCGACCTTGATCTCGTCGCGGTCCTTCTCCTTGAGCATGCTCGCGTACTCCTCGAGCGAGCGCTCGGTCGTGTAGATGAGCCCGTCGGCGTTGTTCTTGAGGTCGGCGAGCTCTTTCTTCTTCTTGTCGCTGTCGACGTTCGACTGGGCGTCGCCGATCATCTTCTGAATCTCGGCTTCGGTGAGGCCCGAGTTCGAGACGATCTTCACCGTCTGAACGCGACCAGTGCCGAGGTCCTTCGACGACACGTTCACCAGGCCGTTGGCGTCGATGTCGAAGGTCACCTCGATCTGCGGCACGCCACGAGGCGCGGGGGGAATGCCGACGAGCTCGAAGCGGGCCAGCGTCTTGTTGTCGGCGGCCATCTCGCGCTCACCCTGGAGCACATGCACGCTCACCAACGGCTGGTTGTCGGTGGCGGTCGAGAAGATCTGGCTCTTCTTGCAGGGAATCGTCGTGTTCTTGTCGATGATCTTGGTGAACACGCCGCCGGCCGTCTCGACGCCGAGCGAGAGCGGGGTGACGTCGAGCAGGAGGACGTCTTTGACCTCGCCCTTGAGCACGCCGCCCTGAATCGCCGCGCCCACCGCGACGACCTCGTCGGGGTTGATGCCCTTGTGGGGGTCTCTGCCGAAGAACGCCTTCACCTTGGCCTGCACCGACGGCATGCGCGTCATGCCGCCGACGAGCAGCACCTGCTGCACCTGTGAGGTCGAGATGCCCGCGTCTTTGAGGGCGATCTTGCAGGGCTCGATGGAGCGGTCGACCAGGTCCTTCACGAGGTCTTCGAACGCCGCCCGCCCAATCGTCTCCTGCAGGTGCTTGGGGCCCGAGGCGTCGGCCGTGATGAACGGCAGGTTCACCTCGGTCTCGGTCGCGCTCGAGAGCTCGTGCTTGGCGCGCTCGGCGGCCTCCTTCAGGCGTTGGAGCGCCATGCGGTCTTTTCGCAGGTCGAGGCCGTTGTTCGACGACTTGAAGCGGTCGGCGAGCCAGTCGATGAGCTTGTTGTCGAAGTCTTCGCCACCCAGGTACGTGTCGCCGTTGGTGGCCTTCACCTCGAAGACGCCCGAGTTCAGCTCGAGGATCGAGATATCGAACGTGCCGCCGCCGAGATCGTAGACGGCGATCGTCTCGGCCTTGCTGCTGTCCTTGTCGAGGCCGTACGCGAGCGCCGCGGCCGTCGGCTCGTTGATGATGCGCAGCACGTTGAGGCCCGCGATGCGGCCGGCGTCTTTGGTGGCCTGCCGCTGGCCGTCGTTGAAGTACGCGGGGACCGTGACGACGGCCTCGGTGACGGGCTCTCCGAGGTAGTCCTCGGCGGTCGCCTTCATCTTCCCGAGGATCATCGAGCTGATCTCGGGCGGGCTGTACTTCTTGCCGCGAATCTCGACCCACGCGTCGCCGTTGTCAGACGCCACCACCCGGTACGGCACCATGCCCGCGGCGCGTTTGGCCTCGGGCGAGTCGAGCTGGCGGCCCATCAGCCGCTTCACCGCGTACACGGTGTTCTCGGGGTTGGTGACGGCCTGGCGCTTGGCGATCTGCCCGACGAGACGTTCACCCGCATCGGTGAACGCCACCATCGACGGCGTCGTGCGGCTGCCTTCGCTGTTCGGAATGACAATCGGCTCGCCGCTCTCCATCACGGCGACGCACGAGTTGGTCGTTCCCAGATCGATACCGATGACTTTGCTCATGACCCCCTCAGACGACGACAGATGCGCTCCAGAATCATCAAACTTTTACGACTTTGTTTCAGTGTCGGCCGCGGCCGGCGTTTCGGTGACAGGGGCCTCGGCAGGCGTCTTCGCCTTCGAGACGACGACCAGCGCAGGGCGGATCAGCCGGTCATTCAGGGTGAAGCCCCTCAGGTACTCGGAGTGGACGTGGTTGGGCGGCAGCTCGTCGGTCTCGGCGGCTGACATCGCCTCGTGCCGGTTGGGGTCGAACGGCTCCCCCTTCGAAGAGAACCCCTTCACGCCGTGCTTGCCGAGCGTGTCTTCGAAGAGCTTGCGCGTCATCTCGACGCCCTTCTTGAGGCTCTCGAGGTCGCCACTGGTGCGGGCGTGCTCGAGGGCGCGGTCGAAGTTGTCGACGACGGGCAGGAAGTCTCGCAGCAGCTTCTCGCTGCCGAACTTCTGCACCTCGTCCTTCTCCTTGGCCGCGCGCTTCTTGTAGTTCTCGAGGTCCGCGACGGCCCGCAGCATCTTCTCGTGCTCGTCCTTGATCTTCCCCATCAGCTCGCGGCCCTTGGCCATCGAGACCTCGAGCTGCGTGGTGAGCATCGCGACTTCGTCGGCGGCTGCAGGAGGCGCAGGCGCCGTGGCTTCGGCCGGAGCCGTCTCCTCTGGAGTCACGGTCGCTGCCGGCGCGGAATCAGAATCCGCATCGCCGCGCACCGAGGCCTTCGCCTTCTCCACGCTCTTGAGCGCCTCGTTGATGATGTCGTCGGCGATGTTGGTGGAAAAGCTGCCCTTCTCATCGTTTTGACTCACAGCGGTGATCGTAGGCACAACCGGGGTGGCTCGTCTTGCGTCACAGGCATCTGCCGTCGTGACGGTGCGCTAAGGTAGGCCCTCGCGATGCAGCAGTGGACGACCTTCAGGTGGGCCGGTCAGACCTTCGCCGTGGTGAGCCAGGCCGCGCCCTCCAGACCTGGTGGGCCGGTCCTCACGCCCGCCGAGCGTGAGGTGATGACGCTCCTCCTCGCCGGGAAGAGCAACAGCGAGATCGCCAGGAAGCGCAAGACGGCCGTGCGCACCGTCGCCAACCAGGTCGCGAGCCTCTTCCGCAAGTTCGGCGTCGGCTCCAGAGCGGCGCTGGCCGCGAGGGTGCACCCATGAAAAGCGCGGCCACCATCGCCGTCATCGAAGCCGCCTACGCGGTCGACAAGGCCACGCCGGAGTGGCTCGACGGGGTGGTGGGAGCCGTTGCGCCGCTGCTCGACACCGGGTTCGGCGTCTGGGCCGCGCTCTACGACGCCTCGAAGCCAGAGGCGTTTCGCATCGGCCCCTTCGGTGGCCGCGGCGTGCCGACGGAGCGCTTCGAGCTGCTGAAGGCGGGCGCGGAGTCGCTGCCGTATTCGATGATCGAGCGCACCTTCGTCACGCGCACCTGCGGCACCATCTCGCAGCTGCTGGGGCCTTCGTTCTTCGAGGGCAACAGCATCGTCGAGGTGTTCGAGCAGACCTGGGGCATCGCCGACAGCATCGGCATCAACGCGCAGGATCCCACCATGCACGGGTGTGTGCTCGGCGTGCCGCTGTCGAAGCGCAAGCCGGTGTCAGCCACCTTCGCCGCCCGGTGGAGCCGCCTCGCCGCCCACATCGCGTCCGGGTTTCGGCTGCGTCGCCAGCTCGCTCACACCCTCGAGCGGGGCCTCACTGGAGCCGAAGCCGTGCTCGAGCCCGACGGCGCCCTCGCGCACGCCGAAGGGGCGGCGACCGAGGGCCCCGCACGGCTGGCGCTCCGTGGTGCGGCGGTCGCGCTCGACAAGGCCCGCGCGAAGGCCGCCCGCATCGGCGACCCTGATGGTGCCATCGGCGAGTGGCAGCCGCTCGTCGAAGCGAGGTGGACGCTCTACGATCACTTCGAGCGCGACGGCCGCCGGTACTACGTCGCGCGCCGCAACGATCCCCAGGTGGCCGAAGACGGGCTGACGTTGCGCGAACGCCAGGTGGCCGGCTTCGCGGCGCTCGGGCACTCGAACAAGTTGATCGCCTACGAGCTGGGGCTGAAGCCCTCGACGGTGGCGACGCACCTGTCAGCCGCTGCGAAGAAGCTGGGCCTCTCGGGGCGCCTCGAGCTGATTCAGCACCTGCGGGCCTCGCGCGACCTGTCGGCCCCCTGAACGGAGCTCAACCCTCGTCGGGCTCGTCGACCGCTGGCGCCTCGACGACGGGCTTCTGCTTCTTGCCCATCGGCTTCTTCGTCGCGGTCTTCTTGGTCACCGGCGACTTCTTCGCGCCGCCACGGCCGACCGTCTTCTTCGCGGGCTTCTTCGGCGAGGGCGGAGGTTGAGCCATCTCTGGGGGCGCGGCGTTCTTCGGCGTCGGCGCTGGCGCAGGCGCACTCGACGGCTCTCCGGGTGCCGTCTTGAACTGCTTCGAGACCTCGGAGAGCGCACCTTCGGCCTGCTTCACGCCGACCTCGACCAGCGAGGCGAGCTGCTCCGCCGTCTTCTTCGCCCAGACCGACGCCTCTTGAACGCCCTCGCGCACCTTGGCCTGGCGCTCGGGGTCCTTCACTTCCTTCATCAGCCGCTCGGCTTCCTTCTTCACGTCGGTGGCGGCGCGCTTGAAGTCGTCGCCGGCCTTCTTGAGGAAGCCTTTGAACTTCGAGTCCCAGTCAGCGCCGGCGTCGTTTTCGGGCATGGTGCGATTCTCCTCGAACATCAGTTCAGCTGCTCCGGTCAGGTGCGGGAGCGAGGGCCCGCAGGTGCGCCACGGGCCAACGCGCGGCGGCCGGCTCGATTTCCGAAGTCGAGCGCTCCGGTCAGGCAGGGGGTGGGGGCTTCGACGGGTCTCGCTCGTTGGGGTCGCGCTTCGGGCCCGGCCCGTTCTCCCACTCGGGCGGGAACTGCAGTCGCCTCAGCTTGAGCCACGCGAGGGTGGTGATGATGCCGATGAAGACCAGCCCGGCGATCTCCCGAACCGTCCACCCATCAGGGAGTCCCGCGCCCAGCAGCAGCACCACGTTCATGTCAGCTCCTCACGTCTCACTTCAGACTTCAGTCGACGAAGAAGTCGGGCAGCGGCTCGACCTTCGGGTCCACGGCGTACTGCACGAAGTCCGTCACGCCCTCGCCGCGCAAGAACGTCTCGTCGATGAGGAAATGGCCGCTGAAGTCGACGCCCTTGTTGAACACCGCGTACGCCGCGTCGGCCATGATCTCGGGCTTGCGGCTGGCGCGCATCATGTCCTCGCCGCCCAGCATGTTCACCGCGGCCGTCGCGATGGTCGTCTTCGGCCAGAGCGCGTTGACGGCGACCTTGCCCGCGAACTCCTCGGCCATGCCCAGCACGCACATCGACATGCCGAACTTGGCCATCGAGTACGCGACATGCGAGCCGAACCACTTCGGCTTCATCGAGAGCGGCGGCGACAGGTTCAAGATGTGCGGCGTGAACTTCGACGCGAGCAGGTGCGGCAGGCACAGCTGGCTGACCATGAAGGTGCCGCGCGCGTTGACCTGGTTCATCAGATCGTACCGCTTCATCGGCGTCTCGAGGGTGCCGGTGAGCTGAATCGCCGAGGCGTTGTTGACGCAGATGTCGAGGCTGCCGAACGTCTTCACCGTCAGCTCGACGGCGGCGTGCACCTGATCGTCGGAACGGATGTCGCAGAGGATTGGCAAGGCCTTGCCGCCGGCGGCTTCGATCTCCTTCGCGGCCGAGTAGATGGTGCCGGCCAGCTTCGGGTGGGGCTCGGCGGTCTTCGCGGCGATCGCGACGTTGGCGCCGTCACGGGCCGCCCGGAGCGCGATGGCCAGGCCGATGCCCCGGCTGGCGCCCGAGATGAAGAGGGTGCGGTTCGAGAGAGAAGGCATGGGGCGCGTATAACCCGTTGTGGTGCGCGGGGCTCCCGGGAAGTCGCCTCGGTCGTCGTCAGGCGGGGTAGCGTGTTCGGCGTATGTCGCGCCTCGTCGTCTTCGCAGCCCTTGGAACGCTCGCCTGCTCGGCCTCGTCACCCGCCGTCACCGTTCGCGAGGTCGAGCCCCGCGAGGTGTTCCAGCAGGCCGACACCTTCATCCTCATCAGGGGCAGCTTCACGCCGAAGGTGAAGGTCGACTTCCAGAACCCGGGCGCCTCGACCCGTGACGCGCAATTCACCGCGCAGCTCGAGCAGGCAGGGCTCGTGGTGGGGCTCTTCGACGTGCGGCTCGTCGAACCTGAGGTGTTGAGCGCGCGCGTTCCCGCCGGGCTGGGGGAGGGGCGCTGGGCGTTGCGCGTCACCGACCCCTTCCAGCGACAGGCGCGGCTCGAAGACGCCATCGTCACCCTCGACTGTGCTGCCACCACCTGTCGCCTCACGGACGGCGGCGTGGTCGACGGCGGCCGTCCCATGCCACGGGCTGATGCCGGCTTCGACGCGGGGGCCGAAGAAGACGCTGGCCCCCCCGACGCGGGGCCACAGCCCTGCGCGCTCATCACCCTCGCGGACGATGACGGCGATGGCTTCGGTCGGGCTGGCAGCGAGGCGATGCTGTGTGGCTCGGGGCGAACCATGACGCCGGGGGACTGCGACGACGTGGACCCGGGCGTGTACGTGGGCGCTCCCGAGTTCTGCAACCGCGTCGATGACGACTGCGACACGCAAGTCGACGAGGGCGTCTGCCCGGTGCTCAACCCGAACTGGATTCGCCGGCTCGACACCGCCTCGGACAAGGTGTGGGAGACGGCCGCTCCGTTCGGTGCCGGGCAGCTGCGCGTCGCCGGCCGCGACGACGTGTGGATTCGCGCCGACGGAGGCTTCTTCGAGGCCGCGAGCGCCAGCTGCCCGAACGACATTCGCAAAGCCTGGACGTCGGCCGCTGGCCAGGGCTTCGTCGTCGGAGGCAACCCGGCGCTCGGGCGCATCAGCACGCACGCGCTCGGGGCCGCCGGCTGTCTGAACACGCGAATGGTGTCCGACCCGGCTGCGGGGCTCTGGGGCGACTCCACCGACGCAGGCCTTCTCGTCTCAGGGGTGCTCCGCAACTCGCGGCACTTCGAGTGGCTTCCCCCCGGCCAGCCCGCCGAGTCCGCCACCAACCTCTCCTCCAGCGTCAGACTCGAAGACGCGCACCGGGGCGCCGTGCTGATGGGCGCAGGCAGCGAGAACTCCGCGATGGGCGTCTGGTCATGGGACGACACCACCCGCACCTGGCGCCCAGAGCGGCTGAACCGCCTCGCCCTCCCACAAGGCACGCTTCATGGCGTCTGGGTCGTCTCCCCCACCAGCGCGTTCGCCGTCGGGGACCAGGGCGTGGTGCTCGAGAAGGCCGGCACCGCGTGGCGTCGGCTGCCGGCGCCGACCAGTGGCACCGTCACCTCGGTCCGCGCCTTCAACGCGGCGCGCGTCTACGTGACGACGTCGGAGGGCGCCGTGAAGAAGTGGAATGGCCGCGCCTGGCTGACGCTCTACGCCACCGACGCCGGCGTCTCGCTCAATGACCTCGACGGCGTCTCGGAGAGCGACCTCTGGGCGGTCGGCACCCGCGGGTGGATCGTGCACTGGCCCGAGTAGCTGGCTATTCACGCCTCCATGCCCTGGACCCTCGCTGACGCGCTCGATCAAACCGGGAAGGTCGTCGTCATCACTGGAGCGAACTCCGGCCTCGGGCTCGAGTCGACCCGCATGCTCGCGTCGAAGGGCGCGACGGTGGTGATGGGGTGCCGCAACACGCAGAAGGGTGACGAGGCCGCCGCGGCGGTGCGCGCGAAGGTGCCGAAGGCGTCGCTCGAGGTGATGGCGCTCGATCTCTCGTCGCTGGCGAGCACTGCGGCGTTCGCGCAGGCGCTCGCCCACAGACACCCGCGCGTCGACGTGTTGATGAACAACGCGGGCGTGATGGCGCTGCCGTACCGGAAGACCGCCGATGGCTTCGAGCTGCAGCTGGGCACCAACCACCTCGGGCACTTCGCGCTGACGGCGCAGGTGCTCCCGCTGCTCGAGGCGGCTCCGGCCGCGCGGGTCGTCGGCGTCAGCTCCCACGCGCATCGCATGGGCACCATCAACTTCGACGACCTGCATGGTGAACGGGCGTATTCGAAGTGGCCCGCCTACGGGCAGTCGAAGCTGGCCAACCTGCTCTTCACGTTCGAGCTCGAGCGCTGGCTGCGCAAGCACGGCAAGCGCACCATCTCGGTGGTCGCCCACCCCGGCTACTCCGCCACCAACCTGCAGGGCGTGGGGCCGAAGATGGAGTCGTCGTCGCTCGGCGCGCTCTTCATGAACCTCGGCGCGGCGCTGGTGGCGCAGTCGGCCGAGATGGGCGCGCTCCCGCAGGTGTTCGCGGCCATTCACCCCGAGATCGCCGGCGGGCAATACGTCGGGCCCGATGGGTTGTTCGAGATGTCGGGCTTCCCTCGCATCGTGTCGTCGAACGCCGCGTCACGCGACGAAGCGGTCGCGGCGAGGCTGTGGCAGGTGTCGGAGCAGCTGACGAAGGTGTCGTTCGCGGCCTGAGCAGCTCGGCTCCAGGTCGGATGACGACGAGAAGATGACGTGGAGGTCGTGGGCGACCGGCCTGGGCGCGCTGGCCGTGGCGACGGGCGGTGTCTCCCTCTTCGTGCACGCTCGGGGACACGGGCTCGATGCGGGCGACCGGTGCGCTGATGTGGAAAACGAACGCCGTGACACGCACTCACGTGCGACCGCGCTCGACCCCCAAACGACAACGGCCGCGCTGCAGCTCGCAGCACGGCCGAAGTCAGGTCTTGCGGCTCGACGTCAGGGCGCGACGACGGCCGGCGCGGCCTTCTCGGCGTGCGTGCGGTAGATGAACGAGTACACGTCCATCAGGTCGCGCGGCGCCTGCCCGGCGGTCTTGAGCTGGTCGTTCGTCTTCTTCACCACCGACAGGAACTGGCGGTAGCCCTCGGCCTTCACCGGCTGCGACTTCTCGACGTTGAGGCCAACCGTCAGGCCCTGCAGCGAGAGCGCGGTGGGCTTCACGCACGCGTACTGGCTCGGGTCGAGCAGCGCGCCGAAGACGGTCGCGAACGGCCAGGTGACGGCCTTCAGCGTGCCCTTGCTGTCCTTGAGGACGACGGCACCTGCGAAGGCCTCGAGGCGCTCGGCGTAGTCGCCGGTGCCGTGGAGCAGGTCCTTCAGCGCCGCGAGCGCCTTGGTGCGGTTCTCGGGGTCCATGCCCGCGAACGGAATCGAGCCCTCGATGGGGAACACGATGTTGGTGGCCTTGAGCAGCAGGCGCGCGTTCTCGAACAGCTCCTCGGGGGTGCTCTTCGAGAAGGCCTCTTTCGAGAGCGTCTTCTGCGCGAAGGCGATGGCCGCTTCTTTCAGGCCTTCTTTGCCCTCGACGCCCGGCTTGCCGCGCTCACCCTCGACGAAGGCTTCACCTGTGAAGCCACCGGCGAACAGCTTCTCGAACGCGGTGATCTGATCGGTGACCGTGGTGAAGCGCGCCTTCGGGGCGGCCTTCGCCTTCGCCTTCTTCTTCGCGCTGCCTTCCGGGCGGGGCTTCTTGGAGCGGCCATTCGCCTTCGACTTCAGCGCGGTCATCTCGGCGGCCGTCAACGTCACCGGCACGAGCACCTTCGCCTTGTCCTTGATGAACTTCTTCAGGCCCGAGCGCTCGAAGTAGAGGATGAGGTACTTGCCATCGTCCTCGACGATGAGGCCATTGCCCCAGTCCGGCTGCAGCTCGTGCTTCATGACCTTCGGAGCGGCGACCACCGGGGTCGTCGGCGCCATCGGCGCGGGAGCAGGAGCGGGAGTCGTGGGACGGTGGGGGTTTGCGATCATCGCACGCCCATACCCGACGCGTGCCCAAAGCACCACCCCGCCCACGGGGGCCCGGTAATCTCGCGGACCTGGCTCGTTTCTCAACGGGCAGGGCGCCCGAGCGAGAAGTCTCCCCGGGACAGGCCGCGCCACACCGCCTCGAGGGGCCCGACCTGAAACCGCCTGGTCCACCACCACGCGAGGACGAGCTGGAACCCCCAGAACCCGAACGGCGCGAGGAAGAGGGCGACGCGGCTCCAGGTGCCGAACTGGCCGAGCCCATGGCCGTAGAACACCAGCGTGCCGACGATGGAGTGCATCAGATACGCGGTGAAGGCGACGCGTCCCAGCCGCCCGATGGCCTGTGACGCCAGCGCCGTTGGGAAGCGATTCGCGAGGCTGATGACGCCGAGCCCGAGGCCGCCCGCGACGCCGATGGAGCCGAGCTCGTGCAGCGACTGCGCCCAGAACCACGTGCGGAAGTCGAAGTCGGAGCGCCACTGCAGCCACAGCCCCGCGCCCGAGATGGCGAGCCCGACGACGAGCGCGACGGCACCCCACGGAGAGAACGCGAGTGAGCCCTCGAAGACCTTCGCCTTCACCGCGGCCATGCCGAACAACATGCAGCCAGCGGCGCGCCAGCCGGTCTCGAAGACGAGGCCCACCGTCTGCGAGTCGAAGGCGATCGCCGCGCGGAGCGGCAGCTGGGCGAGCCAGCCGCTGCGGAAGACCTCGAGCTCTGCAGGGGCGGTCGACGCGTCGTAGTGGGTGTGCAGGTCGGCGATCAGCGCCGAGGGGAGCGCGTCGAAGAAGAGCGCTGCAGCAGCGGCGACCAGCGGCGAGACGAGCAGGAACGCAGTGCCCACCGAGACCAGCCGGCGCACCGGCCACTCGCGCGCCCCGAGCAGCAGCATTCCCACGACGCCGTAGGTGAACAACACGTCGCCGAACCAGATGAGGTACCCGTGAAGGAGACCAAAGACGGTGAGCCACAGCAGGCGGCGGTATGGGTTGGACGCCTTGCCGGCCAGCACCAATGAGGCTCCGAACAGAGTCGAGAACAGGCTGATGAACTTGAAGTCGAAGAAGAGCCGGCCCAGTGACCACGCGACGCCGTCGAGGCCCGTCAGCGAGCCGAACGCCGAGGGGTTCATGTACGCCGCGTGCGGCATCGAGAAGGCCTGAATGTTCATGACGAGAATGCCGAGCAGGGCGACCCCGCGCAGCACGTCGATCGATGCAACCCGTGGTGTCGTGGTCATGTCGAAAGAGTGCTCGTGTCCGCGCTCGCCCCATCCTCGCGTTCGCGGCACAGTGTCTCATGCTCACCATTCGGCAGGCAGGAATCGCACGCACTCTGGCTCGCGCGCTGCTCACGCTCTCGATTGCCGGGCTCTCCAGCGCGGCAGCCCCTCCTCCGTGCGCGAAGCGCGTGCAGGCCCTCAAAGACCTGCGCACCACGCTGGGGAAGGAACTCCACGAGGGTCCCATCGACGTGGACTTCGAGGGTGACGCATCGTTCGTCCAGCGCCTCGATCGTGAAGGCGCGTGGAAGCAGCGGGGCGTTCGCCTCGTCGCCTCGAAGAGCACTCGCTTCCCGGCCGACAGTCGCCCGGTCTCGACCGCCCTTCAGGCCGTTGCCCGGGAGGGGAAGGCGCAGCTCTGCGTCTTCGATTCCATGGGGCCGCTCCAACGACGCTTCAGTCTCGAGGCGGATCCCACGGTCGTCGCCTCGCTCCTGAAGGTGCTGGCTGACCCCGAGGTGCAGGCGGCGCCCCTGGCCGATCGGAGCGCGGTGCTCGCTGGCACCACGTCGGAGCAACCCTTCACGTGCGCCGAGCTCGGCCCCTCGATGCAGGCGGTGGCGATGGGGACGCCGAGCGACCGGGCGTTGACGCTCGCTGGCTCCCTCGTCGAGTCGCTCGAGCCGTGCAAATGCCCCACCGCGGACGTAGAGCGTGGCTGGGCGGTGGTGACGCTCCTGGCCGACCTGCAGAACTCGGCGCTTCGATGCACGCCGCTCATCGCCGAGAAGCTCCAGGGTCTCACGGGAACCGTCGAGTCGTTCGTCACGAGCGCGACGGCGACGAGCAAGCCGAAGGTCAAGCGGTAGACGGTCCCCTGGCGGCATGCACCCACTCTCGCAGCGCTGCCGTCGCGGTCGCGCTGAGCCGATGATCGTCGTCGACGGTCACCAGCCTCGCGCGAGTTCCCGCCACCAGCCGGCGCGAGTCGTCGAGCGGAACGGTCTCGTCCCGCGTCCCATGCACCACCAGCACGTGCGCCGTCGCCTCGGGTGGCACCCCGTCGAAGCCCGGGTGAGGTGGCCGGCCCGAGCGGCGCGACACGAGCGCGTACGCCGGGCACAGCAGCACCGTCGGGCCTCTCCAGTGGCCAGCGCGGAGCAGCTCGACGGCGACCGCTCCGCCGAACGACGAGCCCACCACGACGTCGACGGGCGTCTGCGAAAGGTACCGGCGCTGCACCTCGACGCTTCGGGTGAAGACGCGGCGGGTGATGAACAGCCTGACGACGGGGAACGAGGTCGCACCGGCGACGAGCGCTGCGAGCACGAGCCAGGGCGCGGCCAACCACGCCGCGAACGCCACGAGCGAGACCGACGCGATCGCCCAGAGCGCCAGCAGGGGATCGCGCAGCGTGTGCCGACGACCGCACGGCATCTGCACCGCGCTGACCTCGAAGCCTGCCTCCGACAGGAGCTGAGCCTTCTTTCCGGTCGGCCCCGACTCGAGCCCGTGCACGTAGAGCACCCGCGTCACGAAGGCCGCTTCCAGAACGAGCGCTGCGCGTTCCACGTCTCGGCGATCGACCGCGACGCCGCTGCACCGGCGCCAGTGGGGAATTCGTCACGCCGCTGCGCGCTGAGCACCTCGATGCACGCGTGCACCGACTGTGAGAGGCCGTCGAGGTCGTACCCACCCTCGAGCAGCAGCACGAGCCGGCCGCCACACACCTCGGTCGCCAGCTGCGTCATCGCGCTGGCCATCGCCGCGAAGCCACGCTCGGTGACGTTCATGCCTCCGATGGGGTCGGCGCGATGCGGGTCGAACCCTGCCGAGACGAGCACGAGGTCGGGCCGATACGCCTGCGCGATGGGCAGGAAGACGTCGTGGAACACCGCTCCGTAATCTGCGTCGTTCTGGCCCGCCGGGAGCGCGACGTTCACCGTGAAGCCACGTCCAGCTCCCTCTCCGACTTCATCCGGAGCGCCACTGCCCGGGTAGTACGGGAACTGGTGTGACGAGAGAAACAGCACGTCGCGCCTCGCCTCGAAGGTGTGCTGCGTGCCGTTGCCATGGTGCACGTCCCAGTCGAGCACCAGCACGCGCTCGGCCCCGGCCCGGCGTGCCGTCTCTGCGGCCACGGCGACGTTGTTGAAGAGACAGAACCCCATCGCGCGAGCCCGCTCGGCGTGGTGCCCCGGTGGGCGGACGAGCGCGAACGCGTTGGTGGCCGCGCCGGTCATCACGTCGAGCGTGGCCTGGGCCGCCGCTCCAGCCGCGAGCAGCGCCGCGTCTGCGCTCCCGGGGCTCATCGCGGTGTCGGGGTCGAGCTGCGCGCTCTTGCCGGCGAGGGAGACGACGAGGTCGACGTGATCTGCCTCATGCACCGCCAGCAGCTCCTCGCGCGTCGCTGGGCGCGGGGTCTGTCGTTCGGTCTGCGCAATCGGCGCACGGTCGAGCACCTCGAGGATCGCGCGCAGCCGGCCTGGCGACTCCGGGTGCACCGGCCCGGCGATGTGCCCTTCGAAACGAGGATCGACAAAGAGCCGCGTGGTCATGGTCGCCGCCTCTTACCCCACCGGTCAGCGGCGACCTCACCGCGACCGACGACCCTCGTGTGCCACCCCGATTGAAGGCGTTTGGCCATGGCATGCGCGCTGCTCATCGCTCGCTCGCCCATGTCACCTGCCCATCACCGCCTCGTCGAGACCCTCAATCGCATCAGCGTCGTGCTCGGGGCCACCCCGGAGCAGCACACGATCTTCGAGACGTGGGCGCTGCAGCAGCTGAAGGCCCTGGTGAACGCCGAGACCGAGAGCCGCGAAGCGCTGCAGTGGCAGGCGCTCCAGATTCGTCAGGAGTACCTCGAGCTGCAGCGGGAGCTGTCGATCGGCATCACGTCGACCGGGCGCACCGAGCTGCTCCGGGTCGCGCGCCGCGAGTGGCTCGAGGCCGTGCTCGACCTCGTCGACAGTCTGGTGGAGCCGCGCGCCGCCGCCTGAGGGAATCGTTCGCTGAGCTGTCGTCATTCTTGAAGCGACTGGACTCGCTCCATACAGTCCGCCCGTGGCGGCGCGATCTCAACGGGTGGGGCTGACCTGGGCAATCTTCGGCACCTTCACCATCGCGCTCGTCGTGCTGGTGCTCGTGCTCTTCATCGTGTTGCCGCGGCAAGCCGAGGGCCCGCTCGAAGACACGCTGTTCGATCGCGGCAAGTCGGTCGCGCGTGAGATCGAGCGGAAGATCGTCATCGGCGCACGTGAAGGGCTCGACCAGGAAGCGTCGGCCGAGATCCGCACCATCGTCGGCAGCGAAGCCGAGATCCGCTCGGCCTGGGTGCTGGTGTGCGCCGTCGAAGGCGACTGCTCGCCCAGAGATCTGATCGCCGTGAAGCCGAACACCGACCCTGAGCTCACGAAGAGCGTGCTCGAGGCCTTCAACAAGGGCGGCCGCAAGGCGCGCATGACGCTCGAGTCGGGCGATCTGCTCGTCGCTGACGAGGTCGCGCCGCGCACCGGCGTGGGGCGTGGCCACGTCATCGTCGTGCTCGACACGATTCGAATTCGGCAGGCCATCTCGAGCCTGCGGCAGATTCTGCTCATCGCGCTGCTGGTGAGCGTGGCGGTGTTCATCGCGCTCGTCGGTGTGTTGTCGCGAGTGCTCCTCATCGCGCCGATTCGGCAGATGCGGGCGCAGGCGGCGCGGCTGTCCGAGGCCGACCTGTCAGGCAGAGTGGAGGGCGCGACGACGCGTGAGCTCCAGGAGCTCGCTGACGCGCTCAACATGATCGGTCAGGGCCTCCGAGACACCATCGGGCGCGTGCGAGGCGTGGCTGAGAGCGTGGCGCAGGTCATCGATCAGATCTCCCGCTCGGCGTCGACGACGTCGGGCGGCTCGGCCACCGTGCTGACCCGCGTCGAAGAGACCTCGAGCGCGATGGTCGAGATGCTCGCGAGCCTCAAGGGCATCGCCGAGAACGTCGAGACGCTCTACGGCAGTGCCGAAGACTCCAGCTCCAGCATCCTCGAGATGGCCACCACCAACGACGAGGTGGCCGACAACGTGATGAAGATGGCCGCGTCGGTGGAAGAGACGACCAGCGCGATCGAGCAGACGACGTACTCCATCAAGGAGGTCGCGCGGAACGTCGAGGACCTGCTCAAGAGCGCCGAGGTCACCTCGTCGTCGATTCGCGAGATGGACGTCGCCATCAGCCAGGTCGAGACCAACGCCTACGAGACGGCGCGCCTGTCGGAGCAGGTGTCGAAGGACGCCGAGCTCGGCGCCGAGTCGATTCAGAAGACCATCGTCGGCATCGACAAGATCAAGGACAGCTCGCGGGCGGCGTCGGCGGTCATCGAGCAGCTCGGCCGTCGCATCCTCGAGATCGGCAACATCGTCGACGTCATCGACGACGTGGCCGAGCAGACCAACCTGCTGGCGCTCAACGCCGCGATCATCGCCGCGCAGGCTGGCGAGCACGGCAAGGGCTTCGCGGTCGTCGCCGAAGAGATCAAGGACCTCGCGGAGCGCACCGGCGCCTCGACGAAAGAGATCGCCGATCTCATCCGCTCCGTTCAGGAGGAGTCGCGCAACGCCGGCGGCGCCATGAACCAGGGCGTCAAAAACGTCGAAGAGGGCGTCCTGCTCGGCCGCGAGACCGAGAGCGCGCTGAAGAAGATCCAGGAGTCGGCCAACCGCTCCACGCAGATGGTGAAGGCCATCGCGCGCGCGACGGTCGAGCAGGCCCGCGGCTCGAAGGACGTGACGGTCGCCGTCGATCGCATTCGTGAGACGGTCGAGCAGATCAGCAAGGCGACCAACGAGCAGGCGCGCGGCTCGGAGCAGATCATGAAGAGCGCCGAGCACATGAAGCGCCTCACCACGCACGTCACGCGCTCGGTGCAGGAGCAGGCGCATGGCAGCAAGCAGATCAGCCGGTCGATCGAGAACATCAACGAGATGGTGACCCACCTGAACCGCGCGCAGAAGGAACAGACCCGCGGCTCGGAGCAGGTGCTCAAGGCCATCGAGACGATCAAGTCGGTCGCGGAGCAGCAGAACCGCTCGGTGAAGCAGCTCGAAGAGGCGATCGAGACGCTGCGGCAGCAGGGCGAAGTGTTGCGCGGTGAGATTCGCCGGTTCCGCGTCTGAGTCTGACGTCGGAGTTCCCTCGCGACTGATGGCGTCTGTCTGCCGTCGCACAACCGACCAGCTCTTCGCGAACGAAGCGCTCGACGAACTCGTGAACCGGGCGGGGAGAAGCCGGCCGAGCGCGTGTTTCGGCTCCCGCCCGCAGCGAACGACGTGGAGGTTCTCAGCCCGGGACACGCTCGACTTCACGCCACCCCGGCCGCAGACGGTCGAGGATCCACTCGTTGCCACCGAACGCCAGCCGTCCCCGCATCGCGGCGCGCGCTTCGTCGAGCCAGCGATCGAGCCGCTTGTCGGCCATCACGTCGTCACCTGCCGCCTTCGCGATGCACGCCTCGAGCAGATCGCCGTACCAGGGCAGTGACTGCCTCTCGCGCACGACCGCGAGGCACTCGATCGCGCGCTCCGGCTGACCGTCGACCAGCGCCGCGATGGCGCCGAGTTGATGAAAGACATCGGTGTGCACCCACGTCGGCGCGTCCGGAGCGCGGCCCGTCGCGGCCGTCAGCACGGCCTTCGCTGACGTGAAGTCCGATCGCTCGAGGTGATGGACCGCGCAGATGAGCGTGATCGCCTCGGGCGGCTCGTCGGCAGGCGGGAGAAGCGGGCCGAAGTCGACACTTTCGGTCACCTCGCGCGGGCGCTTGCCGGCCAGCACGCCCTGCACGATCGCCAGGTACGTCCAGTGCGCGAGCACCGCGCGGCCACCGGCGATCTGATCGATGTCGTTGCCCGCCACCGCCGTCGACGCCCGAAACCGCCCCGGTGTCATCGCGGAGAGGAGCACCAGGCCACCCGTCACCGCCGCCACGCCGATGGGCGAGGTGAGCGTGGCCGAGGTGAAGAACAGGAGCGCTCCGAAGCCGAGCAGCGCGAGCACGGTCATCGCCGGGCCGGCCGCTGCGACCACCCGGAGCCGACGCCGCAGATCCTTCGCGCCGATCGGCAGCGTGCCGATCTTCCCGCCGATGCCGAGCCCCGCCCACGCCCACGAGCGATCGCGCGCGTTCCACTCGATGGGGCCGATGGTGACCGAGTCGACCTGAAAGCCCATCGAGCGTGACGCGACGAGGTGCCCGGCTTCATGGAGGAGCAGGTGAAGGAACCACGCCGCCAGCGTGAGCCCGGTGATCCGCAGCGCGACCGGGCCGACGATGCTCCAGCCCCTGGCTTCGCCGAGCACGTAGAGCCGCGCGAGCGCTCCGCCCGTCAACGCCCAGAAGAGCCCTCGTCGAAAGCGCTGCGCGAACGTCACGCGGCGTTCCTCCTGAGCCAGACGGTGCTGAAGGCGCCCACGGTCCAAGTATCTCTGATCGGAGGCGGCGACCGACCTTGATTCCTCCGGCACGGGCTGACCTCGGCAACACGACGATGCCCCACGGGCGCTGACGAGCACGACGAGGCCGAGGTTGGTCGTCACGAAGTACAGCAGTCCGAACGAGGCGAGGGCGAGCTGATCGCCCACGTCGAGCTTGAGCCCCAGCGCCTCGAAGCGGCCCGAACGCGAAGAAGAGCCCGGACGGCCGGAGCGGCTGCACCACGCTTCAGCGCCACTCAGAGTGACTCGCCGAGGCTGCGTTGCAGCCGCTCCTCGAGGTCACGGGCTTCAGCCTCAGCCCGACGTGCTCTTCCTTCGACCCCGTGGTGTCGCTGCCGGAGACCTCGGCATACGGTGACGGTGTGTTCGAAGAACGCGACTACGTGATGCGTGCGGTCAAGCAGCTCGCCGACTTCATCGCCCGCGTGCTGAAGCTCGCGCTGACGGACCCACGCGCCGCTCGCGATCAGCTCGAGGCGGCCTGCCGCGACACGCTCCACATCGAGCTGGCGACGCTCTCGCTCGTCGACGCGCGGACCGCCGCCGGCCTGCTCGTGCGCGCCGACAAGGTCGTCTTCTTCGCCACCGTGATCGAAACCCTCGGAGAGCTCGATTCACTCGAGGGCGCGGCACATCGCGCGCGAGGCCACTTCCTTCACGCGCTCGAGCTGGCCCACGAAGCCGCGAGCCTCGACTCGAAGAGCAGCGACGCGACCGCGCTCATCGCCCGGCTCCGCGCGCGCCTGGAGTGAAGACGTCCCACGCTCCGCTCGCACTGTCCCAGACGGTTTCCGGGCAGCAGCGGGATCGGTGGTGTACAGACTGACGCGACATGGCAGCGCCAGAAGTGACAGCTCCGGCAGGTGGTGGGCCGCCCTCGATGGCGCTCACCAGCCGGCAGTGGGGCATCATCTTCGTGGTCGCCGCGCTGCAGTTCGTGAACATTCTCGACTTCGTCATCGTGATGCCGATCGGCCCCCGGCTCGCGCAGGCGCTCGACTTCCCCTCGTCGCACCTGCCGTGGATGAACGGGAGCTACACCGCGACGGCCTCGGTGATGGGCCTGCTGGGCGCCCTGTTCCTCGACCGGTTCGATCGCCGGAAGGCCGTCGGCGTCGCGGTGCTCGGGCTCGTCATCGGCACCGCGCTGTGTGGCTTCGCCGAGAGCTTCACGACGCTCCTCGTCGCGCGCAGCGTCGCTGGCGCCTTCGGAGGCCCCGCCACCTCGCTCTGCTTCGCCATCATCGCCGACACCATTCCCAACCACGTGCGCGGCAAGGCCATGGGCACGGTGATGGGCGCGTTCTCGGTCGCGTCGGTCTTCGGCGTGCCTGCCGGGTTGTGGATGGCGGAGCACTTCGGCTGGCGCGCGCCGTTCTTCACCGTCGCGGCCCTCGGCGCCGTCGTGCTGGTGGTGTCGATCTTCCTGTTGCCGCCGCTGACGGGACACCTCGATCGCCCACGCAACACGCTGAAGGACATTGGCGCGCTCGTCGTCGACCGCAACGTTCAGCTCTCGTACCTGATGACGGCGGTCGTGATGTCGGCGGGCTTCGTGCTGATCCCCAACATCGCCTCGTACCTGCAGTTCAACCTCGGCGTGCCCGAGGAGCACATCAAGTACGCCTACCTCTTTGGCGGCGTGGCCAGCTTCGTGGCGACCCAGGCGGGCGGCCGGCTGGTCGATCGCCTCGGCTCGTTCCGGGTCGGCACCGCCGGCACGACGCTGGTCATCGGCGTCGTCTTCTTCTTCTTCTATCTCCCGCGTGACTCGGCGGCGTCGTGGGTGGTCTTCCTGGTGTTCGCCGGCTTCATGCTCGCGCAGGGCCTTCGCAACGTCTCGTACAACACCCTGACGACCAAGGTGCCCGACCCGGCGCGGCGCGCGACGTTTCAGAGCCTGCAGTCGGCGGTGCAGCACGCCGCGACGTCGGTGGCCGCGTTCGGCTCGGGCTTGATCTTGATCGAGGTGGCGCGAACCCCACTGACCACCGATCTGCCCGGCCGGCCGCCCCGCATGCTCGTCGGCATGGACACGGTGTCGCTGGTGTCGATGAGCCTGTCGCTGCTCATTCCCGTGCTGCTGTTGATCGTCGAGCGGCGGGTCGCTCCGGTGCGGACGCCTCAGAAGGGCTGATCGGTTCCCTCACGGGTGTCTGGTGGGAGTCGATTGATCCCCGGGTGCTTCCTCGGCTACACGCGCCGCTCCATGAAATCCTTTTCGCGCCTGTCGCTCCTCTCGCTCTGTCTGACCGCCGTCCTCGCCACCGCGCAGGACGAAGTCGAGGTCGCTGGCCCCAAGTCCACCGCGGCGACCGAGAGCGCCGGCGGCGGTCGCAAGCCCATCACCAAGGGTGACCGCGAGTCGGCCATCAAGGCCGCCGCCGAGGCGAAGAAGGCCGAAGAAGAGGCCGCCAAGAAGGCCGCTGAAGAGCAGAAGAAGGCCGATGAGGAGGCCGCGAAGAAGGCCGCGTTCGAGACCGACGCCCGCAAGAAGGCCGAAGAGCAGGCCCGCGCCGCCGCCGAAGCCGAGCAGAAGCGCCTGAAGGCCGAGGCCGACGCCGCCGAGGCGAAGAAGAAGGCCGAAGAGGACAAGAAGCTCAAGGCCGAGCAGGAGAAGCAGCGCCTCGAGGACGAGAAGAAGAAGCTCGAAGAAGAGAAGAAGAAGCTCGCCGAAGACGAGAAGAAGCGGAAGGAAGACGAGAAGCGCGCCGCCGAAGAGAAGAAGAAGGCCGACGCCGAAGAGAAGAAGCGCCTCGCCGCCGAAGAGAAGGCGAAGAAGGAAGAAGAGAAGAAGCTCGCCGAAGAGAAGAAGCGTGACGACGAGCTCGAGAAGAAGCGCCTCGAGATCGAGAAGGTCCGCACCGAGCTCGAGATGAAGAAGGCCGACTCCGAGACCAAGCGCCTCAAGGAAGAGCAGGCGAAGCTCGAGGCCGAAGAGAAGAAGAAGAAGGCCGAAGACGAGAAGAAGAAGGCCGAAGAGGACGCGCGCCTCGCCGCCGAAGAGAAGAAGAAGAAGGACGAGGAGTTCAAGAACTCCGCCGCCGAAAAGAAGCGCGTCGCCGACGAAGAGAAGAAGGCCGCCGCCGAGAAGAAGAAGGCCGAGCTCGAAGAGAAGAAGCGCGTCGCGGAAGAAGAGAAGGCGAAGAAGAAGGCCGAGGCCGAAGAGAAGGCCCGCCTCGCCGCCGAGGAGAAGAAGCGCAAGGAAGACGACCGGAAGGCAGAGGCCGAAGCGAAGAAGCGGGCTGCCGAAGACGCGAAGAACCAGAAGGACGCCGAGAAGAACGCCGCGATCGAGGCCAAACGTCTCGAAGCCGAAGCGAAGAAGCTCGAGGAGGAGCAGAAGAAGGAAGCCGCCCGCCTCGCCGCCGAGTCCGCGAAGCAGCAGCAGGCCTCGGAGCCCGGCCGCCGCGTCGTTCGCCCCGGCGAGACGCCGCCGCCCAGCACGACCGTCGCGACGACGACGACGACGACCACCACCACCACGTCGAACACCCAGCCCCAGCCGTACGGCTCGAACACGGCTCCCGCCAACACCGCGCCGCCGGCCGCGACCGCCTCGAAGGGCCAGGCGCCCAACGCGTACCTCGGTGGCAAGGCCGCCGTCGGCGCGCTGATTCCCGCCCGCTCGCTCGACGAGGCGAAGACCGACCCGCGCTTCTCGGCGGCCGGCCTCGTGGAAGACGCCCGCGTGAAGGTCATCTCGCTGACCGACAAGTTCCCGTACTACGGCATCGCCACCAACGGCTGCGGCTCGGGCAAGAGCTTCGTGATGTCGGAGCTCATCTCGCCCTTCGATGGCCTGCCCGCCGGCATTCCGGTGGTGTTGCGCATCGAGGACCCGACGCTCGGGCCTGCCCGCGCCGGCTCGAACCTGGCGTTCTCGGGCCTGCGCCGCGCTGGCAAGGCTCCAGACGGCACGTTTGTCTACTGCGGCAAGGGCACCGCCTTCCCCGTTCGTCGGTAGCCCAAAGGCAGCTGACCGGTTACAACCGGCCCGCAATGCTGAACATCGGCACGGGCGAGATCATCTTCATTGCGGTCGCGGCCCTGCTCATCCTGGGGCCGACGAAGCTGCCTGAGTTCGCTCGAACCATCGGCAAGCTCGTGCGCGACTTCCGCAGGCAGACCGATGACGTGCGCAACGTCGTCGAGCGCGAGTTCTACAAGATGGACCAGCAGCTCCAGGAGCCGCCTGCGCCGCTGCCTCAGGCTGCCCCCGATGCCATCGCGCACGGCGCCCACGATGCGCTGGAGGCCGGCGACCACCACGCCGGCGAGCTCCCCTCAGACGCACTGCCTTCTGCCGATGCCGACCTGTCGCAGGTGATGAAGGGCGCACCAACGGGTGAGCCGATCGTCCCCGCCCCGGCCGAGCCGGTCGCTGCGGCCTCGAGCCCCGCTCCGATCGAGCCGGCAGCGCCGACGACCGAACCCGCTTCCGAGAAGGTCACCAGCTGACATGTCTGCGGACGCCGTGACCCCCGACGAATACAAGATGAGCCTGTTCGAGCACCTCGCGGAGCTCCGAACGCGCCTGCTCCGCGTCGTCATCGCCGTCGTCGTCCTGGGCGCCGGGTCGCTCGCCTTCGCGCGTGAGATCTACGGGTTCCTGATGCGGCCAGTGCTGATGTCGCTGCCGTCGCAGTCGGCGCAGCTCATCTACACCTCGGCCATCGAAGAGCTGAACGTGCTGATGAAGATCGGCCTCTACGCTGGGGTGTTCCTCAGCACGCCGGTGTTGCTGTGGCAGATCTGGGGCTTCATCGCGCCGGGCCTGTACGACACAGAGAAGAAGATGGCGGGCCCGTTCATCGTCTTCGGCACGCTGGCCTTCGTGGCGGGCGCGGCCTTCTGCTACTTCGTGCTGCTGCCGCAGATGTTCGGGTTTCTGCTCCAGCGCGAAGACGTCACCGTCATCACGCAGCGCCTCGACACTGCGAAGCTGCGCGAGCAGGACGCCCTGCGCTACCTCTCGCTCGGAGATCTCGACCACGCGGGCGCGCTGGCGCGAACCGCCATCGCCGATCTCGAGGCCGCGGGCGCCGGGCGCATCACCGACGACGCCAACGGCCTCTCCCTGCTGCCCAAGCGCAGCGTCGACGTGATGAACCGGCTCGAAGGGCTCGGCCGTCTCGTCGACGCGACCCGCAACGGCTTCGGAGACGCGGCCCGCCCGGTGCTCTCGCAAGTCATGGCCAAGCGCCTCGAGGCCATCGCCGCCTATGGGCTTGGTGACTTCGACAAGGCGCAGTCGCTCGCAGACGAGGGCGCGGCGCTGCTGGCCGGGGTCTCCACCATCCGCGCGAACGACTTCGGTGAGCTGTGGCGGCTCGAGCGCACCGTCAGCGTCGGCGTCGCGAACGTCGAGAGCATGAACTGGACGAAGCCGATGCTGTCGATGAGCGAGCAGCTGTCACTGGTGCTGGTGCTCGAGCTCGCCTTCGGCCTCATCTTCGAGCTGCCGTTGGTGATGATGGTGCTCGGCATGGTGGGCCTGGTGAAGTCGAGCTTCCTCTTCAAGTACCAGCGGCACGCCCTCGTGGTGTGTCTGGTGGCCGCGGCCATCCTCACGCCGACCGGCGACGCGGTGAACCTGGCGCTGATGGCTGGCCCGATGCTGCTTTGTTACGAGCTGGGTGTGGTGCTGGTGTGGATCGTCGAGAAGCGCCGCAAAGCGCCCGTCGATCCGAATGCTCCAGCGGCCTAATCCCAGCGGGAGCGGTAGGTCGCGTGGGTGTTGGTCAGGCCCGTCAGCTCGACCTTCACGTTCTTCGCGCCCGCGACGCTCAGCGCCTTCTCGAAGAACCCCGGGTAGCGGTGCGGGAAGACGACCTCGTTCATCGTCAGCTCCCAATCTCGCGGGCCGTGCACCACGTACGAGGTGTCGAGGAAGTTGGTGGCGGTGCGGAAGCTGCGGGTCGCGCGCTGAATGCTGCGCTCGGGGCCGATGATGCGCATCATCGCGTACATCGCCTTGCCGACGAGCGTGTCGCCGTAGACCTCGACGAGGCGCACGCCGAAGTGGTTCTGCTTCTGCTCCGGGGTGAGTGATGGGTCGAAGCGGCTCATCGCCAGCTCGACGCCGGCGTACCAGGTCTCGACAGGGTACGCGGGGAGCAGCTTGTCGAAGTCGATGCCCAGCGCGCGCACGCGCTCCATCGTCGGCGCGTCGATCGGCCTCAAGATCTTCTCGAGGCTCTGCATCAGTGACGAGAAGGCGACCCGCGGCTCGGCCATGGCGGGTTTCTACCGTTCACACCACGCGAGCGGCCAGCAGGTCCTGCACGTCGACGAGCCCGACCGGGCGGCCATGCGAATCGACGACGGGGAGCTGATCGACCTTCGTCTCGCGCATGATCGTCGCGGCCGTGAGCACGAGCTCGTTCGGGCCGATGGTGCGCGGGCGCTTCGCCATCACGCTCGCGACGGTGCCCTTGAGATCGACGGCGCCTTGCTCCGCGAGCCGGCGGAAGTCGCCGTCGGTGAAGATGCCCACCAGCTTGCCGGAGCGATCGACGACGTTGGTCGCGCCCGGCCGCCCTGGCGTGTTCGTCATCACGACCAGTGCCTGCGACAGGCTCGCCGAGTCACGCACCAGCGGGTTCGCGGTCCCTTCGCGCATCACCTCGCTCACCTTGAGCACGCTCCGGCCGAGCTTCCCGCCAGGGTGGAACCGCGCGTAGCCCTCGGGCGTCAGCTCGCGCCGCCACGCCAGCGTCATCGCCAGCGCGTCTGACAACGCGTGGAGCGCCGCCGAGCTCGCCGTCGGCACCAGCCCGATGGGACACGCTTCGTCGATGGCGCCGATGTCGAGGACCACGTCGCTGCCGCGCGCGAGGGGAGACTTTGGATCCGACGTCAGCGCGACGACCTTCACCCGCTGGCGTTTGAGCGGCACGAGGAGGCGCAGGATCTCTTCCGTGGTGCCGGAGTTCGAGAGCGCGATGACGACGTCGCCACGAACGACGCGGCCGAGATCTCCGTGCGCTGCTTCGGCCGGGTGCAGGTACAGCGACGCGACGCCCGTCGAGGCGAGCGTGGCCGACAGCTTCTGGGCGATGAAGCCCGGCTTGCCGATGCCCGTGGTGATGATGCGGCCTTTGCACGCGTGCAGCAGCTCGATGGCGTCGATGAAGGTGCCGTCGAGGCGCGTCGACAACGAGGTGATGGCGCCCGCTTCCGCCGTCAGCACGGTGCGCGCCCAGGCCAGCTGGGCCTTCGCGGTCGAGCGCCCGATTTTCCCCGAAGAAGTCGCCATCGCCTGCGGCTCTACACCGCCCGGCGCGCGAGGTGATCCAGATTCCCGATTCGGGGTTCCCGGTGTAGGACCTGCGCCGCCGCTTTTCTCTGGAGCAGACCGTGTCGACAGACGCCGTGAAGGAACCAGACACCCTCACCGAAGCCCTGCTGGGCAAAGAGCTGTTGAACATGCCGATGCTGGCAAAGTTCAAGGCCTGGCCGGTGGAGTACCGCACCACGCTGGTGGCCGCGTTGATGGCCTCGCTCGTGTTGTTGCCGTACCTCGGCGCCGTCGGCCTCTGGGACCCATGGGAGACGCACTACGGCGAAGTCGCCCGCGAGATGGTGCAGCGCAACGACTACGTGCACCCGTTCTGGGAGAACGCGTGGTTCTTCTCGAAGCCGGCCTTCACCATGTGGATGATGGCGCTCGGCCTGCAGGCGGCTGACGGTGGGCCGATCGTCGGCGTAATACTCGGCGGCCTGTTCCTCGGGCTCGGGCTCGCGCTGTTTTTCGGCCGCATCGGCAAGGCGTCACACCTGAAGGAGTTCTGGGGCGCGGCGTTCTCGATCCCCGGGCTGTTCCTGTTGGTTCTCGGGTTGTGGGGCCTGGTCGCGACCAGCCCGTGGAAGTTCGCGGGCGTCTCGGGCGGAGACGGCGCGATGCCGCTCTTCACCGAGTGGGGCTTCCGGCTGCCGTTCACTGGCTTCTCGATTGTCGCCATCTCGCTCCTCACCTACGCCATCACCCGCACGGTGAGTGCGCGCGCCGGCCTGGCCACGGCGGTCGTGCTGCTGACGATGCCGCTGTACTTCCTCATCTCGCGTCAGGCCGTCACCGACACGCCGTTCATCAGCGCGCTGATCGCCGGCATGGCCTGCACCATCGTCGGCCTGTTGGATCGCACCTCGAAGTACCGCAGCGAGTTCTGGTACGCCGCCTACGCGCTGTTCGGCGTCTCGACGCTGGCGAAGGGCCTGCTCGGCTTCGGCATTCCGATGGTCGTGATGATCGTCCTCGCGCTCGTCTGGCTGGCGTGGGCGCCTGAAGGCACGCCGGAGCACTTCAAGCTCAAGGCACACGTCGAGTGGGCCTCGAAGTACGCGATGAAGCCGCTGGGCATGGCGCTCGCGGCGGGCGCGGTGGTGGGCCTCGTCGCCTCGAACCTCGGCCAGTCCTGGGGCACCGTCTTCATGGCGGTCCCGATTCGCGAGAACAACCAGCCGATGCTCACCGCGCCGCAGTGGCTCGGCATCATGTGGGGCTCGCTGGCGTTCTGGGCCGTCGCCACGGTGCTCATCGGTCAGGAGCTCAAGAAGGTCACCGAGCGCCCGCCCGCGCTGTTCGCGCTGATGTGGGAGATGCGGCTGGGCACTGGCCTGTTGCTGTTCGTGGCGGTCGCGGTGCCCTGGTACTACCGCATGTTCACCTTCGGCTCGGTGGACGACGAAGGGAAGCTGTTCTGGTTCCGCTTCATCATTCACGACCACTTCGCGCGCCTGGGCTCGGGCGTGCACACCACGACGCCTGGCGGTGACTTCACGTACTTCATCCTCCAGGGTGGCTACGCGTCGTTCCCGTGGGTCCTCCTGATCCCCGGAGCGTTCGCCGTCGTCGGCCGGCTCAAGCTGCGCGGCGCGGGCACGGCCGATCTCGTCGGCCTCATCGGGGTGCTCTGGTTCGCGGTGGCGTGGGGGCTCATCGGCCTGTCAGCGACCAAGTTCCACCACTACGTCCTGCCCATGTTGCCGCCGATCGCGATCCTCATCGGCATGTTCATCGACAAGGTCTGGGAAGAGGGCATCGAGCAGCACGCGATGGTGTTGTTGCTCGGCATTCCGTTCGCGCTCCTCGTGGGCAAGGACCTGGCGACCACGCCCAAGAACTTCACCGATCTCTTCGTCTACAACTACGACCGTCCGTACCCGCAGTTCATCATGGACAAGCCGGTGTTCGGCCAGACGCCGCTCAAGACGATGATGGGCATCGGCTTTCTCCTCGGTGGTGCCGCAGCAGGGCTCTTCGCGTACTGGCGCTCGAAGGCGTCGATGTTCACGGCTGGCCTGGCGACCGCGCTGGTGTTCGCCCTCTGGTTCAACTGGGGCCACTGGGTCGACCTCTCGCACCACTGGACGCAGCGCGATCAGTTCTGGCGCTACTACACGAACCGTCGCCCCGGAGAGCCGATGGCCTCGTTCCTGATGAACTGGCGCGGCGAGACCTTCTATTCGCGCAATCAGGTGAAGCAGATCAAAGACAACGCGAACGTCGGGCTCTTCAACTACGTGCAGCAGCCCGGCCGGGAGTGGGCGCTCGTGGAGCACGCGCGCCTCGGCATTCTCAAGGGCGCCATCGGGCCCGACAAGAACGTCACCGTCATCGACAAGGACCTGAACAACAAGTTCGTCCTCGTCACCATCGAGTGACGGGAATCGGGCCGCCTCGACGGCGGTTCGAACGGACCACATGCAGGGCATTCGCGTCGAAGGACTCAAGAAGTGCTTCGGCGCGCGCACCGCGGTCGAGGGGCTGACGTTCGACGTCGCGCCGGGCGAGGTGTTCGGGCTGCTCGGCCCCAACGGCGCAGGCAAGACGACGACGGTGCGCATGCTGACGGGGCTGCTGACGCCCACCGAAGGCCGAGCGACGATCTGCGGCGTGGAGCTCCCGCTCCGCTCGGACGACGAGGGCGTGAAGTTGCGGCGCCAGGTGGGCCTGCTGACCGAGCAACCCGGGCTCTACGATCGGCTGAGCGCGCGCGAGAACCTCGAGTTCTTCATGCGGCTCAACGAGGTCGACGAGCCGAAGGCGTGGAAGCTGGCCACCTCGCTGCTGGAGCGCTTCGACCTGGCGGGCCGTGAAGACGAGCCGGTGGGCGGGTTCTCGAAGGGCATGCGCCAGAAGCTGGCCATCGTGCGCGCGCTGGTGCACTCGCCCGAGGTGGTGTTCCTCGACGAGCCGACGTCGGGGCTCGACCCGCAGTCGGGGCGCGTCGTTCGTGACGCCATCGCCGAGCTCGCGCGCGAGGGCCGCACGATGGTGCTGTGCAGTCACAACCTGCACGAGGTCGAGCGGCTGTGTTCTCGCGTCGCGGTCATCAAGAACAGGCTCCGAACCGTCGCGAGCCTCGTCGAGCTGCGCAAAGAGGGCCTCGCGCTCGATCTGATGGTCGATGGAGATGCCGCGGCGTGGGTGCCCGCGCTGGCGAAGCTCCCGTTCACGGTGGGCCACCACGTCGAAGGGAGCCGGCTGCGCGTGTTGCTCGACAAAGAGGAGCAGTCGCCCGACGTCATCGCTTGCGTCGTCTCGGCTGGAGCGCGAGTGCACTCCGCCCAACGTGCGGCGCGCCCGCTCGAAGAGGCGTACCTCGAGCTGGTGCGTGAAGACGCGGAGGCGGCGTGAGCTTTCGTCTGAGCCGCGCGCTCGCCGTCTACCGGAAGGACCTGCTCGATCTGCGAAAGAACCGCGGGCTCTTGTGGTCGATGCTCGCGTTGCCGCTCGTCATCGTGGTGACGCCGCTTGGCCTGGTGATGGCCTACGTACGCAACCCGACCGACCCGGGCCTCAAGGCCATCGCGCTCTATTACGATCTGACGGTCGACCTCACGAACGTGGCCCGGTTCCTCATCGACAAGGTATTGGCCGACTGGTTCGTCATCTACCTCGTGATGCCGGTGTTCGTGCCGATCCTCATCTCGTCGCACGCGGTGGCTGGAGAGAAAGAGAAGCGCACGCTGGAGCCGTTGTTGGCGTCTCCCGTCACGCCGCTCGAGCTCGTGGTGGGCAAGTCGCTCGCGTCGCTGGTGCCGAGTGTTCTCATCTGCACGCTCGCGTTCGTGCTGCTCTGCGTCGGGGTCGACATCGTGGCGTGGCCGGTCGCGAAGGAGCTGATTCTGCCGAACAGCATGTGGTCGTTCGGCGTCTTCGTGATCGCGCCGCTGTTCGCGTTCTTCGGCAACGGCGTCGCGGTGCTCATCAGCGCGCGCGTCGGTGATTCACGCCTGGCGCAGCAGCTGGCGGGGCTGATGGTCTTGCCGCTGATCGGGCTCGCCGCGGGACAGTTCGGTGGCTGGCTGAAAGCGGGCGCCGGGTACTACGCGATCATCGGTGGCGTCGTGTTGTTGCTCGACGTGGTCATCGTCGTGGCCGCGCGGCGGCTGTTCGATCGTGAGCGGCTGATGACGCGGTGGGGCTGACCCCGACCGTGTCGAGACTGCGCGGCTCTGGTTGCGGGACTCAGTGTTCTACGCCAGCATCCATGTTGTGCCGGGTTGCCGACCACGAATCGCCAGGGATGCAGAGAAGGGTGTTGTGGTGAATCGATACGTCGTCGGCGCGCTGTGCAGCCTGGTTTTCGGTTGCCTCGACCTGGAGGGAACCGCGTTTCCGGACGGTGGTTCAGTCTCTGGTGGTTCAGCAGCGGGAGGCTCCGCGGGCGGCTCTTCGGCGGGTGGCTCGGCCGCGGGAGGCTCGGCCGCGGGCGGCTCCACCGCGGGCGGCTCCACTGCGGGCGGCTCTTCGGCGGGCGGCTCTTCGGCGGGCGGCTCGGCAGCGGGAGGCTCGGCAGCGGGCGGCTCGGCAGCGGGAGGCTCGGCAGCGGGAGGCTCCACCGCGGGCGGCTCTTCGGCGGGTGGCTCAGCGGCGGGCGGTTCTGCAGCGGGTGGTTCGGCAGCGGGTGGTTCGGCAGCGGGTGGTTCAGCAGCGGGCGGCTCAGCAGCGGGCGGTTCAGCGGCGGGCGGTTCAGCAGCGGGCGGCTCAGCAGCGGGCGGTTCAGCGGCGGGCGGTTCAGCAGCGGGCGGCTCAGCAGCGGGCGGGTCCGCCGCGGGCGGAGGCATGGTGACCGGCGGGGGCTCGCCGACCGGCGGCGGTTCGGGCACGGATGGAGGCTCAGGCTCGTGCCCGCCGCTCTTGCTTGGTACCACGACCTTTCCTGACGGCGGCTACACCACGCTGGACATCGGCTACGGCACCTTCCCCGGTGGGACGTTCAACGTCGCGACCTTCGCGACGAGCACCAGGGTCCTCTCGTTCGAGCTTGTGCGGCCGACGGGCGTGATGCTTCCCATCCCGTACGCGGGCTCGTTCATGGCAGGCACCTACAACAACTGCGTCGCCTGCCTGCAGTTTGGCGAGTTGTGCGTGGTGACGCCGGCAACCTTCACCTGCCCCCGACGATTCCTCGCGCAGTCGGGCACCGTGTACTTCTCCGAAGCCTCGGCCAGTACGGCCAGTGGCACCTTTTCCGGAACGGTCAGCAACGTGACGCTCCGAGAGTGGAACTTCGCCAGCGACAACGGGGTAGACGGCGGTGCCTGCTACACGCTCTCTGCCGCGTCGTTTAGCGGGAGGTGGCCCTGACGTGGGCGGGGCTGAACAGCGGCTGTAGGGGCAGCAGCCTGATGGACCGAGCCAGCCTGTCGAGCACAGCTATGCTAGCCGTCAGCCGTCGAGGCGGCCGGTCCGGAAGACCAACCATCCACTGTCTGCTGGAAGGCGAACGCGCGCAGAGAAGGGTGAAGTGGTGACTCGATACCTGGTCGTCGCATTGTGCAGTTTGGTTTTCGGTTGCCTCGATTTGGTGGGAACCGCGTTTCCGGACGGTGGTTCGTCGGCTGGCGGCTCGGCGGCGGGTGAGTCCGGAGCTGGCTCAGCCGCGGGCGGCTCGACGGCAGGAGGCTCGACGGCAGGAGGCTCGACGGCAGGAGGCTCGACGGCGGGCGGCTCAACAGCCGGAGGCTCAGCGGCGGGAGGCTCAGCGGCGGGCGGCTCAACGGCCGGTGGGTCCGCAGCCGGTGGGTCCGCAGCTGGTGGGTCCGCAGCCGGTGGGTCCGCAGCCGGTGGGTCCGCAGCCGGTGGGTCCGCAGCCGGTGGGTCCGCAGCCGGTGGGTCCGCAGCCGGTGGGTCCGCAGCCGGTGGGTCCGCAGCCGGTGGTTCCGCAGCGGGTGGTTCCGCAGCCGCTGGCTCCGCAGCCGGTGGGTCCGCAGCCGGTGGGTCCGCAGCCGGTGGGTCCGCAGCCGGTGGTTCCGCAGCCGGTGGTTCCGCAGCCGGTGGTTCCGCAGCCGGTGGTTCCGCAGCCGGTGGTTCCGCAGCCGGTGGTTCCGGGGGCGGCTCACCACTCGAGTGCCCTCCGCTGTACCACCTCTGCGGGTCGCTCTGCTTTCTCAGCAGTCTGCCCAACCACTGTGGGATGCGATGCACGCCCTGCCCAGTGCCTGCTCTTGGCGTGAGCACGTGCAATCCCCCCGGGCTGTGCGACGTCTTCTGCCCGACTCCGAACGAGAGGGTCCAGGTCGCCGATGGTGGCTGGACGTGCATTGCTCCAACGAATTGGACCCAGCTCCTCGTGGGAGGGCCGCCGCCCGCACGAACCGGGCATGGGCTCGCATGGAGTCCATCGCGCCAGGCCGCGATGCTTTTCGGGGGTGCGACCGCTTCGTCCTCCCTGTTCAATGACCTCTGGTCTTTCCGGAATGGTGGCTGGGAACTCGTCGACGCGGGGCCCCCGCCTACGCCTCGGTCCGAGGCGGCCGTCGCCTGGGACGAGCCCCGTGCTCGGCTCGTCGCCTTCGGTGGCGTGACCGGGAGCGGAACGAGCGCGGAGACATGGACCTTCGATGGTGCATGGGTTCGATGGGTTTTCGACGGCGGAACACCGACTCCGCGGCGAGGCGCCGCGATGGCCTTTGACTCCGACTCTCAGACGGTCGCCATGTTCGGAGGCCGCTCTTCCAGCACCTACAACGACGAGTTCTGGGAGTGGAACGGCTCGACATGGGCGCAGCGCCCAAGGAGCGGAGCGTGGCCGCCCGCGATCGCACATGCGAGCCTCCTCCAGGCCAACGGTCGACTGCTCCTCGTAGGAGGGAGGACGAGCTCGATCCCGAATGCCGACGTCTGGGAGTGGGACAACGGTGGTTGGCGGCTTCTCTCAACGAGTGGTCCTTTCCTCGACTCACCGGCTGCCGCCTGGGACCCGATGCGCAACACCGTGGTGCTCTTTGGCTTCCGCTCCTTCACCAACACCAACGATACGTGGGAATGGGACGGAGTCTGGCGGCGGCGGGTGCCAGGCAATCAACCGGACCAACGCGCCGGCGCGTCGATGGTGTGGGTCCCGACGCGTGGTGCGAGTCTTCTCTTTGGCGGCCTGTCCCGTTTCAACACCGTATTGAACGACAGCTGGGAGTATCGATGACGTCACGACAGCTCGCGTGCTGGTTGGTGCTCTTCGTGTCGGGGTGCAGTCCTCCCGACGTCGCGCGGGCCTGCCGCGATAACGCCGATTGCTACCGTCGCGAGTTCTGCACTGCAGGGTGCAGCTGCGCTGAGACGCCAACGTCCATTCCGTCGGAGTGTCTGATTGCCTCTGACGCTGGCTCGACGGGTGACGCCGGCTCGACCGTCGATGCAGGGCCTCCCGAGGTCGATGGTGGCGACGTTGATGCGGGAATTGAAGTCGATGCAGGCGCGCTCGACGCGTCAGTCATCGACGCGGGTAGTGACGACGCAGGTTCGGACGCCGGAGCCCCTGACGCGGGCGCTCCCGATGCAGGCGCTCCCGACGCGGGCGCTCCCGACGCGGGCGCTCCCGACGCAGGCGCTCCCGACGCGGGCGCTCCCGACGCAGGCGCTCCCGACGCAGGCGCTCCCGACGCAGGCGCTGCCTGTGGACCCGCCACGTGCCCCACCGGGTGTTGCCTCTTCGGGACTTGCACCCCCATCTCGCGCGGCAGTTGTGGTCCTCCCGGCGGCTCGTGTTCAGTCTGCTCGGTTCAGGAGTCGTGCTCCGGTGGTCGCTGTGGCTGTGGTGCAACGCCCTCGTGTGGGGTCGGCACGCGTTGTCTCGCCAATCAGTGCGTTTGCGATTCGACCTCCTGTCCGAACGGCTGTTGCCGTGGAGATGGCGGATGTGAGCCTGGAACTGCACTCGACGCCTGCGGCGGGGGCGGCTTTCGATGTGAAAACTGCCTGCCGAATGCGCGCGTCGACCGATGCCACCAGTCCTCCCTCTTGCCACGCGCGTGCCGTTGCGGCCCGCTCGGCGACACGTGCTTTCGAGTCAACGAGGTCTGCTCTTACGGCGCGTGCGGAACGTGTTCCCAGGCCAACTGCGGAGACGGTTGCTGCAACAACAACACCTGTGTGCCGCGTGTCGCCTTCACGAGCGCCATGTGTGGCCGGTCGAGGCTCCCCTCTGCACCGTGCATTCAGTGCCCATCAGGGTCGATGTGCAACCGCAACGTCGGCGATTGTCTCTGGCCCGATGGCGGTGTCGCTCCGTGATTTCTAGCGTGTGAAGAGCTGCATGCCGCCATCGAACGTGATCATCACGAGACGGGTCCCCGAGCTGTTGAGGCTCAGCTGGCGTCCATTCGACACAAAGGCAGGAAGCACCTGTGCTTCACAATAGTCGAGTCCGCCATCTCCCAATGGTCGCTGAATGAGAACGCTCGTCGACTCGGACCGCCCGTTCGAGACGGCCAGGAGCTGCCCCGTGCCGTCCATCGCGAGCGCCAGCCCAAGCCGCTCCTGCGTGAGCGTTCCCGTGCGGCTGTAGACGACCTCGTAGCCGCTGCCGAAGGAGCGCAGCACCTGGAGCAGTCCCTTGTCATTGTCGTGTGCGGAGTCCGACACCGCGACCCAGGTGGCGTCGGAGGAGGCCTCGAGCTCATTTCGGTACGGGACGGTGAACGGCAAAGGGTCGCTCATCGTTCGGCTGAAGGGGTTCCCTGAGACGTCGTTGTAGGTAACGACCCTGCAGGTCGAGAAGACGCCAGCGTCGACCTGGACACATTGCAGGGACGCCAAACGCTGGCCGCTGTTGTCGAGCTCGAAGTCGCGGCCGAAGAGCGCGTTGATAATGGGGAACGTTGCTGTCGTGGTGCCGGTGGGCCGCCGGATGAAGATCTCGTGGGTGTAGATGAAGATTCCGCCAGACCACGCCATGGTGCGCGCGTCGCCAGAGAGACTGACGTTCGTTCCGGTGAAGAAGACGGACGAGGGAGGGCGGACGGGGCGATCGAAGACCCCGCCGTCGGGCAGCACCAGCTCGGCGAATGGAACGGTGTTGGGAATGCCAATCGCCACGACCTGAAGCGCCCTGGGGACAGCGACCGCCTCTCCGTAGCGATTCAGACCTGCGTCGAAGCCCCTCGAGAGGCGAGCGACGGTGTTGGTGTTGGTGTTCCAGAGCGCGACCGAGCCGGCTCCGCTCGTGAACCGCACCGGCAGTCCAACCGCCGCCATTCCATCGTCGGCCAGAGCGATGCTGGGCAGCTCTTGCGCCCCTGCCGGCCACGGAAGCACCGCAGTTCGCGTGAACATCGGCGAGAGGACACAGCCAGCGGCTGTGCCACCGGCGGCCGCACCACCCGCTGTCGAACCTCCGGCGGTCATGCCACCAGCTGCGGAACCGCCCGCTGCCGAGCCACCCGCTGCCGAGCCACCCGCCGCCGAGCCACCCGCCGCCAAGCCACCCGCTGCCGAGC
>JALHMW010000034.1 GCA_022843845.1 Archangium sp.
CTTGGTGACGCCGTGAAGGTCGACCTCACGGTCACGGCCGGGGCGTACCTGCGCCAGTACACGCCGATGGCCGAGTCGATGCTGAACGGCGATCAGGCCTCGTGGCTGACGTCGAACTACCTGCCGAGATCGGAGAACGCCACGTTCGTCGAGGGCATCGCGACCGCGTTCACCAACGACTTCCGCGTCCTGAAGAACCTCGACACGTACGAGCTCTCGGAAGATCTGCAGCTGGGCTTCCGGGTGACGGGCGGGGCGCGCTGGGCGTTTCCGTCTCCGCTCACGACGCAGCAGTTCATCGAGGTCGGCGGCGCGGCGCGGTACCGGTTGTACGCGTCGGACGATCTCTTCACCGTCTCGGCCGCAGGCGGTGCGCGCATCAGGCCGGGCACGACGATCGCCAATGAACGCTTCGCCGCCGAGGTGTTGAACTATTCGCCCTCGTTCCATGGGGGCCGGCTCGTCACGAGGCTGCTGCTCGACTTTCGCTGGAACGACCTGAACAACCGGCAGTTGTTGCTCGGCGGCTCGCAGGGGCTGCGTGGCACGCAGGCCGAGCAGTTCACCGGTCGGAACATGGTGCTCGCGAACGTCGAGTACCGCACGCGGCCCATCGCGTTCGTGCTCGGCACGTACCTGGGCTTCGTTCTCTTCTACGACGTGGGCACGGCGTTCGACTCAGTGCCGCTGCCACAACACACCGCGGGGTTCGGCATGCGGTTGCTGATGCCGTATTTCAACTTCGACGTCTTGCGGTTCGACTTCGGTGTGCACATCAACAACTTCGCGCCGGCGCCGGGGCTCGATCGGTTGAACGTCACGTGGGGGCAGGTGAATGATCTTCGGCCCGCGATCCTCGACAGTGCGCTGCCGCCATGAAGAAGAACGGACTCTGGGTTCAGCTCGGCGTGACGTGTGCGTTCTCGTGGTCGCTGTGGGCGATGCTGGCGCTCACGGGACTCGACGCGAACGTGGTGGTGCGCACCGTCGTGGTGGCGGTGTCGATGTTCGGGCCGGCGCTCGGTGCTGTGGTGGCGCAGCGTCGGGCGGGCGAGGCGATCGCGGAGCCGCTGGGCGTCGTGATGAAGCCGAACCGATGGTGGCTGGTCGCGTGGCTGTTGCCGCTCGCGTTGCAGCCGCTGGTGCTCGTGTTCGGGCTGATGGTGCCGGGCGTCGAGTGGTCGCCTGACTTCGGCGGGCTGCTGGAGCGCCTGGGCCCATCACTGCCTCCGGACAAGCTCGCCGAGGCGAAGCAGCAGTTGGAGGCGCTGCCACGGGCGGGGATGATGGCGCTGATGGTCGGCCAGGCGCTGATCGCCGGCATCAGCATCAACGCGATGGCTGCCTTTGGTGAAGAGCTGGGCTGGCGCGGCTGGCTGTCTCGACACTTCGCGGCGCTGGGGTTCTGGAGGCGCAGCGGTCTGATCGGCGTGCTCTGGGGACTGTGGCACGCGCCGATCATTCTGCAGGGCCACAACTATCCGCAGCACCCCGTGGCCGGCGTCCCGATGATGGTGGTGTTCTGCGTGTTGCTGGCGCCTTTGCATGAGTTGGTGCGGCTCCGTGGCGGCTCGGTGTGGGCGGCGGCGGTGCTGCACGGGAGCATCAACGCGAGCGCCGGCTTCGGGATCATTCTGCTGCGCGGTGGTGATGATTTGACCGTCGGCGTGACCGGCCTCGCGGGGCTCGCGGCGCTCGCGCTCGTCAACGGTGCGCTGTTCATCGTCGATCGCGCTCGCGGTGGAGCGCTCACCAGCGCGTAACGACCGTCGAGTCGGTCTGTCGCGGGGCCCATGCCCAGGGGCGCCGTCGCCGAGGACGACGATGCGAACACGGCCTCGTTCGGCCGTACTGGTCAGCGCGGTGGGTCGATTCGCTGCGCGGTCTGGGCTCCCGGAGTTCGTTCAGAACTCGAGCACCAGGCTCACCCGCTCCGGCAGGCCTTCCGCCGTCGCGCCGCTCAACCGATACCCCGGCTTCGCCAACACGTCGGCCAGACAGTCGAGCTGCGCGCGCGTGAGATCGGCCGCTGCGCCCATCGGCTCGAAGTCGTGGTTCCCCACCGCGCCGGTCTGCAACGATACCAGCGTCGTCCACCGCAGCGCGCCCGGCCGGTTGGTGCCGATGAAGCACGCCGAGAGTCGCGGGCTGCGCGCGGCCACCTGCAGCCTGAATTCGTCGACCCACGCCGCTGGCAGCCTCGACGGCGTGTCGAAGTCGGGCCGCGGCACGGGCTTCGGCGGAATGAGCGGCTTCTTCCACGGCGTCGTCGGCACGGCCTTCGTCACCGCCACCTTCTCTTCAGGACGGCCCGCGTCGGGAGCGCCGACGGCGACCGGCTCCCCGGGCTCGCCCTCGCACCGAATCAGCAGCAGCAACAACAGCAGCAGCGCCAGCGACGCGATGCGCTTGAGGCGTCGTCGGCGCCGGGCCTTCTGCACGGCCGGGTTGTTGGCGAGCGCGGCCTCTGTCTGTGCCTTCGACGCCTTCACCCGCTCGCGGAGCTCGGCGCGTCTCTTCTTCATCGAGGCGCGCAGCTCGGCGCGAGTCACTCCGTAATCCTCCACCCGAAGACCAGCCCACCCGCCGCGTCTCGCCACTCGAGCGGCACCAATCGAAAGGGCGTGAAGGCCGACGGCGCTTCGACCTCGGGCGCCTGAAACGGCCAGGGCAGGGGATCCGACGGGGCCAGGCGCAACGAGCCCGCGAACGCCGCGTGTCCCAGCTCGAGGGCGCGCGTCTCGGAGCCCGGTCCACCGCTCGAGCCCAGCGCTTCGAGCAACGACTGCACCCGGCCCGCGAGCTCCCGCGCGTTGCGCTCCGTCGTCTTCGCGACCCCGGGCTCCGAGGCGAGCAGGTCGAGCAGGCCGATGAGCTGGCTCAACAGCACCCGGTTCGCTCGGCGCACCTCAGCCTCGTCGCGCTCCAGCGTGTCGACCAGCTGCCTGGTGAACCGCAGCGTCTCGTACGGGCCGTCCTTCGCGCCGGCGCGCAGCACCGCCACCAGCTCGCCAGCCTTTCCATGCGCGAGCAGCGACAGCCGGTTCACCTTCTCGTCGAACGATCCTCCGCGCTGCACGCTCGCAGAGAGCCGGTCGAACGACTTCGCGTCACCCCGCAGCGCCGCGGCCCAGATGAGCGCTTCGATGATCGGGTTGAAGTCTTGCCGGGGCACCAGCGCCTTCAACGTCGCCAGCACCTCGGCGCTCGTCTCGTAGCGGCTCAGCACGTACGACAGCCACCGCCTCGCGAGCGCGTGCACCGTCGACGAGGCCTTGGACGAATCGGAGTGCGCGAGCGCGAACGCGAAGCTCCGCAGCGCATCACCAAGCGCGCCTCGTTCCAGCTGCCTCGTCCCACGGTGAAGGGCGATGACCGAGCGCTCCTTGAAGCCGGAGTCCTCTCCCAGCGCGAGCAGCCGCTCTCCACGCGCGCCTTCGGTGACGAGCTCCCGGTCCTTCTCCATCGTCAACGTCCCGATCCACCCCATCGCTTCGGCGCCCTCGTTGCGGGCCACCAGCGCGTCGATGATGCCGAGGGTGAGGGTGTTGAGCGCATCGGCATCGCGCGCGTGCGGCCGGGCGTTGGCGAAGAGGAACTCGCGGCGCGTCTTGCTCAAGGTGAGCCACTCCGACGGCGTCCACGACAGGGTGCGCTCGAGGAAGGCGACCTGCTTCGGCTCGGTGAGGGCGTTGGCCGCCTGAACGCCCGCCTGCTTCGCCGCCCCTGACGACATGTTCGCGCCACGCACCGCCGATGACGCGTCGATGGCGACCTCTTGTTTTCGCTGACTGCGCAGCCGGGTGAGCGCGAGATCGAGATCGAAGATGCGAGCCTCGACCGCGGCCATCGTCGTCACCTGATCGCGCTTTACCGTCTCGAGCGACTTCACCAGCAGCCGTCGGAGCAGCTGCCCCGAGACGAGGCGATCGGTGAGTTCCTGCAGCGGGTTGAGCCCGTTCTCGAACAGCGAGATCACCGGCGTGAAGCAGGTCGTCTGAGAGAACGAGACCGACTGCAGCTCTTCTTCGTCGAGCACGTCGGCCAAAGAGATGAGCCGTTGCTGCCGCCCGACGTCGAAGGCTTCGTACGGCGTGGGGAGATCGTCTGGCTGCTTCGCGGTCAAGATGTGGTTGTGCAGCCCCAGCGGCCACAGCCCCGCGCCGAGCTCATCATCGTCGCGCGCCATGCCGTCCTGGCAGATGCCCATCGCGCCGGTCGCCGCCCAGAGCAGCGAACGAAACGCCGGCTCATGCGTGCCCGGCTTCCCATCGTCCGTCAGGCCGTTGTGCACCAGCCACAGCGTCAACACCTCGGCGGGCCGCCGCTGCCGCTGGGCGATCCGCGCGTTGTAGAAGACAACCGTCTGCTTCGGGAGCGGCTCGGGCGGCGTCGGTTCGGCGCTCAAGACCGACAGCAGCAGCGCCCAGGTCACAGTGAGGCTCCGACGCCGAGCGAGAGCTCCCACCACCAGCCGAGCCCCGCGCCCTGCATGCCCGCGAAGACGGGAATCGCCATCAACACGCGCGGTGTCACCGCGATGCCGGGCCGGAAGTAGATGTCGAGCGTGAAGCCGGCCAGCACGCTGTAGCGCGCGCGATCGACCTGCATCGCCGGGAGCCGCGCCTTGTCGAGGTTCTTGATCTCGGCGTCAGTGATGCGCGGCGCGAAGAGAGCACCGGCCACGTCGAGGCCCGGCACGCCTGCCAATCCACCCGGGTAGAAGAGGTATCGAACGCCCGCGTTCGCGGTCAGCACGAGCTGCGCGGCAGGGAGCAGACCCGGCCGAGACGTCACCACTCCCTCGGCGATCGCGTACCCGACGTTGATGTCCAGCTCGAGGCGCTGGGGGCGGCCGAACTGGCGGTACGGCGTGAGCGCCAGCTTGTTCGTCGCGTCGGAGCCCCACACGAAGACGTACGTCACTGCCGCGTCGAGCATGATGTTGCCCAGCGCCTTACGCACGTACCCGCCGATGCGGAAGCTCGAGTAGTTGTTCAGCTCCAGCAGGCTGCTGGCGAGCACGCCGAAGCCGACGCGCGAGCGTCTCCAGTCGAAGCGGACGGCCCGTGACGCCTCTCCGACCGGCCGCTCCGTCAGCGCCTCGAGCGGCGTGCGGTAGCGCTCGATGCTGGTGTCAGGCACCGGCTCGCTCGTCACGCCGCCGTCAGGAGCGCCGCTCAGCAGTGCCACCGTCAGCACCTCAAGGATCACGAGGGAACCCTCCCTCGCCGGGTACGGGAAACTTCGGCCGGTAGCACTGCTCCGCGAACGCGTCTCTAAAGCGCGCGCCCGGCTGGAAGACTCCAGCAGAATCGAACGTCGGGTGATCGCAGTACCGCGTGCACTGGGCGAGCGCGTCGGCGAGCGGGAAGAGGTCTCGCTTCCACTGCTCGGCGCCGAGGTACTTCTCGTCGGTGCCGACGATGCCGAAGGGCAGGGTGAACGTCGCGACTGAGGCCGCGATGGCCGCTCGGGTCTCGTACTCCGCGAAGATGAGGAACGGCGATTCCCACGCGAGGCCCAGCGCGTAGATCGGGAACGGGCTCTGCCGGTGGAGCTGCGGCAGCAACTGCAGCGGCACGAGCGAGCCGGGTGCGCCGACCGGCTGAACGACGGTGCGCGCAGGCGCCGGGTCTTCAGTCGTGCAGAACGAGAACGCGTCTTGCGGCGCGGCGCTGATCGTCTCGTTGTTGAACTTCGTGATCAGCCCGAACTCCCCGACGGGAATGTTCTCGGACACCGCGGAGCGCTCGGGCGCCTGGTAGGTGATCTTCTTCATGCTGCCGGTCTGCGCGACCGAGTACTTCTCGACGAAGGTCTGGAACTGCTGACGCGTCGGCAGAATCGGCAGCTGGTTGAGCTTGAAGGGGCCGAGGACGAGGTCCGGCTGGTCTGGCACGACCGGACAGTCGCGCTGCGACGGAGACGCCGCATCGAGGTCGAACATCGATCGTGCAACCGAGGGGCACCAGAGCACCAGCTGCTTCAGGGTGGCCGAGCTGACCCGGTACGCGGTGCTGTCAAGGAGCGCGGCGCCGCTCACGCGCGGTGAGCTCTTGTCTCGCTCAGGCACCAGCACCCGCTCGAGCGCCGCTTCGATGGCTCGCCCGAGCCGGCCGGTGGTGTCGTCGTGGTGAATCGCGAGGACGAGCACCATGTCCTTCCCCTCGGCTCGCCGCTGGTCGATGCGCGTCTTGAAGGTCGAGGCCAACCGATCGCTGAAGCCGACCGCGAGGAAGTCCTCGATGCAGATCTCCGGCTCTCCTGCCAACAACAGCCGCTGGATCTGCATGTCCAGGTGCTCCTGCGAGATCACTCGATTGCACGGCCTCAAGATGAAGCCGACGGGAACGTTCTCGCGAATCGGGCTGCGCAAGCCGGGGAACGCGGGCCTCACCTGCGGGTTCTTCCGCGCGATGGCCGTCGTCGTGAGCTGCCCGATGGCGTCAGTCACCGTCGCTGACGCGCACACCACCGGCGCCGTCGAGGCAGCCAGCGGCAATGGCGTCGACTCGAAGATGGCCCGCTCGCTGGTGCGCCGCTCGGGCCACGGGAGCGTCGTGAACTCGTTCGGGCACACCGGTGAGAACGCGTAGCCGTAGACGTTGTCGCTCGCGGGGAACTCGAGGTCGCCGTAGTTCGGCTCGGTCACCCAGAACTCGCGCCGCAACCCCAGCTCGGTCGCCTGCTCGTTGCGAATCGTCGGGAACTGGTTGCGCGCGCGCCACTGCACCACCGTGTTGTTCTCGTTGAAGACGCCGTACACGAGCAGGCTGCGCGCGAGGTGCGCAGGGCCGATGCCGACGACGTTGAAGAGCACTGGTGCTTCGAGGCTGACCTCTCCATCGCGATGGTACCGCAGCCGCAAGCCCACCTCGCGCGGCACCTTGTCGACCTTGAGGCTCAGGCTGCCGCAGCGCGACGTCACCCCACAATCGACGGGGAGGTGCGTGTGCACCGGCGCCAACAGCTTCAGATCCGTCCACGGCACCTGCAGATCGTCGGTGCGGTACTTCAGCTCCATGAGCGACTCGGGCCCGATGCCCTGCTCGGCGTCGACCCGGTAGAAAACGAACATCGTCTGCTCGTCCTGGAACCACGTCACGTCAGAGATCGAGAAGCTGGCGTTGATGTCGGTGACCGGCACCTTGCCGCAGCCGAGCGGCAGCCCGCTGTTGGGATCGAGGACACACGACCCCACCAGCGTCGACACGAGCACCGCCAACAGCCGGGAGGTGGCGCGCGCGGTCCTCATGGTCAGTTGACGAGCTCGGGGAAGGTGACCGTTCCGCGCGCGATGCGTCGCTTCACCGACGAGACGAGCTCGGACTGTCCTTTGCGCGCGAGGTCGAGCTGCTCGAGACGAGAGCCGAACGACATGCTGGCCTTGATGGCCGTCTGCACCGACGTCGAGAGCTGCCCGACGAACGCCTCACGACGCGCCGCAGGTTGGAGCGAGAGCCACGCCGCGAGCCCCTTCACGTCCACTTCGAGGAGCAGATCGGCGCGTTGCTCCGCGGGCACCCGCAGCAACATCTGCGGCGAGAGGATGTTCTCGTACCAGCCGGGGAAGCCGTCACCCGAGAGCGCCTGCTCGAACAGCGTGCGCCTGTCGGCGTCTTCGAGATGCGAGAGCAGCACCGAGAGCGCGCCGGCGGCGTCGAACTCCTGGCCCTGGTCGACGACGTCGGGCAGCGCGTGGGCGTGGCCGTTCTTCAGCGGCTTCCCCTCACGAGCGTTGCCCACCGCATCGAACAGCGCCGCGCGCTCCTGCCGGGAGCTGCGGTTCGATTGGAGGAGCTGATGCGCGACACCGAGCTTGAGCGGGTAGGGCAGCAGCCGGGCGACCTCGTCTTGCTTGTCGAGCGGTGAGAGCGCGAACAGGAGCGCGCCCTGACGCGGCGGCAGCTTCTCGATCATCTGCACCAGCGCCGCCGAGCCGAACTCGTCCTGCAGGCTGCGGTAGACCTCGGTGTCGGGCTGCGCGAGCAGCGACGCAGCGACGGCGTTCTGGTTCAGCGTTCGGAAGAACTGCGCGTCGCTGGGCAACGTCGACGCATCCATCGCCTTGAGGAACTGCGCGAGCTCGGACTTGCGGGGCGCGAGCGCCGAGTCACTCTGGAACGCGACCGACAGCCGGTCTCCGAAGAGCACCGTCGCCTTCGCGAGCAGGGCGAACTCTCCCTGACGCAACCACTCGCGCATGAGGTGGCCCACCAGCGCGTCGTCCTTCTCGAGCGGCGCGTCGGCGATGCGTTTGGCCCAGGCGTTCTGCTGCTCGGTCACGAAGGTCGCGTCGGCGTCAGCGGGTGTCTCGACCTTCGCGGTCTCTGGGGCCGGCTCGGGCTTCTCCGGCGGATTCGTCAGCTGCGCGAGCATCGCCTTCTCTTCGAGCGTCTCTTTCCCGAGACGACGCGCGGCCCAGATGATGACCATCGTGGCGAGCGTCGCGAGGAAGACGGCGATCATCCAACTGAAGTGTGGCAACAGCGCCTGCCAGAGCTCACGCACCGCGATCTCGGCGTCCCACTTCGGCGGAGGCGGCGGCGCGACGTCGGCCTTCGGCTCCTCCTTCTTCTCGGGCGGCTTGTCTTCCTTCGGCGGCGGCGACTCGGCCAGCGAGGGAGAGATTGGCTCCAATACCTGACGCGAGACCACGACGCGCAGGAAGCCCTTCGAGAGCCGCTGCTCCAGGCGACGCGAGAGCGCCTCGACGTCACGCGCGGGCACCGACTTCTCGTGGGTGAACTCGCACCGCGCCTGCGTCAGGTAGAGCTGCGCGGCGACCGTGCCAGGCCCTTCGTGGGCGCCGAGCCCGGGCAGAGAGGTGTTGTTCGACGGCAGATCGACCGCCAGGTGCTCGCGGTACACGCAGCCCTTCGACGAGCAGCGCTCAGGTGCGCAGTCTCGCAGGAGCGCCTGATCGAACTGCCGCTCGAGCTCGCGGACCTCCAGCACGATCTGCGGAGGAATCGTGCGCTGGGGCGGCAGCGGCGCGGGCGCTGGCGCGACTGGAGCAACCGCTGGCTGAGCGACGACGACGGTCGCGACGAGACAGGCGACGAGCAGGAGCGTTCGCATCAGTAGATCCTCACGACCACGCGACGAAGGCGGGCGTTCTTCTGCTCGGGCGTCAGGCCTTCGAGCTCTTTCGGCGGGAGCGGCTTGGTGTCGGCGTAGCCCTCGACGCGCACGCGCTGCCGGGGAATGCCGACCGACTCGAGGCGCTCCCTGACGACGATGGCGCGCTCAGCCGCGAGATCCCAGTTGCTCGAGAACGCACCGCCGACGAGCACGGGGTTCGAGTCGGTGTGGCCCTCGACCGCGAAGCTGTAGCCCGTACCGTACGGCTCGAGCGTCTTGAGCATGCTGGTGACCACGTTCTCGATCTCAGGGCGAATGACGGCCCGGCCCGAGTCGAAGACCAGGCCCGAGTTCAGGGAGATCTCGAGGCCGTCGTTGGTCACGGTGGTCGACACCAGGTCCTTCAGTTGCTGCGCCGCGATGCGCGCGTCGATGTCCTTGCGAATCGACTCGAGGCTCTTGGGCTGCTCGGCGCCCGACAGGCTCTTGGCGATCTGCTGCATGCGGCCCTTGCTCAGGTTCGCCGCCGACAGCAGCACCACGAAGAACAGGAGCAGGTTGGTGATGAGGTCGGCGTAGCTGAGGAGCCAGCTCTCCTCGCCGACTGGTTTGCGTCGCCTCATCTCACGCCCCCGCGCCGCGCGTGACGAGCTCGTTCACGCTCTTCTCGCAGCGCTCCAGCACGCCGAGGCGCTCGTCGAGCAGCCCGTTCCAGAAGTGGCCGATGGGGCCCGCGATGCCTGCGCCGAAGGCGACGCCGTAGAGGGTCGCCAGCAGCGCCAGCGACATGGCCGCGCCGATGTTCAGGTTCTCCGACGACATGTTCTTGAAGAGCTGAATCATGCCGGTGATCGTGCCGACCATTCCGAAGGCGGGGCCCAGCTTCGCGAGCATCTCCCAGTTGCTGATGGCCGGCTGCCACTCGCTGATCTCGTCGTGGCGCAGCTCGGTGAACACCTTCGCGCTCGAGGTCTCGTGCGCGCGCTGGAGCAGCAGGTCGAGCGTGTGCTTCGTCGACTGGAACGCGCTCTTCTCGGCGAGCGCGACCGCGGCGCTGCGCTGGCCGCTCTTCCACAGGGCGCACAGGTCCTCGCGCTCCTTCTCCATCGACTCGGTCGTCAGGTGGAACGAGCGCAGGCCGGGGACGAGCTCCTTCAGCGCGAGCACGGTGCGCAGCGCGTTGCGGCCCGACGACGACAGCAGCACCGCCGACGACGAGCCGACGACGACCATCACGAGGGCGTGAAAGTCGAAGGCCGAGACGGCACGGCCAGCTTCGCGATCCTGGAAGCCGAACCACACGATGAATCCGAGTACGACGATGCCGAGCAGCTGCACGGGGTGCTCCTCTTTGCGTCAGGGTTGTTGCTTGCGAAGCTCTTCGAGCTTCTTGCGAACGGCGGGGTCACTCTCGACGGCTTCGGCCGCCTCGTAGACTTCGATGGCCTTGTCGCGCTCGCCCATCATCAGCAGCAGCGACGCCTTGGCCCTCAAGAACTCGGGGTGCGACTTGTAGCGTTGCAGCACCGTCTCGCACCACTCGAGCGCCAGCGCGTAGTTGCCGGCGCGCGTGGCCTCCTGCATCAGCGCCTGCGCTCGCGTGATGCTCACGTCGGGCGCGTCCTCTTCGACTTTCAAGCCGCGCGCGCGGTACGCCTCGACGAGCGAGGTGTCGGCCTTCGTCGGCGGCGGAGGCACCATGCGCATCGGCGCGATGGTCTTCACGCCAGGGCTTCCAGCGCCATGCTCGATGACGATGCGCTGGCCACTCGCGAGCACTGGCACGTCGACCTCGGTGAGCACCTTGCCGTCGTTCCACCGCACCTTCATGACGGTCGTCGAGCCGTAGCCGAAGGGACGAACCAGCGTGTCGTCTTCCTTGAGCGTGGTGTTCTTCTTCACCGTCGGCTCGATCAGGTAATACGTGTAGTTCCTCGCCGCGCACGAGGTGCACAGCACGCAGGCGAGGAGCAGGGCGCTGAGTTGGTTCATGGCAGGAAGGGCAGCAGCGAGAAGTTGAGCAACGAGATGCCGACGGCCACGCGGCCGTTCGTCGAGATGGACGCGAGCAACGCGTAGTTCGTCTTGAACAGTGGCAACCGCAGCATGAAGACGCCGGTGAAGAGCGAGTCGCCGAGGAAGGCCTGCGGGTTGTCGGGGTTGAACGAGTTGATGACGGCGTTCGGCACGCTCAACAGGAACTTCGCGCCCACCATCAGGTTGAACGCCGGGGGAATGACGCGGAAGTACGACACGCCGAGGCCGATGAGCGGGTCGATGATCGAGATGGTGAAGCCCGAGAGGTTGGCGTTGTCGGGGCCCCACTGCTCGAGCCAGTCGAGCGAGATGTGCTGCTGCGGCAAGAGGCCGAGGTCGACGAAGAGGTGCGCGATGGCGTCACCGCGGCTGCGGCGCTCGAGCTCCTGCGCCAGCGTGACGGTGGTCTTGCTGGTGGTGATCGACACCAGGTTCTGGTCGATGTTCTCCGCGAGCAGAATGCGGCCGTTGCGCAGGTCGACGATGCGAATCGCCACGCCCTCCATCGTCTCGTCGATCCAGATCGCGCTGACGGCGCGGGCCGTGCTGCCTCGGGTGACTTCGTCGAGGCGCACCAGGTCCTGCACCGAGAGGCTGGTCGCGTATTGCTCGAGGCGTCCGTCCTCCACGGTCAGCCGCTGCGCCATGCACGCCTCGCACGCTCGCAACGCGCCTGGACCGAAGACCCGAGAGAGCGCCGTGACGGCCGCCGCCGGGTACCACGCGCGCGTCTGCTCGAACGCCGGCTGCGTGCTGACGATCAGCGCGGGCGTCAGGTCTTTGAGCGACAGCACGCCGTCGTTGAGCCGCCGCGGGAGCGCCTCTTCGACGCGCGCGAGCGCGCCACGTGTGGCCTCACGCTGCGCCATCGCCGGGAGCGACGACACCACCAACAGCACGGCGATGGCGCGGGTCAGAAGCAGAACGCCACCTCCACGCCGAACGACTGAAAGCGAATGCCGAAGTCGATGAAGGTGCCGATGTTGTCGGTCGTCTCGAGCGCCGGCAGCGTCTCGAGGTACCCGATGAGGCTGATGCGGTTCTTCACGCGCAGCTCGAGCCCGAGGGTGAGGATGCCCAGCGTCGCCCGCGGGTCGTTGTTGGTGCTGGTGTTGATGATCTCGTCGATGGTCGGGTTCGTGTTGCGGAAGATGAGCATGCCGCGGCCCGAGCCGAAGAGGACGCCCGCGCCGACGAAGCCGTAGACGTCTGGCCACGTGAGCGAGGTCGTGTTGCCCGTCAGCAGCCGCGCGATGCGTCCCTGCGCCATCACCGCGACGTGCGACTGCGGTAGCCACGAGAACGCCGCGTTCATGCTCGCCGTCCACGCGCGCGCCTGGCTGAACGCCGCCTCGAGCCCGGCGCTGACCCACAAGAAGGGCGCGGCGTTGATCTGCGTCTGGGTGCCCGGAGCGTAGGAGCGCACGCCGACGCGGACCGGCACGAGGAAGAGGCCACGGCCTCCGAGCGCCTCGAGGTACTCCTTGCGCGCTTCTGCCACGCTCGTCAGCCGCTCACTCTCGCGCAGCATCGCGGGTGCAGAGGTGGCGGTGGACAGGGTGCGCGCCGAGACGATTCGCAACGTCGTGTCGAGCGTGGTGATGCGCGCGCGCAGCACGAGCGACGAGCCCTCGGCTTCGAAGTCGAGGAACAGGGCGTGCTTCGCGCCCGACGAGAGCCCGGCCTGCGAGAGCGCCTCGGGCGCGTCGAACCCGCGCGTCACCACGGTGCCCTTCGAGCCCGAGTGAACGACCCACGCCGAACACGCAGGGCAGTGGACCAGCTGCACGTGCGTCCTCGGGTTGCGCGTCACCAGGCCCGCGAGGTGGTTCTCGAGATATGCCTCGAGGCCCGTGCCCAGGGACACCGGCACCGAGACGCCTGCCAGCACCACGCCTGTGTCGACGTCGAACGGCGCGCGCAGCGTCCACCCGTACACCAGCTCGTCGATGAGCTCGGCCGCCTGCAGCTGCACCTGACTGCCCACCTCGGCCCGCAAGAGATCGAGCTGCCGTTCGCGCAAGTCGACGTCGTCTTCTCCACGCGCCGTCGACGCGAGCGCCACGATGGAGGCGAAGAGGAGCGCGCGCGTCATGGCAGCCACCGCCACTCGCCGCGCTGGCAGATGCCGCCGTGGAGGATCGTCTCTTTCGCGTCGACGATCATCAGGCCGAGGAAGACGTCACCCTCCGCCATCACCGCCGTCGAGTACGAGCGCGCGCAGGCGATGCGGTACACGTCGCTCTGCGGCAGCGTCGCCAGCACCGCGACGTCACCAGCGGCGAGGGTCGGCACCCGGTCGGAGACGGGCAAGCCGCGCTCCGCCAGCAGCGTACGCGCTGCCACCGCGATCTTCTGGGCGACCGGCAGCGACGGGTAGAACGCGTCGACGTGCCACAGCGCCCCGGGGTCGACGAGGGCGCTGGCCGTCTCGGTCAGGCCCGTCACCTGACGCGTCAGCGTCGAGAGGATCGCCTCGTCGCGCGCCGGGCGCTCGGCCGTCTGCACGTACCGCGTGCTGCACGTGAGCACGTCGGTGTTGTCGCCAGCGATCTGCTTGCCGGGTGGCGGAGGCACCTGCCCGGGGAACCGCTCCGCCGCGTCGGTCTGCGAGAGGCGATAGCAGTCGAGGTTGCGGCGCTCCGCGCGTGACTTGAAGTACAGCGGGTCGATCGCGCACGCGGGCAGGAGGAGCAGCAGCAGGAGTGGCCTCACGGCGAGGTCCCCTTCGGCTTCTCGGTGATGGCCTCGGGCGCGAAGCTGTTCATCACCCGTGCGCGCACCTTCGCGTTGTAGAGCAGCTGCGCCAGGTGCCCGTGCAGATCGCGGGTGAACTCCGCCTTGTAGCCGTCGCCCGTCACCTGCTCGTCCTTGGGGCGAATGATCAGATCGATGAGCCCGTTGAGCGCCCACACCCCGAGCCCGAACGACTCGACGAAGCGCTCCTGGAGCGACTGCTGCGCGAGCATGAAGCCCTGCGCGTCGCGAATGCTGATCTCCTGGCCGTAGGTCATCTCGCTGATCGCGGGCACGAGCGTGAACGAGAACGCGCACAGGACCGCCAGGAGTGGGTCGTCGTGCTGGTGAATCAGCTTCGAGGTGATGTCGATGATGTACTGCGGCGGGTTCTCCGACGGCGTCGCGGCAGCCGCTCGCGCCGAAGGCCGCACCACCTCGGTCGTCACCGTGGCGCCCTGCTTCGTGAGCGAGCTGCGCAGGTTGCGGCAGAGCACGTCGGGCTCGACGCCCTCCGCCGGGTGACAGCGCAGCAACACCCGCGTCGAGGTGAACGTGTTCGGTGACTGCGGGTCGACCGCGATCGGGCGCTGCAGGCCCACCAGCGGTTGGTAGACCGTCACACACCCCGTCATCGCGATGGCGATCGCCGCCCAGCCCACGACTCTCACGAGTCGCGCGTGGTGCAACTGCGAAGCCATGTCGTTCCCTCGTGGGCCAGGACGTACGGCGCGCGGTTCGTTGCCAATCAGGACGGGCCTGATCAGTCCCCGGAGTCTTCCCGCGTGGCGTAGCACGACAGACCTGTCAGGGCGGTGCGGACTTTCCGTGTGACAGCGCTGTAGCAGACGCTGATCAACCCGACTCAGACCGACCGTCAGAAGCCGATTCGAACACCCACGCCAACGCGCGAATCACCGCGGCTGTCGTGGCTGGCCGAGAGCGCGAAGTCGACGTTGTCGCGCACCTTCCACGCCGCTTCGGCCTGCGCCGTGGTGCGGTTCGTCTGGAAGTTGTGATCGACACCCGCCGAGAGACGGAAGTTGTCGTTGGGGCGATAGACGACGTTGCCGCCGACGTTCTCGAGCCCGTTGCGGTTGGCGTTCAGGTACGCGTTCCCAGAGAGCGTGTCCGATGTGTACTGCGCGCCCAGCCCCGCCCGCGTCAGTCCGCTCGAATCAGCGCTCACGGTGCCAGAGAGCTTCCAGTTGTCGCCGACGTTCTGCGTGTACGTCGCCGAGCCCGACACCTTGAAGTCCTTGAAGTGCGCCTGCCAGTCACCACGCAGCTTCACCTCGAGCTTGTCGTCGAAGAACTTCTGCTTGATCTCAGGCTTGATGCCGAGGCTCTGCAGCTTCTCGCTGCCACCCGTCCACGCGACGTAGCCCGCCGCAGCCGCCGCGCCGGCGACCAGGCCGTAGTACGCGGCCGGGGAGTTGCCCTTGAGGTCCTTGAGCAGGTCCTTGGCGATGTCGCCACCGATGGACCCGAGGTCGCCAAGCTTCGTGCTGGCGATGTCACGAACGTCGACGCCGGCAGACTTGAGGCGCTCCTGAATGCCGCTGGCGATCTCGGGAGAGAGCGCGCCGATCGGCATGTCCTTGAGGAAGTCGACCCCGGCGTTCTTGAGCTCGGTCTGCTGCGCGTCGGTCAGCACGTCGCCTTCACGCACCGGCATCTTGCCGCGCGCCATGCTCATCGCGTCGTGGCCCAGCGCCGACTCGATGCGGCTGTTGAGCCGGTCGATGTTCGCGTTCACCGCCGTGCGCACGGGGTTGGGCAGGGTGGCCTGCACCTCGGCGGCGCTGGACTGCGGCGACGTGACGTTCGGGTTCACGGTGCCGCGGCTGCCCGTTCCAGGGGCCCAGCCGGTCGCCTGCGTGGGCTGCGTCGAAGCGGGGGGCGTGGTGGGAGTCGCCGGCGTCGTCGGGGTGGTCGAGGAGACGGAACCGGTACCAGGCAGGGGGCGGGGGCCAGACACATTGGGCATGGCCGGACCCTATGCATGCAGGGTAGAAAAGATCCATATGGCCATCATTGGAATTCTCGACACCACGCTCCTGCTCGACTCCAGCAAGGTCGGCGCAGACGCGGCGAAGGCACTCGAGAAGACGTGGAACGAGGCGAAGTCGCAGCCCGAAGACAAGAAGCGGGAGCTGCTCGCGCAGCTCGAGCAGAAGCGCTCCAACCTTCGGCAGCAGGTGATCGATCGCGCCAGGCCCGTGGTGATCGAGCTCGCCAGGCAGAAGAAGCTCGAGGCAGTGCTCGAGAAGGGCGCGGTGGTCTGGTCGACCGCCGAAGACCTCACGAAGGACGTCATCGCGAAGGTCGACGCCCAGGGCCCGCTGAAGGTCTGAGCCTCAGGCGCTGCGCCGCGCGCGAACGATGGCGCCGAAGTCGCGGGTGCGGAGCTCGTCGAGCGAGAGGCCCGTCGCCTCGACCTCTGCCGTGGTGAAGGCGCCGCACGACCAGCCCCGCAGGAAGAAGTTGAGCAGGCCCTGGCCCGTCGCCGCGTCGTCGAACGAGGTGCCGACGGCCGTGGCCTGACCGAGCTGCGTGACGAAGTTCGAGAGGCGCTTCGTCATCGCGGCGCGGTTCGCGAGGAAGAACGCGAAGGACACCACGGAGCGGGGCACCAGCTGGCCCGGGTGCAGATCCCACCCCTGGAAGAAGCCCTGGTCGAGGGCGCGGGTGATGTTCGCGGCGTGTGCTCTCCACGCGTCGTGGATGACCGTCGCGTTCTCGGCGCGCTGCAAGTCGCTCAAGTCTTCGCCTTTGTGTGGCGCGATGGGGAGCCGGGTCGTCGCGCCGTCGGAGAGAAAGACGCCAGTGCCTGCAAACGAGGTCTTCATCAGCTGCCGCAGATGATCGCAGGCCGGGTGATCGAGGCGCTGCCTCGGCGCGGCGACGTCCATCGACGCGGTGTAGTCGTACGCGCCCAGGTGCGCGGCGAAGAGGCGACCGCGGCCGGCCTCGACGAGCGTCGGGAGCGTGAGCGTGCCTGACGCATCGAAGAGCCCCGGCGCCGACTCGATCATCACCTCGAGACGAAGCGTGTGCGCGGGGAGCGACAGCGTTCGCTCCACCACGTCGAGGACGCCGACGATGGCCTCGACCTGGCGAGCGTCGGTCACCTTCGGCAACGTGACGATGAAGCCAGGCGGCGTCTTCGCACCGAGCGCCAGGAAGAAGCGCTCGAGCGTTCGAAGTGCGCGCGGCGCGAGCTCAGCCGACAGCGGCTTGATGCGCAGCCCGAGGAAGGGAGGTGCCTTGCCCGTCGCGAGGAGTCTGGCGACCTCCTCACCGGCCCGCGTCGAGTGTTCGTCTTCTTCAGCGTCGGAGCGATGCCCGTACCCGTCCTCCGAGTCGATGCGGTAGTCCTCGACGGGCTCGGTCTCGAGCTTGTGCTTCACCCGCGCGAACACCTCGTCGGCGTGGAGGTTCTCGAGCTCGAAGATCTCCGCCAGCGCCGCGGCGTTCGGCGCGTACGTGGCGAGCATCGAGCGCGCGACCTGGCCCAGCTTGTCCGGCGTGTTCGACGAGAAGAGGTGCATGCCGCCGTAGACGACGTGCAGCGGCTGGCGACGGCCGGCGTCTCCGGGGAAACGGGCCACGAAGTCCGAGTGCGCGGCCTTGACGAGATCGAAGGCGGCGTCGCGCTCGGCGTCGGTGAGGAGCATGCGGGCCTTGTACGGCGAGCCAGCGCAGAGGAGAAGCCGATGCATGGCAGGCATGACGGCGGCGCAGATCGAGGTGTTCCTGGGCAAGGAGTTCCCCGAGGTGCAGACCCCGAAGGTCCAGTCCGCCGATGGGAAACACGCGGAGCTGCTGCTCGAGTACCGGCCGCATCAACTTCGGCCCGGCGGCACGCTCTCGGGGCCGACCATGATGGCGCTGGCCGACACCGCCATGTACGCGCTGGTGCTCTCGGCCATCGGAGAAGTCCCGCTCGCCGTGACGACCAACCTGTCGATCAACTTCCTGCGCAGGCCGAAGCCGGAGGCGCTGATCGCCGAAGCGACGATGCTGAAGCTTGGCCGTTCGCTCGCGGTGGGAGAAGTGTCGCTGCGGCCGGCGTCGTCCGACGAGCCCTGCGCGCACGCGGTGGTGACGTACGCGCTCCCGCCAGCTCGCTGAGTTAGCTCGAGACCAGCCGCGCGGTCAGCGCCCACCACGCAGGCACCGTCGCGAACGACAGCAGCGCGCCCACCGCCGACATCGCAGCCGAGACCGGCGCCGCCAGCCGATACTCGCTGGCCAGCACCGCGGCGGTCACCATCGGCGCCATCGCGGCCTGCGCGACCGCGACCCGATCGGTCAGCCCGAACTCCCCGCCGAGGAGCCACAACACGCCCAGCATCACCATCGGCGCGCCCACGAGCTTCCACGACAGGCCGAGCGCCAGCTTCCCGCCGTTGCCCCGAAGGCTCGACAGCTCGAGCTGCCAGCCGACCGAGACCAGCGCGAGCGGCGTCAACATGTCGGCGAAGCGCGTGAGCACCACGTCCATCGCCGCGGGGAACACCACCGGCCTCAGCACGAACGCCGCGACCAGCGCGATGAACGGCGGGAAGGTGACCAGGCGCTTGAGCACGACGGCCGGCCGCGTCGGCTCTCCGCCGAACGACATCGCGAAGGGCAGGGCGCCACACGCAAAGACGAGGAAGGTGCCGAGCTGATCGATCACCGCCGCGGGAGCGACGGCAGCGGGTCCACCGAGCGCCTCGATCAGCGGCACTCCGACGAAGGCGGTGTTGCCCAGGCCCGTGCTCAGCGCCAGCGCGCCCGCCACCTCTCGCGTCGCCCAGCCGCGCTTCACCGCGACGAACGCCACCAGCGCCGCCAGCCCGAAGAGCGCCCACAGCACCGCCGCTGCGACGAAGAACCTCGCCTCGAGCGCGACACCGTGCACGGTCTTCAGCACCAGCGCGGGCAGCGAGACGAACAGCACCCACGTGTTCAGCACCTTCGGCGTCTCTCGAGGCAGCGACGGAATTCGCCGCGCGACGGCGCCAAGGCTGAAGCAGAGGAGCAGCAGGCCGAGCATCACCTCACCGCGGCGAGCGTGGCGACGATCGCCTCGCCATACAGCGCCAGCCGCTTGGGCCCGAACCACGGGAGCGTCGCGAGCAGCTCGGGCGCCTTCGGGTTCAACGACGCGATCTCGTCGACCAGCGGGTTCGACAGCACCACCGAGGGCGTCACGTTGCGCTTCGCAGCGGCCTCTTTGCGGAACGCGACCAGCGCCTCTTCCCGGCGGCGCTTCCCTGGCTCCCGATCCTTCTTTTCTTCTTCCACCGCGAGCGTGCCGGCGCGCTGAGCGTCGATGCACTCCTTCACGACGGCGAGCACGGCTTCGCCATGTTCCCGCGCGAACTGGCCGCGCACGTTCTTGAGGCGCACCAGCTCGGGCATCAGGGTCGGCGCCTTCGTGGCGATCTCTCCCAGCGCCGTGTTCGACAACATGCGGCCCATCGGCACGTCGGCCTTCTCTGCGAGCGCCAGCCGCAACACGTGGAGCCGCTTTCCCACCGCCTGCGCCAGCGCGAGCTGCTTCGGGTTCAGCCCCTGCTTCGGCAGCTTCAGCTCGGTCTGCGACAGCTCGGGGCGCACCTGCGCCTCGGCACACATGCGCGCGCAGTCGAGCTCCACCTCTTCCAGCACGTCGGCGTCGCGGCAGCTCTGGCGCACCATGCGGCCCAGCTCCGTCAGGTACCGGACATCGTCGGCGATGTACGCGCGCAGCTCGGCGGGCAGCGGGCGAACGGAGAAGTCCGCCTGCTGGTGCTCCTTCTTCAGCGTCGCGCCCAGCTTCTCCTTGACGAGATCGCCCAGGCCCACCTTCGGCCAGTTGAGCAGCGTCGCCGCGCGGTGCGTGTCGAAGAGCCCCGCGACGCGAATGCCCGCCTCGGCGAGGTACTGCAGGTCGCCCATCGCCGCGTGGAACACCTTCGTGCGCGAAGGGTCGGCGAACACCTCGGCCATCGCGCCTACCCGAACGTCGGGTTGGAGCGTGTCGAGCAGCCAGATGGTCTCGTCGGTGCCCACCTGCACGAAGCACAGGCTCGACTTGAAGTGGTGCATCGAGTCGGCCTCGACGTCGACCGCCAACTCCTTCACCTGGCTTACACCGGTGATCACGTCATCAAGTTGTGACCCGGCGCTGACATCGACCACCACTTCTGGAATCGGCACTGGCGGGCGACTAGCAACAACCTCGCGTTTGGGCTACGGGCGCGGCGCCTCACCAGGAAGACGACCCATGAATGAGCTCGACAAGCTTGAGAAGAGCATCGTGTCGGCCATGGGGAAGGCCGTCGCCGAGTGGAGCCTGATCGCCGACGGCGATCGCATCATGGTGTGTCTGTCGGGCGGCAAAGACTCGTACACGATGCTGCACGGCCTGGAGCAGCTGCGCCGTCGCGCGCCAGTGCACTTCGAGCTCATCGCCGTCAACCTCGACCAGGGCCACCCCGGCTTCCCCGGCCACCTGCTGGAGGGCTGGCTGAAGGACAACGGCTACACGTACCGCATGCTGAAGGAGGACACGTACTCCATCGTCCTCGACAAGCTGAAGCCGGGGCAGACGCAGTGCTCGCTGTGCAGCCGGCTGCGCCGGGGCATTCTGTACAACGCCGCCGTCGACCTCGGCTGCAACAAGATCGCGCTGGGCCATCACCGCGACGATCTCATCCACACCTACCTGCTCAACCTCTTCTTCGCGGGCGCCTCGGCCACCATGCCGCCGCTGCTCCACAGCGATGATGGGCGCAACACCGTCATTCGCCCGCTCGCCTTCGCCAGCGAGGCAGAGATCGCCCGCTTCTCGGAGCTCAAGGGCTTCCCCATCATTCCGTGCGACCTCTGTGGCTCGCAGGAGAACCTGCAGCGGCAGCGCGTGAAGCGGCTGGTGCAGGAGCTGTCGAAAGAGATCCCCAACCTGCGCAGCAGCATCGTCTCGGCGATGGGGAACCTTCACGTGTCGCACCTGCTAGACAAGCAGTTCTGGACCGCGCCGACGGAAGAGGCTCCGCAGCGCGCGAAGCTCAAGCAGCCTGAAGCCCTGGTGCCGCTGAAGTTCGGCGACGCTGGCGCTTCTGGGGGGAAACGCCATGGCGCATGAATCGATCGAGAAGGCCCGAGCCGAGCGCAACGCCGCGTTGATCGAGGCGATGTTGCTGGCGGCGAGCGCTGACGGCACCGTCGAGCCCCGCGAGCTGCGCATTCTCATCGCCCGCGTCATCGAGCGACCCGAGTTCGAGGGCACGAGCGCAGAGACCCTCAACGCGATGGTCGAGGGCTCAGTGGCCAGGCTCGCCAGCGCGAAGAAGCTGGAAGACGTGTTGTCGAGCCTGCGCGAGCGGCTCCCGGAGCACCGCAACCGCCTGCTGGCCTTCGGCCTCGCCGCGAGCATCGCGTTCGCCGACCACAAGGCGACGCGCGAAGAGCTCGGCCTGCTCAAGACGATTCAGTTCGCCCTCGGCATCTCGGAGGTCGAGGTGCAGAAGGTCGTCGACGTCGTGCAGCGTGGTGAGTCGCTCACCGAGGTGCTGGGCGAGCCTCCCGAGATGCTGCTCACCGAGACGATGGTGCTGGTCGGCGCAGCCGACGGCGTCGTGCGCGAGGCCGAGCTCATGACGATGTTCGAGAACCTCGCCGGTGACCCGGTGTTCCGTGACGTGTCGCGCCCGGCGGCCGAGGCCGCGCTCAGGGCGGCCATCACGAACCTCGCGGCCGAGGGGCTGCCCAGGCGACTGGCGGTGCTGGCGCGAGGGCTCACCACCGCAGCGCAGCGGCGCAAGGCGTTTCAGCTCGCCGTGCGGGTCGCGAAGTCCGAAGGCGGCCCGAGGCCGTCGGAGCTGCGGGTGCTCGAACTGCTGCAGAGCACGTTCGGCCTCGCTGACGACGAAGCGAAGAAGCTCTCTGTGGAGGCGTGATGGCGACTTCGAATCCTCCAAAACCCCCGCGCACCAGCCTGCGCTTCGCCGTGCCGCCAACGCTGGCCGACGTGCAGCTGCGCTCGGCCGCGCTCCAGGCGTACCTGTCAGAGGCGATCGGCAAGCCCGCCGAGGTCGTCGTTCCCGCGTCCTACGAATCGCTCGCGAAGGACCTGCTCGCTGGCAAGGTCGACGCGGCCTGGGCGCCGCCGTTCGTCTGTGCGCGCATCGAGGCCATGGGCGTTCGGGTGCTGGTCCGTGGCGTGCGCAACGGGGCCTCGACCTACCGCGCCGCGCTGGTGTGCCGCTCCGACGCGAACGTCACCAAGGACACCCTGCAGGGCACCTCGGCTGCCTGGAGCGATCGCGACTCGGTCGGTGGCTATTTGCTCCCGATGGCGTGGCTGCGCGAGCAGGGCCACGACCCGGCGAAGCTCTTCTTCAAGCAGGACTTCGTCGGAAGCTACAAGGCCGCGCTCGAGCAGGTCGCGAAGGGCGTCGTCGATGTGACCAGCCTGTTCGCGCCCTCGAAGGCGTCGGGCGGCGAGTCCACTGGCATCAACGAGGTGTGGCCCGGCCAGGAGCAGGCCTTCAGGGTGCTCGCGTACACCGAAGAGTCGCCCAACGACGGCGTCGCCGTGGCGATGTCGATGTCTGGCCAGCTGGTGACCGACCTCGAGAAGGCCCTGCTGGCGATGAAGGACTCGGCCGCAGGTGGCCAGGTCTTGAAGGACATGTTCCACGCCGAGCGGTTCGAGCCGGCGCCGCGCATGGGCTATCGCGCGCTGTACCGGGTCGCCCTCGCCAGCTTGTAGACGCTTCAGGCCGCTCGTGCTGAAGGCTGCTCGACGAGGCCCAGCTTCGTTCGCCAGAACGCGAGCGTCTCGAGGCAGGCGGTGTCGAGGTCGGTCGCGCGAACGCCGAAGGCCTTCACGAAGCGGCTGTCGTCGACGACGAAGGGCTGCTCGTGTTGGTACCAGACCTCGGGCAGCTCCCGCATCATCGGGGAGAAGAGCCCCATCACCTTGAACATCGCGTGCACGGCCCACGTGGGCAGCTGACCGACCGAAGCGCCGGTCGCCGCAAGTGACACGATTCGCCGCGCCTGCTCGAGCTCGGTGAGCGGTGGCGCGACTGGCAGGTGCCACATGTTGCCGAACGCTTCGTCGTGCAGCGCGAGCGTGGCAAGGCCCACGCCGACGTCTCTGATGAACGAGATGGAGTGGGGCGTGTTGCCCTCGCCGAGCACCCGCACCGTCTTCCCCTGCAGCGCGGCGCCGAAGAGCATCTTGAGGTTCGGGGAGTCGACACCCGGGCCGAAGAAGTCGGCGGCGCGGCCGATGGCGACCTGCACCTCGCCGAGCTCGTGCGCCTTCATCATCAGCTCCGCCCCTTCTTTGCGCGCGCGGCCTTTGGGCCCATGCGGCTGCAGCGGTGATGTCTCGGTGAGCGGCCCGTCGGGAATGCCGTACGCGTAGAGGTTGTCGCAGAGCACCAGGCGCGTGCCGGTGCGCCGCGCGGCCTCGAGCACGTTCTCGAACATGGGCACCAGCTCGGTCGGCCATCTCCAGTAGTCGGGGCGCGCGCAGAGGACGGCGGTCGTGATGCCCTCGAGCGCGGGCGTCAGCGAGTTCGCGTCAGCGGCGTTGGCGGCGAAGCCCTCGACGAGCGCGCGGGGCGACGACGGCGCATGTCGCGCGATGACCCGAACGGAGTGGCCTGCGGCGACGAGCGCGTCGACGGTGGCGGCTCCAGCGAAGCCGGTACCGCCGATGACGGCGAGGGTGGGGGAGGGCATGTCGGGACTCCTTCGGGTGCGCCGCACGCGAGGTGCGTGCGGTCACGGAGAAGATGCCCGACGGCGCCGCCCGGCTTCGGTTCCCACGACGAACGGGAGCCAGGCTCTGACGAACGGTCTTCTCTCGGAGGTCTCCATGGCGGAGTCGAACCTGCACACAGACCGACCTGTGACGTGGCTGGCCAGGACTCGACGCCGATTCTCCGTCCTTCCCTCGAGAAAACGACGCCGAAGTGCGCCTCGTTCGCTCTCTGCGCGAGCTCCGTCCAGCTGCGCGAGAGGCGTGAAGCAGCGTCGAACTCGGCGAGAACGTGGGCAGAAACTGAAACGGCTCCGCGGGGCCGTCGGCTCAATTCTAGGAGGGTACCGTTGGTGAAGGCTACCTTCAGCTCCGCGTAGGGAGCGAGCTGCGAACCACTCTCTGCGTCGTTTCTCAGGACACCCAAACTGCGTTCGCGCCGGCCAGGGAGAGGCAAGGCCGCGGGAGGACTGGGACTTGATCGGTTTTCTCGATCAAGTTCGCGCCGTCCATGCGCGAGTGGGGGCCCATTGGTCGCTGCGTCACGGCTCGCCGGGTTGGCCGCTCCGCTGCCGGAGCAGGCGGGTCGACTCGGGATCGAGGAGCTCGTGGTCGGCCATCTTCCAGCGAGGCGCCTCGTTGGTGCCACGCTGCGGCGGGACGAGGAAGGCGCCGCGAACCCAGTACATGTTCTCATGGCTCACCGAGGCCATCGCCACTCGACCCTGGTCGTCGGTGGCGAAGACCTCGAGCCAACTCGGGATCTTCTCAGCCAGCGTGGCTGCGTTCAGTTGTCCCTTGAACAGCGGCGTGTCGGTAGCGCAGAGCAGGCCGGCGCCGCTTCGACAGAAAGGCCATTCATGGACCCAGGCGAACGCCCTGCAGTTGAGACCCGGGAACATGCCGCCTGCATTCCGGAGCCGGTCTTCGTAGGCCCGCGCGCGAGCACCCCTTCGAAGAAGGTCCCCGCGAGACAAAGTTGAGCTGCCTCTGATCACGAGGTGCCACGAGAGAACTGGCACCGACCACCTGAGATCGGACTTGAGCTGGGCAAGATCAGTTTCCGTCATTCTTTGCCGACCCTCTGATGAGCGGGTGTTGCGTGAATGCGCCTGCGGTCGACTACGCCGACATCAACATCCCCCAGCGTGCGACCGGCTGGGCGAAACCGAGAAGCATCCATACTGCCAACGCGAATCCGGTGGAGCACTCTGGACCTTGCCGGAGCCAACGCCGTGAGAGGAACAGCCATACGGGCCAGAAGGCGATTCCGAGCAACAGCGCCGCCGATGCGTCCAGCCCGAAGGCAGTTCGGGCGCCAACAACAGCAGTTACGGGCAGAAGCACTGCAGCCCACGCCAAATCAGCGGGAGCCGTTCGGCGCCCGCTGAGCCACTCAATTCCCGCTGCGACAAGGAACACGAGAACGCTCAGTGCGGCAAGATAGAAGGCGCGTCGCTGTCGCCGTGCTGTGGTGGGGTTGAGCACGGGTCTCAAAGGGCGACTCCTTGCTGCCGACTCAACCATGTTGATCTGAAATGAGCCATTCTCGGACCTCGGGATGAACGGGAGTGCCTGAATCTGCCAGTCCTGTGGCTCTAGGTTTTCGTAGGTAGAGTTCCCCCAACTCACTGATGGAGAAGGCTCTGACCCCCAGTTTGTCCACCAGCGAAAGGTCGGTCACTTCCAGTTCCTTTGCTGTGTTGGGCTCTACCTCGCTTGGCGGCTTCACAAGCTGCACTTCAAGTTTGACACACCAGGGGCCCTCCGTGCCTGGCCAACCGCGACTCCACCTCAGGGACACGAGTTGTCGAATGTGAGGGAGAACCGGTCTTAGTCTCTCTCGCAAGTTCTTTGCGAATCGGTTCGGTGCAATCAGGTCGGCGGGGTCGAGCTGCGTCACGTCGCCTAGCACGAGAACCCATCCGTCTCCTGGCTGTGTTCGCGCGCTAGGGGCCGAGTCGTAGATCGATTCAATCATGTCATGGCATTCCGTTCGGCTTGCCTGACGAGTTCGTATTGACGATGGCGCCTCGGCAGCACGAGACCAGCGTTGAGTCGAAGTGGAAGAGGGCTTGCTCTTTCATGTTCCGCGTCAGGGAGGAGATGACGAATACAGCACCAAGCCGAAACTCAGAACAAGCGACACGACAAAGGCAATACCCAGCTTCCTCAGTAGCCTCTGAAGTGGCGCGATCCTTGCGACCGCCTCTGGCGAAGCGCTGGCCACTGCTCTGCCAACCGCATCGGGATGAGAGGCAGTTCTCCACGAGACGTTGGCCCCGCTTCGCGACAGCACAATGAGGATCCAGTTGCGAACTGCGACTCCCGCGGCTGCCAAGAATATTGGTGAGGCTGCGAGTAGGGTAAGGGCCATACTCATCGTCTCTCCACGGTCGATATTTACGGAAGTTGGTGCTCGCGCAATTGAGGGAGACTCCTGCACCGACGCTGACACCTCCTTCCGCCAGTGCCGGTCTGAGGCGGCAGCAGGAGCTGGCCCGTCTGACTGGCCGCGGCAGCCTCTCGCGTACCTCGCAAAGCACGGGGTCGGTTCTCCAGCCGAAATGCAGAGCAGGGAGTTCAACCAGAACCCCAAAATGCATCAGAGAGACGGCTCAGCCAGCGGCGAAGTACTACTCGAATTGGCTCCTTCCCTCGAATCAAGCTTATCACCAGGGATGCGGTGGAAAGCAGAGCAGCAGCGATCGCCAGAAGAAATGCCCAGTCTTCAAACGACATGCTCGGACTCCTTTCTTACAACGACATCCCCGCAAGCTCCGAAAGATAGTCGACGACCGAGCTTCGACTTCGAAGGTTTCGCAGTTTCTGAATCGCTACATCTGTGACCGTCGGCTCCCATGGATCGTCGTATTCAGTCCCCATAGGAAGCACTCCGAGAAGGTTCACCGGGGTCGAGTTGGAGCAGGGCTCGTCCCATGCCTCGCGCCACTGCTGGGCGCCGCGCTTGAAGGCGGAGTTCGCTCCCGAGAGATTAAACAGACCCCACGCCCCAAGAACGACCCCACCAACTACTGTCTCTGACGTCAATGCAGCCCCAATAAGTTTGGGTACACCGACCGCGATCAGCCTTCCCGCATTCGCAGCATTCCCAATCGACGAGACCAGTTTGGTGAGATTGAGAAGTCCCGTAGGGTCAAAGTGGTCGGTGGGCGAGTTATTGGCGTAGGCATAGAAGTTTGCCTCACCGCTCGCGAACCCGATCGGATCCTTGGACACCCACCTGCCGGCCGAAACGTCGTAGTCGCGGGCGCCGAAGCGCGTCAGGCCGGTGTCGAGGTCGAAGAGGCCGCCGGCAAAGCCGAAGGGCTGGAAGCCTGGGCTTGAGTCTGAGGTGATGGCTCCCCACGAGTCATAGTCGATGCGTTGAGCTACCTGTCCGGTGGCGACGTTGATGAGGAGTCGGACGCTGCCGAGGACGTCGCGGACGTACCGGTACGTGACGCCACCTCGAAGCATCACGTCAGGTGAGTGGCTCAGCGTTCCGTAGATGAAGCGACTGACGACGGCCCCACTCCCGTTGATCTCGGCAACGATGCGGAGTTGTCCATCGTAGAGCCAGCCCTTCTCGAGCGTACCGTTCCGCTTCTTGCCGACTCGGCGGCCACGGGAGTCGATGACGTACTCGAGGCGAGTGGAGTCAGGCAGCGTCGCTGACAACAGGCCTCCGACGCCGTCGTAGACGTACTGGGTGACTTGCGGGCCCTCAGTCTTCCTCGTCCGGTTGCCGAAGGCGTCGTGCCCAAAGGTGACTGCGCCTGACGTCAGCTGCCTGTCCTGCGCATCGAAGGTGGCCGCGACGCCATCGGCCGACACGCGGTTGCCGTTGCCGTCGTAGGCCCAGACTCCGACAGACTGCCCGTCGCGTCTCGCCTGGCTGAGGCGAGAGGCGCTGTCGTAGGCGTACTCCCATCGATTCGAAGTCCCCTGGACGGCGACGTCCTTGGCGGTGATGCGGCCGATGTCGTCCCACGTGAGGGCTTCGCGAAAGACAACCGTCGAGCCGACACGAGTCTCGATGGAGGCCGGGGCGCCGTAGACGTCGTAGGTGTACGAGGTGGTGATGATGCCCGTGGTGGCTGTCTGAAGTTGGCCTGTGGTGGCGCTGCGAGCCATGACGACTGGGCCCGCCGCGGTGAGGAGTCCGTCATCGTCGTAGGCGTACGCGACGCCCGCGTCATTGACTGCCAACTCGACGACCCTGAAGTCCTCGTCGTAGCGACGACTGACGCTGCCAGAGACGAGGCCGGAGGACGACTCGCGCACGGGCAGCATGCCGTCGTGCCGCCAGTCGATGCGTTGGCCATCGCGGGAGGACGAGACCAGCTGGCCCGTCATCGTCGAGTAGTCGTACGTCGAAGTCGCCCACGGAGCCGCAATGCGTGTCACGCGGCCGGAGATGTCGCGGGTCAGCGTGGTGCTGGTGGCGTCGGGATGGACGATGGACGACACCTGCGAGTCCCGCGTCCAGGAGTACGACTCGTTGCCGACGCCAGCCACCATGGGCGGAGCGTAGCCCGTCACTTCATTCACCTTCGAATACGCAAAGGCATGGGCAGGCTTCCCTGGAGGGGTGAGAGACGTCAGGTTGCCGTTGCCGTCCCAGCCGAAGGCGTAGGCCGCCATGTCAGGGCGCGTGGCCGAGTCGAGCTGTCCAGTGGCGTCGGTGCTGAAGCGCGTCGTCCGCGCCAGAGCGTCTGTGAGAGAGTCCGTGAAGCCGTTGCTGCCATAGGTGACATCGACGCGGCGCATGCCCTGGGCGACTCGAGTCGCCCGGCCTCGGCTGTCGTACGTCACCTGGGTGGGGGCAACTCCGGGGGAAGCCGACGAGACGGCGCGTCCCTTGTCGTCGAGCGTCACCGACGACACGCGCCCGAGCGGTGACGTCAGACGCAGTGTCTTGTCATTGGCGGTGTAGACAGACAGCCATCGCTTGCCGTTGATGGTGGACTCTTCCTCGAGGCGACTCAACGTTGAGACATCGCCTGGCGCGGCCAGCGTCACGGTGCGCTTCGCCGTCGACAGGCGCGTCAGGCCCGAGGGCAGCACCACTGATGTCGAGCCCGGGTAGGTCGACTGGCTGCCGAACCGCGAGTCCGACGCCAGCCTTGTCGTCACCACTACGCCGTCGGAGGTGGCTGTCGAGGTGACGCCACCTGAAGCGTAAGTTGCCCTGAGGGTATCGTCGGGCGCGGTGTTGCGGTAGCGACGTAACTGCCCGTCTTCGAGATACTCGTAGCGCGTCGTCTTGCCCTCTGGCGTCACGGTGGAGACGGCGTACCCACCGCGCAGGGACTCACGTACCAGTCGCTTCTCGTTTCCAAGCGCGTTGGTGTCGCCAACCAGCCGGCCATCGGCGTCGTACTGGAAGCGCGCTGCGTTCCCGTTGGCGTCCTCCCACGACTCGGGCAGGCCAACTGCGTTCCATCCGACCTTCACTGTGCGCATGCGCCCGTCCACGAGAGACTTCACCCGACCCGACTCATCCACAGTGGCCGTCAGCACGTGGCCGTCCTTCGCCCGGAAGCCAGCGAAGCGCCCCTGACCGTCGCGGAGCACCTGCGTCTCGTCGCCGTTCCTATCGACGATGGTCCCCAGCTGGCCCTGGCCATTCCAGACGAACCGCCAGCTGTCGGCGCCCGTCAGCGTCTCGATGGTCCGCAAGTGCCGGCCCGATGGGTCAAAGACGTACAGCTCGCTGCCATCGCCACTGCCGACGGCCCGCTCGCCAAGGGAGAGGCCTCGCTGCGGTTGCAGCACTTGCACGGTGCCGAACCAGGCTTCAGCGAAGAGGACTCGGCCGTCAGCCAGGGCGACGACTTCTCTCGTCTGCCCGAGTCTTGCTGCTGGCCCAGGCATGTCGACGTCAGGCGTGCGGCCGAGCGGAAGTGTCCCGTCTCCGGCGACGGTGCTGATCCGTCCGTCGACGCCGATGACGCGAACCCGGCCGCCTGGGCGCATTCCGCTCCCGCCTCTGTCGGCGACGTACACCCGGCCCTCGGCGTCGGCGGCGACGCCCATGACGTCAGCGAAACGCACTGCGCTGCCGCTGACGCCGTCTTCGACTGACGTGCCGCCCCCCGCCACCAGGGACACCCGGCCATCGGGTGCAATTCGTCGCAGCGTCGCCCTGTTGTCGGTGATGTAGAGACTTCCGTCTGGCCCCTCAGCCATGCGCTTGCCGAAGGTGGAGAAGCTGACGCCGAAGGGCGACGCTGCTTCGAGTGGCGTGCTCCCGCCCGAAGAGGCTCCGCCAGCAGCCTTCTCGAGCCTCCCGTCAGTGGTGAGTTTGAAGAGAATGTCGCCAACCGCACCGCCGCCGAAGGCGAAGAAGTAGAGGCTGCCATCTCGGCTGACGAGCAACGTCTTTGGCGCATCGAGCTTGGTGGCGGTCGGCGAGTCGCCAACGGCGGGAACCCCACGCATGCCGGAGCCGACGACGGTGGTAACGATGCCCGACTTGCCGTCCACACGACGAATGCGCTGGTTGTCGGTGTCGGCGATGTACAAGTCGCCAGCCGGAGTTACCGCCAGGCCATCGATGCCACTGAAGAGTGCCGCCTTCGCGTCGGCGCCGTCTCCGCCGAAGCCTCGCGAGGCCAGGTTTCCCGCTACCGACGAAAGCGTCGCGCCGTCAGCAGACAGCTTTCGCACGACCCGACTGTTGTCGACGAAGTACAGACTTCCATCGGCGCCCGCGACGAGGTGTGAGGGTTGGTTGAGTCCGGCTCCCTTCGCAGGGCCTGTTTCGAGCCTCGTGCTTCCGCCACCCGCAAACACCTGCACTGTCGCGCCAAGGTCCGACGTGCGCACCGTGTCTCCAGTGCCCGAGTAGAGGGTGCCTGTCGAGGCGGAGTACCCATGCAGGATGCCAAGACTGAGCCCTCCAAGCGCTTCGGGGCCGGTCCAGTTGCCAAGCAGCACTTCCTGCGACTTCGAGATGAACGCCTTTTGCCGGGTGGGTCCGACCTCAACGGCGCCATCGATGGGCGGCCAGGCCGCGAAGGATGGCGGAGTGAGGACGATGGTCGTCGACACACCGCCGCCTCGACGCGCGGTGCCACCCGTGCGGACGTACATGCCTCCGTAGACGAAGCCGGCTTTCACCGTCGCGTTGACCGGCCCGCGCACCGTCCGTCCGAAGGCGTCCTTGCCGTCCCATGAGACGCGCACCACTTCGCCTTCACCGGCGTCAGGAGCGTCGACCGTCACTTGCCTCCCACCGACTTCCAACACCACGCGTCCGGCCGACGCACCCTTCACGCCACCGTCCGCGCCTGTCAGCAGAGGAACGTCGAGGGAGAACGACGGCCGCGGCTGCCGGTGGCTGTGCAGGAAAGCCGCGATTCCCGTTCCCGGAATCGATACTGACTCCGAGACTGTCTGGTTTTGCACGTCGATGATGCTGCCCGTCTCTTTGCACCCACCGGGACACGCGCCCGGCACCTTTCCTCCGCTGCCAGCGCAGGTGCCGCTGCAGACCCAGGCATAGTTGTCGTCATCCGTAGAGAAGTGTGTCGTCTCGGCCCGGACGTATTGGTTTCCCATCGTCAGTTTCGAGGCGATGACGTCCGCCTCACCTGCCAACAGGGGCATCTCACTGTCGACCGCGCCGTCGCCCGTGACGTCCAGTCCGCCGGCCAACGCCTGAACTACGAGGCCGTTGCTGCCGGCTTTCCACTGAGCCTCGGCTGGCCGGTAGCTGCCCCGGGGAACAAAGCTACCCACTGGGGCCGAGAGGAAGTTGTCGACGTAGTACGCGACCGGTTGACTGAAGGTGACGCCTGCTGCGCCTATCGCGCGGGCTTCATCGACGGAGAACTCCGCTGCGAAGGTGTAGGCCGAGGCGCCCGGCAGGCTGGCCGGCATCGCCTGGGGACCGCGCTTGCCGACGGTGTACTCCGTCACTCGCAGCGTCACCGTCGACAGTGGGCGTGTGGTGCCGTCGGGCATGTCAGCGACGGCCGTCGTGCCGGGCGGGATGAAGAGGCGGACGACGCGGCTGCCCGACTCGTCGGTGTGGCTCGAGGCCTCGTGAAAGCCTCCAGCAGGCAGCGCGACCGCCGTCGACTTCTCGTCGACACGCAGCAACACCACGTCCTCCTCGAGTTGCTGGAAGCGGCCCTTCACCGCGAGGACTTGTCGCTGCGCGGTGAGGAACGCCGGAGCCGCCATCGTCACGGTGTGCTGGCCCGCTGGGACGACCAGGTCGAAAGCGCCGTCGGCGCGGCTGAAGGTGCTGCCGAGCTCGGGCCTGCCATGAATCGAGATGCGCACTCCGGGAAGGACGGTGCCTGAAGGCGTCAGGGTTCTGCCGTGAATGGCTGCAATGACATCACATGAGAGCTTCGACGCGTCTGCGCCCTGCTGGGGAGCACTCGCGCCAGTGAAAAAGAACTGCATCGCGGCGCAGAAGTCGGTGGAAATCGACTCGTCCGTCGAGGGCAGGGTGAATCGAGGAGCGCCACCAGCCTCGGCCGTCAGGAGCGGCGATTCGTTTCCCGCCGCATCTCGCGCCTTCACCGTCAAACGCTCGTGCGTGCCAACGGCCAGCCCTGTGAGTGCGACGGTTGGCGTCGTCGTCTCGGCCAGCCGTTGGCCTTCCTTCTCGACGATGTAGCCCGTGACGCCGACGTCGTCGGAGGCGTCCGGCCAGCTGGCCGTCGCGCCGGTCTCAGTCACGTCAGTCAGAGTGATGATTGCGTCAGGAGGCCACGTGGGCGCAGTGACGTCTTTCCCGTCGGGCATCTCCTTCTGGCAGGTGCACGCAGCCCCCCATGCAAGGAAGATCACGCCAAGCGTTCGTCGCATCGTCGAAGCCTCATTCGAAATTCTGCGTGGTTCAAGTGTGGCAGCGCCCGTGGCGCCAGCCCGGGATTCGGAGCGTCTCGTCGCCGCATTCAAGGACGACCCTGAGGGGGGATGCTGCTGGGCACGCGATGGGAGGAGCGCATGAACGTGGGCAGTGCATCGCGGGGCCCACCACCAAACCTCTGTGTTTGCATGAGGAACGTCGCCGAGCGCCGTTCGGGGAATGAGACGGGGCCAGTTCAGCGGACGCTGACTGACCGCCACCTCCTGGTTCTCGGACGACGAATTGTCGAAGGCGAACAACACGGAAGCAGCTTCGTGGAGGGTGGACGATCAAGCAGTTCGATTGGCAGACCCAGAGCCAGTCATCGAAGAACAAGGCCGGCATGTTGGCCAAAGGGCAGGTCGCAGAGCCCAGAGACGCAGTCAGCTCACGAGGCGATCAAGGGACCCGATTCATGGCCCGATTCGACGCACCAGCGACGCGCACAGTGTACTGCGGGCCATGCTTGCCGGATTCGGAGCCTTCCGGGAACCGCGACCTGGTACCTCGTTGCGCGTCCAGCGCCACTCATCTGCAGTCAGCCCAAGGTCGAGTCGCGACTTGCTTCAAAGGCGTTGCTTGTGTGCGTGCGCAAGCCGGGTCATTGGCGAAAGAGGCGGCGGGTCTTTGGCGCCCAGTGGTCCCGTCGAACGAGAATGGGAGACGATGAGGACTCCGAAACGACGGGCGGGCGGCAAGACGAGAGCTCGCGTCTCGAAAAAGGGGCGCGTTCAACGCAAGCCGCTTCGGAATCCCGCAGTGCCGCACGACTCGGCGGTCGTCGGCCTCGGTAACCGGATCGAGCCGCTGCTCCGCAGCCTTGTCGCGCTGAGGGCGCAAGCCCTGGCCCTTGGCGTCTTCGCAGAGGACCGAGAACTGCTGGAGTGCCCGAAGTGTGGCTTGGGCGAGGACGTCCTGAGCGACGGCCGACTCGTGACGTACCGGAGCGTGGCCGTGATGGACACGGGGCTCCGCTTCATCGAGGCGTCCGACGGGTGCTTTACCTGTCCCTCGTGCGGCACCGAGATTCTGCTCAACGAGCCGAGGTGAGTCGCGAGTCGTTCACGAGGGATGACCGAGAGCAAAGCGCGTTGCGGGCAGTCGTGAACGCCGATGTTCCGCCCGGCCGAGCCATCAGGCATCTGGGGGAGTCCGCGTGGCACCCGGGCATCATGGCCGACGAGTGGGCCTCTGCAATTCTTCAGGCGCGTCTGGACTTTTCAGCGGCCGGTGCTGGCTCCGAGGTTCATGGACTGGAGCATGGCGAGCACGACTTCATCCCGGCACTCGAATGCCAGGAGCTTCGAGCCAGCCGCGAATCGCCGCCGTGCACTCGTCGAGGGTTCTTCGCGGTCCCCAGAACATGGGACCAATCGCTGTGAACGCAGCTCGGATCGCTTCGCCGCGCTCGTTGGCTGGAATCACGAAGGCAGGATGTTCCGGGCTCGGGAGGGCCCTGATCTGTTTCTCTTGAACCATCTCGTCGGCGAGTTCGCGAGGGCTCGGGTAGCCGTCGAGGCTGGGCAGCTTTTCCGCGTTGGCGATGATGCGGGCGGCGTCCTCGTAATGGCGGACGAACGTCGCAGGTTCGCGGTCCTGGTTTGTGACCCGGCGAACGAGGGCGTCGATCTTTTCAAGCAACGTCACCAGCGGGTGGACGCACCGCACCTGTTTCGGTCGATTGTCGTCGTATGCGTCGAGTTGCTGCTGGGCCGCCAACTCTTCGTGCACGAACGAGGTCATGTCGCACGCAACTGACGGCGTCACACGTGCGCTCCCGATCTCGAGCAACACGAAGGGCTTCAGCACCCCGTTCAAACTCTCGAGATGCTTGCCTGGATAGACTGCTCGGACATTCACGCTGCGCCAGTGTTCATCGACGAGGTCTGGGTCGAGGTTCACGACCGCGCCGGGCACGACTATTGCGCCTGCGAGTGCTCGAAGGTGAGTCTCGCGTGCCGTTGTTGCCTTCGTGCTTTCTCTCTTCCAGTCGGTGACCGGCGGGATACCGTTTACGCTCCCGGGCTCGAGCTTCAGATCGAGGTCTTCGGAGAAGCGCTCGATGAGCGCGAACCCCTTCGAAAGTGAGGTCCCTCCCTTGAACCACATGTCGAACCCGCGCCGTTGAAGCGACCACAACACGTGGGTGACCCAGTAGTCCTTTTCAACCAGACCGACGGCAATCTTTCGCTTATCGGCGACAATTCTGAGGAGCGCGTCGAAATCTCTGTCGTCGTGGATGAAACTCACGCGCGGCTCTCGCCGAGTGCGGTTTCCACCAACGACGCGGTCGCCTTTGATGCAAACTTCCTGGTCATCTGTGCGAGGCGCTCTCGGTTGAAGTCGCCGCGCCGCAGCGCGCGAGCCAGCGCTGCAGCGAGTCCCGTCCGCGAGGCGCCCGCCCGGTCGGCATTCTCGAGCAAGTCGACCACGAACCACTCTGCCGGAGGCGCTTCAGGGAACGCGACCCTGCGGAGCTGGAACGAACGCCGGCCGAACGTGAAGGAGCCTGACCGCTTGGTGTTGTACACGAGCGGCGTCGCGAACACGGCTGTCGAACCAAGCCCCAGCGCGTTCCACTTCTCGGGGCCGGTGAACACGAAGCTGCCGCCATCAAGAAATGCGCGCATGAGCTCTTCGTCGGTGGGGGGCACGCTGCCGAAACGGCTCTTCTGCGGGTGTGCAAACAGCCCGTGGGCCAGGGGGACGAGCAAGCCGTCGCGCACCAGGCGCTTTGCGAGGCGAGGCGCGTTCGCGCTCCATGCCGCCAGGTCGCGGGTCCGGTAGACCCCTCCTGGCTTCAGCGTTGGTGTGGCCGCGGTGCCCATGATCGTATTAATTCTCCGGGAGAAAAGATACGACCCTCGCCTCCGAGGTGCAAGTGGCCTGACCAGAGGGGCTGTAGTTACGACGGCTTACGCAACAGTGTTGGAGGAGTCGACGCCAAGATCTTGGCCCGCGCCTTCGCCGCCGGAGTCGAGGACGGGCGCCCCAAATCGCTCCGGAAATCCGGGAAAAATTCGTGTCCCCCGCCCGCGGAGCCGCAGCCTTTGTCTCTTTGTCGGTGGTTGCAGAGCGCGGCGGAAAGCCCAGAGGGCACACGTGTGCCCGGTCGATCCGCGTAGGGCGCTACTTGCGAACTCGATCTTTAGCCTAAACAGAGAGTGCCGAACTCCTAACCCCTCGCCTCCACTCAGGAACCCCGCAGAATCGTGAAAGTGGGTACCCCGTAGGTCGCTCGCACCATGCCTGAGCAAAGTGCGAGCCGGAGCAGGGAAGGGACGGTGTCGTCAGCCAAAGACGTTCTCCAGGTACCTTTCGCATGCGTCGTCTGACCGAGCGCGGGATGCCTTCACCATGAGGTTGCGAGCGGCCAACGCAGCTTGGAGGAACGCAGTTCGACGGTCTTCTGAGAGCTTGGCTAGGAGATTGGACCCGGTCCCGGCCACGTCTTCCAGGTGATAGCCGAGGTTGTGCCAAGCGAGACTCACGCCAAAGTCGTCCGTCCATTCATACTCCGTATCCTCATTGAACTGCCCCGCCAGGAAATCGAAGAACTGAAGGCAGCCATCGAAGATGGAGTCGAAGTTCGTCGCTTCAAAGATTCGCAAGGCCATCGTTTCGATCGTGAAAGACTTGAGCCTAACTGTCTTCGATAGGCCGGCGTTCCAGCCCTTCAGCATCTTGACCAAGGGTACGAACATGCCCGCTCGGGCTCGATTAATGTCGGTAACAATCTGCGCATGGACCCGCGGTGCAGTGAGAATCCACTCCTCCTCTTGACGATCTGGAATCAGAACGAAGTGCTCGCGATCGGTTGGAATCGCCGGGACCGCGTCGATGTGGAGATGGTGCATCGTCAGGCCGACCGATCGACGCTGAAGAGCGACCCGGCTCTGGTCGTAGCGCATGCGAATCGCGCGCGCGAAGGTGTCGAGCACCTTCTGCGGATCGGGCATATCGCTCAGGAGCGGGGTCTCCCACTCGGTCGGGTCGATCAAGAACATGATGTCGACGTCGTCGAGCGGCGTGATCGCCGTCTGGCGCGCGTAGCTGCCAATGAGGTAGTCGCCGACGATCCGCGCCGACATGTTTCCAGTGTCGAGCGCTTCCCGAATCGCTCGCTGACTCCGTCTGGCGCCCTGTTTCTGCTCGGGGGTCGGCTCCAGCGACTTCGCTATCGCCTGGACCTCGAGTTCGAGGAATTCTGGGTCCATCGTCATCCTGGAATCTCAAATGTTGGTGTGTATCCCGGGCTGAGGTCCTCGTAGACGAGGGTCGGCCCGACTCGATTCCAAACGTGCCCGAGCAGTAGGGCTCCGCCAGCGGGGCCGGACATGAACAGATGGACGCGGCGGGAATCATGATTGCGGACAGCGCGTCGAACGGCGTCACGGACTGCGACCGCCCAACTCTTGCCTGCAGCACCGTCCGGAATCGCGGAAGATCCTACGCCGGCCGCTGGCGAAATGTCGATGTACGACGAGACAGGCAGCGCGCCGCGAGTGCAGTAGTCGACAACGTCGGCGCTGATTGCGTTCGTCACGCTCAACCCGATGGCGATCTCCTTTCCTTGGCCGAGGTTCGTTGTCTTCTCCACAAGAGCGAATTCGCCGGCAGCTGTCTCGCTGGTCCACCGCTGACCGCGCTGGACACACGCTACGTGGTGACCGCGGGTATCCGGGAGTTCGACACCACAAAGGAACCACAGTGGGAGACGCATGTACCCACGAACGACGACGCGACTGCCCCCCGAGCCAACAAGCGAACGCGCGGCGTCGACCAGTTCCGGGCGCAGCTTGGATGACCAACCTGAAGGATCATGGAGCTGTCGGCGCGCGCGAGGTTCGGTCCCTACGAAGAGGTTGACCCAGTCCAGCCGAGCCTGCGCTGCCTCGGGCCAAGGGGCATGGTCAATAGCTTCAACCAGCAGCGTCACGTAGCTCTCGCCAGCCCGAAGACCTCGGAGTTCGATCTGGCCTTGAAGCTGCTCTGGGTCGACTGTTCGGACTCCTCCCTTCACCCAGCTTCGAATGGTCGTGACTCCGGATTCCGCATCAACGTCAGTGGTCTTGAGTCCGAGGAACCCCATGCGATCCCGGGTGGCTTCGAGAAGCCCGGTCCAGGCCCCCTGGTCGGTCTTCATGCCAAGGTTGGAGAGCAGTTCGATGAGCTCGCTCTCCGAGACCTCCGCGTGCTTGGCCCACCTGCCCAGCTGCTTCCTCGCCCGCGACGCTGGCGCCTCCGCCTGCAGACGCTGCCCGACCGTGGCGCGAAGCCCGTCTCGCAACCTGAGTATCGGATCTTCTGGGTCGAGCACGCGGTTGGTGAACAAGGTCAGCGCGGGCAGCTTTCCCTTCGCCTTCAGAAGCCGCCAACTGGCGACAAACCTCTGTAGAGGGCTTCGTCCCTTGGGTCCGTCCGCTGTGGTGAACCAGTCCGACGTGATTGGCCTGCTCGCGTCGACTGAGTACTTCACTTGGATGTACTCGTCGGGCCCTGTCCTCTGGCGAACGACAACGTCATCAACGTTGCCAGCATCAGCGGACTCAATTTCAATAAGGGCAACGTCGCTTCCAGGAATGAGAAGTCGAAGCGCCTGATACCAAGCAAAGAGATGCTGAAAGTCATCGCCTTGGATTCGTGCGCCGCTTGGCGAAGTGCTCATGCTCGATCTTCCTCTGTCAGTGTCACCAAATGATCTGCGCCCAAGTTGGCTGAGCCACTGCCGCAGCAGCGGCCGTCGCCACCGTCTGCTTTTCACTCTGTGTGAGGTCGTCGGAGATGAGGTTGTTGGTGTTCGCTGGGTCCTCGATTCGAGTGCTCACCAGATCTCTTGCGATGGCCTCGAGCACATACAGGACGTTCGAGGCGAGGTTCGTTGTGGCGCGACCTCGCAGCGCCTTGATCGTGAACAGCTCGAGGTAGAGCGCCGGAAACTCGAGGCCGCGCAGTGCGCGCCACGTCTTCACTGCGCGAATCTCTCGCTGTCGCTCTGATTGTCGAACCGCATCGATGTGAAGTTTGACGTTCGTCTGCGTCCACGAGTCTTGTTTTCGGCGATAAAGACTATGGTAGTTCTGGTAGCCAGGTTGCACCTTGCCAGGCACGAGATCGGCACGGGTTCCGTTGACAGATATCCCCACAGAGACGTTCTGTGCTCTGGGCGCCCAGCCCTGTCCCTGGGCCATCGCGAACAAGCTCTCGTACATCTCGCGGAGAGTTCCTGCCGTGTCGGCCTTGAGCGAGACAAAGATGTCTACGTCGGAAACTCCCCTGACACCCGTTCCCTTCGAATAGGAGCCCGAGTACTCGAGAGCGTTCAGTTGGTTGCCGGCCCAAGTGCGTAGTGGGCCAGCCACCAGGGAGCCCAAGAGTTCTGCAGGGGCGTTCGGCCCGCGTGGGACTTCGTACTTTGCGATAACAGACGCGACGTATTCATCGCCCGTCATGGGTTGCCGCCTCCCTTCGGCAGTTCATTCCGCCAACTGCGAATCCGCACGAATGCGGCATCGACGTTCATCATCGCTCCGGTGGCAGTCGTGCAGCGAGATGAGTGAAGAGCCCGGCCCGGCTCCAGTAACGCCGGTTCCCGATGACGTAGAGCCGCTGCTGCGCGCGCGTCACCGCCACGTTGAGCAGGTTCGGCGTCAGGCCGGCCCAGGTGCGCGCTCCGAACTGAGCATCATCAGGCGCACCAAGAACGAAGATCACGGCCTCGGCTTCCCGGCCCTGAACGGTGTGAACCGTGCCCACCCGTGTCTGAACATCTCCGACGTACTGCGCGAACTCCGGGCTGCGACGAATGAGGCTTCTCGCGTTCTCCGCTACGGCCCGAAACGGCGAGACGATGAACAGTGCAGGATCAACCTTCGCTCGCATGAGCTGGCTCAGGAGTTCCAGGAGCACGTCTCCCTCGGCGGCGCACCAGTGGCGGGTCGTCGATGCTCCTTCGACGTGAAACCACCTCGACGGCCCGAGGATCCTCCCGATCGCGGACTCGCGAGTCGGGGTCGCCTGCACCATGAGGTTGGCGTACGCGACCTGGTTCGAAATGGAGAACATGGGGTCCGCGCACCGCCGGTGAACCAGGAGTGGGAGCCCGACCTGCCGAGAGCCCTCGCGCGTCTGGTACGACGCCCCGAACGGCGAAGCCCGGTCCGCGAACACCTGCGCCGAGACGAAGGGCGCAGCGTCCTCGGTCGCCGCGACACCGAAGTGCGCGCAGATTCCCTGCACGAGTGGCTGTGGGAGTGTCACCACCGGCTCGATCTGCAGAGGGTCGCCGACGACGATCACACGATTCGCGCGAAGAAATGCACCAACCGCTGCCTGTGGCGTCGCCTGGCCCGATTCGTCGAGCAAGAGCCACCCGAGCGAGGCGGGCCCGAGATCACCGAGCATCTGCTCGACCGAAGCGAAGGTGGTCGAGATGACCGGCACGACCAGTGACAGCGAGGTCCAGAAGTCCCGAACGTGCTCCGGAGTGGCACGCGGCAATCCTGTCCAGGTGTGACGGAAGAACGCGACGAGGTTCTGTCGAATCGGCTCAGCCGCTGCGTCCACGAAGGCCCGGTGGAGATCCATGGCGGCGACGAAGACTTCGTCGCGCAGGCGTTGGTCGTGCTCATCGAACCAGGAGCTGGCGCGTTGTCGGTCGGCGTGCTCCATCGTGCTCAACTGCCAGGCGCTCCGCGCTCGAATGGCTGGGCTGACCGCTGCGAGCCTGCGCCTGGCCTCATTGAGCGCGAATCGTTCTCGCTCCTGTTCCTTCGAGAGGGTCTCAACCGAGGCAGCGGTTCGTTCGAGGGCACCCTCGGCTGCGCTGACGAGCGCCTCGTCGGCCGCGAGCGCAGCGTTCGCTCCCTCGACCTTGGCGAGCGCCTCTTGATCGACTGCCTGCCATGCACGCGCAGCCTGCGTTCGAAAGAGCCGAGCAAAGAAGTTGGGCCGGCTGACCAGCAGCTCCGAGCGCCGCTGCCTGGCCTCGAGTGCTGCCTGGTTCGTCGTGTGGTGCCGTGCTTTGGCTTGTGCGAGGGCGCCTTCCTCCGTGACCCGTCGGTTGGCGAGATCTGCCAGAGCGTTCGCAAGCCGTTCGATGAGCCGCAGTCTCATGCTCGCCTCGGCCTCGAGCACATGCACCTGCTGAAGCTGGTCTGCTCTCGCGCGGCTCTTGCCGAGGGCGCCCTCGAAGCGTTGCCTCGCGAGTTTCCAGCGAGACAACGCCTCCGTGGGGCCGTTGGGCGGTTGCTCTTGTGTGACGACCGTCGGCGCTCTGAATGCCTGGGTCTTTGGGTCCTGGAGCTGGATCGGCATCGCAGCGGCATGCGACAGGTAGCTGTTCATGCCCCGGTCTTCGTCGGCCCAGAATGACTGTCGAAACTGGTAGCGATTGGACGAGTTGCCCAGCACCGCTGCAATCAGGCCCCAGCAGTCCTCTCCTCCGATGGCTGTCGCCACCGATGAGAAGTAGCGGGGCGAGGGTGGTGTCGCTGCGATCGCCTCCATTCGAGGGAGCTCGCGACTCACGTTCTCGACGGCGCCATTGTTCGAAGAAGCGACGATGAGCTCGAAGCCGCGGAGCTTCTCATCGACCCGCCGCACTTCGATCTTCGCCCCCGAGTTCGTGAACGTCAGGCCGGTCTTCGTGAACGCCGTGCGCGGGTCGTCAAACTGAGCCATGACTTCGGCACGGGACGTGACCACTGCGGCGACGATGTCGCGCAACAGGGTCGTCTTGCCGGTTCCCGGTGGGCCATTCACGGCGGTGATCGACCCTGGCGCTGCTGAGATTGCTGCGTTGACGGCCGCCTGCTGCAACGTCACGAGCGGTGAGCGCGAACGGCTGGGCCAGCGCGCCCGTGGCGTCATCGAAGGGGCGAGAAGCTCTGGCAGGACACTCAGATCCTCCAGCACATCGCGACGAGCGTCAGGTCGAACCGCGCCAAGGTAGCGCTGCAACGAGAGCGGGGCCTGCCCTGACCTCATCAACTGACCGGCGCGGAGCAGGTCGGCCAGGAAGAAGCTGTTCAGAATCAGCGGGTCGGGCGCTTCCTGAATGAAGAAGTACTGATGAACGCAGATGGCGAAGGAAGGTGGTCGTACCCACTCCTGACTGAGCCGAAGCTCCTGCACGAGCCAGCTGTGAACGGCGCTCAGCGTTGCGTGGTCGAGCGGTCGCGGCTGGCCTTCGTCGTCGGTTCTGTGAAGGCGCTCCTCGAGGCCCTCCTTCAGGCGCCGCTCAGCATCGCGCCACTGACTGAGACCGCCAAGCTGGCCCGCCAGTGCTGGGGTCAGCGCCCATCCGAAGCTCGAGACCGCAACCCGATTTCGCTGCGGCACTCCTTTGCTGTCACAGACCACGACGCCAAGAAGGGCGCTCGCGCGGCTTGTCGGGCGGTCAGGCGCATCGTCCGCGTATCGAGCCTGAATGGCCTCGAACGCGGGAGCGAGTCGGATCTCGCCCAGACTCAAGTGATAGAACGTTCTTCGGTCGCGTTTCCCGTGATGACCGGCCTGCCAGGGCAGGGTCGTGCCGACGATCTCGACGACGCGTGATTCTCCCGGCGCAAGGTCCTGTGGTCGATCGAAGGACTGAGGCGACAGCACCTCCAGGGCCGTCCAGGCATCGAGGACTGCAAGGTGGTGCTCGCCCGGCGCCCTCGGGCGAGGAGCCACTGGAGGCTGGGGGACAGCGGGCGGTGGCGCGACGAACTGCGGCGGTGGCTCGCGCACCGCCGCGGGAGAGGCGTTCTTCGGCGACTCCGGGGCCGACCGGGTTGCAACCGGCTGAACGACCTTCGGGGCCGCCACGCGCAGGACGTCCTCGACCCGCGACCGCAGGAGCCCGGCCCGCTTCGTCTTCCGGTGAGTCAGCTCATCGAGCACAGCGCGGAGTTCCTGGGCGTTCCCGAGATTCGACTCGACCAACTGTTCGAGCTGGTCGATCCCCAGGCTGATGAACCGCCGACCCATGAATGAGCTCTCCGACCGCTGAGAACTGCGAAACGCTCACACTACCCCTTGAACAGCTTTTCTCGGTGCCAGGGGAGGTACCCGAGGTGCTGCTTCACCAGACTCGTCACACGGAGCGGAGCGGTGAGGCCAAGTATGCGTCGAGCACCAGCATCAAGGGATTGAGCCACGACCACAGTGCCGTCCTCAGCAACGGTGATGAATCCTCGATCGAACGCAGCATCGAGGTGCGGCGCCAACAGCAGCCCGTTGAAGACGTCGAGACGCTCAGAATCGGTGTCGCAGTCGGCCCACGGCTTGATGTGGCTCGCGCGAAGGAGCGCGGGTACCGCGAGCCCGGTGATTGCGCAGCGGCCCTCCCAGTAGTCGACCAGGCCGGCGCGGAAGACCTCTTGCCCGACCCGCTGAACCACCAGTCGCTCAGCCTCAGTGGCGCGGGGGAGGGTCGACGTCTCGGCCTCGAAGCGGTTGAGCAGCTCGTCGGGCAGCGTGCGCGAGAGTGCGAACGCTCGTCGAACGAGCTGATGCAAGGCATCGAGCGACGTCACTGCCCGTGCGCCAACTGCGTCGCTAGGCAGAGGGTTGCTGAACAAAGTGCCAACGTCAGAAAGCGCGGCGAGCACGTTCCGGTGCGAGAACGCCGCGAGGAAGAGTTCGCCGCCGAGAGCGGTGAGACCCAAGGTCATCGACGTGTGCGAGCTGGCGTACCGCAACCAGTCACCCTCCCTTGGCAGCTCACGGTCAAACCCAGTGTCGAAGGCCGCCTTCTCGAGGAGCGTTGCGACAACTGGAGACAGGCCGACGCTCATGTACTGCCTCGATGTCGCTTCGTGGGTGTCGAAGCGCCGCGAGTCGGTTCGGCGCCGGTCATCGCTTGACCTTGCGGGTGTCGGGGTGAGCGACGGACGGGTCAGCGGGCGGCGGCGAGAGCACGGTCTGGTACGTCTTCCCCGACTTTGAGGCCGCGGCCATCGCGTCGTAAATCTCCAAGATGACGCGTTTGGTGCGGTACTCGCCGTGCGCCTTCTCATCGTTCTTCTTCACGATGGGGAAGGTGTCGAGGATGTACGCAGCGTCATCCTGAGAAATACCGTAGAGATGGAAGAAGGCGGCGTCGAGCTCGCAGCGAAGCAAGAAGCGGCGAGCAGCATCCCATTTGAAGGGTGGGCCGTCGTATCCAAGGTCACGGGCAAAAGGTTCAAGATCACGCCCGGTGTAGGTGAGCTCCAGAACTCTTGGAAGCGACCAGGAAACGACTGACGAACTCTCGTCCCAGCGCGCAGACTCCGCGTAGGTCTGCGGAGGTAGAACGGGAAACTGCTTCGCGAAAAAGTAACTCAAGGTTGTACCGCCGATCTTTTGGCGAGCTGCATAGTCGAGAGCCAAGCAGCAAAGATTGGCGAGGAGGATGCCTGCCAGTCTGGGCTCAACAGAAGGCAGCAGAAGTGGAAACTTGTTTCCGACAGCGACGCGAGGGATCACCGTCGAAATCACTGTTCTCTGGTCAGTGCTCCTGCAGATTTCTCTCCAGCCCAACAACCAGCCATGCGGCCATCTATCCAAGAGCCGCTCGCTGACTTCGGTCGCAGGGACCCAGTAGTACGGGTGCGTCAGTCGATCCGGATTTTCGTGCGCGACATCATCGAACTCGGGCAGCTTGCCCTGATTGTCTTGCGCCTCTGTCTGTCCCTCGTAGGTTCCAAAGCGGTGATCGAAGTGATGCACCATCTTCGCTTCGATTAGCGGGATGTACTCGACGCCATCATGCTTGAACCGATTACCCACCAGCTTGGCTCCGGCGGCCTCCAGCTGTGCGCGCGAGCGGAAGAGACCGGAGTCATTCGCCATGTGGAGCATTGCCATGAATCGGAGGCCCCATGGGTTTCCGTGCTTCTCGTCGTCTTCCCGCCAGAGGACGCCTGCTCGCCGGTAAATGGCGAGGTTCAGCTCGGCGTCGCGCTTTGAGCGGAAGGTCGGGCAGGTCTTTGTATTGGGGTTCAGCGTCGAGAAATCGGCTGGGCTGAGCGTGAAGTGTCGGTTGGCGTCGTTGAGAGCCGCAACAGAACGGGCGAAGAAGACAAGATCCGCTTTTGGCACATCACTGGCTTTGGAAATCGTCAGCAGCGCAAACTTGAACGCGTGGTGCACGCCCGGGAAAACGAACTCCTCATTTTCGAAACTGAAGAAGCTGGCAAGTGCCGTCTCGTTGACCAGCGCGCCGAAGTACTCCTTCGTCGTGTCGTCGGTGGCCAAGCCCGTTGGCACGATGAACCCAGCGCGCCCTGCTGAGTTGAGCGCCGACCGATTGTGCTCGGCGAACAGTGCGTAGGTGTTGACGTCCCCTTTGCCGCAGAGCGGATATCGGCCGGAGTTACGAACAAGATGACTTTGGCCCTCGGCAATACGGCTGGCGCTTCGCCAAGCTCTCCAGAGCATGGGGTTGTCGCTTGGCAACTTCGCGATGAGCTTCTTTCTCAGCGACGAGTTCTCCGCGGTGGCGATCTCGGTACTGCGTGAAGCGAAGTACTCCTGCTCCTGCAGCTTCACGCGCTCCCAGGGCGGATTCCCGAGCACCACGTCGAACCCGCCCTTGGCGAACACCTGTGGAAACTGAAGGTGCCAGTGCAGGAACTCGTACTCTCGCGCGAGCTGCTTGACGGTCCGGACCGTGAGCGATGGTGCCCGGACCGGTTCGTCGCGCACCTGCCGCCAGGTCTCGTTCGTGGGCGCCGCCTCTGCGACGGCGTTGGGCAGCGGCTCCTTCGGCCAGACGAACGCGGCGCACCACGCGTCGGCCACCAGCTTCTGGTGCTGAAACGCGACCGACTCGAGCAACGATGTCCACTCCGTTTGCTTCTTCGCGAGTGAGGCCGCGTCACTATCGCTGGCCGCATCAACCGCCTTGGCCGCCGCCGTCAGCGTCGCGACCTCGCTCTGCGGAACGACCAGCGCGAGCGAGTCCTGCAGGCTTTCCTTCTTGTTTCGCTTCTTCAGCGCGGAGGCCGTCTTCTTGTCATCTCCCTCGAGCGCCACCCATGCCTCGTCGGGGATGCCGTTCTTCATCAATTCTGGCGTCGTGCCGAGCAGAGCGTTGCCCTGCTGCAGGTGCGAATCGAGGAACGAGAGCGGTTTGCCTGGGTCGACCGCCTCCATCCACAACGCCAGGCGACACAGCTCGATGGCCATCGGGTTCAGGTCCACGCCGAAGACGCACTGGCCGACGACTCGACGCAGGGCATGCCGGTACTCCCTGGGGGAGGGCGTACCATTCGCTTCCAGCCGCGCCACGTGAGCCGCGAGGCGACGAGCCGCTGCGAGGAGGAAGTGACCGCTCCCGCACGCAGGGTCGACGATGCTGAGCTTGAGCAGTGCATCGACCGGAGCGCCGGGGTTCGTGGCGATGGTCCGTTGCACAACGGGTTCCAGGGCGCTGTCGAGCAGCACCTGCACCAGCGAATCTGGCGTGTAGTAGCTGCCCGTCGTCTTGCGCGCGTTGCCCTTCGATTCGTCGGCGCTCGCGAAGGCGAAGACGCGACCCTCATTGGTCAACACTGGCACCAACTCGAGGAGGCTCTCGTACACGCTGCCGAGCTCCTCCGGTCCCATGTCACGCCAGTTCACCCGCGACAGGCTCGCGCCCTCGCGAATCCACGAGAGTCGAAACACCGCTTCGAGCAGTGAGTGGTTCTCGAGGGAGGCGTCATCAAGTGCTGGCGTCTGGCCCGCAGAGAAGAGACCCGCCAGCGCCGGAAGCCCGAGCACCGGTTGCCCAGCTTCAAGTCCACGGAACACGATCTTCAGGCTGGCGTAGAGGTCGGTGTAGCGGTCGTGCGCCCGGCGTTTCGCCGAGCGCTCCCGGAGCCGCCTCAGGCCGTACCCCTCAGCGTACAGCTGCTTCGAGACGTCGGGCGCGTTGGGCGCGAAGAGCAGGTCGCGCTCCTCTGCCGTGATGAGAAAGATGAGCCGGTAGACCAGCCGGAGCAGCTGCTGAAAGTATGCCCGCTCAGTAAGCGAGCCGCTCTTCAGCGCGTCACGCAGCGCCTGGTTGTCTCGCTGCGAAAGGAAGCCCTGCCCGAGGGCAAGGAGCGCGTCCTGTACCCCGTCACGGAGAAGATCTCTGGCCCGGGTCCCCTGTTCACGGCCGGCCGTGCGCCACTGCTCCAGCGCGCATTCCGTCGACGCCTGGCCTTCACGACCAAAGCGTGACTCGTGCATCAACAACCACAGCGCTGTGAAGTCTGCGTACCGTGCCTCGGCGAAGAGCCGTGCAAGGTCGACTTCGATCCACGCTGGGCGCGTGAGGCTCGCGTTGTCTCGCACGATGCGCAGCGAGAGTCCGTCGGTCGCGATTCCCCAGACCGCCTTCTCCTCGGCGTTCAGGTACTCCTGCGTCAGGCCAAAGGCACTCCGCTTGCGGGTTCCGTCTCCGAAGTCAGCGGAGGGCGTGTCGAGGCCGGACCCTGCTGGAGCCACGATGACCGGCACGCGACCGCCGACTGCGCGGAAGCGGAGGGGGTAGAGGCGTTCCACGAGCGTGATCGGTTCGGCTGACGCGAGTGAGGCGAACCCGAAGCACTCCTTCAAGAGCGTCTGTGTGAACTTGACCGAGAGCTCGAGCGCGTTGCCGCCCCCGCGTCGGCCCGAGTCGAACTCCGCCCACTCTGCCTGGGCCATGCGCCAATACCGCCCGAGCTCGTCGCGGAGGTTGAGGCCCTTTCTGATTCCGTAGTCGGTCTCGCTCTGATGGCTGGCACCAAGTTGCGCCACCTTGCCGAGCCACTCCGGCGACAGCAGGCCGCCTTCAATCGACAACGCCTCGAACGCCAACTGCGCGTCGTTCTTCTTCCGCGAAGGCTTGGTGGCCATGTCAGGCCACCTTTGGGAGGAGCACGAAGAGACCAATGATGTCGACAGGCAGCAGAGCCTTCACCGCGTAGCTGCCCCTTGCTGCTGCCGCTTCTCGAACGCGCCGGTGATCCGCCAGGAGCACCTGGGCTCGAGCTTCGGCCCAGCCGTCGATCTCTTTGCGGCGAGCGGTGAGCTGCTCGAGCGCCTGCGTCACCATGCGTTCACGCGCTGACGCCGGAGGGTCCCCGACAGGCGCTGGCTTGAGGAGCTCGAGCGCATCGATGTCAGTGGCGAGCGTGATGGATTGTGCACCACGCCACGCGACGGAGCTGCACTCTTCGACCAGGAGCGTAGTGCTTCGCCCAGCGCGGGTCGACACGAGCTGATGTCTCAGCCGTAGCAGCGTCACCACCGTGCGCTCAGTCACGGCAGGAGACACCCAGCAGCCAACTCGGCCCAGAACACCTGGAAGCGGCGTCGTCTCGTCGCCGGGGCTCGCCAGGGTGCGCTCGAGCAGCGTCTCCGCGAGAACCGAGACGAGTGGGTGGCTCCGCTGGACTGCCCGGCAGCCCGCGCCCGGCGGGTAGGCGAAGTCGATGCGCAGGGTTCCTTCGAGTCCCTCTGATTCCAGACGCTCCCTCACGTCTTCTGGGAGCGCCTTGAGCGCCACACGACCGCCGCGCTTCGGGAGCGGTTCAACGCCTGCGCCGAGCCGAGAGAGCGCCCGCTCTGCAAAGCGCTTCACATCTTCATCACCGCCTACTGCAGCCAGCGTTCGGTGAAACTCGGGAAGGACGTCTCCGGGGCGCAGTCGGCGCTGCGCGAAGACGGTGCGGCTCTCCTTCGCCTTCTCTTTCGCGCTTTCCCATTGAGCTTCGATCACTTGCGCTTCGTCGCCCGAGGCGAAGTCGAGTGTGCGCTGTGCGCGGTCACCTGTGTGTCGCAGCAGCACAGCTTTGAGCAATGCCTGCGTGAGCTGATGGTTGTCGTCGGGCAGTGGGACCGGAACGCCGAGCTCGCGGCGAATTCGTTCTGCTTTGCGGATGATGACCTCGAGCACTGCGCCGTCGACCGGGTTGTTGTTGCCGTAGATGAGCGTGGCTCGCACCGTCGGGCTCTGCTGGCCGTAGCGGTCGACGCGGCCTTCGCGTTGTTCATGTCGGGTCGGATTCCACGAGAGGTCGTAGTGAACAACCGCGTCGAACTTGTCCTGCAGGTTGATGCCTTCCGACAGGCAGTCGGTGGCGACGAGCAGCCGCGGGTGGTCCCCGTCAACGTCCTCGATTGCCGCGCGACGCTCCTCGCTGGCGAGCTGCCCCGTGACGACGCTGACGTTCACCTTGGGAAGACGCTTGGCGAGATGCTCGCCCAGGTACTCGGCGGTGGCGATGTAGCGGCAGAAGACGACGGGGGCGAAGCCGTCTGCGAGGAGCTTCTCAACGTGGTCACTCACCAGCTTGAGCTTCGGGTCTCCCGCTTGGCCCACCAGCTTCTCCGCACTAGGACACCAATCGGTTTGAAGGTGATCGAATCATGGGTGGTTACGCAGCCTGACGCCTGTTGATCGCCTCGAGGTTTTGGACCGCGGCTGAGCGCCTGAGTGCGAAGAGGTTTTTTC
>JALHMW010000035.1 GCA_022843845.1 Archangium sp.
AAGGGGTCCCTCGGCTTGCGAACTGACCTCAACTCTTCGAACCGCCGGATGCGGACCCGCATGTCCGGTGGTGTGGCAGGGGACTGAAAGGGAATTCCTTTCAGCCCCTATGCCGATTTTCACGGCACCGGGTGAACGAGCTCAGGGCTTCGCATCGGGTGGGAGCTGGCCCGGGCTGCCGACCTCGAGGTCCTTCGTGCGCTCGACGACGTCCTCGCCTTGCCACCGCTGAGCGCCGTTGCCGAACTCGAAGGACCAGCGCAGCCGCCACGTCTCGCTCCAGCTGACGATGTCGATGTCCTTCTCTTCGCGGCGGTCGAGCGGGCCCTCGAGCACGGTGAGGGTCGCGGCGGTCAGCCGATACGTTTCGTAGGTCAAGCCCTCGCTGCTCTTGTGCAGGCCGGTCCCGGCGAGCTGCGCGAGCGTGAGCGTCTTTCCAGCGACGAGGTTCGCGCTCCAGAACACCACGAAGGCCGCAGGCAGCACCACGCGCGGAATCGGAGAGATGGGGCCGCCGGTGACGTCTTCCATGACGTTCTGGTCGAGCACGAGCGTGGTGAGCCCGAGGTCCACGCGCGCGGTGGAGGAGGCTCCGTAGGTGATGCCGCAGAACTCGATGAGCCCGATTCGCCCGTCGCTGCGACGGTACTTCTCGATGTCGGGGTTGGGCTGCACGTCGCCGATGGAGACCTCGCCGCAGACCCCCGGCGAACACGCAGACGCGAGCATGGCGAACAGCGGCACCACCAGACGCACGAGCATCTGCAGAGTCTACGTCGTCCCTGAGGACGATGGCTGCAGCAGGTCCCCGCGCATGAGGCGGTCGGGCTCGCTCAGCAGCGGCCGGTCGAGACGCTGGAGCTCTCGCGTTGAACCGCCTGGGGAGCGGGCCTTCGTTCGTCGTTCCCGGCGCGCCTCACCCGATGGCGGGTGACACCACGGGCGCTTCTCCTGCCGCCTGTCCGATGCGCTTGAGCGTGCGCGTGTGTGAGGCCAGCGCCGAGAAGAACGTCGGGTTCACGTGGTACGGCACGCCGAACTCCTTCGCGCAGTTCTCCACGATGAAGGACAACGCCGGGTAGTGGCCGTGGCTCACGCGCGGGAAGAGGTGGTGCTCGACCTGGTGGTTGAGGCCTCCGGTGAGCGCCGTCGAGAGCGCGTGGCGCGGAGCGAAGTTGGCCGTCGTCTTCAGCTGGTGGACGAAGAAGTCGTCGTGCAGCGTGTTGGTCGCGTCGGGCGTGGGGAACGACGGCCCCTCGACGACGTGCGCCAGCTGGAAGACGACCGCCGCCGTGAAGCCCGCCGCCATCATCACCAGCGCATAGCCGATGAGCACCTGCCACCAGAGGAACGGGCTCAACGCCAAGGGCAGGGCAAGCCACACCGTTGCGTGCAGGAGCTTGCCGCCGACCACGTCGATGACGTCACGCCGCGTGGTGACGGCGCCGCGATCCTGCAGCTGCACGAAGTCCTTGATGAAGACCCACGACACCATGGTGAGCGCGTAGAGCGGCCAGGCGTAGAGGTGCTGGAAGCGCAGAATCCACGGCGCGTTCGGCTTCTTGTAGAGGTGCAGCAGGCCCGCCGGCTCGAGGTCGTGGTCGGTGCCAGGCACGTTGGTGAACGTGTGGTGAACGGCGTTGTGCGCCCAGGCCCACATTCTCGAGCTCGCGCCCATCACGTCGAAGCTGCGCGCGAAGAGGGCGTTGACCCAGCGCCGCGACGACAGCGCGCCGTGAATCGCGTCGTGCCCGACGTTGAAGCCCACCTGCGCCATCGCGAAGCCGGTGAAGAGACAGAGCGGAATCGCGAGCCACCAGACCGGCGCGAGGAAGACCAGCGTCGCCCAGCCTGCTGCGGTGATGGCGAGCGTGGCGAGCCCGACGGCCCACGTCCGGGCATCGGCGTGACGGCTGACGGTCTTCTGAGCGAAGTACGCGTCGACCCGGCGGGTCAGCTCGTGCCGGAAGTGGGAGGACGACTGCTCGAAGCGCGGGTTGGACATGCACCTTCAATAAGCAGCGCTCGTCACCCCTTGGTAACCGCGCCCGTTCCAGTCGAGTGCCTTCGGTTTCGAAACGCGAGACCGCGCGTCATGAGGTCGTCATGCGTGGGCCAAAGCTCGAGTCGCGGTAAGGGGTTGAGGCCGCACGCTGGCGACGGCGGCCAGCGTCGAACACGAGTGGAGCGTTTGCGGCTCGATGACTATTCCGTGCGCGGCGTTCACCCGAACGACGACGGGGCGGCAGAGCTCGATGCTCCACCGCCCCGCGTCTTGATTCGATGAACGACTCGTTACGGGACGAGCACGCCGTTGATCATGTGAATCACGCCGTTCGAGGTGAACAGGTTCGGGTTCACGACCTGAATGCTGGTGTTGGTCAACGCCGCCGGCGTCATGCCCGACGGAATCGGTGCGACCCTCACCGTTTCCGCGACCGGGCCGACGGCCAGCGTCCGGTTCGGGAGGGCGGTCGACAAGCCGACCTGGGTGCTCAACCCGAGCACCGTGTTCGCATAGATGGGCGAGGTCACCGTCGAGCCGACTGACGTCCCAGCGTGGTAGAGCAGCAGGTCCGTCAACGCCTGACCCGTGGGCGGAGTCACGCCAACGAGCGCTGCGTTGTTCGGCGCGAACAGGGTGAAGTTGGTCGTGCCGTCGAGCGCGGTCGCCACGGTGGGCGCGCCGCCAACGAGGCTCGCCAGCGTCGACAGGTTCGGCTCGGTCGTCACGACGTCGGCGATGCTGGGCAGCAGCACGTCACCGAGCACGTGAATGACGCCGTTCGACGCGAAGACGTTCGCAGCCGCGACCGCCTTGCCATCGATGGTGACGTTTGCACCCGTACGAAGCGCCTGGACCGTGCCGCCGAGCGTGCCCACCGCCGTCGCTGTCGTCGGGACCTGCGACGCGAGGACCTGGGCGGGAACCACATGGTACCGGAGGATGGGCGCGACCTGCGCCGGGCGGAAGCTGCCCAGGCCGGTGATGCCCGTGGTGCCACCATCATCTGCGCCACGGAGCGCGCTCACCGTCGCCGCGAAGGCCGCGTTGGTCGGCGCGAAGACCGTGTACCCACCACCGTCAGCGCGCGTCGTGTCGAGCGCCGCGGCGATACCGGCCGCGTTCGTCCCGCCGTCACCCAGCGTGTCGGCGACGCCGATGGCGGCCGCGAGGCTCGAGAAGTTGGCTGCGCTCGCTGGCGCCGTCGCGATGTCTGCGATGCTCGGCAGCAGCACCGAGCCGATGGCGTGAATGATGCCGTTCGCCGTGCGGATGTCGGCGATGACCACCTGCACGCCGTCGACCGTCACCGTCGAGCCAGTGCGCGTCACGGCGACGCGGCCGCCGAGGGTCGCGACCGTGCCAGTCGCGGGCACGCCCGACGCCGGCACTTCACTGGGAATGACGTGGTACGCCAGCACCGGCCGCAGCTGCGTCTCGCTGAAGCTGGTGAGCGCGTTGATGCCCGTCGTGCCACCGTCATCGGCACCGCGGAGCGCGCCCACGAGCCCGTCGAAGGCGCCGTTGGTCGGCGCAAACACCGTCAGCTTCGGCGTCTGGGCGTTGTCGTCGAGCTGGGCGACGAGCGCCGGCTGGTTCGAGGCCACCACGGCTGCCGCGAGGCTCGAGAAGCGCTCGTCAGTCGTCGCGACGTCGAGCAGCGACGGCAGAATCACCTGGTCGATGGCGTGAATGATGCCGTTGCTCGCCGCGACGTTCGGCGTGACGACGCTGGCCCGGCTGTCGAGGCGAATGGTGGTGCCCTGGAGCGAGAGCTGAATCTTGCCGCCCAGCGAGTCCACCTTCGTGTTGGCCATCGCCGCCGCCGTCGCGGCCACCGCGTTCACCTCGGCGGGGAGCACGTGGTACTTCAAGATGACCGTCAGCTGGTCGACGCTCAGGTCATTCACGCCGGCGACGCCGAGCTGCGTGAAGAGGGCCGTGAAGGCCGCGTTCGTCGGCGCAAACACCGTCTTGCGCGGCGTCGCGGCCTGGAGCGCTCCGGCGAGATTCGCCCGGGTCACGGCCTGCACCAGAATGGAGAAGTCAGCGTTGGATTGAGCGACCGCAACGATGTCGCCGAGGGCTGCTCCACCGGCCGAGCCACCCGCCATCGAGCCGCCTGCCGAGCCACCCGCCATCGAGCCACCGGCCGAGCCACCCGCCGTCGAGCCACCGGCTGAGCCACCCGCCGTCGAGCCGCCAGCTGAGCCACCGGCGGCCGCCCCGCCTGCGCTTCCGCCAGCGGTCGACCCTCCTCCGGTTCCGCCGTCCGGCCGATCCTCCGGCCCTGGGCACCCCGTGACGACCAAAAGTGAGGCTGCGAAGACAACGACTTTCCCTGCGCTCCATGCGCTGAATTTCATCTTGATGCTCCTGTAGGTGAGTTCCCCGGCCGAACGCTGCGGTGGGCTGCAAACGACGTGCGAACTTCACAACCGACATTCCCCGCCGCAACTCAGAATACGAAAGGGTCTGTTCAAGGTTTCACGGTCTGCGCTTCGAGCACCGCCAACAGCAGGTACTTCCGCGCCGTATTGAGGTCGCCGTTGGCGAGCGAGGCCCTCGCGGCCTGGACGTATTGCAGCGCCGCGCCGGTGTAGGTCGCCTCGGCGGCTCGCAACGCTTCGGTCACATTGGTCGACCCGGTCGAGAGTTGTTGGTCGGCCGTCACCAGGCTGCGTGTCACGGCCTCGGAGCGCTGCTTCTGCTCCGCGACGCGGCGCTCTGACTCACGACGGGCGTCTTCGCGCTCGTTCACTTCCTTCTTGAAGGCCGCGAGGTCGTCGTTCGTCCGGTCGAGCTTCTTGGCGAGCGCGTCGAGCTGCTTCACCTGACGCTCCAGCTCCGTGGCGCGGGCTTCGAGCTCGGTGACGCGCTTGCGCAGCTCGGCGTTGGAGAGCGGCTCGGTCGCCACCGGCCGTGGCGTCATGACTGACGCGACACCGCCATCGGCTGCGGCGGGCTTCGAGAGGGCACCTGCATCGGGGGCGGCCGCGAGCAGCATCGACAGGAGCGTGGCGTTCATGACGTCAGCTTGCTCCTCGAGAGGTTCCACGCAAGGTCGGCTCTGCAGAGCCCTGTCGTCGCTGCGCAACCGCCAACTGGCAGCGCCTCGGCGCATTCGCACTTGTCGCCGGGCGCCTTTGTCGCGATGCAGGGCCGGAGTTCTGGCGTAAGGACACCTGGCTTGGGCACACCTCAGCTGTGGATAGCGTTTCTGGTCGGCGTGGTGACGGTCATCGTCATCGACATGCGCGTCTCGGGCGGAAAAGAAGTCACGCCGCGCAAGGCCGCCATCTGGACGGGCGTGTGGGTCTCGCTGTCCCTGGCGTTCGCTGGCGTTCTGTACTGGCTGGGAGGGAGCAAGGCCGCGGGCCCGTTCCTCACCGCCTACGTCATCGAGTACGCGCTCTCGGTCGACAACCTCTTCGTCTTCATCATCGTCTTCTCGTACTTCAAGGTCTCGAACGTCGCGCAGCACCGCCTGCTGTACTGGGGCATCATCGGCGCGTTCGTCTTGCGCGGCACCCTCATCTTCCTCGGCGCCTCACTCGTCGCGCGCTTCACCTGGGTGCTGTACTTCTTCGGCGCCTTCCTGCTCTTCACCGCGTGGAAGCTGCTCTTCAGCAAGACCGAAGACGAAGCAGTCGACCCCGAGAACCTCGTCGTCTTGAGGTGGGCGCGGCGCGTGCTGCCGGTGTCGGCGCAGAACACCGCTGACCACCACTTCACCACCCGTCAGGACGGCCGCTTCCACTTCACGCCGCTTTTCCTGGTGCTCCTCGTCGTCGAGTCGACCGACCTGCTGTTCGCCCTCGACTCCATTCCCGCCGTGCTCAGCATCAGCCAGGACCCGTTCATCGTCTTCAGCTCGAACGCCTGCGCGATTCTCGGCCTGCGTTCGTTGTTCTTCCTGGTGTCGTCGCTGATGGACAAGTTCCGGTACCTGAAGACGGGGCTCGGCATCATCCTCGCGTTCGTCGGCATCAAGCTCATCGTCGAGACCGCCTTCCACGACTTCGTCTCCCAGCACGAGACGGCGCTCATCCTCATCTCGCTGGGCGTCATCGCGAGCACGCTGGCCGGCTCCATCGGCCTGTCGGTGCTCATCAAGCCGCCACCGATTCTGGAGCCGGGCGACCCGCTCGCTCCTGTCACGCCTCCAGCGCGCTCGGAGTAACCGCACCATGTCCGACACCATCACCGACGGCATTCGCGTTTCCGTGAAGGCAGCCTTCTGGCCCGAGCGCTCCTCCGTCGAGGCCGAGCAGTGGGCCTTCACGTACACGATTACCATCTCGAACGAGGGCGCCCGCGTCGCCACCTTGCGCACCCGCGAGTGGTTCATCACCGACGCCACCGGTCACGTCGAAGAGGTGAAGGGGCCCGGCGTCGTCGGCAAGCAGCCGCGCCTCGAGCCGGGGCAGCGCTTCGAGTACACGAGCTGGGCGATGCTGAAGACGCCCTTCGGCACGATGCGCGGCAGCTACCAGATGGAGCGCGAGGACCGGACGAGGTTCGACGCCGTCATCGGGCAGTTCAGCCTGGCGCAGCCAAACGCGCTGAACTGAGCCATGCTGCGCAAGAACCCGCATGGCTGAGCACGATGACATCATGGGCCTGCTCGCCGAGTACGCGCTCGGCACCCTCTCGACCGCGGAGCGCGCCGAGGTCGACGCCGCGCTCGCTCGCACGCCAGGCCTCGTCGCCACGCTGAAGGAGCTCGAGGCGTCGATGGCGGTGGTGACGGCGAGCCAGCACGCGCTCCCGTCGGTCTGGACGAAGCTCGAGGCGGAGCTGCAAGGCGCCCGGCGCTTCAGCCACCTCGTGCCAGCGCTCGCCGCGCACTTCGACATCTCCCAGACGAAGGCGCAGGCGCTGGTCGATTGCTTCGATGACGCCTCGGCGTGGGGCCCGGGCCCCGGTGACGGCCTGCAGCTGATGCCCGTCGAGGCGGGCGCGAGGTGGGACGGCTTCATGACGGTGGTGCTGCGCCTCGAGCCGGGCGCGCAGTTGCCGATGCATCGCCACGCCGCCCGCGAGCAGGTGCTGGTGCTCGAGGGTGGGTACCGCGACGACCAGAGCGGCCAGGAGTTCTGGCGCGGAGACCTCGACGTCCGCGAGGCGGGCACCTCACACAGCTTCACCGCCGTCGATGGGCCCGCGTGCCTTTGTGCGTCGGTCGTTCAGCTCGCGGAGGACGCGTGAGCGAGGTCGACGAACGCGCGCTCTCCGACCGCCTTGCGCGAGGCGATCGCAGCGCCCTGGCCGCCATCTACTCGGCCCATGGCTCGGTCGTCTTCGCCGTCATCGTGCGCCTGGTGCGCGACCGCGCCGAGGCCGAGGAGCTGGTGCAGGAGACCTTCCTCGAGGCCTGGCGCCGCGCCAGCCAGTACCAGCCCGAGCGCGCCAACCTCGCCGCGTGGCTCGTCACCATCGCGAAGAGCCGCGCCATCGACCGGCTGCGCTCGCGCGGCACCTCGGAGCGCACACTCGACATGGAGCGCCGCGACATCTCGGAGCCTGGCCGCGGGCCCGACGACGTCATCGACGCCGCGCGCGCCCGTCACGTCGTTCGGCAGCGCGTCGCGCAGTTGCCGCTCGAGCAGCGCACCCTGCTCGAGCTCGCCTGGGACGAGGGCCTGTCGCAGAGCGAGATCGCCGCGAAGACCGGCCTGCCGTTGGGCACCGTGAAGACCCGCACGCGCACCGCGTTGCTCACGCTGCACGCCGAGCTCAAAGCCCTGGGCTGAAGCCGGTCGACTCTCGCCGGCTCCAGCAGGAGTTCGTCACACCAGCGGGCGCAAGGCGTCGACGAGCGGCGTGGTGCCACGTGAGATCGAGCCTGGCTTCTCGAACATGATGAGGCCCTTGCCCATGCCCGCGTACATCTCGGCGTAGAGCGTCGCCATGCTCTCGGGCACGCCGTTCTGCATCAGGCCCGCCTTCGCGGCCTCGACCGGCGCAGCGACGGCCTGCACCGGCTTGCCCAGCAACGAGCTCAACGCGGCGGCCACGTCCTGCACCGACCAGTCTTCTTTGCCCGCGAGCTCGATGACGCGCAGGCCGTCGGCGGGCGTGAGGAGCGCCTGGACGACTGCCTCACCGATGTCCTTCGTGCAGACCTGCGGGAACTTCACGTCGACGGGCCCGAAGTTCGGCAGCACGCCCTGCGCCTTCGCCACGGGAATGACCGAGCCGTAGTTCTCGAGGAAGTACGCCGCGCGAATGAAGGTGACCGACGGCGCGAGCGTGCCGAAGGCCTGCTCGGCGCGGTGCACGCTGACGATGGGCCCGGTGCCGGCTGGGTGCTGCGCCGCGACCGACGAGAGGAAGACCAGGCTCTTGAGGCCCGACGCGGTGATGGCCTTCGCCATGGTGCCGATGAGCGCGGTGCGGTCGGCGATGAAGTCGGCCGCGGCGAAGTTGGGCGGCGAGAGCAGATAGGCGCCCGTCGCTCCGGTGAGGGCCTTGGTGAGCGCGGCGACGTCTCCGAGGTCGGCGACGGCGACCTCGGCGCCCTTCTTCTGCCAGGCGACGCCCTTCTCGGCGGTGCGGACGATGACGCGAACCTTCTGGCCCTTCGAGAGCAGCGTGTCGGCGACGACGGCGCCGGTGTGACCTGAGACTCCTGCGATGGCGAACATGGGGTGTTCCTTTGTGTGGGGTGGTGACTTCGGGATGCACTGTGTCGTTCAGAGGGCTATGTGTCCAATGCATGAAGCGAGTCATGAAGATGCATCAGACGCATGAGGTCGCCGACCTCAACCTGCTCACGACGTTCCGGCATCTGCTCGCGACCGGCAGCGTGACGGCAACGGCAGACCGCATGCGGCTGTCACAGCCCGCAGTGTCACGCGCGCTCGGACGCCTGCGGTCGGCGCTCCACGACCCGCTCTTCGTGCGCGATGGCCGCAGCCTGGTGCCGACGCCGCGGGCGCTGGAGCTTCAGCCCGAGCTCGAGACGCTGCTGACCCGCCTCGACGACCTGCTGTCCACCGGCGCCGGCTTCGACCCGCGCACCACGCGGCGCACCTTCGTCGTCGGTACCAGCGACTACAGCGCCTCGGTGTTGATGCGGCCGCTGCTCCACCGGCTCGCCATCGACGCGCCGTCGGTCACCGTTCGCATCGTTCAGACCGTGCCCGACGCCGAAGCCGCGCTTGCCTCGGGCACGTGGGACTTCTTGTGGGCGCCACTGAGGCCCATGGGCCAGGCCGTCGTGTGGACGAAGCTGTTCGACGAGCAGTTCTCGTTCGTGCTGCGCGCCGGGCACCCGATGGCCCGCAAGCCGCTGACGCTCGAGCGGTACCTCTCGATTCCGCAGATCGCGCTCTCACCGGAAGGCAAACCCGGCAACCCCCTCGACGAGGCGCTGGAGCGTCTCGGGCATCGACGGCAGCTCGTGGCGCACGTGCCGACCTTCGCGGTGGTGCCGTCGCTCATCGCGCAGAGCGACCTGGGGGCCGTGCTCCCGGACCGAATCATCGAACTGCACGCGAAGACGTGGGGCCTGGTGACTCGTGCGCTTCCATTTTCGACCCACGGCTTCACCCTGCAGCAGGCGTGGCACGAGCGGCACCGCCACGATGAGGGGCACGCGTGGTTCCGCAAGCTGGTGGTCGAACTCTGCCGGTGAGCGGTTCGTGAGGACGGCTCGTGCGAGTGGTCGAGCGTCAGCGGAGCTCGTCGTCGTCGGCGCGATGAAATGCCGGTGCTCGCTGCTCCCGTCGCCCATCGGAGGCCAGGTTCGGCGCTGAAGCGCACACGACGAGCCTGATGGGATTCGGTGCGCGGTGCTTCCGTGAAGGGCTGCGATGTCGGCGCGGAATGACGAGGTGCGCCACCATGCGAGCACTCTGCTTCGTGCGTACGCATCGACTCGGACACGTCTTCGTCCTGCTGCCGCTCAGCCGTGGATGCACGCCCGGCCGATTGGACGTCGCTCAGCGGCCTCGAGGTGCGCTCGCTCTGCGCAGTCGATCGACGACGGCGAGCCCGACGCCCGATTCCGGAGGCGGCACCGCCAGCACCACGTCGAGGCCCCGCTCGTCGACCTCTCGGAGCGTCGCGTACAGCGCGCGCGCGTAGCCGGCGTCATCAAGCGGCACCTGGAACCGGACGACGCCTTCGGGAACCGTCACGTCCGACGGCGCGACCACCGCCACCTTCGCCCCCGTTGCCAGACGTCTCGCGAGCTCTGCCGGCAGCTCTGACGCGGTCACCAGCCACAGCCCGGCGCGCGGCGCGTAGTGTGACTCGAGCAGCCCGGGCGCGCGCACGTCGGTGACGGCGGTCGCCAGGGGCACGTCGCGGTCGAGGGAACGCTCCACCGCCTCTTTCGGCACGCCACCAGGTCGGAGAATTCTCGGCGAAGTCCCGCTCACGTCGACGATGGTCGACTCCACGCCGACCCGGCACGCGCCACCATCGAGCACCAGCTCGACGTCACCGCCCAGCTCGTCTCGCACGTGCTTCGCCGTCGTCGGGCTCACGCGCCCGAACCGGTTGGCCGACGGCGCAGCGACCCCACCACCGAACAACGTGAGCACCTCGAGCGCGAGGGGATGATCGGGCACCCGCAGCCCGACCGTGTCCTGTCCACCCGTGACCGCGTCACTCGCCAGCGCGCTGCGCTTCACGATGAGCGTCAACGGCCCGGGCCAGAACGCGTTCGCCAGAATCTCGGCCTCGTTTGGCCACGAGTGGGCCCAGTGACGGGCGACCTCGAGGCTCGCCACGTGCACGATGAGCGGGTGATTCGAGGGGCGGCCCTTCACGGCGAAGATGCGCCGCACGGCGAGCTCGTTCGACGCGTCGGCGCCCAGCCCGTAGACGGTCTCGGTCGGCAGCCCGATGAGCCCACCTTCTCGGAGCGCGGCAACTGCCCTCTGAACCTCATCACTCACGCAGGTGATGGTAGCGGCTTTTTTCTGTAAGGGCCGCCCATGCCTTCAAAGCCCAGCAAGAACCTCGAGACCTTCAAGAACCCCGCGCCGGTCAGGGACTACGACATTCTCTTCGACTGCCCTGAGTTCACCTGCCTCTGCCCGCTCACCGGCCAGCCCGACTTCGCGCACTTCAAGATCCGCTACGTGCCCGACCAGCTCTGCGTCGAGCTCAAGAGCCTGAAGAACTACCTGTGGAGCTTCCGCGACGAAGGCGCCTTCCACGAAGCCGTCACCAACCGGGTCATCGACGATCTCGTGAAGGCCTGCTCGCCCCGGCACATGGAGGTCGAGGCCGACTGGTGGGTGCGCGGTGGCATCACCACGAAGGTGACCGTGCGCTACGAGAAGCCCGCGAAGAAGAAGAAGTGAGCTTCTCCTCCGCGGGCTGGTGACGTCAGTCGCGCTCGTCGAGCAGGTACGCGTTCGAGATGGCCTTGAACGACAACCGCCCGGCGAGCACCTCGGAGCGCATCGCCTCGCGCGGGCGAATCACGATGCCCTCGCGCTGGTTATCGGTGCCCGGGTACCGGCCCTCAGCCTTCGCGAGGAGCGACTCCAACGTCTCGTCGAACGACTCGCCCTCCATCGCGATCGGCACGCAGTCGAGACCGTTCGCGCCACAGAACGATCTCAGCTCGGCATCGCCGAAGTGCCGGCCCTCGCGCACGTCGTAGAGGTTGAAGACGAAGAGGTCCTTCTCCTTCAGCCCGACCGGATTCTTCTGAATGCCGGGCCCGACCACTTCTCCCTGAATCGCGAGGTGTGGATGCCGCGAGAGCACGTCGCCGATGCGACGCTTCTTCGCGACGAACCAGTACGGGTTCTCGCCTTCGAGGATGGAGTGGTTGCGCCCGCAGACGTGCAGCTCGCCGTCGACCATCACGAAGGTGGCGCTGGTGCCGTCCATCTTCACGGTGGCGACGAAGGGCTTGCCGCGGAGCTCGTCGAGCACGCCAGGCGCCGACTGCACCCGCTGCTCGTCGGTCTTCGGCACGATGCCGGGGAATGGACCTCTCCACTCGCCCATGCCCGACGGCGGCGGCGGCTCGTACTTCGTCACGCCGAGCCGCTCGGTGAGGTCGTCGCCTTCCGTCACGTCGTCGAGGCCAAGGGTCGATACCGGCATCAGCAGGCCCTGCGACAGACAGCCTCGGAGCGTCATCGTGCGAATGCGAAAGGACGCAGGCCGCGGAACCGGCGCGGTGGCCTGCTTCGGCTGCCACAGCCACGAGAAGCGCTCGGTGTCGGCCGGCACCGCGTCGATCTCGAAGTACACGGCGAGCTCACCGGGCCGCACCTCGCCCTTCTTCACCACGCACTGCCACCCCGCGACGCGCGCGAGCTCGATGCGGTCGGCGTTGGCGATGGGCGTGACGGCGGTGACACGCACGGCAGAGGCGAGCTTGCGCTTCATGACGAGATGCTCCAGGTGAGGGGTCGTCGGTGCGGGACGCCTCGCTTGGCGCGACTCTGACACTCAGCAGCCGAACGCGACGCAGAACCCGACGCGCGGCGTGACGAGCGTGCTGCCGTACAGCCACGGCTCCATCGCACCGTCGGCACGAAGCGCAGGCCCAGCCGGGTGCCGTGGTCTGCGATCGCCATCAGGTCGACCAGCACTCATCCGACGCGCCAGGGCAGCCGTGGCGCGGCAGCGTCGGCCCACCAGCGGTTCTGGTCGGCCCATCGGAACGCGGTCTCGTCTTCGGCGCGCTCGGGCGGCGTTCTCCACGGGCGCAGCGAGTGGCCCAATTCGGCCCGGCGCACGAACGTTCGTCGATCGACGCGGTGCTCGAGCAACCGGTCCTCGACCACCGACAGCCCCTCGAGTGGGTGAATGCCGTGCGGCCACAACCCATCCCACGTCGCTGGGAGCAGCGTGTCCTTCGTCCACAGGTGCTCGATGAGCCGGTCGACCAGGCGATGCGTCGCGGCCTGCATCACGCTGAAGGCCTCGATGGGCGAGACGGGCGCACAGCCAGCCGCGTCGACCAGCGCGCGTCGAAAGGCGTTCAACGTCTGAAAACGATCGTCCGGCTCCGATGACATCGCGCGCTCGAGCACGTCGTTGACGGCTGCCGGAGCGCCGAGTTTCCACCCTGCCGCTTGTGGCCGTTCGGCCCGCAGCAGCCCGCCCACGTGACCGCCCACCTCGGCCTCGAGCGGATGCCAGCCGGTGAGCAGCCACGCGAGCGCGACGCCCAGCTGAAAGACGAGCGACCGTTCGTCGAGCGGCCGACGCATCACGTGGTCTGGAGAGAAGAGGACCGCGTGGTCGGGCACGTCGAAGCCCGTGGCGAGCACCGCGTTCAGCATCGTCGGCGCCAGCACCAACTGTCCGCGCAACGACCAGCCGATGCCGCCAGGGCAGGGCGGCTCTTTCAGCACGTCGTCACCGCAGCGCTCGAAGGCGTCGAAGAGATCGAGCCCAAGTCGCAGCCACGTCGGTGTCGGCAACACCCAGCGCTCGTTGTTCAGGTTCCGCACGAGCTCGGCGAAGGTGATGCCGACGAAGCGCTCCAGCACCACCGTGAGCCGTGACGGGTCGAGCTCTGCCTCCAGCACGTCTTGCCAGGGAGGGCCGCGTCGGGCGTACCCGTTCACCCACGTGGTGAGGCGCTCGAGGGTGACCTGGGCGATGGGCGCCGAGAGCAGCTCCAGCACGAGCGGGAACGGCACGTCGTCGCGCGGCTCGATGGCCCAGCTCTCGGAGTACGACGTCGTGAGCAGGTGGTGCGCCGTCACATGCCGAGGATCGGCCGGGGAGCCACCCGAGTTCAAGGGCGGGTGTCGAGTGAGACGTTCAGCGCGTGGCCTGGGTCGGCTTCATAGCGGCCCGCCTCGACGCTCCACCGATGCCGGGTGATGGCGACGCGGTGTGCGGCGACGTCGATGTCGTAGACGTTGTAGCCGCAGCGCATGTGCAGGTCGGTCGCGCTGCCCGCGTTGACGATGTGGCGTTGCCTGGTGCGAATGGTGAAGGGCCGGTGCAGGTGGCCGTGCAGCACGAGGTCGACCGTCACGTCGTCGCGATCGATGAGATTCATCACCTCGACGTCGTCGCGCAGCCCGTGCGGCCGGGAGTCGCGGAGGCCCGTCATGCGCAACAGCCCGTAGTGCAGCGCGACGATGACGAAGCGGCTCTTCAACGACGGGTCGCTCAAGATCGAGAGCGCCTTCGAGCGCTGCGCTTCGCCGATGAGCCCCGAGGAGTCGATGACGCTGGTCGGGCGCGCCGCGTCGAGGAGCACGAGCGTCACACCAGACGGCAGGTGCTTCACCGCGGGAAACGACGCGCCTTCGCACAAGGTGCCGAAGTGCTTCTCGAAGAGGCCTGCGGCCGAGGTGACGTAGCGATCGTGGTTGCCCGGAATGACGGTGAAGCGCTCGGGCTGTCGAAGGCGCGGGCCGAACAGCTCGGCGGCTCTCGCAAGCTCGGCCTCGGTCGAGACGCCGGTGAGGTCGCCAGTGCAGATGGCGTGGTCGACCTGCTGCCCGTCGACGTGCGCGAGGAGCGCGGCGATGCGCGCGTCGCTGCCGATGAAGTGTTTGCCGCGGCCTGCGAGTGAGTAGCTCGCCACTGCCGCGAGGCGCTTGAGCGCGAAGCCTCCCGAGAGCGGGAAGTGCGTGACGTGAACGTCGGAGAAGTGCGCGAGCCTCATGTGTTGACCGTCGCCCGGTACACGACGCCGCGCCCCGACACCATGAGCGCACCCTCGTCGAACGGGGCGAACGCCGACTGGCCGCGGGCGAGCGTGAGCCCGTTCACCTGCACCTCGCCCTCGACGCACAGCAGCAGGTCGGGGCCGTTGCGCGGCAGGCTGAAGGCCGAGCCGACGTCGACGCGTGAGAGCCGGAAGTCGGGGAACGGCGTCGGGTACGTGGCCTCGGGAGCCCCTTGCGGCACGATGATGGTGACCGGCCCATCGGTGAAGTCGAGCACCCGGAGCAGCTCCGGCACGTCGACGTGTTTGGGCGTCAGGCCTCCACGCAGCACGTTGTCGGAGTTCGCCATCAGCTCCACGCCCGTGCCTTCGAGGTACGCGTGCAGGTTGCCGGCGCCGAGCGCGAGGGCTTCACCAGGCTTCAGCGTGACGAGGTTGAGCAGCAACGCGCCGATGACGCCGACGTCGCCGGGGTACTCCTTTTCCAGCGCCACGGCGTTCGCGCACTCGGCGACGAAGGCCGCGGGCGGGCGTGACGCGCACGCGGCGACGACGGCGGTGACGAGCGGCGCGCGGTCTGCGGCAGGCACCGTCATGACGCGCTCGAAGAGAGTGCGCAGGCCGCCCTGCTGGAGCGCCTCGAGGAAGGGAGCGAGCGCAGGGACGGCCAGGCCCGTGAGCAACGCCCTCGTGTCGTCGACGCGGCGGAACCCGCACAACGCACGGAACGGCGTGAGGGCGCAGAGCAGCTCGGGTTTGTGGTTCGGGTCCCTGTAGTTGCGGTGCGCGGCCATGCGCGGCACACCGGCCGACTCTTCGTTCGCGAAACCCGACCGCGCCTGCTCGAGAGACGGGTGCGCCTGGAGCGACAACGGCTTCGCCGCGGCGAGCACCTTGAGCAGGAACGGCAGCCGCGGGCCGAAGCGCTGAGCGACCTTGGCTCCCAGCATCGGGCCCGGCGCGTCAGCGATGAGCGCCTCGAGCGAGCGCCCGTTCACCTTCGACGGCGCCGTCGGGTGCGCGCCCACCCACAGCTCAGCCTGCGGGCCACCCGACGCGGGCAGGCCCAGGAGCGCTGGAATCGAGGTGAGGCTGCCCCACGCGTACGGCTGAACGGCGTTTTCGAGTCGGAACACGCGCGAGGTATCGCCGAGTCGAGGGCCTCAGGCCAGCAAGCTGCGCAACATCCACGCGGTCTTCTCGTGCGTCTGCAGCCGCTGCGTCAGCAGGTCGACCGTCGACGCATCGGCCGCGCGCTCGGCGACCGTGATGATCTTGCGCGCCGTGCGCGTCGCCGCCTGGTGACCCTCGACGAGCAGCCGCACCATGTCGGTCGCCTCGGGCACGCCGGAAGACTCGGGGATCGAGGTCAGCTTCGCGAGCTCGGAGTACGTCGCGCGCACCGGGTAGCCGAGAGAACGAATGCGCTCGGCGATGAGGTCGGTCGCCGTCCACAGCTCGTTGTAGTGGACCTCGAACATCAGGTGCAGCGTCTGGAACATCGGGCCCTCGACGTTCCAATGGAAGGCGTGGGTCTTCTGGTAGAGCGCGTAGGTGTCGGCCAGCAGCGCGTTGAGGCCCTCGGCGATGGCCTTGCGGTCAGCGGTGCCGATGCCGATGTCGACCACTGGTTTGACTGCCGTCGCCTTGTTCGTCTTCGTCATCTGGTGTGCTCCTGTGAAGTTCGGGGTGCCGCATCGTTAGCAGCGGGTCGCCAGCGTTGCGCGGAGATTTCGGCTTGCACGCGTCAAACTCTGGATTAAGTCTAACTCCGAAATGAGTCCAACCCTCTCGGCGCGCCTCAAAGATGCTGGCATTCAGCCGTCGGCGCAGCGGCTCGCCGTCGCTGACTACGTGCTCGAGACCGAAGAGCACCCGTCGGCCGATCAGGTGCTCGCGAGGGTGCAATCGCTGCTGCCGATGCTCTCGCGCGCGACCGTCTACAACACGCTCAACCTCTTCGTGGAGAAGGGCCTGCTGCGGCAGCTGGTGCTCGCCGAGGGGCGCGTGGTGTTCGACCCCAACCTCGAGCGGCACCACCACTTCATCGACGAAGACACCGATCAGATCGAAGACATTCCCTGGGACGCAGTGCGCGTCGGAGACGTCTCGCGTCTCGGCGGGTACGAGGTCACGGAGTACATGGTCGTCATGCGGGGCCGGAAGCTCGGCGGGCCCCGGAAGAGCAGTTCGAAGAAACGCTGAGCCCATTCCCCGTTTCACCCATTGAAAGAGAGCACATCATGCTGGTTCCCGGTTCGAAGGCCCCTGAGTTCAACGTCGTCGCCTGTGTCAGTGTCGAGAAGGGCAAGGAGTTCAAGAACGTCTCGCTGAAGGAGCACGCGGGAAAGTGGGTGGTGCTCTACACGTACCCGAAGGACTTCACCTTCGTGTGCCCGACCGAGATCGTCGAGTTCGACAAGAAGGTGAAGGACTTCGCCGATCGCGGCGCAGTGGTGCTCGGCGGCTCGACCGACAACGAGTTCTCGCACCTCGCCTGGCGCAACAACCACGCTGACCTCAAGGGCATCAAGCACCCGCTGCTCTTCATCTCGGCGGCCATGGGCCAGGCGTACGGCCTGCTCCACCCCGAGGCCCAGGTCGCCCTGCGCGCCACGATGATCATCGACCCGAACGGCGTGGTGCGCTTCGCCACCGCGAACGACCTCTCGGTCGGCCGCAACGTCGACGAGGTGCTCCGCGTGCTCGACGGTCTCCAGACCGAAGAGCTCTGCGCCTGCAACTGGAAGAAGGGCGAAGAGACCCTCTCGGCGAAGATCAAGAAGGCCGGCTGAGCGGCTCGTCGTCGTCGTGAAGTGTTCACGGGCGTGGTGTGGGGCGCGCTCCCGCCACGCCCGTGGTGTTTCTGAAAGCTCGTTGGCTTCAGCACCCTGAAAAGAGATTTCGCACATGGAAAACCTCGACAAGCTTCGTGACGTGTTCCCGGACGCCGGGCGTGACATCAAGATCAACCTCCAGAACGTGCTGCAGCCCGCGACGCTCTCGCTCGATCAGACGTGGGGCATCGCCATCGCGTGCGCCTTTGCGGTGCGGAACCGTCAGCTGGCCGACGCGCTCGTCGCCGACGCGAAGGCAAAGGGCGTGTCCGACGCAGTCGTCGAGGACGCGAAGGCCGCCGCCATCATGATGGGCATGAACAACGTCTACTACCGGTTCCGCCACGTCATGGGGAAGGAGTCGTACGAGCAGAAGCCCGCGCGCCTTCGCATGATGCGCCTGAAGCAGGTGGCGACGAACCAGGTCGACTTCGAGCTCTTCTCGGCGGCCGTCTCGAGCATCAACTTCTGCGAGGCGTGCCTGAAGTCGCACGAGGCCATCGTGCTCGAAGGCGGCCTGACCGAAGACCACGTGCACGACGCCATTCGGATCGCCGCGACCATTCAGGCGGCCGGCGTCGCGCTCGAGATGCTCTGACACCAGGGTGGACGGGCGCGGGGCGTTGCGCGTAGGGCTCCCCTCGCCGTGCGCCACCTGCCAGCCGCAGCCCTGAGCCTCGTCTTCCGCTACGCCTGCTACGGCGTGATGGTGTGGCTGGCGTTGTGGGCTGAGGCGAGGCCCGCGCCGACCCTGCCCGACGTGGTGCTCCAGCACGTGCCCTACGTCGCGTGGGTCGACCGCTGGAACTACATCGTGTGGATCGTCGCGTACGTGCCCGTCGCCATCGCCTTCTTCTTCACCGATGGCGCGCGCTTCGTCCGCTACATGGTGTCGTCGGGCCTCGTCGCGCTGGTGCGTGGCGTCTGCATCGCCGTCACCGGCCTGGGCCCCGTGAGCGGGCCTGACCTTCACGCCGGCATGGACTTCGACACGAGGCTGCGCGCCTTCGCAGGCCTGATGACGCCCGCCTTCTTCGCGCCCGATGGCGGCGCGCGCGTCTACCTCACGAAAGACCTGTTCTTCTCGGGCCACACGGCGACGACGCTCCTGCTGTTGTTGTACGTCTGGCCGAACCCGAAGCTGCGCTGGCCGATGCTCGCCGCGCACGTGCTGGTCGTCATCAGCCTCTTCTTCGCGCACCTGCACTACACCATCGACGTCATCGGCGCGTACGCCATCACCTTCTCGCTCTTCGTGCTGCGCGAGGGCTGGCCGAAGAACACGCCGGCGACAGTGCCCTGACGTCATGTGGAAGCGCTTCAAAGCCTCGTGGCTCGTCCGCGGCCTCGGCACCGGCGCGATGACGTCGGTCATCGATCACGGCGTCGGCGTCTCGCTCGCGTTCTTCGGAGCGCCCACCCGGGTCGCCGCGATGAGCGGGAAGGTCGTCGGCGCGGTGTTCAGCTACTTCGCCCACCGCACCTTCACGTTCACAGATCACCAGCAGCCGCTCGCCGGGTCGGGAGCCCGCTACGTCGGCTTCGTCGTCCTCATCAGCCTCGTGCATGGCCAGGCCGTCGTCTGGCTCCGAGACGGGCTCGGCGTGCCGTACGTCGTCGCGGCGGTGCTCGCCGATGTGACCATCGTCACGCCTGCGTGGATGTTGGCGCTGCGGTACGTCGTCTTTCCCTCTGCGAAAGCCGCCGCGCCGCCGATCGATCCGCCGCCGCCCGGCACCTGAAGCCCGGCCGCAAAGGTGGCCAATCGTTCAGAGGAACGCTACAGACTGTGTCGCCGTTGACGTTTGTCGTCCTGACTCACCGCACCCGGGAGGGGAGTCCCTGATGTCTGGCCCGTTGCGAGTCGTCTTCGCTTCCGTTCACGCAGGTGGCGGACACAACACGGTGCGCGACGCGCTCGTTCGGAGCGTCACCCGGCAGGACCCCCACCAGCATCGCGTGGTGCCCATCGCGTGGACGGCCGCGAACGGCTTCGACACCTTCTACCGGTTCTGTGTGCAGTGGGGCCTGCAGGGCCTCGTCTTCTGGCTGACGAACTTCTCGCTCTCGGCGTGGTTCGCGACGCTGCTCAACCCGCGGCTGATGCTCGAGCTGGTGGCGTTGCTCAAGGCCCAGCGGCCCGACGTGGTGGTGTCGACCCATGTGCAGCTCACCGCCTGTTTCCAGGTCGCGCGGTGGCTGCTCGGCAGCCGGGTGAAGATCGTCAACGTCATCCCCGACTACGGAGCGCCGACGCCGACGTTCTTCCCATCCATACGGGCTTTCCGCGCCGACGTGACGCTGGTGAACGGGCCTGACACCTTCGAGATCCTCCAGACCCGCGCGTTCCCGGACGAGGTGTTCCGCCTCGGCACGCTCGTCAGTGAGGCGTTCGACGAGCTGGGCAACTCGCAGGCGGTGCAGACCCGCGCCACGTCGCACAAGGACCAGTGGCGCCGCGAGCTGGCCGAGGTGGTGCCAGACTTCACGCGGCTCGACGCCTCGAAGCCCGTCATCACGTTCTTCGGCGGCTCCGGGTTCGCAGCGGGGTGTCGGCCCGTCATCGACCGGCTCGTGCATCACCCGGACCTGGGCTCGAAGTTCTCGATGGTGGTGCTCGCTGGCAAAGACGCGCAGTTCGAGACCGAGCTGCTCACGCTCCATGGCGGCAAGCCGGGCTTCTTCGTGCTCGGGTTCCTGCCGCACCCGTTGCTGGCGCGGCTGTATGCGCTGACCGACGTGCCCGTGATGGGGAGCATCGCGCACTCGACCCTGCACGAGATGCTCGAGATGCGCTGCGGGCCGTTGCTGGTGCACCGGGTGATTCCTGGCACCGAGCCGCCCTACCTGGCGTTCCTGGAGCGTGAACGCCTTGGCCTGTACGAGCCCAACCCCGACGCGATGACGACCCTGGCGCTCGAGGCGGTGGGTGTGACGCCGGCGTCGTTGACGTGGCGCTCGCTCAAGCAGGGCTTTGTGAAGCGCGCGCGGCGAATTCGTGAAGAGCAGAAGGCCATCGCGCCACGGTTGTTGCCGCAGCTCGAGCGGACGGTGGGCCTCGAGCCGGTGCTCCTGCCCGAGCCGGTGGTGGTGAACGCGCGCACGACGAGCTTCGATGATCAGCCATCGGTGGAGTGAGACGCTCACCCGACCTCCAGACGCGCTCACGAGCCCACGCCGACCGCCGGGCCCTTGAAGACGCGTCGCACGCCGCCGAACCACGCGAGCACCAGCACCGCCGCCGTGCCCAGCGTGGCGACGCCCGCGATGCCCGTCGGCGGAAGCGACATCGCCACCACCATCAGCGCGATCCACACGATGGCGATGACGTTCAGCATCGGCCCGGCGCGCCCCAGCGTCCACGGACCCTTCCTCGGCCAGCCACGGCGCCTCGCCCACAGCGCCGCGACGATTGGCAGTCCGTAGCTCGCGTAGAGCGCGACGGTGCTCATTGCCGTCATGGTGCTCAACACCTCGGCGAAGAGCGACACGACGAGCGCACACGCGACCGACACCCAGACGGCGATGTGCGGCGTCTGCCAGCGCGGGGAAACCCTCGCGAGGGCCTTCGAGAAGGGAAGCCCGCCATCGCGCGCGAACGCCCAGAGCATGCGTGAGTTGCTGGTCACGCTCGCCAGGCCGCAGAACCACATCGCTCCCACGCACACCCAGACGAGCGCCGTACCGACGCCGCCGAGGCTGTGCGTGAGGATGTAGAGGAACGCGTTGGGCGCCGCGACGGCCTCGGGCAACGAGGGAATCGCGAGCGTCACCCCGATGATCAACACCCAGCCTGCGACCGCGCTCGCGAGCACCGCCATGAGGATGCCCTTCGGCGCGTTGATGGCCGCGTCGTGCGTCTCTTCCGACGCGTGGGCCGAAGCGTCGTAGCCTGTGAACGTCCACCCTGCCTGAAGCAGCGCCACCACGAAGCCCGGCATCCACGCGCCGCTCGGCGGCGTGACGGTCTCGAACAGGAAGCTCACCGGCTGCTTCGGCGCCAGCAGCAGCACTGCGCCCACCACGATGACGACGCCAGCCACGTGGTACCAGGCCGAGACGACGTTGAAGAACGTCACCACCTTGATGCCGACGTGGTTCAGCACGGCGTGCGACACCAGCAGCACCACGAACAACGGCAGCACGTGCGAATGGTCTGCCGGCCAGCCGAGGAGCGGCGCCAGGAACTCCGCGAGGCCGTAGTCGATGCCCGCGGTGATGGCGAACTGGCCCAGCGTGTTGAGCCACGCCGTCGCCCAGCCCGCGCCCGTGCCGCCGAGAATCGACGCCCAGTGGTACAGCGCGCCCGCCGTGGGGAACGCCGAGGCCAGCTCGGCCAGCGAGAGCGCGATGCACAGCGTGCCTGCGACGACGAGCGGCCAGCCGACCGTCATCACCAGGGGCCCGCCCCACGTCAGCCCGTGTTTGTAGAGCGTCACCGCGCCGGTGAGGATGGAGATGATGGAGAACGAGAGCGCGAAGTTCTGGAACGCGCTCACGTCACGCTTGAGCTCCTGCTTGTACCCGAGCGCCGCGAGGTCGTTCGCCTCTGACGCGTCAGACATCGAGCCAGCTCGTCACGGGAGAGGGGTCGGGCACCTGCGGAACTGTACTCCGCGCGCGCGAGCCGGAACCTCTCGAAACGAGCGCACCCGGGCCCGTCGCGAGGTACAGTCGCGCTCTCGAATGAGCGCCCCGGCCGCCCCGAAGATCCCAGGTCGAATTCTCGTCATCGATGACGACCGCTCGGCGCGCATGTTGCTCGAGCGCGTGCTCACCCGCGCCGGCCACATCGTCACCCTCGTCGACACCGCTGAAGACGGGTTCACCAGACTCAAGGCTGAGCCCTTCGATCTGCTCATCACCGACAAGAACCTGCCCGGCCTCGACGGCCTCGAGGTGCTCAAGCAGGCCCGCGCGGCGCAGCCAAGGCTCCGCGCCCTGCTCATCACCGGCTTCCCGACCCCCGAGACGCAGGTCGCCGCGAACGACCTCGGCGTGCACGCCTACGTCACCAAGCCCTTCGGCGTTCACGACATCCTCGACATCTGCGAGTCGGCGATTCGAGCCTCTCGCGAGGTGCCCGCGTGACGTCGCGGCGGGTGCTGGTCATCGACGATGACGCCGAGGTCTGCACGCTGGTCGCCCGAACGCTCACCCGCGCCGGCTACGAGGTGCTGACGGCGCAGACGGGCGAAGACGGCCTCTCCCTGCTCGAGGTCGGCCCCGTCGAGTGTCTCGTCGTCGACAAGATTCTCCCCGGCATGCACGGCGGAGAGGTCATCGGCGAAGCCCGCGCCCGGTTTCCCGGCATTCCCGTCGTCCTCATCAGCGGGCACTCCGAGCCGCTCTCGTTCGGAGAGCAGCGCCCGGACGTCACCCTCGGCAAGCCGTTCAAGTCGCTCGCGGCCATCGAAGAGGCCGTGTCAGAGGCCATCGCGTCACGCGCCGGGGTGTCACCTGTCGAGTCCCTGAAGGAGCGCCTCACGCAGGTGGTCGCCGAGATCGCGCCGCTGCGCCGGAAGCGTGAGTGATGCCCGTGGCCGCGCCCCGCTCTGCGCCCGAGAGGTCGCTGCGTGACGTGGTCCTGGCCGTCGTCGGCGCGCTCATCGCAGTCCTCTCGCTGACCGCGGCGCTCCGCCCGACGCCCCCGCGCGCCCGCACCGGAGCCGAGGCCGTGGCCCACGTTCAGCTGGCCACCGGCTCGGTCCAGGTGCGGCCCGCCGAGACGCTCGGGTGGCAGACCGCCTCGCGCGGTGACGACGTTCACGAGTCAGACGCCGTCTACGTGCCCCCCGGGAGCGAGGCGCGCGTGGTGTTCGCCGATGGCACCGTGCTCGAGCTCGACGAGCGCAGCCTGGTCGTCATCGAGCCGCAGCGCGGCCTCGGGCGCTCCATCACCCTGCGGCAGGGCTCGATCGCCGGCGTCAGCGGCTCGGTGCCCCTCACCTTCACCACCAAAGACGGCACCGCCACCTTGCCGCCCAGCTCCGAGGCGCGCGTCGACCTCACCGAAGGCCGGCTCGCCGTCAGCGTGAAGAAGGGCAAGGCGAGGGTCGAGGCGAAGGGCAAGGCCACCGACGTCGAGGCCGGCGGCCGGGTTCGCATGATGGAAGAGATGGTGCTGCTCCCGTCGTGGCCGGTGACCCTGGTGCTGCCTGAAGCGCATCACCGCGAGCTGTTCCGCGGCGCGGTACCGACCATCACGCTCACGTGGGAGGGCTCGGTGAAGGGAGCGCGCGTGCAGGTCGCGAAGGACCGGCTCTTCGCGTTCCTCTCCCGCGACGTGGCGGCCCAGGGCTCGGCGCTCACGCTCTCGTCCGTCAGCGCGGGAGTCACCTGGTGGCGGTTGGTCGACGCGGCCGGCGTTCCTGTCTCCGAGGCCCGGCGCTTCTCACTCGTCGAAGACCTCGCGCCTGCGCTGCGACTGCCGCGACCCGGTGAGGTGGTGCTGGCGCCTCCCGGAGCGCGCATCGAGTTCGCGTGGACGCCGCTGCCCGGCGTGAGCCGCTATCGGCTCGAGGTCTCGGCGTCGCAGGGCTTCGAGCCCGTCGCCATCTCGCAGACCGTCTCGGGCACCCAGGTGAAGCTCCAGACGTCGCTCGCCGAAGGCAGCTGGTACTTCCGTGTGCGCGCGGCCGACGATGCGATGGGCGAGTCCCTGGCGTCCGAGGCGGCGAGGTTTCGCGTCATTCACAAGGCCATCCTCGAGGCGCCCGAGCTGCTCAACCCCGAGATCGAGGTGACGCCTGCGCGTGTGCCGTGACACGTGCCGGTGGGCGCTCGCCGTCGTGCTGCTGCTGTGGGCCCAGCAGGCGGTGTCGCAGAGCGCCCGCATGGTGCTGCGGTGGAAAGACGTGCCCGGCACGCAGGGCTACGAACTGCAGATCGCGAAGGACCCGGCGTTCGTCGAGGTCGTCTTGCAGACCCGCGTGCCCACGCCCGCCTACCGCTGGGAGCAGCTGCCGTCGGTGACGCACTGGTGGCGCGTGCGCAGCTTCGACGGCGAGGGCCGCCCCAGCGAGTGGAGCCAGCCCCGCACCGTCGCGCTCGAGTCGACCGTGCCGGTGCCGAAGCTGCCTGCCGACGAAGCGCTGCTGCCGTGCGCCCAGAGCGTCGAGCTCAGCTTCGAGCCCTCGCCCCTCATCAAGGAGTTCCTCGTCGAGGTCTCGACCTCGAAGGACTTCGCGCCGGCGCGGCAGCTCACCTCGAAGAGCCCGAGCGTCTCTCTCGGCGTGATGAGCGCGGGCACCTGGTACTGGCGCGCGAAGGCGCTCGACGTGCGTGGCCGCACGGGCGAGTCGACCGGCGCGCGGAAGTTCACCATTCGCCCCGCGGCGCCGAAGATCGCCAGGCCCGCCGCTGACGTCATCCTCGGCGCGCCCACCGTGACGCTCTCGTGGGGCGAAGTGGCGTGCGCGGTGTCGTGGGTCATCGAGGCGTCGACCGACACGAAGGACAAGGTGTCGCTGGTGGCGAAGACGCCGAGCCTCGGCTTCAAGCCCAACGCGGCGGGTGAATACCGCTGGCGCGTCGCGGCGGTCGACGAGCGCGGCACGCCTGGAGAGTGGAGTCAGGAGAGCGTCTTCAAGGTGCGCCTCGCGACGCCGAACCCGCGTGGAGAGTCGTCGACGCCGCTGAAGCTCGACCTTGCGTGGACGCCCGTCGTCGGCGCCACGCAGTACCGGGTCGAGATCGCCTCGGAGCGTGACTTCAAGCAGGTGGTGTCGTCGGGCACCGTGACGGGCTCGCAGTTCCGCGCCACCGACGTCGCGCCGGGCCGGGTGTACTGGCGCGTCGCCGCGAAGGACGACAAAGGCCACGTGTCGCTGCCGTCGGAGCCCCGGCCCGTCGATGTCGTCGCGCCTGAGGCGTTGCCGACCGTCGTCTGGCGCTCTCCCGCGAGCGACGTGGTGGTGAAGCCCGGAGCGATCGTCGACCTCGCGTGGACCGCGGTGGACAAGGCGATCTTCTACGAGCTCGAGGTCGACGAGGTGACGACCCAGGTGCCGTCATCGCCGAAGGTGCTCCGCGATCTCGCCGAGGGGCCGCACACCATTCGCATTCGCGCGAAGGGCAACTCGAGCCGCGTCTCGGCATGGACGGAGCCGCGAGAGATCTACGTCGGCGTGCCGCCCGTCTCGCGCGCCGAGGTGACCCTGGTCGGTGACGAGCTCCACCTCGTCTTCAAAGACGGCAAGGGCCGGCCCGTCACCGACCTCAGCCCCAGGCTGTTCGTCGAGAAGGGCGTCGTCGAGGCGCCCGTCGCCAGAGATGGGTTCTTCGCCGCGAGGTGGACGGCCCCGGCCGATGGTGAAGACGTGCTGCGCATCGAGGAGCGCGACTTCGTCACCGAGCTCGACCTCGCGCGCCCGCTGCCGGTGATGGTGTCGCTCTCGGTGCGCGCGGGTGGCCTGTTCAACTTCTCGTCCGTCTCGTCTCCGACCGCCACCGTGGGCCTGCTGTGGCGGCTGCCGGTGTTGAGCCGACGGCTGGGCCTCGAGGCCCGCGCGGGCGTCTATGCGGCCTCTCGCGCGGTCGACTTCGGCGCCGAGCAGGTGACGGCGCAGGCTTGGGTGTTCCCCTTCAGTCTGCTGGTCGGGTGGCACCAGCCGATCGGCGCGTGGGTGGTGCGCGGCGGGGTCGGCCCGGCGTTTCAGCTGGCGCTCCTGTCGGTCGGCGCTGCGAGAGAGACGCGCGTGGTGGGAGACCTCGAGGTGGCGCTCGGCCTGGCGCGCCCGCTCGGCCCCGGCGCCATCGAGCTCGAGGTGTCGGGCCTGTTCGGCACGCTCGATGGTGAGCTCGCCACGCTCGCGGCCAGTGGGTTGGGGCTCAAGGTGGGCTATTCGTTCGACCTGGGAGGTCGCTGAATGACACGACTGTCGATTCGCGCGCAGGTCGTGCTCCTGGTGGGGCTCCTGCTGCTCGCCGCCATGGCGGTGTACCTCACGCTCGCGACCCGCATCGTCACTCGGGACAAAGAGGCCACCGTCTACGACGTCAACGCGCTGGTGGCCGGCACCGTGGCAGACCAGGTCGAGACGACGGTCGACGGCTTCGCCGACAAGCTGCGCTACTTCGGCCAGGAGTACGCGAGCACGCCCGGTGACGCCGAGCGCCGCGCCCGCTCGCTCTTCTCTGCCGACGACGAGGTGCTCTCGCTCGAGGTCGACACCATCACCGAGGGCGGCGTCGAGCGCTCGTTCCTCTACTTCGACGCCGAGCGGCTCTCGGGGCTGAACATCGAGAAGGAGGACATCCTCCTCGCGCGCAAACAGACACCGGTGCCGTTCGACGTCGTGCGGCGCTCGGGCGTGCTGCTCCAGAACGCGAGCCTGCCGCCTGACCTGGCCCTGCTGCGCCTCTCGGCCGTCACCGCCGACGGCAAGGCCATCATCACCGCCGAGCTGCGCCCCGAGCGGCTGCTGAAGACGGTGACGACGGGCAGCGTGACGCGCGTCTTCCTCGTCGACTCGCTGGGCCGGGTGCTGGCGCACCGCGACGCCTCGAAGGTGATCGCCCATGAAGACTTCTCGGCGCTGACGCCGGTGCAGTCGGCGCTCTCGGGCAAGGCGGCGCGCGGCGCAGAGCAATACGAGCAGGGCGGGGAGCAGCGGCTCGCCAGCTACGCCCGCGTCGGGAACGGCCTGGCCGCCGTCGTCGCCGAGGTGCCCGTCGCAGAGGTGTTCGGCGCGACCCGGGAGCTGTCGACCCGGTCGCTCCTCTTCGCCGTCGGCATCGTGGCCCTGGCGCTGGTGCTCGCCATCTTCCTCTCGCGCGCGTTGACCGCGCCGCTGCGCCGCCTGTCGGACACGATGGTCGTCATCTCGAAGGGTGAGTACGGCGTGACGGTGCCCATCGAGGGCGCGCCCGAGATTCGCTCGGTCGGTACCGCGCTGAACGAGATGAGCCGCGAGCTGATTCGACGCTCCGACGATCTGCAGCGCGCACACAACAACCTGGTGCAGTCCGAGAAGCTGTCGGCCATCGGAGAGCTCGCCGCCAGCGTCGCGCACGAGGTGAAGAACCCGATGGTCGGCATCCTGGGCTTCGCGCAGCTCGGCAAAGAGGCCGACTCGATGGCCGAGGCGAAGGAGTACTTCGGGCTCATCGAGTCCGACACGCTGCGGGCCAACAAGATCCTCCAGACGCTGCTCGAGTTCGCGCGTCCGCCCGAGATGGAGATGGATCCACTGTCGCCCAATGAGGTCGTTCAGGGCGCGCTGCAGCTGTGCCAGCACCAGCTGCAGATGCAGGGCGTGAAGGTCGAGACGAGCCTCGGCGAAGGGCTCGGCGGCATTCTCGGCAACAACAACCAGCTGCGGCAGGTGTTGCTCAACCTGATGATGAACGCAGGCCAGGCCATGGCCGAGTCGCCGACGAAGCGCGTGACGGTCGCGACGGTCGCCGATGGTGACTTCGCGAAGGTGCTGGTGGCCGACACCGGCCCGGGCATGACGGCCGAGGTGATGCAGCACCTCTTCAAGCCGTTCTTCACCACGAAGCGCCGCGGGCTGGGCACGGGCCTGGGCTTGTCCGTCTCGCGGAGCATCATCGAGGCGCACAAGGGCACGCTCACCGCCGAGTCGGTTGAAGGGAAGGGCGCGACCTTCATCGTGCGCCTGCCCATTCGAAAGGCCTGAGCCATGACGAGCCTGCGCTGGAAGGTCGCGGGCCTGGTGTCGGTGCTCCTGGTCGCCGCGCTCGCCGTCGGTGCGTGGAAGGCCCGCAGACTCATCGACGCTGTCGCTGAAGTCCTCGCCACCGACGAGCTCGAAGGCAAGCAGCTCACGACCGCTGACGAGGTCTGGGCGTACCTGCGCGCGCACCCCGAGCGTTACGCCCTCGCCGTGTGGGACGTGGGCGATGAAGCCAACGGCGTCTTCCTCGATGCGGATGCGGATTGGCCGCTCGCGTCGACGGTGAAGGTGGTGCCGCTCGCGCTCGCGTGTCACCGGCTCGAGCAGGGCACGTGGACGTCCGACAGGCCGCTCCCGAACGTCGAGCACTTCTACCTGCCGGGCACCGATGGCAATGCGCACCCGAAGGCGCGCGCGGCGCTCGATGGTGGCGTCGCGACGGTCGGCGCCGCGCTCACGGCGATGATTCAGTTCAGCGACAACGCCGCGACCGATGTGTTGCTCTTCGAGATCGGCAGGGAATCGCTCGAGTCCGAGACCGCAGAGCTGGGGGCGCTGCGCGCGCCACATCCACTGACTGGCACGTTGCTGGCGAGCCTCGAAGGCGCTGACGGTGGCGTCGTCGACGACAGGGCCTGGGCGCTCGCGTCTGCGCTGAAGGAGGACTCCTCCCGCGCCGAGGTGATGGCCGAGGCCTTCGCTGCGAGACGGGTCCGCGAGCAGTCCGTCATGGCGTCGACGCTCGACAACCGCGGCTCGGCCCGAGCGTTCGCCAGGTTGCTCGAGCGGTTCTTCGTCGACGAGACGCAGCGCTATGCCCCGGCCCGTGAGCGACTCTCATGGCCCATGCGCTTCGCCTCGAACCAGGAGCACTTCGTGCGTTGGGGCACCAAGGGCGGTGCGCTCCCCGGCACACTCACCTCGGCGCACTTCGTGGAGCAGAAGAACGGGCGTCGCCGTGTGCTCGCGCTGTTCCTGCACGACCTGCCCTTCGCGACGTGGGCGGGCCTCGCGAACTCGTACGCGCAGCAGAAGGTCGAGCTCGAGCTGCTCCTGGCTGACGACGTGCGAGCCCTCGTCCAGCAGCGGCTTGGACGCTGACTCGTCGAGCGGCTCCTTCATCGGAGTGCTTCAGCGACGGCTGAGCTCCGCGGCACTCGTAAGCGACGTGAGGCACCTCCGCGACGGCCGGCGTGTGGACCGACTGCGACCGCCGACCACTCCGTTGCTGCACTCTTCGTGTGTTGACTGAGCGCTGTGGCTCCACTCGCCCTCGAGCGGAGTGCGCTCCCGCCTACGGCTCGAGCACCAGCTTCTTCGCCTCGATGAGAATCTCATCGCTGCCCTGATGCACCGACACCCACGACGCAGTGTTCTCGCTGCGAGCCCACATCGAGTTCCCCTCGCCGATGCCCAGCTCGAGGAAGCCCTTGTCCTTGCCTTTGAACGTGTACTCGACGCGCAACGCCACCGTCGGCTCCTTGCCATTGGGCAGCTCGCCCTTGCCCAGCACCTCGGTGACGATGAGTCGGCTCCAGATCTTGTCGTGCCAGTTCTTCACCAGCTCTTCCTGCTTCTCGGGCGACGACGCGCGAGCCACCTTCGCCGTCGAGGGAATCTCGGCGTTCGTCTGAACGAAGCCGGCCTCTTTCCCATCGGCCTTCACGAGGAACGCGTCGAACTCGCTCTGCTTGAAGGTGTGGAGGCGGCGGTCCACGAGCACCTGCGACTGTGGATCGAAGTCCGACAGCAACGTGCCGGGGAGCAGGAACACCTCGCCCGTGCGCTCTTCCTGCACGTAGGTGCCGAAGATGCCCGGCAACGTCTTCGCCACGCGGAACACGCGCGCCGTGCTCGCGACGATCAGCTCGAGCCGCCGGTCGGAGTCGGCGAGGCCCAGCTCGGCGCGCTTCTCGTCGCTCAACACGCCGAGCGCGCGCGTCGCTTCGAAGGGCATGAACTTCTGCATCGCGGCATCGGCGCGCTCGTTGCCGCGCACCTCTCGCGTCGGCGGCGGCTTCGGGGCCTTCACCGCGACCTCCAGCATGCCAGCGTCGATGGCCCCGCCATCGGGGAGCGTTCCGCCATCGAGGGCGACGAAGGTCGTCGACAGGCCGGCGTCGACGGGCGCGGGCTCCTTGCCCGGCACGAAGCCCGACGTCACCCAGAGGGCTCCGTCGACGCGCTTCAACGTCAAGAAGCGCTGGCCGTCTTCGAACTTCACCGACTCGAGCGACTGCTTCGAGGCGTCGAGCACCGTCACCATGGTCCTGGTCGAGGTGGTCTCTTTGGGGCGCTGCCACGTGGTGTACGCGGCCACCAGGCCGAGGCCAGCGAGGGCTCCCGTCATCGCGACGCTGCGGGCCTTCACGACTTCACCTCCGTCTTGCGTGGGCGGCTGGTTCTGCGGCGCACGACGAAGCCCAGGGCCAGCACCAGCACGGGCGCCAGGAAGGTCGTGCCGTAGAACCACACGCTGTCTTCCTTGCGGGTGCGCGTCATCGGCAGGTCGAGCTCGGTGTTCGTGCTGCCCTGGAGCGCCTCGTCACCGAGCAGCCACTTGAGGCCGTCGACGACCAGGTACTGGTTGCCCTGGAGCAGCGGCAAGACCTCGTCGGCGATGACATCCGAATCGGCGAGGACGAGCGCGCGGAGCTCTTCTTCGAGCTTGTTGCTCGCGGCGCGGCGGCTGATGGCCGAGAGCACCCCGTACGCCTGGCGCACCTCGGTCGGAGCGTCGTGCTCGAAGTTGCTGTTCAAGTCGTTCCAGGTCGTCGACTGCGTGCGCAGCGCCATGTCGATGACGAGGTCGGCGGGGTGCGTCTGCAGCTCGGTGAGCGGGCCCGCGCCGACGAGCAGCACCGGCTGCTGCGAGCGCGAGAGGTAGTTCACCGACGGGTGCGACGAGAAGGTGCGGGTGCCGACGTTGCGCCGGTCCGACGGGCTGGCCTGGGCGCGCATGCGGGCGAAGCTCTTGTCGTCGGTGAGCACCTCGGCCTTGAACGAGAGCCCCAGCGGCGTGAGCAGCTCGGGGAAGGTGAGGCCCGCCTCGGGGTCGATGGCGATGAAGAGCTTGCCGCCGCGCTTGCCGTACTCGACGAGGGCGTTGGCTTCGGGCTCGGTGAACGGGCTCGTCGGGCCGATGACGAAGATGGCCGCCGCGTCGCGGGGGACGTCCTGACCGAGCCCTTCGGCCGCCGAGAGCGTGCGCACCTCGAAGTTCTGGTCCTGCAGCGTGCGCCAGAGGATGTCGATGTTCGCGCGCTGCTCGTTGGCGACGGGGTCTTGCGTGCGCTCGCCGTGGCCTGACGTCATGTAGACGGTGCGCTTGGACTTGGCGATCTGCAGCACGCGCTTCTGGACCTCGACGTCGAGGCCGCGGAGCTGGGTGCGGGCCTTCTCGGCTTCGACCCCGAGGAAGAGCGTCTCTTTCCGGCCGCCCTTCTTGAAGACGACCGAGCCGTTGTTGCTGACGCCGAGCTCCTTCGACTTGAGCGGCTCGAGCGCCTGGTCGAGCAGCTGCACCTTCAGCATCGAGGAGTCTTCTTTGAGCTCGTCGAAGTAGGCCTGCACGTACGTCGACGCGTCGGAGGCCGGCGGGAAGAAGAGGAAGACCTCGAGCGGCTCGTCGAGCGAGTTGACGAGGCGCTTGGTGGCCTCACCGGGGCGCGCGGTGCGGAAGTACGAGAAGTCGCGCTTCACGTCGCGCTCCGAGACGACGTACTGGAGTGAGAAGGCGAAGATGAGCACGAAGCCCATGCCGAGCCCGGCGTTGGTGGCCTCTTGAATGCGGCCGGTCTCCATCACAGGCGCGCGCGCCATCGAGGCGTAGGAGAGCTCGACCAGCAGCGTGGGAATCAGCGACAGCGCGAGCACCGCGGGCACCATCACCGCGACGATACCGGCGAGCTTCGGCCAGCCCGTCTCGAGCGTCTGACCGGCGACCTTCGCCCACAGGTCCGACTGCCAGACGTAGAGCCCGATGCCGAGGAAGGAGAGGCCATGCAGGCCCAGGAGCGTCTTCTCGATCTGCCCCGAGGTGGCGACGTTCACCCGCAGGGCGCGCAGACCGATGGCGACGAGCATCAGCGCCGCGCCACCGCCGGTGAAGAACGTGCGGGAGTCACCATCGACGATGCGCTCGCCGATCCACAGCAGCAGCATGCCGAAGGTGAGGAGGAGCGTGAGAATCCAGCTTTTCTTGAGCATGGCTTACCTCCACCTTCGCGCTTCGAGCACGCGCGTGGCGGCGAAGAGCGCAACGAAGGTGACCAGGCCGAAGTACACGACGTGTTTGAGGTGCACGAGGCCGTGGGCGAAGGGGTCGAAGTGGCCGTACCAGGCCAGCCCGGTGATGACGTCGGTGAAGGGCCGGTCGACGACCTTCGCGAGGATCCAGCACATGGTGAGCGCGACGGACATCACGCCGGAGCTGATGGCGGCGACGACCTGGCTCTTGGTGAGCGCGCTGCCGAAGATGCCGATGGCGATGCTGGCCGAGCCGACGAGCACCAGGCCGAGGTAGCCCGAGAGCACGTGGCCGAGCGAGACCTTGCCGTAGATGGCGACGAGGAGCGGCATGTAGCCGGTGGCGAAGAGGAAGATGCAGAGGAAGCCGAGCGAGGCGAGGTACTTGCCGAGGACGATCTCGCGATCGTGGACGGGCGAGCTGTAGAGGAGCTGGAGGGTTCCCGTCTGGCGCTCCTCGGCGATGAGGCGCATCGAGAGGAAGATGGCGACGGCCATGCCGATGCCCGAGGTCCAGAAGAAGAAGCCGAGCGGGTCGCCGAGCACTTCGGAGGACTTCTTGGCGGTGCCGGCGACGGCGAAGGCGTTGAAGGCCAGGCCGTCGAGGAAGAGCAGCACGGCGATGATGATGTAGCCGCTCATGGTGCGGAGGTAGGCACCGAGCTCGCGGCGGGCGATGAGGAGGACCGTGTTCATCACGCGTCCTTTCCGTGGGTGAGCTTGAGGAAGATGTTCTCGAGACGGTGGGCCGCGCGGTCGACGCGGAGCACGGCGATGTCGGCCTGCACGAGCGCCTTGACGAGCTGCGGGCGGACGTCGTTCTTGGCGTCGACGTGGAGCGAGAGGTTCTGGCCGTCGAGCTTGACGAGGGTGATGTCGTTGACGCCGTCGACCTTCTTGAGGAGCTCGATGACGGGGCCGGCGGCGCCGATGCAGTCGATCTCGATGGGGCCTCCGGAGCCGAGCTTGGCGGAGAGCTCGGTCTCGGTGCCCTGGGCGATCAGCTCGCCGCCCTGGATGACGAGGTAGCGATCGCAGACCTGGCTGATCTCTCCGAGGATGTGGCTGGAGACGAGCACGGTGTGTTCGCCCTTGAGGCCCTTGATGACCTCGCGCATCTCGACGATTTGCACGGGGTCGAGGCCGCCGGTGGGCTCGTCGAGGATGAGGAGCTTGGGCTTGTGGACGAGCGCCTGGGCGAGGCCGACGCGCTGGCGGTAGCCGTGCGAGAGCGAGGAGATGACGTCGTCGTGTTTGTCGGTGATGGCCGTCTTCTTCTCGGCGTCGGCGACGAAGTTGGCGACGTTCGCGTCGGCGACGCCGCGGAGCCTGGCGACGAAGGCGAGGTATTCGCCGACCGACATCTCGTCGTAGACCGGCGGCGTGTCGGGCAGGTAGCCGATGCGCTTGCGAATCTCGTGAGGGTCTCGCGTGACGTCGAAGCCGTCGACGATGACGCGTCCCGAGGTGGGCAGCAGCACGCAGCCCAGCACCTTGAGCGTCGTCGTCTTGCCCGCGCCGTTGAGACCGAGGAAGCCGACGACTTCACCGGACGTAATGGTGAAGGAGAGGGCTTTGATGGCGGCGTGTTCGCCGTAGTACTTGCTCAACCCGTCGACCGTGATCATCGGGGCGTGTGGTTAGTACGCGTTGATGAGGTGTCAAGGCGTGTCGGTGGTGGTGGGCCGAGGGTGACGTGGGTGGCGTTCGGTGATGGTGCGGGGGGCTGCGCCTCTACCGCCCCGCGAGGATGGCTGCGGCGAACCAGACGAGCGCGTCACCGACGATGACGAGGGTGAGGAGGAGTCCGTCGCGACGGAACGCTGGGCGCAGCGCGCTCCGAATGGCCGCGTAGAGGAGGACGATGACGGTCTCGACGACGAGGAGCCCGAAGAGCGCGATGCGGAGGACGTCGGCGTTGGTGAAGCCGTAGTCGGTGTGTCGTTGGGTGATGAACCACCGCGCCGGGAGGAAGAGCGTCGGGAACGCGGCGACGGCGGTCGTGAACACGACGAGCGCGATGAGGGCCCAGGTCGAGACGCGAACGCGGTCGCTCACGTCGACTCGGGAGCGAGGCTGGGTGGGCGGCTCCACGCCGCGCCGACTTCGGAGACGAGGACCCCGCCGACGATGAGCGCGCCGCCGGTGAGCTCGGCGAGGCCCGGCTGTTCACGCCCGAGCGCGACGGACGCGGCGACGGCGATGACGGGCTCGAGCGAGAAGATGACAGCCGCGCGGACGGCAGAGGTGCGGGCCTGGGCCCAGGTCTGAATGGAGATGGCGAGCGCGGAGGCGATGAGGCCGGTCGCGGCGACGGCGGCCCAATAGGCGGGGGTGGGGTGGAAGCGGGGCGTGCCGAGGGGAATGCAGACCGCGCTGAGAATGGCGACGGTGGAGAGCTGAACGGCGACGAGCGCGACCGAGGTTCCGGTCTTGGCGAACTTCTCGGTGAGCGCGATGTGGAGCGCGTACGAGAGCGAGCAGGCGAGGGTGAGCAGGTCGCCGCTTGAGAGCCCGCCATCGAGCCCGAAGCCAGTGAGTCGCGCGAGGCCGAGAATGGCGATGACCGCGCCCGCGACCGACGGCCACGACGGAGCGCGTTTGAAGAGCGCCCACGAGACGAAGGGGACGCCGATGACGGCGAGCCCGGTGATGAAGGCCGAACGGGAAGGGGTCGTGTCTTCGAGCCCGAAGGTCTGAAACGCGTACCCAGCAAACAGCACGAGTCCGAGGCCAAGCCCGTTGGTGAGCGTGCTCCGCTCGAGCAACCGCCCGCGCGCCCAAATCAGGCACGCGAGCGCCCCGAGCCCGAACCGCAGTGCGAGGAACGTGAAGGAGTCAGACGCCGACAGCGCGTCCTTCACGACCACGAACGTCAGCCCCCAAATGACCGTGCAGGCGAGGAGCACCAACGTGGGCCTGGTCATCCTCGATCCGCGCAGAGTTCGAGCCGTCGGTCACTCAGCGATCGATCGTCTTCGCCGAAGGGCTCTCTTGAGAGCACGAGCGCGACTTTGTGCTGCCGAATCCAGGGGCTGGTGGCTGCTCTGAAGAAGAAGCACTCGGCACGCCGCACGTACCAGGGAGCCAGAGACGCGCCTTTGAAGGCCACGTTCTTGTCGCGGCGAAGGAATGAGACGGGCACATCCTGAGCGACGAACTGAGGCTTGAGCTCGTCGTGGAGATAGGTCTCGAGGCGCCCGCGATCCAGAACCTGTTCTTTGAACTCCCAGGAGTTCACGAGCCCATCCAGGTTCACGACCGCGCGACTGGTATGGCCAGCGATGAAGCCGACATCCCACCCGGCCGCGATCGTCGTCGGAGCGGTGTTCGCCTCGAGCCACTCGCCTGATCGGGTTGCGGCCTCGTAAGCCGTTGACGACTCGGGATTGAGCCGGTGTTGCCAGGACCAGATTGCGGTCACGGATGCGAGGACTGCAGCCACACCGAGCGCCTGCTTTGGCAACCGTGTTGCGGCGAGCATCAGGAGCAAGACCTGCGGCCAGAGTGTCCAGATCTCCGCGATCACCATTCGCCGAAAGGCGAAGTCAGCACACATCACGATGGCAACGCCGAGCGCGAAACTCGCAAAGACTCTGTCGCGGGCCGGATCGTTCCGGCGTTTCCAGGCAAAGGCTCCCGTCAGGCCCAGCACAACCGCGCACAGCAGGAAGACGAATGGTCCTGCGGGCTGGCCCGTCTTGATGGCCGCCGAGACCGGAATGAGATGGCCAGTGAGCGCCCAACTGGATCCTAGCGCAGCAGCGATAGGCGCCGTCGCGGCTGCCAACACCACAGCCCAGTTCCGGACAGGGAGCGTTCGCAGGGTGAAGAAGAGCAGCGGGGCGAGGAGTGCGACGTTGGTCCAGCGCGCAGTCACTGCGAGCCCTGTGAGGAGACCGAAAACCCACGTTGGAGCTCTCGACTCAGCAAGGTGAAGCACCCACGCCACAAGCGCGAACGCGAGCGCCGACTCCATTCCATTGAGAAAAATCTTGAGGCCATGGAACGAAGCGAGAACCGCGAGCAGCGCTCCGAGCTCGAAGGCCGAGCGGGCTCGTGCGAAGGCTCCGACAGCTGTCAGGCCAAGCTGGGCGATGAGTGCTGCGCCCGGTCCTGTCATCCCAATCAGCGCAAACACACTCAAGAAGACCATCCACAGCGGGTGAAACCCGTTGGTGGTGTTCAGCCCATCGAACGTGAGCCGACCCTCGACCGCCGCTCGCTGAGCGACTTCAAGGTAGTACCAAGCGTCATCGACAAGAAAGAACTCTAGAATGAGCACAGGCTACTTGATCGCAACCGTTCGTCGAGCACCTTGGGCCCAGGTCAATTCGGCAGCACCGTGTGCTTCAGCCGAGGGAGGCCTTCTCGTGCGGTGTAGCTTGCCGAACCAGACAGGGCGTCACCTGGAGTTGTCGTCGACCGCGAGTTTGGTCAGCAGTTCTGATCGCAGTCGAAGTTCTCTGGCTGGCAGCCACAACCGGTCGTGCCAAGGACTGCATCGCAGTCAGTCTTTGGAGGCGTACAAGCTAGCAACACGCTCTTGGAGCTGTTCTGAACGGACGCCACCAAAGGTCGGTGGTAGGGCTTCTTTTGAATCGTTTCATTTTGTTTCATCGCAAAATCCTCACAGCGCCAACGAGCGAGTCAGCGGCAATTACGTCGACCTGTCCGTCGCCGGTCACGTCGTCTGTCGCGAGCGAAGAACCAAGTCGACTGTTGGCTCCACCAGTTCGGTATGGGACCGCCCAGAAGTTCAAGGGGTCGGTGGTACTGGCTGGCACGTTCGCAAATCCCGTGCTCGTCTGAAACAACAACCACACTGCTTGTGGAGTGTTTCCGTTTTCGTTGACGACGAGGTCGACCGAAGCGTCATCTGAAAGGCTTGCAGCAGCCACCGTTCCTCCGAATCCGTTTGGACCGGTGATGTTCGTTGCATTCCCTGAGATGCCGGCCCGGGTAATGTCCGTCCACACCTGAATGCGACTTGCGTTCGGATAGCCCACGACAAGGTCGTTTTGAGTCGCATTCGACGACGCGATGATATTGAGGCCGGAAACTGCGGTAAACCCGAAGCCTGTAAGGGCCGTTGTTGTCCCCACTGGCTCAGTCAAAGCTTGGGTTCTGCTCGTGTTGGCGAGTGGCATCGCTGCCGGCGAGACCGTCCCAGCGGACCAGAATTGAACCTGATTGATGACCAAGCGAGACATTGGAATGAGGAAGTCATTCCCGCCTGGTGACCCCACCGGCTTGCCCACGCTGATGAACCCGAAACGTCCTTGTCCGAAGCCGTTCGATGTCGTTCCCGCCGTGAGCTTCGGCGATGGTCCGTTCACAATCCAGGTCGCCGCGTTGACGGAAACTGGTGCACCGAGAGCCTGCCACTGCGCAAAGGTCCTCCCACGGAAGATGTACACGCGCCCAACTCCTTGGAGGGTTGTCGATGCGTTCGTTGCATCCCAACCAGAGGACACAACCGCGACTTCATCGAGCCCGTCCCCGTCAACGTCGCGTAGGATCTTGACCACTGTTCCAGTACCAGTTGACTGAGCATCGCCTCGAATTTCAACCAAACCTGAAGCGGCTGTTGCTGGCATTCCTCCGTCGGTCACTCCGAAGTAGACGATGGCGCGCCCGCCGCCAGCGAACGATGGCTGACCAACAACGAAGTCCTCACCAGGCTCACCAACGTTTCCGCCAGTCGAAAGGTCAAGACCAAAACGGCCCGCGGCTGAATCGAACGGCGCAATGACAGCGCAGTCCGGTCCCGAACTCGTGCAGGGAGCAGCTGAGGCGAGGCCTGCCCGACCTCTCAGGACGATCACGTTACCGACGGACGCAGCGGCAGGTCCTGGAGCACCAACCAAGATGTCCTTGATGCCGTCGCCTGTCACGTCAGCGGTGCCGAGCGCCTGGCCAAACGAGGTTGAAGTCACGTTCGGATCGACAATGCTCACCTCCTGCAATTTGTTGTTGTAGGCGGCGGGCACAACGAAGGTTGAGTAGTTCTCAAGTGAATCCTTGGCCCGAACACCAACGAAGAAAATGGTGTTCGGCGGCACTCGGACGGTAGTCGAAGTCGTAGTGCCCGGAAGATCTGTCGGTTCTTTGAAAGTGGTTGCCGCGAAGTAGTCAGGTTCATTTGCTAGGGAGCCAGAGTTAGTAACTGCGTCAGTGGTCCAGCGAATTTCGACGGTCGCTGCGCCCGAATTCGTGTCGCCATCGTCATCGAACGTCTGATTCCAAGTCAGAGGGACCGAGCCACCACGGGTTACGGTTCCCAAGACGCGTGCGGGGTTGGTGGGCGCAACAACATCAACCCGCAAGGTGCCACTGAAGGCGTTTAGGCCGTTGCCAGCTTGGTCGAACACACGAGCGACGAGGGGCACTGCCGTTCGCTGCGGATGAGGGAAGTTCACGGGCGATGCGTTGAACGTGACGCTCTTCGGGTCGGCATCAATGACATCCGAGCTGTTGCTCCCGTTCGGGAGTGAAGCGCCGTTCACAAGAATCTCAACTCGGCCGTTGTTCCCTGCTTGACGTGCTCCCGTAATCCCGTTGATCGCGAGCGCAATCTGAGCCCCATTCGTTCCGGGATTCAGGTCAGCGTAGTAGCCAGCCGTCGCGAGCGGGCCCCCTGCCACACGTGGGTTGCCAGCAGCGGCGACGAACTTCAGGTCACCAACCGTCGGAGCCGCGCCGGCGACGGTGAACGCTCCCGCCGGGACGACAGGGTCGACGAAGTCGACCACCACGGTGGTAGGCGTGCTGTTGCCGACGGTAATTGTGTACGAGTCGCCGTCGACCGGCGTGACCGCGAAGGTCGCATCGCCCGTCGTCGCATTCGTTGTCGCGTTGAACGTTGCCGATGGGCTCGCGCGCACCAGAGTCGCCGCCTGCCCTCGGCAGTTCGTCGTGTTCACCGTGATGCTCGTATCTGCCTGCGCGCTCTTGTTCAGCCAGGTAGGGCCGTTCACGAAGCCCCTGCTCACGGTGAAGACGCAGGTGGTCGACGTCACGTTGACGTTTGCAACGCTCACAGAGCAGGAGTTGCTGAAGTCGTCGGTGATGGTGACGGTGAGGTTCTGGTTGCCCAGCACGTAGGTGAGCGTCGACGTCGCCGAGGTTCCGTTGAGCGAGAAGGTACCGACCGTGGTGTCGGCTGCTGGCAGATTCGAGGCCACCCGAACTGTCGCGTTGGTCTCAGTCGAGGTCGTGCTCACGGTCGTCGCGATCTGATTGGTAATCGTCGTCTGGCCCCCGACTGGGGTCGAGACTGCGCAGCCCGTCGGCGGCGTTGCATCGACCAGGAACGAAACAGGAGCTGTGGTCTGCACGTTGAGCGCGAGATCCGTGCACGTTGCAGCCAGCGAGTACGCACCATCCTGCGTCGTGTAGGTTGTGGACGCGAGTCCGGTACCGGCGGGTGTCGCGGTCTGAACAACGGGGCTGCCGCTTCCGCGCGTCAGGCTGAACTCGACCCCGTTCGTGCCGACAACTCCACCCGTCGACGACTGGGCTTGCGCGAAGATTCCTCCAGATACGGCGCCGGCATTGAGCCGTGCGGCCGCAGTTGGCGACGTAATGCTGCACGACGGGGCGACCGGGTAGATGCCCAACGCCTTCACAGCAGGGTTATTCGAGCCTGAGGGGTTGTTCCGGTTTCCAACCCAGTCAACGGCCTCAGCAAAGAGCGTCAGGTTCGTCGTGGCAATCACGGGAGCGGTAAAAGTGAGGCTGGTTGCGCCGGCCGAGGCCGCTCCACTCGCTCGGGTCGCTCCCAGCGTCCCTCCATTGAGTTCGCGAATAGTGAGCGTGGTGGCCGGAGCGGCCGCAGGGTCTGCACAGGCGGCGTCGAGCGTCACGCTGACACGCGGGTTCGCGGCTGCGAGCTCAGCAATGTTCAGTCGGCCATCGCCGCCCGTCGGCACGGTGTCTTGCGGGAAGGTGAACCCGTTGACGGAGACGCAGGGCGCGGTGACGTCGACACGAAGCGGAACCGAGGCGGAGCTATTGATTCCATTCCCGCGGCGCAGAATCAGTCGAATCTGGTACTCGCCCTCGGGGAACGTGAAGCCTGCAACCGGGCTCGTCCCGACGCCCGCTGCCGGATTCATCAAGAAGAAGCCTGTGTTTCCCGGGCAGGCGGTGCCGCTCGAACCTGCCGACTGACTCATGCAGACATGAGCAGTTCCGCTGGGAGGAATCGTTCCGCTAAACGCAATCGATCGCTGGGCGCCCGCGACGGCCGGCTGCAAGTCCTGTTGGCTGTTGATGACGAACGGCGGCGTGGTCGGCGGAGCAGGATTTGTAATTGCAGGAGCCGTCAGGTCGACAACGATGCCAGCGCAGGTCACCGAGTAAGGCGTTCCTCCACCCTGGCGATCAACTTCAATTCGCGCATCGAAGGTACCGGCTGAAACGGCGACAGAAGCGAACGAGAGCGCCCCCGTGGCGCCGACGACTGCGGTCGCAGCAGCCGTGGTCGAGGTTCCGATGAAGAGCCGAGCCGGCCGGGTCGCACAACTCGCTCGTGCCGAGCCCGTGAACGCAAACTGACCACCAGTGACGTCAGCGCTCGTCAGGTAGGCGTTGGGACAGCCGAGCGCTGGATTGAAGGCAGGCACACAACCCTCCAGCGCGACGTTCGCGACGAAGGTGGTGCTGCCTGCATTTCCAACCGAATCGGTCGCTCGAGCCGTGAAGGTCGTGACACCGTCTGCCGTGAGGTTGAGATCGAACGTCGAGCTGTTGTTGCTCACCGTTCCACAACCGACTTGCGCAGGTGCTCCCGCGCCCACCTGGGCGTCGACGCAAATCTGCCTGCCATTTTCGAGGCCCACGGAGACGATCGTGATGCTCTGTGGTGTTTGGGCGAAATCGACTGCTCCGCCATCCGGATTGACAGGAGATGTGACGGTGAGCCGGGGACCAGCAAAGTTCGCCCGCACATCTTTCTGTGAGCGGCACTCATTGCCAACTGCATCCACGGCGATGAGCGTCGTCGAGTAGGTCACATCGCCGGTCGTAGGGATCGTGAGGATTCCTCCGGCCATGCCATTGGCAATCATGGCAGTCGCCGACAGGCTCCCGGGTTCGACCTCAAACCGCGCCGAGTCAACTGCCGTGCTGACGGTGCCCAACAGCGCGAGTTGGAAGCCCGGGCTCATCGGGTTGGCGTCGTTGTTCGGTCCCACGAGGCTTGCCGTCGTGTTCATGCACATTGGCGGAGTGCGCGCGACCCGAATCATCGGGCTGCACGTCGGCGCGCCCGTTCCACGCGTCACCGTCCCCGTCACGCTGAACGTCCCATCACCCGTCGGACCCGGCACCCCAATCGTCGCCGTGTCATTCACGATCGGCGCCATCGCCGGATTCGAACCCGGAGCCGAGAACGTCGCTCCCGCGCCATTCGTCGTCAGCACCCGCACCGACACTTGCGTGCCCATCGGCAGCTCGGCCGCGTTCAGCGTCCCGTCACCATTCACATCCTGCGGGAACGTGCAGCTCACGATCACCGGAGGCGGCGTCACGGTCGACTTCGCCGTCACCACGATCGTCTTCGGAGCCGCGCTCCCGTTGCAGTTCGCCTCAGCCACGGTCGCCCGCAGCGCGTTCTCTCCGGCCGCCAGCATCACGCCCGTGAACGTCGCAGTCGCGCCATCCGCCGTCCCGTTGCCCTTGTCGGTGAAGTCCGTCGCGCCGGGCCCTCGCACCTCGAGCTTGGCCGTGCCGATGTTCACCGGCGCACCCTTGCGAGACAGCGACACCTGCACGTTGCTGGTCTGGTCGACCATCGCGCCTTCCATCGGCGAGACGAACGCGACCGTCAGATCGCTGTTGTCGCAGGTCGCTGGCTGATCACAGCTACACCCCGCGAACGCCATCGCGAGCGACGCCAACACTGCCCCCACCTGCATCGAAGCCATCCGATTCATGCGCACGTCTCCCTTGGTGCCCCAGGCCCAGGGTGGGATTCAGCCCACCGTCAGGACCTGCTTGCCCAGCAGCAACTCGATGAACTGCCTGGTGTCGTTTTCGGCCACCTCACGCGACACCTCAAACTCTTCGATCAACACGTCGACGATGGCACCCACCGTGCGTTCTCCGTCGACCAACTCGATGATCCGCTCCCCAACCTCCGACACCGACCCGTCAGGCGCCTCGAACGTATGCAAACGGTCGTCCGGAGTCGCCGCCATGTAGCGGCCACCGACCCGCTGAACCGCCGTATCGGAGTTCACGCGGACCACGGTGCTCAGGCTCAGTCCGTCCGTCACGCGCGAAGCTCCCATTTCATCGAAAAAACGGTGGGTTGAATCTGCGTTGCCGGCCGCGTCTGAAGCTCCCCACCGAGCACCCCGAGACCAGATGGCGTGTAGTCCGAGCGGGTGAGGCGGGCAAGCCCCGGGTCGTGGCTGACAAACAGGGTCACTGAAACCCCGCCGCCCGCGTCATTCCGAACTCCGGCTCATCCAGGGCTGATGGCGAGCGCCGCGAACAACCCCGTCAGGTACAGCAGCGAGACGCCGAACAACTTGCGCGCCCACACCGCGTCCAGCTTCCGCCGCCAGCCATCAACCGCCACCCAGGCGAACATGCCGCCCAGCACGAGGGCCGCACCGAGATACAGCCAGCCCGCGACGCCGACCACGAACGGCAGCACCGACACTGGCAGCAGGCCGATCATGTAGAGCACCGCGTGAAGCCGCGCGACGTCGTCGCCCTTCTCGAGCGGCAGCGACGTCAGCCCGGCAGCGCGGTACTCGGCCTTCCGGAAGAGGGCGATCGCGATGAAGTGCGGCAACTGCCAGAAGAACAGAATCGCGAACAACACGAGCCCCGGCACTTCGACCCGTCCCGTGGCGGCGGTCCAGCCCATCAACGGCGGGAGCGCTCCGGGCACCCCACCGACGATCATCGCCCAGTGCGTGCGCGACTTCATCGGCGTGTACACCAGCACGTAGCTCAAGAGCGCCAGCAGCCCGAGCGCGCCGGTCAACACGTTCACGCCCAGGAACAGCACCGGCAACGAGACGACCGCGAGCACGCCCGCGAACACCAGGGCCACCACCGGCTCCATGCGGCCCTGCGGCAGTGGACGAACCGCCGTGCGCGCCATGAACCGGTCGGAGTCACGCTCCAGGTAGCAGTTGAAGGCGTTCGCCGCGCCGACGGTGCCCGCCGTGCCGACCATCGCGACGACCCACTGCCACCACGGCAGCGACGCCCGGGAGAGCCACATGCCGCCAGCCGTCGTGAAGAGCACCAGCCCTGAGAGCCGCGGCTTCACCAACGAGATGAAGTCGCGCGCCAGCAGCATCACCGAGCGCTCGGCTTTTCCCTCAGGGGCGATCAGCTCGTGCGTCGATGCAGACATCGTGAAGGCGGCTCCCGGCGTGAAGACGAGCGGCTCTTACCGACGGGCCGCCGCCGACACAAGCCAGCCGGGCTGGTGCGATGAGGCGCGCTGATGCGTGAGGCGAGCGCCGGAGCGTCAGTTCGGCTGGGGCGAGGTGAGGCGCTGCATGTCGCCGGCGCACTCACCCTTCGGCTCGAGCTTCAGGTACTCGCCAGCCACGGCCTTCAGCTTGTCCTTGTCGGCTGGCTGGTTGTCCTTCGAGAGGAAGCGGCCGTAGTGGCAGTAGGCGACGGCGAGCTCTTTGTCGGCGTTGAGGGCCTTCTCGTACGAGATGCGCGCCTTGTCCTTGTTGCCCATCGCCTCGTATGTGTACGCGAGGTCGTCGTAGGCGATCGCCGCCAGCGACGGGTCTGCGTAGTGGTCGGCCGCGGCACGCTCGAAGAGCTCGACCGCGCGCTTCGGATCCTTCTTGTCATCGCGATAGATGCGCGCGAGCAGGTAGCGGGCGTCACCGTTCTTCTGCTTCTGGTCTTCGACCGCCTTCTCGAAGGTCAGCCGCGCATCTTCGATTTTTCGCTGCCGGTACTGGGCCTGTCCCAACATGCTCAGGAGCTTCGGGCTGCCGGGCACCAGGTTCAGCGCCTTCTTGAGCGCCTCTTCCGCTTGCGGCTCGCCGCCTTCCTTCTTCAAAAGGATCTTCGCGAGCTCCACATGGTAGTTCGCGACGGTGTTGTTCATGTCGATGGCCTTGCGTACCTCGGCCGCGGCTTCGTCGTACTTTCCGTCCCAGAACATGCGCTTCGCGCGAATGATCAGCAGGTCGGCGTTGTTCTTGTCCTTCTCGAGGCCCTCGCGCTCCTGCGCGGTGATGTCCTTCGAGGCCTTGGCCGCGTCGGGAGACACGCCCGTGCCGTCTTCGAGCTCCTTGCGGAACTTCTCGTCGGTGTAGAGCGGAATGTCGTGCGCGACGCGCGAGATGAGGAGCGCCTTCACGAGGTGCGTCTGCGCGATCTGTCGCGGCGACGGGGGCGGAGACATCTCCTCCAGCGTCTTCAAGTGCTTTGCTGCAGTGATGTAGCCCTTGGCTGGTTCGAGCTGGTCGAGCACGAGCAGGGCAGTCCCGAGGAGGGCCTCAGGGTGCGCGTTTCGAGTGTAGCGGAGCGCGCTGTTGAAGTGACCCAGCGCGGAGCTGTCATTGCCGCGGCGCCGCTGCAGATTGCCCAACGCGATGTACACACGAGGGTCGTCGGGCGCGGCGCTTTGCGCCTTCTCGATCGTCTCACGCGCGCGCTCGAGGTCGCCCTGGCTCATCTGCAGCAGGCCCAGCGTCAAGTAGAGCAGCGCAGACTTCTTGTTCTCGGCTTCAGCGGTCTTCACGCGGTCTTCGAGGAGCCGCAGACCCTCACTGCCCTTGCCCATGTAGGAGGCGAGCAATGACTCGGCGGCATACTGGTACGAGAGACCTTCCTTCTCAGTCGAAGCCTTGCCTTCGGCGAGGTTCTCTTCGGCGCGGCGCTTGATGTCGTCGTCGTGCTCGTGCTCGCCCCACCGAACCGTGTAGGCGTACGCCAGAATGCGATGCGCGAGGCCCGAGTTGGGATCGAGATTGAGCGCCGCCTCCGCGACCGTGCATGCCTCTTTGTAGGCCTGGTAGGTGTCGGTCTTGAGCAGGTCCTGCGCCTTGATGATGCTGGCCTTCACCTCGCGGTTGCGCTTGGCGATGTACTGGCCCACGCCGTAGTAGGCGCCGGCGCCCACGGGCACCGCGAAGATCAGCATGAAGAAGAGCGCCTTCGCGAGACCGCCCGACTCCTTCTTCTTCTTCCGGCGCTGCGGCACCTCGGAGAGCTCGGAGACTTCGCTCTGCTCGGAGATCGACTCTTCAGGCTCGAAGGCCGGCCGACGAACGGCAGGCCTGGCGCCCGACGTACGGCCCGACGACGGCGAGGTGCGCCGCTGCGTCACAGACGGCTGAGCCGAGGCTGGAATCGGGTTGGGCTGGGTGACGTTCTGCTCGACGACGATGTTCGGCGACGACACGCCGTTGGCCGGCGTCATCGGAACCACGGCCTGCTGGAGCACCGGCGGTGGCGCGGCGGGAGGGGGCGGGGCCGCGGGCTTCGGCGCATCGACGCCCAGGTCCTTCATCGAGGCGAGCGTGTCGGGGTCGGTCGGGTCAGCCTCGAACGCCTTGAGGATGGTGGCCTTCGCCGACTCGCGCTCGCCGCCCTTCCACTGCAGCTGCGCCGTCATTCGCAGGGCGCTCTTGTCGGTGGCGATGACGCCCAGCGCGCCCTGGAGCTCCTCGAGGGCCTTCTTGTCTTTTCCCTGATCCGCGTAGACGCGCGCGAGCAACACCCGGGGGTCGGCGAGCGTCGGGTGCGCCTTGACGCCCTTTTTGCAGACGACCATCGCCTCCATGTACCGGCCCATCGCGAGATAGGCCTCGGCGAGGGGCTTGTACGCCTGTGACGCGGGATCTGTAGCGAACGCTGCTTCCAGCTTCGCGAGCTCGGCCGGGCTCAACGTTTTCGTCGTAGGAGGCATCTGGAGAGCGTCGGTTTCTGGCACCCGCAATGCAGTGAGTCAAATGTCAAACACGGGCGGGAAACGTCGTGTCGACAGTGGGTTTCGAGAGCGTCAGCACATCGGTGGACCGTGCTTGACAGCCCAGCATGCGTCACATAGTCAGCCCACCGCCGCGGCGCCGTCGGTGTTTGTGTCTGGGGGCGTAGCTCAGTTGGGAGAGCGTCGCGTTCGCAATGCGAAGGTCATCGGTTCGATCCCGTTCGCCTCCACAGATGCTGCGGCTGGGAAAACCCCGCCGGTCCGAAAGGTCCGAGCGGGGTTTTTCTTGTGTGCCCAGCACGGGCGTGGACAGGAGGTGGAAGTCCTCTCGGAAGCAGGTCGAAGCGACCGACACGAACCGCAAGGTGACAAGCCGGGAAACCGGTCCACGCGTGAGTGTGGC
>JALHMW010000036.1 GCA_022843845.1 Archangium sp.
GCGAGCGCCGGGCCCTGCCATCGCGCCAGCGCCGGGACGAGGCGCGGGGCCACCGGCGGGGGCCGGTGCTGCGCCCATCGGCGCTGCGGCGGCGCCCGTGGGGAGCGGCGGCGGCGCGGCGACCTTCTCCCACGCGTCATCGAGGTCGGTGTGCGGCAGCACGTGCTCGCCCCACAGCGCCTTCGGGAACACCATGCGAATGCCCGGCATGCGCCCCGGAAAAACGTAGTTGGCGCCGTCGAGCGACACCTGGACCCGGCCGGTGATGACGCCGTTGTCGAGCAGCAGTTCCACGCTCGTCGGGGCGAGTGGGCCGAAGACCTGTGCCTTCTCGGTCCGAACCCAGATTTGAACGACTTCGTCACTCATCGCGCAGCGACGAACTTACCCGCAAATTCGCGCTGCGGCTGCGCGATTCACGCACCGGAACCTGGGCTGATCGCCACCCGGGTAGGGCTTCGCGGCACACGCGTGCGTCGCGCGACGCCGCGTCGACTGCGACGACGGAGACGTTCACGCCGCGGGCGTCAGGACGCCTCGTGCAGACCCGGCCCGCGTTCGTGCTCCGGAACTCCGCTCAACACCAAGCGCACCACCCCTGTTCACCGCGGTGCACACGCGGCGCGAACGGCCAGGAGGATCGCATCACCTGGCAGAACACCACCGCGGCCGCGAAGACCGTCCATCGTCGTGTCGAACGACCGCGCAGGCCTGATGACCTACAGCCTCGAGGCGCAGGTTCAGGAGCCGCGCTCGTCGAGCCACCACGCGAGGTGGCCACCCAGCACGAAGCCGAAGGCGTTGAGCGCGCCGTGGGTGGGCACCATGTCGGGCACCGAGAGCGCAGGCACCGCTGGCCAGTACTGGTTGGCGGCCCACGCGACGCCGAGGCCCATCGCGACCCACGGCGACGCCGATGAGACGAGCAGGAGCGCTCGGGTGCGGCCGCTCCGTCGCAGCGCCTCGCCGACCTGCAGGGCCCCGACGGCGCAGACGCCGATGGCCATCAACACCGCGCCGCCGACCTGAAAGAGCGCGAGCCGGGTGATGAAGCCCAGCGCGACCACCGGGGGCGCCACCATGACGAACATTCCGGCAAGCTTTCGTCCCACCGTCGCGCGTTGCTGCACCAGGCGGTTCGCCAGCGACAGCGAGCCCACGCCGGCGAACGAGAAGTGCAGCGCGGTCAGCTTGACGATCGGCTCGGGGGTCTCGAAGACGGTGACCTCGAGCCGCGACGCCACCAGGGCGAGCGCCGCGGTGACGCCGAAGCCGGCCATCACCGCGTGCACCAGCACCCGCCGTCCCAACGCCTTCACGCCCTCCACCGCGCAGAGCACCAGCCACGGCGCGAGCACCAGCGCCGCTGGCCACCCGGGCGCGACGGAGAGTGACGCGGTGACGGCGAGCGCCGCGATGAGAAAGGGCGTGAAGGGCCGCGAGAACGCGATCGGCATGACGAGGCCGACGCCGGTCACGAGCGCGACGTTCATCACTGGCACCATCAACTCCGCGAGCATCACGTGCGTCCTCCCGTCGACGCGTCAGCAGCGGCGTCGCGATGAAGGCCGAGCTCGACACGAAGCGCGGAGGATGCGCCTCTGCCGAGGAGGGCCGGTGAGGCGACCGAGCCCCAGACAGCACGCTCGACGTCGACGCTGTGCCGCTCGCGGCCGATACGGTCGAGCTCGCGCGTGTCGGCGATCAGCTCCGGCAGGTGCCCGGCCTCGACGGCGCCCGTGAGCGTGTTGGAGCCCACGAGCTTCAGAGGAAGACGTGCTCCCGGTGTTCACCGAACACCGCGCGCATGGCGTCGGAGATCTCACCCAGCGACGCCTCGGCCTTCACCGCGTCGGAGATGAGGGGAATGAGGTTGTCGCCCGGGCCTTCGGCGGCCTTCTTCAGCGCGTCGATGGCGCGGCGGCAGGCATCGGCGCTGCGTGTCCTTCGCAGGTCGGCGAGGCGAAGCCGTTGTTCGTGCTCCACCGACTCGTCCACGCGCAGCAGGCCCGTCACCGCCGGCTCAGGCACCTGGTACGAGTTGACGCCGACGACGACGCTCTCTTTCCGCTCGAGCGCGCGCTGGGCCTCGTACGCCGCGTTCTGGATCTCCTGCTGCGGGAAGCCCTGCTCGATGGCCCGCACCATGCCGCCGAGGTCGTCGATGCGGCGGATGTAGTCGCTGGCCTTCGCCTCGAGCTCGTCGGTGAGCCGCTCGAGGTGGTAGCTGCCGCCGAGCGCGTCGATGGTGTCGGCGACGCCCGTCTCGTTCGCGATGATCTGCTGCGTGCGCAGCGCGAGCTTCGCGGCCCCTTCACTCGGGAGCGCGAGGGCCTCGTCCCACCCGTTGGTGTGCAGCGACTGCGTGCCACCGAGCACCGCGGCCAGGCCTTGAATCGCCACCCGCACCACGTTGTTCATCGGCTGCTGCGCGGTGAGCGTCGAGCCGGCCGTCTGCGCGTGGAAGCGCAGCATCATCGAGCGCGGGTCCTTCGCGCCGAAGCGCTCCTTCATGATGCGCGCCCACAGCCGCCGCGCGGCGCGAAACTTCGCGACCTCTTCGAGGAAGTCGTTGTGCACGTTGAAGAAGAACGAGAGCCGGCCCGCGAAGTCGTCGACCTCGAGCCCGGCCGTGCGCGCTGCTTCGACGTATGCGATGCCGTCGGCGAGCGTGAAGCCGATCTCCTGCGCGGCCGTCGAGCCGGCCTCACGAATGTGGTACCCGCTGATGCTGATCGGGTTCCACTTCGGCACCTTCTTCGCGCAGAAGGCGAAGAGGTTGGTGATGAGGCGAAGGCTCGGCGTCGGAGGGTAGATGTACGTGCCGCGCGCGATGTACTCCTTCAAGATGTCGTTCTGCACCGTGCCCTGGAGCGCCTCCATCGGCACGCCCTGCGACTCACCGACCGCCGCGTAGAGCATCAACAGAATCGGCGCCGTCGCGTTGATGGTCATCGAGGTGCTGACCTCGCCGAGCGGAATGCCCTCGAGCAATACCTTCATGTCGCGCACCGAACAGATCGAGACGCCGACCTTGCCGACCTCTCCCCGCGCGCGATCGTTGTCGGCGTCGAAGCCCATCTGCGTCGGCAGATCGAACGCGACCGACAGGCCGGTCTGCCCGGCCTTCAGCAGCGAGTGGTAGCGCTCGTTCGAGTCCTTCGCGCTCGCGAAGCCGGCGTACTGCCGCATCGTCCAGAACCGGCCGCGGTACATGGTGGGCTGCACGCCGCGCGTGAAGGGGTACTCGCCAGGGAAGCCGAGCTTCTCGACGTAGGTGCTCTCCGGTGACGCTTCAGGGCCGTCGACGGGAGCCCGCTCGATGCCGCTCGAGGTGAGGAAGGTGGCGCGCCGCTCGGGCCCCTTCGCCTTTGCCTTCTCGTACGTCTTGACAACCCACCGGGACTTCTCGGTTTTCGAGTCAGACATGGCCGGAAGGGATAGCACGGAGCCGGACCGGCGAAAGAACGCGGGGGGCGAGGACGGTGAGGTTCGAGAAATTTCGCGCCCCACGCGCATCAGCGGCCTCAGATGAGCGATAAACACCTTCATGAACGTAGATGGCATCCGCCGGGCGCTCACCACGGCAGCCCATGACGGCAAGGTCGATGCCGCAGACGTCGATCGCATCATGCTGCAGGCGCGTGACGGCGGCGGGCTCTCGAGCCTCGAGCGCTCCACCCTGCTCAAGGCGGCTGACGGCTTCGACGACGGCACCAGGCAGCGGCTGTTGAGTCACCTCGCGGCGATGGGCCAGACGAACGCATGGGTGAACATCGAAGCGAAGGGCCAGCTCGCGACGCTCGAGGGACGCTACGCGAACCTCACCTTGACGGTGCCCGGCCTCTCGGCGCGCGTCGGCCTCTTCGACAACGCGTTCGCGCTCAAGGGCAAGGCGAGAGCCGACGGCGTGCTGCAGCTCACCATCGACGGCCAGAAGCTCTCGGTGCCAGTGAAGGCCGGTGAAGGGCCGCAGCAGATCCTGCAGAAGCTGAAGGCGCAGCTGCCCTCGAACTTTGCCGGCGTGGTGCTCGGTGGAGACGTGCAGCCGTACGACGCGGCGAGCTTCTCGGGCCGCGCCGCGCGGAAGACCGACAGCGCTGCGCACCTCATGCTCTACAAGCCCGCGTCCCTGGGCCTGGCGCCCGGCGAGAAGCCGCTGCGCGTCGTCGTCACTGGCTACGGCGCCTTCATGGGCATCACCGACAACCCGTCGGCGACCATGGCGCAGACGCTCGCCGAGCGCGGCGTGAAGGGCGCCATCGTGGAATACCGCCGCCTCGACGTGACGCCCGCCGCGGTCGAGACGTTCATGACCGAGATGAAGCGCAGCCCGCCTGACGTCATCCTCTCGATGGGCGTGACGCACGGCCAGGCGCAGGTCGAAGAGCGGCCCGAGAATCACCTCGGCGCGGCACGCGACGGCAACAACCAGCAGATGACGGAGCGCACCGTGCGCGAAGGCGGGCCGCAGGAGCTCAAGACCGACCTGCCCGTCGACACCATCGACTGGGCCCTCCAGGGCTTCGGCGGCGGGCGGCAGGTGTTCACCAGCACGTCAGACGCGAACTACCAGCCCGACCGCAGCGCCTACCTCTGCAACTTCCTCGGGTACAACCTGGCCTCGGAGTTCGGCACCACGCCGAAGACGACCGCCGGCTTCATCCACATCACGCCCGAGACGAAGGCCGATCAGATGGGCGCCGTGCTCGACGCGATCACCGCGAAGCAGCTCGAAGACCGCCGCGCCGGCTTCCCGACGAGCTGACCGTCACTTCTTCTCGAGGTCGCGCTTCGCCGCCCGCCGCGCCTCGGTCCAGGCCGAGCGGACGCGATCGACCACGGCCTTCGTTCGATCGAACGCCTCTTTCGCGCGAGGGTCGGCCTCGGCCAGCCGCTCTCCGACCAGCGCGGCGAGCTCGGGCTTCTTCGGTTCCTTCAGCAGCTCGTCGAGGGTGACCAGCGCCCGCAATGGCCGGCCCTTCATCGCCTCGAGCAAGGCAGCCACGTCGACGGCGGGCGCCTGAAGGCACTCCACTGACGGCGCACCGGGGCTCCACGACGGCGGGAACAGCAGCGCCAGCCGCGTGAAGAAGACCGCCTCGAAGGCAGAGACCCCTTCCGCGAAGGTGATGGGAAAGGGCCCGAGGCGCGAGGTGTCGAGCAGCCACTCCGAGCGGTTCACCCAGCCGTGCGTGAGCCAGCCAGCGAGCGAGAAGGCACCGGCGCGATCGAAGCGCTTCGCGCCAGCCACCGACGAGGTGCCGAGCGCCCACGCGGTCGTCGCGTCTTCGAGGCGCTTCACGAGCGTCGAGAAATGCGTCGGCGCGAAGAGCGCGCCCGCTTCGGTGAAGGCGAGGTACTGGCCCTGGGCCGCGGCGAGGCCAACGTTGGTGCGCACCGAGGCGTCACTCGACGTGCTGGAGATCGGAACGACCGTCACGCCGCTGCGCGCGCGCGGCTTCTCGAGCAGGGCATCGAGCCGGTCTGCCGGCAGGGTCGCGACGGCGATCAGCTCGAGCGGCCGGCGCTGCTGATTCACCAGCGACGACAGCGTGCCGGCGAGCTGGGACTCATCGGCCGCGGACGACACCACCACCGAGACGAGGCCTGGCGTGCGGTCGGGCGCCGTCGCCGCGGTGCCCCGCTTCGCGAACAGCAACAGTCGATCGGCAGCGGCGTCGGGGTTCACCTGCTCGAGCACCTGCCGGAGCGCGGCCTCCGTGTCGGCGGAGAGCCCCGACGTTCGATGCGCGGTCACCACGACATCGCGCGCGGAGACGACGTAGCCCGCCGAGGCGAGCCACCGGCGCACGTCGGGCTCGGCGAACGAAGGGGTCGGCGTCGAGTTCGTCAGCGCGCCAAGCAGTGACGAGGCAGACGACGCGTTGGCGAACGAGAAGACGAGGTCGGCCTGACCCGCGGCCGAGGCCAGCGCACGGAAGGCGGCGCCACCCTCGCTCAGCGCGAAGCCGTCGAAGGCCACCACGACGTCGGGGTGAAACGCGCCGATCTCATCGAGCGACGCCGGGTCGACGAGCACGGTGCAGCCATTGCCTTCGATCACCCGCACGAGCGCGAGATCGCTCGCCAACACCACGACGCGCTTCTTCAAGCCGACGCGTCGCGTGACGAGCGTGCGCAGATCTGCGGCGTGTTGGGAAGCCATGATCAGGCCTGCGCCGTGGCCTTCACGGCCGGGGACGCGGGAATGGGTTCGCTCCGCGGCTCCGTCGACCAGGCGTGCTCGGGGCGAATGAGGCCGAGGCCCGACGGGTGCGGCGCGACGACGAGCGACTTCGAGAGCGCGTGCGGCGGCAGCCCGGCGCTCCAGGCGGTGGCGGTCAGCACGTGAGCGCCGTCACCGAGCCCGAGCCGGGGCAGCGTGAGCCTCACGGTCGCCCGGCCCGCGGGCAGCGCTCCCGCCGAGTACAGCGTCTTGAAGAGCGCGACGCCCGAGACGGTCGCGATCTCGACCGAGACGTCACAACGCGCTTCAGACGACAGCTCGAGATCGACGTACACCTCGAGGGCGCTGTCAGCCGAGAATGCCGATGGCTGGGCCCCGACGCCATCACGAAGCCTGAGCTCGACGACCTGCGCCGGAGACTTCACCTCGGCAGGAGCCGGCGCCGCCTCGACCTGGGGCAGCGCGAGGCCGGGCGCCGACAGCGCAGAGTGCCCAGTGCGATCGCCTTCGGCTTCGGCCGCCGCGATGGCCTGCCGGTACGCCGAGACGACCTGCCGCGGGTCTCCCACCATGCGGGTCTTACCGCCGTCGATCCACACGGCAGCGTCGCACCACGTCTCGATGCTCCCGAGGTCGTGCGTCACCAGGAGGATGGTCTTCCCCGACTGGCGGAACTCGTTCATCTTCGCCGACGATTTGCGGGCGAAGTGCGCGTCACCGACCGAGAGGATCTCGTCGATGATCAGGATCTCGGGGTCGACGTGGGTCGCGACCGCGAAGGCCAGCCGCATGAACATGCCGCTCGAGTAGGTGCGCACCGGCTCGTCGATGAAGTCGCCCAGCTCGGCGAACTCGATGATCTCGTCGACGCGCGACTTCACCTCGTTGCGCGACATGCCGAGGATGATGCCGTTGATCAGGATGTTCTCGCGGCCCGTGAAGTCGGGGTGAAAGCCGGCGCCGAGCTCCAGCAGCGCCGAGATGCGCCCGTTGACGGTGATCGTGCCCGTGGTCGGCGCATAGATGCCCGTCACCAGCTTCAGCAGCGTGCTCTTCCCCGAGCCGTTGCGGCCGACGATGCCCATCGTGGTGCCGCGGGGGACGACCAGGTTCATGCCCTTGAGCGCCTCGATGTGCGTCGCGGGCTCCTTCAGCTTGCGCTGCCCCTTGAGGAGCCGCACCACCTCGCTCTTGAGCGTGGTGCTCTCATTGCGCCGGTTGCGCTTCTGAAAGTGCTTCGTGACGTTGTCGATGACGATCGCGTTCGACATGGCTCACACCAGCTCGGCGAACTCTTCACGCCGGCGTTCGAAGACCGCAGACGACAACCACAGGACGATGAGGGTGATGGCCGCCACGACGAGCAACGGCTGCAGCTCTGGCACCTGATGCGCGAAGAAGACATCACGCCAGGCCGTCATCAAGGCGGCGATCGGGTTGACGGTCACGATGGCGCGCTGCACCTCGTCGGCGCTCATCACGATGCCGAACCGATCGATTCCCTTCACCGAACGGACGTCCCACAACACTGGCGTGAGGAAGAACGCCAGCTGCATCACGTTGGCGATGATGTGCTGCAGATCGCGGAACGCCACGTTGAGCGCCGAGAGCAGGTACGTGATGGCCAGCGTGAAGAGCGTCTGCAGCACCAACAACGGCAGCACGAAGATCAGGTGCCACGTCGGGGAGTCCTGGAAGGCGATGCCCAGGACGAAGAGCAGCGGAATCGAGAGCACGAAGTTGATCAGGTTCGTCAGCACGACGTACGCGGGCAAGACCTGGGCCGGGAACCGCACCTTCGTCAGCAGATCTTTCCGGTCGCTGACCGAGGTCGTCCCGCCGAGCACCGAGGTGGAGAAGAAGAACCACGGGAGCAGCCCGCTGAACAAATAGAACGGGTACCGCGCGGGCGCGTTCTCCATCAGCACGCCGAACACGAGCGCGTAGACGGCCATGCTCAAGGTCGGGTTCAGGAACGTCCACAGGAAGCCGAGCACCGACGCCCGGTAGCGGGCCTTCAGCTCTCGCAACGAGAGCGCCCAGAGCAGGGCTCGGTACTGGTACAGCTCCTGAAGGTTGCGGACCATGGGGCGCGGGGTGCCTACCGCATGGGCTCCGACCCCACAACCGGCGCAGCCTGTTTCTGGGGCCGCGACTACCGGCGCTTCGGAGCGCGCGGCGGCTTCGACGTCGACTTCGGCGCCGGCGCCTTCGCAGTGAGCTTCGGCACCTTCAGCACGGGGGGCTTCGGCGGCGCCTCCACCTTCGCGAGCTGGGCCTCGAGCGCCGCCACCTTGGAGCGCAGCCGAACGACCTCGGCGGTGAGCTGCGAGTAGCCGTCGAGCACGTGGCCGTTGAACACCATCTGCCGCGCGAGCGCCTCGTTGATGAAGAGCTGCCCGACCTTTCGAAACGCCTGCTTCGCGAGCACGACGGCCTGACCTGCCACCCCGTCACGGTGCGTCTCGATCGGCAGCCCCTGCGTCGCGTCGACGTGCTCCGACATGGACTCGACCGCGAAGGCGAACGCCTCGACCGGCGCTTCGGTGCCTTCGTCCAGGCCGGCGTCCTCCGACGGCGGGAGCAGCCCACGCGCGCCGAGGCGCTCCTTCACCACGTCGAGCAGCTTCTTCGTCGTCACGTCTTTTCCGAACAGCTTCATCGTTCACTCCGGTGCCGACTGATTCGGGAAATCGTGGAGAGCCACGCGTCGATGACGGTGGGCCACTGGTGCTTCGCTCCGTACGCGCGGGCCTTCTTCGACAACGCCGCGCGCTTTTCGCCAACGACCTTCACCGCCTCGATGAACGAGCGCTCGTCGTCATAGCCTGCGCCCGCCTGGCTGCGCTCCAACTGACCGCGAATGACTGCGCCCGACGTGTTGCCGATGACGGGCGTACCGACCGCGAAGGCCTCGAGCGCGAGCAGCGACAGGCTCTCGTACCGGCTGGGCACGACGACGGCCATCGCACCGCCGAGCGCGTCCCACTTGGTCTGCTCGTCGACCCGGCCCACTGCGATGACGCGGTCGCCTCGTGGCTTGAGTTCGCCTGAACCGGCGAGCACCAGCGTCGGCGCGTCGTGGAAGGCCTTCACCAGCGCCTGATGGAAGTCGATCAACTCCGAGACACCCTTCCCTGACTCCATTCGCCCGACGTACAGCAGGTACGGGCCGTGAACGTCGAAGGCGTCTCGGAAGCGCTCGGGCTTCGGGGCCAGCGGCGTGACGCCGACACCGACGACGCTCGACGGCGCTGCGTTCGGAAAGCGGGCGCGAATCAGCGCCTCTTCCTCTGGCGTGTTGCACAAGAGCGCGCGCGGCTGCTCGAAGACGTCGCCGAAGAGGTGGAACGCCAGCGGCGGCTCGTCATGCGCGGTCGGCACCACGAGCGCGCGATCGGCGAGCAGCGGAACGCCGTACACCGTCGGTTGGTAGAGGTACGTGAAGAAGGCCACCGCGTCGAAGCGCTCCCGCTCGGCCACGAGACGCTCGAGCAGCGCGGGCGAGGTCGGCCCTTGATCGGCGATCCACCTCGACTCCGTCACCAGATCCTGCGGCTTGCCGAAGAGCCCGTCAGACAGCCGGTTGAACCCACGAATGTTGCGGAACCGGCTCGACGGGAAACGATGCACCGTGAGCGGGCCGTCGCGCGACGTGCCGGCCTCGAGCTCGTTCTTCCACGAGAGGTGATCGGTCGCGCACGTGGTGAAGACCTCGACGGCCGCGTGGGGCGCCAACGCCATCGCCACCTGCCGAGCGTGCGCCTCGGCGCCACCGACGATGAACTCTCCGAAGCGCTGCACGACGAAGGCGACGCGCGGGCGGGTGGTTCGCCGCTTCGGAGCCGATCGGCGCTCCGGCAGCGCGTGCCGCAGGGCGTTGGCGACCGACTCGAGCGAGAAGTCCGCGAGGCGCTCCTTCTGCCCGACGACCACCTGCTCACGCATCACTTCGTTCGAGGTGACGTGGAGCGCGACCTCGGCGAGCGCCGCGAAGTGCTTCTCGTCGAACACCAGCCCCCGCCCACCCATCGTCTCGGGCACGGCTGCGGCGCCGAACGCCAGCACCGGAACCTCGCTCGCGAAGGCTTCGAGCAGCGGCACCCCGAGCCCCTCGTGCTCACTCATCGAGACGAAGAGATCCGCAGCGCGATACGCAGCGACGAGCTGTGCGTGCGGCACCTTGCCGAGGAACGTCACCTGCCCCAGCGCGTCGGCGCGGCGCTTGAGCGCTTTGAAGGCAGCCTGACCCGCCTCGTACCCGCCGACGATCACCAGCTGTGCGCGCGGCGCGATGCGCTTGAGCTCCTGATGGAGCGACAGCAGGTCGTCGACGCGCTTGTGCGGCATCACCCGGCTCACCGAGACGATTCGGGGAGCGCCGCGCAACTGCAGCCGGGCGAGCAGGGCTGCGTCGGCCTGCGATGGAGCGAAGCGCTCCGGCTCGACCAGGAGCGGCACCACCTTCACGTCACGGTGGCCGGCCGCCTCGAGCTCGCGCGCGTTGAAGGCAGAGACGCCGATCGCGACGTCGACGTGGCCGGCCAGCGCGGTCAGCTGCGCACGCCCGGTGACGAGCGGTTCGGCGAGCCGGGTGCCGGCGTAGAAGCGGGCCGGCGTGATGTTGTGAAAGACGAGGCCACGGCGGCACGGCAGATGAAGCACTTTCGCCACCAGGCTCGAGGCGATGCCGTGGTGGTAGAGGACGAGATCGTCGGGCTCGACGCGCAGCTTCGAGAGCGGGTGCACGATGGCGTCGAAGCCTGGAGCGACCTCGCCCGCGAAGACCTCGCCCGTGATGCCGAGGTGCCGGAGCGCCCGCTGAAAGCCGATCGCCGCGGCGCCCATGGCGTCACCAGGGCGGAAGTTCGGCACGAGCTGATGCACCCGGTGTGAAGCCAACGTGCGGGCGCTGTTAGTCGAGCAGTCCCGGCAGTGCTACCCCGACGCGACCGTCGAGGCGCTCACAACACGGCGCTGATGGCGCACGCCGCGTCAGTGTCGAGGCCGATGAAGGCCGCGCCAAACCCGTCGGGCGTCACGTGCGTCACCCGCGCGAAGGTGCTCACCAGCGGAGCGTTCTTCGCAGGCGCAAACTGAACGTGCACCGTCGCGTGCCGGGGCGGCGTCGCACGCGAGGCGATGAACATGCCGCCCGCCGAGAGATCGCTCGCGTAGTCGATCTCGTAGCCACCCTCGCTCGACGACTGGTGCTGCACGAGGATGCGAACTGGCTTGCGGTCGGCGTTGCGGCGCTCGTTCATGGGGGCGGACCTTGGTTGATCTCGTCACGGCAGCGCAACGGGGGCCCTGTGGTATGCGCTCCCACCGTGTCACCGAACCAGCCGGTCGCCCTCGACGCCTCTCTCTGGGACGAGCCGATCACCGGCATCGGGCTCTACACGCGGCAGCTGCACCGGGCCCTCGTCGCGGCGGGCGAGCCCGTCGAGCGGTGGGGGGCACGGACGAGCGGTGAACTGCCTCGGCGTGGCGCGTCTCGAACGGGGTGGACCGTCGCGCACCTCACGAGCGCGTTGTCGGAGCGCCGTCCCCGGCTCTTCCACGCGCTGGCGAACTTCAACCTGCCGCTGCAGCGCGTGCCGGGCGTTCCGTACGTGCTGACGGTTCACGATCTCGTGCCGCTGTTGTTGCCCGAGACCGTCTCGACCGCGTTTCGCTGGCAGTTCCGGCTGTGGCTGGCGCGCGCCACCACCGTCGCGGAGCGGATCATCTGCGTGTCCCACGTGGCTCGAGCGAGCCTGCTGGAGCACATCGACGTCGACCCCGCGAAGCTCACCGTCATTCATCACGGCGTCGATCACGTCGAGGCCGTCGCGCCGCCCGATCGCATCACCACCGCGTGGCTCGACGCGCTGGGGTTGCCTGCGCCCTTCGTGCTGTACGCGGGCGCACTCGACGCGAGGAAAAACGTCGAGCTGGTGCTGCGCGCGATGGAGCACCTCTTCCAGCAAGGCCGCCGCGCGACGCTGGTGCTCGCTGGGCAACGCTGGTTCGGCAGCGGGTCGATCGAGAAGCAGGTCCTCCGGTTGAAGGAAGCGGGCGTCGACGTGCGCGCCCTCGGCTACCTCGAGGACTCGGTCTTCTACGCGCTGATGAAACGCGCGGGCGTCTTCGTGTTTCCGTCCCGCTACGAGGGCTTCGGGCTGCCGCCGCTCGAGGCGATGCGGCTGGGCGTGCCCACCATCATCTCGGACGCGGGCTCGCTCCCTGAGATCTGCGGCGACGGCGCATGGCAGGTCGGCGTCGATGACGTCAGTGGCCTCGCGCAGAAGCTCGACACGCTGCTGGGTGACTCCGCCGCACGCACGTCACTCACGAAGGCCGGGCTCGAGCGCGCGCGCCAATTCTCGTGGAAGAAGACGGCGAACGAGACCATCGCGGTGTACGCGCAGACGGTGTGACGCCAGCTACTCGATGCGCCGCTTCTTGTGCGTTCGCGGCCGCGCGTGATCGAGCATCGACAGGTAGTCGATGTCCTTCACCAGAGCTGACGTGACGGGAGCACCGAGCGACGCCGCGCGCTTGGTGAACGCCGCGATGATGTCGGGGACGGGGCGCACGGCCTGGAGCATGGCCTGTGGCCCCTGCAGCGCCTCCGACAGGCCCTGCGCGACCTGCGCGATCGGCAAACCACGCCGAATCAGATCCTGCAGCGAGTTCGACAGCGTGAAGAGGTTGTGACCGGCCGACTGCACCATGTCGACCATCACCTTCAGCACCTGCGGCGCCGTGAGGTGGCCATCAGCCATCAGCACGAGCGCAGCCTGAAAATAATTGAAGATGGGCACGAGCCGCGGCCCGTAGTGGGCAAACGACGCCGGCGTGGTGAGGCGATCGAGGTTGATGAAGATGCGACGCACGGGGTCGGCCTGGGGAATCGACTCCCACACCTTCATCACCTGGGTGATGTCGTCTTCGTAGACCTCGGCCGCCTGGAGCACCTGGTGCACCACCGGCTCGCTCACGCGCCGCGCGACCATGTCGGCGTAGAGCGAATAGATGAAGGCGTCGGCCTCGGCGTCGTCCCCGAAGAGCACCTCTTCGGCGTCGGCGGGAGCGAGCGCACGGCTCCGCAGCAGCACCGGGAGCTTGTAGCCGACCTGGCCTCGCAGCGCCTTGAAGCGGCCACGCACCAGGTTCTTCAGGTTGTCCTTCAGCACCAGCTCGTCGAACTCCACGCCGTCGAGCTTGAGCTTCTCGGCCAGCACCGCCCGCATCTGCGTGGGGCTGCCCGACACGATGCACAGGCGGGAATCACCGCTGGCGCGCAGCTCCCGAATGAGGGCGGCGGCACCGGGCACGGCCTTCTTCTCGTGGGCCTTCTGCATGGCCGTGCGCACCAACTGACGGAGCGTGTCGAACTCGGTCTGGAGGTACGTCTTGTCGAGATCCCACCGGTAGATCTTCTTCGGGGGTCTGGGGTCGATGCGGTCGGTGAGGCTCACAGGGCGTCTGTTTGTACGCCTTTTTTCCGCGCCCGGGGAGGCTCTCGCGTACCGACCTACCGGGGCAGCGCGTCTTGAATCACTTTGACGAGATCGCTCTTCACGGCCTTCGCGGCCACCTTGCCGGCGTTGGTGATGGCCCGCGCCTTCGAGCGACCGTGCGCCTTGATGAAGAGCTTGTCGAACCCGAGGATCGGCGCGCCGCCGTACTGCTCCCAGTCGGTGACTTCCTTGATGCGCTCGATGCCGCTCGACAACATCGCCAGGCCCGCGCGCCAGAGCAGCTTCTCTTTGTACGCGTAGCGGGCCAGCTCGATGACCGTCTCGCTCACGCCCTCGAGCATCTTGAGGCACACGTTGCCCACGAAGCCGTCACACACCACGACGTCGGCGGTGCCTTTGGGAATGTCGACGCCTTCGACGTTGCCGATGAAGCGCAGGCCCTTGATGACCGAGAGCTTCTGGTTCGCCTCGACCACGCGCGCCGGGCCCTTGGTGGCCTCCGTGCCGTTGGAGAGCAGCGCCACCGACGGGTCGGGGTTCTTCGAGATGATGCGGGCGTAGGCCGCGCCCATGACGGCGAAGGCGACGAGATCGTCGGCCGACGCGTCCACCGTGGCGCCGACGTCGAGGATCAAGCTGAACGGATCGTTCTTCTCGCCGCGTGAAACGGCCGTCGGGTACACGGTCGCCAGCGCCGCGCGCCGCACGCCGGGAATCAGCTTGAAGGCCCGCGCGCAGGCCAGCACGCCGGCGCCGGTGTTCCCAGCCGACACCATGGCGTCGGCCTCTCCGTCACGAATCAGCTCGGCCGCGACCAGCACCGAGCACCGGGGCCGCGCGTCGAGCGCCGCTGCCGGCTTCTCGTGCATCGACACGAAGTCGGGCGCGTGGTGCACCGACAGCCGCTCCGCCGAGTGCTTCACCTGGCTGAGCGCTTGATCGATCAGCGCGCGATCGCCGACCAGCAACCCATGCACGTTGGGTGTGTCGAGCGTGAGCTGGGCAGCGCCCTTCACGACCTCGAGCGGGCCGTGATCGCCGCCCATGACGTCGAACGCGATGGTGACGGGCCGCTGCTGCTGCTGCTCGCTCATGGGCTGTTCCTGGCGACGGGAGTCGAACTACTCGCGAAGCTCGGAGCCCGAGGAGCGCTCGATGCAGCCCTTGGTCAACGTGTACTGGTACGTGCCCAGCTCGTCGCGCCAGTACTCGCCGTAGTACGGCCAGTAGAGCTGATCGTCCGAGACGGCCTGGGTCTCCTTGTACTTCTTGACCGTCTGCTTCTGGCCCCCGGCCTGGAGGAGCTCGGTGAGGAACTCCTTCTCCTTGTCGGTGGTCTCGAACTTGATGCGCAGGCCGTTCGCGCGGAGCGTCTTGAGCTGGCCGTTCTCGAAGTCGAGCTTCGCCTTGGCCATGATGCCGCCCTTCTTGATCAGCTGCTCGCGCTGGGCCTTCATCGACTCGATCAGCGCCTTCGACATGTTCGAGTACTTGAACGCGTCGGAGCGGCTGCCGAACGAATCGATCTCACCTTCGAGCTCGCCGATGGAGTCGACCGTCTTCTTCAGGTCCTTGTCGGTGAGCGCCAGGTTCAAGATGCGCTCGAGGATCTCGTCGACGCTGCCCTTCTTCACCAGGCCCGCCTTGTTCTTCTTGCGCACCTCGTCGAGCACCGTGAAGTACTCGGTGGCCTCCATGTTCTTCTCGACGAGCGTGTTCAGCTCTTCCTGCACCGGCCCGTAGATGCCCTCGAAGTCCTCGATGATCGAGAGCGCCTCGGTGTACCGGCAGTTCTCGAAGTACACGACGGCCTTCAAGATGAGCGCCTCGGGGAAGTACTCGTCGCGGAAGAACGGGCTCGAGAGCGTGATGAGGTTGCCGAGCGCCTGCTCGTACTGGCCGATGCGGTAGTTCGCCCAGCTCGCTTCGAAGAGCGACTCGAGCCACTGGGGCCCGCCGCGCTCCACCTTCTGCAGGTAGAACAACGCGTACCGGTTCTGACGGGCGCCGTAGTGCGTGCGGGCCAGCTGCATGAAGGCGAGCTCGCGCAGGTTCTTGAGGTTGCGCGCCTCGGCCGTCTCACCACGCCCCTCCTCGGAGCGGGTCGCGCGGACGACTTCCTTCATCGACTCGAGCGCGGCTTCGAGCTTGTTCTCGCGGAAGTAGGAGAGGCCCTCGAGGTACTTGGCCTTCGGGTAGAACGGGTCAGCCTTGGGGATCATCAGGCAGAGGCGTTTGACCTCATCGAAGGCCTTGTCGGCCTCGCCCTTGCGCTCCGCATCGTCGAGCGCCTTGCCGTAGACGAAGTTGTACCGCGCCAGCAGGTAGCGGAACTCGTTGCGGAAGCGCTCGGGGAACTCGAAGTTCGCGTACTTCGCGATCTCGTCGAGCACGACCGTCTCGTTGGTCGTCTTGCGCGCGATGAAGAAGAGCCACTCGAGCGAGCTCTTGAAGAACTTGTTCTTGTCGCTGCCGCGGCCGAGCACCTTCGAGAACATGCCGAGCGACGAGTTGTAGAGCCCGAGCTTGTAGAGCGACTTGCCGAGCCAGTACTCGGCCTCGATCGTCATGCCCGCCATCTTCGGGTCCTGCGACATCTCGAAGAAGGCCAGCGCCGCGGGCTCGAACTCGTCGGCCTTGAACTGGTTGATCGCGGCGTCCATCTTCTGGCGGTCGCCGGTCTTGCCCGAGACGTCGACGGCGTCGAATGACATCGTCGGCGCAGGCTTGTTCTCGTCGTTCCCTTTTGGCGGCTTCTTCTTCGTCTCGGCCGGCTTCGACAGATCGAGCCCCTCGGGGGGCAGCTCGACGTCGGGCTGCGGCGTCGTCTCGTCGGGCTTCTTCTCGTCGGGCTTCTTCTTCCCGCCGTCGGGCTTCTTCTTCGGCGGCTTCTTCTTCCCGCCGAGATCGAGGCCTTCGAAGCTCATCTGGGCGTACGCCGGCACCGCCAGCGACACGCTCACCACCACGCTCAAGGCACGCAGGAGGTTCACGTCACTTCTCCTGAACTGCGGTGGGGAGGAAGATCGAGAAGCCGAACTCGGCCATCAGCTGGTTGCGCAGCGAGCCGCTGCCCGCGGGGAAGCTGTTCTCGAAGTAGATCGTGTCGCGCAGCTCGGCCCGAATGGTGAGGAACTTGTTGAGGAAGAACCGGAAGCCGAGGCCCAGGTTGCCGCCGACGCCGAGCTCGTTCTTGGGGCCGTAGACGACGAGGGCCGGGCCGGCGATCGCGTACATGTTGAACGACAACACGCGCTCGGCTGACAGCGAGAGCTTTCCGTAGATCGGCGCCCACTGAAAATCGAGGCTCGCCAGCACGGTGTTGAGGCCGAAGGCGACGTTCTCGGGGACCCGCTGGCCGGTGGAGTCGAGGCGCGTGGTGAGCTCCTCGAGCGTCGGGCTGCGGCAGCCGGCGGCGGTGTTGGTGCTGGGGTCGCCAGCCTGACAGATCTGCGCGGCGCCCGAGATCACCGAGACGTTGTAGCCGCCCCGGAGCGAGAGCCCGATGCTCTCGGTGAAGTGGTAGGTCAACGCCGCGCCGAGGAAGATCTTGCTGAAGAAGGCGTCACGCACCGACAGGCCGATGCCGGGAGAGATCTCGAAGCGGCCGTCCATCAAGAACACGTGGCCCGACACGGGCGGAATGCGATCACGCAGCGGGCCCGACGAGTCCTTGTCCGTCTCGGAGACGTCGCCTGCTTCTTCTTCCGCCTTCTGCGCGAAGGCCGGCAGCGCGACGAGGCTCAGCACCAACCAGAGGGCAGTGAAGGAGCGCATCACTCGGCCTCCCGGTAGGTCGACTTGAAGGGAACGAACAGCGACACGCCGACCGTGAGCATCATCAGGTTCTGGGTCACGCCCTTGGTCGTGCCTCGAGGCGTGTCGACGTAGGTGGTGTTGACGATGCCGAGGTTGACGGCCACGAAGTCCTTCGCGACGAAGCGCAGGCCGACGCCGAGATCGAACGCGGGGTTGATGGGGCGCGGCTGATCCATGTTGGCCGGGTCGGGCGTGCCCGTGCGCTCGGTGAACACCACGCCGCCGCCGCCGAGCACGTAGCCGTCGATGTGGAGAATGGAGTTGAGGAACGAGACCTTGCCGTAGAGCGGGCTCCACTCGAGGTCGGCCATCGCGTTCCAGTAGGGCACCGAGAAGAAGATGCGCGACTGCAACGTGCGCGTGGCCTGCCGCACGTCGTCGGACGGCAGCGTCTGCATGAAGGCGAACCGCGCCGCGATGGCGAGCGTGTCAGCCGGGTAGAAGGCCACGCGAATCTGGCCGCCGACGCGGGTGTAGTACGGGTCGTTGACGTTGATGATGGCGGCCGGCGCGAGCTCGAAGCGACCGCGCTTGATGTACAGCTTCCGCTGCACGCTCTTGACGCGGTCGTCCTGGGTGACGTCTCGCTCGACCGTCGGCTTGTCGGCCTTCAGCGGCTTTCGATCGTCGTCCTTCGTCTTCGGCGCCGCCTTCTTCTCGGGCGCAGTCAGATCGAGCTCGTCCTTCGGCGGCTCTTTCTTCTCTTCCTTCTTGGGATCTTCGGTGAGGTCGAGGTCGCCAAAGTTCTGGGCGAACACGACGCCTGAAGACAGCGACAGCAGCAGGACCGACGCCGCCGCGAAACACTTTTTGACAGCCATGTTCGTTTGACTCTCCGCGAATTCTCCCGACGCTCTACGCGCCGGGCCCCTTGCCGAAACGAAGCGGGGGCACTCTACCCAACGACGAGCCCCTGTGAAGCCTCGATTCCGCGAAGTCGTATGTTACGGTCGCCACCGTCCGCTCACGGGGCGCTGGACGTCGGAGACGAAACGAAATGTCGAAGGCAACACCGGAAGTGAAGCGTGGTCTCTGGCTGGTGTCGGCGGCCCTCGTGACGATGGGGTTCTTCGCCTGTCCTCCGACGGGCGACCTCAACCGCCCCTGCCAGATGCCGCGTCGAACCGACGCCGGCACGACCTTTCTCACCGAGAAAGAAGTCCGCGCGCGAACCGGGACGGCGTCGAACGCGACGCGTGACTTCCTCTCGTTCGGCTCGCTCGACTGCGCCGACCTGCTCTGCGTGCGAGACGCGACGTTCACCACCGACGCTGGTGATGACGCGGTGGCCTTCGGGTACTGCTCCAACCCCTGCGACATCGGCGCGGCCTGCCCCTCGTTCGACCCCGAGTTCGACAAGCGCGGTGATACCCGGTTGAATTGCCGGCCCCTGCTGCTCGACGAGCAGACGCTCGAGGCGATCAACCAGGACCCGCAGGCCCGCAACTTGATCAACGGGGTGAAGTCGCCGCTGTTCTGTGCCCGCGGGAGCTCTCCCGACGCCGGCATGTAGGTGCATGAAGGCCTGAGACCCTCGGTCGTTCGTCCGTCCTCCTGTTGGCCGACGACGCTGGCGCGGCAGTCGCAATAGATCGTCTGAGTCGCTGGTTCGTAGAACCACAGGCGGCCGGCGGTGTCTGCGCCATCTTCAAGTCGGAACCATCGAGAATCCCGGAGGCATCATGAACAAGACAGGCATCTTCCTCGGCGTCGCAGGGGTGTTGGCGTTGGTGGCGCTCGTGGTCGGGCTGCCTCGGGCAGGCGGAACGACGACCACACCGCCCGTGGTCGAGGCGCCGCCCATCGTGAGCCCGCCTCCGTCGACGAGCTCGAACGGCAGCCTCTCGATCACCACCCGGCTCTCGCACCCGTTCGTGATGATCGGCACGAATGACGTCTACCTGACGGCGGACATCAAGGCGGTCGAGCAGAAAGGCAGCTCGCGCTCGCCGGTCAACCTCGCGCTGGTGATCGATCGCTCCGGCTCGATGAGCGGCTTCAAGCTGAACCAGGCCAAGCAGGCGGCGCGCACGCTCGTCGGGCAGCTGCGCTCCGAAGACCGGCTCACCATCGTGCACTACGGCAGCGACGTGAAGGCGATGGAGGGCATCTTGGCCACGCCCGAGAACCAGGACCGGCTCCTCGCGTACATCGACGGCATCTGGGACGACGGCGGCACCAACATCGGCGCCGGCTTGAGCACCGGCCGCGATCTGCTGCTGAAGGCGAAGCACGACTTCAAGGTCAACCGCATGGTCCTGATCAGCGACGGTCAGCCGACCGAAGGCATCACCGACCACTCGTCGCTCATCAGCATCGTCCGCGACGTTCGCCAGGCCGGCATCTCGGTCTCGAGCATCGGCGTGGGCACCGACTTCAACGAGCAGCTGATGGAGTCGTTCGCCGAGGTCGGCGCCGGCGCCTACGCGTACCTGCAGGACGCCGCGCAGCTGCAGCAGATCTTCCAGAAGGATCTGAACGCCGCCGGTACGCAGGTCGCCCGCAACGTGACCATCACCGTCAAGGTGCCCGCTGGCGCGCGGCTGGTCCGCACGCTCGGCTACACGCCCATCGCGCGCTCGACGTCTGGCGCCGAGGAGCTCGTCACCATCGCCCTGCCCGACTTCGCGGCCGGCACCAGTGAGCGCGTCGTGCTGCAGCTGTCGGTCGATGGCACCACCGATGGCGCGGCCGTCGACGTGAGCCAGCTGACGCTCGCCTACACCGATCTGCTCGCCAGCCAGCCCGTCACCACCAACGCGCTGGTCCGTGCGAACGTCACGGGGAACTCCACCGTCGTGCAGCAGAACCAGGACGGCGAGGCGCTCGTCTTCGCCGCTCGCGCGCAGGCCGGCGCGAACACGCAGGCCGCCGTCGACGCGCTCAAGAAGGGTGACCGCGCACAGGCCCGGCAGCTCTTCGAGGCGAACAAGAAGATCATCAACGGCTCGGGCAGCGTCGCCGGTGCGCCCTCGGTCGCCGACGACCTTCAGGAGCAGGAGCAGCTGATTCAGGGCCTCGACTCGGCGAACGACGAGGGCTCGATCAACTCCTACTCGAAGGACGCGCGGAAGAAGGCGCGGCTCAACTTCGGTCTCTTCGGATCGACCTACTGAACCACTTCTGGAGACTCACACGCCATGTCATCGACCGCGGTGGTGCAGTTGCAGCAGCGAGATGTCTTCGAGCGGAACGTCACCCGTTCGCTGCTGGCCGGCGCGGGCGCAGGGGCGGTGGCGTGGCTGACGACGCGGCTTCACGTTCCGGTGCCAATCGCGTTTCTGTCGATCGCGGCGATGGGGCTGGCGTGTGTGCGCGGCGACAAGATCGACCGGCTGCTGCTCATGGGCGCCGCGGTGTTGCTCCCTGCCGTGCCGTGGCTGTTCGGGCTGACGCAGGGGTGGACGGTGGCGCTCGCCGGAGCGGTCGCCGGCGCCGTCGTCGTGAAGTCGAGGCTCACGGAGTACGGGGAAGAGGGCTCGGTCGGCACCTCCCGGCCGGGCGTCGGGCACTACATCGCCACGGCTGGCGCGACGGCCGGGCTCGCGGTCGCGGGGCTGAAGGTCGCCGAGATCCTCTCGCTGCGCATGACCGACGTGCACACGCCGATGCTCCTCAACGCGGCGGTCAGCGGCACCATCATCGCGCTGTTCGCGGGCCTGGGATCGCTCGCCTCACATGTCGCGCTCAACTCGGATCCCGTCGAGGCGCGCGGTGACGAGGTGTTGCCGCAGCTCGACGGCGAGTTCGCCGATCAGCTCACCAAGGCGCTCGGGTTGTATCGGCAGAGCGGCAAGCAGCTGGCGGCGCTCCCACGTGAGCCTGCCCGCGAAGAGCTCGCGCGGACGGTGGGGAAGCTGACGAAGGACGCGATCGAGCTGGCGGCGGAGTGGGCGGGCGTCGAGTCGCAGCTCCACGAAGACGCGCACCGCGATCTCGAGAAAGAGATCGGCGAGCTCACCGAGTCGGCCCGCAAGGCGCGTGACGTGGTGGCGAAGAAGCAGCTCGAGCTGGCCGCGTCGTCGCTCAAAGAAGAGCTCGAGCGGCTCGGAGAGATGAAGCTCAAGCGTGAGCGCGTGCTGGCCAAGCTCAAGTCGCAGGTCGCGCTGCTGGAGCGGGCACGGGTCGCGTTGATCGGCATGCGCAGCTCCCACGCCACCGTGCGCGCGGCCGAGATGTCTGCCGTCGCCCGGAAGCTGAATGCCCTGGCGACCTCGCAGGCCGATGAAGCGAAGCTGGCACACGCGGTCGCGACCAACGCCGAGATCGCCGCGCTCGAGGCGCAGCACGCCGACAGCGTCACCGCGAAGCAGGTGAGCTCGACGAAGGAGCAGCCGGCGGTGGAGCCCGCTCCGGTTGCGACGGAGCCCCAGCAGGCCGTCGTCCCGGTGACCGATCTCTCGGCGACCGACGTCATGCCGATGCCCGACAAGCTGAAGTCGAACTGACGATCAGTCTTCGGCGACGAGGTTGCTGATGCCCTCGAACGTCACGCTCGAGCCGGCCTTCACGCCGTTCTTCGCGCAATAGCCGCCCGGCACCTCGAGCACGTAGGTCGCAGGACCCGTCGACGGGCGCGAGCTCAAGGTTCGCGGCTCGGCGTTCTCGACGATGCTGACGATCGTCCCCTTCGCGTCGATGAAGAGCATGTCGAGCGGAATGAGGGTGTTCCGCATCCAGAACGAGAGCGGCTGCTCGCGGCTGAAGATGAACAACATGCCGGTGCCTTCGGCGAGCGTGTAGCGCCACATCAGGCCACGCGTGCGAGAGTCTCGCGTCACGGCGACCTCTGAGTCGATCGGCAGCTTCTTCCCTGCGGCGCCAACGAGGGTCACCTTCGCCCGCGGCAGCCGGGGCATCGGGTAGTCCTCGGCCGTGATGTCGGTGACGACGGGCTTCGGTGGCTGCGCGGGAGGCGGCGGCGCGACGACAGGGGCGACCGGCGGCGGCGTCGGCGGTTTGCCCTCACCCGGACACGCCAGCAGCACCACGCTGAGTGCGAGGAGCGCCGGCTTCACTTGATCGGTTTGTTGAGCAGCTTGCCGGCGAGATCGGAGCCGAGGCTGGTCGACATCAACTGCTCCACCACGCCCTCGAAGTCCGAGCGCTGGTTGTCGGCGGAGTAGACGAACTTGATGCCCATGCCCGGGTCGTCACCTTCGATGGTGCTCCAGACGACCTCGCCGAGCAGCTCGAACGGATCATTCCGCAGCGGGACGGTCAGCTTGAAGAGGAAGCGCGTGCCGATGGGCAGCGGCTTCTTCGTCTTGATGAAGGTGCCGCCCTTGCTGATGTTCTTCGTGTAGTCCGCGAAGAACGAGTTCAGCTTCTTGTAGTCGACCTTCAGCTCGATGGGCGCGCGGAACGCGGTTCTGCCCTCGACGCCGGGTTTTTCGTCTGCCGCCATGGGCGGGGACTATAGGACCGGCTGATGCCCGAAGTCCTCTTTCGCGTCAGGGCTGTGATGGCGAACCGGCTCTGGGTGGGGGCGTGGGTGGCGTACACGCTGCTCGAGCTGGCGCTGCTGGCGTTCCCGGTCGCGCGGATTCCCGGGTACGAGCTCTCGACTGGCCTGTCGCTGATCGCCGCGATCCTCGGTGGCGCGTTCGGCGTCGCGTTCGGCCGGCAGGAGTCGATGCGCGTCGCCTCGGCGCCGCTGCGCCAGGCCACCCTCGCGACGTTCAGCGCCGCTGTGACGCTGCTCTTCCCTGCAGCCCTCACCATCATCGTGGCGATCGTCGCGACGCTCGTTGGCTCTCCGTGCAGCCCGTTCATCGCGTTCGGCTTCGTGCCGCTGCTGATCATTCCCAGTGTGCTGGTCGTCGCCGCGCTCGGCGTCTGGCTGGGCCTTCGGTTCCGGAAGTGGTGGCAGTTCACCCTGGGCTGGCTGGCGATCGTGCTGCTGAGCGCCGCGCACACCACGTGGCCGATCGTCTTCGGGCCGCAGGTCTCGGCGTGGAATCACCTCGCGGGGTTCTTGCCGGGCCCGCTCTACGACGAGGAGCTTCGCGTGCCTGCGGCGCTGCTGTGGTTCCGCGCCGGCTCGGTGCTGCTCGCCGTCTTCGCGGTGCTCGGCGCGGCGCGAACGGTTGGTGACCGCTCGCCTGCCGTTCGACGCGCGATGGTGACGGCCGCGCTGGTGCTGTTCGGCCTCGAGCTCGCCGGCCCGACGCTTGGCTTCCGCATGAGTGACGACGCCCTCGCCGCCAGACTCGGTGGGCGAACCGAAGGGAAGAACATCATCCTCATGCACCCGCGAGGGATGACGCCCGTGGAGGTCGGTCGCGCGCTCGGCGATCTCGAGTTCCGGTTCGGGCAGATCGCCGACTTCGTGGGCGGCGCTCCCGAAGGCAAGGTGACGGTGTGGTGGTACCGGTCGGCCGAGCAGAAGCAGCGACTGGTGGGCGCCGCGCAGACGCAGTTCGCCAAGCCGTGGCGGCGCGAGATTCACATCAACGAGCTCGGCTTCCCCCACCCCGTCGCGAAACACGAGCTCGCCCATGCCCTCCTGGCGCCGCTCGGTGCGCGTCCGTTCGGGGTCACCGCCCGACTGTTCGGACTCAGCCCGCACGTCGGCGTCATCGAGGGCATGGCCGTCGCGGCAGACAACCCGGTCGACGAGCTCTCGCTGCACGAGTGGACCGCGGCGATGAAGAAGCAGTCGATGTTGCCCGACGTGCGTACGCTGCTCGAACCGCAGGGCTTCTACTCGGCTCCTGCGTCACGGGCGTACACCACGGCCGGCTCGTTCCTGCGATGGCTGGGCGAGGCGCGCGGCTCGGCGAAGTTGAGAGACCTCTACCGCGATGGCGATTTCGCGCGCGTCTACGGCGTCGAGCTGGGCGTGCTGGCGACCGAGTGGGAGCAGTTCCTCGACGCCGTGCCGCTCGAACCCGAAGCCGTGAATCAGGCGTTCGCGCGGTTTCGGCGGGGCAGCCTCTTCGATCGGCCGTGTGCGCGTGAGGTCGCAAGGCTGTCGTCCGAGGTCGCGCAGCTGTCAGCGGAGGATGGGCCGGCGGCGCTCGTGGTGCTGTCGCGGTGTGAGGTGCTCCAGCCCGAAGAGCCCGCGCACGTGCTGTCGCGCGCGTCGATGCTGAGGCGCCTGGGGAACGATGACGAGGCGCGAAGGCTCCTCGAGAAGCTCGCCGAGCGGGTGAAAGAAGCGCCATCGTCGTGGGCCGATGCCGCCCTGGCGCTGGTCGATCTCGCCATCGTTCGAGGCGACGACGACGCCGCGCGCGCACTCCTCACCCAGCTCATCGAGAAGCGCATCTCGCCGTCGATAGATCGAACGGCGCGGGTCCGCTTGCGCTCACTCGACAGCGAAGGGCCGGTGCGCGTCGCGTTGACCCGCTACTTCTCGACCGACGCTGACGTCGCGCAGGTGCACTTCCTCGAGGTGGCCCGCGCCGCGCAGCCATCGGAGCCGTTCGTCGCGTACCTGCTGGGCCGCAAGCTGCACCAGAAGGAGGCCTTCGCGCCGGCGCTCGAGGTCCTCGAGGTGACGCGGGCGGACCCGGGCGTGCCTGCGTCGATTCGCCGCGAGACGATTCGGCTGATGATCGAGGCCGCGTACGGATCCGGCGACTGCGCGCGGGTGACGCAGCTCGCTGACGACGCGAAGGCGCTCTCTGGGCCGTTCGGCGCGAAAGCCCGGGACTGGGTCGAGCGCTGCGGCATGCGCGGCGCCAACTGAAGTGTCGTCAGGGCGCCGGCTCCCACTGCAGCAAGCCCTCGAGCGCCCGCATGAGAAGCGGCGTCGTCCTCGGGCCGAGCGAGTTCGTCTCTTCGTAGTGATCGCCCAGCGCCTGCTCCGAATACGGCCGCGTCGGGTGCAGCACGTAGTCGTACTCGGGGATCAGGTAGCCGTTCATGTCGTTGGCCATCCCGAGGACGACGGGCTTCTCTCCACCCAGCTGCGCCTTCAGCGTGGGGCCGGTCGGCGCCTTCGACAGGTCAGGCGGAGCGGGGTTCGTGGGGCCGATGAGCGGCTCTCCAAAGGCGTACTGCGCGTCGAAGCCCACGGCGAGCTCGGGGAACAGCTCACCGGGAACACCGACGAAGCGCACGCCGCCGAGCTGCACCTTGCTCACCTCGCTCAGCACGAACGGAATGTTGTCTGGGGTGACGCCCTTGTTCCGATCGAAGTCGAGCAGCGGGCGGCGAAGAATGTCGACGCCAGGCAGCGTGAGCAGCCGGAACGTCTCGTTGTCGATTGGCAGCTTGAGCGTCTGGGCCCCGAACGCGAGGTTGGGCGCCGTCTCTTCGGTGGCGGTCGCGAGCCCCTCGAGCGCGGTGATCGCGACGATGTCACCCACGGTCTTCGTCTGCGCGAAGGAGCGCGCGGCCGGCACGTCGCCGTCGACGCTCGTGGGCATGATGCCGAGGGGCGTCATGAGCCCTCCGACCGTGCCGTTGAAATAGACGCAGGTGCCGCCCGCGCCCGCAGCGACGAGGGAGCCGTCTCGCTTGAAGACGCCCTTCTCGACCCCTTCCCGCAACGACCACACGAAGTCGGAGCTGATCGAGTTGTTGCTCTCGGCCAACGTCTCTGGGTGATTCGCCCACGAGACGAGCGTGCCGATGACGGCGCCGCCTCGAGCCTCGGTGAACTTGAGCACCGTGACGGTGTCGTCCGAGATGACAGGGTCTCTGCTGTCCCTCAGCACCTGACGCGTCTTGTCGCCCAGCCGTGGCTGTGCCGAGAACACCTTCGCGGGCTTCGACGACAGCATCGCGTCGCTGACGGCCTGCGCGACGCCTTCGATGAGCACGTCGCGCAGCCACGCGTCATCGACGCCACGCTCGGGGATGAGCACCTTGATTGGCCCCCACTGGCCCATGGTGTCGACGCTCTCGTGGGTGTGCGTCGAGGACACGAGCACGTAATCGGGCACGCCCTGGTTCCGCTTCGCGATGCGAGCACGGATGCGCTCGACGTCGTCGTGGAACAACCCCACCGCATCGACTGACACCAGCGCGATCGAGACGTCTCCGTTCTGCATCACGACCGCGCGGGCCCAGACGTCATCGTGCACGTCGAAGGCGGGCGTCGTGTTGCCGAAGCCGGCCATCCACATGCCCTGGTACTTGCCATCGTTCTCGGTGCCGTCCGCGTCGGGAGCCGTGTAGCCGGGGTCGCCAGGGCATCGCTGATCGCGCCCGCAGTCGAAGAAGTAGTCGGGCTTTCCATCACGCTCCGAGCCGTCGGCGTCTGGCGCGACGTACCCGGTCGAGCCCGGGCACCGGCGATCGGCCCCGCAGTCTTCGGTGAAGTCGGTGAGCTTTCCGCAGCGCTTCATGCCGTCGCTGCCGAGCGGAGCGGCCTCGTTGCACGCCGAGCCACTTCGGCTGAGGAAGTCGGGCCGCGGCCGCTCGAAGCGAGGCGTCACCTTCACCGCGGCGATGCCGGCCTTGAACGCGCCGTCGTTGCCCTTCTCGCAGCCGGGACCGTACGGGCAGAACTTCTCGGGCGGCGTCCCCTTCCCCATCGGCTTCGGGCAGGCGAGGAGCGAGAGGGCGAGCAGGAGCAGGACACGCATGGGCGTGGGAATAGCCGAGGTCGTCTCGCTGGGTCGACCCACGAGTCGCGGCTGCCTTGACTGGTGGCCACCGTCAGTAGTTCGCGTTGTTCTTCTCGCCGAACGTCGAGAGCGTCTTCTTGGTGTCGACGCCCGCGGCCTTGAACGTGTTGGTCGCTGGAGTCACCGACTCCTCGCCAGCGAGTCCCTCGGCAGCGGCTCCGAACAGCTTGCGAATGTTGTCACCGAACAACGTGATGACGCCGATCGCGGCGATCGCGATGAGCGCGACGATGATGATGTACTCCGTCATTCCCTGACCGCGGCGCTTCGAGAGGTGACGCTTCGGGGTGGTGGGCTTCATGGCGGGCTCCTCGAATTCGCGGCCGCGGTGTGCGGCTGACGTGAGGAGTTATCGCCAGCACCCGCGCCGCCGAACATCGGCCGAACCTCCGTCGGTCATCGGGAGGTCGGTCATCGGGAGGATGCGGCCGTCGCGAGCGCGGACGATCAGGTCCGCTCCATCACGTGGTCGGGAATGGCGAGATCGCCGGGCGTTCGCGCGGCCGCCACGTCGATGGCCACCGTTCCGCCGTCGTAGACGATCGGCTGAGCACGCCCGACCTCAGTCACGTGCTCCACCGTGCAGCCACACTCGTGGCACCTGCGCCGCGTGCCGGCCGGCTCCAGTCGTTCCCATGAGCCCGGGCACGAGGCGCCCAACACGAGCGGGCAGCGCTCGATGAGGGCCCGAGACAACGACGCGAGGCGGTCTGGCCCGAGCGCGGCCCCAAGCCCCTGGAGCGTCGACTGCAGCGCAGCGCGCTCCTCGCCCGACGCGCGCATGAGGTGGCACTCGAGCCGAACCCATCGCGCCTCGTCGTGAAGCCCCTGCTCCTCGAGCGCGTCGGCGTGGACCAGGCGCGCCTCCTCGGTGTCGGGCACCGGCCTCGCGTCGAGTTCGACCCCGGCGAGCTTCACCAGCGCCGACCACGCCTCCGCGGGCTCCGAGCGCATGAAGGCGGCGAGCCCACGTTCGAGTTCGAGGGGCACGGGCCGCGCGAGAGGGTCAGGGTCTGCCGCGCGCCTCAGCACCTCGACGAGCTCGGTCGGCAGTCCGCTCCGCAGGGTCGTCAACGGCCTGCTCCATTCGCCGCGCATCGCCGCCGTCAGGGTCTTCAACAGGTCGTCGCGGAGGAAGGGAGACCGCCCGCACAACAAGCCGATGACGGTGAGCGCGACACAGAAGACGTCGGCCTGTTCGGCGAGCGTGGTGCCGCGAATCAACTCCGGAGTGAACCACGCGGCCGCGCGGTTCGACGGAAGGCCCCGCCGCGCGAGCTGTCGTTGCTCGCGATCGATCACCCGGAACCCATCGGCGCCGAGGACGAAGAGCTCGGGGTCGGCGTGGCCGAGGCGACGATCGCTGGCGGCAAGTTGTCGCGAGAGGACCAGCCCAACGGTGACCGCCTCTGACACCGTGAAGCGATGCTTCGCGATGAACTCAGCCAGCGTCACAGCCCTCGACCTGCGCTCGGCTCGCTCACGTGCGCCATCGGCCCCGCTGGTCAGTCGAGTCGCGCGTCGGCACCGGCACCGCGCCGTGCGGGCGACCCGAAGTCACTCTTCTTCGTCGTCGTAGTCCGGCATCACCTGCCGCTTCGACGGCATGGCGGTCAGCTTCTCGGGCGTGAACGTCACGCGGCGCCAGTGGCCTTCGCCCTCGGTCTTCGCCGAGACGCCCTTCACCGCCGCCGCGACCTTGAGGGCCCGCGCGCGATCATCGGCCGACAACGACATCACCGCGTAGATGCGGCCCGACTTCACGGCCTTCTCGGCGAGCATGGTGAAGAGCTTCGTCGCGGCCGGGTCGTCCTTCACCTCGAGCGCGCGTTCATCAGGCTCATGGTGACGCGGCGGTCGTGCGGGCTTCTCGGTGACAGGCTTCGCGACCTTGTGCGGCTCTGCCTTCGCTGGCTGCTGCGGCGGCTTCTTCGCACCGTTGGGCGCCGGAGCCGCGGCGACCGGAGCCGCTTCCTTCTTCTCGGGGCGCTCGGAGCGCAGCTCGGGGAACGCGTTGACGCCGAGGGTCACCCAGCGCTTCTCGACCGTGGGTCGGTTCACCGACTTGTTCACCAGGAACTGAACGCAGTCGACCAACCACGAGCGCTGCTTGCCTGCGGTGATGCCGGGCAGCTCGCCGTCGAAGTGGCACGCGATGCCGATGCCACCGTCGGGCATGTCCTTGAGCTCGAGGCGCGCCGGGTAGTCCATGCGCTCGAAGATGCCCTTCACGAGCGTCTCGGCCTGGGCCTTGCGCTCGGGCGGTGCAGGCGTGACGGCGACTGGAGCCGCAGGCGCTGGAGCGATCACCGCGGGCTCGCTCATTTCGCCCCCGCGGTCGCCGGCGGCCCCGGCTTCTTGGGCGGCGCCGCCTGCCCTGTCTTCTCGAGGTACTTCCTCAGCGCGAACTGCTGCGCGATCGACAGCAGGTTGTTGGTGAAGATGTAGAGGGCGAGACCGGCCGGATAGCTGAGCATGATCGCCGTGAAGAAGATCGGCATCACCCAGGTGATCAGGAACGCCTGGCTCGGGTCGGTCATCATCTGCGGCTGCAGGCGCTGCGTGACGATCATCGTGACGCCGAGCGCGAGGGGCAGCAGGTACGTCGGATCCTTGTAGGTGAGATCGCCCCAGACGCCGAAGAACGGCTCTCCGTAGAGCTCGTAGCTGGTGCGCAGCGTGGTGAAGAGCGCGGCCCAGATCGGCAGCTGAACGAGCAGCGGCAGACAGCCACCGAGCGGGTTCACCTTGGCCTCCTGGTACAGGCGCATCTGCTCGACCTGCTGCTTCTCGCGGTCGTCAGGGAACTTCGCCTTGATCTTCTCCATCTCGGGCTGGAGCTTCTTCATCGCCTCGGCCGAGACCATCGCGCGGTGGGTGAGCGGCAGCAGCGCGACCTTCACCATCACCGTCAGAAGGATGATGGCGATGCCCCAGTTGCCGAACACGCCGTGGAAGAAGCGCAGGAAGAACAAGAGGCCCTTGCAGATGACGGCCCACATGCCGAAGTCGACGGTGCCATCGAGCCCGACCGCAGACTCCACCGTGCCGTTCGACGGCGCGACGCCCGCGGGCGCGCCCACCATCTGGAGCATCTCGAGATCCTTCGGGCCCAGGTACGAGCCGAAGCTCTTCGACACCGAGGCGTTCGGAGGAACGGTGATCGGCACCACGAGCTGCACGCGGCGCTCGGTGGTCGTGGTGTGGAGCAGGCAGCGGCCCTCGGTCGAGCCACCCGTCGGCCACAGCGCGGTGAGGAAGTACTGCTGATCGATGCCGACGTACGCGACCTGGCCCTTCTCTTCGAAGTCGGCCTTCTCGGTGCCGCCGCAGCCCAGCACGGTGCCTTCCTTCTGGCCGGGCATGAACCGGTGCACGGTGTCGCCGGTCTTGCAGAGCACTGCCGCCTGATTGCCGATGCTCCCGAAGAGGCTCGGCGCTTCTTCGATGGCCGGGTCGACGGCGCGCGCGGCCTGAATGGAGAGCTCTCCGGTGATGGGGACGGCGCTGGTGTTGGTCAACGTGATGGCGACGTCGACCTCGTAGCCGCGCGGGTCGCGCTCGGTGCGCTTCATGTCGGGCGAGAGGCCCTGCGCGTTCGGCTCCCACGTGAGCGTCTTGGTGATCTGCCACGGCCCCTCGGTGCCAGTGAAGACGACCTTGCCCGGGCTCTCTTCGGTCACCGAGTAGCGGAGCGTCGGCGACAGCGGCGTCGCGCCCAACACCGCGACGCCGAGCTGAGGCGCCTGACCGGGCACGGGGTCCGCGAGGTCCATCTGGGTGCCGGGCGGGAACTTCTTGCCGATGAGGCGCTGGTAGCCCTCCGCGATGGTGAGGCGCTGCGTCTCGCGCTCGCGCGAACCCAGCAGCACCGCGTCGGTCAAGCCTGCGCCCTGTGAGGTGAAGACCATCTTCATCGAGGGCCGCATGGCCTCGAAGGTTCGCAGCGGAACCTCGACGGGCGCGGGCACGGCCACCATCGACGGCATGCCGCCGTCGTCGAGCGCGACCGGCGCGAGGGTGGGGGCGATCGCCACGGCGACCGAGGCGTCAGGCACACCGCCGTCGTTCACGAGCGCGATGCCGCCGTCGAGCGAGGCCAGCCGTGCGCGCTCACGCTCCGCCTCGGGGCCCCAGATGAAGACCTGGAACACCATGGTGAGGCCGAGCATCAAGCCGACGGCGAGGTAGAGGCGTTTCTGCGTGTCCATGACTCAGCTTTCGCGGGGGTGCGGCGCGTCGGGCAACTCGGTGGCGAGGCGCCGGCCGAGCTGTGGATCGAAACGGGAGACGATGGCGGCGGCGGTGACACCGTCGCGTGGCGGCACGGGGTCGAGCCCGCCCGGGTTGAACGGGTGGCAGCGCCCGATGCGGCGAACTGCCAACCACAGGCCCTTCAGCGGCCCGTGCACCGTGATCGCGCCCATCGCGTAGACGCTGCACGACGGGTGAAACCGGCACATCGGCGGCAACAACGGAGACAGCACCAGCTTGTAGAGACGAATCGGCGCCAGCAGCAGGCGCGCCAGGAAGCCGACAGGCCGTCGCGGAGCGAGGGCCTCACTCACGAGGGAAATCTCCGCTTCAGCTCGGCCACCACGCGCTCGAACGCGCGCACGAAGACAGGCCACTCGGCCGTCGCTGCGCTGTTTCTGGCGATGAGCACCATGTCGAGACCCCTCGGCAGCTCGCTGCGGCGGGTTCGGAAGAGCTCGCGCAGCTTGCGACGAACACGGTTTCGAACCACCGCGTTCCCCACCTTGCTCGAGACCGTCAACCCCACGCGCGTCTCGCAGTCAGGCCGGCCGTTGGGCTTGAACAACGCGAGCACACAATCGGCAGTCACCTTGGCTCCGGTGTCCTGCACGATCAGGAATTCGCGCCGCGAGCGCAGGCGCAGTGACTTGGGGAACGCGTTGGGGCGTCTGGTCGCCACGAAATTACTTCGTGTACGCGCGCACCACGAGGCGCTTGCGCCCCTTCGCACGACGGCGCTTCAGCACGGCCTGGCCGCCCTTCGTCGCGTTGCGTTTGCGGAAACCATGCGCGCGGTTTCGCTTCACCTTCGAGGGCTGGTACGTCGGAACTCGCTTGGCCACGGGGTGGCTCCTTCTCTTCGTCGACGGTGAGCGGAACGATCAGAGTCGCCTCTGGCCGTCAAACCCCACGTTTTGTTGGGAGACCTCGCGGTCATCGCGAGGCGGCGCGGCCCTCCTAGGCTTGCCGGTCGGGCTACGTCAACACGAAGTGTGTCGAGGTGTTCCCGAAAGCGCCTCTGGAGGGCCTGAGCCTGCTCAATTCACGGGGCTGAAGACGAACGGGAAGGCCACCGGCACCTCATCTTCCGGCGTGAACGGGAGCACCCAGCTCTTCGCCAGCGAGGTGATGCAGTCAGAGACGCCAGCGTTCTGCAGCGAGCCTTCGGAGAGATCGAGCGCCGTCACGCGGCCGCGCGCGCTGATGGTGAACTTGAGCACCAGGCGGCCCGAGAGCGAGTGGTTGCGCTTGAGCTCCCGCTCGTAGCAGGACTGAATCGCGCCACGACGGCCCCGCATCCACGTGCCGAGCGCCTCGGACGAGATGTCGGGCGCGTCGACCGAGACGGCCTCTTCACGCACCCGGCCGACGACCGCGACGGCCTGGCGATCCTCGAGCACCACGTTCTTCACGCCGTCGGTGCCCATCGCGTTGACCGACACCGTGTTGCCCGAGTCGGAGCCCTTGCGCTCGGCCCGCAGCGCATCGGCCGCGTTGGCGACCCGCACGTCCGAGGCGTTCTTCATCGCGTCGCTGACGTTGCCGACGCCGTTGGCGTCCTTCAGCAGATCTCCGACGATGCCGTCAGGCCCACCCACCGCGCCGATCACGCGCAGCATGCCCATGCGCGCGAGCTTCGCCTTCATCTCGTCGGGCGACGCAGGCGCGCGAGGCTTCACCGGGGCGGCATCGGCGACCACGTCTTTCGTCGGAGTCTTCTTCGGCGCCTCGACTGCAGCGGCGGGTTTGGTGTCGGGCATCGTCGGCAGCGGCTGCTTCGGAATCGGCAGCAACACCGCCGCGAAGCGATCCTTCTGGAGATCGGCGAGGCTCAGCTCGGGCTCCGACGGCGTCGGCTGCGCCATCACGTAGCCAGCGCCGAGCAGATGCGCGGCGAACGACAGCGCCATCGTCACCACGAACGCGCGATCGAGCTGCGCGACGACGCCGCGCGACCCACGCGGCAGCTCGGGCACCGGAGCCGCCACTGCAGGCGTCACCATCTGGAACAGCACCGTCACGTCGCCGACCGTCACCCGGCCCTTCGAGCCCCTGCCGAGCGTCACGTCTCCTGCCGGCAGCTGCGCGAGGGCAACGTCGGCGCCAGAGACGGCCACCCGACCGTCGGCGACGTTCTCCTTCACGAGCACGGCGCCCTCTTTCGTCACGCGGAAGAGCGTCACCGTGCGGGGCAGCTCGCCCATCGGCACACAGAACGTGCTCTTCGGATCGGCGCCGATCGAGACGGCCGACTTCTTCCCCGCGTCGAGCGTGCGGTCTTCGATGATGCGGCCACCGTGAATGAGGGCGATGCGGAGCGCCTGCGTCGTCGTTGCGGTCATGCTCCCTCGACAGCGGCCTGGCGTTTGGGTTCCGCCCCTGGGGAAACCTCATCGATTGCGCCACTTTCTGGAGGTGTCGCGACCTCGGCGTTTCTGCGACGAGGCGATGCGCTTCTTGACCTACAGTCGGCTCCAGTGATTCGAGTCGACCTCGTTGACCGTCGTTGCCTCACGCGGTGTCCGCTGCTTTTCGGGGTCCTCGAAGCAGCCGGGCGAGCTGAGCGCCGTTCGGGAGGAACCCATGGCTTCATCCATTGTCTTCGGTACCACGCTCGAGCCTGAATGCCAGCCGTTGGCTGAGGTGGCCGCGAGGCTCGCAAAGCGACTGAGCGCGCCCCTGCGCCTCGTGCATGTCTGCGAAGACCCGCGGGCCCCCATCGTGCTCGGGACCGACGAGGAGCACCTTCTCGGCACCGTTCGCACAGACCTCGGACGTGAAGCCGAGCGGCTTCGCGCGACGACCGGCGCCGAGGTGCACGTTCACCTCGCCGGCGGGACGGTGGTCGATGCCCTCGTCTCGGTCGCGCGCTTCGAGTTGGCGTCGATGCTCGTCGTCGGGGGCAGCGAGACGGCGAACGCGTTTCTCGGCACCACGGCCGAGCGCGTCGCGCGGCAGAGCCCGGTGCCAGCGCTGACGCTCCGGGCGCCCGCCCGCCTGCGGTCGTGGCTGCAGGGCGCTCGACCGCTCCGCGTGCTCGTCGGCGCAGATCTGGGGCGCGCGTCCGCGGCGGCGAGGGCCTTTGCCTGCGGCCTCGGCGCCGTCGGGCCCGTCGACGTCGAGGTGGTCTTCGTCGCGTCGCCGCTCGAGGCGCACCAGCGGCTCGGCCTGCCTGCGCCGACCAGTGATCAGCACCTGTCGACCGAGGCCGAGGCGGCGCTCCTGCGCGACCTTCAGCGCTCGGGCGCCGCGAATGAGACCGCCGTCCGGCATCGTGTGGTCGCGGCGCGGGGGAGCGCGGACGCGCACCTCGCCAGCCTCGCCGACCAGGGCGACTTCGATCTCGTCGTGGTGGGGCAGCGCCGAAACTCGCTGCTCGAGCAGCTCTGGTACGGCTCCGTCGCGCGCGGCGTCCTCCGGTCGGCGCCAGTGAGCGTCGCGTGCATTCCACCAGGGCCCTCGTCCGCCCGCCCGCTCTTCCGCGAGCCGCGCACCGTCCTCGTGGCGACGGACTTCACCGAGGTCGGAGCGCGCGCCGTCGCTCAGGCGCTCGGCGTCGTCGCTGCGCAAGGTACCGTGCACCTGGCGCACGTCATGCTCGCGGCGTCGAGCGAAGCCCAGGCCCGGCAGAACCGTGAAGCGGCGTGGGACGCGCTCTCACGCCTCTCGACCACCGAAGACGTCAACCGTTCGGGGCGCCTGGAGCGGCACGTGCTCGAGGGGGCGCCAGCCGACCAGCTGCTCGCGTTGGCAGACCGAACCGGCGCCGACCTCATCGTGCTCGGCGCGCGCAGCCACTCGGCGGTGACCCGAGCGCTCCTCGGCTCGGTGGCGCAAGCCATCAGTGAACGAGCCCGGGTGCCGGTGCTCCTCGTGCCGGTCACGGCGGCATGAGCTCGACGTCACGCACTCAGGAAACGAGAGGTCGTTCATGACCGGGTTCGACAGGGCCGGCCTGCATTCGCTGCTCGTGCCGGTCGATCTCACACCGGCGTCCGACCGCGTCCTCGGGCGGGTCGCACGGCTTCCGCTGGCCGAGCGCGCGCTCGTGACGCTGGTGCACGTGGTGCCTTCAAACCTCGCGACTCGCGAGCAGCGCAGCGCCGAGCATGACGCGCGGCAGCTCCTCGAGGACGAGGCGCGACACCTCGCGGCCTCGGTCTCGGTCTCCCTTCGCATTCGGTCGGTCGTCAAGGTCGGCAGCGCTGCACGGGTGATCGCCGAGCTTTCGCGCGCGAATGCGGTCGACCTGATCGTGCTTGGGCGCGGGGGCGGGCGAGTGCTCAAGGACGCGTTCCTCGGCTCGACGGCGGAGCGGGTGATGCGCTCGTCGAAGCTGCCAGTGCTCGCAGTCCGGCTCTCGCCGCACGCCGCCTATCGCCGCCCTGCGATGGCCATCGATCTGGACGACTCGGTGGCGCGTGTCCTTCCGTGGCTCGTGCGGGTGCTGGCCTCGCCTCGCCCACAGGTCGAGGTCATTCACGCCTTCGAGTCTGCGTTCGAGCACCTGGTGTACCCGAGCGTGCCGTCGGACGAGGCCGACGACCGTCGCGCCGAGCTGCGGCAGGAGGCCTCGCGCACGCTCGAACGACGGCTGACGGCGGCGCTCGCGCAAGCGCAGCTGTCTGCGAGTGAAGTGTCGTGGAAGGTTCGTGTTCGCCAGGGCTCTGCGCGCACGGCGGTGCCGAAGGCCGTCAAGCAGGGGAACGTCGATCTGCTGGCGTTGGGCACCCAGGGCGCCTCGGGGCTCGCGCAGGCGTTCCTGGGCTCGGTGGCCGGCGATCTGCTTCGCGCGGTCGGCTGTGACGTGCTGGTCGTGCCGCCGCGCGACGGGTCGGCGTGATGGAGGACGGCGGGCTGATCGTTCATCTCGTCACGGCGCTCCTCGCGGCCCTCGTCGGCGCGGCGGTCGCGCTGCGGCTGCGGCAGCCCTTGATCGTCGGCTACATTCTCGCGGGCGTCGCGATCGGGCCCTTCACGCCTGGCATCATCGGCAAGACCGAGGCGATCGCCGAGCTCGCAGAGGTTGGCATCGTCTTCCTGATGTTCGTCATCGGGGTGCAGCTGTCGCTGCGCGAGCTCTTGCGAGCCAGCAAGATCGCCGTCGTCGGCGGCCTCGCGCAGGTGCTGGTGATGATCGGCCTGGGCTACGTCGTCGGGCGCGCCCTCGGCTGGAGCGACCTGCAGGCCTATGCCTTCGGCGCGGTCATCTCGAACTCCTCGAGCACGGTGCTCGGGAAGCTCCTCTCGGACCGCGGAGAGCTCGACAGTCGCCACGCGCGACTGGGGTTGGCGTGGTCATCGGTGCAGGACATCTCGAGCGTGGTGATCGTCGCGATTCTGGCGTTCGCGTCGCCCAACGCTCGAGCGATGGGGCCCCTGCTCGGGAAGGCGGCCCTGTTCTTCTTCGTCATCATGCCGCTCGCGTTCTGGGTGCTGCCCTGGGTGCTCCGCCGTGCGTCTGCCTTTCGCAGCCGCGAGTTCTTCGCCCTCGCGGTCATCACCCTCGCCCTCACGATGGCGGGCGGGGCATCTCTCCTGGGAGTGTCGCTCGCGCTCGGGGCGTTTCTCACCGGAGTCGTCATCGGCGAGTCGGACCTCGCCCACCGTGTCCTCGGTGACGCCACGCCGATTCGAGACGTCTTCTCAGGCGTCTTCTTCGTCTCGATCGGCATGCTGCTGGACCCCCGCTTCCTGGTCGACTCGTGGGCGCTGGTGCTCCTCACGGTCTCGATGATCGTGCTGGTGAAGGGGGCGGTGACCACCGTGCTCGCGCGCCTGCTCGGCTGCTCGACGCGCCTGGCGGTGCTCATTGGCGCGGGGCTGGCGCAGTCGGCTGAGTTCTCGTTCCTGCTGGCGCGCATCGGCCTCGAGGAAGGCGCCTTGACGACGCCCATCTTCAACCTGCTGCTGAGCGCGACCGTCGTCACCATTCTGTTGTCGCCGCTGGTGAACGCCGCGGCGCCTGTGCTGTTGCGCCGCATCATGGGAGGGCGCCTGGAGCTCGCCGAAGCCGCAGCCGGAGCGCACCTCGAGAAGCACGCGATCGTGTGCGGCTATGGCCGCGTGGGCAGCATCGTCTGCGCGCTCCTCGAGCGACATCAGCGGCCCTTCGTGGTGATCGAGGAGGATCTGAAGCTCGTCGAGACGCTGCGAGCGCGTGGCATCACCGCCCTGTTCGGAGACGCGGGCATTCCGGCAGTGCTCGAGAGCGCGCACCTGCGCTCGGCGAGCCTCCTCGTCCTGTGCATGCCGGAACGCATGGCGACCCGCCGCGCGCTGGAGCACGCGAAAGAGGTCAACCAGACCGTGGTGGTCCTCGCGCGCACCCACAGCGCCGACGATCGCCGGTTCCTGCGGGACAAAGGGGCGCAGGAGGCAGTCGTCGGAGAACTCGAGCTCGCGCTCGAACTCGGCCGCGCTGCGCTCGCGCGGTTCGAGATCGACGCCGAGGTCATCGAGGAGAGCATCGGCGAGGCTCGCCGGAGCGCGGAGCTGTGACGAGGAAGGGCGACGCGGAACGCTGGGATGCGAAGCCCGGCTCGGACGCCCACTACGGCGCCGATGTCGTCCTGGAAACGCCCCTTCGTCAGTGGCCGTCGGGGCGCACCAGTCGCTTGGGCGAGCGGGGCAGGTCTTCAAGGGCAGCACGTCGCTCCCGAAGGCCTCGGGCGCGCGTCAGCGGGTGCTCTCCCACGGACCCATGCCGGTCGCCCACGCATCGACCCACGCCTTGAGCGTCGTGCCTCCATCAGCGCTCGACACCGAGGCCGTCACCCCACCGTCGGAGAGGACGAGCCCTGCCAGCTGGAGCATCACGTGCTCCGGACCCGCGCGGCGGAAGAACTTCGAGTTGGAGCGCGCCTCGTAGATCGGCTCCAGGGCGTTGAGGCCCGCGACGTACGCCGACGTCGGCGGCGTGGCCCAACCAGCGGTCGTGCCAGGTGCGAAGAAGAACCGGGTGATCACCTGATCCTCCGACCAGGAGAGCAGGCCCACGCGCGAGGTCGGCGCCGAGTCGATCTGGTTCGCGAGGATCTGCGGAAAGCCGGCGTCGCACGTCGTGCACGCGGCAGGCACCTGCAGGTTCCACTCTCGCCGGAAGGTGTCGAAGTACGGGGAGCTCACCATCGGTGCAGAATCGGCGAGCAGATGCACCTGCGCCTCGGGGAAGGCGGCCTTCACGCGATGCAGGTTGAGCTGCGCGCCGTAGCCGCCTCCGCTCACGCCGGTGAGCCACACCACGTTCACCATCGGGTGCCGGGCCCGCAGCCACGCGAGGTACGCGTCCATGTTGGTGGCGCCCGCGAAGTGGTGGGTGCGCGCGACCGGCGGATCGAACAGCCCGCCCTTGGTGAAGTAGGTGCGCGTCGTGTTCCCCGCGTGGAGATCGCCGGTGCAGTACGGAATGAACGCGAAGCTCGCTGCCGCCATCGGGTTCTCGGCACGTCGAGCGAAGAGGACCGAGGAGCGAATCTGGCCGACCTCGGCGGGGAACGCGCCACCACCGTCGGCAGGGAACGGATCAGGGTGGGTCACGTAGACGGCCGTGGGCTGGGTGCCTCCGGGAATGTCGGCGAGACAGAACGAGTCCACGCCGTAGTTGCAGACCGGGCCCCAGCGATAGACCGAGGGCCGGCACATGCCGTTGTTCCAGCACGCACCGCCGCCCTGCACGAAGATCAGGAGTTCGTTGCTGGCGCCAGTGCTGTAGCCGATGCCCGCCGAGGCACCCGTGGCGCACTGAGTGCCGGTGACGGGGTGATACGTCCACGAGGCTGCCGTCGGTGAGCCGCCCGCTGCGGAACCTCCTGCTGCGGAGCCTCCTGCTGCTGAGCCTCCTGCTGCTGAGCCTCCTGCTGCTGAGCCTCCTGCTGTGGAGCCTCCTGCTGCTGAGCCTCCTGCTGCTGAGCCTCCTGCTGTGGAGCCTCCTGCTGTGGAGCCTCCTGCTGAACCGCCCGCCGCCGAGCCGCCCGCCGCCGAGCCGCCCGCCGCCGAGCCGCCCGCTGCCGAG
>JALHMW010000037.1 GCA_022843845.1 Archangium sp.
CGCCCGCCGCGGTGCCGCCTGCTGCGTTGCCGCCCGCCGCGTTGCCGCCTGCTGCGTTGCCGCCTGCTGCGTTGCCGCCTGCTGCGTTGCCGCCTGCTGCGTTGCCTCCCGCTGTGCTGGCTCCACCGCCCGTCGACGCGGTGCCCCCAGACGCACCGCCATCAGACCCGGCGGGGTTCATTCCACACGACGACGCGACGAGGATTCCAAGGAGTGCGTTCTTCACGAACGCGACCATGGCACGGCGAGGCTCAGGGCACGACGATGTCGCGGGTGGCGTCGGTGGTGCCGACGGCGATCGTGCCGTGGCCAGGCGTCGACGAGAACGGGTTGATCACCCAGGTGAGTGCGTCGGTAATCGGGTTGGCGCCGTTCGCGTTCGAGAAGACGCGGATGGTGACGGTCTGGTTCGCCTTGAAGGAGGTACCGGAATACGAGGCGCGCGCGTCCATCGTCATCGCGTCGCGGGTGAACAGCACCGGCATCAGCACCGCCTGAATGCCGTCCTGCAGGGAGGTGATGCGCGCCGCGACGATGCCAAAACCGAAGCCCGTGGGGGCGTTGGCGGAGCGGATCGTGATGTCTCCGCTCAGCGTCACGGGGCCGAACGCGAAGTCCTGCACTGTCTCTTTGTCGGCCTCGATCAGCACGGGGCGCAGCGGGTTGGCGAGCAGGTTGATGGCGATGCCACCGCCGCCGAAGCCGATGAGCGACGGCACCGGCAACACGCGGCCGGGCTGCAGATCGGTCACCACGTACGGGTAGTCGGTCTGCATCGGCGTCGTGAAGATGCGGTAGCCGTTCTGCAATTGTTGCAGGAGCACCTGTGGGTCGAGGCCACCCGAGAGCGCATCGGCCGGGAGCACCGACATCGAGAGGTTTTGCAGCGGCGGCGGGCGGGGAAGAATGATGGTGCCACGCAGGGTGCCGAGGCCGGTGCCCGACGCGCCGACGAAGACCTTCACGCCTTCTGCGCTGGCCTTGAACGGATCCATCAGGTCGAGCGTGACGTTCACGGTGTCGCCGCCGAAGTCGATGAAGGGCGTCAGGTTGCCGTCGCCGTTGCGATCGCAGTACGCGGTGAGCCGCTGCGTGCCGCTCATCAGGCCGGTGTACGAGAAGGGCAGGGTGCCGGCCATCATCGGCGCCTTGCCGAGCTTCTTGATGGTGCCGTTGCGGCCGATGCCGATCTCCTTGTCGGCGCAGAACGCTCCGAAGACGACCGTGCCGGTGATGGTGCCGACCGGCCCGCCTGCACGAATCCACGTGCCTTCGAAGAGCTCGCTGTCTTTGCCCTCGTTGCTGGCGAAGAGCTTCAGCGAGGTCGTCTTGTCGACGGTGATCGTCGCCGGCGACGCCATCTCCTGGCGGCCGCGCGAGGTGGTGCGCGGATCGTCGGCGGTCGTCGTCCAGAAGATGGTGGAGGCTTGATCAGCGGTGACGGTGATCGTCACGCTGCCGTTGAACGGGCCGGGCGGAGGCTCGACCTTCACGGTCGGAGGCGGGACCACGGCGTTCGGCACTGGCTCCAGCGGGAACGGCCCCTGCGGGCCACACGCAACGAGGACCAGCGCGGCGACCAGAGAAAGCGTTCGCATCATGTGCCCTTTGACTCCACCGGCCCTTCAACGGCGCACGTCGTACTCCACTTTGCGAACGGCGTCCTGTTGGCCGTTGGCCACTTCGCCGGGCATCGAGAAGATGACCTCGCACGTGGTCGAGTCGCCGACCGCGTCGACGTCGTCGAGCTCGACCAGCGGGCATTGCTTGATCGTCACGGCGACCCGCACGTCCGCGCCGGCTGCTTTCTCGTCCTTGATCACCGCTACCTGACAGCGCCCGAGGAACGCGCCGTTGCGTGAGTGAAAGACGCGCCAGTGGCTGGTGACGATCTGCGCCTCGGGGTTGGTGAAGCGCACGCCATTGCAGTGGGTCTCGACGGCCTGCACGGCGCGGTCGAACGCGGTCTCGGGCTCCTTCGTACGGAACATCGAGCCCTGCACGCCGTAGGTGCACGAGCTCGACACCATGAAGAGGAGGACCCTCCGAAGGCTCACCGTTCCTTCTTAACGGCGGGCTCGCGGTCGCTGGTGACGAGCGGCGAAAAAAAGCAGTCTTTCTTCGTGTACTCGTCGAAGGAGAACGCGAAGCGGTAGCTTGCGGCCGCGCGTTGGTTGCAGTCGGTGCGCTCGCAGAACCGGCAGCTGATGCCCGTCGGCACCGCGTCGCGCTTCAAGTCGACCATCGGCACGCCATACGCGAGGTACCGCGCGTTCTCGGAGTGGGTGCCCAGCCCGATGGAGTACGCCGTGCCGCGCACGATGCTGCCTTCGACGGGCTGCAGCTGCACCTTGGCGAAGTCGAAGTACGTCGCGCCGTCGGGCATCTGCGAGTACTGCCGGGTGAGCTGTGACGGGTTCAAGAAGGCGAGGTGCACGGCCCACTTCGCGCACGAGCCCATCGAGGCGAACTTCAGCCCGGTGCCCGAGTAGCGCTTCGAGATGTTCCCGGCGATGTCGCAGCGCAGGAAGTGGAACGGCAGGCCTTTTCGTTTCGCGTCGTTCAGGTTGCAGACGCGGTGCGCGACCGTCTCGTAGGTGACGTTGAAGATGTTGGTGAGCAGCTCGATGTCGTACCGCGTGCGCTGCACCTCTTTGAAGAAGTCGCCGTACGGGAGCATCAGCGCGCCCGCGAAGTAGTTGGCGAGGTTCACCTTGATGAGGCGCGGCGTCTCGAGGTGGCGGGTGCGCTGGCCGATGATGCGATCGATCAGCCGCGTCTTGTCGAGGGCGAGCAGGCCGAGCGTCGCGCCGAGCTGGAACTTCAGCGTCTGCTCGGTGAGGCCCGGCGAGAGCTTGAGCTGCTTCTTCTCAGGATCCAGGCGACGCACCACGGAGCTGCCGCCAGGCGACGACTCGAAGCTGACCGCGTAGCCGAAGCGCTCCTCGATCATGCGGATCATCTGGGTCGAGACCAGCTGCCGCTCGAGCGCGAAGTCGTGCCGCAGCGCCTCGGCCTCGGCCTCGAGCTCGGGGAAGTAGTTCTGATGCGCCTCGAGGAAGTCGGTGACCTCGTCGAAGGGCGAGTAGTCGAGGCGGCCGTCGGGGCCAGCGGGTGGTGGGCGCTCCTGACTCGAGAGCTGCGTCATCACGTTCTCGAGCTGCATGCGCGTGTTCTTGTAGAGGTTGAACAGCGCGGCGACGGTGCCGGCCAGCTTCGGCTCGGCCGAGAGCGACTGGAGCGACTCGGGATCGAGGTTGAGCGATTTGAGCAGCGGCTCGTCGAGCAACGTCGCGAGCGCCTGATCGACGCGCCCGTCGCCCAGCTGCGCCATGAACTCTTCAGGGTCGACCTGGAAGAGCCGCAGCGCCTTCCACAAGAGCGGGAACGGGGTGACCCGCTTCCCCTTCTCGATCAGGTTCAAGTACGCCGGGCTGACGCCGAGATCGCGCGCGGCGTCCGACTGCTTGACGTTCTTCGACAGCCGCAGCGCTCGCAGCCGGTGCCCGACGTTGGCGTTGAGCGCGTTCTCGTTCACCGTTGTTCAGCCGACCGAGAGCAGCTCGACCTCGAACACCAGCGTCGAGTTCGGAGGGATGACGGGCGGGAAGCCGCGCGGGCCGTAGCCGAGCTCGGGAGGGATGGTCAGCTTTCGCAGCCCGCCGACCTTCATGCCCGCGACGCCCTGGTCCCAGCCCTGAATCACCATGCCGGCGCCGAGCGAGAACGTGAAGCCCTCGCCCCGATCACGGCTGGAGTCGAACTTCGAGCCGTCGGTGAGGGTGCCCACGTAGTGCACCGTCACGCCCTTGCCCGCGACTGCCTCGGCGCCCGTGCCGACCTTGAGGTCTTCGATCTTCAGCGACATGCCGTGTTCTCCAGTGGGTGCTGCGTGAGGCGGCGAGCCTAGCCTTCGCGCGCGCTCAAAGCAGATCGAGAAACGTCAGGCCGGCGTCTCGGCGATGCCTCGGGCCAGCATCGCGAGCCCGCGCACGTCTTCGATCGCCTCGCCGAGGTAGGGCGTCGCCACCGCGAACGCCGTCGACGGCACCTCGGCCACCAGCTGGGCGAGCAGCTCACGATCCCGCTGCACCCGCGCCAGCTCGATCGCCGCGAGCGCGCCGAGCTTGCGAACGGCCTCGTGAACGCCCGGCACCTTCGCGTGGTCCGTCAGCTCGAGGTGTTCGGGTGAGACGAGCCCGTCGGTGCGCACCCAGGAGCGGTTGAGCACGAAGCCCGCGAAGGGCAGACCCATCGCCTTGATGCGATCGCGGAAGTAGCGCGCGTCCTCCAGCGCTGCCTGATCGGGGCTGGTGACGAGCAGGAACGCTGCGTCGTTCGACTTGAGCAACGCTCGAACGCCCTCGGCGTGGGCGCGCATCGGGCCGAACATGCCGGCGAACGCGGCCAGGAACTCCTGCAGCTCGGCGAAGAACTCCGCGCCGAAGATGCGGCTGAAGACGCTGCCGATCAGCTCCTGCGCCTTCTTGAAGAAGCCGCGCGAGGTGTTGGGCAGGAAGATGCTGATGATGCGCTCATCGAGGAAGCGGGCGAGCTTTCCCGGCGCCTCGAGGAAGTCGAGCGCGTTGCGGGCTGGCGGCGTGTCGAGCACGACGAGATCGTATTGGCCGCTCGTGGACAGATCGTAGAGCGCCTCAGCGGCCGTGTACTCCTGCATGCCCGCGACGAGCTCGCTCAAGTGGCGGAAGAGCCGGCTCTTGAGCACGCGCTCGGCCTGCTCCTTCGTCGGCGCCATGCGGTGCACGAGGCTCTCGAAGACGACGTCGGGGTTCAGCATCCACGCGGCGAGCGTGCCGGTGGTGACGCCGGCTTCCTCGAGCGTCTCTCTCGAGAGCGGCGTGGGGTGCCGCATCTGCTCCGCGAGGCCGAGCGCCTGGGCCAGCCGCTTCGCCGGGTCGATGGTCAGCACCAGCACGCGACGGCCTGCTCGCGCACCTGCCAGCGCCAGGGCCGCCGAGGTCGTCGTCTTGCCGACGCCGCCCGCGCCGCACGCGACGATCACCTTCTTCGTCGTCACCAGCCTGTGCAGCTCTCCGCCCGTCATCGTGAAGTGATGTTAACGACGCCTTCGACACGTTGCGATCACGAACATGCGCTCGTACATGAGGCGCCACGGAGGGCGTTCATGGGTTCGATGACGGGCAAGCGGGTGTTGGTGACTGGCGCGACGGCGGGCATCGGGCTCGAGACGGCGCGGGCGATCGCGAAGGAGGGCGCCGAGCTGATCATCGTGGGCCGCAACCCCGAGAAGACGAAGGCCGTGCTCGAGGAGCTCAAGGCGACGTCGGGCAACTCGAACATCTCGTTTCTGCTCGCCGACCTCTCGTCGATGGCCGCGGTGCGGAAGCTCGCTGCCGACTTCTTCGCGAAGTACGACCGCCTCGACGTGCTGGTGAACAACGCCGGCCTGGTGAACCCGAAGCACGAGAAGACGGCCGATGGCTTCGAGGTGACGTTCGCGACGAACCATCTGTCGTACTTCCTGCTCACCAACCTGCTGGTGCCCGCGCTCGAGAAGGCGGCCCCGTCGCGCGTCGTCTGTGTGGCCAGCGACGCCCACCGTGGCGCGAAGCTCGACTTCGGCGATCTGATGACCGAGCCGTATGCCGGCTTCAAGGCGTACAGCCGCTCCAAGCTGGCGAACATTCTCTTCGGCCGAGAGCTCGCGCGCCGGCTCGCGAACAAGCGCATCACGGTCAACACGCTCCACCCTGGCGTGGTGGCGTCGAACTTCCTGGCTGGAAAGCCCGGCTTCTGGGGCGCGGTGGGCAAGGTCACGAGCGTGTTCCTGATCTCGAACCAGGACGGGGCGAAGACCAGCGTCTACCTCGCAACCTCGAAGGACGTCGAAGGCGTCACCGGCAAGTACTTCGCGAAGTGCAACGAGAAGGCCCCGAGCAAGGCCGCGCAAGATGACGTCGCGGCGAAGCAGCTGTGGGAGGTGAGCGAGAAGCTCACCGGCTTCACCGGGCAGGTCTGAACGGGCACATCACAGCGACGGGAGCAGGTTTCTCGTCGCGACGCTGCCGGCGCCATCGACCTCGGCAAGCACCACCGAGTCAGCGGGCGCCCTTTCTTTCAACAGCGCGAGCGCCGACTCCGCGCGTTCGATTCGGCGCAGCTCCCGTGAGCCGAGCACCGGCGCGGTGCGTTCACCGAGCACCGTCATGAGCGCGGCGTGCTCCTCTTTCGTGAACGGGTTCTTCGGCACCCGGTTGACGACGATGGCCGTCACCGGGAGCCGGTGCTTCGCCAGGCCCTGCTGCAGCTCGAGCGCCTCGGTGACGGGCAGCGTCTCGGGCAGCGTGACGACGATGGTGCCGGTGATGCGCGGGTCGGTGAGCACGGCGAGCCCCTCCTCTGCGACGCGGCGAATCGGGCCTCCGGGGATGACGCGAATCAGGAACTCGGGGATCTGCGCCAGCGCGAGGGCGTGGCCGGTGGCCGGTGAGTCGAGGAGCACGATCTCATACGCGTGCCCGCCCGCGGCGTTGGGGCGCTTCATGAGGTCGAGCATCCGGTACATCACGCCCATGTCGCTGAAGCCGGGCGCGGCCGAGAGGAACTTCTTGAGCGCGGCGGAGCGCATCGCGGCGTCGGCCAACAACTTCATCGGCAGGCTGTCCTGCAGGAACCGGTGGTGGCCGATGGTCGGCGTCACCAGCGCGGCCCACAGGTTCGGGAGCACCAGCGCGGGCTCTTCGGTGGGCTTTGGGATGCCGAGCGCGAGCGCGAGCTGCGACGGCGTCTCAGGGTGGGGCACGATCTCGGCCGCCAGCACGCGTCGGCCCTGGTTCGCGTAGTGGAGGGCCAGCGCCGCGGTGAGCGTGGTCTTTCCGACGCCACCTTTGCCGGTGACGATGATGAGGCGTCGTTGCACCAGCCGCGCGAGAGACATCAGCGGCTCGTTTATGCGCAAGCGCCCGCCGGTGCCACGTGCATTGAACGACCGCCCCTGCTGTGGCAGCACCACGGCATGAACGTGCTGCTGTGCCGTCACGGCGAAACGCCGTGGAACCGAGAGGGTCGCTACCAGGGCCACACCGACATTCCGCTCGCCGAGAGTGGGGAAGGGCAGGCCTGCGCGCTGGGCAAACGCCTCGCCGACGTGAAGATCGATCGCGCCGTCGCTTCGCCGCTCATTCGCGCCCGCAAGACGGCCGAGCTCATTCTGGGTGCGTCACGCGCGTCGATGCTGTCGTTCGACCCGGGCCTCAAGGAGATCTCTCACGGCGGCTGGGAAGGCAAGCTCGTGTCCGAGATCGCCGCCTCGCACCCCGAGCTGCTCGACGCGTGGAAATACAAGCCGACCCCGACGCTGCCGGCCGGGCCGAACGCCGAGTCGCTGCAGATCGTGCTCGATCGCGCGTGGGTCGCGCTCGCGGCGGCGACGAAGGGGCTGGGCGTGAACGACACCGTGCTGGTGGTCGCACACGACGCCGTCAATCGCGTGCTCCTGTGCAAGGTGCTGGGTCTGCCGCTCGAGCGCGTCTGGTCGTTCCGTCAGGCGCCGGCGACGTTGAACGTGTTGTCGGGTGACACCTTCGACACGCTGCAGGTGGTGCGGCTCAACGACGCCGATCACGTCGCGCCGCTGTTCCAGGAAGCCGTTCACAAAGCCGTCTGAGGTCTTCGTCATGCGAGTCATCAATTTCAACCCCGGCCCTGCTGGCCTTCCGCTCCCTGCGCTGGAGCGCGCCCGCGACGAGCTGCTCGACTTCCAGGGCTCGGGCATGTCGATCATGGAGCACTCACACCGGGGCAAGGACTACGAGGCCGTGCACTTCGAGGCGATCGCGCTGCTGACTCGGCTGCTCGGCATTCCCGACTCTCACACGGTGGTGTTCTCGACCGGCGGCGCGTCGATGCAGTTCGGGATGATCCCGACGAACTTCTTGAGGCCGACGGCGGCGGCTCAGTACGTGCTGACGGGCGGCTGGTCGGAGAAGGCGCTCGACGAAGCGAAGATCGTCGGTCAGGCCCGCATCGCGGCGACCACCCGCAACAACGACGGCACGTACACGCGCGTGCCGACGCAGGCCGAGGTGAAGTTCGACACGAACTCGGCGTACGCGCACACCACCTCGAACAACACGCTCTTCGGCACGCAGTTTCACGACTTCCTCGACACGGGCCCGGTGCCGCACGTCTGCGACATGAGCTCGGACTTCTTGTGGAGGCCGTTCGACGTCTCGAAGTTCGCGCTCACCTACGCCGGCGCGCAGAAGAACCTGGGCCCGTCGGGGGTGGTGGTGATCGTCGCGAAGAAGGAGTTCCTCGCCAGCGGCCGCAAGGACATTCCGAAGGTCTTCCGCTACCAGACGCACGCCGAGGCAGACTCGATGTACAACACGCCTCCGACGCTCGCGATCTACCTGGTGCGCAACGTGCTGGCCTGGATGGAGAAGGAGGGCGGCCTGCCGGCGATGGAGAAGCGAAACCGCGCGAAGGCTGACGCGATCTACAACTGCCTCGATTCGCTCTCGGACTTCTACCGGGCGCCGGTCGAGAAGGCGTCGCGCTCCACCATGAATGTCGTGTTTCGCCTGCCGTCCGAGGCACTCGACACCGAGTTCGTCGCCGACGCGAAGAAGGCCGGCATGGTGGGCCTCAAGGGGCACCGATTGACCGGTGGCATTCGCGCTTCGATCTACAACGCGGTGTCCGAGCGCGACGTCCAGACGCTCGTGGAGTTCATGAAGTCGTTCGCGAAGTCGAAGGGCTGAAGGTAGCGTCCGCGCATCTCTCTCGTTGGGGGTCGTCCGTGAAGCGTTTCGTCCTGTTGTCAGGTCTCATTGGTGTGTCGGCGCTCGCGGGTGAGCTCAAGGGCGTGAAGATGCCTGACGAGGTGACCGTCGACGGCAAGGCGCTCAAGCTCAACGGCATGGGCTTGCGCGTGAAGTTCATCGTCAACGTGTACGTGGCAGGCCTGTACGTCGAGACGCAGAGCAAGGACGCGGCGACGATTCTCAAGGCAGACGAGGGCCGCCGGGTCGACCTGAAGATGCTGCGCGATCTCGATCAGAAGGCGATCGTCGAGGCGATTCGCGTGGGCTTCGACAAGAACTCCGCGCCACAGCTGCCCGCGCTCAAGGAGCGGCTCGACACGTTCTGCTCGCTGATCCCCAGCCTGAAGGAAGGCCAGACGCTGACGCTCTCGTACACGCCGGGCAAGGGCACTTCGGTCGCTGGCGCAGGCAGCGCGACCGTGGTGCCCGGCAAGGACTTCGCAGACGCGCTCTTCGCGGTATGGCTCGGAAAATCGCCGGTCGACGACGGCCTCAAGAAGGGCATGCTCGGGCAGTAAGCCCCCGCAATCTCTGCTGACTCGCACGCCGCGTGTCGATCTTCAGATCGGCCGCGGCGTTCGTGCGTTTGAGGGGCACACCCCTTCCGCAGGAGTCACACCATGAAGCGCAATGCTCTGCTCGCCGCGTGCTGCGCGGCGTTGATGGCCGTCCCTGGTCTCGCCGCCGAGTCGAAGCCGGACCCGAAGATTCAGATCGCCATCCTCATCGACACCTCGAGCTCGATGGACGGCCTCATCAACCAGACGCGTGAGCAGCTCTGGAAGATCGTCAACACCTTCGCCAGCGCCAAGCGGGACGGCAAACGCGCGCGGCTGGAGCTGGCGCTCTACCAGTACGGAAACGACGGCCTCAAAGCCAACGACCACTACGTGAAGAAGATGTCGGATCTCACCTCGAACCTCGACAAGGTGTCGGAGCAGCTCTTCGCTCTGCGCACCAACGGCGGTGAGGAGTACTGTGGCGCCGCCATCTCGCACGCGATGAAGGAGCTCGAGTGGAGCGGCAACCCGGCTGACTTGAAGCTCATCTACATCGCCGGCAACGAGCCGTTCGATCAGGGCCCCATCGCGTACCGGGAGGTCGTCAGGTCGGCCATCGCGCGCGGCATCGTGGTGAACACCATTCACGCCGGCGACCAGGCCACGGGCGTCGCCCAGCACTGGCAGGACGCGGCGAAGCTCGCTGACGGCGCCTTCCTCACCATCGATCAGAACCGCGCCATCGTTCGCATCGACGCGCCGCAGGACGCAGAGCTCGCGAAGCTGAACGAGGCACTGAACAAGACGTACATCGGTTACGGCCCCCAGGGTGGGGAGGCGATGGCTCGCCAGCAGGTGCAGGACAAGAACGCGATGGGAATGTCGGCAGGCTCGATGGCCACGCGCACCGCGGCGAAGGCATCGGCGGCGTACGACAACTCCGACTGGGATCTCGTCGACGCGAAGAAGGGCGGCAGAAGGATGGCCGACATGCCCGCCGCCGCGCTCCCGGCCCCCATGCAGGCGATGAAGCCGGCCGAGCGTGAGGCGTTCGTCGAAGAGAAGTCGAAGGAGCGCGCCGAGCTGCAGGCGAAGATCGGCAAGCTCGCGAAGGACCGTGAGTCGTTCGTGGCCACCGAGACGAAGAAGCAGGCGTCGAAGGGCGGCAAGTCGCTGGATGACGCGGTGATCGAGTCAGCGAAATCGAAGGCCGAGGCGTCGAACTTCGCCTTCGAGTGACCGAATTGATGGCCTCACGAACGCGGGGACTCCGGCTCGATGCTGGGGTCCTCGCAGTCGTTTGAGGTGGTGGTAGAGGGCTCTCGTGGCGTCGCTGCTCACTCCATCACGGAAGGCTTCGGCTGAGCTCTGGCCCTGGCTGGCCGTGCCGTTGTCGCTGGTGGGCCATGTCGTGGGGATCGCCACGCTGCTGTTGATCTCGTGGGCGACGTCGACGCCCCGGCCTCCGAAGCCTCCCGAGAAGCGGCCGGTCAGCCTGCGACGCCTCGACTCGAAGCAGTGGGCCGCCAACCGGGGTGCGCGCGCGTCGCAGTTCCCCGAGCGGCCCGTCCCGATTCGTCCCGATGGGCAGGTCGTCGACGTCGCGCCGGGCAACGAGCGCAAGGCTGATGACGCGAAGTACCTCGCGACGTCCAACAACCGCGTGATGAACGAGACGAAAGCGCGTGAGCAGACCCGCACGTGGAGTCGCGCGACCCCGAAGACCCAGGCGAACCCGGAAGCGCAGCCCTCGGCCAAAGGCGCCGTGGCGGCGTCGAGCGCGCCCCAGGCGTCCGGCGTCAGCCTCACCCAGAGCCTGTTGGGACGCCGCGCACCGAGCCTGCTGCTCCCGTCGAGCACGGGCGGCAACAGCGAGACCGAGCCCTCGACCGAGCCGGTCGGCACCGAGTCAGGCACCGAGGCCAGCGGCACCGAGATGACCGAAGGCGGCGGCGCTCCGAACGACGCGCTCGACGTCCCTGAAGGTGACGGCACCTTCCTCAATACCCGCGAGTGGAAGTACGCGGCGTTCTTCAATCGTGTGAAGCAGGGCGTGAGCGCGAAGTGGGATCCGAACGGGAGGCTTCGTCACCGCACCGAGGGCCTGGGCATCGCGACGCGGATCACCGTGATGAGCGTCACCTTGAAGCCCGATGGCAGCCTGGCTGATCTCTTCGTCGCGCAGAGCAGCGGGGTCGACGTGCTCGACGCCGAGGCGATGAGCGCGTTCGAGAAGGCGGCTCCGTTCGCGAACCCGCCGCCCGGCCTCGTCGAGCAGGGCTTCATCAGGTTCACCTTCGGCTTTCACGTCTCGCACGATGGGTTGGCGATACCGAAGCCGTTCCGGTTCCGGTGAACGAGCCGTTACATGCCCGAGGCGAGCCGCAGCACGTCGGCCCACCAGGGCAGCGTCGCGGCCGTCTCGTCTTTCCCATCGCGACGCACCAGCAGCCCCTTCGGTGACAGCACGGCCCAGGCGAGCGTCTTGCCCAGCGCGGGCTCGACCGCCGCCATCGTCGACTCGTCTTCGGCGCTGAAGGCATGCGGCCCGAGGGGATGACTGTGCACGACGAGCTCGAGCTCTTCGCGATGGCGCCACAGGGCTTCCCACCGCGCGCGGGAGTCGGGCAGGGCGAGCGCGGACTCACCGGCGTCGCTCCAGAGCACCGCGTCACCACGGCCGATCAGGAAGAAGACCTCTCGACTCATGGCCACCTCAAGATGACGAGGGCTCCCGTATCCATCGCTTCGCGAATCACGCCGATCAACGACTCGAGCGTGACGAGCTCGTCGCGTGGTGGGTGCCCGAGACAGATGCCCGAATCGATCACCTGCAGCGTGGTGCCGTCGACGATCGAGATGAAGCGCTCGCCGTCGTAGCGGAACACCACCTCGAGCTGATCGCCGCGCAGCCTCCGGAGCGTCTCGAGCTGAGCGCCGGCCGCGGCGAGGGCGTCTTCGGCCCGCTCCTCGACGGTGCCTTGCGGACGATTCCGTCGGCCGAGCTCTCGCACCGCGTGCTCCGCCTGCTGCGCCCTCAGTGCCTCTCGTTGCGCGGCCACATCTTCGGCGAGCAGCTCGTGCTGACGACGGCGCGCGAGCTCTGCCAGCTCTCGCCGCGCGAGCTCGCGTTCTGCTTCGAGCGCGCGGAGCACCTCTTCCGCCTTCGGCACGCCGTGTTCCCCGATGGGGCCCAGCGCCAGCCGGACCTCCTGTGGAGCGAAGCGCACGTCGAGCTCACGAGAGACGCGCTCGAGCACCGCCAGCCCGTACGCGGCGCGCAACGGCGCCGGGACGCCCTTCACCTCGTGGAGCGCCTTTCGTTCTCCGAGCGCCTCGCGCACCGCGCCTTCGGCTTCGCTCTCGAACTCGAGCGTGTCGAAGAGCAGCGCCGTCGGGCTCCACCGCCGCGCGACGATCGGGCTGAACGCGGGCGGCTCTTCTTCGGGCAGCAGCTGCACCGGCTCGACGACGCCGCCTTCGCGGAAGAGCCGATCGCCACGAAGCCACCCGCGCACCTTCGGGAGGTCCGACAGCGCGGGTGGGTCGACTGGCTCCTTCACCGTCGCCTTCCGCCCGTTCACCTCGAAGCGGTACCAGCCCACCTTGTCTGGCGCCGGCCCATCGAGACGAAGCCGGCGATCCCTCGCGTCGACGTCACGCCCACCCAGCCACGGCAGGGTCAGCGACTCGGTCTTCGCGAGGAACCGCCGGTAGTCGACCATCGTCAGCCCTTCACCTCGAGCAGCGGCGTGCGCATGACGCGCTCCACCCAGCCCTGCTGCGGAGACGCGCCCACGGCCACCGGCGCATCGAGCAGCGCCTTGAGCACCCGCGTCACCTGGTACGGATCGTCGAACGAGGCGACGTTGACCTCGCTGAACGGCACCTTGAGCTGCGCCGCCGCCGATCGCACCGTGTTGCCGCGCGCGCCGTGGCCTGCGACCGAGACCATCATGGCCAACGCCGCGGGCACGTAGGCGAGATCGCGGAAGACGCGCGCGAACTGATCGCCCGCCTCGCCGGCCTCGTCACCCACCACGATCACCACCAGCCGCGCCGAGTCGGGGAACCGCACACCCGCGCCATGGAGCGCCCGCACCGCCGCCGCGTGTGTGGTGCCGCCGCTCGCCTTGATCGACGCGAGCATGTGCTTCACGGCAGCGCTGTTCGCGGCCTTGGGGATCAGCACCGTGCCGACCGTGTCGAAGGTCGCGATGTGCACCTTCTCCATCGGGAAGCCGGCGAGGATCTTCGTCAGCGCGTCCTTCGACTGCTCGATCGCGCCCTCCATCGAGCCCGACTTGTCGATGAGGAACATCACGCGCACGTCGACGTCCTTCGTCGCCTCGGTGACGGCCTTCTTCGTCGCGACGTCGGCCGCCTCGACGAGCTTCTCCTTGATGGCCTGCGAGCGGACGTTCTTCGCGATGTTCAGCGCGCGCTGATCGGTCGACTCGGCGATCGCCTTCTCCCACCGCGTGCGGATCTCGGCGTCAGCCATCAGGCCGAGGGACTCGAGGGTGGGCGTCAAGATGCGCAGGTCGCGATCGGACAACGACGGCACGAGCGTCGCCATGATGGCCGGCGTGAGGCCCACGTCCTTCGGGAGCCTGCCCACCACCTCCTTGTACGAGAGGCGCTGCGTCTCGATGGCCTCGCAGATCTCGACCTCGGACAGCCCGTCGAAGCGGTCCTTCTTCTCGAGCTTGATCGTGCCGCTCAAGCCCACCTCGCGGTGCCCGCCGGCCGCCTGCTTCTGCTTCCAGCCGAGCACCTCGAAGAAGCGCTGCGACTTCGGCTTGTAGCCAGCCTTGCGCGCGATGGCCTTGATGGTCTCCTTGAAGCCGGCCTTCACCAGGCCCTCGAGCAGCTGTGGGTTCGCCTCGCGGTACTCGAGCCACTTCTGCGCCGCGCGCTTCCAGCGGCCCAGGGGCGCCTTCTTCGACGCGGGGTCACCGAAGCCGGCCTTGCGGTTGAGCTTCGAGATCTCGTCGGTCTCGAGCAGCTCGGCGACGCGCAGCACGGCCTTGGGCGTCATCATGCGCTGCGACTTCTTCTCGTAGAACAGCAGCATGGCCTCGCCGATGCGGCGGAAGTCGTCGTCGACGAACGCGACCGAGCCGTCGTCGTCCTTCACGGGCTGGCCCGAGCGGTTCTGCACCAGCATCAGCGCCGAGGCCGCGACCTTCAGATCGCGCCAGTCGGTCTCCTTGAGCGCGTAGCTCGCGAAGTGGGCGAAGAGATCGTGGTTGAGCGCGTAGATCTCGAGCAGGCGCGTGTAGAGGCGCTCGGCGGCGGTCACGTGCAGGCCGGGGCGGATCTCCTTCGCGCCACGCGGCAGCGGCGTGCCCTTCTTCGGCTTCATCTGCCAGGTGCCGGCGACCTCGATGCCGGGGCGGTTGTGCCAGAGGTGGGCTGAGCTCGAGAGGATGAGATCGAGGAGCTTCTCGGCGGGGCCCATCTGGGCCTCAGGGAGCGGGTTGCGGGCGTTGGCCATGATGAAGTCTATGACTTCAGTCGAGGCTGTCACTGACGGGGTGATGTCACCTGAGGCCGCGAGGAACGAGGCGCCGCGTCAGCGCGTCGAGGGCCGCATTGACGGCGAGCGCCATCACGGCCGAGGGCACGGCTCCGAGCAACACCAGCCGCAGATCGTTGAGCGAGAGGCCGGTGATGATGAGCGAGCCGTAGCCGCCGGCGCCGATGAGGGCCGCGATGGTGGCGGTGCCGACGTTGGTGACGGCAGAGAGCTGAATGCCGTTCAAGATCGCGACCGACGCGAGCGGGAACTCGATGGTCTTCAGCTTGTGCAGCGGAGAGAGCCCCAGCACCTCGGCCATCTCGAGGAGCGCCGGGTCGATCGACTCGAGCCCCGTCACCACGCCACGGACGATGGGCAAGAGCCCGTAGAGGAAGAGCGCGGCCAGCGCCGAGCCTGCGCCCACGCCGAAGACGGGCATCAGGAGGCAGAGGAGGGCGATGGAGGGAATCGTCTGGAGCACGCCGGTCAACCCCATCACCAGCTGGCGCAGCCGCCGGCGCCGTGCGGCGAGGAGCCCGAGCGGGACCCCGACGAGGATCGACAACACCAGGCCACTGAGCACCAGCAGAAGGTGCTCCATCGTCAGCCGGCTCAGCTTCGAGCGCGTCGTCTCGGGAGCCGTGGTCTGAGCCGCCGTTCCTCCGTTCATCGCGGTGAGGACGTCGCGAGCGATCGTCGAGATCGGCTCTCGCTTCAGCTGTGCGCGTCCGTTGAGCTCGATCATCTTCGCATCAGTCAGCGTGCCGCCGAGCCGCTGGAGCGCGGCCCAGCTCTTCGGGAACCGCTCGGCGAAGTTCGAGCGCGCGAGCGCGAGGCCCTCGTAGCGGGCGAAGACGGCGAGATCGTCTTCCAGCACCACCAGGTCCTGCTGCGCGATGATCGCGTCGGTCGTGTAGACGTCGGTGACGTCGATCGCTCCCTCGTTCATCGCCGCGTACGCCACGACGTGATCCATCGGGCGCGCAGCGGCGGTGAGGCCGTAGCGACGCTGCACCGCGGGCCAGCCGAAGTCGCCAGCGAAGAACTCCGGGCTGAAGCCAGCGCGCAGCGTCGTCACGCTTCGGAGCTGCGAGATCGTCGTCACGCCCAGCCGCTTCGCCGTCGTGCGCGTCAGGCCGAATCCGTACGTGTTGTTGAAGCCCAGCCCTGCGCCGACCAGGTAGCCCTTCGCCTCGGTTCGCCGCTTGAGCTCGTCGAACGCCGTCACGGCCGGGTCCTTCAGCACCACGTGCGCGAGCGTGCCGCTGTACTCGGGGAAGAGATCGATCGCCCCGGAGTCGAGCGCGGCGAAGACGATCGCGGTGCCTCCGAGCGCGAAGCGTCGCTCGACGGTGGCCTCTCCAGTGGCCTCGATGGTCTGCGCGAACAGCTCGCCCAGCACCTGGCCTTCGACGTCCATCTTCGAGCCGATCACGACGGTCGCCGCCACCGTGAGCGAGAGGAGGGTGGACGCGATCATGGCGAGAGCCGGTGCAGGCTGCGCTGCGACGCCAGGAAGCGCGAGACGAAGTCCGACGCGGGGTGCTCGAGCAGCGCCGCGACCGGGCCGTGTTGAACGACGCGCCCCTCGTTGAGCAGCGTCACGGTGTCGGCGAACCAGGCCGCTTCAGCCAGATCGTGGGTGACGAACACGACCGTCTTCTTCGTGGTGGAGAAAAGCGCCTTCAGCTCCGTCTGCAGCTCGGCGCGGAGCATGGGGTCCACGGCTCCCAGCGGCTCATCGAGGAGCAGGAGCGGCGGATCGAGCGCCAACGCCCGCGCCAGCGAGACGCGCTGCCGTTGACCGCCGCTGAGCTCGGCCGGGAGTCGCTCCGCCAGGCCCATCGAGAGCCCGACGCGTGTGAGCAGCGACTCGAGTGGCAGTGGGAGCGCGCGCTGCTGCGCCGCCGCCGAGAGCTCGATGTTCCGACGCACGGACAGATGCGGGAAGAGACCGCCGCTCTGAACCACGTAGCCGATGGTCGTCGCCAGCGTCGCCCGGGGAATCGACGCGACGGACTTCGCGCCGAGCTGCGCCGTCCCCGCGCTCACCTTCAGCAACCCGAGCAACACGCGGAGGATCGTCGACTTGCCACACCCGCTCGGCCCCAGCAGCACATGGGTCTGCCCGGCCGTGAGGCGCAGGTCGACGTCGCGGAGCACGACAGCTCTACCGAGCCGCACCTCGACGCCACTGAGCTCGATCGCCGCCGGGTCGGTCATGTGGGGTCCAGGTCGCCGTCGAAGGGGTCGTTCTTCATCGAGCGGGCTCCGGAAACGAGGGTGTGCGCGCGATCTGCCACGAGGCTATGCAGCGGTCACCATGAACGCTCCGGTGCCGAAGCTGACCCAGCTGTCGAACTGTGCAGGCTGTGCCGCCAAGTTGCGTCCCGATGTGCTCCACGACGTGCTGCGCGGCATCTCGAACACGAAGGTGAAGGCCGCGCTGGTGGGCTTCGAGACGAGCGACGACGCGGCGGTCTATCAGCTGAGGTCGGATCTCGCGGTGGTCGAGACGGTCGACTTCTTCCCGCCGGTGCTCGACGACCCGTTCGCCTACGGGCAGATCGCCGCCGCCAACGCGATGAGCGACATCTGGGCGATGGGCGCGACGCCGATCTTCGCGCTCAACATCGTCGCGTTCCCGAAGGAACTTCCAATCGAGATCCTCCACGAGATCCTCGCGGGTGGCGCGTCGAAGGCGAAGGAGGCCGGCATTCCCATCCTCGGCGGTCACTCCATTCAATCGCCTGAGCCGAAGTACGGCATGGCGGTGACGGGCACGATTCACCCGAAGAAGATCCTCACCAACGCCGGCGGCAAGGCGGGCGACGTCCTCATCCTCACCAAGCCCATCGGCACCGGCATCGCGACGACGGCGCTCAAGCGGGGGCTGGCGTCGAAGGCGCTGATCGCCCGAGTCACGAAGCAGATGTCGACGCTCAACAAGGCTGCGGGCGAGGTGTTCGCGAGTGGGAAGTTCAAGGTGAACGCGCTCACCGACGTGACGGGGTTCGGCCTGCTCGGCCACGGACTCGAGATCGCCAGAGGCGCGAAGCTGCGCGCGGTGATCGAGCTGGAGCACGTGCCGTTGCTGCCTGAGATCGCGTCGCTCGCCGAGCAGGGCGTGGTGCCGGGTGGAACGAAGACCAACCTCGAGCATGCGCAGAAGGGCGTCACCTTCCCCCAAGGGTTGCCCGAGGCCATCAAGCAGGTCCTCGCTGATGCGCAGACCAACGGTGGTTTGCTCGCCTGCGTGCCCGCGAAAGACGCGACGAAGGCGCTCAAGCTGCTCGCGGCGAAGAAGGTCGAGGCCTGGCCGATCGGGCGGCTGGAGAAGGGCAAGCCCGGGCTGACGATCGCCTGAGGCTGCTTACTCGTAGAACATGTTCCGCTGCCCTTCGTGTGGTGCCTTCAATCGTGTCTCTGCTGGCCACGCCGGCGTTCCGACCTGTGGCCGATGCAAGAAGGACCTCGACACCTCGGGCGCGCCGCAAGAGGTCGACGCTGACGGCTACGCGAGGGCGGTGGCGTCGTCTCCAGTCCCCGTGTTGGTCGACTTCTGGGCGCCGTGGTGTGGGCCGTGTCGCATGGCCGCGCCGATCCTCGACCAGGTCGGCCGGCAGAAGGCTGGCGCGCTCGTGGTGCTGAAGGTGAACACCGACGAACACCCGCAGCCGTCCGCGCAGCTGGGCATTCGCGGCATCCCGACCTTCGTCGTCTTCAAGGGTGGGCGTGAGGCGGCGCGGCAGTCGGGCGTGTTGCCAGCGCCGCAGATGGCTCAGTGGGTCGAGGCTCAGTCAGGCTGACGACTGGAGCGATCCTCGAAGGCGCGTCATACTCGCCGCCGTGAGAGCGCTGCTCCTGTCGGGCCTCGTCGCGACGGCATCGCTGGCCGGGCCCGTCATCGTGATCGACCCGGGCCATGGCGGCGCGCAAGAGGGCGCCTCGTCGGCGGCGGGGCTGCTCGAGAAGAACCTGGCCTTGAGCATCGCGAAGAAGCTCAAAGCGAAGCTCGAGGCCGATCTCGAGGCGAAGGTGAAGCTGACCCGAGACGGCGACTCGCGGCTCCACCTCGACGAGCGCGTGCTGCTCGCCAACCGGCAGCGCCCCGATCTCTTCGTGTCGATTCACGCCAACTCGATGCCGACCGCGACCCAGCGCCGCGTCAACGAGGGCATCGAGACGTACTTCCTGTCGGCCGCCGCCAGCGGTGAAGACGCGAAGAAGGTCGCCGCGCGCGAGAACGCCGAGGCGCGACAGCAGGCGAAGGGCCCGTCGTCCGACACGCTCGCCTTCATCCTCGCCGATCTGCAGAAGGCCGAGACGCACCACGACTCGTCGCGCCTCGCCTACTCGGTGCACGAGTCGCTGATCGCCGGCACCGGCGCGCAGGACCGTGGCGTGCAGCAGGCGCCGTTCTACGTGCTGATGGGCCTCGAGGCGCCGGCGGTGTTGATCGAGGTCGGCTTCGTCTCGCACCCGAAAGAGGGCGCGCGGCTGGGCGAGGCGAAGTACCAGGAGCAGCTCGCCGAGAGCATCGCCTCGGGCATCAAGGCCTTCCTCGCGCAGATCGACGCTCGTGAGCGCAAGCGGAGCGAAGGCGTCGTCCCCGCGCCAGAAGCCGGGAAGTAGCGCGTCGCATCAGGACGGAAGACCGTGTAGAGCGCGCGCCATGCGCTCCTACAGCCGCGGCTCCCTCGAGACCCGCCCCGTCACCCTCAGCCCAGGCGTCAACAAGCACGCCGAGGGCAGTTGCCAGGTCGAGTTCGGCGACACCAGGGTCCTCGTCACCTGCTCTGTCGAAGAGCGCGTGCCGCCGCACGTCTTCGGCACCGGGGCCGGGTGGGTGACGGCCGAGTACGGCATGCTCCCGCGGTCGACCCACGATCGCAGCCCTCGTGAAGCCGCCAGGGGCAAGCAGGGTGGCCGCACGCTCGAGATCCAGCGCCTCATCGGCCGCTCGTTGCGCGCCTGCGTCGACCCCAAGCAGCTCGGCGTGCGCACCTTCACCCTCGACTGCGACGTCATTCAGGCCGACGGCGGCACCCGCACCGCGTCGATCACCGGCGCCTACGTCGCCCTCGTCATGGCGATGAAGAAGCTCAACGCGTCGGGGAAGCTCTCGAAGATGCCCGTCGTCTCGCCCGTCGCCGCCATCAGCGTCGGTATCGTCAAGGGCACCGTCTCGGTCGATCTCGACTACGTCGAAGACAGCTCGGCCGAGGTCGATCTCAACATCGTCGGCCTCGAGGGCGGCAAGCTCGTCGAGGTGCAGGGCACGGCCGAGAACGGGTCGTTCGATCGCGCGAAGCTCGACGCGATGCTCGACGCAGGCACCGCCGCCATCAACAAGCTCATCGAGGCGCAGCGCCGCGTCCTGGGATGAAGGACCTCGTCTTCGCCACCTCGAACAGGGGCAAGCTCGTCGAGCTGCAGGGGCTCGTCGGGGCCGGCGTGGTGATTCAGTCCCTCGTCGACTTTCCGCAGATCGGCGAGATCCCCGAGACGGCTGACACCTTCGAAGGCAACGCCGAGCTCAAGGCGCGCGCGGTAGCGACGGCGACGGGTCGATGGGCGCTGGCAGATGACTCGGGCCTGGTGGTCGACGCGCTCGGCGGGCGGCCGGGAGTGTACTCAGCGCGGTACGCTCCGACCGACGGTGAGCGCATCGCGAAGTTGCTCGCTGAGCTCTCCGCCGTGCCCGACGAGAAGCGCACCGCTCGGTTCGTCTGTTCGTTGTGCCTGTGCGGCCCCGCCGGAGAGGTCGTGTTCACCCGCGGCAGCTGCGAAGGCCGAATCGGCCACGGTCCACGGGGCGCGCATGGGTTCGGGTACGATCCCATCTTCGAGCTCCCCGACGGCCACACGCTCGCCGAGCTCACGCACGATCAGAAGTCGGGCCTCTCTCATCGAGGCCACGCGTTCCGGTTGATGGTGCCGGAGCTGAAGACGCGCCTCGGCGGTTAACGCTTCGCTGCCGAGGTCGCAGTGGCGAACAGATCCTGCTGCTCCGGGTCGAGCCCGAGCACCCGGCGAACCGGCGCATAGCTGCGACGATGAAAGGGCAGGGCGCCGTACTTCTCGAGCGCGGCGAGGTGCACCGGCGTCGGGTAGCCCTTGTGCGCGTCGAAGCCGTACTCGGGGTGCTGCTTCGCCAGCTCGTTCATGTGCCGGTCGCGCGTCGTCTTGGCGAGGATCGCACCGGCCGCGATCGACAGGCTCTGCGCGTCGCCCTTGATGATGCCCTGCTGCGGTTGGGGCACGCCGGGCACCCTGCGCGCATCGACGAGCAGGTAGTCAGGCGCGAGCTTCAGCCCTTCGACCGCGCGGCGCATCGCCAGCAGGCCCGCCTGGTAGATGTTGATGGTGTCGATCTCTTCGTGGCTCGCCCAGCCCGTGGCCCACGCGATCGCGTCACGCTTCACGGCCTCGGCCAGCTGGTCTCGCGTCGACTCGTCGAGAATCTTCTTGGAGTCGTCGAGCCCGCGCAGCTTGTAGCCGAGCGGGAGGATCGCCGCGCCCGCCACGACTGGGCCCGCGCACGGGCCGGCGCCCGCTTCGTCGACGCCTGCGATCAACTTGAAGCCCTGGGCCCACAGCTCGTTTTCGAACTTGAGCATGTGCCGCAGCCGTTGGCCTTCGGCGCGGTTGCCGGCCTGCCGTGACTTGAGCGCCTTCGCGAGGGCGAGCGCGCCGGCGCGGCCATCGGCCTCGAGCGTCGACACCAGTGACGACGGCACCGCGGCGCCCTCACGCAGGTACTTCTGCCGCAGCTCGGCGAGCGACGCCTTCTTCGACATGAGCGGTCAGCGCTGCAGCTGCAGGCGCAGATCGCGGGGCTCGACGATCGAGCCAGAGCACTCGCTCGGCGTGAAGGTGAAGCGGCCGCTGTTCGAGGTGAGGCCGTTGAAGGTCGCCGTCACCGTCACGGGGCCGTCGCCGACCACCTTGCCGTCGATCAACGCGATGCCCCGGTTGTCGGTCTTGCCGGTCGACTTCTTCGACATCGTGGTGTCGTTGATCGCCGTCACGTCGGCGCCGGCGACCGCCATGCCGCTGAGATCGACCACCTCGACGGGCCACGTCGTCGAGAACGTGTCGCAGTTGACGCGAATTCGCCCACCATCAGCCTCGACGTTGCCGGGATCGATGCAGCCAAGCAGCGCGACGGACACGACCAGAGTCAGAGCGAAACGCATGACCGCGGCACCTACACCCGGCTGGAGGCGGGGGCAACGGTTGTGCACAGGAGCAGTATCGAGCAGTAGCACCGCCCCTCGAGCCCTGTTACTTGGGTCGTTCGCCCGCTCGTCACATGAACGCACCAACCTCCAAGCTTCCACCCGACGACGGCCTCTGGCTCAAGAGCCTCCGAGACGACGTCGTTCCCACGATCTTCAAGAAGGGCCGGCAGTGCGCCGAGGCGCGTCGCGTCTCGACCCTCGGCCGCACCGAGACCGGAATCGCAGCGCGCGTCGCTGGCACCGAAGGCCAGAAGTACGAGGTGCAGGTCGCGCCGGCTGACGACGGAAAGATCGAGTCGAGCTGCACCTGTGAGGTGTGGGGCAAAGAGGGCCCTCACTGCGAACACGTCATCGCCGCCGCGCTCATCTACCTGACGCGCATTCGCGCCGCGCAGAACGCCGCGCCGCTCGAGACCGCATCCGAGACCCCGCAGACCACCGACGAAGGCGAAGGCGGCGAGGCGGCGTCTCCGCTCGCCAACGAGCGACAGGCCCCCGAGTCGTCGGAGCCCGTCGGCGTGCCCACCGTCGCCAAGCTCGAGAACTGGCTCGGCCTCTCGGCGCTGCCCGATCTCGAGTTCGTCTACCGAATCACGCCGACCAACGCGCAGTCCGGCGGCAGGGTCTGGGTCGTCGAGGCGCGTCGCTCCGATCAGCAGGCCAAAGGGCCCGTTCACGTCAAACGCCTGCTCTCGGCTGGCGCGCGCATCACGCCCGCGGACGAGCGCGTGTTCCAGGACCTCGGCCGTCACGAGATCCGCTTCGACTCGAAGATCGTGCTCGGCGATGACGACATGGCCGACCTGCTCGAGGTGCTGAAGAACCGGCGCGTCGTCTACCGCGGCACCGCGCTCGTCTTCGGCTCCGAGCCCGCCCGCCCCGTCATCAAGTTGAGCAACAAGCCCGATGGCGCGATCGCGCGGGTCGACGTGGCGCTGCCAGACGGCACCACGCTGCAGCTCAAAGAAGTCATCGTGCTCTGCGGGCGTCGCACGTGGGTCATCGCGGGGCAGAACGCGCACGTGCTCGAGCCTGACTTCCCGCCGCGCATGCTGCGCAAGTGGATGCTCGAGCCGCAGATGTCGTTCCCGCCGTCGCAGCTCGATCGCACCCTGTCGTTCTTCGCCGCCCACCTGCCGCGGTACCGCCTCTCGCTGCAGGCCGACGGCATCGACGTCGACGACACCTCGGAGCCTGGCTTCATCGTCACCCTCGAGGGCCGCGCCGACTACGTGAAGGCGCAGCTCGCCGCGCGGTACGGGCAGGCCGTGACCGTGCCGGTCTCTCCGTCGGCGAAGTACCTGGGCTACGCGAGCGGCGGCACCGGTGATGCGCGCAAGCTCTTCCTGCGGCGCGACGAGCTCGAGCGCACCGCCGGCAAGCACCTCGTCGACGCGGGGCTCCGCTACGACGACGCCACCAGCTCCTACGAGGCGCTGGGTGACAAGGCGATCGACTTCTGGACGAACGGACGCACCAGCCTGCCCAAGGGGTGGGAGGTCTTCGCCGCGGCGCCTCCGAAGCTGCGCATGCGCGCCAAGCTGCGCCCGCGCATTCGCGTGAACATGTCGTCGGTGAACTGGTTCGATCTCGAGGCCGAGTTCGTCAGTGAAGATCAATCGGTCGATCTCGGCGCCGTGCGAATGTTCCTCGAGTCGGGCCGCAAGTTCATCGCGCTCAAAGACGGCTCGTTCGCCGAGGTCGATCTCGCCGAGCTGAGAGCTGCTGCGACGCTGCTCGAAGAGGCCGGCGCGATGCCGGGCAAGAAGACGACGAAGCTGCCGCTCTTCCACGCGACCGCGCTCGATCTGCTCGCCACCCTGGGCGACGTCGAGGTCGAAGCGAAGGCCAAGCGCGCCATCGCCGAGCTCAAGGAGATCGACGGCATTCCGCCGGTGAAGGCGCCTGACGGGCTCACCGCGACCTTGCGCCACTACCAGGAGGCCGGGCTCTCGTGGCTCTGGTTCCTCTTCCGTCACGGCCTCTCGGGCGTGCTCGCCGACGACATGGGCCTCGGCAAGACGGTGCAGGCCCTCTCGCTGCTGCTGAAGGTGAAGCAGGAGCACGGCAGCAAGCCGGTGCTCGTCGTCGCGCCGACGTCGGTGCTCCCGAACTGGGAGCGTGAGATCGAGCGCTTCGTGCCCTCGTTGTCGCGCTTCACGTGGCACGGCGCCGATCGCAAAGAGAACATCGGCATGCTCGAGAAGGTCGATGTGGTGCTGACGAGCTACTCGCTCATCCGCCGCGACATCGAGCAGCTCAAGCTGGTGAAGTTCCGCACCGTCATTCTCGACGAGGCGCAGAACATCAAGAACGCCGACTCGGCCACCGCGCAGGCCTGCAAGACGATCGACGCCGACAGCCGCGTCGCGCTCACCGGCACGCCGCTCGAGAACCGCCTCTCGGAGCTCTGGAGCATCTTCGACTTCCTGATGCCCGGCTTCCTCGGCAGCGCCGACGCCTTCAACGAGCGCTTCGAGCACCCGATCATGGTGCAGGGCGACATGGAGACGCGCGAGCGCCTCAAGCGCCGCATTCACCCGTTCATCCTCCGCCGCCTCAAGACCGAGGTCGCCAAGGATCTGCCGCCCAAGACCGAGGTCGTCACCTGGGTCGACATGGAGCCGGGCCAGCAGGCGCTGTACCGCGAGGTGCTGCAGGAGACGAAGCGCAAGGTCTACGATCAGATCGAGAAGCAGGGCTTCAACAAGTCGCGCATCTCGATCCTCTCGGCGCTCATGAAGCTGCGGCAGGTCTGCTGCGATCCCCGGCTGCTGAAGCTGCCGCCCGGAACGCAGCTTCCTCCCTCGGCCAAGCTCGAGCGCTTCGGCGAGCTCGTCGATGAGCTCGTTCGTGAAGGCCACCGCGCGCTGATCTTCAGCCAGTTCACCGAGATGCTCGAGCTGCTCAAGGAGCAGGCCGACGCGAAGAAGCTCGGGTACCTCTACCTCGACGGCCGCACCAAGGACCGCATGGGCAAGGTCGACGCCTTCAACGCGCCTGACGGGCCGCCGATCTTCTTCATCTCGCTCAAGGCCGGCGGCACGGGCCTCAACCTCACCGCGGCTGACTACGTCATCCACTACGATCCCTGGTGGAACCCGGCAGTGGAAGATCAGGCGACCGATCGCACTCACCGCATCGGCCAGACGCGCTCGGTGTTCAGCTACAAGCTGATCACCCGCAACACCGTCGAAGAGAAGATCCTCGCGCTGCAGCAGCGCAAGCGTGAGCTGGCGGCAGGCGTGCTGGGCACCGACTCCGACGTGGGCAAGGCGTTGACTGAACGCGACGTCGAAGACCTCTTCAAGATGGAGGAGTGACGCGCCGCTCCTGCATCGCCCAGCCGAGCGAGCAGAAGCCGATCGCCGAGCCGAGCCCGGCGATCGCAAAGACCCACGATGGGGCCAGGGCAGCGCCGAACGCGGCGATCGCGATGGGGACGGCGACGAAGATGCCCTGTCGGTTGAACAGCACCGACGAGATGGACCAGTTCGCGGCGGTCAGCACCAGGTAGATCGTCATCGCCGAGCGGACAGGAATGTCGAGCCACCACGCAAACAGCCACAGGCTGATGCTGCTCCACGCGCTGACCCGCAGGCCCATGGCGATCTGCCGCTGCGCCCGGTTTTGCACCGAGCGGCTCATGATCACCGAGTACAGCTCGCTCGACAGCAGCGGGGCTCCGAACACCATCGCGGCCAGCGCCGTCGTCGGAACGAACAGGCCTGCATTGACCGCGAGCTGGGCCGCCAGCGAACCAAGCCCAACGAAGAGGCCGAACGCGATCGAGAACCGGCGCTTTCCCGTCAGCGCGAGATCGACCTCCCGATCGCGGGCGTCGCGCTCGAGCTCACTGAGCCTGGCGTTCCTTTGACGCTGGCGGGCCTCGGCGTCTTCCACCGCAGCGACCAGCTCGGCCGGCTTCTCGTTCATCTGGGACAGCAGAATTCGCGCGGCGCGTGGGTCGTCTCGCGCCAGCTCATGACGCGCCATCAACGCCAGCGCCCGCTGGAGCCCCTCCCGAGCCCCCTCGAATTCAGGCCACAGCCGCCGCACCTGCTCGAAGGCGAACCGGCACTCGGTGAAGAGCGAGTGGGCCTCGAGGCCGAGCAGCGACGCCGTGGCCGGTGACGTCTCGATCACCGTCGCGCGCTCCAGCTGCGTGAGCCGCTGCCGCGCCTGGTCGAAGAGCTCGAGGGCTTCACGGTGCTGCAGGAACCGGGTGATGGCCTCTTTGAAGTCGAACACCGACTGAAATCGCGCCTGAGGCAGCCTCGCCATCGCCCGCTGACAGATCGAGGCGAGCTCGGACGGTACGGGGCGTGAGTAGAGTGGAGGATCGTTGGCGCGCGGGTGGCTCGGTTCAGCCTGCTGAAGCCCCAGAAGCGGAGGCTTCCCCTCGAGGATCTCGTAGAGCGTCGCGCCGAGCAGATAGACGTCGGTGGTGACGCCGAGCTTCGAGGGCTCGTCCGCGGCCATCTCGGGCGCCATGTAGGCGGGCGTTCCAGCAAAGCCCGCCGTGCTCGCGAGCGGCAGCACGTGATCTTCGGCGAGCGACACGGCGAGGCCCCAATCGACCAGGTACACCTCTCCGAAGCGGCCGAGCAGCACGTTCGCCGGCTTGATGTCGCGGTGGAGCACGCCGCGATCGTGCGCGAAGGCCACCGCGTCGCAGACCCGCGACAGCACCTCGAGGTGCTCGACGAGCGAGCGGCCGGCCTCGAGGGCCTCGCTCCAGGGCGTGCCTTCGACGCGCTTCATCGCGAAGAAGGGCGCACCCGTCGCAGTGGTGGCGAGCAGGTGCACGGGCACGATGTTGGGGTGCTCGAGTCGCCCGGTGACGATGGCCTCGCGGAGCAACGCCGCCGGGTCGCCGTTTGGATCACGCAGAAACTTCGCCGCGACCGGCCGATCGAGCGCGGTCTGCCGAGCGCTCATCACCTGGCCCATGCCGCCGACACCGATGGTCTCGCCGAGCTCGAAGTCGGCCGACGGCGCGGGCTCGTTCTCGACACGAACGACCGGCAGCGATGCGCTGCGCTCGTCGTCTTTCGGCATCGGGTGTGGCCCCGAGGGTGCGGTGATCGTCTGGCCTGGCCGCAGGCTGTCGAGCAGGTCCTTCACAGCTCCAATCATCGCTGCAGCATCACGGTCTGTCTGTTTCGTTTTTCTCAGCGTCCGAGGAGGTTGGGTGGTCGACGGCTCGTCGTCGAATTGACCTCGATCAGGTCGGTGGGCGGGCTGCTCGGTGTTTCAGATGCTGAGCCGCAGCAGCACACCTGCTTGCCCGACCGGCGACGCGAAGCTCGCCGATGCCGGAAGCTGGCTCGCGATCTCGTTCGGAATCTGGAACCTCAGCTCGCCGCCTTTCTGGCCGTAGAACACCGAGCCGAACACCTGCACGTTCAAGTACGTCAGCACCCGGAACGTGACGTCGAGCCGCACCAGCCCCGAGATGTCGTTGAGGTTGAGCAGGTTCGTCGCGCTGACGCTGATCCACGGGAACTCGGGAATGCCGGGCGCCGAGGCGATCAGCGCCAGGTAGTGCTGGCCCGCGTAGAGGGGGATCTGCTGCACGGGGTCTGGCGTGAGCCGGTAGACGCCCTGGGCGATGAACAGGCCTGCCTGGTACTCCACCGGGTTCGAGTAGCCGGCCGGGTTGTAGAAGTACTCCGCCGCGAGGATGCCGAAGTTCTTGTCGGTGTAGTTGAACTGCCACGACAGCCCGCCCGAGACCTGCGCGTACACCCCGGTGCCGCGGCCGATGTTGACGTCGAACTTCGAGAGCTCGTCTGCGTACGCCGCGATGAAGTCTTCCCCGAAGGCGTTGCGAAGCCCGGCCGTCTGCGCCGCGTCGATGAACGACTGGAACTTCGTGTCCTTCGGCGCGCGGGTGATCACGAAGTCCCGCCCGTCGCGGAGCGCCACCTCGCCGTACACGTCGAACGGGCCGATCGGCAGCGACACGTCAGCGGCGTACCGGGGCCGCCGCCCGTTCTGCCACACCGCGCCGATGCCGAGCTCGGCCTGCCACACGACGAACTGGGCGCGCAGCGCGCCACCGACGTTGCCGAGCGTGAGCTGGTTGGTGCCCGTGCCGATGTTGTCGAAGAGGGCGTAGCCGTAGAAGTTCCAGCCGAGCTTCTCGATCGGCACGTGCACCTTCACCATGTTCACGCCGAGCCGCACGTCGAACGGGTTGAACGGATCGCGCGGCTGCGAGTTCAGGAAGTCGGTCGGGTACCAGATGCGCGACGTGCCCCAGCGCACCTTCTGTCGGCCGATGGTGAGGTAGACCGTGCGGGCGATGTCGAAGTTGAGCCAGAGCTGATCGAGCGCCACGGTCGGGTTCTGCGGCGTCGCTCCAGTCAGGCCGATGCCGCTCACGCCGGGCAACGCCAGGGAGCCCATCATCATGTCAGTCATCGTCATCGGCGCGGGCGTCGCCGTGCCCGTGGAGCCGGGGCGTGACGGATCGTACTGGAGCCGTGCCACTGCGTACGCGCGCAGCCGGTCCGTCGGCCGTCCGTCCATGTACGCTTCGAGCAGCATGGGAAGGCTGACAGGCTCCTTCGCCGCGGCCGTGCCTTCCTGAAACAGCACCTGCCCGAACATGTTCAGGTTGGCGCCGAGCTTCAGCGAGTCAGACTTCGCCTCGTCGGTGTCGAACTTGCTCCTGCTGGTGCCGCTGAGCTCGGTGAGGTCGCGGCTGTCACCGCCGTCGGGCGTGAGCGACGGCTGGGTGGGCGCGTCGGAGCCGAACATCGCGTCCTCCATCGCGCTCCCTGCATCCACCGCGCTGGCCGGCGCGTCAGAGCCAAACAGGTCGGCTTCGTTGGGGCGGTCCTGGGCGAGCGCCAGCGCGGGCGTCAGGCAACACGCCAGCCATGCGAGTCTCGACGGCGTCATGTGAAGTCCCTCAGCGGCTCTTCGACTCGAGCCACGCCTTGGTGAACATGTTCTGATCGAGCTCGTGCAGGTCGACGGTCTTGAAGAGCACCAGCGTCGAGTTCGACTTCTCGATCTCGTCGAAGATGCGGATCTCACCGGGGAACCACAGCTCGGCCTTCTTCGTCTCGGAGAAGAGCTTCTGCCACTTGGGGTAGTAGGACGTGCGCGCCAGCTTCCCTGAGAGCGCGAACTCCTGCCGCTTGAGGATGTTGTGGCTCGCCTTGTCGACCCACAGCTTGAGCACCGGGTACGCGACGTCGATGTTGGGCTTCACCTTGAGATCGATCACGATCGTCTCGAACTTGCCGAGCTTCTCTTCGCCGACGAACGAGGGGTCGAACTCCTCGGTCAGGCGCGACTCGTCGAAGTCGGAGCGCCGGGTGTTGGTGCCACCGACGCGCTCACGCTCCGTGGTGCGGTCCCACTTCCCCGTGCCGGGGTCATACGTCCACAGGTTCTTGTCGAGGCGCAGAATGCCTTTGCCCTCTTCGCTCTTGGGCTTGGCGAACAGGAGCATCAGCTTGTCGTCGGCGTCGCGGCGATAGACGACCATCTCGCGCACGACGTCGGCTTTGTCCTTCTCCTTCTGCTCCAGGTACAGCAGCGCCTTGTAGTCGCCGCCGTTGCGCTGCCGATCGTCGATCTCGGTGAGGATCTTGACGAGCTCGGCCTTCTCCATCGCGATCGCCGGCGTCGCGCCGAACAGGGTGATCACGGCCATGAGTGAGACGAGGAAAGAACGCATCGGTTACCCCACGTGAGACATCGCAGAGATCGGCTTGAGCCGCGCCGCGAGGAAGGACGGAATCAGCGAGATCAACGTGATCACACTGGTGATGAAGATGACGGCGAAGACCACCCACCCGGCGGTCGGCGCGACGATCAACTTCTCGCTCATGAGCACCAGCTGCGCGCCCTTGGGCAGCTTGATCGCCGCGTTGTTCAACAGGAAGGAGGCGAGCCCGCCGATGGCGACGCCGACGGTGGTGCCCATCAGGCCGAGCAGGAAGCCCTCGGTCACGAACATGGCGAGCACGCTGCGGCGCTGCATGCCGACCGCGCGCAAGGTGCCGATCTCACGCGTGCGCTCGCGAATCGAGATCCACATCACGTTCATGATGCCGACGCCGATGATGACGGTGAGCACGAAGATCACGGTCGTCGCGGCGACGGTGAGAATGGTGACGAACCACTGCACGAAGCTCGTCTCGTCTTCCCAGTTGGTGATGTCGAGCTTCTGACCCGTCCACGACTCGCGGTTGACGCCGTCGAACTTCGAGAAGAAGGGGCGTGGGTCAGTGTCCATCAGCTCGAAGCCCTCGGCCGCGAACGCCTTGCGAAGGCTCTCCTGCACCGCGCGCACCTTCGAGATGTCCTTGATGTAGATCTGCAGCGCGCCGGTCGTCTCGTCGTTGAGCTGGTAGAGCTGACGCAGGCCGGTGTCGCTCATGTACGTGTTCCAGCTCGAGAGCATGCCGATGTTGGCGGCGATGGCGACGACCGTGACGTCGATGGTGTTGTTGGTGCCCTTGAACGTCGGCGCCGAGAACGTGAGCTTGTCGCCCACCTTCACGTCGAGCTTCTTGGCCTGCTCTTCGAACAGCAGGAGCCCGTCTGGCTGCTTGAGCCCTTCGAGCGAGCCCTCCTTCAGCTGAACGACCTTCACGAACCCGGGCTCGTTGACGATGTCGATGCCGCCGATGCCGACCTGCATCGAGCCCGTGTCGCTGATGAGCTTGGCCCACCCACGCCCGCGCTGGACGACGTAGTCGAGGTCCTTCACGTCGCGCTGAACGATCTCGCGCAGCTTCTGATACTGCGTGACGACCGGCGCCGACGAGCTCGCGGTCGACTTGTAGAAACCGGCGACGTTCACGTGCCCGCTCATGAGCGTGGTCGCCGACACGAGCAGGGTCGTCTTCATGCCGACGTAGATGCCGGCGAGCGAGACGAGGAGGGCGGTCACCACGGCGATCGCCGCGCCCAGCAGCGAGGTGCGAATGCGGTGCTGAAAGAGGCTGCGCACCGCGATCAGCCACAACATGGGGTCGAAGATCGTCATGGGCTCACTCGTCCGACTGCATCGCGCGCAAGGGAGAGACCCGGGTCGCGATCAGGGCCGGGAAGAGGGTGGAGATGAGGGTGACGAGGAGGATGATGATCAACGCGATGACCAGGTTCCCGCTCGAGAGCTGCGGGAGCAGCTTCGGCCCCGAGAAGAAGAAGTAGGCCACGTCGTTCGGCGCAGGAATGCCGCGCTCGTGCAGCCAGGCCATCACGCCGCTGCCGAGCAGAATGCCGACGCCACCGAAGAGCACGCCGAGCACGACCGACTCGGTGAGCACCATCGTGAGGATCAACGAACGCTGTGCGCCGATCGCCCTCATGGTGCCGATCGTCTGGGTGCGCTGCATCGTCGCCATCATCATCGCGTTGTTGATGATGACCATCGCGATGCCGAAGATGAACAACACCGCGAGGAAGAGGACGCCCCGGAAGAACGTGATGATCTGCCCGAGAATACCCGACGCCTGCTGCCACGAGACCGCCTTGATCGAGAGGTTCTTCTCCTGCGACACGCGGTTGATCTCCGCGATCGTCTCGGTGAGCTTCGTCGGGTCCTTCACCATCACCGCCGCGTTGAGAATGACGCCTCCGTTGATCTCCGAGTCCGTGTAGACGCGCTTGACCAGGTCGTCTTCACGCAGCCTCCGGCCGACGCCCGTGAACGAGTTCTCCTCGTCGATGATCCCCGCGGTCGCCTCGGCGACGATGGTGTTGCCTTCGCCGAACAGCGCGTCTTCTGCGCTCTCGCGAGAGACGGTCTTCGCGCCCGTGTCTCGTTGCAGTTGCTTGAGCTCCTCGGCCTTGTCGGCCGTGAGGTAGCCGTAGAGATCGCGGAAGCTCATCAGGTCCATCAGGCTCGTGCCGCCCGCGAGCGGAGACTTCTCGAGACCGGTGAACGAGAACGTGCCGTAGACCCTGACGTTCACCGCTTGAATCGCCCCACCGCGCGTGAAGGCCTTGATGGTGAGCGTGTCGCCGACCCGCACCTTGTAGAGCTCCACCATCGGCGCGAGCTCCTTGTAGAAGTACTGGTGACGGGCCTCGAGGTTCTCGTCGGTGGTGTCGAAGAACGTCGAGAGCAGGGTGGTGAGGTCGGGCTCGGTGCTGGCGAGGAACGTCTGGAGCTTCTTCGTCGCCTCAGCCGTCTTGAGGTCGTCCATCTGCAAGACGATGTCGCGCGTCTGCGAGCGGTTCTCCTTCACGAAGCGCTTGAGCTCGTCGTCTTTTGCGATGAGCCGGCCGTTGGCCTTCGCGTCGCGCAGCTTGTCGAGCCTTCGCGCGTTCTTCAGCTTCATCTGGTCTTCGTAGAAGAGCTTCGCGAGCAGAAAGCCCCGCTGCCCCTTCGGCACCGGCGTGCCGTCGATGATCTGCATTCGATCGAACGAGGTCTGGAAGCGGTCGAGATCGGTGCCGAGGTAACGCAGGAACATCATCTGCGCGTCGGTCACCTGCGGCGCGATCTTGTTCTCGAGGAACTCGAGCGACCCCATCGCGTCCTTGTCGAAGTCGTCCCAGAAGGCGTCTTGCGAGACCTTCGCGAGCGAGGCCACGACGTCGGGATCGATCGCCTGGTTTTTCAAGATCGCGAGGGCCTTCTTCTGGTCGGCCTCGAGCACCTTGATCATCTGGCGCACGTGTCGTCTCGTCGACGCGATACGCGTGTCGAGCTCCTCGCGTGAGAGCCCCTTCAGTCGCGGGTCGTCGAGCTGGCCGTCGCGGGCCTTGAAGAGGTTGCGCAGCCGCTCGAGCGTGACGTCGACGATGTTGCCGGCCGTGATGAGCGCTCCAGAGGAGCCCATCGGTACGACCTCTTTGACGTTCTCGACCTGCTCGAGCGCCTCTTTGATGCGGGGAAACTCGGTCACCGCGGACAGGTCGGGGTCACCGCCCATGCCGCCGAAGAGCGACAGCTCGTCCTTCGACTTCGAGGAGTAGATCTGAATGTGCCCCGCCACCGAGCCGATGACCGAGCGGGCCATCGAGTCGTTGAGGCTGTCGAGCAGCCCTCCGACCACCACGAAGAGGAACGTCCCCGCGAGGATGAGCCCTCCGATGATCAGGTTGACCGGGCTGGCGAGCAGGTTTCGCCAGGCGATCTGAAGCAACATCGTCAGGCGGCTCATCAGACCCTGGCCCCGGCCGGCGCTTCAGCCGGTGCTTCGCCCAGCGACAAGGCGTGGGCCACCGCGTCTTTCGCGCTCTCTCTCGCGAGCACCTTGCCGTCCGCCAGCCGGATCACCGCGTTCGCGTGCTGCATGACCTTGTGGTCGTGCGTCGAGAAGATGAACGTGGTGCCCTTCTTCTGGTTGAGCTCCTTCATCAGGTCGATGATCTGATTGCCCGTCGCCGAGTCGAGGTTGGCCGTGGGCTCGTCAGCGAGCACGAGGAGTGGATCGGTCACCAGCGCGCGCGCGACGGCCACGCGCTGGCGCTGACCGCCCGACAGCTCACTGGGCCGGTGCTTGGCGTGCGTGTGGAGCCCGACCTGCTCGAGCAGGTTCATCACCCGGTCACGTCGCTCCTTCGAGCCGAGCTTGCGCTGGAGGAGCAGGGGGAACTCCACGTTCTGAAACACGTTCAGGACGGCGACGAGGTTGAAGGACTGGAAGATGAAGCCGATGGTGTTGAGCCGCAGGTCCGTCAGCTCGCGCTCGGTGAGCTTTGCGGTGTCCTTACCGGCGACCTCGACGACCCCACGGGTGGCCGTGTCGACGCAGCCGATCAGGTTCAGCAGCGTCGTCTTGCCGGAGCCTGACGGGCCTGCGATCGACAGGAACTCGCCCTTCATGACCTCGAGCGAGACTCCACGAAGTGCCTGCACGACCGTGGTGCCAAGCTCGTACTCCTTCACCACGTCGCGGATGGAGACAATCGAGTTCATGCGTCGTTCCGTAGCGCAGCCGGTTGGCTGCCGCATGAAGAAACCTGAAGAGTCCCGCGAAGAATCGAGAAGCAAAGTCGCTCGTTGATGGGCCCCTCCGATTCCTCTAGCGTTCACGCGTCTTTGGGAGGGCGCCATGTCACTCGATGAAGAAGCCATCGCCGAGAAGCTCGCTGAGCTCGAGCCTGCGTGGGCCGGTCGGCCCAATGTGTTCACGCGCGAGATCGCGGCCAACGATGTCGAGTCGATCTCGGCCCGACTCGGCGACAGCCTCCCTGCGATCCGCGGAGATGCAGCGGAAGCGCTCGGTCAGCTCAAGTCCGTCGCGGCACTTCCGAAGCTCAAGGCGATGCTGCAAGACGCCGATCCGAGCGCCCGCCGCTCGGCCGCCATCGCGCTGGCCTCGCTTGGAAACGAAGAGATCGCGAAGGAGTTCGTGAAGAACCTCGTCGACGCCAGCGCGAAGGTCGTCGCTGGCGCCGCGATGGCGCTCGGCCTCGCTCGCTACAAGGCGGCCGTTCCGTATCTCCTGAAGGCGTACCGCACCGAGCACCCTCGCGTGGCTGCGGCGGTCGCCATCGCGCTCGGCCAGCTCGGTGATCGCCAGGCCGTTCCCTGGTTGGTGACCGCGATGAAGACGGGCCTCGCGCCTGTCGAAGCCGCCGCCGCGCTTGGAGAGCTGCGCGACCCGGCCGCGACGCGCCCGCTGTGTGACGCCCTTGGCCACGAGCTGCCTGCGCTTCGGGCCGCAGCCGCACGCTCACTGGGCCGCCTCGCCCAGGCCGGGAGCATCGACTTCGTCCTCAAGGACCAGGCGCTCGCGTCGCTCCACAAGCTCATCGCCGACGCCGACGAACGAGTCCGGTTCTGCGCCGCGCTCGCGCTGGCAGGGTTCGGAGACCCCGTCGGCAAGAAACAGCTCACCCACCTCCTCGCCACCTGATTCACCCCGGAGACTCACCCATGGCCGCCCGCCGCAACGAAGAACCCGCCCGTCAGCCGATGCCCCAACCGGAGTACCCCGTCATCGCGACCTTCGTCGACGTTGCCCAGAAGGCCGACGTCGAGGCCCTGTTTGGCGACATCCGTGAAGGCCTTGCCGGTCTCAAAGGGCCGAAGGCAGAACAGGCCAGGAAAGTCTCCAAAGCCATCGAGCGCACCGAGGAGTTGATGTCTCACCTGCTGCAAGTGCGCGAAAAGATTGCATCAGACCGCAAGGGGAAGCGCTGAAGGGCAGGGGCTCGCAACTCACGATGCGATTGTTCGAAAATGAGAGCACAGGGCAGCGCTGGCAGGTGCTGGCGGAAACGAGACCCTGACACATCACGCAGTCCCAGGAGGATTCCCCATGGCTCTCAACCGCATTGACCCGACCCCCACTCGTATCTCCACCAACTTCACCGTCTCGAAGCAGTCGCAGGGCGTCGACTTCGGCCAGCGCATGCAGGCCGGCCTCGCCAACGCTGGCGGGGCGCTCGCTTCAGGCGTCGGTCTGCTCGGCAACGCCGTTCCCGGCGCCGGCATCGTCTCGGCCGCCATCTCGTCGGTCTCCAACCACATCGGCGGCCCGTCGTCGGGCGCCTACGCCTCGACCGGTATGGTCAACGTCAGCGGCGGCACGGGCATCAACACGACGGTCGGTGGTGGCGGCGGCTCGATCATCTCGGGCGGCGGCGCCGCTCCGAACTTCGGCGCTGGCGTCTCGTCGAACGACGTCGGCATGGGCAACCAGGCCATCTCGGGCATGAGCGGCGAGATGAGCAACATGCTCAAGCTGCAGTACCAGATGCAGCGCGAGAACATGACCTACACCTCGATCTCGAACGTCATGAAGGGCAAGCACGACACTGTGAAGAACACCATTCAGAACGCCCGCTAAGCGGCGTTTTCTGAAGCAGTGCTCACCGAGGGCGACCGGAAACGGTCGCCCTTTGTGCTATTCAGGGGCCTCGGTTCCTCACTCGAAAGGACAGCGCCCTCATGGCCGAGACGAAGTCAGACATCGCCGGCAGCATTCTTCCCGTCTCCAAGCATCAGGCGATGCTCATGCTCGAGTCGGTGTACCTGTGGATGGATCTCGGCAAGTTCGATCACGCGCGCGAGGTCGCCAATGGTGCGGCCGCGCTGATGCCGAAGACCAAGCAGGTGCAGTTCGCGCTCGGCACCATCGAGTTCAACCAGCAGAAGTACGACAAGGCGCTCCAGGCCTTCCGCGCGGCACAGCGGCTCGACCCGAAGAGCGCGCTCGCGCGAGCGCACTGCGCCGAGGCGCTCATCTTCATGACGAAGACGGGCGAGGCGCTCAAAGAACTGCAGAGCGCCCGCGATCTCGAAGACGACGGTGGTGTTCCCGAGTTCGCCTATCGCCTCACGGTGTTCGCGGGCATCGGCGAGGTCGAGCGCGCGCTGAAAGAGACCAACGACAAGAAGCGCGCTGAACGTTTCGAGCTGGCGATCAAGGCGTATCAGCTCGCCTCGAAGTTCGAGCCCGATCGCGCAGAGCCCCGCATTCGTCTGGGTGAGGTTTACGTCCTGACCGGGAAGAACGCCGAGGCGAAGGCTGCGGTCGATGCAGGTCTCAAGCTGTCCCCGAGTGAGGAAGAGAAGGCACTTGCGGACAAGCTGCTCGAGATCGCTGGCGGCAAGGTGAAGGAAGCCCCGAAGAAGCGGTAGCCTTCTTCGAAGCGAGGAGCACATGTCCGTTCGTGGCGTTGGTCGTGGTGGCAAAGCAGGTGGCGCAGGTCGTGCGGGCGCTGCCGGCGGCGCGAGCGGACCTGCCAAGGCTGGCGGCGCGTTCGGCTCGAAGGTCGATCGAACCGAGTCGCTGGCCGCCCCGTCCGGGCTGGTCGGCTCCTCGAACGTCGGCGCGACCGCGGCGACCAACTCGGTCGTCGCGCAGGCGCTGGACATCGCCCGGCAGATGAAGACCGGGCAGATCAAGAGTCGCGATGAGGCGACCAAGAAGCTCGTGCAGGACATCTTGCGAGACAAGGTCCGCACCCAGTCCAAACACCTCACCGAGAAGATCGTCGAGCAGCTCAAAGACGATCCCCGCCTGGCCCAGACGCTCGAGCGTCTGTGGACCAAGGCAGAGCAAGAGGAGTAACCGCCCTTTGCCTCTCGCGGAACCAAAGGCGCAGATCCTGGAGAAGTACGGCGCCTACGTTCGGTCGCTGGCGGCCCAGGTGCGCAAGCAATTCAACTCCCAGTTCGAGATGGAGGAGCTGGTCGCATGGGGCCAGGTCGGCCTGCTCGAGGCTGCAGAGCGCTTCGACGCACGGGTCGGCGCGAACTTTCTGACGTTTGCGCACTACCGAATCAAGGGCGCGATCTACGACGGCCTGCGCAAGATGGGTGTGTTGAAGGGCGGCGCGGCCGGCGGTGAGCGGGCGAACGCCTACCTCGGCAACCTCTCCGATCGTGAAGGCGGGGGCGGGGGCTTCGAAGATGAGGTGGAGCGCATCTCGAGCGCTGTCACGGGCCTCGCGATGGTGTTCGGCACCAGCCTCGACGGCGCTGATGCGATGCAGATGTCAGATGATGTGCTCCCTGCCGACGAGCGCATTCAGCTGGAGCAGATGCGGCGTCGGGTGCGCTCAGCCATCGAGAAGCTCCCGGAAAAAGAGCGGAAACTGCTCCAGGGCTACTATTTTCAGAACAAGACCCTCGAAGAGGCTGGCGCCGAGATTGGCCAGTCGAAGAGCTGGGCCAGTCGCCTCCACGCACGGGCGGTTGAACGACTGAAGCAACTTCTCGAAGATGAAGACGACAACGAACCTGTAGACGTCCTGAGGAGGCAACACCATGGCGGGTCCACTGGCAGGAATCTCGGCGGCGCAAATCGCCCAGCAGAAGCTTCCCCAGCAGCAGGTGTCGCAGCAGGCCAAGGCGGGGCCAAGCTCGTTCGACAAGGCGATGAAGAGCCAGGGCGTCGACCAGGGGCAGAAGCCCCAACAGGTCCAGGCCACTCAGCAGGTCCAGCACGCCGATAAGGCGCGGCAGGTCGAGCAGGCCGGCAAGATCGAAAAGTCGAGCCTGAACAAGGTCTCCGACAAGATGACCTCGAAGGGCATGGATCCCGTCGCCCAGAAGTCCGAGGTCAACAAGGGTACGGGCCTGCTCAAGGGCCTCGTGGCCAACATGGAGAAGGGCCAGGCCTCGATCGACAAGCTCATCAACGGCGGGCTCACCGGCGCCAACTTCTCGAACACCCAGATGCTCTCGATGCAGGCCGGCATGTACAAGTACACGCAGGAGCTCGAGCTCGTCGGCAAGGTCGTCGAGAAGGCCACCAGCGGCCTGAAGGACACGCTCAAGACGCAGGTCTGAGCAGCACGTCCCAGTCGCGCAGCTGGTCGTGAAGGGCAGTCACCCCGCGGTGGCTGCCCTTTTTCCTTGTGTGCCCAGCACGGGCGTGGACAGGAGGTGGAAGTCCTCTCGGAAGCAGGTCGAAGCGACCGACACGAACCGCAAGGTGACAAGCCGGGAAACCGGTCCACGCGTGAGTGTGGCG
>JALHMW010000038.1 GCA_022843845.1 Archangium sp.
CTCAGCAAACTCGGCCACACGCGAGGCCCGATGCGAGTCGTGCTCACGGATCAGACCAGAACCACGTCAGACGGGCTCTGATGAATCATCCGGGCTAGAGAGATCCGCGGTGTACTAGGTTGAAGAAGCGTGCGTTTCGCACTGGGAGGCAGGGTAGACGAGTGGGCGATGGCAGGTCGAGGGGGTTGAACGGACGTGGTGGAGCTGGTCGCGGTAGCGCCGAAGAGCGCAGCAACGCCTCGTTGGACAGGGGTGGGCCAGGCGCTGCGGGCGAGCGAGGAGACTGCGGCTGACGGTGGAGCGCCTGTCAGGAGGCGAGGAGCAGCGCAGGCTGGCGAGGCGGAGAGTGACTCCTGGGCCTGGGCCCCGCCGCCAAGTCGAGGGGGAGCTGTGCCTGGCGCGGCCCGAGGTGCCTGGGCACCACCGTCGCGCGGAGGCTCGGCGCCAACCCCCGCTTGCGCAGCTCCTCGTCGAGGAGCGCCCAGTCTGTGACGGCGGCCAACACCTGGCGGCGACCGCCACACGAGCATTGGAGCACCTCAAAGCCGAACGTCCTGCGCAGCAAGGTGGCCCAGTCCAGCCTGGGTGGCCGCAGGGGCCGCGGCGCGAAGGGCGCAGGGGTGAGGGGCAGCACCGACTGCGGCTCCACCGGCGCCGGTGGCGGGAGTGGCCGCCCGTACGACACCACCGCGCTTCGGTGTCTGGCGGCGGGTCCGAACATCCCGTGGAAATGCACCAGGTGCTTGCCGCGCGGAGGCGTCACCGCCGCCAACTTCTTGAGCAGCTGCAAGGGCGTCATCACCAACACGTCGCGCCCGCGCACCGGCCGCTTCATTCGGTACGAGAGCTTCCCGTCCTCTCGCCAGCTGAGCCGCGACGCTGCGAGCGGGCCCCTGGCTGCGTACCTGGCCAGGCGCTCGAGGCCTTGCCTGTCATTCGCGTGCACGGCGGTGTCTGCGTGCAGCGAGATGCCCTCGGCCACCGCCACCCGCCGGTGGTGCGGCCGCACTTCAGCCTCGACTTGAGGGCGCGCGGTGCCCAGCGCCAGGCTCTGCTGCAGCGACTCCAGCCTCAGCCCGTCCAGCCCGTCGTCGACGCGGGCTTCAGCGTCTTCGAGCCCTCGCAGGCGCAGCACTTTCGTCACCCGTCGCGCCAGTTGCGTCACGAGGGTGGCCACCTCCTGTGGCGTCGGAGGTGGGAGTGCGACGAAGTCGACGCCGGCCTCGGTGGCCGCGAAGAGGCCCTCGGGCGCCAGGGTGTGGAAGTGCGGCGACAGTTGCAACGCGCTGCCCCAGTGCTGCACCTGCGTGACAGCGCCCGTCAGAAGGCGCCCCTGCACGCCCAGCTTGCGCGCACAGCGCCGTTGCCAGGCAGCGATGAGGCGCGTCGTCTTCCGCAGCAACTCCTCGAGGAGCCCCGGCTCCTTCACCAGCCGCCAGCGCAGCGCGTACGGGAAGGAGACGGTCCATTGGCGGTACGGCACGTGCGGAAGCACGGAGCCCACCAGATGCACGGCCGTCTCGTGGGCCCGCCGGGCGCTGCAGGACGGACACAGCCGGCTCTTGCACGAGAAGGGCACCTCCGACGCCTCGCCGCACGTCGCGCACTTCACCACCACGTAGCCGAATTCCAGCAGCCCGCACCTGCGCTGCCGGTACACCTCGCGCAGCAGGAAGCGCGGCAGGCCACCCAGCGCCTCTGCTTCCTCCCGCAGCGCCCCCAGGGCCTCGCCCACCGCCTCACGCAGCACGTCTTCGCTCCCGGCTCGCCGCCGGTACTCCTCCCCACACCCCGCCACTCGCCCACCCCACTCGCCCGAGGGTGTAGCCGCAGGGGCTGACACTCAGACGAGAGGGGCGCACGACCAGGATGAGGGGATTTTACAACTGCTGATCAGTGCATGAGGCGGAGGCCCGATATTCAGCCGCTCGGAGCGGTGCGCTGATCGGCCTCGGGGCGGACGAGCCCGAAGTTTCTTCGGAGGATCGACACCACGCCCAGAGCTGTGATCTCCCTCGCGCATGACTCGCAAGAAGACCCTGAAGGACTTCGCCCCCGAGGACCTCGAGTACGAGCTCACCGAGCGCTTCACCGACCGGAGTTTCCGTCGCGGCATGACGATGTCCGAGATGGAGCTGCTCATCTGGCGGGCGTGCGGCATGGAGAACCCGGCCGCGCTGCGCACGCTCAACTCGATGCTCGCTCGAATTCCGCTCGAAGCGGCGACGGGGAAGCTGTGCCCGAAGTGCGGCAAGCGCGTGCCTGTGAAGGCAAAAGACCGCGAGCGGGAAATCCGCACGATGGCGGGCCGCGTGACGCTGAAGCGGAACTACCACTACTGCGAGACCTGCCAGCTGGGCTTCTACCCGCTGGACCGCACGCTCGAGCTTCCCGAGGAAGGCGAACTCACGGCCGAGATGGAGAAGCGCGTCCTCGATTTCGCGCTCAACGACGTCTACGGCGAGTGCGCGGCCCGCTGGCGCGTGCACTACGCCGAGCCCGCGTCCGACAACCTCTTCCGCCGCGTCGTCTCGCGCGTCGGCGCTCACTGCATGGCCGTCGACCAGCAAGTGCTTCAGGAAGAACTCAAGCCCGCGCCGGAGGCCGCGCCCGACGCGCTCGTCGTCGAGATGGACGGCAGCATGCTGCCCATCCGCGGGCCTGAGCCCTGGAAGGAGGCCAAGGTGGGCGTCATCTACCGGCACGACGGCGAGACCCAGCGTCCAGTGCCCGGCAGCGCGCGCTACGTCGCCGTCGTCAACGGGTTGGGCGAATTCGCACCCGTCTTCGAAGACGCGCTGCGCGTCGAGCGCGCCGAGGAGGTCCACACTGTGCTCTGGCTCGGCGACGGCGCCGTCGGGAACTGGCGCCTCGCCGAGCAACTGCTGCCCGACGCCATTCAAATCCTCGACTGGTACCACGCGCTTCAGCACGCCGTGGAGTGCGGCAAGGTCGTCCTCGGAGAGGAGAGCCCGATGCTTCCTCTGTGGCAGGAGCGCTCGACTCAACTGCTCGCTGCCGGCGAGCCGGCCGCCTTCATCGATGAGCTCATGGCATGCGTGCCGCTGCTGCCGCGGCGCTCGCGCAAGGAGAGCCTCGAGGCGCTCGATGGGCTCGTGCGCTACTACCGGGCCAACCAGCACCGCATGCGCTACGCGCTCTACCGCGAGGCCGGCTACCCCATCGCCAGCGGCGCCGCCGAGAGCGCGCATCGCCACGTCCTGCAGGTGCGGATGAAGCGCGCAGGCCAACACTGGTCGATGCCCAACGCGCGCAAGCTCGCCATGCTCCGCGGCGCGCTCAGAACCGGCGGTGCCCTCGGCCTTTACGACGGCATCCAGCGCGCTCGGAAGCGCTCGCGGGCCCCGGCGCACTACTGGCGCCGGGGCCACTTCCGTTATGCGCGCGAGGGCACCCGCGAGCGCAGGCGCTGCCTCGCGGCCTCAAACTGATCTCACGCCCCTCCCCGCGGGGGGGGCACGACGAGTGTGAGGAGTTTTGACGTCGGCTGATCTGGCGACTCGCGCGAGGGCCGATTTCCTGGCGCCGAAGCGCACGGTGCTGATCGACGAACCCCCCGAACGCCCGCGCCGGGCTGATCAGTCGGCGGTCACCTCGACGTCGAGCATTTCGAGGAGTGAAAGGCTGACCTCGCACGACCCGAAGCCTTCGCAGGCGGTGACCGAAGGCGTGAGCCGGCCGCGAGCGACCAGGATGAACGCTCCGGTGACGGCCGGTGCGGGGAGCTCCCAGACGCCCGGGTTGACCTCGGTGGCCAGGACCTCTGCGCTGAATGGGAGCGCGACCGCGTCGCTGCGGAGCCGCAGCTCCCTGACCCAGGGCGACGCGGTGACCACACGAATCGTCTGCCCCATGCGCACCCGAGCCTGCTCGAGCCGGGGCGCCGTGACGGTGAGGGGCTCGAGGGCCACGCGGAAGCCAGGCGACTCGAAGGTCAGCTCGAGCGGCGTGCCGTGGGGCACGAGCAGCTGCTGGTGGTTCCCCGCTGCGTCGGTCACCGGCACACTCGTGCTCCACGTCGGGCGCTCGCACGCGGTCGCCGGGGCGAAGTTCTGCGCCGAGAGGACCTTGCCCCCGCGGTCGGACATCCAGATGTCCTGGCCGTTGAGTCGCGCGAGCTCGTCCACTGCCGGGCACGATTCGTCGCTCGTCCAGAGGCGGACCCACGCTCCGTCGACGCCACCGACGTCGCCGTTCAGGTCGACCTCCAGTCGCATGAGGCCCGAGTTGGTGGCGCTCAGAGGGGCACCGGCCCGGCAGCCGGCGAAGGAGACCAGACAGGTGAGGAAGCCGATTCGAGTCGAGTTGTGCATGCGCCTTCCCTCTGCGAGGCAGGTGCCGGGCAGAACCGGCCGAAGTTCCAGGAGGCAGCCTGTTGGGTCGTGAAGCCATCGACCCGGGTGTGCACCTCCTTGCACGCAACAGACGACAGACACACAGCCAAGAGCAGCAAGAACGCAGGAAACGGAGCGACGGGTCGAGTGCTGGGCCGGACGGGCGACCGACCTCTCGAAGGCTGTCACCCGGCTTGGTGAACGTCCGCGGCAGCTCGGGGCGCATCTGAAGCTCGGCGACGAACGGCCACCACGTCGGAGGCCGTGGCCACGTCGTCCGTCACCACCTCGTTGGGGGTGGGCACGACGTGACGGCAGCCGGAGAGCTCGAAGGCAACTGCGACGACGAGGAGCGTACGGTGCGTGCCCCGACGGTACGCTCGTTTCACCTTTCGATCGAAGCGTGACGACGCCGTTGAATGTCGAGGCGCCTCTCCCGTCACTGCCGCCCATGGCTTAGCCCCAGCGGTTTGCGATGATGACCGTCGTCGGAGTCACGGCTGTCCTGGCTGTTTCGCAGACGCGGACACCGCCAGCGTCCCCATCCGCTGCAAGCGCTGGGCGCTCCGCGTTCGTGGTGCGGGCGGTCGATCATCAAGACGGCCCGGTCGAGGCCGACCTGTGGGTCTTCGAGTGGAAGGACTCCGCGGCGAAGCGGGCGGTCGCCGATGGAGGCTTCACCAACGAGACGTCCTCGAAGAGGCGGCTGGTCGCGCAGGGCACCACTGACGCCACGGGCCTCTGGCGCGCTCCGGTCGATCTGGCAGCCGACGTCGAAGTGGAGGTCGTTCGACGAGGGAGCGACGCGCCCCCGTTCCTGATGGCGCGAGACGGTCAAGCTGAGCTGGTGGTCCCGTTCCCGGGCCCACTCGGCATCACCATTCTCGACCACCGCGGCCGACTCGTGGAGCGCTCCATCGTGCAGGTGCGATGTGTCGCGAAGTGCAAGGCGCCGCTCCGCGACTTGCCGGCCGACGATGGGCACCTGGTCGTCGACGTCATGTCAGGCCAGTACGAGGTGCGCGTGTTCACGGAGGGCCTCTTCGCCCCACCAGTCATCGTCAGTGCGCCAGCGAACGTCACTGTCACGCTGCCTGCGCCCTCGCGATACCGGGGTCGGGTGGTCGACGAGCGGGGGGCACCTGTCACCACCTTCACGATCAACGCCAAGCGGTACGACGCGGTCGATGGCCGCTTCTCTCTCGTCACCGACGAATGGCTCACCTTTGCCGACGCGACCGGCGCTGTCGGGCACCTTCAACTTCGAGCAGACCTGGGCTCTGACGTGGGCGACATCGTGCTTCGCCGTGGACAAAGACCGCCACGCGAGGTCGTCGACTCGATCTTCAACGGGACGAGGATGGAGGAGATCGACGCTGCGCTTTCGCTTTGCACGAGCAAGTACCCCCTCTCCTACGACTGCCCGTTTGCTGGTGCGGAGTTCTTTCTGCCACGAAGACCTGTCGAGGCGCGTGCGGCGGTGAGACGCTTCTTGTCGCTCGCCCCCGCATCAGACTCCCGACGGGCCCACGCCGAATCCATGCTCTTCATCGCCGACCGGAAGATCCGCCGCCTCGAAGACCCGTGGTACCGGCCCGATGGCTTCGACTGACCAGGAGCCACAGGACGTCCATGAACCCCGGCACGCGTCGGTCCCTCACCCAACGCCTTCAGTCACTCGTGCCCCGCCTCGAAACGAAGGGGACCCTGCTCGTGGTGCCACCAACGACGCAGCTTCTTCGCGGGTTCTGGCTCGAGAGCTTCGGACGACCCGGTCGCGGCGCACATCTGGGTCTTCGTTCAGCCGTTGTTCGTGCCGAGTGACGGCGTCGTCGTTCGCTGGCCCTGGCCGACCTCGCCGAAGCATCGCCCGACGAGGCACGGGTTCGAGCTCTCGGAGCGGGTGGGCAGGACCAGGCAGACGCTCGGTTTGAACTCTTGAGCCGGGCGACGGCATCGAGCTTCAGATCCGAGGGTAGAGGCAATCGACGATCTCAGTAGATCATCAGCTTCCCAGCGCGCACGAAGCACGCACGCGTCTCGTTGGCTCCGTCGACCGCGACGTCGATGAGGCCCGGGTCCGCACGGCCCAGCTCGAGGTGCCTCCAGAACCCGTCAGGGCCGGCCCACACCGACTCGAGCTCGTTGCCATGGTTGACGACGAGGCGCGGCAGCCCTGCCGAGTCCGCCGCGATGGCGTGCTGGGTGGTGGAGAACGTCTCGACGAGTGATTGGCGAACGGTGCTGCTCCCGAGCGACGCCGAGAGCGCGAGGTCGTGCACGCCGACGCCGCTGAGCAGGTACGCGCGGGTGCTGCTCGCCGCCCAGAGGGACGCACGGCCACCACCCGTCGAAGGCAACGGCACGAGGCTGGTGGCGGCGGCCGTCCAGCCGACGAGGAAGCTGCGGCTGAAGCTCGTGCTGCTGTCGGAGCCGACGATGGGGAAGAGCAGGCGCGAGCCATCGTACGTGAGGTCGCCGGTGAGGCTTTGGCTGCTGTTGGAGGAGACAGGCGAGGCCGGGCTGACGACGGCGCGAGTCCAGGACGAGGGGCCGCCGCGGACGGCCACGACGACGCGGTCGCAGTTGAAGCCACACGCGAAGGGGCGGACGCCATAGACGATGGAGGGAGCGCCCGCGGCGCCCAGGGTGAGGCTGGGCCGGGCGTGATTGCCCGAGGTGCTGTACGGCTCGGCGGCCGAGTCGACGCGCTCGCGGAGCCAGGAGGCGCCTGACTTCGTGGCGTAGAAGACCTGGTTGTCGCGCACATAGAGGAGGTGGGGTGTGCCGTTCGCCTCGACCTGGAGCTGCACGTGCTGATCGACGACACCGCCGGTGTTGAAGCCCATCGCGTCCACCACCTCGGCCTGCACCGCTCCGGTGCTGAACTCGCCGAAGTGCACGCCCGGGTGAACTCGGCTCGTCCATGCGACGAAGAGTCGGTTTCCCGAGGCCCACAGCCCGCACGCGCCGCCGACGTCATCCACCGCTGGCAGGGCCACGACGGGCACCCGAATGAAGGGCGTGATGGTGACGGTCAGCGACGCGGTGGCCGTCGCGCCGCGGTCGTCGGTGACGGTGACGGTCACGGTGAAGGTGCCAGCCGACGGGTAGGCGCGGCTCGCGGTCGTGGCAGCGCCACTCACCACAGGCGATCCGTCGCCGAAGTCGAACCGGTACGAGGTGATCATTCCATCGACGTCGGACGAGCTGCTCGCGTCGAACGTCAGCGTCTGGGTTGCCTGGCCCGATGAGGGGCCGCTGAGCCGCGCGATCGGCGGGACGTTCATCGTCGTCATCATCACCGTCAGCGTGACGCTCGCGCTGGCCGTTCGCCCACCCGAGTCGGTCGCGGAGAGGGTGATGGTGTGCGCGCCAGCCGAGAGGCCCGCGGTCGAGAACGGGCTCCCGGTGCCGAGGGCACCATCGCGGCTCGAGCTCCAGCGCAGCGCCATGCCCGCCAGCGCGCCGTCTTCCGGATCGATGGCCGTTCCGGTGAAGGAGACCGACGTGCCCGCGGTGACGGTGCTCCCCGTCGACGGCGCCGTGATGGTGACGGTGGGCGCGCGGTTCTGCGGCAGCACCCGAACCACGACGGCGGCGGTGCCGGTGTTGCCGCCAGCGTCGCGCGCGACGAGGGTGATGGTGTGGTCGCCCACGGTGAGCGCCGTCGTCGAGAGCGGGCTGCCGGTTCCGAGCGGCCCATCCAGGCTCGAACTCCACGCGAGACCAGCGCCCATGAGCGCCCCGTCCTCCGGGTCCTGACCGGTGCCGATGAAGGTGAGCGAGGTGCCCTGGAAGACAGTCTGCATCGAGGCGGGCGAGGTGATGGTCGCGGTCGGCGGCTGGTTGTTCGGCGCGTTGACCGACACCGTGACCGACGCAGTCCCGGTCGCGCCCATCGAGTCGGTCGCCGTCAGGGTGAGGGTGTGCACGCCCTGCGTCAGCGTTGCCATGGCGGACGTGCCCGAGCCGATCGCTCCGTCGACGCTGGAGCGCCAGACGAGCGCCGCCCCCTGAAGCATGCCGTCTTCGAGATCTGACGCCGAGCCCAGCAGCGCGGTGGTCATGCCGAGCACGAGCGGCGCGCCGTTCGTCGGTCGGGTGATGACGACGACCGGCGGCCGGTTGGAGCCGGGACGAACCACCGTGAGCGAGATCGAGGCCAGCCCCGTTCGCCCCGAGCGGTCCGTCGCCGTCAAGACGATGCGGTGCGCGCCGAGCGCGGCGTTGCCGAAGGTGACGCGGGTGCCCGAGCCGATGACGCCGGCGCGGTCGCTCGTCCAGACGAGTGCGCCACCAGCGAGTGGACCGTCTTCGGCGTCGATGGCCGTGCCTTCGAAGACGATGGGCGTGCCCTCGTCGACGAGCGCGCCGTTGAGCGGCTGGGTGATGGTGACGACGGGGGCCGACATCGAGACACCGCCGTCGGGCAAAAGGCCGCCGTCGTCGATGCCTGCTCCGCCGTCCTGACTGGTGGTGCCGCCGTCTTCGGAGATGACTCCGAGTCGCACGAAGACGGACACCTGCGCGCTCCCGACGTTGCCGTCGCGGTCGATGGCTTCGAGGGTGAGGCGGTGCTCTCCGGGCGAGAGCATCACGGTGGTGATGGCGCCCTGGCCGACTCGGCCGTCGCGGTCAGACTTCCACGTCACCCGGTCAGGCGTGAGGAGCTCGTCGGGATCGGAGACCTCGCCGGAGACGGGATGCGGCCCGTTGCCTTCGAGGAACGACCAGTCGGAGGGCGTGGTGATGCGCACGCTGGGCGCGGAGCCGCCGCCGCACTGGCAGCTGGCGAAGGCGCCGATCGAAAGAAGGAGGAGCGCTCGCACGGCCGCCTCACTGGAACATGATGCGGCCGCCAGACTGGTAGCAGAGGCTCACGTCGCCAGAGGTCGGGTGCACCGCGAGCGAGGCCGACGAGCTCGAGGCCGAACCGAGCTGTGTGTAGCTCCAGAACCCAGCCGGGTTGGGTGACACCAGCTCGAGCACGCTGCCATGCAGGTGCAGGAGCACGGGCCGGGTCTGCGCCCAGACGATGTCCCCGGTGAACGACGAGGTGTTCTGCTCGACCGAGGAGAAGGCGCGCGTCGAGCTCGACAGCACCGAGCTCAGGGTGACGTCGTGCAGCCCCGTGTCGGTGCGGTAGAGGGCCCGCGTGGGCGAGACGACGACGCCGTCGAGTGCGCGTGCGTCGTTCGGGCCGAACGCGAAGACCGTGGTGGCAGTGGCCGTCCAGCCGACGAGGAAGCTGCGGCTGAAGCTCGTGCTGCTGTCGGAGCCGACGATGGGGAAGAGCAGGCGCGAGCCATCGTACGTGAGGTCGCCGGTGAGGCTTTGGCTGCTGTTGGACGAGACAGGCGAGGCCGGGCTGACGACGGCGCGAGTCCAGGACGAGGGCCCGCCGCGGACGGCCACGACGACGCGGTCGCAGTTGAAGCCACACGCGAAGGGGCGGGCGCCATAGACGATGGAGGGAGCGCCCGCGGCGCCCAGGGTGAGGCTGGGCCGGGCGTGATTGCCGGAGGTTGAGAAAGCCTCGGTAGCCGAGTCGACGCGCTCGCGGAGCCAGGAGGCGCCTGACTTCGTGGCGTAGAAGACCTGGTTGTCGCGCACATAGAGGAGGTGGGGTGCACCGTTCGCCTCGACCTGGAGCTGCACGTGCTGATCGACGACACCGCCGGTGTTGAAGCCCATCGCGTCCACCACCTCGAGCGCCCAGGTCGAGCCGTTCCAGCGGCCGTACATGAGGGCCGGGTGGGTCGCGGTGGTGAAGGCGATGGCGACGTTGGTGGTGGTGCCCTCGTACTTCACGTCGCACGCGCCGCCGGAGACCTCGAGCGTGCCGCCGTCGAGCACCGGCATGGGCGCGGCGAGGAGCGCCGCCTGGGCCGACGTCGCGCGGTTCGACGACGCCTGCGCCTGAATGGCGAACTGCCACGACACCTGGCCTGAGGAGCCATCTCGCCGCACCACCCGCACCGAGAGCTCGGCCATCGACGACGGCGGGAGCGTCCACTCGGCGACGGACCCCGAGGCAGTCAGCGCACCCGACGAGGCAGAGAACTCGACGCGCTGAACGAGGGCCGGGTCGACGTGAACGCGGAAGCGCTCCGTGGCGCCGCTGACGTAGGTGCCCATGCCCTCCAGCCGCTCGAGGCCTCGAACGCCGTGGGTGTCACCAACGCCTTCCATCAGGGACGCGGGCGGCTTCAGCGCTTCGGTGCCGCCACAGGCGAACACGAGCAGGCAGGGCAGGGCGAGGGAGAGACGGATCATGGGGCCTCCAGAGGCAGGAACGGACGGCAGACCCCTCAGGCGTGCGCCGAGTGCAATTCTAGAGGAACCGCCACCGAAGCCCGGCCTCGACGTTGCCAATGAGCAGCGGGGGAACTCCCGGGGCCAACACCCATGCGGGCCCACCTGTCACGAAGACGCCGAAGCGCCGTGGCCACCGGAAGCCGAATGGCCCGCCGGCTTCATCGAACGACACGTCGACCGACGCCCACGGCCCGTGGCCGAAGAAGCGTTGGCCCTCAGGCACCGGCGAGCCCTCGAGCGTGACGAACCAGACGCCATAGCCAAGGCCGAAGGTGAGCCAGTCGGTGAACGGCTGCAGCCCGAGCTCGAGCCCGGCGATTCGGCCGTTGCCCGCCCGCGCTTCGATGGCCAGCTGCGCCCGCCCAAGGAGGAACACCAACGAGGCCTCGATGAACCCGGAGGCACCGAGCACCCGCGTCGCTTCGGGAATGAGGGGCGCCGCGAGCCCTGGACCGATGAGGGCTCCGCCCAGCGCCTTCACCTCGAGGTGCACCACCGACGGCTGGACCCGCGCGATCGGTGCCCTCGGCCCGATGAGCTCGAGGGTCGAGAGGTGTTCCACGCCGCTGCTCCGGATGACCCCCGAGCCGAAATGGAGGCGCATCGGCTCGAGTGGCTGCACGTCAGCGGAGAACCCGATCGTTCGCGTGGAGCCGGGCTGGAGGATCACCTCGTCCCGGCCATCGGTGTCGTCATCGGCAGTGAACTTCTCGACGGGAACTCGCCGTGGCCCGGCGTGCAGCTCGAGCTCGGGCACCTTGATGACGACGAAGCTCTGGCTGCGGTTGGTGACGTCGACCGAAAACGAGACCCGGCGGTTGGTGACGGTGACCTCACCAGCGAGCTGCGCCGACACGTACGGCGTCTCGGACATCGGGCGCTTCTCGGTCTTCACGGAGAGCGGGAGCACCGCGCAGCCACACGCTCCGAACGCCATCACCAGGGCGAGCGATCGCCACCATCTCGACCCTGCGGGAGTCGTCACGAAGAGCCGAGATAAAGCGCGAAACGGCGTGTTGGGTCGAGTGCGCTGCGCCGGCGGAGGACCCCTACAACGCGCAGACGTTCAGGCTGGTGCACCGCAGCGGTGGCAGGCAGTTGATGCTGCCGCAGTTCGTCGCCACGCACGTTCTCCCGGCGGTAGGCAGGCAGAGTCCTCCACACAGCGGCATCGGCGGCGTCCCGGCGCACGTACAGCCTGCGGTGATGGCGACCGTGCCGCAGAGCCCGCTCCCTGAGGCGCCGCCGTCGAGCGTCTCCGTGGAGCAGCCACCCATGCCATCGCTGACGACGCAGAACGTGGTCGACGAGGCGGTGCAGGTGCCGCTGCTGGTGAGCGCGAAGCCGGGCGAGCACGTGCAGGTGCCCGCGGAGCAGGTGCCCGCGAAGGCAGACATCAGCGGGTCGGCGTTGCAGGTCTGGTCCATTCCGACGGTGCAGCTCGTGGTGGGCCGCGTCGGCCGGCACCGCCCGGTGCGCGGGTTCACCTCGAAGCCCGCGTTGCACGCGCAGCCGCCACTCACACAGACGCCCGCGAGGCCGCCGACGCCTCCGTCGACCGGCTCGTCAGTGCAGGACATCGCGACGCCCGACGTGCAGACGGCAGCGGACAGCAGCGCCGTGAGCTGCACCTGGGCTTGCGGGGCCTGTGGGGACGAGATGGAGAAGGTGACGGAGCCGCTCACCGTCGTCGGCGTCGCCGCGAAGGGGCCCTGCGGCCAGGCGCGGGTCACCACCGTCAGGCACTCTTGAGGCGCGAGCTCTCGCTCCTGCAGCGCACCGCCCGGCAACGAGAACATCACATCGGAGCCAGGGCCCAGCTCGAGGCTGGTGACGAGACAGCGGTCGCCGGTCGCGGTGGCCGGGGCGAGGTTGCAGACCTGGAACGTCAGGTCTCTCGAGAAGGGCGGCGTCACGCTGCCGAAGTCGAGGCTCGTCGGCCTCACGGCGAAGTTGCACGGCGGCAGCGTCACCGGGCGCGCCGTCACCGTCAGGCGCACTTCGGGTTCGTCCGGGTCGTTCGAGAAGAAGGTGACCTCCCACTCCTTGTTACCCGACGCGCCGACGCGGGTGTTCGCGGGTGCGACGCGAATGGGAATGTCGAGGGTCGCGGAGGCGCCCGAGGCCTCGAGGCCAACGGCCGGGTTGTACGAGCCCGCAGGCAGGTCGTCGGTGCAGGTGTTGGTCATGGTGTCGAAGCGTCCGACGCAGATCTCCGAGAGCGACGACTCGGCGTTCTTCGCGATCACGCTCCAGTAGGGCGGACCCTCGCCCCTCACGCCGAGCTTCAGGTTCGCGCGCGGATCCGGCGGCGTGGGACGTGTCCCGACGTTGCGGAGCGTCACGCGGCGGGTGCCCGACGAGGTGGTGCCCGCGAAGAAGGCGATGCGGCCGAAGTCGAGGGTGGTCGGGAGGTCGATGTCGGGCCCGCCACCGGCGCCGACGAGTGGAATGCTGAACGTGGGCTGGGCTGGCAGGTCGGAGGAGCCGCTCAATGTGGCCCCACGCGTCCCCAGCGCCACTGGGCGAAAGCTCACGATCACGGTTGCGGTGCCGGGGATGAAGGCGTTGGTCTGCGCGTCGCGCGTCGCCGCTGGAATCGAGAGCCTGGTGACGTTGCCCATGTTCGCCACGGTGAAGCGGTAGATGGTGCTCGGGGTCGCGCCCTCGCGAATCGTCAATCCGCTGAGCTCGATGACCCTGAAGGTCTGGTTGGTGAAGGTGATCCCCGCGGTGACGGTGAGGTTCGGCTGCACGTACCCGAAGTCGAGGGTCGTCGGCGTCCACGACAGCTCGATGCACGTCTGGTTCATGCCGACGACACACGGAGGAGGACCCCCATCGGAACCTGCGTCGCTGCCCGTGTCAGCGCCTGCGTCCATGCCCGCGTCGATGCCTGCGTCGATGCCTGCGTCGGTGCTCGTCTCGGAGCCCGCGTCGTGGTGACCCGCGTCGAGACAGCCGAGGAAGAGGAACGCGAGCAGGTAGAGGCGGTTCATGTCTGGGACCCAGTGGCGTGATGGGATCCGTTTCGGACCACACGAGGCATACGTGAGTCAAACCGCGAAACCGAGACGGTCCCTGAACTGCTCCTGAAGTCAGTTGGTTGCGGCGCGGCTCAATCACCGCGCCGCGCCGAGGCGGACGACGGGCTTCGATGCCTCAGCGAACGCCGGTGAAGAACGAAGCCTGACCGCCGCTCGATGAGGTGCCGAAGATCAGGCACGGTGACTCGATGGTCGCCGTGGTCTCAACCGTGCTCCCACTGAACCGCGAGCGGAGCATGACGCTCGTGCCGCTCCGAAGGCCGCTCGTCACCTCGCCGGCGCCGCCGCCGCCGCTGCGGGTGACGTTCCCACTGAAAGAGGTCCCGTTGTCTGCCAACGACAGCCACCACGTTCCGAAGGCTGTCCCGTTGTCGTGAACGAACGTCCATCGTCCGCTCAGGTCGGTGGGGCTCGCGCTGCAGGCGGAAGCATCGACGCAGCCGTTCGCGAGCGCCGTCGCGCTGTCGATGGGCAAGGCGGGTGACGTCGTCGCACTCGTTTCGAAGCTCACGTTGTAGGTGCCCGCGAAGAGGAGCGTGCTGAAGACCCCAGCGCCCGTCGGGCCGATGTCGACGGCGGTCGCGCTCCCGGTCTTCTTGTTCCGGAACCTGACGACGCCACGACGTGTCGCCGCCAGGCTGCTGGGCATCTGCGCACCGTTGACGCTGAGGGTCCCCGAGGCGGTGACGACGGGGAGGTCCCAGTTCAGCACCTGACTGCTCGAGAGGGTCTGGTTGGTTGCGAGGCCGACCGTGGAGTCGACGGGCAGGCCAGCCAGGTTGGGTGAGGGGCTCGAGGTGAAGCTGATGTCGTAGATGCCCTCGAAGAGCAGCCCTGAATACGTCCCCGGCCCGCTCGCTCCCAACGCGACCCGCGAGACGCCTTCGGAGAGCCGGTTGCGGAAGACGACAGACCCACGGCTGGTGATGCCCGAGGAGCTCGGCATCTGGGCCTGGTTGACGGTGAGCGTTCCCGAGCTGGAGAGCACCGAGAGGTTCCAGGCGAAACTCTGCGTCGAAGTGACGGAGAGACTCGAGGCGGTGCTGACCGTCGAGTCGATTGGCAGTCCGACCAGGGTGGATACGTTTGGCGTCGTGAAGAAGACGTCGTACGTGCCGGAGAAGAGCAGCCCGTTGAAGGTCGCCGGGCCGGTCGTCCCCACCGAGAACGGCGTCACGTTGCCGGTCGTCCGATGACGGAAGTTCAAGAGACCCCGGTAGATGACCAGCGGCGAGTTCGGCATCGGCGCTCCGTTCACGGTGAGCGTTCCCGAGACGGCGACCACCGGGAGATTCCACGACAGGGTCGAGTTGGTGGTGACGACCTGGTTCGGACTCAGGAGGACCCGCGTGAAGGAGGGCAAGCCGACGAGGCTGGGCGACGAATTGGTGAGGAAAGAGACTTCATAGGCGCCAGCAAACAGCAGTACGGAATAGCTCCCCGGGCCCGAGGCCGGAACATCATCGATGCTCACCGACTCGGTGAGCCGGTTGGTGAACTGCACGGAGCCGCGGCTGGAGGTACTCGGAGAGTCAGGCATGGCCGCGCCGTTGACGGTGATCGTTCCCGTCGCAGTGACGACCGGCAGATTCCAGTTGAACGTGCGGGTGGTGGTGATCGTCTGCAGGGTCGCGACTCGCAGCGAGGCGCTGCGTGGGAGCCCGATCGCCGAGAACGAAGAGGTGAAGGTGACGTCGTAGCTCCCCTCGAAGAGCAGCACGCTGAAGACCGCCGCGCCGGTCGTGCCGACGCTGGTGGTGGTCTCGGAGCCGGTGACGAGGTTGTGGAATGCCACGATGCCGCGCCCCGACCCGGTGGAGTTGGGCATCTGTGCGCCGTTCACCGTCAATGTTCCGGAAGCCGTGACGACCGGCAGGTCGAAGTCGAGGGTCTGGTCCGCCGCCACCTGCCGGTTCCTGGCGAGCGACGCGGTGGAGCCGATGGGCAGGCCGACGAGGCTCGTCGACGACGTGGTGACGAAGCTCACGTCATAGGTGCCCGCGAAGACGAGCCCCGAGTATCGAGCCGCGCCGGACGCGCCGACGTCGAGCGACGTCTCGAAGCCCGTCGCCCGGTTGCGGAACACCACCGAGCCACGGCGCCCCGGGGTCGTCGGCATGACAGCGCCGTTCACCGTCACGGTGCCGCTCACTCTGACGACGAGCAGGTTCCGGTCGACCTGGGTGTTGGCTGTCAGTGGCGGCAGGTCACAGCCCGCGTCGGGCGCACCACCATCGATCGAGCCGCCAGCGCTGCCACCACCGCTCCCGCCTGCACTGCCACCACCGCTGTCACCACCGCTCGTCCCACCAGCGCTGCCGCCTGCACTGCCACCACCGTTCGTCCCACCAGCGCTCCCGCCTGCGCTGTCACCACCGCTGGTCCCACCACCAGTCGCATCTCCACCCGCACTGGCGCCTCCACCTGCAGAACCGCCGCCGGAGCCGCACTCACAGGGCTCGAAGCGCTGGCCGTCGTCGTTGCACGTTTGTGTTCCGGTGAGGCCTCCCGGACAGGCACAAGCCTCGGTCTTGCCCGGGACGCAGACGGTCTGGGGCTCACATGAGCAGGAGGCGGTGCACAGCAGCACAACCCCTACGAAGAATCGAAGCATGGAGTCCAGTGAGCGAGAGCTCGGTCACCCGAATGGCGATCGGCGTGGTCGGAGTATACGTCCCGTTCTTCGACTTCAACTGACGCACGCCACAGCCCAGCGAGGTGACTCCGGGCGGGTGAACGACCGGAGCCACCATGTGCAGCTCACTTTACGCAGCCTCCGGCATCGGCAGCGGGGTGGGAGCGGGCGCGGGCACGGCGGTGGACGACGGGCGCACGGTGGGCTGGCTGGCCGTCGGCACCACCGCGAGCGCCTTCTTGCGGCGCACGGCCGGCTTGCGGTCGCGAACCACGACGCCCTTCACCGCGAGGAAGGCCTTGGCCTGCGCGAGGACGGACACGGCGCGGTAGTACGCTCCGGTGAGCTCGCGGCTGCCGGCCTCGGCGTGGGCCTCGACCGCCTTGATGGCCAGCTCGCTCTCGAGGAACTGCGCGCGCTGCTCCGTGATGCCCTGGGCGAGCGGCTTGCCGATGCTGGGCACGCGCGTGAGGTAGTGCGCGATGTGAACGGCCGAGGCCTGTGGGGCTGCCAGAACCGTCCAGTCGCGGCTCCTCAAGCTGAAGGGGAAGCTCGAAACGAGCCACGGTGACGTAGCCATTCTCTTGAAGATTGACTTCGACGACGGCGAGTCACTCAAGGGGGTCGGCTTCTTGGAGGCCAAGAAGCGAGATTGGGACAACGACAAATTCCCTGCGCTCAAGCTCGCTCAGCTGAAGCGTCAGTACTCTCGCACTCGTAGTGCGCAGGTGCTGCCATCACCAGGGCAAGCGGTCGCAACCCTCCTGGAGCCGCCCCTCGGGCGTGGTTCGGCGTTTCACTCGGCTCCGTCATCGGGAGGATGACGCTGAACGACCTCATCAACGACGCTGTCTACTCCGTCGCTGCCCTTCGTGAGGTCGTCATGGTGTTTCTCTTCGTTTCGTTCGTACTCGCCCAGCCGCCGATGACCCTCGAGGACTTCAAGCGCCGCCAGCCGATGATTCAACGGCTCGCACAGGAGACCCGGACCGCGGCCGTGCAGAACCGCTGCAGCGAACTCGCGACCGACCCCGAGTTCCGCCCGCATGAAGTCGCCACTGCGCGGAACACGTGCCACTTCTGGCGACTCGCGGAGCTCCACCGCGACGTCCCCATCGAGCGCAGGTGCGAGGCCATCATCGAGGGCGCGCAGCAGGCGGGGCTGAAAGAGCCCTACGGCCGAGAGATCCTCGGGGAGTGCCTGGCCGATCGCCTGGAGTCTCTGGCTGGCCACTGCGAGGTCATGGATGGCGTCGAGCGGCGGTACTGGCGCTTCGGGGTCGGGATGGTCCCAGCCTTCAAGAACGCGCTCGAGCGATGTTGGTCGCGGGCCTGGAGCGAACGGGTGGTGCCGCTGCTGCAGTCAGGGCGGTGTGAAGAGGGCATCGACGTCGCGCATGACGTCAGTTTCACGATGGAGAACGCGGCGATGATCGCGTGCGATCGTCACCACGCGTGGGTGCAAGGGGGCCCGGCGCCGACGTGGCAAGTGGCCTCGGCTGCCGATGACTCCGTCGACTGCGCGAAGCTGGGGAAGCGGTCGTCGCGGTGGAAGAAGCCGCAGCAGCCGCGGCAGGCGCTGCCGGTCTCGGTCATGCCAGCCGATTGAGCACGGTGAAGCAGGCCGCTGGGAACGTTCAACGCACGTTCGGAGCAGCCACCGCTCACCAGGCAAACCCCACCCGGAGCAGGTGGACGTTCATGCCGAGCGCCACGCCGCTGCCGCGTTGAGGGTCGTCCCACAGGCTGGCTCCGCCGAACGTCGACCAGAGAAAGGCGTTCGGGGGGCTCGGCGTCAGCGCGTAGCCGACGGAGAGGCCCAGGACGCTCCCGATGAAGAAGTGCCCGAAGTGCCACTGAAACGACAGATCGACGCCGGCGCCGATCTCTCCCGTGCGCCACCGCTCTCGAGGCCCGTCCGCAATGAATGAGCCTCGTGGCCTCACGTTGTTGTCGCTGTAGATGCCGTACACCTTCGGGCCGAGGAACAGGCCTTTCAGGCCAGTGCCAAGAAGCTGAAACTGCGGCCCTGCCGAGAACGAGACGCTCGTCGACGCCCTGAAGTCCTCCGAGATGGTCGGGTTGAGACCCGAGCTCCAGACGAGCGCGGCGTCGGCATGGAGCAAGAGCACCTCACTCAGCCGCACCTGGGTGCCCATCGACAGGAAAAGAATCGCCCCGGAAGCCGCGACGACCGTTCCGACCGGTTGAAGGTAGACCGCGCCGACCAGCTCACGCGGCTGCATCGGTTCGACGGGTGCTTGCGACAGGAGCACGAGCGCGACGCTCAGGATCATCAGACGATTGTACTCGCTCAGCGCCAGCGTGAAACGGCCAGCCCGTCAGCGCGACGACCGAGCCTCATCACTCCCTGGCGTTGGGGATGCGGGATGGAGCCCCGCTGCCTGCCTCAGGGGCAGGCCATCGCTGCCATCCTCGCGATGCTGATGGGGCCGCTCGCGTTGCTGGCCTCGAAGGTGACCGCGGTGCAGCTCGCCTGCGAGTTGGTCGCGCTGACCAGGTGCAGCCCATAGCCCGCGCTCGAGCCGATGGTGACCGTGTCGAGGGCCAGCGAGGAGTTGTTGTCGACGTAGACGGCGGCCTTCGAGAAGCTGTTGCCGTCCCACCCCTGGCGACCCGCGAAGCGCACCGAGGCGTGCGCCAGCTTGTTGCTGGTGCTGCTCGTCTCGTAGGCCAGGCCCAGCCACGAGCCCGCCAGCTCCTCCTCGCCCGTGAAGACGATGGGCGCGGCGGCAGTGCCCGTCGCGTCGAGGGAGCCCGAGTTCCCGGTGTCGTTGCGCATGTTGAAGCCGGCTCCCTGGGCGAAGCGGAACGTCGCCCCCGCCTCGATGGTGACGGCCGCGTAGAGCAGCACCCGCGCGGTGACGAGCCACGGCACCGCCAGGCGCCGCCAGGTCGCTGCCGCACGCACCTGGTCGCTGGCGCCGTAGCCCAGCCGCACGACGCTCTCGCTGTTGCCGTCGAACGTGGTGTCGCCCCCGAACGCTCCAGCGGTGTTGGCGTGCAGGCGCGCGATGCGCTCGTTGTCGTCGAAGCGCACGCCCGTGAAGGGCCCGATGCGCGAGGCCGCGCCCTCGGTGAAGACGCCGTACCAGGCGCTCTTCGAGATGCGGGTGGAGACGAGGGCCAGGCCGCCCACGTCGTCGACGAAGAGCGCCGCCTTGGAGTCGTTGTTCCCCGTCCACGCGGCGTTGCCCGCGCCGGTGAGCTGCACGTGCTCGAGGCGGTTGTCAGTGGCGTCGGTGGAGACGCCGACGCCCTTCCACGCGCCGCGACGGTCATCTTGACCGCGGAGCACGATCGGCGCCGCCGCGGTGCCCACCGCCCTGAGCCGCCCCTGCCCCGTGACGCGGAGCGAGGCGTTCTGCGCGAAGGTGATGGTGACGCCCTCGCCGATGGCCAGCGTGCCGTCGCTGACGTTGATCTCCCGGTCTGCCGTCCAGCACGAGAAGGGCGCCAGCGTCTTGCCCCCAGCGACCGCTGCGGTGGTGAGCGCCTCCGCGACGCACGGACCGCTCGTGGCTGGACCGCACCCCGACACCACCGCCACCACGACCCCGACGATTCCGAAACCCCGCATGATGCCTCCCTGACGAATGTCCTCCGCGGTTGGCAACCCCAGGTGCCTGGGGCAACCCGGAGTTGGAGGCGCACAAACCCTCTGTCCCGACACGTTCGCGGCCTGACGAATGCAGACGTCAGCGCCATGGTTTTGGGAGTCGAGGTTGGTGCCGACGCAACACCGTGGAACAGGCCGATTTGCGCCGTGGCCGTCTGCGGTTTCGCGTGACTGAGACTCCATCACGTTGGCGGGGCGTCAGTCATTTTGACGCGTCACTTTCCGGCGAGAGCGAGGCGCACACCACCGTTCGTTGATCGCTCACGCGAGTCAGGCTGCCTGATTCGCGATCCCCCCTCAGAGGCCCATGGCTCCGCCCATTCGTCAGAACCGCATCATCGCCGAACTCGAGCGCAAGCGTCAGAAGCGCGTGGTCAAGCTCGAGGCGCTGCAGGACGCGATCTTCAAGAGCGCCAGCGTCTCGACCATCGCCACCGACGCGAACGGCGTGATCCAGATCTTCAACTTCGGCGCGGAGCGCATGCTCGGCTACGCCGCCGCCGACGTCATCGACAAGCTCACCCCCGCCGACCTCTCAGATCCACAAGAGCTGCTCGCTCGCGCAAAGGCACTGAGCCAGGAGCTGAAGACTCCCATCGCTCCCGGCTTCGAGGCGCTCGTCTTCAAGGCCTCTCGTGGTCTCGAGGACATCTACGAGCTGACGTACATTCGCAAAGACGGCACCCGCTTCCCGGCCGTCCTCGCGGTGTCTGCGCTGCGAAACGCCGCCGAGAAGATCATCGGCTACCTGCTCATCGGCACCGACAACACGGTTCGCAAACTCTTCGAAGCAGAGCAGGAGCGGCTGGCCCAGCGGCTGCGCGACAGCCAATTCTACACGCGGTCTCTGCTCGAGGCGAACCCCGACGCGCTGATGACCACCGACCCTTCGGGCATCATCACCGACGTGAACAAACAGATGGAGGCCCTCACCGCCGCCACCCGCGACGAGCTGATCGGCGCGCCCTTCAAGCAGTACTTCACCGACCCTGAGCGCGCGGCCGCCGGCATCAAACAGGTGCTCAGCGAGAAGACCGTCAGGGACTACGAGCTGACCGCGCGCTCCCGCGACGGCAAGCAGACGGTGGTCTCGTACAACGCAGCCACCTTCTACGATCGTGATCGCACGCTGCAGGGCGTCTTCGCCGCTGCGCGCGACGTCACCGAGCGCAAACGCCTCGACGCGGTGCTCGCAGACAAGAACACCGAGCTCGAGTCGGCCCGCAAGGTCGCCGACAAGGCCAACCTGGCGAAGTCGGAGTTCCTCTCGAGCATGAGCCACGAGCTTCGCTCGCCCCTCAACGCGATTCTCGGCTTCTCGCAGTTGATGGAATCAGAGGTGCCCGCGCCTTCGCCGTCGCAGCTGGGCAGCATTCAGCAGATCCTCAAGGCCGGCTGGTATCTGCTCAAGCTGGTCAACCAGATCCTCGACCTGTCGGCGGTGGAGTCGGGGAAGCTGAGCATGTCGGTCGAGCCGGTCGGGCTGGCCGAGGTGTTCGCCGAGGCCAGAGACATCATCGGCCACCAGGCGACGCAGCGGGGCCTCACGCTCACCTTTGCGACGCTGGTCTCACGGCACTTCGTCCTGGCCGACCGCACCCGGCTCAAGCAGGTGCTGATCAACCTGCTGTCCAACGCGGTCAAATACAACCGGCAGGGCGGGTCGATCGACGTCGAGTTCGAGGCGGGCCCGGAGCGCACGCGCATCAGCGTTCGCGACACCGGCGCCGGGCTTGGGGAAGACGAACTCCCGCAGCTCTTCCAGGCCTTCAACCGCCTCGGGCACGAGGGCGGCACCGTCGAAGGCACCGGCATCGGCCTGGTCATGAGCAAGATGCTGGTCGAGATGATGGGCGGCGTCATGGGCGTCGACAGCCGCGTGGGCACCGGCAGCACCTTCTGGTTCGAGCTGGCGACCTCGGCCGCGCCCCACCTGAACGCCTCCGCCGACGCGACGGCGACGACCCAGCCCCGCGAGGTCCGCGGCCCTCAGACGGTGCTCTACATCGAGGACAACCAGGCCAACCTCGAGCTCGTCGCGCAGCTCATCGCGCGCCACTCCGGCCTCGCGCTGTTGACCGCCACCACTGCCGAGATCGGCATCGAGCTGGCTCGAGAGCACCTGCCTCAGCTGGTGCTGATGGACGTGAACCTGCCTGGCATGAATGGCTATCAAGCGCTCCAGCGGCTACAGCGCGATCCGAGCACGGCCGGAATTCCTGTGCTGGCCATCAGCGCCAACGCGATGGCTGGCGACATCAAGAGAGGCCTCGCCGCCGGCTTCGTCCGCTACCTCACCAAGCCCATCAACGTCGTCGAGTTCATGCGCGCCATCGACGAGGTCTTGAACACCCAACCCGCAGTCACCCAGGCAGGGATGTGAAGACGATGATGCGCCCCACTGACATTCTCAACGGCAAGATCCTGATCGTCGATGACGAAGAGGCCAACGTCGCCCTGCTCGAGCAGCTCCTCAAGGGGGCCGGTTACGTCGATGTCTCATCGACCACCGACGCGGAGAAGGTCTGCGAGCTGCACCTCATCAACCACTTCGATCTCATCCTGCTCGACCTGCACATGCCGGGCATGGATGGCTTTCAGGTGATGGAGAACCTCAAGCAGATCGAGCGCGACAGCTACATTCCCGTGCTCGTCCTGACGGCGCACCCCGATCACAAGGTGCGCGCGCTGAACGCCGGCGCGAGGGACTTCCTCAGCAAGCCGTTCGATCTGCCAGAGGTGCTGGCGCGTGTGCACAACATGCTCGAGGTGCGGCTGCTGCACCGTGAGACGAGAAGGCTCTACGCGCGGGTGCTCGCCGAGCAGAAGGCCTCGGAGCGCCTGGTGAAGGACGTGCCGAACACCCTCGCCGTCCACTTCGACGCGCCTGCGCATGCCGAGGTGTTGACCGCTCCGGGCGTGGTCACCGAGAGCCACGCCGAGGTGATGGTGCTCTTCTCGGACATCATGGCCTTCACCCGGGTCGCCGAAGGGGCCAGCGCGAGAGTGCTGACCGGCGTGCTCGACGCCATCTCGAAGCGCTTCGACGGCGTGGACCATGGCGGGGCCTTCGTTCGCTCCACGGCGGTGAGTGAGGCGTACCTGGCTGGCATCGGCCTGCCAGACGCCACGGCCGATCGATCGATCAGCGCCGCGAAGCTGGCCCTCGACGTGACCGAGGCGATGGACCGGTTCAACAGCCACTCGCGCTGCAAGCTCAAGGTGCGCATCGGCTTCGAGACCCAGGTCGAAGACGAACTCGAGGCCAGCAGCGCGAACACCTTCGATCTCTAGCGGGACGTTCAAGGCCTGGCGTTTCTCGATGACGAGACGCTGCTGCTCGCGTGGCCCGACCGTACCGATCGCGTCTCGCTCGCGTGGCTCGACGGTGGGGTGCTGCGGTTGCCGTCCTCGGAGCCGTCGGACCGCTTCGTGGTGACGAGCGACGAGGGCTTCTGGAGAGGCTCTTTCGTTCGCGGGCTGACGCTCGAGCGCTTCGATGGTGGGCGGTGACGGCCGGGCGGAGCGTGATGCCCGGCGTTGCCCTGAAGCTGCCCGATCTCGTGCCGCTGGTCAGCCCGGGCCGGGCGCATTCCGTCGGGCTTACGAGCCCAGCGGGTCCTTCACCTTCGCGAACGCCACCACCTGGTTCTTCCCGTACGCCTTCGCGCAGGCCGGGCACATCACGTAGCCGAAGTAGAGCTTCTCGAGCTCCCGGTCCTGCGCCTCGACCGCGTCCTTCATCTGCTCGGCCCAGGTGCCCATCTCGCTGTACGGGCCTTCGAAGACGCGGGTGAGGAACGTGCCCGAGAGCGCCGTCATCTGCGCGCCGGGGACGGGCCGGGTGACCTCGATGAACAGCTCCGAGCCCCAGGGCGATGACTCGTCTGCGAGCATCAGCCGCTGCGCGGGCTCGGCGTGGGCGGCTTCGATGAGGGCGACGTCCTTCGTGATGCGCTTGCCCATGTTGAGGGGCACGTGAAGAAACGAGGCGACGTGATCTTTGAGAAACAGCTTGTGATCCCACCGCACTTCTTTGCCGTCCCAGCTCGCGGGATCGAAGGGTGGGCAGCACCCCGTGGGCTCGACGGCGTCCGCAGAAGGAATCGGTCGGGTCTGCATGGCGGCACCTCCGACAGGCGGATGAGCATCGGCCGTGCCGACGACGGGCCGGGCGGACGTCGGGAGCCGGCTGCATGGAATGCGCGTAAGCGGCCGGTGAAACGCAGCTGTTTCCGTTCAGCTCAGCGCGGCTGAGGCATGAGCAGACGCACGTTGGCGACCCCTGCGCGGCGAATGCGTCTGAGGACGCGCACGAGTGCATCATCGGACACCCGTGTCAGCGCATCGTCGGGCGATTCACCCGGAGCGGAACTGGTAACGAATCGGCCCCCGGCGACACCCTGCGTGCGACCAACACGGCCGCCACAGTGGACATTTTCGGGTACCATGCAGCGCCCCCATGAGTGACGACACGCACAGCAAGCCGCTTCGAGCGCTCAACGTCGACCCCGAGCGCCAGCGCGACACGCTGACGGGTGCCCGCGACGAAGAGCTCATCGGCGACGAAGACACCATTCGGCCCACCAGCCCCGCCGCGTTGCTGGCGAAGCTCAACGGTGGCGATCCGGTCATCGGTACGCAGGTCTCGGGCTACGTCGTGAAGGGCCGCCTCGGCTCCGGCGGCATGGGCATCGTCTACGAAGGCGAGCAGCCGATGATCGGCAAGCGCGTGGCGATCAAGGTGCTGCGCCCCGAGATCGCCGAGAACCCCGACGTCGTGCAGCGGCTCGTCGCCGAGGCGCGCGCCGTCAACCAGGTCGGCCACCGCGGCATCATCGACGTCTTCGGCTTCGGCGAGCTGCCCGATGGCCGTCAATGCATCGTGATGGAGTACCTCGACGGCGAATCGCTCGAGCACATCATCAACACCCTGCGCGCGGAGCACCGGTTGATGCCGCTCGCCGAGGCCCTGGGCATTCTCGACGAGATGCTCTCGGCGCTCGCGGCCGCGCACTCCGCAGGCGTCATTCACCGCGACCTGAAGCCCTCGAACATCTTCCTGTGCCAGCAGCGCGACGGCACCCGCTACGTGAAGGTGCTCGACTTCGGCATCGCCAAGCTCGGCGTCATGGGCGCGACTCCGCAGACCAACGCGAGCCTCATGGTGGGCACGCCTGCGTACATGGCCCCGGAGCAGGCCCGCGGCGGCATGGTGTCGGCGGCGCTCGATCTCTACGCGGTCGGCTGCATCGCCTTCGAGCTGATCACCGGCCAGCAGCTCTTTCAGGCCGGCTCCGTCGTCGAGATGCTCATGAAGCACCAGGAGGAGAAGCCGACCCGGCCCTCCGAGAAGGTGCTCTCGCTGCCCGACGTCGTCGACGAGTTCGTCCTCAAGCTGCTCGAGAAGAAGCCTGAGCACCGCTACCAGACCGCCGATGAGGCCCGGAAGGTGATCGCGCCGGTTCGCAAGGAGCTGACGAAGTCGAGCGCGCGCATGCCGGAGCTCTCGCAGAAGGTCGCGCTGAGCCCGTCGATGCAGCTCGAGGCGGTCGGCTCGACGGCCGTCACGCCGATCAAGCGCCCGGCGAACCTGCCGCAGCAGCGGGACCCCACCGAAGAGACGCCTGAGGTTCCCCGAACGAAGGCTCCGCTGTTCGTCGTGCTCGGGGTGCTCGCGCTGGTGGGCGTCGGCGCTGCGTTCGCCTTCAGCGGTGGCAGCGAGGTCGCGGAGGTGTCGCCTGCGGTGGTGATCGCCACGCCCGTCGACGTGAAGCCCGTCGTCCCCTCGCTCGCTCCATTGTCTGAGCCGAAGGTCGAGCCGCCGGCCGTGAACGTCGAGCCTGCACCAGTCGTCAAGGCCGAGCCTCCGCCTGCCGTCGTCGAGCCTGCACCAGTCGTGAAGGCCGAGCCCCCGCCCGCCGTCGTCGAGCCGGTGACGCCGGTGAAGTCCGTCGTCGCGGTCCCGAAGGTGAGCCGCGCCGACAGGCTCCTCAAGCGGCTCGCGAAGATCGAGCGGCTGGTGCCGCCGGAATCGACGACCGACGTGAAGCTGTTGACGAAGCTCCGCGCAGGCGTCGTTGGGGCGAGCGAGCAGGACCTCGATCAGATCCAGTCCGCGCTCGACGGCCTCGAGAGCAAATACAAGGAGTGACGCCATGCTGGTGACGCTGTTGACGGCCGCGGTGATGCAGGCTGCGCCGACGAATGACGTCTGGGTCGTGGTGACCAGCCGAAGTGGTGTGCCCGCGCCCCGTGCGCTCGAGACTGCCCGGGCGGTCTCCGCCGCGCTCGTGAAGGCGAACGTGCCGTCGGCGACGCCGGTCGAGGATCTGTCCAGCTGCAAGGGCAAGAAGCCGTGCCTCGTCGCGAAGGGCAAAGCGAAGGGCGTTCCGGCCATGGTGTTGGTCGAGGTCGGCGTGGTGCTCGGCGACGGCGTCGGTCAGGTCGAGGCCGTCTCGGTCGAGGAGTTCGGGAAGAAGCTCGCTGGCGCCCAGGTCGAAGGACCGGGCGACGCGCTGTCGGGGCTGCTCGTCGAGAAGACCTCGATGCTGGTGGAGCCGCTGAAGGACCTGCTCGGCCTCAAGGCTGCCCCCGTGGTGATGAAGCCGATCGATCCGCCGAAGCCCGTCGAGGTCGTCAAGCCGGTGGAGCCGCCTCCGCCCGCGCCTCCCGTCGTCGTCGCCGAGGTGTTTCCGCCGCCGCCGCTGCCTGCGAACGAAGTCGTGGCGCCCGTGGAGCCGTCGACGCCGGCCTTCTTGACCCTTCCGCGCATCATCGGACTGGCGGCCGCAGGGGTTGGCCTGATCGGCGTGGTGCTCGGCAGCGTGTTTCTGGGTGAAGCCGCGTCTGCCTCGCGCGCCATCGATGCCGCGTGTGGTGCGACGCGAGATCCCTGCGCGAGCCTGACCGCGAACCAGGCCTACGCGCGCGGTTACCAGGCCCAGAGCGTCGGGCTTCCGATGCTCATCGGCGGAGGCGCGGTCGCCATCGCCGGCGCGGTGCTCTTCCTGCTGAACCCGCAGCCTGCGGCGACGTCGACGCCTGCGGTGTCGTTCATGCTGCTCCCGGGCGGAGCAGGCGCGTCGGTCGAGGTGTCGCTGCCGTGACCGCGCGGCTCACGCTGACGCCGACGTCGAAGGTGCTGATCCTCACCGGCGCTGGCGTGTCGGCTGAGAGCGGGGTGCCGACGTTTCGCGGCACCAACGGGCTCTGGGAAGAGCGGCGCGTCGAAGAGGTCGCCTCGCCCCAGGGCTTCGACGCCGACGCGAAGCTGGTGTGGCGGTTCTACAGCCTGCGCCGCGACGGAGCGTCGAAGGTGAACCCGAACCCCGGCCACGAGGCGATCGCGACGCTCGAGGCGAGGCTTGGAGATCGTTTCCTGCTCGCGACCCAGAACGTCGACGGCCTGCACACGCGCGCCGGCTCGAAGCGGATGATCTGCATTCACGGCGAGCTCTTCAAGACGCGCTGTGAGCGCTGTAACGAGCCGTTCGTCGACACGAAGACGTACTTCGACGCCGTGCCGCGTTGTGAAACGTGTGACGGGCGGCTGCGGCCTCACATCGTGTGGTTCGGAGAGATGTTGAACCCCACCCACCTCACGCAGATCGACGGGTTCATCGAGTCGGCTGGGCCCGAGCTCGTCTTCCTCGCCATCGGGACGTCGGGGCAGGTCTACCCCGCGGCCGGCTTCGTCGATGCGGCCAGGCGCGTCGGCGGGCAGTGCTGGCTCGTCGACGTCGATCCGACACCGGAGTACGCGCGGCGCTTCGATCACGTGGTGCGCGGGAAGAGCGGGGAAGTGCTCCCGGCGTTGTTCGCGCCGTGAGTCGCTCCTGGTCAGCCCAACAGCCTGCGTGCACCTGACGCCGCGCGCTGCATCGGGCCCTTCGCTTCTTTCGGGCCGACGCCGACCGTCACCAGCCCATCTGCCACGAGGTACTGCTGCGCGACGCGCACCAGATCGCGCAACCGCACCCGCCGCGCCTGCGCCTTCTTCTCCGCGAAGCTCTCGGCGGGACGGAACAGCTCGCTGCCTGCGAACCAGCCGACGAGATCGCCCGGCGAGTCCTGCAGGAAGTCGACGTGCATCTCGAAGCGGCGCTGCGCGCGACGGAGCTCATCGGCCCCGATCTTCCCCCGGCGCAGCGTCGCGAGCGTCGACAACACCTCGCGCACCACCGCGCCTGCCTGCTCGGGAGCGCATGCGCCATCGACCTCGAAGCTCCCGGTGTCGTGGAAGGTCTCGATGGTCGCCGCGATGGAGTACGCGAGCCCGCGCCTCTCGACGATGTTGTGCGGCAGCCGCGACGAGAGCCCGTCATCGAGCACCCGGCGCAGCAACGACAGCGGCATCGCGTCGGGGTGCTCGTCGGCGACGGTGGGGAAGGTGAGGCGGAACTCGACCTGCGACTCCTCGAGCCGCACGTAGTGGAACGCGCCCTTCGACAGCGGCGTCGGCGGCAGCTCTTCGACACGCGGCCCTCTGGGCAGCTTCGCGAACGCGCGCTTCGTGCGCTCCACGACGTCGGCGTGCTGCACCGGCCCCGCGACGCCCACCACCATGTTTCCGGTCACGTAGTGCGTCGCGAAGTGCTGCCGCACGTCGCGCATCGAGAGCTTCTTCACGATCTCGGGTGTCCCGGCGATCTTGAAGCTCAAGGGGTGCTCGCCGAAGACCTGCATCTTGGTGAGGTTGTCGACGTCGACGTCGCGGCCCTTCTCGTCCACCTCGTCCAGCATCTCCTCGAGGATGATGCGCTTCTCGGTGTCGAGGTGGACCAGCCGCGGCTGCGTCAGCATGTCGCCCAGGATCGCCAGCGACACGCCCAGGCCGTCAGGGTGCGTCGGCGTGTAGAACGAGCTCGAGTCACGCATGGTGACGCCGTTGAGGTTGCCGCCGACGGCTTCGACCGCCGCGTTCATGCGAACCGAGTCGGGGAACCTTCGGCTGCCGCGGAAGAAGAGGTGCTCGAGCAGGTGGCTGACGCCGTTGGTCTGCTTCGATTCGTGCCGGGAGCCCACGCGCACGAAGACCGAGCAGACCGCGCTGTGCAGGTGCTTCGTCTCGACGGTGACGCAGGTCAGGCCCGAGGGGAGAACGTCTTTGAAGACCTTGAAGCTCACGTGAGCGGGAACTTCATCACGAAGGTCGTTCCCTGCTGCACGGTTTCGTCGATTCCGATGCTGCCCCCGTGCGTTTCGACGATCTGCCGTGACAACGACAGCCCGATGCCCGAGCCGCGCGCCTTGGTCGAGAAGAAGGGCTCGAACAGCCGCGCGCGCACCTCGTCGGGAATACCCGGGCCGGTGTCTTCGACGCGCACCACGCCGTCCTGGCCTTCGCGGCTGACGACGATTCTCAAGGAGCCGCCCGTGGCCATCGCCTCGCGCGCGTTGCGGAACAGGTTCAAGAACACCTGGCGAAGCTGCCCTTCGTCGGCCTGGAGGGGCAGCGGCTCAGCCGGGACGACGGTCGACACGGCGACGCCGGAGCGCTCGAGCTCTTCACGCGAGAAGCCGATCACGCTCTGCACGATCGCCGACAGCTCCTCCTTGCGCAGCACGGGCCGGGGCAGGCGGGCGAGCTTCAGGTACTCCTCGGTGATCTCGGTGATGCGGTCGACCTCGCGCGTGACGGCGGCGAGCAGGTGCCGCGCCTCTGACGCGTCTTGCGGATCGGCGAAGGTGGCCGCCTCGAGCTGATCGCCCAGCATCTCGACGTTGAGCCCGATGCTCGAGAGCGGGTTCCGCACTTCGTGCGCGACCTGCGCCGACACGCGCCCGGCCGCCGCGAGCCGCTCCGCGCGCAACAGCGCTTCCTGTTTCTGGGCCAGCTGCGCTTCACGTTCGGCCAGCGATCTCGCCATCGCGTCGAACTCGCGCGCCAGCACGGCGATCTCGTCTTCACCCGCGATGCCCAGCTTGGCCGAGTAGTCGCCGCGCGAGATGCGCGACACGCCGTCGATCAGCGTCCTCACCGGGCGAAGCGAACGCGCCGCGAAGCCGGTGGCCAGCAGGCCGACGATGATCGCCAGCACCGAGAGGCCGATGATCGCGACGCCGGCCCGCCGCTCCCGCTCCTGGGTGAGGGCGACGCGCTGCCGGGTGCGGGCCTCGAGCGAGCTGTGGAGCAGCTTGATCGTCGCCCCCAGGGCCGTCTCGGCGTCCTGCAGCCGATCGAGTCGGAGGTTCGCCACGGTCGGGTCGGGCTTTGGTTGCTCGAGCACCAGGTACGCTGCATCGGCCACCTCTCGGTACTCGGCGTACTTCGTCTTCAGCTCACCGAGCCGGCGCCGCACGTCGTTGATGAAGTTCGTCTCGTCGGTCGGCGCGAAGTCCTCGAGGCGGCGCGTCAACGACAGCGCCTCTTCGAGCTGCCGGTCCATCTGTTCGAAGAAGTAGCGGCGCGCGAGCTGAATCATCATGCGGCGCACCGCGACGTCGGCCTGTTCGCGCAGCCTCACCGTGTCGTTGGCCTGGTTCTTCTGGAACGACTCGAGCGTCGCCGCCGTCTGACTGAGCGCCAGGTAGCCCTCGCTCAACAACCGGATCTCGACCTGCCCACGGTGAAGCTCGGTCACGCTGAAGAGTGACACCGCTCCGAAGGTGACCAGCACCACGGCGTAGCCGAGGAAGATTCTGGTCGCGAGCGAGAGCCGCATCAGTCGAGTACTACATTGACCGCTACTGTCGGAGAAGCCTACGTTGCCGCCGGGCGATCACTCATTTTTCCGTGAGCCGATCACACCCAAACCCAGCGCCGCCGAGGCTGATTCCCCTTATGCCCCGAACCCTTGCAGTCATTCTCTTCGCGCTCGTGGCTGCGACGGCTTCGGCGCAGAAGCCGCGGTTGGTCATCGTGCCCTTCTCGACCGGGGAAGGAGCCAGCGACAAGGCCGCAGGCCGCTTCAGCGCCCTCGTCAACGACGAGCTCAAGTCGCGAACCGACGCTGTGGAGATCGTTGCTCCGCCAGTCACGAAGGCCGCGCCTGAGAAGGCCGGCGGCACGAAGAATCGCCCGAGCCCCGAGACGCTGGCTGCGCTCGAGGCGGGCCGGAAGGCGTTCGACGATCTGCGCTTCGACGAGGCGATTCCGTCGCTCAAGAAGGGCATCGAGCTGATGCTGGCCGAGCCCGCGACGGCCGACTTCGAGGTGATTCAGGACGCGCTCGTGAAGGTGGCTGCGGCGAACTTCCGCAACGGTGAAGAGAAGGACGCGAAGATCGCGCTGCTCGATCTCGCGCGCCTCGCACCGGGCTTCGCCCTGCCGCCTGGCTATCCCCCCGTCTTCCAGCGTGAGTACGAGAAGGCCCAGAAGCGCCTCGACAAGCTGCCGCGTGGGCAGGTCGTCATCGAAGGCCCGTCTGGCGCGACTGCGTTCCTCGATGGGCGCGATCTCGGCATGGTGCCGGCGACCGAAGAGAACGTGCCGAGCGGGACCCACTACGTGCGCGTCGACGGAGCCCGCGGCGAGAAGTTCGGCCAGGTGATCGAGGTGAAGAGCAACACCGCGAAGGTGAAGGCGGCCTTCGGAGCCCCTCCCGGACGCGCGCCCGTCAACATGGTGCCGAACCCGAACGTCACCGCCACGGTGGATGAGGGCATGGGCCAGCGGCTCGCGGCCTATTGCACTGCCGCGGGCGCCGACTTCGCGTTGATCGGCGTCGTCTATCGCGTCAGCGACACCCAGCTCTCGGCCGGCACGGCGTTGTTCCACGCGAAGCGCTCGGCCTTCGCCCAGCTGGGCACCGTCACCTTCGACGTCGACGTGCTCACCGCGAACACCGAGTCGTTCAAGCTGGCCGACGAGGTGCTCAAGCGCACCGCGTCGCTCGGCTCGACGGTCACGGCGCCGTTCGGGTTGGTGACGAAGAAGACCCAGGCCGTGGTGGTGGTGTCGAAGGCCGACCCGGCGAAGGTCGACCCGAACGGAGAAGATCTCTCGGTCGCCGCTCCTGATCGAAAGGGGAAGGTGCTCGAGCCCAGGCCCCGCGTGTTGGACAAGCCGGCGAACGTCATCGACGTCGATGATCCGCCGGTCGGTGAGCCTCCCGACCCGGTCGTCGCGAAGCCTGGCGTGCCTGTCTGGGTCTGGGTGGTGGTTGGAGGCGTGGCGCTGGCAGGGGCAGGGGTGGGTGGCTACTTCGGCGTTCGCGAGCTCACGCGGCCGGTGACGGGAACGGTGACTGCGTCGTGGTGAGACTGCTGACGGTGGTGGCGGTGACGGTGGTGGCGCTGTTCGCGACGGCCTGTCAGCCCAAGGAGATTCCCTACAACCTCGCGATCGTCACGACGGGCTGCGCGGGCTCGAACCCCTTCCAGGGCGTGCAGTTCCTCCGCATCCGCGTGTCCGGCGATGGCATCGACCCGGTGCTCGAGACCGTCTCGCCTGCGTCTTCGAAGACGGCCTCGTTGCCGCAGATTCCAGCCGGCGCGAACCGGGTGATCGAGGTGCGGGCCTACGACAACGATCCAGCCGCGGGTGGCCGCGTGGTGTCGATCGGCCGAACGCTGCCGTTCACCGTGCCCGATTTGTTCCCCGACATGCCGACCGAGACCGAGCTGCAGAAGCGCGTCTTCCTCCGGCAGGTGAACACCTGGTCTGCGCCCGTCTCGGCGACCGACCCGTCGACGTGTCAGTCGATGAAGTTCGCGCGCGCCGCCCACACGGCGACGCTGCTGCCGAACGGGAAGATCTTCATCGCGGGTGGCTTCAACTACCCGGCTGGGAACCCGAACCGCGCGTCTCTGAACGCGACCGAGATCTTCGACCCGACGACCGGCACCTTCTCGAACGCGAAGGACCTCTCGTTCCGCACGCGCGATCAGGTCGAGAGCAAGGTCGCCAAGGCGTTCCACACGGCGACGCTCCTGAGGAACGGGCAGGTGTTGGTGTGGGGTGGTGAGCGGTACACGCTGCTCAGCGGCGTCAACGTCGTCTCTCCCGTGACCGATGTGCTCGCGTACGATCCCTCGAAGGACGAGTACGGCGCGACGCAGCGCATGAACCCTCCGCCGATTCCACGCACGCAGCACCAGGCGGTGATCGACGGGAACGGCCGCGTGTTGATCATCGGAGGCCTGCGCTTCAATACGAACCCGGGGCCGCGCCTGGTTCCGGTGAACGAGGTCGAGTGGTTCGACGCCGACAAGCCCACGCCGCAGATCGTCGACGGCCTGACCGTCAAGCGGGTCGACGCGTCGGCTGCTGCGGTGAAGAGCGGCGAGTTCATCGCCGTGGCGGGTGGCTCCGACGGCATGGCCCTGCGTGATGACGTCGTGTTCTTCACGTGGAATGGCACGTCGTTCACCCAGGTGCCGCAGATGGCGCCTCCCCGGCTCGCGGCGCCCGGACGACGGAGCGCTGCGGCGGTCACCTTCCGAGACGGCGCCGACATGCTGATGCTGGGCGGGTACAGCGACATCGCCGCGGTGAGGCCGGTCGCGTCGAGTGAGATCGTTCAGGCCGGCGTGGCGACGGTCGCCCGCGGCGCCGACATCGGCAATCGCGGAGAGCTGTGCGCGGTGACGTTGAAGGATGGCTCGGTGCTGACGGTCGGCGGTCGCACGGCCGACATGAACGGCATGATGGTTCGTTCGGACAACACGGCGGTCGTCGTTCGGCCCGATGGCCGTGGCGGCACCATGGCGCTGGGCGCTCCCAGCCTCGCCCTCGGCCGGTACCTGCACACCTGCACGTTGATGGCGGACGGCTCGGTGTTCGTGACCGGTGGCCTCAATGAGACGGCCGCGAACCCGAATGGCGACGTGCTGACCGACGCGTGGATCTACACGCCCGCGCCGACGGACTGAGTACGCCGAGCCTGGTCAACACCACTCGGCATGAAGCCCGAGCTTCTTTTTCGCTGACGCTGAGACCGGCCCGAGCAGCTCGTCGCGGAAGGCTTGCTCGAAATCGTCGATGTCGGCCTTCCCGCATTTCAGCGGTGGACTCTCGAGTGCAGCCACCTCGTCGAGCGCGGCTGCGAACTCGGCCACTCGTGACGGCGTCATCGTCACCGGACCGTCGTCCTCCAGCAACATCGCGAGCCACGGCAGCTCCCCGGCCGTCTTGAAGCGCGGCGCCCACGCCTCGAGAACTGGCTTGCCCAGCCCCATCTCGGAGAGCGGCTTTCGTTTCGACTTCGGGTCGCCAGCAACGGAGTGGAGGTAGAGCAGGTGTGACATGGCCGCCGAGTGAATCAGACCTGAGGTCGCGTGTGCAGGGCGACGGCGATCAACGGGGGCGCGGTTGATCGATCACGCCGAGCTCCAGCAACACCGCCGCTGGCACCCGGTGCCCTTCGAGCTGAACCCACTCGTCGTCGAGACGCTCACGCCGGGCGTGGCGGAGATCGAAGATCAGGTCGCCCAGTCGCAGCCAGTCGCCCTGACGCTCCCGCACCGAGCCTCCAGCACGAATGGCCCAGATGACGAGGAAGAGGCTCATCACGCCAGCAGCGGCGATGCGGCCGATGAGGAGCCCCAACAGAATCGCCAGCACCGCGAAGAGCACCGGCAGCAGCGCACGATTCCTCGAGCGGGGCACCCGGACGACCTTCTGCAACAGCAGCGCGTCGAGCCACCACGTCAGTCGCTCGGCCGTCGCGACCTCGGGCGGGCGACCGGTCAGCTCCGCCAGTCGCGCGACGAGTTTCGTCAGGGCGTCTTGTTGTCCTGACAACGTCGAGACGTCTGGCATCGACCGGCGCAGCGCCTCGACCTGGTCCATCCGAGGTGACGTCAGCGCGTCACGCAGCTCGTCCAGCCACGCCACGGCTCAGCGCTCCGAGTGGTGTTGGAGCTTCCGCAGCATCGCGTCGAACTCGGCGGCCGTGGGCTCACGGGGAGCGCGCTTCTTCACCGGCTCGCTCTTGCGCAGCGGCTGGCCCGGCTGGAGCGGGAATTGGTCGTACGCGCCGCTCCCATCGGCATCGATGAGGATCGCGTTGGTGAAGGCCTCGGGCCGATTGTCGGTCGCGCGGCAGACGCCGTTGGTGCAGCGAACGCCCGTCCACGCCATCGGGGCCAGCACGCGCGTCGCGCTGCTCGAGCGCACCATCACCACGAACCACGTATCGGCGGTGGGCGTCACGGTGAACACCTCGGTGATCTTCGCCCGGCGCGCCGCGAAGCCGTTCAGCCCCGGTACCGCCTCGAGGGGCAGGGTGCCGACGGGGAAGGTCTTCTTCTGCAGAATCCGGCTCTCGGGCCAGTCGTTGTTCGAGACGCCGTTGACCGACTCCCGGCCCGTTGCGTGCGTGTACAGCTCGAGGGAGTCGAATTGCATCCACTCCGGCGCTTGCACGGTGACGGTGAGCTCGACGGGCGTGTTGGCCGCGATCGACAGCGTGTCGCCGATGGCCGCAGTCGCGCCCATGCCGTCAGCGCGCTTCGCCGTCATCGTCACGAACGGGCCTGACGAGCCGACTGCGCGACGTTGCTTCATCGCGGTCGTGAACGCTGCGGGTGTGAAGCGGGCTGGCGTGGCGTCAGCGCCGAGGAAGAGCCACGTGCGGCCGTAGCCTCCAGTCGTCGAGTGACGATCGTGCGTGTCGGAGACGCCGGTCGCCGTCTTCACCCAGCCACGCGAGAGGAACGTCATCCAATCGTTGGCGACGGCGAGGCTGGCCGAGGTGCCGTTCATCAGCTCGATGGCGTCGAAGTCGAGCGAGAAGAGCCTGGTGTCGTTCGCTGTCGCCGCAGGGTTGGGCTCCATGCGGAACGTCGCCGGATTCGCGGCCGAGGTGCCGCGCGCGGTGTCGACCTTCAACTGCGTGAGTGCAGCGCCTTGTCCTCCACGCGGGTGGTTCATGTGCACCACCACGCCCGGGTACGCCTCGCGGAGCCCCGAGAAGAGCTGATCGAGCCGCAGCGACGCGCCATCACCACCAGCCCAGTCGAACGCGCCTCCGCCCGGGCCGTCGCGCACCGTCACTGGGAACGCGTTGTGATGGCCGTAGTCGAAGGGCGTCACCTCGCAGCCGATCATCGTCGCCATGGAGGACGAGAGCCCGAGCTCGTTCACGATCGGCGCGTAGTCGGTGATGAAGTCGTGATCGGTCGAGACCATCACGTCGACGCCTTCGGCCGCGAACGAGGCCACGCGCATCGCGTTCGGCACGGTGCTGTCTGGGCTCCCGACGGCGTGCACGTGAAGGTCGGCGCTGATCCACCCCGTCGTGTCGACGACCTGCGCGAGGGTTGCGGTGACGGTCGCGTCGGCGGTCGTCAGATCGATCGCTTCGCCGCGGGTCGGAAACGAGTCGGGGAAGGCCGAGTACTCGGGCCCGCGCGTGACGAAGACCTCGTAGGTGCCCGGCGGCAGGGGAATCTGGAGCGTGCCGGAGGCGGGGACGAACTCGACCGCCTGGAGCTCGCTCGGCATCGCCTCGACATCGAAATACGGGCGCAGCTTCGACTGCTCGTTGGCGCAGAGGCCCGACGGGCACTTGACGATCACCTTCGCGGTGAGCGGCTGCATGAAGGGATCTCTCACGGTGACGGTGAGGGTACGCGTGCCGCCCTGGCGCACGGTGACCTGTGCTTCGCCGGTCGACGGCGCCGACACGTCGATGGGGTTCTCGATCGCAGCGCCTTTGGCTCCGGTCGAGACGCGATAGTTGCCGACCGGGACGTCGAAGCGCGCCTTGCCCTGGGCGTCGGCGGTCGCCAGCGCGACCGGTTTGCCCGACTCGGCGCCCACCACGGCGATGCGGCCCTGAGGCACCGGCTGGCCTGCGGCGTTCAGCACGGTCACGTCGAGCCGCGAACGCGACGCGCCATCGAGGGTGAGCATCGTGGCCTGCACCCGCGCGAGGTCCTGTTCGATGAAGAAGTCGCGCACGAAGAGCCGCGGCTCGGCCGGGAGAATGCCGAACGCTCCGACGGGCTCGCGGGTCATCGAGGTCCACGACAGCAGGCCGTCGCGATCTTTCCCGTCAGCCAGCACCGCAGCCACGCCGGCGACGCCGAGCAGCGCGTTGGTCGTCACCGTCTTGCGATCGCGGAAGGAGTACGCGCGGTAGCCGTAGGCCACGTCTTTGGCCTGGTAGCCGAACCACGTCATCGGATCGACGAGGCAGTCGGGGATGCCGACGCCGTTCGCGCAGCCCTGCGGGTTGAAGATCTCGGTCTCTCCGCCGGCCTCGATGATGTCGCCCGTCATGGTGGTGATCGGCTCGCGGCCCTGGTTGCAGTACGCGGTGAGCATTCGCACCCGGGTCTCTCCGGGCGAGAGCACGAAGTAGGTCGTGATCAACAACGGCATCGGCGTGTTGGGATCGCTGCGGAGCGCGACGGGGCCGAGGTAGTCGGTCAGCACGTTGGCGACGTTGATGTAGTCGAGCACCGCGTCTTCGCCTGTCGCTGCGACGACGGCGTAGCCACCGTTCGCGCCGTCCTGGAGGATCTCGACCTTGCGCACCGCTGGCGTGCGGCCGAACGCGTAGATCGGCGAGATCTTCCCGAACTCGTCGCGGCCGGGCTGGCCCTGGGGGCGCACGAGATCGGCGTCGATGATGGCGCCGCCGTACGGCGTCGGAGAGATCGTCCGGGTCGGCTGCTGAATCACCACGCGGACCTTGTCGTTGGCGAGGAGCACGTCGCCGGTGCGCGCCTGGGCGAAGCCGCCTCCGATGAACTCGGCGCTCGACTCGATCGTCTTCGCTTTCGCGCCGTTGCCCAGCTTCGAGAACAGCTGCAGGTCGTCGAGCTTGACCTCGCAGCGGGTGGGCGGGTCAGGCGGCGGCAGCGGCTTCGGCGGAGGACAGGCGCAGAGGGCCAGCAGACAGGGCAGGGTGAGTCGGTTCACGCGGGCAGCGTACGCAGACACGATCAGGCGAAGCCACGGCGTTCGGGTAGATTCGCGTCGATGGTGCGTCGTGAAGGCAAAGCGGAGGAGATCGCGGAAGCGACCGCCGAAGCCGAGCCATGCTGCGCGTCTCCAGCGGGTGAAAGTCCCGCACGGGTAATCGCCGGAGAGCCCGGAAG
>JALHMW010000039.1 GCA_022843845.1 Archangium sp.
GGCAGGCGGCTCCGCAGCAGGCGGCTCGGCGGCTGGTGGCTCGGCAGCTGGCGGCTCGGCGGCAGGTGGCTCGGCGGCAGGTGGCTCGGCAGCGGGTGGCTCGGCAGCGGGTGGCTCGGCAGCAGGTGGCTCGGCGGCAGGTGGCGCTGCCGGAGGGGGAACCGCACAAGTCAGCTTCATGTCGCAGGTCGCACCGATTCTCGCGGCACGATGTAGCACCTGCCATTCGACCGACACCGTCGCCGCGGCCAACACCTACGTGCGCGGCACGAGCTCATGCGGTGGCCCGCGCCTCGTCGCGAGCGACGCCACGGCGAGCTTGCTCTTCCAGAAAGTCGCAGGGACGCAGACGTGTGGCGGACGTATGCCCCGAGGCTGCTCGGGCAATTCCTGTCTGCCTCAAGTGCAGATCGACCTCATTCGCGACTGGATCAACGCCGGCGCGCCCAACAACTAGGTTTCAGTGGCGTCACCTTGCCGTTTCCTGACGAGTGAAAGGGTCACGATCCTGCCTGCTGTTTGCGGGTAGGGTGGCGCCGCTCGATGCGCCCGGTCATCGCCTTTGCAGCCTGCCTGTGGTCGGCCTCCGCGTTCGGGGCCATCTACGAGGCCGTCGTCGACGCCGACGACGAAGAAGACATCTTCGCGATGGTGCAGCGAGGCGACATCTCGCAGGACACCGGCGACACCCTGCTCGAGCTGCTTCGTGAAGGCGTCGACCTGAACTCGGCGCCGCGCGAGAGGCTCTATGACTTGCCCGGCCTCACCTACGACGACGTCGACAAGCTCATCCTCTACCGCACGCAGAAGGGCCGCATCGAAGACCCGGCCGAGCTCGTCGGCGCCGGGGTGATGACCGCCGAGCAGCTCATCGGCATCGCCGTCTACATCTCGCTCGAGCCGGTGAAAGAGAAGCTGCCGATCGGCGGCAAGCTTCGCCTGCTCACCCAATACACGCTGACCGATTCGCTCGCGCCGCCGGCGCTCTTCGCGGCCCGGCTCAGGGGCCCGCTCGACCTGACCGCCGGCGCCATGCTCGTCACCAGCCGGCTCGACCCGGTGCAGCCCCGCTTCGACCAGACGCTCCAGGGCCTCGCGACCGAAGGCTACAGGTACCGCCTCGACGCGCCGCGCCTGTTCCTGCAGTGGCTCAACGGCAACCGCCGCGTCATCGTCGGCACCTTCACCATCGGCTTCGGCGAGCGCCTCACGCTCGACAACACGCGCCGGGTGACCCCGCGCGGCCTCTACCTCACCGACGACTTCAGGCGAAACCAGGACCTCTCGACCCTCTGCCGCACCAGCGTCGACACCGGCGCCACGCCGCCCCCCGAGTGTCAGGGTGACAGCCGCTACGTCACCGCCGACTACGCGACGCGCGACGCTTTCCGTGGCGTCGCCGGCAGCATCGAGAACCTCGACCTCGGCGACCAGCGCTCGCTCTCGCTCTACGGTTTCCTCTCGTACCAGTCGCGCGGCGTGTACCAGTACGATCTGTACGATCGCGCCACCTGCCTCGACCCTTCGTCGACCGACTCGGACTGCAGCTCGCCGCGCATCTCCATTCTGAACCCGCAGGACCCGAGCACCCCATGGCGGCTTCGCTACGCCACCCTGCCTGGCTTCTTCGACGAGCTCTCGGCCGGCGGCCACGTCGACTTCAAGCCCAACTACGCCCTTCGCTTCGGCATCACGGGGTACGGCGCGGTGCCCTTCTTCAACACCGTGCCTCCAGGCAGCGCGGTGCAGCCCGACTTCCAGGACACCTCGCGCTACCCCAACGGGGGCGCCTACGGAGCCATCGGCGTCGACGCGCAGGCCGTGCTCGGCCCCGTCAACCTGCACCTCGAGGTGACGCGCAGCTTCGACAAGGCCATCAACAACCAGGGCGGCGGCTTCGGCGCCGTGCAGCGCACCACCTGGGCGCCCAAGGGCCACGAGCTCGAGGTCGTCTTCCGCTATTACGACAACCGGTTCCTCAACCCCTACGCACGGCCGTTCTCAGGGCCCGACGAAGACGCCGGCCAGCGGGCGCGCAACGAGCTCGGCGCGCGGGTGCGCTACTTCGGCAAGTTCAGTCGCGACTGGCAGTTTCGCGCCACCGCCGACTTCTGGACGCTGCCCTTCGCCGGCCGGGGAGGCCGCGCAGGCACCACCAACCTCATCCTCCTCACGCGCGTCGACTTCACGGGCTTCAGGGGCTTGAAGCCCAGCATCTGGTTCCGCCTGAGCGACAGAAACCTCGCCGTCAGCCAACGCGGGGTCTGCAGCCAGACCCAGGTGGTCTCGGGCATGCCCGAGTTCTTCAACACCCCGGACGACTTCGACGGCGAGGTCACCTTCTTCACCTGCGACTCGTACCGCGTCGTGCAGCGCATCGACGTGCGCCCCTTCGGCAAGCGCCTGGGCTTCACCGAGCAGGCCTCGTTCTCGTGGCGCGACGACCTCTCGAGCGCGTACCGCGAGAACTTTCGCAACGACCTGCAGGTCTGGGTCGAGGCGATGAGTCAGCCGGTCGACTGGCTCTCGCTGCGGCTGCGCTCACGCCTGCGCGCCGAGGGCATCGACAGCCCCACCACCTACGAAGACTCGCTGTGGACGTTCTTCGAGGCCGCGTGGATTCCGTTCAAGGGCACGCGCGTCGCGGCGCGCTACGACCTGTTCGTGTGGCTCGACCAACGGGCCTCGACCTTGCGCCGGCAGCCCTCTCCAGAGCATCGTTTCCTCCTCGACCTCCGCACCAGCTTCTGACCCACCATGATCTCGCTCCCCCTTCGCCTTCTCGCCGTCACCGCGCTCCTCCTGGCGCTCTCGTGCGCTGGCGTCACCACGGAGCAGTCCAAGCGCTTCACGAAGGACGAGACCCGCTCGCTGCTCAAGCGCCTCGAGACCGTCAGCCTCGAGCTCGGCGAGTTCCCCATCGAGGGCGCCTCGTCGGTGCTCGACGGCGACACCATCAAGGTCAAGGGCCTGCCAGCGTCGCTGCGTCTGCTGGGCCTCGACACCGAAGAGACGTTCAAGAAGGACTCCGAGCGCGCGGCGTTCGCGGCGGGCTGGGAGCAATACAAGAAGCAGATGCAGGGAACGTCGTCGCGGCCGGCGAAGTACGCCACGCCACTGGGCGAAGACGCCAAGCACTACGCGCAGGCCTTCTTCGAAGACGTTCGCGAGGTGCGCATGGAGCGCGACCACCCCGGCGAGATCCGCGACTTCTACAACCGCTACCTCGCCTACGTGTTCGCGAAGAAGAACGGCCAGTGGGTGAACTACAACGTCGAGTGTGTGCGGGCCGGCTTCTCGCCCTACTTCGTGAAGTACGGCCGCAGCCGCCGCTTCCACAAAGAGTTCGTCGACGCCGAGCGCGAGGCGCGTGAAGGCCAGCGCGGCATCTGGAAGCAGGGCGCCATGGCCTACCCCGACTACGAGGAGCGCCTGAAGTGGTGGGCCGAGCGCGAGGCCGTCATCACCCGCTTCGAGAAGGCCGCCGTCGAAGACCCGGAGCACTACATCGCGCTCACCCGCTGGGACGCGATGCTGAAGCTCGAGAGCAAGGTCGGCCAGGAGGTGACGATTCTCGGCTCGGTCAGCGACCTGAAATACAGCGAAGGCACCGGGCCCTCGGTGGTGAAGCTCGCCCGCACCCGCACCAACGACTTCGACGTCGTCTTCTTCGACCGCGACGTCTTGTTGTCCACCGGCGTGCAGTTCAAGAAGAGTGAATACGTGCAGGTGCGCGGCACCGTGCAGAAGTACAAGAACGAGAAGGGCTGGGAGCGGCTGCAGGTGGTCGTCTCACTCCCCGGGCAGGTGCTCGCGCCGTCGACCTCGCTCGAGAAGCTGCTGACTGATGATCAGAAACGGGCCGACCGCAGTGAAGAGGATGACTAACGTGCCTTCAATTCGAGTGATGTTCCTGGTGGCGGCCGTCGCGGCCGTGTCGTGTACCCCGCCCGTCGAGATGCCCACCGACGCCTGCAAAGGCCGCGTGGCTGGAGACCTCGTCATCACCGAGCTGATGCTCGACCCCGAGGGCACCGACACCGGCGCCGAGTGGATCGAGATCTTCAACACCCTCGGCACGCCGATCGACCTGCGCGGCTACACCATCACCTACCGGCAAGGCACCTCGACGGCGAAGTCGCACACCGTTCGTGCCTCGGTGCAGGTGCCGGCCCGCGGCTACCTCGCGCTCGGTGACGTGCGCTCGGGCCCCAACCCCTCGTGGATTGGCTACAGCTACGGAGACGATCTCGGCGCGCTCAGCCAGACCTCAGGCACCGTCGCCATTCGCTGCGGCATGACGGCCATCAACGAGTACAGCTACTCGCGCGCCGCGCGCTCGGGCCGCTCCCGCATGCTCGGCGGTGGCGTCGACCCCGATGCCTCGCGCGTCTCGAACGAGGCCAACTGGTGCGACACGCCCACCTCGACCGAGTACACGCCGCGCGGCTACGGCACGCCCGGCGGCCCCAACCCGCAGTGCGCTCCCGAGGCGATGGTCGGCACCTGCCTGCAGAACGGCATGCCCCGCCCCATCGTCGCGGCCGAGGCCGGAGACCTGCTCATCACCGAGGTCATGGCGAGCCCGAGGGCCGTCACCGACACCCTCGGCGAGTGGATCGAGCTCTACGCCACCACCGACGTCGACCTCAACGGCCTCGCCATCGCGACGAGCACCAGCCGCGCCACGCTCACCTCGCCTGAGTGCCTCACGGTGGCGGCGCAGTCGTACAACATCATCGCGCGCTCGAACGACGCCTTCGTCAACGGCGGCCTGCCGAAGGCCGTGGCGACGTTCTCGGTCAGCCTCTCGTCGGCCAATGAGCGGCTGCGGCTGGTGCGTGGTGATGCCGGCATCGACGACGCCACCTTCTTCGCCTCGCAGACCGGCGTCTCATGGCAGGTGCGACCCGAGCTGCTCGCCAACCCCGACGAGATTCTGCCCAGCCTCAACGACACCCCTGACTCGTTCTGCAAAGCCAGCTCAGCGTGGATGGGGAGCGCGGGCGACTTCGGAACGCCCGCCGCGGCCAACGGAGCCTGCGCGGCGGACTCTGGCGTCGTGGTGGTGCCCGACGGCGGCCTGCCGACCTTCGACTGCAACGCCATCGACGGGGGCGACCTCGTCGTCACCGAGGTGATGGTCGACCCGCCCAGCACCGACACCGGCCTCGAGTGGTTCGAGCTCTTCAACACGACGGCCGCGCCCATCGACCTCGCGGGCCTCACGCTCACCTACCGCCAGGGCGCGACGACCCCCAGGTCCCACGTCGTGCGCAGCTCCGTCATCGTGCCGCCGGGCCAGGCGGTCGCGGTCGGCGACGTGCGCACCGGGCCGAACCCCGCGTGGATCAGCTACGCCTACGGCGCAGACCTGGGCGCGTTGAACAACTCGTCGGGCACCGTGGGCGTTCGCTGCGACACGAAGGTCGTCGGTGAATACACGTGGGTGCGCACGGCGCGCTCCGGGCGAAGCCGCATGCTCGGTGGGCCTGCGACGCCCACGACTGCGCTCGCTGCGGTCGAGGCCAACTGGTGCGACACGCCGACCAGCAGCGAGTACACGCCTGGCAGCGCTGGCACCCCTGGCGCGGCGAACCCGGTCTGCGCTCCGGAAGCCATGACGGGCACCTGCCTCGACAACGGCACCCCGCGGCCCATCGTCGCCGCAGAGCCGGGCGACCTCGTCATCACCGAGGTGATGCCAAGCCCGTCGGTCAGCACCACGGTCGGAACCTGGTTCGAGGTGTACGCCACGACCGACGTCGACCTGAATGGCCTCTCGGTCGCCAACGGCGCAGGCACGCGCAACACCATCGCCTCGTCGAACTGCCTGCGCGTGCCGGCGACGACGTACGCGATTCTCGCGCGCAGCGCGAACGCGTTCCTCAACGGCGGGCTACCGCCCCCCATCGCCACCTTCACCATCGGCATCAGCAGCTCGGGCAACGAGCTGCTGCGGCTCTTCCGCGGTGACGCCGGCATCGACGAGATCGCCTTCTTCCGGTCGACGAGCGGCAAGTCATGGCAGGTGCCCGGTGAGCTGCTGATCGACCCGATGCTCATCACGCCCGCCATCAACGACGTGCCGGCGAACCTGTGCATCGCGCCGAACCGTTTCGCCACCGACGCCGGGCCCGGCGACTACGGCAGCCCGACCGAGCTGAACCCCCTCTGTGACGGCGGCGCGCCCTGACGCGCTCGAAGCCCTGGAGCGCAGCGCTGGTGATGATGCCCATGGTGGCGGCCTGTGGAATGCCCACGCCACCCAGCCTCTGCGGGCCCTCGACCGCCGTCGTCAGCCGCGCCATCGATGGCGATACGCTCGAGCTGTCTGACGGCAAGCGGGTGCGCCTGCTCCTCGTCGACACGCCCGAGTCGACCAACGGCAAGACCGACTGCTTCGGCCAGCAAGCCGCGCAGTTCACCTCGGACACCGTGACGGGCAAGACGGTGGAGCTCAGCTACGACGAGGCCGGCTGCACCGACCGGTTCGGGCGAACGTTGGCCTACGTGAAGGTCAACGGCGTCGACCTGAACCGCACGCTCGTCGAGCAGGGCTACGCGTGCACGCTGTACGTGTCTCCATCGGGCGGCGCGCGGCGCGACGAGTTCGAGACGTACGAGTCGCAGGCGAAGACGAGCCGCCTTGGCTTGTGGGGCGCGTGCACCGTCGTCACCTGCCAGTAGGCGCAGACCATTACACGGAGGCCGCGCGAGCTTCTCGGCTCGTAAGCAAGGGCCAGCCCAACGTCACCGATGCGCGCCCACGGCCTGATCCAGCGCGTCGACCTCGAGGGGGAGCGCGTGCCGCCGGAACCAGCGCACCAGGTCCATCGCCGTCACCATGCCGCGCAGCTGACCTTCGCTGGTGACGACGGGGACGCGGTCGAGGTCGTGCTCGTCCATCACCTGGGCAATCTCTGCGACGGTGGCGCGGTCCGACACGGCCACCACCGACGTCGTCATCGCGTCCTCGACCTCCACGTCGAGTCCGGCTTCAGCGGCGTGGAGCTCGGAGGTCGAGACCAGACCCACGAGCACCAGGTTGTCGTCGACGACGGGAGCAGACGAGAGGTGGGCGGCGTCGAGCACGGAGAGCGCCTCGGCGACCGAGAGCTCTGCATCCAGCACGGTCACCAGCGGGCTGACCAGCTCACCGCACAAGCGAAGCCCACAGCGCCCGGCGGCCACACCATGGGCACATGCCTCGAGCGGGCAGCGCTCCGTGCAGCTGATGGAACGTTCTCCGTCGGGGCTGACCTTCACCAGCCGCCGCTCCCTGAGACAGACCAACTCTTCGTCGACCATGGGCTCCATCGATGCCTCACACGACTGCGTTGTTCACTGCCCAGGGAGCGGAACGAGTGGTGGGCTGGAGTGTGACACACGGCGACAGACGAAAAGGCGAGGGCCCCCCCGAAAGGGCGTCACCTGATCCTCATTCATCCGTCAGGGCGGAGCCGCCCCACCGTTCGGCTCGGCTGGCGCGCTACTCCCGGGTGACGGCGCGAAGAATGCGCTCCCGCCGCTGGTCGAGCAGCCTCAGCACCATCGGCAACGTCAGCCGGTACACGGCCCAGGCGAGCACGGCCGAGAAGACGATGAGCAACGCCGTCATCACGTTCGGCCCCTGCTTCCCGACGAGCTTCATCGCGGTCGCGAACGGCGCGGTGCCAATCGACGCCGCCGCGAGCCCCAGCATCGACGCCGCGAACGGCAGCGTGTCGCGACGCTTCAGGTTGGCGTGGAACTTCACGGGGAAATACAGCGACAGGAAGTTGCCCGCGGTGAGCAAGACCGGCACCAGCGCGATGACCGAGAGCAGCGCGCACGTACCGTCGAGCGCGCTCCCGGCCCGGAAGTACGCCACGTAGAAGACGACGACGAGCACGCCCATCACGCCGCCGACCGCGCCGTGCACCACGTTCTTCGCGCGCAGCACCTCTCCCACCGGCACCGGCGAGGAGAGGAACACCGTGAAGCCGTGGCCGTCGTAGGCGAACGCGTTCTGCGAGAACGTCGAGGACAAGACGATGGCCCCGTACACCGTGAGGCCGCCCATCACCCAGGCGTCGGCCGAGGCCCCGAGGAGGAAGACGAACAGCGCGCGGCCAGACAGCAGCTTGAGCAGAATCGCGAGCACGAACGGCACCGAGGCCAGCAGCCGCGCGCGCGGGTTGTTCCAGAGGTCGATGGCCTCACGCACGACCAACGTCGAGAACGTGCTCTTCGTGTGCGCGAACGGGTTCGACGCCCGCGCCTGGTTCGAGATGGAGCCCGCGCGCCCCGAGAAGCGGTGGAACTGCAGCAAGAGCCCCCACGCCACCACGAGCGCGACGAGGCTGAGCTCCAGCGTGGCGAGCGCGTCGGCCGCCGCGAGCTCGAGCCGCCCCGCCCAGTTCGCGCGCAACAGATGGCCGAACCAACCGGTGGGAAACCGCCCCAGCGCCAGCGCCGCGTTCTCGATGATGGTGTCGGGCACCGCTGCGGCGCCGACCTCGTTGAGGTGCAGCAGCCACTCGGTGTCGACGGCGGGGATGAACGCCGCCACCACGAGGCTCACCACGAAGCCACCGCCAATCAGCTCGGCCGAGCGCGCCTGCCGCAGCAGGTTCAGCATCACGTGCAGGCCGACGCGTGAGAGCGCCGCGTTCAGCAGCACGTACGAGGCGAATCCGACCACCACCAGCGCCCACGACTCGGGCGGCCGGTTCTTCAGGTACCCCACCGTCGCGCCGACGAGCGGGCCGTAGAAGACGAAGGTGCGTGGCTCGAACAGGCTCGCCAGCGTCGACGCCAACATGAGGCGGAAGCTCGAGATGGGGAACGCCGAGTAGCGCGACAGCTCCGAGTGGTCGTCGACGCCAGCCGACAACACCGGCCACGTCACCCACGTCGCGCTCGTGACGAACAACAAGAGGCGAACCAGGAAGTCGCCCCACGCGTCGGAGCCCACCACTACCGGGTGCTGCATGAAGCGGTAGAACATCAGCGCGAGCACGACCGACGGCGAGGCCGAGAAGGCGAACGCGACGACCGAGAACCAGCGGTGTCTGCCATCGCTGCGGTTGAAGCCGATGGTGAGGCGCAGCTGCCAGAGCAGGACGAGGTGCTGGAAGAACGACGGAGGTCCGGGCCTTGAAGGCTGTACGGCCCGCTCAGCCTGCACGCGCCGCTCCGTAGAACGACAGCTTCGCGTCTCGCGCCACCGGCACCCCGATGAGCTTCTCGAACACCTGCTCGAGCGACTTCACCTCGTGCCGGGCGACGAGCTCGGCCACCGGCCCTTCGTCCACCAGCTTTCCAGCGCGAATGATGCCGGCGTGGGTGGCGAGGCGATCGGCGATCTCGAGCACGTGCGTCGTGAGCAGCAGGGTGACGCCGCGGCGCGACAGCTCCGACAACAGCTCGCGAATGACGCCAGCCGCGATGACGTCGATGCCCTCGAACGGCTCGTCGAGGAAGACCAGGTCGGGCGCGTGCACGAGCGCAGCGGCGATGGCGAGCCGGCGGCGCATGCCCTTGGAGTACTCCGCCACCAGCGCGCCACCCTTGTACGAGAGCTCGGTGAGCGTCAGCAGTTCGTCCGCGCGCCGCTCGGACTCGTCGCCCAGAAGGCCGTGCATGCGGCCACAGAACGTCAGGTACTGCCGGCCGGTGAGGCGCTCGAACAACGAGAGCTCCTCGGGCACCACGCCGACGCGCGACTTCACCGCGAGCGGGTCCTTCACCGCGTCGATGCCCAGCAACGTCAACGAGCCGCCATCGGGCGCGTAGATGCCCGTCAGCAGCGAGATGGTCGTCGACTTGCCGGCGCCGTTGGGCCCGAGGAACGCGTAGAAGCTGCCGCGGGGAATCGTCATGTCGAGCGCGTTGACGGCCGTGAAGTCGCCGAACCGCTTGGTGAGCCCCTTCGCTTCCACCGCCGCCGTCGTCATCGCGAGGTGGTTCTACCCGACCACTGCGAACCCACCATCCACCAGACGTCCGACGCAGGGCGGTGACGCGTGCGGGTCGAAGATTTGAAGCAAGCCCCGTGTTTCGGGTACAGGGTTGCTTCAGAGGCGCTCTCTCCGTGGCCGGCGGGGCGCTTCATCGGGAGCAGCAACACCATGTCCATGACGATGACGCGTTGGGTGATGACCGGGTTCATCTGCGGAGCGCTGCTGTCGATGAGCGCCTCGTGCGGCCCGCAGCAGTGCACCCCGACGACCTGCACGGGCTGCTGTGACTCGAGCAACCGCTGCCAGCTCGGCAACCAGAACAGCGTGTGTGGCTCGAAGGGCGCAGCCTGTACGTCGTGTAGCCTCGGGCAGGCCTGCAGCTTCGGCGGCGTCTGCACGGGCGGCTCGGGTGGCAACAACGCTGGCGGCGGCTTCGCGACGACGGGCGGCGGCAGTGCAGGCGGCGGCTTCGCGACCGGCGGCGGGCTCTCGACGGGTGGTGGAGTGGCGACCGGTGGTGGGTTCGCGACTGGCGGAGGACTCGCGACGGGTGGCGGCACGGTGACGGGTGGCGGCCTCGCGACCGGCGGCGGCACGGCGAACTGCTCACCCGCGAACTGTCTGGGCTGCTGCCTCAACAACGTCTGCCAGAACGGCAACGCGGCCCTGGCGTGCGGGCGCGCCGGAAATCAGTGCAGCGTGTGCAGCGGTGGCGCGGTGTGCAACGCGTTCGGCATGTGCTCCGGCAGTTCCGGTGGTGGCGGCGCGGGCGGCGGTAGCGGCGGTGGAGCCCCGGCGTGCACGACCTGCCTCGCGCAGACCGGCGGCACGCTGGCCTGCGTGCCCCTCGCGAACATCAGCGTCACCACCTGCGGCACCAACGGCAGCTTCTGTCAGAACTGCGTGCGCAACGGCTTCACGGCGTGCACCAACGGCGTCTGCACGGGGTCGGCAACAGGCGGCGGGAGCGCAGGTGGTGGCAGCGCGACGGGTGGCGGCAACGGCGGTGGGACTCCCATCAGCGGCATCGGCTCGCCCTGCACCAACGCGTCGCAGTGCACTGCCAGCCTTGGCTCCACCGCGATTTGCAAGACGCAGACGAACCCGACGCCAGGCTTCGCGCCGTCATTCTTCCCGCAGGGGTTCTGTACCCTTCCCTGCAGCTCGAGCGGTGAGTCGAACTGCGGCGCGGGCAACACCTGCGCCGGTGGCACCAGCTCGACGCTCGCGCTGTACAACGAGACCGGCCGCTACTGCGTGAACGGGTGCACGATGTTGGGACAGTGCTCGTCGGGGCTGGAGTGCACCGACATCTCCGACGCCACTGCTGCGACGTCGGCGGGTGGCTGCTGGCTCAACCTCAACAGCACCAACGCGACCTTCACCGGCGGTGGCCTGCCGACGAACCTCGGCGGTACGTGCACCAACAACGCAGGCTGCTCGAACCCACCGGACCCGGCGCTGGGCGTCTGCTTCGGTGGCACCGAGCTTCCGTTCATGGGTTTCCCCGGCGGCCAGTGCTTCGCCTACACGGGCTTCGCGCCCGACTCGTACTGCGTGCAGGCCAACGGTATGGAGGTGCTGCTCCGCACCCGCGCTGACGGCGGCTCGGACTTCTGGTGTGGGCAGGCCTGCCTGTCGCTCGGCAGCTCGCCGCGCACGGGCTACCGGTGCACGCCCGTCTACTTCCCCGACGCCGGCCTCAAGGGCGGCATGGTGTGGCGGCAGGCGTGCGCGACCAACTCGGACTGCGCGAACGTGACCGGGGCCACGCAGTGCAACACGACGTACGGCCAGTGCTGCGTCACGAGTAGCTCGCCGTTGACGGCGCAGAACTGCACCGGGCTCGGCGGGCTCTGATCAACTGCCAGTGACGCGTGGGCGGAGCTCTTCCGCCACCGCGTCGACCTGCTTCGCCAGCATCGCGCCTTCGGCCAGCAGCCGCGCCTTGAGCCGTCGCCTCGAGAAGAAGAGGAAGAACACCCGCGCATCGCGGAACGCCGCGGCGCGCCGCTCGAGGTACCAGCGCGTGAAGAGCGCGAGGGCCGGCACCGCGCCAAGCGTGACGAGCCCCGCGATGGAGCCTCCCCACCACCACGCCAGGCCCACCAGCAGCGCCCACCAGAAAGGCGCGAGCAACAGCAGCGTCAGCACCTTCACCGTCGACTCGGTGTCCTTCTCGGGCTTCGTCGCCACGACGAGAGAAATCGGAATCCAATACGGCACGAAGAAGACGACCATGCCGGCGAGGAACAGCGGCAGGCCGAACAGCCAGACGAGGTTGCGAAAGACGAAGCGCGCGACGGTGGCCGGGCGGTAGAGAAACGTCAGCTCCTCGGGGCGCACCTGCACGAGGTCGAGGCGCCGGCGGAAGCTCGTCACCTCGGCTTTGAGCGCGTCGAAGCGCTCCGGCTGCTCGGCCCGCAGCAGCGAGAGCCCGCGCGCGAAGGCCTTCTGTCGCTCGACGTCGCCGGCGCGGTCGCCTTTGTCGAGCGCGTACAGGGCCTCGGCGGTCTCGACGAGCGGCAGGTCTTCCCACTGCTCGAGGTTGAGCGTGATGGACGAGAGCGACGCGGCGATGGCGTTGGTGAGGCGCCGCACGGCCTCGGCGTCAGCAGCGCCTTGCCCCTTCGAGAACGACGTCACCTCGAGCGTGGCGCCGACCTCGACGTGCACCAGGCTCTTGAAGCGGTTCTTCTCGGCGTAGGTGATGCCGATGGGCACGATGCGCACCTTCGCGCCCTTCGCGACGGCGTCGAGGGCGATGCGCGCGCAGCCGGTCTTCAGGTCTGCCAGCTGGGGCTCCGAGTGGCTCTTGCCCTCGGGGAAGAGCGTGATGGCCCGGCCGCGCACCAGCGCGTCGACGCTCGCCGTCAGCGTGGAGTCGTTCTTCGAGGTGTCGCCGCCGCCGTCCTGCTTGCGAAACACCGGCAGCGCGTCGAGCCCTTTGAGAATCCACCCGAGCACCGGCAGGCGGAAGAGCGGCGCCTTCGCGAGGAAGGTGACGGGGCGGTCGACGAGCACGAAGAGCAGGCCGGGGTCGACGAGGCCGTTGGGGTGGTTGCCCACGAAGATGACGGGCCCCTCGGCCGAGAGCGCGCGCGCCGGGTCGACGACGGGCTCCAGGCGGAAGAAGTTCCGCAAGAGCAGCGACACCACCAGACGGAAGGCTCGGTAGAACACGCGTCGTCAGGGCTTCTCGTCGGTGCGCTGAAGGTAGTCCTTCTTCGTGTCGTAGCCCTGGCGCGCCAGCCGCTGCTTCTCGATGAGGTCGGCGGCCTGCTTCAACACGTCGGCGAACCGGCGCAGGCCATCGGTGACGGCGCGCTCGAGGCGGGCCTGTCGCTCGGCCCGGGCAGTGGTGGAGTTCTCGCGGCGGAAGAGCAGTGGTAGGCGCATGACTGAACGCGGGCACTCTACGCCCGCCGATGGAGCAATTCATGAGCATCCGACACGTGGGCTTCCTCGGCCTGGGCCTGATGGGCGCCCGAATGGCGAAGAACCTGAAGAAGAAGGGCTTCGAGGTGACGGTGTGGAACCGGACGCCCGCGCGCGCGAAGGAGCTCGAGGCCGACGGTCTTCACGTCGCCAGCACGCCTGCCGAGGTGGCGGCGCGGGTCGACGCGTTCTGCACCTGCGTGGCCGACGTGGCGGCGCTGCGTGAGGTGGCGATGGGCGCGAACGGGCTGCTGTCGGCCGCGAAGCCCGGCCAGCTCTTCATCGACTTCTCCACCGTCTCGGTCGCGCTGGTGCACGAGCTGGGCGCGGCGTTCGGGGCGAAGGGCGTCGACGTCATCGACGCGCCGGTGACGGGCTCGAAGAACGGCGCCGAGAAGGGCACGCTGGTCATCATGACGGGAGGCTCCGACGCGGCGATGGCGCGCGCGCAGCCCGTCTTCCAGGCGGTGGGCGAGAAGGTCGTGCACTGCGGCGCGCTCGGTGCCGGCACCCAGGTGAAGCTCGCGGGCAACGGCCTCATCGCGGCGATGCTGCAGTCGTTCTCCGAGGGCCTGCTCCTCACTACGAAGGCCGGCGTCGACCCGCGCCGCTTCATCGAGGTCGTACAGGCGTCGGGCTTCCGCTCGCCGTACTTCGACTTCAAGGGCAAGGCGCTGCTCGAGCGGGACTTCTCGACGCACTTCTCCATCGACCTCATGCACAAGGACCTGAGCCTGCTCATCGACAACGCGGCCGTGCACAAGGTGCCGATGCCCGCGGCGGCGGCGATGAAGGAGACCTACGCGGTCGCGCGCGCCGCAGGGAAAGGCGAGCAGGACATCGGGGCCGTGGTGACCGTGTTCGAGGAGCTCTGTGGCCAGCGCATCGGCGAAAAGGCAGGAGGCACGCCGTGACGAACACGCAGCGTCTGGCGCTCGCCGCGGTCGCGGTGGTGATGATCGCCCTGGGACTTTTTCTCATTCTGGGCGACGACGACTCCGCTCCGTCGGCGACTTCGCCAGCGCCGGTCGCGGAGGTCGGCGCTCCACCTGCCGCCATGACGGGAACGGTGGCCGCGCCTACCCAGCCGGCGATGGGCGCCCCGACCGCGGCTGTCGTCGAGGCAGGGAGTGACGCTGGCGTCGCGGCCGCGAAGCCGGGCCCCACCGTCGAGTTCGCGCCGTCACCGTTCGAGAGCGCCGACTCGCCCGAGCTGAAGTACGCCGTGAAGCTGGTGTTGAGCGAGACCACCGGGCCGCACGAGTGGCGCAAGGCAGCCGAGGTGTTTCAGCGCTGCGTCGACGAAAACCCGACCAACCATCTGTGCAGACGCGGTGTCTACGCGGCCTGGGAGCGAATCGACTCCGATGGCGGAATGCCGACTGCGCTCTCGAAGACCGGCGCGATTGGGGTCAACCCGTCGAAGCTCGAGAATCCGAGGGAACGCTCCGATGGGCTCGTGGCGCCGACGCTGAGGGAGCGCGTGCTGGCCGAGTGATTCACACGTGAGCCTTGATACGGCGCAACGATTGACGTTCGGAGACGGTCAACTCCTTCACTGCGCTGTGAAGGACATCTATAAAAATCAATAAATCAGGACCCTTGCAGACAATAATCTATGTAAACGCCTTGACAGAGACGTTGATTTACCGATTTTCAGAGGGGCGCTGCCGAGGGCTTTCGGGCTCTGGTACTTTTCTCGCCATGACCGACGGAGAACTGGTGAAGCTCGACAGCGGAGCGGTTGCGCAGGTGAAGCGCGTGACGGTCGCGGGCGCGCCCTACGCGACGGTGCTGCTCGCAGTGACGGTGCCGCCAGCCCCTCCGCCGTCCGAGCCGACGAAGCACTGACGCCGTCGCTGGATCCGTCAAACCTACAAATCCTACATGCCCTGTCTCCCGTAGGCTGCGCACTGTGCAAGCCTCAGCGGGTCAGCGCGCGCTCGAAGAACACCTGATGCGCGACGCGCCCCAGCGCGAGGCGTCGGTCGCACGCTTCATGACGGTCGCGAGCAGTCTGTCGGCCGTCGCTGCGTTCCTGCTCGGGCCCCTCATCGGCTGGACGCTCGGCGTGGTGCTGGGCGTCGTGCTTTCGGTCCTCGCGGTGTACTTCTTCATCCAGGACCGGGCGCTGCGCCGCGGCTGGTACCGGCCCGAGCTGCGCTGGGTGAACGTGGCGGTCGAGGTCTCGGCGCCGTCGATTCTCTTCCTCGCCGACAGCCAGCTCTACAGCGTCGAGTACGCGCTGACGGCGCCGCCGCTCGTCATGTGGGCGACGCTCGTCGCGCTGTCGGGGTTTCGCGGCAGCCGCGCGCTCTCCATCGGCGCTGGCACCATCGCGGCGGTCGAGTACGCGTTGCTCTATCTCCTCGTGGCGTGGCCCCGGCTCTCGCCCGAGGCGCTGGTGACGCTCCAGCCCGGCCTCTTCGCGGTGCGGGTCCTGCTCCTCTTCTCATCGGGCATCGTGACAGCCGTCTTCGTCGGGCACTTCAACCGGCGCGCGGCCGAGGCGCTGACCGCGGTGCGCTTGAAGGACGTGATGGGCAAGTACCTGCTGCACGAGCGCGTGGGCTCGGGCGGCATGGCCGAGGTCTTCAGGGCGACGTACAGCCCCGAGGGCGGCTTCGAGAAGACGGTGGCGCTGAAGAAGATTCTGCCGTCGCTGGGCGCGAACGCCGAGTTCCTGCGCTTGTTCCGTCTCGAGGCCGAGCTGTGCAGCCGGCTCAATCACCCGAACATCGTGCAGGTGCTCGACTTCGGCCGGCACAGCGACTCGTTCTTCCTCGCCATGGAGTACGTCGACGGGCTCTCGCTCAAGCGCGTGCTCGACGTGTACCAGGGTGTCGGCCTGCCGCTGTCGGCGGTGACGACTCTGGCCATCGAGCTGTGCCAGGCGCTCGACTACGTGCATCGGCGTGTCGGCCCCGATGGCCGGCCGATGAACCTCATTCACCGCGACCTGAACCCACCGAACGTTCTCTTGTCGGTGCTGGGTGAGGTGAAGGTGGCCGACTTCGGCATCGCGCGCGCGGCCACCCGCGCCGACCACACGCAGGTCGGCATCGTGAAGGGCAAGCCGGGCTACCTCGCTCCGGAGCAGGCGGCCGGTGAGCCCATCGATGGGCGCGTCGACCTCTTCGCGCTCGGCGTGACGCTGCACGAGGCGTTGACGGGGGCCCGCCTCTTCCCCACGGGAGACGACCCGGTGTCGCTGCACGCGGTCTTCTCGATGCCGATTCCCCGGCCGTCAGCGCTGCGACCCGAGGTCCCTGAGGCGCTCGACACCGTGGTGATGAAGCTGCTCGAGCGTGACCTGGCGAATCGCACGCGCTCGGCCCGTGAGGCGTTGGATGGCTTCCTCGCGGTGAGCGGGCCTGGCGCGGCGTACCCGAGTGGGCAGAAGGAGCTGGTCGCGTCGGTGAAGCGTGCAGCGGCCGAGTGGCCCGAGCTCGCGCGCCGGGCTGCGGAGCACGCGATGGCGCAGGCGAGCACCGACGTCGCGTCGAGCCCGGTGGGAGCGACGGACGCGAACAAGCCGCTGTTGCCGTGGTGACTCGCTCGGAGTGAGGGCTACCGCTGCAGCTCGAGCTCGCGGAGCGCCGCGGCGACGTCGATGCGCCGGTCGGGACGGAGCGTGATGACGAGATCGTCTCCGTCGGAGCGCACGTCGAGGCTGACGCCGATGGTGCCGCTGCGAACGAGCGCGCGGCGCTGCCACGCGCGCCAGCGGCCATCGGGCTTCATGGCTTCGAGCTGACGGAGCCACGCCTCTGGCGTGCCGCCGGGCATGACGCGCCAACGGAGCATCGCCTCGGTGCAGACCTCGAGGCGCTCGCCGGGCGCGTCACTCAGCGCTGTCAGCTCCCAGCCCTTCCACGGCTCGCACGGCGTCACGCGCGAACAGGCAGGCAGCAGCAGCGCCAGCGCCACCCACGCCGAAGCTGGTCGACCGCGACCCATGCCGAGAGACGCTACCCCCGAAGACGATTCGCCTCGCTGAATACACGCCACCGCCCTTCTCCATCGAGCGCGTGACGCCGTGGTGAGTCTGCGCGCCGGGCACCTTCAGCGCACTACGGCCACTGCACCCGCACGCCGGCTTGCACCGCAAGCGGAGCCAGCGGCCTCGCACCGAATGGGCGCCGCGCCACCACCACCTGCTGGTTCGTCAGGTTCATGCCCTGCGCGTAGAACTGAAACAGCCCCACCCGGTAGCTCGCCGTCGCGTCGAGCAACACCCGCCCCGGCACCGTCGGCTGCGAGAGGCCGTCGCCCGCCTCCTCGACGACGCCACCAGAGAACTCCGCGCCCACCGACAGCGACAGCGCGTCGCGGTTGAAGATGAGCCGCGCCGAGCCCTGGTGCATCGGCACGTACGGAATGAGGTCGCCCGCCCGCACCACGCCCCAGATGGGGTTCGACGAGGTGAAGTCGGACAAGAACCGCGCGCTCGTCAGGGTGTACGTCACCTGAGGCACCAGCTCGATGTCGGCCGGGAGCGGAATCACGACCGACGCCAGGGCCTCGAGCCCGACGATGCGCGCCGCGCCCCCGTTGAACTGCCGGTTGAGCGCGTCGTCGACGCAGCCCGTGCTGCCGGTGCACTCCCCGGTGATGTTCGAGTACTCGCTCCAGAACCCCACCAGCTCGAGCCGACGACGCCGCGACGGCGACCGAACGCCGAGCTCGCCGTGCAGCGCCCGCTCGGGCCGCACGTCCGCCGACTGGCCGGGCGTCACGGGGCTGAAGCCCTGGTGCACACCTCCAAAGACGTTGAGGCCCAGCGGCAACGCCACCACCGCGCCCGCGCCGAAGAGCGGCACCGCCTGGAGCGACCGCGACGTCTTTCCCGAGAGGTCGTCCTTGAACACCGTGTCGATGAGCTCGACGCGCATGCCCGGCGACACCAGCAGGCGCCCCCACGTCATGGTGTCATGCAGGTGCAGCGCCCCGGCCCGCGAGAGCCCCCGGTTGAGCGCGTCCTGCGCCACCGGCAAGGCGTCAGGCTCGAGCGCGCCGCCGACGACTGCGTAGCCGGTGGCGGTGTGGTTGCGCCGAACCTCGTCGTGGTGGAACCGCAGGCCCGCTTCGAGCTCGTGCTGCACTGGCCCGGTCGTCAGCTTCGCCACCGCCTCGGCCTGCACCCCCTGGCTCACCAGGGTGCGCGCGTTGTTCAGCACGATGAGCGACTCGTCGAGGCTGCTCGAATCGACCGCCCCGCGCAGCACGCCGAGGTACTGACCGTCGAGTCCTCCGCGCACCGGCTGCACCAACAGCTCGTACAGGCCCGGGCCCCGCCGGAAGCGATCGAGCCGATTCCACGCGCGGAACATCGAGTGCCGGTACGCCGCCGCAGACAACGACAACCACGACGCCGGTTGGGCGCTCCAGCGGGCGGTCACCGAGAGCCGGTTCCACTCCATCCGGTCGAGCGCCGTCGTCGCGTACCGGCGGTTCGGCGTCGCCTCGAAGTCCTCGGTCGACACGCCCAGGTACGTCTCCCGGCTGTCCTCGAGCGAGAGCGTCGCCTTCACCTCGAGCTGCTGCTGCCACGCGTCGTTGGGGCTCACGCGCCCCTTCAGCATCACCTCGCCGCGCTCGAAGCCGGTGTTGCCGCCGCGGTCGAGCACCTTGAACCCCTCGTCGCGCAGGAACACGCCCTCGGCGAGCAGGCCCCAGCGCTCCGTGCCCACCGCGGCGACGCCGTGCACCCGCGCCTGAAAGCGGCTGCCTCCAGCGACGTCGAGCTTGAAGAGGTGCTCCTTCGGCACCTCGCGCGTGCGCAGGTTGATGGCGCCGCCAATCGTCTGGGGGCCGAACCGAATCGCCGCTGGCCCTTTGTAGACCTCGAGCCCCACCATTCGGGTGACGAGCGGAAAGTAGTACGCGGCGGGAGCGGAGTACGGCGCCGGCGTGAGCAGCACCCCGTCTTCCATCAGCGTGACCTTCGCGCTCCGATCGGGGTTCGCGCCGCGCAGGCCGATGTTCGGCCGCAGGCCCAGCCCATCTTCTTCACGAAAGTACACGCCGGGCACCTCACCCAGGACCCGATGAATGTCGTTGAGCTCGCGGCGCTCGAGGTCTTCCTCGCCGAGCGTCACCGCGCTGCCGGTGATGCGACGAACGTCAGGTCCCCGCTGCCCAACCACCTTCGTGGTGAAGCCCACTCCGGCGTCGGCGGCCGGGGTGCCACCGGGCGCCGCTTCGTCCTCCGCGTCCCACACACCACCATCGGGGCCAGCCGCTGCCTCTTCTGCTTCGAAGGCGCCACCGTCGGGGTCAGCCACCGTCGTGCCACGCGGGGTCGCTTCCTCTCCCGCGTCGAAGCCGCCACCGTCGGGATCAGCCGCCGTCACGCCACGCGGTGCCGCAGCTTCATCCGCTTCGAAGCTGCCACCGTCGGCGAGCGGCGGCAGCTCGCTCACTCGCGTGCGGGACTCCCAGTGGCCGCGAGGTTCGTCGAACGAGCCTCCGTCAGCCGAACCGGTCGGCGTCTGGGCGACGAACAACGACACGACGACCGGCCACCACATCACGTCACCTCACCGCGACCGATTCTGGCGACGACGCCCGCCGTGGAGACTCGTTGAGCGCCTGCCGAAGGTTCTCGAGCGTCATCAGGTCGACCTCGGGCTTGAAGAGCAGCCTCGGCGCGCGCCGATTCAACGACACCCTCGCGTCGACAAACACCTCGACGGGCCGGCCGAGCTTCTGCGCCAGGTCTCGCCCGAGGTGCCGCCCAAGCTGCACGATGAGGTCCGGCTGGCCGCTCATCTCGTTCGCCTGCCGCGCCGTCAGCACGTCGCGAGGGTCAATCTGCCACTCGCGCGTCTCCCCCTTCGCCCGCACCCGGTAGCTCACCGCGCCGTTCTTCTCGCGCAGCATCACCTTCCACGACCAGCGCATGCCCTGTTCGTCCCACAGCACGTCGTCGCCGAGCAGGTGCGAGCGCAGCGGGAAGAGCGCCTGGAAGGCGACGTACATCGCGAGCCCAACTGCCAGGGCTGCACCGAGCGGCCGACCGCCCTGCGCCACGGCCACCGGGCGCCACCCGAGCCGCCGCGGCCACGACGGGTCGAGGAACAGCGTTGCGTTCAGCGTCATCAGGAAGGGAAAGATGCCGATGTCGAAGAGCGCGTGCGTCGCGCCGTGGAACACGAGCACCGCCACCAGCGCGAAAGGCCGGGTTCGCCGCGCCGACAACCAGAACGGAATCGTCAGGTCGTAGAGACAAGCGGCCCAGCTCCCCAGGAGCGGCGCGAACGGCAGCGCGAGCAACGGGCCCAGCACGGGCAGGCCCCGGTTCGCCGCGAACCACGTCTCGAGCGGCTGGCCGTGCACCAGCCAGTCGGTGTTCACCTTGGCGAGGCCGGCGTGCACGTAGACGACGCCCACCTGAAAACGAAGGAGCCACAGCGCCCAGCGCGGCAGCGAGGGGCCGTCGAGCGGGAGCACCGTCAGCAGCGCCCCAAGCAGGAACGCGAGGTAGTCGTGGTTCAGGTAGTTGGTGACGTCGTACAGCTTGAGCCACCCGAAGCAGGCGAGGAAGACGACACCGCCCAGCCGGCGCGCCATGCCGGCCCCGAAGCCCAGCACCACGGCGCCGACCGCGCCCACCGCGAGCGCCCACGGCACCAGCGCCTTCGGGATGACGGGAACGAAGGCGAACGCCTCGTACTCGAACCGGAACGTCGGCTCGAGGAACAGCGGCCCCGTCCACCCCGTCAGGTGGAGGCGAACGAGGGCTCCGGCGAGGAGCAGCCCGATGAGGGCGCGGTACACCCGCACCGACGCGCCGTCTTCCGGGGCGCCGGCCCAGCCCGCGAGCTGCTCCCACCGCGCGCGCATCAGAAGTTGGTCCGGAAGCGCACCATCTCATCGGCGGTGAAGCCGTAGACGGTCTGCAGCTGCATGTTCGCTGCGAGCAGCGCGTCGATGTCAGGCGGCACCGTCGTCAGCAACTGGAACGCCGTCGAGCCCGCGAGCGAGGGGATCTTCATCGCCGTGAGCACCTGGTCGATCTGCGCGTCGCTGATGCGCCGGTTCGCCTGCGGCACGGCCTTGAGCCCAAGGAAGAACGAGGCGCCCTCCCCGAGGTCGTGCATCGCCGAAGACTTCTTCGCCACGTCGGCCATCGGGTCCTGCAGCTTCGTCGCCGCCGAGTTCACGTAGAAGACGACGGTCGCCGCGAGCATCTCCTCCCACTCGCTCTTGATGGTCTCGAGCGCCGCCGTGCGCTCGGCGGTGCAGCTGGCCGAACCGGCCGCGAGCCGCGCGCGAACGAACGCATCTCGCATCGTCGTGTACTGCCCCGTCATGCCCTGCGGCGTGCGGCGCTTGGCGTACTTCGCCATCAGCTCGTCGCGCCCGGGCGCCGTGGTGTCGTTCTGCGGGAAGTTCGGCGTGGCACCGTAGAGCGCGAGCAGCTGGTCGATGGACTCCGGCGTCGTCGCCGTCGGCATGCGCTTGACCGCCTCGCCGTAGAACAACGCGCCGTAGAGCCCCTTGTCGATGACCTGCCGCAGGTCGACGCCGCGCTCACTGTAGATCCACTGGCTGGTGCCCGAGCCGTAGATGCCGCCGCTCATCGGAGGGTCCATCGGCGTCCACACGCGGCCCTGGGAGGCGAGGAAGGCGGTGAAGGTCTCCTGGACCACTGGCTGAAAGCCCGCCGCGGTGAGGCTCGAGAGCGACGGCGTGCCGGCGTTGAAGAGCTCGTCGAGCTGCATGCGCGTCACCGTGGAGCCCGCGTCGAGCTCGGCGGCGCGCATCGGCGCGTTGAGCGCGTTGAGCTTGCCGAGGAGGCTGATCTCGGCGGCCGCGTTCGTCGCGAAGCCCGCATCGGGGTAGGCGCCGGTGAGCGTCACGGTGCAGCCGGTCGAACCGCCGCCCGCGCCACCACCGCCATCGGGACGCATGTCCATCGGGCCGCAGGCCGCGAGGGGAAGAACGATCAGACTCAGAAGAACTCGATACATGGTGCCTCTGTGTGACAAGGGTGCACTGCGCTCAGTCGTTGTCGCCGGCCCCCTCCTTGGGGACCTTGAGCGACAACGTGGTGACGAACTGCGACTTGAAGAGGTCGGTGAAGGCCTTGACGGCGGCGTGGAGCGCCTGGAGCCCGTCGAGGTCCTCGGTGGCGGCGACCGCGACCGGACGCTGGAGCGCGCGCGCGGCGGCCACTGCTGCGTCGAGCTTCTGCAGCATCTCGTCCTTCAGCGCGCCGGCCCCACGCTCGACGAGCAGGTCGTCGAAGCCCACCGCGCTCGAGGTCTGCTCGAACGAGCCGGTGAAGATGGCGCGCGTCATGACGAGGTTCTCGACCAGGGCTTTGGTCGACAGCCCGGCGCGGGGCGACTCGGCGAGCGCGGGACACGACTGCGCCATGCACGCCGGGGTGATGCCGGCTGGTGCGCCCAGCTTGAAGTCCTTCACCCAGCGGTCCGCATAGAAGAGCCCCGCGTAGACGTCGTCGAGGCCGTCCTTCGGCGTGCGCCAGACCGAGCCCATGGCCCCGGCCTGCGTGAGCTTGTCGCCGAAGCCACCCGGGGCGCTCCACCCATCACGTGCGCGCCGCGCGGTCGCCTCGAGGTGCCGCGCCACGCCGAGCGCCCAGGCCTTGCGCCGCTCCTGGAGCGCAGGCGAGCCCGCGAGCATGGCCCAGCTGCCGTTGGTGTTGATGGTGGCGTTCGGCAGGCACGCATTCGCCGTCGACTGGTTGAAGAGCAGCTCCTCGAGCACCGCGAGGCCCTTCGAGGTGACGAGCGCCGTCGCGAAGTAGGCGTCGTCAGGCGTCGTGTTCGCCACCAGCGCCGAGTCGACGCGGCAGAGGTTCGTCGTCGGCCACGAGTAGATCTCGTCGCGCAGCCCTTCACCCGCAGTCACCTGCGTCGCCGCGCCGAGGGGCCCGAGCTGAAGCAACTCGACCCGCTGCCAGGTGAGGAACGCCGTCTCGAACGCCGCCTTCGCCGAGGTGAGCGCTTGCGCGTCTTGCCCTTGCGCCGCGCGCGCCCAGCCGTCGACCGCCTCACGGAGCGCCGCGAAGTCCGTCACCGTCTTCTCGAGCGCCGGCCGGGCCAGCGCCGCGTCGAACGTCTCGAGCGCCTGGCGCTGGAGCTGCGCGTCGGAGGGGTTGGGCGTCGGCGAGGGCGTCGTACAGGAGGCCGCGCACCAGATCAGGAGAATATTGAGAACGATTCGCAAATGCACAATCGCTAGATAGCTCCAACGAGCGGGGCTTGCCGATGAAAAAATCTCACCGCGCCGATAGGCGAGCTTCTGGGCGGGACCACTGCGCGCCCCGAGCCTCAGAAGTCGGCGCGATCGAGGTGAGCGGCGCACCCTCAGTGGTCGGTCTCGATTCGTCGCGCGAGGGCTTCCACCGTTCAGCTGGCGTCGCCCGCACGGCCAGCACCGCCTGGGCCGAAGCTGGTAGACCGCGACCCATGCCGAGAGACGCGACCCCGAAGACGATTCGCCTCGCCGAATACACCCCGCCGCCGTTCGCCATCGAGCGCGTGACGCTCACCTTCGACCTCGAGCTGGACCACACCGAGGTGGAGTCAGAGCTCGTCATCGTCAGGCGCGCCGGAGTCCAGGGGCCCGTGCTGCTCGACGGCGACCACGACGCCGAGGGCTCGGGACAGCTGCTGTCCATCTCCATCGACGGCGCGACGCTCCCCGAGTCGGCCTACGCGGTGACCGATGGAGGGCTGACGCTGCACGCGCCGCCCGACCGCTTCACGCTGAAGACGCGCCGGCGCCTGACGCCGTCGAAGAACAAGAGCCTCGAGGGCCTCTACGCCTCGTCGAGCAACCTCTTCACGCAGTGCGAGGCCGAGGGCTTCCGGAAGATCACCTGGTACGCCGACCGCCCCGACGTGATGAGCGTCTTCACCGTCACGCTGCGCGCCGACCCCGAGCGCTTCCCCGTGCTGCTCAGCAACGGCAACAAGGTGAGCGAGCGCGACGAAGTCATCGCCGGGAAGAAGCGCCGCGTGGCCGTGTGGCACGACCCGCACAAGAAGCCCTGCTACCTGTTCGCCGTCGTCGCGGGGAACCTGGTGGCGCGCTCCGATGCGTTCACCACGATGAGCGGCAGGCAGGTGGCGCTGAACGTCTGGGTGCGCGCGCACGACCTCGACCAGACCGCGCACTGCATGGACAGCCTCAAGAAGTCGATGCGGTGGGACGAGACGCGCTTTGGCCGGGAGTACGACCTCGACGTCTTCAACCTCGTCGCCGTGTCGGACTTCAACATGGGCGCGATGGAGAACAAGGGCCTCAACGTCTTCAACACCAAGTTCGTGCTCGCGCGGCCCGACACCGCCACCGACGTCGACTTCGCGGGCATCGAGGGCGTCGTCGGCCACGAGTATTTCCACAACTGGTCCGGCAACCGCGTGACGTGTCGTGACTGGTTCCAGCTCTCGCTCAAAGAAGGCTTCACGGTCTTCCGCGACCAGGAGTTCTCGGCCGACGTCGGCTCGCGCTCCGTCAAGCGCATCGAAGAGGTGCGGCGGCTGCGCAGCCTGCAGTTCCCCGAAGACCAGGGCCCGACCGCGCACCCGGTTCGACCCGACAGCTACGTCGAGATCTCGAACTTCTACACGGTCACCATCTACGAGAAGGGCGCCGAGGTCGTCCGGATGTACCTGACGCTGCTGGGCGAAGAGCTCTTCCGCAAAGGCACGGACCTGTACTTCAGCCGGCATGACGGTCAGGCGGTGACGACCGACGATTTCCTCGCCTGCATGGCCGAGGTCAGCGGGCGCGACTTCACGCAGTTCTCGCGGTGGTACTCGCAGGCCGGGACGCCGAAGGTGACGTCGAAGGGCTCGTGGGACGCGGCGAAGGGCACGTGGACGCTGACGCTCACGCAGACCGTTCCGCCCACGCCGGGGCAGAACGAGAAGCTGCCGATGCTGGTGCCGGTGGTGACGTCGCTCCTCGGGAACGATGGGAAGCCGGTGCCGCTCACCGTCGATGGTGTCGCGCGTGGCACCGAGTGCGCGCTCGAGCTGACGAAGGCGGAGCAGCGCTTCGTGTTCTCGGGGCTGTCGCACGCTCCGGTGCCGTCGCTGCTGCGTGGCTTCTCGGCGCCCATCATTCTCGAGACCGACGACGACGAGACCGCCCTGCTCTTCCGGCTCGCGCATGACGACGATGCGTTCAACCGCGTCGAGGCGGGCCAGGAGCTGTTCCTGCGGCACCTGTTCGCGAGCATCGCGGCGATTCAGGGAGGGAAGGAGCCCATCGCTCCGGCTGCCCAACTCGTCGACGCAGTGAAGACGGCGCTCGCGACCGCGCTCACGGCCGCCGGAGATCCCGCGCTGCTCGCCCTCGCGCTCAGCGTTCCCGGCATCGACGTCATCGGCGATCGCCTCGCCTGGGCCGACTACGCGAGCGCGCACCGGGCCCGAGAGCACCTCGTGACGACGCTGGCGACGGCGCTGCTCCCGCTCGTCACGCAGGTCGACGCACACCTGTCGAAGTCACTCGATGGCGTCGCCTATCGCTTCGCCCCCGATGACGTGGGCCGTCGCAGCCTTCGCAACGTGATGGTGGCGTGGCGTGCACGGCTGGCCGATGGCGAAGCGCAAGTCCTCGCGCATCTTCGCCGCGCTGGCTCGATGACCGACACGCAGGCTGCGTTGTCACTGCTCTCGGCGACGACCAGCCCTGCACGCGACGAGGCCTTCAAGACCTTCTACGCGCAGTGGAAGGGCGAGGCGCTGATGGTCGACAAGTGGTTCGCGCTCCAGGCGACGAGTACCCGACCGCAGACGCTCGATGACGTGATGGCGCTGATGAAGCACGAGGCCTTCACACTCGAGAACCCGAACCGCGCGCGCTCGCTCATCGCGGCGCTCGGCATGAGCAACCCGCTCCGCTTCCACGAGGCCAGCGGCCGCGGCTACGCGTTCCTCGGTGAGCAGGTGCGCACGCTCGACGTGTTCAACCCGCAGATCGCCGCGCGCATGCTGACGCCGCTGACGCGATGGAAGCGGCAGGACCCACCGAGGCAGGCGCTGATGAAGCAGGAGCTTCAGCGCATTCTCGACCGCGAGGGCTGCAGCAAGGACGTGTACGAGATCGTGACCAAGTCGCTGGCGTGACCGTCTGACGAAGGAGTGCGGATGAGCACCAGGAGGACGACGAGCAAGCCGAAGCAGGCGCCACGCAAGTCAACGAAGCCCGTGAAGCTGCTCTCGGGCGGAAACCCGCAGATCTCGAAGGGCGACGGCGACACGCCGGTACAGGCGTACATCGCAGCCATGCCGGGCTGGAAACGTGAGCTGGGCGCGCGGCTCGACGCGCTCATCGTGCGGAGCGTGCCCAGCGTGCGCAAAGCCGTGAAGTGGAACTCGCCGCTCTATGGCCTCGATGGCCAGAGCTGGTTCCTCGGGCTGCACGTCTTCACGAAGTACGTGAAGGTGGCCTTCTTTCGCGGCTCCTCGCTGCGCCCGAAGCCGCCGGGTGAGAGCAAGAGCCCGGACACGCGTTATCTGGACCTGCGCGAAGACGAGCCGCTCGACGAGGCGCAGCTGGTGGCCTGGGTGAAGCAGGCAGCCGCGTTGCCGGGTTGGGTGATGTAGCCGACCTCCTGGCTGCACCCGCGGTTCCGCCATCGTTGCGTGCGCCGCGGCCGCGCAGACGACATCAGGCCGACGGTCTGGCACTCCGGCCGTTCGTCCACTTTGCCTCCCACCCGCGGTCTGCCTCGTCTGATGGCTGTTGACTCATGCGTCTGTCGAGGCGAACACGTCGACACCTCAGGAGGCCGCACCGTGGGCTCGTTCAAGGAAGTCTCGTCGGAAGGTGAGTTCGGAGCGCTGGAGCACGGCGTCATCGAGCTCTGGAAGCAGCAGAAGACGTTCGAGCGGTCGGTCGACCAGCGGAAGGACGCGAAGAACTTCATCTTCTACGACGGCCCTCCGTTCGCGACCGGCCTGCCGCACTACGGCCACCTCGTGGCCTCGACGCTCAAAGACATCGTGCCGCGCTACTGGACGATGCGCGGCTTTCGCGTCGAGCGCCGCTTCGGCTGGGACACTCACGGCCTGCCCATCGAGATGCAGGTCGAGAAGACGCTGAACCTCACCGGCCCGAGCAGCATTCGGGAGTTCGGCGTCGCGAAGTTCAACGAGGCCTGCCGCGGCAGCGTGCTCACCTACGTCGAGGAGTGGCGCCGCACCGTCACCCGCGTCGGCCGCTGGGTCGACTTCGACGACGACTACAAGACGATGGACCTCTCGTTCATGGAGAGCGTCTGGTGGGTCTTCGCCGAGCTGTGGAAGAAGGGCCTCGTCTACCAGGGCCGTCGCGTGATGCCGTACTCGTGGCGGCTCTCGACGCCGCTGTCGAACTTCGAGGCCGGCCTCGATTACCGGTCGGTCGACGATCCCGCGCTGACGGTGCGGCTGACGCTCGACGAGCCGGTCGAAGGGAAGAAGGCGTCGCTCCTCATCTGGACGACGACACCGTGGACACTGCCGTCGAACCTCGGCGTCGCCGTGAAGGACGACATCGACTACGTGGTGGCCGATCACGAAGACGGCCAGCGCTACGTGCTCGCGAAGGACCTGCTGACGCAGACGCTCGGTGAGAAGGCGACCGTCGTCGCGACGCTCAAGGGCAAGGACTTGATCGGCAAGACGTACGTGCCGCTGTTCCCGTTCTTCGCGAGCCGTAAGGCGAAGGGCGCGTTCCGCGTCATCCACTCCGCGCACGTCACCACCACTGACGGCACCGGCCTCGTGCACATGGCGCCGGCGTTCGGTGAAGACGACTTCGCGGCGTGCCAGGCCAACGGCATCGAGCTGGTCGATCCGGTCGACGCTGAAGGCAACTTCACCGCCGAGGTGCCGCCGTACCAGGGCAAGAACGTGAAGGAGGCCGACAAGCAGATCATGGCGGACCTCAAGGCGCAGGGGTCGCTCTTCAAGCACACGCAGATCCGCCACGAGTACCCGTACTGCTACCGGTCGGGCACGCCGCTCATCTACAAGACGACGCCCAGCTGGTACGTGAAGGTCGAGCCACTGCGCGAGCGCATGGTGAAGAACAACGCCTCCATCCACTGGGTGCCGGGCTTCGTCGGAGAGAAGCGCTTCGAGAACTGGCTCAAAGAGGCGCGCGACTGGTCGATCTCGCGTTCGCGCTTCTGGGGCACTCCGATTCCGCTGTGGACCAGTGAGGACGGCAGCGAGTTCCACTGCGTCACGTCGGTCGAGGAGCTCGAGCAGCTCACCGGCGAGAAGGTGACCGACCTGCACCCGCACAAGATCGATCACCTGACGTTCACGAAGAACGGCAAGACGATGAAGCGCATCACCGACGTGTTCGACTGCTGGTTCGAGTCGGGCTCGATGCCGTACGCGCAGGTGCACTACCCGTTCGAGAACAAAGAAGCGTTCGAGCAGGCGTTCCCCGCGCAGTTCATCGCCGAGGGCCTCGATCAGACGCGCGGCTGGTTCTACACGCTGCTCGTGCTGTCGACGGCGCTGTTCGACAAGGCGCCGTTCAAGAACGTCATCGTGAACGGGCTCGTCCTCGCAGAGGACGGCTCGAAGATGTCGAAGAGCAAGCAGAACTACCCGGACCCGAACACGGTCATCGAGAAGCACGGCGCCGATGCGTTGCGCGCGTACTTGATCAACTCACCGTTGGTGCGCGCCGAGCCGCTGCGCTTCTCGGAAGCCGGCGTGAAGGAAGTCGTGCGGACCGTGCTGCTCCCGCTCCAGAACGCGTGGAGCTTCTTCGTCACCTACGCGAACGTCGATGGGTGGAACCCGAAGACCGACCTCGCGAAGGCGCCCGTGCTCGAGCAGCGGCCGGAGCTCGACCGGTGGATCGTCTCGGTGCTGCAGTCGTTGGTGCGCGAGATCAACACGCAGATGGAGGGGTACTACCTCGACAAGGTCGTGCCCCCGATGCTGGGGTTCATCGACGACCTGACGAACTGGTACATCCGTCGATCGCGAAGGCGCTTCTGGAAGAGCGATGACGCGACCGACAAGGCCTCGGCGTACGCGACGCTGTACGAGGTGCTGACGACGTTCTCGAAGGTGATCGCACCGGCGCTGCCGTTCTTCGCGGAGCGGCTGCATCAGAACCTGGTCGTAGAACCCGGAATGGCGAAGGCGGAGGACGACGAGAACGCCGAAGTCGTGCGCAACAGAGTCGCGTCGCTGAGCGCAGGACTCGAGAGCGTGAAGCACAAGCTCGACGAGCGAAGCGTTCACCTCTGCGAGTACCCGCAGCCCGACGAGAAGAAGATCGATCGCGCCGTCGAGCTGGCGATGAAGTCGGCTCGTGAGACCGTCACCCTCGGCCGTGCGCTGCGTGAGAAGCACAAGCTCAAGACACGGCAGCCGCTCCAGACGCTCACCGTGGTCTCGACCGACGCTGCCGTTCGCGCGGCCCTCACTGCCCATGCGGAGTTGCTCGAAGAAGAGCTCAACGTGAAGCAGGTGGTCGCGCTGGCCGATGACGCCGAGCTCGCCACCTTGAGCTTCAAGCCCAACCTCAAGACGCTCGGAAAGAAGCTGGGCAAGAAGCTGAAAGACGCCTCGGTCGAGATCGCTGCGCTCACCCGCGAGCAGTGGGCGGTGCTCGAGCAGGGCGGCACCGTGACCGTTCAGGGCGAGGCGATCTCGAAAGACGACGTGCTCGTCGCGCGTACCGCGAAGGGCGAGTTCGTCGTCGAGTCGTCGGGAGACCTCACCGTCGCCTTCGACACGAAGGTCACCGACGTGTTGCGCCGCGAAGGCCTGATGCGTGAAGTCGTGTCGCGCGTTCAGAAGGCCCGCAAGGACGGCGGGCTCGAGGTCTCCGACCGCATCGTGCTGTCACTCGCCACGACGGACGCCGACTTGAAGCTCTGTTTCAGCGAGCACGACACGCGCATCAAGGACGAGGTGCTCGCGGTGAAGCTCGATGTCCCGGCGAGCGGCGACGGCGAAGCGATGGACATCGATGGGCACGCCGTCACGGTGAAGGTGACGAAGGCCTGACGTTCGGACTCGAGTGCTTCACGGCGCGCTCGCGAGGAACCAGAAGTTCGACGAGCCCGACGGCAGGTACATGAACCCGCGGAGCAGCGGCAGGTAGCGCCAGCGGTTGTACACGCCGTTCACCGCATCTGGCGGCGTCGGACCCGTCGTCGGCTGCACGGTCGCTTCGAACGTGTCGGCGTTGATTCGCGTCACCGCGCCGCCAGTCGACGTCTTCACGTAGTACGCGTCGTCGCGGGCGAGGAACTCGAGGCCCGCCTGCTGCTGAATCGCGCTCGCCGCGCTCGGTCCGGTGAAGCTCACGTCGCTCGCCATCGACGTTCCGCTGAAGGTCACGACGAGGCCCTGCCGCTGCATCACCCGATAGGCGTTTCGCGTGAAGAGCACGCGCTGGCGAACCGTGTCGACCGCCGACGGTGACTCGGTCACCACGTCGTTGCCCGCGTAGTTCGGCCGGGCGGCCAGCGTGCTCCACGTCGCGGTCGACGCGGTCCACTTGCGGAACGCACCTCCGAAGAAGGTGTAGGCGTCGTCAGTCGTCTCATGCTGCGCATACGGCCGGCCGATGTTGCCGCCTGCCGGCATCCCGCCCTCCCACGTGCCCGCAGGATCCCAATCGTTGCTGGTCAGGCTGAACGCGTCGACCTTGCTGCTGCTGAAGTTCCCGGAGCCCCAGTTCGACCCCGCCGACAGCTTGAAGATGCGCCCGCGCGACCGCACGTACTGGAGCGCGTAATAGAGGTGCGTCGAGCTCGGCCGACCATCGGCGTAGTACTCGACCTCGACGCTGATCGCCGTGCCAGGCGTCGGGCCACGGAGCAACCGCCAGCGTGGTTGATCAGCCTGCAGGTCGATCTCGTACGCCTCGTTCCCTGCCCAGTCGCCGTGGCCTCCGGCGCCCGCGAGGTACACGCGGTTGTTGTCGCGATTCACCGCGAGTCCATTCCACGCGTTGATCCGCTGCGTCGGCGCCACCATCATTCCGTTGAAGGGATCTGCCACGCGCTGGTTCGACAACGCCGAGCCCGGGATCTCGACCCACTGCCAGGCTGCGAGTCCCTGCCTCCAGGTGGGTGTACCGCCGTCGACCGGACCCGGGCTTCCACCGCCGGCGACGACGCCGCCTGCCGAGCCTCCGGCCGTCGCACCGCCCGCCGAGCCACCCGCGCTCCCGCCGCTCGCCCCACCTGCCGTGCCTCCCGCCGCGCCTCCGCCAGCCGAGCCGCCTGCGCTGCTTCCACCGCTCGCGCCGCCAGCAACTCCACCGGCGATGACTGCACCTCCAGCGGAGCCTCCGGCAACGCCTCCATCGACCTCCGCCACGGTCGCCTCACACCCCGCCACCAGCACCGCCAACACCGCGAGCAGAGTTCTCATCGTGCGAGCACATCGGAGTCACGTTCGAGTGTCACGTCTTCGCTGCTGCCACCATGCGACCGCGGGACCGTCTCGTACTCAACCGTCGGTGCGCTCGTCAGGGATCAGGCCGCACGCCTGCGCGACGTCGTCGCGGTACACGAGCCACGCGGCCAGCACCTGCTCCATCGACGCGATGACGTTCGCGTGCTCCGCCTCGGGAACGTGGTCGAGCATCACGCGCCACGCGGCCTTGCGGTGGTCACCCTCGACACCACGATGCGCCTTCGTCAGCGCCAGCGACTCGAGTGGCAGTCCGTAGTGCTTCACGAGCGGGTGCTCCGACAGCGCGGGCTCGGGCCTCGCAGGCGCTGCTGCGTCGAACAAGGAGCGCTCGTGCGGCGTGCCCTCGAGGAAGAGCGTCACCACCGCCGCCGCGACGCTCCAGCCTCTCGCCTGCGTCGTCTCATCCAACAGGCCGCGGTACAGCTTCGCCCCGGGTAACAACGTCACGGCCTCGAAGCGTGACAGCTCGAAGCCGAGGCCCTTCGGGTACTCCAGGAACAGCTCGGGGTGCGGCCGGCCCGCGTGCAGCCCACCGGTCTCTTCTTCGTAGAGGTTCTCGGCGAGCTCGCGGCGCACGAACGGAATCGGGCACTGCACGTACGCGCGGCCCACCAGCACCGGGAAGTCGCGCACGAAGACTGCGTACTCCTGCTCGAGGTGCACGTGCAGCAGCGCCTTCGCCACCGTTCCATTCGTGAAGCTCGCCCACGCCCAGTGCTGCTTCTGCTCCATCACGCCGAGCAGGGCCTCGCGGAAGTCGTCGCGCGTCATGGAGCGATTGTCAGGGCTCCAGCCCCTCGCCACAAGGGAGGCGCCACACGACGCGGCGCCCCGGCGATCTCGCTTCGTCCGTTCACGCCTTCTTGCGAATCAGCACCGCGTGCGCCGCGGCGAGCCTCGCGATGGGCACGCGGAACGGAGAGCAGCTCACGTAGGTGAGCCCGAGCGAGTGGCAGAAGTCGATGCTCTTCGGGTCGCCACCGTGCTCACCGCAGATGCCGACCTCGAGCGTCGGGCGAACCTTACGGCCCTTCTTCACGGCCATCTCCATCAGGCCGCCGACGCCGCGCTGGTCGATGCTGGCGAACGGGTTTTCGACGAGAATGCGCTTCTCCAGGTACTCCAGCAGGAAGCCCGTCTCGGCGTCGTCGCGGCTGATGCCGAACGTCGTCTGGGTGAGGTCGTTGGTGCCGAACGAGAAGAACTCCGCGAGCGAGGCGATCTCATCGGCCGTCACCGCCGCGCGGGGGATCTCGATCATCGTGCCGAACTGGTACTTCACCTTCACCTTCAGCTCGGCCATCACCTTCTTCGCCTCCTCCTCGAGGATCGCCCGCTCGAACGCGAGCTCGGTCTTCAGGGACGTCAGGGGGATCATGATCTTCGGGTAGACCTTGATGCCGTCTTTCTGACACGCGCACGCCGCCTCGAAGATCGCGCGCACCTGCATGCGAACGAGCGAGGGGAAGTGAATGCCCAGTCGCACGCCACGCAGGCCCAGCATCGGGTTCTGCTCACGCATACCCTCGACCGCCGACAGCATTCGTTTCTGCTTCGACAGCCGGCTCTCGAGGCCGAGGGCGTCGACCTGCGCGCCCGAGAACTTGAGGCGCGTCTCGAGCTCCGTCACCTCCTGGAGCAGCTCGTCGTGGCTCGGCAGGAACTCGTGGAGCGGCGGGTCGATCAACCGAATCGTCACGGGCTGTCCGTTCATCGCCTTGAAGAGCCCTGCGAAGTCGCTGCGCTGCATCGGCAGCAGCACCGCCAGCGCCTCGTCGCGCTCCTCCTCGGTCGACGCGAGGATCATCTTCTGCACCGTCGGCAGCCGCTCGGTCTCGAAGAACATGTGCTCGGTGCGGCACAGGCCGATGCCCTCGGCGCCGTACTCCCGCGCCCTCTCTGCGTCGCGCGGGTAGTCAGCGTTGGCCCAGACGCCCAGGGTGCGCACGTCGTCGGCCCACTTCAACAGCGTCATCAAGTACGGGTCGTTGAACTCCGGCACCATCGTGGCCACTTCGCCCGCGAAGACCTCACCCGTCGTGCCGTCGAGCGACACCACGTCACCCTCGACGAAGGTGCGGCCCTTCACCGTCATGCGCTTGTTCTCGGTGTCGACGTCGAGCGCGGTGATGCCGACGACCGCCGGCTTGCCGAACTGCCGCGCCACCAGGGCCGCGTGGCTCGTGCGCCCACCACGTGACGTCAGAATGCCCTTCGCCGCGAGCATGCCGTGCACGTCGTCTGGCTTCGTCTCGGGCCGCACGAGGATGACGGACTTCTTCTCCTTGCGACCCAGCCGCTCGGCAGTGTCGGGGTCGAAGACGATCGTGCCGGTCGCCGCGCCGGGCGACACGTTGAGGCCCTTCGCCAGCATGTCGCCACGCTCGACGGCGGCCTTTCGCGCCTTCGTTTCGAATTGCGGGTGAAGGAAGAAGTCGACGTGCTCGGGCTTCACGCGCAGCACGGCCTCGTCCTTCGTGATGAGGCGCTCCTTCGTCAGGTCGACGGCGATTCGCACGGCCGCCTGCGCGGTGCGCTTGGCGTCACGAGTCTGGAGCATCCACAGCTTTCCATCTTCGACGGTGAACTCGACGTCCTGCACGTCGCGGAAGTGCTTCTCGAGCGTGGCGCAGTGCTTCGCGAACTCGACGGCCACGTCGGGCATGTCTTCGGCGAGCCCGGTGATGCGCTTCGTCATGCGCGTGCCCGACACCACGTCTTCGCCTTGCGCGTTGAGCAGGTAGTCGCCTTCGAGCTGCTTCTCGCCAGTCGACACGTTGCGGGTGGTGACGACGCCCGTGCCCGACCGGTCGCCGGTGTTGCCGAACACCATCATCTGAATGTTCACCGCCGTGCCGAGGTCGTGCGCGATGCCCGCCGCGTTTCGGTAGTCGATGGCGCGCTTGCCGTTCCACGACTTGAAGACGGCCTCGATGGCCATGCGCAGCTGCACCAGCGGGTCCTGGGGGAACTCCTGGCCGGTCTTGTCCTTCACGATGGCGAGGAAGACGCGGGTGACCGACTCGAGCGTCTCGGCATCGAGCGCCGAGTCGCTCTCGACCTTCGCCTTCGCGCGACGCGCCTTCAGCTCGTGCTCGAAGGGCTCGTGCTCCAGGCCCAGCACGACGGTGCTGAACATCTGCACGAGGCGCCGGTAGGCGTCCCACGTGAAGCGCGCCAGGCCAGGCTGTTGGGCCATCGCCGTGGCGATGACGTCGTTGAGCCCGATGTTGAGCACCGTGTCCATCATGCCGGGCATCGAGAACTTCGCGCCTGAGCGACACGAGACGAGCAGCGGCGCGATGACGTGGCCGAGCCCACGGCCGCTCTGGTTCTGCAGCGCCTCGATCGCCCGCAGCACCTGCGGCCAGAGGTCCTTCGGGAAGCCCTTCGCGTCGAAGTACGCGTTGCAGGCCCTCGTCGAGATGGTGAAGCCCGGCGGCACCGGGAGGCCCAGCCGGGTCATCTCAGCCAGGTTGGCGCCTTTTCCGCCCAGCAGGGCCTTCTGATCAGCCCGCCCTTCGCGGAACAGAAAAACCCACTTCGTCGAGGCGGCCTTCTTCGCCGACGGACGCGTGCTCTTCGCCTTCTTCTGGGGAAGCCTCTTTCCACGGAGCTTTGGCATGCCGTCGACGCGTGCATGGCGCGCGCCATGCACGACTGAGGAGGACCGAGAACCTGATGCGCAACGGTTGCGCAGATGGGTTGGCTGGCGAGCGGACTTGCGCTCCACTGAGAGGCACCATGGGCAAGAACGACAAGACCGAAGCCACCATCGAGAACCGCGTCTACCTGTTCGAGTCACTCGCTGCGGCGTTCCTCGAGAAGGCGTCAGCGGACCTGGCTGGAAAGAACCCGGCGCGGAGGGCCCGGGTGATTCGTGCGCTCGCCGACCTCGCGTTCGTCAGCTGCGCGGTCGCCGACACCGGTGATCAGTCACCCAAGGCCGTGCGCAAGAAGGTGCTGAGCGCGGTCGAGCTCGAGGAGGCGGTGGACGTCGCGGTGCTCGCTCAAGATGATGGGGAAGACGAGCCGCACGCCGAAGATTGATCCGACGACGCTCCTCAGCGCCTGCGAAGTCGCGCGATGAGATCGAGCAGGCCCGCGTAGCGCCCTTCGACGCCGACGTACCGCTCGAGCACGTAGAACAGAAAATAGTACGAGCGCGCCGACGACCAGACGCAGAGGCAGACGAGCGCGAGGCGAACGAGGCGGTCCTCCTCGAACACGAGGAGACCTCCACTCACGCCGACGATGACGAAGAAGAGAAGCCCCTTGCCGACGAGCCACCGCGTGCTGGTGAGATCGCCACCGAGCTTCACCGGCGCTTGCCCTCCTGGAACGTCACCTCGAGCTCCACGCGTTGGCCCTCGCGCACCACGACGCCCGTCACGGTCTCGCCCGGCTTCGCCTGCATTGGTGGATGGGGGTGCCGTTTCCGCTTACGCGGCGCGGTCTCCCCCACCTCCTTTCAAACCGTGCGTGCGGGTTTCCCGCACACGGCTTACGGGTGGGACTTCACGATGCAGCAT
>JALHMW010000040.1 GCA_022843845.1 Archangium sp.
CCGCGCCACCTGCTGCTGCGCCACCTGCTGCGCTGCCGCCAGCCGCCGCGCCACCTGCTGCGTTGCCGCCAGCCGCCGCGCCACCTGCGGCGCTGCCACCAGCCGACCCACCATCCATTTGATTCATGTCAGGCGGACAGCCAAAAAACGAAGCTGCCGCCAGTGCGACCAAAAGATTCCGCATGTGTACGACCCCCGGGGAGAAAGGAATGACCGACGACTTCGTGGCACGTATCAAGACCCGTTCCACCCCTTTCTCCCTCTGAAGCCCGGTTCTGCAGTTGGTGGGTCGACCCGACAATCGCCGGGCAAGGCCGACAGGTCCTCCTCGTCGACGGAGCCGCGGGTAAGGTGCGCGACCCATGACGCCCGAAGGAACACAGCCAGTCGCCATCGTCGGTCTGCCGATGCGCACCTTGTCCCTCACCGTCACTGCGGGTCCCGATGCGGGCCGGGTGCTGTCCGACGAGGCCGACACCGTCTCCGTCGGCACCGCCGAGGGCAACACGCTCCAGCTGACCGATCCGACCGTCTCCCGTTTTCACCTCGAGCTCACGCGACGTGGCCCCTCGGTGGTGGTTCGCGACGTCGGCTCGACGAACGGCGTGGTGGTCAACGGCGTCACCTTGCGGGAAGGCGCCGTGCTCCCCGGGGCGACGCTGCAGCTCGGCACGACGTCCCTGCAGGTCGGCGAGGGGAAGAACGGCACCGTGCCGATGCTCGAGCACGAGAGCCTCGGGTCGCTCAAGGGTCGCGCGCCGGTGATGCGAACGCTGTTGGCGCGCGTGGAGAAGGCCGCGGGCTCCGAGACCGGGGTGCTGCTCATCGGTGAGTCGGGGACGGGAAAAGAAGTAATCGCTCGTGAACTCCACCATCGCTCTGCGCGCGCGAAGGGGCCGTTCATCACCGTCGACTGCGGCAGCCTGGCGCCGGGCCTCGTCGCGAGCGAGCTCTTCGGTCACGAGAAGGGCGCGTTCACGGGCGCCGACCGCCGGCATCAGGGGGCGTTCGAGCGCGCCAACAAGGGCACCATCTTCCTCGACGAGATCGGTGAGCTCCCGCAGACCCTGCAGTCCATGTTGCTCGGCACACTGGAGCGCCGGCGCTTTCGGCGAGTGGGCGGCACCGAGGAGCTCTCCATCGACGTGCGCGTGGTGGCGGCGACGCATCGTGATCTGAAGGCCGAGGTGAACGCGGGCACCTTCCGCCTCGATCTCTACTACCGCCTCGCCGTGGTGCGCCTCGAGGTGCCTGCGCTGCGGCAACGGCTCGACGATCTCGAGCTCCTCGTGCAGCACTTCCTCACCGAGGCGGGCTCCGAGCGCTCCGTGTCATCGGTGTTCCCGCCCGACGATCTCGCGGCGCTGCGGGCGCACCACTGGCCCGGCAACGTTCGCGAGCTGCGAAACCTCGTCGAGTCCACGCTCGCGATGGGGGAACGGCCGACCTTCGACGCTCCCGTGACGGGGGCGAGCTCCGGTGACACCACGCCTGGGCCCGAGCTGCCGTACAAGGAGGCTCGCGGCGCGGTGCTCGAGCGCTTCGAGAAGCACTACCTGCCGAAGCTGCTCGAGGTGACGAAGGGCAACGTCTCGGCGGCCGCGCGCCACGCGAAGATGGACAGATCACACCTCATCGAGCTGCTCGCCCGTCACGGGCTCAGCTGAACACCAGACTCAGGGCTGCCACTGCAGCTGGCCGTCGCTGCACGTGCGCACGCCCTGCTCGCAGAGGCCTGTCAGCGTCTCGAACCCCAGGTAGACGTCCTGCTCGACGCGATCGAGCAACACCGGGCACGAGTACGCGCAGCCGATCAGCTCGTTCTTGTCGAACGCCGGAAGCTCGGGCGCGTCGGCGGCGGGCGTGAGCGCGTCACACGACTGCAGGCTGCCCACCACCCGGACGATCACGAACTCGTCGGGAGCGTCGTCGAGCACCCCCGAGTTGCTGATCTGCTTCATCGCGGAGAGGAGTGGCTGGCGTAGGTCTTCGCGGGTCATCACTGGCGGCAGGGCTGGCAGGGTGATCGGCACGCAGGCGCGCGTGGAGCGCAACGGCTTGCACTCGTGCGTCGCGCACCACTTGATGAGCTGCCCGGTGCGACAACCCGGCACGCCGCCGAGCCGCACGAAGTCGAACACCAGCGCGGCAGGGCGAACGCCGCCATCGGGTTGACGCGCGCGCTCGACGAGAAACGGGCCTCCCGGGGGCCGGCACATGAAGCCGTCGAGGCCTTCGCCTTCGGGGCCGAACGTGAGCGCCACCTCGCGCTGCACCGTGCAGGTGGAGAACACGAGGAGGAGCAGGGCCGCGCGCGTCATGGGTTGAGCACGACTCTGGTGGAGACGGGGCGGTTGGCGAGGAGCACTCCCGTGGTGACGCCTGACGCCACGACGGCCGCGCCGATGGCCAACCAGAACGGCCAGCGCTTCCAGAGCGGTACGCTGGGCTCGAACACCTTGCCGCGCACGAGCAGATCTCGCACCAGCGCCTGCACGTCGTCTCGCTCTCCACGCGCCTGCACCACACCGTCGATGGCCAGCGCGCCGCGCACGAGCGATGGGTCTTCAGAGGGCTCGACCATCAGGAGCCGGGCCGACCGCAGCGCGACCGACAACAGCTGCATCGACTTGCCCCCATCGAACGACTCTCCAGTGGCGTGCCGGCGGTGCCACTGCGTCGACGCGAGCATCGGGTCTGCCGAGGTGAGCGCGACGTTCACCTCGAGGCCTGCCGCAGGAAGGCTGACGGTTCGAGCCATCGGGCTGTAGCCATCGCCCGACACCTGCACCACGTGAATGCCTGCCGCGAGCGCCATACGACACGGAACCGTGCACGCGCCGGGCCGACCATCGATCGCGACGGAGGCCGCAGAGACGGGGCTCGTCACGGACAGTTGCGCCCGGGGCTGAGCATCGACAGCTCGGCGAACGCTGGTGAGCAGCGTCTCGACGTCGGGCGTCATCACACCCACGTCGTCCGGCAGGGGCAGCTGGAGCGAGGCCAGCCACTCGGCGTCACGGCGCGCTCCATCGGCCTGCCGGGCGCTGAGCTTGCACGCGACCCGCCACGTCAGCATCCGCGCGGCGGTGGTGCGCTGCTCCTGTTCGAGCGCGGTCGTCACCGCGCCGTCGTCTTCCAGGAGCTTGAGGCATGTCGCAAAGTCAGCGCTCACCCACGCGCTCCGGGCCTTGCTGATGCGCTCGGTCGGCATCGGGAGCGACGTGGGCCCCGGCGGTGGAACGACGGCGGTCACCAGCACCACGGGGAGCTCTGTCGTCTGCGCGGCCTTCACCGCGAGCTCCGGCGCGCCCGCCGACACCACCGTCACCGATGGACCCTCAGCAGCAAACGTGAGCGCGACGAGCACAGCGAGCATCGGGAGAGCCGTCAATCACACGTCGCCGCGTTGTGCGAGCCACGAGCGCCCGAAGAAGAACTGGAACGGCAGGTGAATGCGAGCTCCCCACGAGCCCTCGGCGTGCAGGCCCTCAGGGAAGCTGAACTGGAGCAGGTCCACGCCGAGCCTGAAGCCCTTGTGGAGCAGCAGATCTCTCATTGCGTTGGTGGCCTCGAAGTTGTCCTTCGGCCAGCCGCTGTCGAGATAGATGAGCAGGTCTTTCTTCGGCTCGGTCGCGATGCGCTCGAAGAGATCGTCGAGGTGCCCGAAGGTGCTCGACATGCAGGCGACCCGCCCGAACACGTGCGGCCACCTCCAACCCAGGTGCAGCGCGGCGACGCCACCCAGTGAGGAGCCCATCACCACGGTGGCTGACGGCTCGGGCCGGGTGCGCAGGTTGGCGTCGACCAGCGGCTTGAGCTTCTCGACGACGAAGCGCCCGTAGTCGTCGTAGCCGGGCTTCGTGTACTCGCGCATACGATCGGTCGGCGCGATGCCCACCACGACGCATTTCCGAATCGCGTTCATCTGATCGAGCCGGTCCATCGTCTCGTCGACGCGCCACTCGTTTCCGGCGAAGGCCTCTTCGGGGAAGAAGAGGTTCTTTCCGTCCTGCATGTAGAGCACCGGGAAGCGGCGCAGCGGGTTCTCGTCGTAGCCGGGCGGGTGGTACACGCGCACCGCGCGACGGACGCCCTCGAAGTCGACCAGGAGCACGTCTGAGACGTGGCCGTGCTCCGACGAGAAGAAGAACGGCCAGAGCCCGCGATCACGTTCGTGCCCGGTGAGCACGTAGTTCGGGCCCCTCGCCCAGTGCGACGTGGAGCCCTCCCGCAGGCACGGCTTGAGCTCCAATGTCGGCCCGGTGACGTCGACGTCGAACCAGGCCTGGGTGGGCGTCACCGCGCTGGGGAGCACGTCGCGGTTCCAGTCGTGCGCCGTTCTCAAGACGAGCTGGCCGCGGGTGACCGGGTAGTTCACGCAGATGCGCATCGCGCGCAGCCTGACACGCGGTCGTCGGCGGCGAGAACCACTTCAGCCACCACGGCGGTGGTCGAAGTCGTGCTGGGCGCTCGCATCGGCGCTTCGATGACTCGCCTCGCCGGGAAGTACGAGCTGCTGCGCCACTCGGCCACGGAGGCATGGCAGGCGGTCGTCTTCGGCGAGAACAACTTCAGCCACCACGGCGGTGGTCGAAGTCGTGCTGGGCGCTAGCATCGGCGCTTCGATGACTCGCCTCGCCGGGAAGTACGAGCTGCTGCGCCCACTCGGCCACGGAGGCATGGCCGAGGTGTGGGAAGCGGTGCTGCACGGTGATGCAGGGTTTCGGCGGCGTGTGGCCGTCAAGCGCATGGCCGCGGAGCGCGTGGGCGATGAGCGCCTGCAGCGCATGTTCGTCGACGAGGCGCGGCTCGCGAGCCGCCTGCACCACGCCAACCTCGTCGCGGTGATCGACTTCGGTGTCGTCGACGGCATCGCCTTTCAGGTGCTGGAGCTGGTCGATGGGTTCGACGTCGCGCGCCTGGCGAACTGGGGCCTCACGGCGCAGGCTCCGATGCCCGAGCCGATCGCCCTGGGCATCGCGGCGCAGGTGGCGCACGCGCTCCACGCCGCGCACACGGCGGTGGGAGACGATGGGGCCCCGCTGAACATCGTGCACCGCGACGTGAGCCCGCAGAACGTCCTCGTGTCGCGAGGGGGCGACGTGAAGCTCGCCGACTTCGGCATCGCGTTGTGGGAGCAGCGCACCGAGAAGACGCTCGGCGCGACCGCGCGTGGAAAGCCGACGTACATGGCGCCTGAGCAGGCGATGCGTAACGCCATCGATGGGCGCGCTGACGTCTTCTCGCTCGGCTGCACGCTGCACGCGCTGTTGACGGGCTTGAGTCCCCTGCAGGACGAGAACGCGCTCGTCGATCTCCTCGCGGGCGTCGAGCTCACCCTGGAGAACGGTCTGCCCGCGCCGATTCGTGAGGTGATCGGCCGCGCCGTCCGCAGAGACCGCCAGCTGCGCCAGGCGAACGCCGAGGTCTTCGCACACGAGTGTGAGCGGGTGATGAAGGCGCTCGCGCCGCCGGACTTCGAGCTGCGTGGGGCGCTGAAGCGGTGGCTCGAGGTGGTGGTGCCGCCGGACCAGGCGGCGCTGGCGACCCCAATGCCGTCGTCGGCTCCTCTGCGCGCGACCGTCCGTGCGCCCCGACGCTGGCCGCTCGCCGTGGTGGCTGTTGCGCTGTCGGGTGGCCTGGCTGCGTGGCTGCGCCGCGACGTCCCAGCCCCTGTCGTCGTGCCGGAGCCCGTACCGATCGTCACCCCCGTCGTCGCCGCACCGAGCCCCGATCCGAAGGTCGAACCACCGCTCCCTGTGGCCGCGGTCGTGGAGCCGAAGCCCAAACGCCCTGCGCCCGTGCCTGGAGCGCGCGCACAGCTTGGCGTGCTGGCGATCGGCGGAGAGCGCTTTCTCAAAGGCGAGGTGCTGGTCGACGGCCGCTCCGTTGGCTTCGCGCCCCGTCAGCTCGAGCTGCCCGTCGGCGCCCACCAGCTCGAGCTCGTCCTCCCCGATGGCACGCGCGTCGGTCCACGCACCTTCACGATCGCGCCGCAGCACACCGAACTCTCACCGCTGCGATGGGTCGAGTGACGGGTTAGAGAAGTCCCACGATGAGCTTCTTCGATTCCGTGCTCGACGCCTCGGTGGTCCTCTCGTTCGATCGGTCGGGCTTCCGCCGTCACGCGAAGCGCTTCGTTTCCGCCGACATGCAGGTGTCGATGCAGGGCAAGACGGCGCTGGTGACCGGCGCGAACTCAGGCATCGGCTTCTCGGTGTCGAAGGCCCTGGCGGCGCTCGGCGCGACGGTGCACCTGGCGTGTCGTGACGAGGGCCGCGGTCAACGCGCGCTGGAGGCGATCCGCGCCGAGCTCCCGAGCGCAGACGTGCACCTGCAGAAGCTCGACGTGTCGCTGCTGGCCGACGTGCGGCGCTTCGCCGACACGCTCCCAGGCCCCGTCGACGTGCTGGTGAACAACGCCGGCGTGCTCCCCGACACGATGACTCGAACGAGGGAGGGCCACGAGGTGACGTTCGCCACCAACGTGCTCGGACCGCACGCGCTGACCTCGGCCCTGATGCCTCGCCTGGTGGTCGCGAAGGGCCGCGTCATCACCATCGCGTCGGGCGGCATGCTGACGCAGAAGCTCAACCTCCACGCGCTCCAGGGACAGGTCGCGAAGTTCGATGGCGTCGTGGCGTATGCGCAGACCAAGCGGGCCGAGGTCATCCTCTCGGAGCAGTGGGCGACGAAGCAGGCCGAGGTGACGTTCTCGACGATGCACCCGGGCTGGGCTGATACGCCCGCCGTGCGCTCGAGCCTGCCGACGTTCTATTCGATGACGAAGAGCATCTTGCGCACGCCGGAGCAGGGCGCTGACACCGCGGTCTGGCTCGCCGTCGCGCCGCGCCTGGCGGGCAAGAGCGGGTTGTTCTGGTTCGATCGCGCGCCCGTCTCGACGCACCCGCTGGGGTTCACGAAAGAGGCCCCGGAGGATCGCGAGAAGCTGTGGGCGCTCGTCGAGACGGCCTGCGCGACGCTCAAAGCGTGAGAGCCGCCGAGTTCGAGCGCCGCGCCGCTCGAAGCTACATGATGCCGCCGCACTGGTTCGGAATGCCGCCACCGCCGCAGGTCAACGGCGCGGCGCACGGGCCACAGCTCACCGTGCCACCACACCCATCGGCGATGAGCCCGCACGCCGCGTTCGCCTGCATGCACGTGCGTGGCTGGCACGACGTACGTCCGCACACGCCCGGCATTCCACCCCCGCCGCACGTGTCGGGCGCGGTGCAGGTGCCGCACATCTGCAGGTTCCCGCAGCCATCACCGGCAGGGCCACACGACAGCCCCTGCACCTGACACGACTGCGGCGTGCAGCCACCCGAGCCACAGCGTCCCGGGCCGGCGGCTCCGCAGACCTGGCCCATCGGGCACATGCCGCAGTTCAAGGTGCCACCGCAGCCGTCGCCGGCCTGACCGCACTCGAGGTTCTGCTGCAGACACGTGCGCGGGGTGCACGACGAGCCGCCACAGACGCCGGGCTGGCCTGAGCCTCCGCAGAACTGGCCCATCGGGCACGGGCCGCAATCGACGACGCCGCCACAGCCATCGCCCTGCTGGCCGCAATTGAACCCCTGCTGCATGCAGGTGCGCGGCGAGCACGTGGGCTGACCGTTGTCGGGCTGAATGCACGAGGTGAGATCGAAGATCATGAACTCGAGCACCTTCTCTTGCGCCGACATCGGCGAGGCGCTGCCGCACGAGCCAGGGAAGGTGCCGCCACCCGAGCCGCCAGTCGCGACGTGGAAGTCCGAGAACAGCACGCGTCCGCACTGCTGGCCGACAGGCACCCCGACGGGCGTGTTGAACGTGAACTGGAGCGGGATGGCGTTTGCGCCGCTGGGGTTGGACGAGAAGACCCAGCGCTGTGCAGGCGACATGTTCGGCAGGCCGTTGGTGTCGCGTCGCACCTGCTGCACGGCGATCTGCCCCGGCACCGTCGAGCCGCCCGTCAACTGCAGCCACTGCGAGAACGTCACGCCTTTGGGGAACGAGGTGTCGATGAAGGCGTTCTGGTCGGGCGGGAACCCCTGATTGCCCGCCCAGTTCGCGACCCCGTTGAAGGGCGCGTTGGTGTGCAGCCAGACATACCCGTAATGGCTCACGTACAGGCGGCCGCCCGAGTTGAGGTAGTTGCGCAGGTTGGTGAGCTCGGTCGCGGTTCGACCGGCGGGGCTGCCGACGCAGTCGACGATGACGAGATCGTACCGGGCCAGCTCGGTCGGGTTGCTGAACAACCCCGCCGCGGTGCCGCCACCGGGGAAGTTGGTGCCGTTGTCGCGGTAGAGGCGAACGCGGCCGTTGCCGCTGGGCGCGGTGAACTCGCTCGGCGCGATGCCGATCTTCGGCAGAATGCACTCCATCGGGTCGGCGTTGCCGGTCACCATCGCGATCAACGGCATGTCACCTTCGGCCTGCGTGCGCGGCAGCCGCGTGGAGTCGGGCGGGAGCGCGGTGTTGCCACAGCACGCGACGTTGGGAATCGTGATCTGTCGACGCCACTTGCCCAGCTGAATCACGAGGGGAACGTTCGTTCCACACGGCACGTTGCTCAAGGTGAAGGTGCCGTTGGTCGCGGTGGTGGTGGTGACCAGCGGGCTGCCCGAGGCCTGGCCCGAGCAGCTGGTGCACGAGGCGCCCTGGGGCAGCGGCTGCACGGCGGCGTTGGGCACGTAGACGAGCGCGCCGGGAATCGGGTCGGGGTTGCCGTAGCCGGCGGCCGTGTTGGTGGGGGCCACGATGGTGCCGGTCACCGTGTTCACGCCAGCGTCGCAGCGGTTCTGCTGTGGGCACAGGCCGGTGCACGAGCCAGCGTCGGGAATGTTGGTGCCGCACGCGTTGGGAACGCCGCCACCGCCGCAGATGATGCCGGCGTCGATGTCACAGGTACCGCAGTCCATCGTCAGGGCGCCGCAGCCGTCGCCGACCCGGCCGCATGACGCCTGCGCCTGCGCGCAGCTGCGAGGCACGCACGAGTTCGACGCGCCGCAGACGTTCGCCATGCCGCCGCCGCCGCACGTCTGGCCCATCACGCTGCAGCTGCCGCACGAGATGGTGCCACCACAGCCGTCTGCAATCGGTCCACAGTTGAGCCCCATCGGGCACGCCGTGAGCGGCGCGCACCCGCCATCGACGAGGCCGGAGCCACTGGTGCCGCAGCGGCTCGGCGTGCCGCCGCCACCACAGGTCTCACCGACACCCGAACACGTGCCGCAGTCGAGGATCGCGCCGCAGCCGTCGCCAACCGGCCCGCAGTTCGCGTTCTGGCTCTGGCACGTGCGCGGCGTGCAACCCATCGAGCCACCACACTGCGAGGGGACTCCGCCACCGCCGCACGTCTGAGGCGGGGTGCAGGTGCCGCAGTCGAGGAAGCCGCCGCAGCCGTCACCGACCGGGCCACAGGTCGCCATCGCCGACGCGCACGAGACGAGGGAGCACAGCTGCGTCGAGCCGCCATCGGCGCCTCCGTCGCTGTCGCCGGTTCCGCCGCCCGTGGCCGTGCCGCCAGCCGTCGTCGAGCCACCGCCCGCTGAGCCCCCAGCCGTCGCGCCGGCCGTGCCTCCGCCGACGCCCGACGAGCCGCCACCCGTGAGGTTGATGCCCGAGTCCGCGCCGGCGTCCTTTCCTCCGATGTTGACCCCAGAGCCACAGGTGCAGCCCCACAGGCTCGCGGAGAACACCACAGCCACCACGAGGGTGGAGAACGAACGGAATCGAACAGTCACGGTGAAGCTCCCGGGAAGACGCGCGTGCGGCAGGACGCCCATCGTCTCGCGTCAGCCACCGCCCTGCAAGAATGCGCGGGGGTCAGGGCAAGAGAAACAGCACGCCCGTCGACACCGTGCCGCCGCGGTTGATGGGGCCGCTGGAATCGACGTCGGTCTGGACCAGCGCCGAGAGGGTGAGCCGGAACGACGACGAGACCTTCCACGTCACGCTCGCGCGCACCAGGTGGTTGGCGCCGAAGTCGGCGGCGTAGAGGCCGAACTGATAGCCGAGCCGAAGGTTCACCTTCGAAAATCGGTACAGGCCAGTGAGCCGCGCGGTGGCGACCCACGGCGCGGTCGGGCTCCCGAGGTCCAGCGCCGGTCGACCCTGCTGCGTCGAGAAGACACCGACCGTCGCCGGGTCTTTGTCGTAGAGGAACGCGGCTCCGTCGAGGAGCAGGTCGAGCTTCGAAAACAGGGTGGCGGTGTACGTCGCCCCGAGGCGCACTTGAACGAGCGGGGTGTTCGTTCCAACGACGAGCCGGCACGCACGTTGGTCGTCACCCGGCGGGCAGTTGTTGCGCGCGAACGCCTCGGCGACTCGCTTCAACTGCAGGTTCTGAAACGAGCTCAGGCCCGTCACGTTCGCGCTCACGTCGATGGTGTGCTCCCACCGCGACAGCCCGTTGGTGGCATACGAGCCGAGGAGCGTGCCGCCAAGACTGGCATTAGTGCTCTCCAGCACGCCGTCGAGCACGATCGTCTGGCCGGTCCTCGTCGTGAGGGGCAGCTGCTGCGCGTTGCGCTGGGTCGTCGGCGGTGAGCCATTGATCGCGCCCATCACCATCACGTGCTCGTTCACCACGAACATCGCGCCAGCGCTGAAGAGGAAGATGTTCGAGCCGGGGCTGAACGAGTCGGTCGTGCGGGTCGCGAGGTCGCGCAGGTAGTTGGCGGTGAGAAACGCGCTCCACTGGTCCGTGAAGTCATAGCTGCCCGACAGCCCGAAGCCCGCGGAGCCCGCGCGCGGGTTGGTCGCGCTGGCGGCCGTTCCGTTGAACGTCAGGTCGACGCCGAGATCGTGCGCGTTCGCGGGGAACGCGAGCACCACCGCCACCACGAGGGCGAGCCGACCGATCACTGAAAGCTCAACCCGCGGTCACTCCAGGAGTTGCGCGCGCACTCAGCCGCCGTGAATCGCCATGCCGACGATGAACGCCAGCCCGAGAATGAACGAGGCGACGACGATGCCGACGGCGGTGTTCTGATCGACCTCGAGCTCCTTGTGCACGTCGAAGGGGAGCATCTTTCGAATCACGAAGAAGCCCGCGATGAAGACGAGCATGCCGATGATCGAGAAGACGACGGCCAGCACCAGCGGTTTGACGATCGCGTCCATATCCATCACTTCCCTCCCATGAAACCGCTGTGCCACATCAAGATGCCGCCTGGCGCGCGCCGCACGTCCGCTGGCAGCTCGCCGCGGTCTTCGTCAGGCAGGCGATCGAGCCCTGCGCCATGCAACAGGGCCCACGCCCCGACCACGATGCCTCCGAACCACTTCATTCGTCCTCCTGCTTCGCGTAGGGGAAGGTGCTGACACCGGGTGATGACTGGAAGACGGCGTCGTTCCAGCGGCGGGTCTCGAAGCTCGAGCTGCGCCAGGCGCTGAAGAGCGGGCCTGCGAAGAGCATGAGGAAGACGAAGAACGGGCAGCACACGCCGACGCCCGAGTCGCCCTTCACCGTCACCGTGTAGTCGCGCGGTACCGAGCTTGGCGCTTCGAAGCCAGGCGTGGCTCGCAGCACGTACTTGCCCGGGTCGACCTCGGCGGTCTGCTTGGTCTGGTTACGGCTGCCTTCGCTCCAGCTCTCGCCGTCAGAAACGCCCGAGTAGTAGCTGGCCTCGGGGCTGACCGAGACGACCTCTCCGGTGTCTTCGTTCACGAGGTCGAACTGCACCGCGAGCCACTCGTTCGACAGCCGCGGCACGTCGAGCTCGACCTCGAGCGGCACCTTCTTGTCGATGGTGAAGGGCTCGGTGAACTGCTGCGACTCGGGGGTGCCACCTTTGACGCCGGGCGGAACGGTGAAGGTGGTGCGCATGAATTGGCGCGTGTCGCCGAGCGCGGAGAAGACGACGAGGAGCCCGATGAAGATGACGCTCCAGATGCCGGCCCAGGTGAACTGGGAGCCCAGCTTCGTCTTGTGCGGATTGAGCTGCGCTGGCGCGACGCCCTGCGCGACCGGCATCGGCGCCTTGAGGTTGAACGCCGCTTTCACCTCGTCGGCCGGCATCATCACGCCGTGCGTGAAGGTGACCTCGGTGTCGGTCTCGTCGCTGTTGATGCTCTCGGGTGGCTCGACGTACTCCGAGCCGCGTGCCAGCTCGCCGACGCTCACCTGCCAGTAGCACTCGCCCGCGACGTAGTCGGTCGTCGCGAACACCGACTGGTAGGCCTTGAAGCCCTTGCCGTTCCAGGTGGCTTTGCGAAGCGCGAGGCCCACGTCGCCAGCGGCGATGGGGGTGAGGAAGGTCCAGTGGCCGTTGGAGTTCATCAGCCAGCGAAACCCCGCCTGCTGATTCCACAGCAGGTACTCTTCCCACGGGTAGCGCGTGCCCTCGACGGTGGTGCTGCGGATGAGGAAGGCGAGCACCGTCCACTTCGTCTTGTTGAGCGTGCCCTGGCTGCCGAGCGGAAGAATGGGCTCGTACGGTGGCTTCTCGAGGAGCTGAAGGAAGGCGAGCTCGCCGTTCGAGGCGTCGAGCAGGGCGCCGCAATACGGGCACGCCACGCGCTTCACGGCGTCGGGCGCTTTGAGGTCGAGGTTGCCGTTGCAGTTCGTGCAGCGCGCCTGCTTGAGCGCGTCTTTCTTCGGCGTCGGAGCGAGCTCACCCTTGTCGAAGCCGAGCTGCGCGATCGTCACCCGCGCGCCGACGAACGCTTCGCCTGAGCCACCGTCGGCGTAGTCGAGCGAGCAGAACGCGCCTTTGGGGCCCGTCGCGTCGGCGTAGATGTGCTCGCGGTTGAAGTCGGGCAGCTGGCCTTCGGCCGTCACCGTGTGCGCGGTGCCAACCTCTTCGACGACGAAGGTGCGATCGCGCAGCGAGAAGCTGCTCATCGGTCGCAGCTGATCAGCGGGAGGAACCCCGATGCCCTCGAGCGGGAACATCAGGTTCCACTCGCCCTCGGACTCGGACAACCACGCGGTGCGACCGTCGTCGAACGACAGACACCACTCGTCCCACGTGCCGGTGCCGTGGCTCTTCTGGATGCGCCCGATGATGGTGAAGGCGTTGCCGGAGTACTGGCCCGAGAGCATCAGCTTCAGCGGCGATTGGGTGTCGACGAGATCGGCGACCTTGCCCAGGGTCTCGAGCCTGAACTCACCGCGCAGCACGACCGTGTGGCAGTACTCGCACACCTTGATCTTGCCGGCGCCGGGCTTGAACTCGACCGGGGCTCGACAGCTGGGGCAGTCGCCGACGCGCATGACGAGACGGGGTTGTAGCGTGAAGTGTCGCGAATACCGAGCGCTTCGCTGCAAGTTCAGCGCGTTGTGAGGCGCGTTTTCTGTTTTTCGGGGGCAGCGTGTCAGAGTTCGTTCAATGCGAATTCTCGTTCGGCTGTTGGTGGTGACGCTCGTCGGCTGTGGTGGCACTCCCGGTCCCACCGGGGGCGGCGCAGGAGGAGGCCGCGCTGGAGGCTCGGCGGGAGGTTCCGCAGCGGGCGGCTCGGCAGCGGGCGGCTCGGCGGCGGGCGGCTCGGCGGCAGGCGGCTCGGCGGCAGGCGGCTCGGCGATGCTGGACGGCGGCATCGAGCAGATCCTGGCCGTGCGTGCGCTCGCCGACTCGTCTCCAGATGGCGGCCCCGTCGCTGGCTCGATCGTGGTCGAAGGCGTTCTCGTGACTGTCGTGAAGCCAGCGGTCGACGCTGGCGCTGGCGTGGTGGTGGAGCCTGAAGGCTTCTTCGTTCAGGCCGACCCCAGTGGGCCCGCGCTGTTCGTCGCGGTGCCTGCCTCGACGAACGGCGTGCAGCCTGGCGACCTCGTGTCGTTCACGGCGACGGCCGCTGGCCGGAACTCGGGGCTGCGACAGGTGACGAGCTACACCGGGTTCGCTCGAAGCAGCATGGGCAACCCCGTGTCGCCCTACTCGCGGAGCATCAACGCGGTTGATTTCACGAACGCCGCCGCCGTGACGGAATGGGAAAGCCGGCTGATCTCGATGGCCGCGACCATCACGCAGCCCCCGAGCTCTGCCGGCAATGGCTACCGCGCGATGAACGTCGCGACGACCGGGACGCCGGACGCAGGCACGACACTGCGCTTCCGGGTGGCGGCCTCGCTCGTCGATTCCGAAGACCTGCAGGCCGGCTGCAACGTCTCGCTCACGAACGGCGCGATGTGGCGCTTCAACAACGGCGCACAGCCTTCGGGCTTCAGCGTCGCCGACCTGATGGGCACCACCTGCCCTGCACCGAGGGTCCTCTCTGCGCGAGCCGACAGCGCCACGACGGTCGTGGTCTCCTTCGATCGCAACATCGCTTCTGCGACCGTTCAGGCGCCCCGGTTCACCTTCAGCGCGCTCGACGGTGGCGCCGCCCTCACCGCGTCGGCGGCCGTCCTCACGAATGCCCGAGAAGCGACGGTGACGACGAACGCGATGACTGGTGGCTCGTACCAGGTGACCTGCAGCACGATGATTACCGACACCCGCAACACGGCCCTCGGCCAGAACACGGCCCAGTTCACCGGCTTCAGCGCGGGCATGTGCATTCCGGGCGTCATCATCAGCCAGGTCTACGGAGGCGGCGGCAACAGCGGTGCCCCGTTCACCAACGACTTCGTCGAGCTGCGCAACCGCACCGCGAGCCCAGTCAACCTCGCCGGCCTCTCTCTGCAGTACCAGTCAGCGACCAGCATGACCTGGAGCGGAAACGTCGCTCTCACGGGCACCATCCCGGCGAACGGGTACTTCCTGGTTCAATTCGCAGGGGGCACGATGGGTGTGGCGCTGCCGACGGCAGACCAGGTCGTGACGGTGTCTCCGCCCAACCTCAGCGGCACTGCCGGCAAGGTCGCCCTGGTCTCGGGGACGACGACGCTGGCCAGCCAGTGCCCGACGTCGGGGCTTCTCGACCTCGTGAGCTATGGCACCACGACGACGATGTGTGCCGAGGGCACGAGCGCACCTGCTCCCTCGAACACGACGGCGATCGTTCGGGCGGTCGCCGGGTGTTCCGACACCCAGAACAACTCAGCCGACTTCACGGCGGTCGCTCCCACGCCTCGCAACAGCGCCTCGCCTGCTGGCTCGACCTGCAACTGTCCGTGACGCGCTGAAGGACTGACGTGCGAGGGCCGGGGCGCGCAGGTGCTCCGGCCCTTCGTGTTCGTGGGCTACCTCAGCGGCGTGTCGTCTTCGCGCTGATGGCGGACCGCCAGCACCAGTATCGAGTCGTCGGCGATCTCGAACGCGGCGACGTACCCGGCTCGCCCGAACGGAATCACGCACTCCCTCACGAAGGCCGAGCCCTGCGCGCGCCTGCAAGAGTGTGGGAACTCTGCAGCCATCGTCAGCGCCCTGCGGTTGACCGCGATCGCCCGTTCTGCAGCCTTGAGGTCCTCGTCGGCGAGGAATTCGAAGAGCCGTACCAGGTCGTCGTCGGCCCCTTCGGCGAAGCGAACGTCGCGACGACTCATCGGGCTCTCTTCTTCGCCGACATGAGGACCCGGTCCAGACGTTTGTACACGGTCGACGCTGGAACCGATCGGCCCGTGCGCTGGGCGGCCCGTGACCTCGCTTCCGCACGCGCGACGTACTCCTGTTGAGCCTGCCGCACTTCGGCGCTCTTGACCGCGGCCTGGAGCAGGAACGACGACAGCGTTTCACCCGGTTCGAGCACGGCCTCGAGGGTCTTCTTGAGCTCCGGATCGACTCGAATGGGCGGAAGGGTCGCGGTCTTCATGGGCACTGTATAGCACTTGCGATGCAACCCTGCCCGTGCCCCGCCTCAGCTCGCGCGCAGACCGACTGACGGCCACTCGCTCGCCTTGCGCCGGCCATCGATGGTGCGGCGCGCTTCGTACGGCACGCAGTCATTCGCCTCGAACGCGCGCTTCCACGCCGCGAACGTTCCACCGTTGCGATGCGCCTCGTACGCCGCGAGGCCACCCTCGGGCCCGCACTGCGCGAGCATGTATTCGACCCAGGCCCAACGCGCGCTCGTGGGCCGCAGCTCGGCACGCCCTTTCAGGCCCTTTCGAATCTGCTGCAGCCGAGCCTCGATCTCGCTGATGCCCGCGAACGGAGCGCCATCGAGCGGGGTGTTGCGCTTGGCGGCGAACGGGGCGACGCCCAGGGCCACCGGAAGAATGCGGGAGAGCTCGAGCGTGAAGCGCACCAGCTCGTCGATGTCGGCCGGCGTCTCGGTGGGCAGCCCGACGACGTTGTAGATCTTCAGCCGTCGGAGGCCGGCTTCCTTCGCGAGGTTGGCCGCGTTGAGGATCTGCGTCTCGGAGTGTTTGCGATCGACGAGATCCCGCATGCGCTGGCTCGGGCCGTCCGAGGCGACGGTGAGCCCCTGAGCGCCGCCCTTCTTCAGCGCCTGCACCAGCCTCAAAGAAAGCCGGTCCGCCCGCAGCGACGACACGCCGACCTCGCGCCCTGCGTTCACGATGGTCTCGAGCAGCTCCACGATGCGCGGGTGATCGGTCACCGCGGCGCCAACGAGGCCAACGCGCTTCGCCGTGTCGGGGATCAGCTCGAGCACGCGCTCGGGAGGCACCGTGCGCATGCCCCCGTTCGTCGTGCGCCGCATCACGCAGTAGTGACACCCACGTGAGCAGCCGCGCTCGGGCTCGATGAGGAACATGCTCCGCAGCTCGGTGTGCGGCGTGACGATGCTGGTGCGCGCTGGCAGCCGCTCGTCACCGGCCTTCGCCACGAAGTAGCGCGTCGATTCCGGCGACCGGCCGGGCACGCGGAAGCCCGGCATGAGCGCGAGGCGTTGGAGCAGCGACTCCCGTGACGTCGCGCCCTGCACCTCGTCGAGCAGTTGGTGAATCAGGTCTTCCGCTTCGCCCTGCACCAGCACGTCGACGAAGGGCTCGAGCGGGTCGGGGTTCGAGAAGGTGAGGGGGCCGCCGGCGATGACGAGCGGGTGCTGGTCGGTGCGCTCCGTTCGCAGCACGGGCAGGCCGGCGAGCTCGAGCAGCGAGAAGACGCCGGTCAGCTCCAACTCGTACGCGACCGAGAAGGCGATGAGGTCGAAGTCGCGCAGCGGGCGATGGTTCTCTTCCGAGACGGGCGAGAGCCGGGCTGCTTTCCAGGCGTCGACGTCGTCGGGCAGGAAGACGCGCTCCGCTGCCGCGCCGTCGTGCAGGTGTACCTCGCGCGCGATGGCCTGGAACCCGAGGCTCGACATGCCCACGTGGTACGGGCTCGGGTACGTCATCGCGACCTTGAGGTCGGCCGTCTTGCGCAGGGCGCCCTGCTCGTCGGCGGAACGCGAAGAGAGCTGCTCGAGGAGGACCTGACGGGACGTCACGCGCGGGCCCTTAGCTCAGCTCCCCCGGCGCGGCGAATCCGTCTGGGGAGTCAGTCACCGCCCGCGCTGCCAAACTGCGCGGCGGCATCGAGGGCGAAGCGCGCGAACGGGGTCGTCGTTCGCCCCAGCAACGTCGTGAAGAGCGTGTTCTCGACGGCGCTGAACCAGCCACCGGCCGCCTCGCCGTAGATGCCCTTCACGGTGTCGGGCACCCCGAGCGCGCGTGCGTTGGCGCTGAAGGCCTCGACACCATCGACGTGGGTGATGGTTCGCCTCGCGACCCAGGAGAGCATCTCGCCGAGCTCGGCGGCTGTGAGCGCCTGGGGCCCGGTCAGCTCGAAGTCCTTCCCCTCGAAGGGGGCGCGCTTCTCAGGCGCTGCCGTGAGCAGGGCGGCGGCGGCAGCGGCGATGTCGCGGCAGTCGAGCCACGCGACCTTCGCGTCGCCCGTCGGCAGGAAGAAGCGCTCGGCTCTTGGTTGGTACAGCGCAGGCACGGTCAGGAAGTGCTGCATGAAGATGGTCGGGCGAATCATGGTGGCCGCGAGGCCCGCGCTTCGAATCGCCTGCTCGCCCTGCCAGTGCGAGAGCGGAATGCGGCCTGGTGCCGGGTCGCCTCCCGGAGCACGGGCGCCCGTGACGCTCACCTTGACCGTGTAGCTGACGCCGGCGCTCCGGGCGGCCTCCGCCACCGTTCCGTGCCACGCCGCCATGTCGGGGACGAACGGCGCGATGACGAAGAGCCGGGTCACGCCTTCGAAGGCGGCCTCGAGTGAGTCGGGCTTGTCCACGTCGAACGCGGTCGGCACCACGGTGCTGGGGTTGAGCGCGCGCAGCAGCCGGGCGCCAGGGGCTGAAGGGTCTCGCGTGGCGACGCGCACGATGGGCGCGCTGGGGTCTGTCGCGAGCAGCGAGACGAACGCGGAGCCGATCTTGCCCGTGCCCCCGGTGACGAGAAACGTGTTCGTGGTCATGAGCGGAGTCTAGTGGCCCCGCTGGCGGGAGTGACGAACTCCCGGACCTCCGCATCACCGCACCAGCGTGATTCGTTCGTCTCCGCCGAGCCACGTGATGAGCCTCGGTACGGTGCGCCGAACGATTGTCACGGCCGAATCAGCACAGGCGCTACTTCTTCGGCAGGCCCGGCTTCGTCACGTCGACACGCGGCACGCAGAACCCGATGCCGGTGTCACAGGCCGGGTCGAAGTCGGGGTCGATGCCAGAGCCGCGCGTACGCCCAGCGTCGAGGTCGACGTTCGGGTCGCAGTCGATGTCGCTCGTGCAGGCGACCGCGGGATGGAACGCGACCAGCTCGTACGTCGCCACGCAGTCGCCTTCGGTCTGCGAGAGCTTCGCGGTGAAGGCGGTGCCAGGCACCTCGGCCGTCATGAAGACCTTCACGTCGGTGAACTCGTACCGAACGCGCAGCGACGGGAGCATCACGGTGCCTGCGTCGACGGTGGCAATCGAGACAGCCTCGAAGTCCTGCTCCGCGACGAGCGGCGGCGCCAGACACACGCCCGCCTTCGGCTCTGGCGTGAACGGCGCGAGCGCGTTCAGCTTCTTCTCGTCACGGTCGTTCGGGTCGACGCGCGCCACGGGCTCCTCGACGACGCGGCACGGGTTGGTGCCCGCAGGTCCGCACGTCTCACACCGCGGGTTCGGCCTGCCTTCGAACGCCGCCTGGCAGTTGTTCCTCGGGTCCGTATCGGCGGTGAAGACGCTCCCGCGCACCATGTCGACGAGCCGGCCAGGCCGCAGCACCAGCGACGCCTCATCACTCCCGGGCGCGGCGAAGTCCTGAACGCCGATGCGCATCGAGGTCAGCTTCTGCTCCGCCGTGCACGCGGCCGAGGCGGACGTCGACGTGAGCAGCGCCAGGTACGGAGGACTCCTGGTGAAGTCCTGGGTCGCGACGACGCGACACGGCGGAACCGGCTGCGCGTCGAAGCAGCTGGAGAGCGCGGCTCCCAGCAGGAGCGACGTCGAGAACGCGAGGCGAACAAAGCGGGTCATGGGGTCTCGCCTCAGAAGAACAGCCTGACGCCGAGTCGCATCGAGAAGGGCGCCTGGAACGCGGTGGGCTGCTTGAAGTTCGCGTTCAGATCGTTCGTGGAGACCGGCGCCGTCGCAGCGCCGACCCTCTTCTGCAGAATCGACTGACACGTCGGCGAGTTGCCCGCGAGACAGGCCGCGGTCGCCGGGTCCTTCCCGTCAGCCACGTTCGCCGGAACGAGCTGCGCGTTCGACAACTGCTGAGACACCTCGGTCGCCTCCTGCAGGTTGAGCAGGTTGAAGAGGTCGAGCGTCACCTGAATCGACTGCTCCTTCGACACCTTCCACGTCATGCCGCCGCGCAGGCTGACGGTGTGGATGAACGGCGTGCGGCCCCCGGAGCCTCGAGGCAACACGAACGCCGCGTCGTCGCCGGCCGTCGGGTGCCACGCGAGGAAGCTGATGGGGGTTCCCGAGAGGCCCTCGTACGTCACGCCTGCGAGGAGCGTGACGTCGCTCGACACCTCGAAGTCCTTCGCCACGTACGCCTTGAACTGGTGGGTGCGATCGCCAGGCAGCGGACCCGTGGTGTTCGTCTGAAGAGACTTCAGGTCGAAGTCGCCGCTGAGGCCCGGCGCGAGCTGGCCCGTCTCGGGACGAAGGAGCCCGGAGTAATTCCCGTACAGGCTCGACAGTGTGTAGCTGCCCTGAGCGAGCCACCCGTTCGAGAAGGCGCGGCTCGCGAAGAGCGTGGCTGCGAAGTACTTCCGCTCGGCCGCAGGGAAACCAGCGCCCATGCCAGCGCCGGGGTTGCCGATGAACGACGTCGCGCCGTCGCCGCTCGACATGTCCTCTACCGCGTTGAACAGCCAGTTGTGCGTGCCGACGAGGCCCACGCGCAGGTTCGAGACGACCTCGTACTCGAGGCCCGCGGTGATCTCTCCCTTCGCCATCGGCTTGAGCGACGGGTCGACCATCAACCGGCCGGCCGCGAGGCGCACCACGTCGGGTGAAGGCGACAGCGGGTCGACGTTGAGGGGCAGGGCGTTCCCATCCGCGTCGCTGCGAGTGAGCGTGGAGTACTGGCCCGACAGCCCGCGGTCGGCGAGGTGAAGCGGCAGGTTCTGGTGCTGCACCGCGTAGTTCACGAACACCTTCGAGCGGCCCTGGCGCGTGAAGTCGTAGATGAGGCCGAGCCGCGGCGAGAGCATGTTGTTGAGCGTGAGGCCGAGCTGGCCGTTCGAGGCGAACAGCTGCTGCGTGTCGTAGCGAAGGCCACCGCTGAGGGTGACGGCGTCGAGCACGTTCCAGCTCTCCTGCAGGAAGAGCCCGGTCGTGAACTGGCTGGGCGAGCTGCGAACAGAGAGGAGCGGGATGCGATCGTCGGGCCCCGCGAGGAACGCCTCGTCACGTTGGCCCACGAGTGGATCGCCTGGCCTCGAGCCGACGAGCGACACACCGCCCGAGTACGCCTTCGTGAGCCGCACCTGCGTCCACTCCACGTCAGCGCCGGCGCGGAGGACGTGATGCCCGAGCAGCTCGAAGAAATACGAGACGTCGGCGCGGGCCTGCAGTCGATCGGCCTGCGACTCCATCAGGAACCCGCGTCCTCCGAGCGTGTACGCCGCGCCACTGCCAGTCACCGGGCACGCCATCACGAAGCGGCTCAGGCCTCGCGAGGTGGCGCGCGTGGTCGGCGTGAAGCCAGCGGGTTCGCAGAGCTCGGCCACGCCTTCGGGCAGCTCCTCGAACTCGCGAATCGAGAGCGGTGGGTTGCCGCGGTACTGCGTCTGCGGAACGCCCGCGGCGCCCAGCGTGGTGCCCGGCCGGGTGCCGTCGTTGGTGAGGCGCGCCTGGTCGGTGCGGTTCCAGCCGAGCGTCGCGTTCACGCGCAGGTGCTTGTCGAGGAAGCTGCCGGTGTACCGCAGCGACGCGGTGGTGGAGTCGGTGGTGTCGAGCCCAGCGCCGTACCCGAGCGGCGCAAAGTCGGGAGCCACGCCCTTCTGCGGGCTGCCCGTCATCGAGAGCGCGACGGTGTGCTCCGGAGCAATCACCAGGGTGAGCTTGGCGAGCCAGGTGAACGAGCTGCGATCGTCGAAGCGTGAGCGCTGCGCGATGCGCTCGGTGCGGAGCGCTCCGGAGTCCTCGTACAGGAAGTCCTGCCCATCGTCGGTCAGCAGGAAGCGGTTCACGTTTCGCGTCACGCGCTGCCGGTCGTACGACTGCGCGACGCCGCCGTAGAAGAACAGCCTGTCCTTGATGAACGCGCCGCCGAGGTCTGCGCCGAAGTCACCGGTGTTGTGACGCCTCGTGAGCAGCTCGAGAGACGACGCCTCGTTGCGAATCGGGAGCGCGTTCGCGGTCAGCGCGCCAGGCCACCAGTTGCCCCACACCGAGCCGCGCAGCTCGTTCTGGCCCGACTTCGTCACCACGTCGATGACGCCACCGCTCGCGCGACCGAACTCCATCGGAGCGCCGGTGGTGATGACGTTCACGCGCTCGAGGAACTCCAGCGGCAGCTGCGCGCCGCCGATACCCACGGGCGTGCGGAGCGAGCCGTACGTCGGGTCGTTCACGGTGAGGCCATCGATGACGTACAGGTTCTCGGGGCTGACGCCGCCGTTGATGCCGAAGCCGTACGCATCGGGCGGCACCTGCGGCGCGGCCTGGGCGAGCGCTTCGAACCCGCGTTGCCCGGTGGCGTTCGGGCGCACCAGCGCGACGCGATCGATGAAGTCTCGCGTGACGTTCAGGCCCTGGGTGGCGTTGCTCGCGTCGACGACGGCAGGTGCGAGCGCCGCGACAGGCGCGGGCGGCACCTCTTTCACCTCCGCCGCCAGCTGCGCGTTGACGCGAAGCGTTCGGTCCAGCTTGAGCTCGAGCGCCTCTTTCGTGAAGGGCGCGAAGCCCGGCTTCACGAACCGCATCGAGTAGGTGCCGGGCGACAGCTCGAGCATTCGGTAGATGCCAGCGGCGTTGGTGACGATGGTGCGCTCGCCTTGAATCGCCGGCGACGTGGCGGTGACGACGACCTCGCTCAACGGCTTGCCGGTGGCAGCGTCAGTGACCGTTCCCGTGAGGACCGAGGTCGTCTGCGCGAGCGCCAACGAGGCGAACAGCACCGCGATCAGCGCAACGGCCCTTGGGGTCCTCGACATCGACATGGTGCCTCTCTTCGCGCACCGGGGAATGCCCGAGGCGCGGCGCACCGTAGCGGCCGATCGGCACGTGTCAATGAGGGTTGTGCTCCGTGCTTCAGCAGATGCGGGGCAACTGTTCCCCAGCAAGCCAATCGAGAATGCGACTGCCGCCGAACGAGGTCTCGAGCTGCACGAAGCCGTTCTCGTCTTCGATGACGGTGCCGATGCGCGCTGCGTCTCTGCCCAGCGGGTTCGCCCGCATCGCCGCGAGCACCTTCTCCGCGTCATGCGGCGCGACGATGGCCACCAGCTTGCCCTCGTTCGCGACGTAGAGCGGATCGATGCCGAGCAGCTCGCACGCGGCCGCGACCTGCGGCTTCACGGGAATCGCGCGCTCCTCGAGCTTGAAGCCGACGCCCGACTGCCAGGCGAGCTCGTTGAGTGTCGTCGCGAGCCCACCGCGCGTCGGATCTCTCAGCACGTGGAGGTCGGGGCACACCGTCACCATGTCGGCGACGAGCGTGTGCAGCGACGCCGAGTCCGACTCGATGGTCGTCTCGAACGAGATGCCCTCGCGCTGCGACAGAATCGCGACGCCGTGATCGCCCATCGAGCCGCTGACGAGCACCACGTCTCCGGGCTTCGCGCGATCGCCGCTGGGAGGCGTCACGCCCATGGGAATCACGCCCACGCCGGTGGTGGTGATGAAGACGCCGTCACCCTTGCCGCGCTCGACGACCTTGGTGTCGCCCGTGACGATGGGGACGCCCGCCTGCATCGCCGCCTTCGCCATCGAGTCGACGATGCGCTTGAGGTCAGCCAGCGGGAAGCCCTCTTCGAGGATGAACGCTGACGACAGGTAGAGCGGTCGCGCGCCTGCCATCGCGACGTCGTTCACCGTGCCGTGAACCGCGAGCGAGCCGATGTTGCCGCCCGCGAAGAAGAGCGGAGAGACGACGTAGCCGTCGGTCGTCATCACGAGCTTGCCAACGGGAGGCTCGACGACGGCCTGATCGTTCCGCTGGGCGAGGTAGCGATTGTCGAAGGCGGCGGCGAACAGCTGCTCCACCAACTGCGCCATCACCTTGCCGCCCGTGCCGTGGGTCAGCTCGACGCGGCCGGTGAGATCCAGCTTCTTCGGGAACGGGTTTCGGGTGCGCATCAGCCAGCCCTCCGCTGCGGGTCAGGAGGCGTCGCGGTGCGGTGGCGCCCGTAGAGGTAGTACGCCGCGCAGCTGCCCTCGGGAGACACCATGCAGCTGCCCATCGGTGAGTCGGGCGTGCACGCGGTCGAGAAGATCTTGCAGTCGGTCGGCTTCTTCAGGCCTTTGAGGATCTCTCCGCACGCGCAGGCCTTGTGGTCCGCGATCGCCTCGTACGTCATCGGGAAGCGCACCTCGGCGTCCCACTTCGCGAACTCGGGCCGCAGCTTGAGCGCGCTCGACGGCAACGTGCCGAGGCCGCGCCACTCGAACGATGACCGCAGCTCCATCGTCTCTTCGGTGAGGCGCTGCGCTTTCAAGTTGCCGGCGCTGGTGACGCCGCGAGTGAACTGGTTCTCGACCTCGTGCCGGCCTTCGTTGATCTGCCGCACGATCATGAGGATTGACTGCAGGAGGTCGAGCGGCTCGAAGCCCGAGACCGCGATGGGCTTCTTCCAGTCTCGAGCGAAGCGCTCGTACGGCTGAGTGCCGATGATGGTGCTGACGTGGCCCGGACCGACGAAGCCGTCGACGCGAATGCGGCCGTCCAGCGCTTCCGGACTCCCGAGGATGGCTTCGATCGCGCTCGGGGTGAGCACGTGGTTCACGAAGACGGTGAAGTTCTCGAGGTTCTCGGCCTGCGCCGTCTTCACCGCGAGGGCGGTCGGCGGCGTCGTGGTCTCGAAGCCGATGGCGAAGAAGACGACCTGCGTCTGCGGGTTCTTCCGGGCGAGCGCGAGCGCGTCGTTGGCGCCGAACACCATGCGCACGTTGGCGCCGCTGGCCCGGGCCTTCATCAGGCTGACCCGGTCCTTCCCCGGCACGCGCATCATGTCGCCGTAGGCGCAGAGCATCACGCCGGGCTGACGCGCGAGCGCGATGGCCTGATCGAGGCGGCCGATGGGCAGCACGCACACCGGGCAGCCGGGGCCGTGGATCATCTCGACGTTCTTCGGGAGCAGCTCGACCAGGCCGTAGCGGCAGAGCGCGTGCGTGTGGCCCCCGCAGAACTCCATCACCTTGTACTGGCGGTCGGGCTGCACCTCGGCGGCGATCTGCGCGGCGATCTGTCGGGCGAGGGGTCCGTCACGGAACTCATCGATGAATTGCACGGGTGACTCCTCAGGCCGTCGGGGTGGGGGTGGGCTGACCTTCGAGGCGCAGCAGGGCGAGCGTCTTCTCGGCCTCGATGGGGTCCATCTTCGTCAGCGCGTAGCCGACGTGAATGATGACGAAGTCACCCGGCTTCACGTCATCGAGGAGGCCGAGGTTCACCTTCTGGCGAATGCCGCCGAGCTCGACGGTGCAGCTGTCGGGGCCGTCGAGGTTCAGCACCTTCGCAGGGAGTGCGAGACACATGGTTCAGCCTCCGATGGTCAGCGCGGCAACCCACGCCTGACCGAGTGAAAGTCCACCGTCGTTCGACGGCACCTGGCGGCACAACAGCGGCGTGATGCCGCGTGACGAGAAACCCGCGATCAACGACTCCGCGAGGGTCTGGTTCATCAGACAGCCACCGCTCAACGCGACGACACCGTCGACGACGTACGGCGCGGCCCAGTCGACGACCGCTGCGGCGAGGGTGCCGTGGAAGACGTTGGCGCCATCGACGGGGCTTCGGCCGATGAGCGCGTCGAGGAGCGGGAGCAGGTCGAGCACGCCGTCGCGCACCTTCCACGCTCCGCGGAGGACCTCGGGCTTCGTCACCAGCGACTCGAGCACCATCGGCGCTTCGCCCTCGTAGGTGGCGATCGGCTTCACGCTGAGCAGGCCGCACGCGGCGTCGAAGAGCCGACCGCACGAGCTGGTCTCGGGAGAGTTGAGGTGCTTGTCGAGCAGCGTGCACACGGCCGCGGCAGGTCCCACGCTGGAGAAGCGCTCGACGATCAGCTCCGCGCGGCCGAGCCGATGGAGCGCCGCCGACGCCATTCGCCACGGCTCTCTCGCGGCGCGATCGCCGCCGGGCTGCTGCAGCGTCGCGAGATGACCGAGCCGGGTGAAGCGCGCGCCGTCGAGTCGGAGGAGTTCTCCACCCCACGAGCCGCCATCACTCCCGAGTCCGAAGCCGTCGAGCGCGACGCCGACGGTGGGCGCGGTTCGTCCGTGCTCCGCGAGAACCGCAGCGAGGTGCGCGTGGTGGTGCTGCACCGCGACGGTCTCGAGGCCCAGCGACTGCGCGAACCGGGTGGAGAGGAAGTCGGGGTGAAGATCGTGAGCGACGATGCGTGGCTCGACCTCGAGGGTCTTCGTCAGATGCGCGACCGTCTCTTCGAGGAAGCGCCAGGTCGCGACGTCATCGAGATCGCCGAGGTGCTGCGAGACGAACGCCTCTCGACCGCGCGTCAGACACGCCGTCGCTTTGAGGTGAGCACCGAGCGCGAGGACGGGTGGGGTGGTGCCTGGCAGCGCGACGGGACCTGGCACGTAGCCGCGCGCGCGGCGCAGCAGGATCGGCGCGCCGTCGATGATCCGGGCCACGGAGTCGTCGTTGCGGACGAGGATCTCGCGATCGTGCGACACGATCACGTCGGCGATGTCAGCGAGACGGGACCGCGCTTCGTCGTCGGTGATGACCAGCGGCTCTCCACCGGGGTTCGCAGAGGTGGTGACGACGCAGAAGTCGAGCGGCTGCTCCAGCCACGCCGTGCCCGACGGCCGGCCCGCGGCTTCGTGGAACAGCAGCAGGTGGAGCGGAGACGTCGGCAGCATCACGCCCAGCCACGCGAGCTCAGGCGCGATGTCAGTGCTGAGACCGGCGTCTCTCTTGCGAGCGAGCACGATCGGACGCTGCCACGACGAGAGGAGCTTCGTTTCAGCTTCGTTGAGGTCGACGAGCTTCCGGGCCGAGGAGAGGGAGGACACCATCACCGCGAACGGCTTGGCGTCGCGCTGCTTGCGCTGCCGCAGCGTCTTCACGGCGCCGGCGTTTCGCGCGTCACACAGCAGCTGAAACCCGCCGATGCCCTTGAGCGCGACGATCGAGCCTTGTCGCACCGCGCGCACGATCTCCTCGAGCGGCATCGACAGCTTCGGCCCACAGGCAGGGCACGCGAGCGGTTGCGCGTGGAAGCGTCGATCGTTCGGATCTCCATACTCAGCGGCGCACGCGGCGCAGAGCGGGAACGACGCCATCGACGTCTGCGGCCGGTCGTACGGCAGCGAGCGCGTGATGGTGTAGCGCGGCCCGCAGTGCGTGCAGGTGGTGAAGGGGTAGCGGAAGCGTCGTTCGGCGGGGTCGCAGATCTCGGCCACGCAGGCGGCGCAGATGCCGGCGTCAGGACCGATGGCCGCCGAGGCCTTGCCTTCGTGATGGCTCGCGTCGATGACGAAGCCCGTCTCGTCGCGGAGCTCCTGCGTCTGGACCTCGACGGCGTCGACGCGCGCGAGCGGTGGCGCCTGGGTCTCGAGCAACGCTGGCATCGCGCTGGCGCCTGCGCCTTGCACCTCCATCACCACGCCCTGCTCGTCGTTGCGGACCCAGCCCGAGAGCCCCTGCTCCACGGCGAGGCGATAGACGAAGGGACGAAAACCAACGCCCTGAACGAGCCCACGCACCCGAATGCGAAGCCTCGTCGAGTGGAGCACGGTCATGGGACTCGGGCCTCGACAGGAGCCGTCACGGTCCGGGAGGAACTCAGCCACGCGAGCCAGGCCTCGAAGCCAGCGCCGGTGCGCGCCGAGACCTCGAGCACCGTCGCCTTCGGGTTCACGCGCTTCACGTTCGCCTTCAGCGTCGCGACGTCGAACTCCAGCGCCGCGACGAGGTCGACCTTGTTCACCAGCACGAGGTCCGCGACCGCGAACATGTCGGGGTACTTCAGCGGCTTGTCTTCACCTTCGGTGACCGAGGCGATGACGACCTTCTTCGCCTCGCCGAGATCGAAGCCCGCGGGGCACACGAGATTGCCGACGTTCTCGATGAACAGCGTGCCGCCCGCCGGAGCCGGCTGCTTCGCCAGCGCGCGCATGATCATCTCGGCGTCGAGGTGACAGCCCTTGCCGGTGTTCACCTGCACCGCCGGAACGCCGGTCGCGCGAATGCGATCGGCGTCGAGCGTCGTCTGTTGATCGCCTTCGATCACCGCGAGGCGCCCGCCACGGGTCTTGAGCTCCTGGAGTGTCCGAACGAGGAGCGTCGTCTTTCCACTCCCCGGGCTCGACATCAGGTTGACGACGAAGGTGCGCTCGCGCGCGAAGCGGTCGCGGTTGAGCGCTGCGGCGCGACCGTTCTTCGCCATGATGTCCTGCTCGACGGCGATGCGGCGCACCTCGGTCTCGTGAAGGGCAGGTGAGGCGCCGAACTGGTGGGGCGTCAGCGCGATGTCGGTCGCGTGCGCGTGCCCATCGGCGTGGGAGTGAGCAGGTGCCTCGTCGTGCGAATGCTCGTGCGAGTGAGCATGCCCGTCGTCGTGGGTGTGCGTGTGCGAGTGAATAGGTCCGTCGCCGTGAGCGTGCTCGTGTGAGTGAGCATGCCCGTCGTCGTGGGTGTGCGTGTGCGAGTGAGCATGCCCGTCGCCGTGCGCGTGCTCGTGTGAGTGAGCGTGGCCGTCATCGTGTGAGTGCTCGTGCGAGTGAGGCTGCCCGTCGCCGTGGGAGTGCGCGTGCGAGTGATCGTGCCCATCGTCGTGCAAGTGAGGGTGCGCATCCTCGTGCGCGCCGCCGACGCCATGGCGATGTCGAACGACCGTCCCATCGGCCTGGACATGAACGTGCTCAGCGTCACCATCACCCTCCACGGTGACACTCGCCTTGTCCGCACAGCCGCACGTTCCACACATCACGACACCTCCAGCTCGGTGACCCGCAGTTCTTCACCGCCGGTGATCAACAACTGTCCGCTCCCGCACGACGGGCAGAGCGCCACGCGTGACTCGACCTGTACATCGCTCCCGCAGCCGGCGCAGAACGCGGATCCCGGGGTGCGTTCGATCTCCAGTCGCGCGCCCTCGGCGATGGTCCCTCGCGCCGCCGACTCGAAGCCGAACGACAACGCCTCGGGCTCGACGTTCGCGAAGGCTCCGATGCGCAGGAAGACCGCCTTGACGCAGTCAGCGTGGTTCGCGCGCGCCTGGTCGCGGACGATCTCGACGATGCTCTGGGCCAGCGCGACCTCGTGCATGTGTCACGACTCCCTCGCGCGCACTCCGAACTCCACGCAGGGGTCCAATGTCGCGACTGCCCACCGGGCCCACCGTGTCGCCTCTTGCACGTCGGGTGCCGCCAACCCCACCAACGCTTCGCGAACTGGCCCATCGGAGTGAAACGTCCACTCGGTCGGAGCCACGACCCGCCACCCAACGACTTGACGTTGCTCAATGTCGACCGCGTGGAGCACGGGTCCTCGTGAGGTGGGCGCAGTGCCGAACCCCCGTCGGCCGTCGCGTGCCGGCCGCTGGGGCGGTGAGGGGTGCTGCAGATTGTGCGCAGCCTGCCGGAGGGTCTCGAACTTCGCGCAAGTCTCGACACTCCGGGCGACCAGCCGCGCGCCAACCCCATGGCCCATCGAGGCGACCGCTTGCCGGACCAGCGCGTGGTCAGCGGTCGACACGAGTGGCCCCAGCTCCATCGGCCCTCGTCGTCCGGTCGGCGCTCGCTCGAAGCCCGGCACGTTCCACAGCGCGTCCGCGACGAAGGCCGGGTCGAACGACTCCGTGGGAGCGCTCGTCTGCCCCAACGCCCGGAGCGGCGCTTCGAAGCCGACGCGAAGGATCTCGCCCACCGGGCCTGTGCCCGCGCTGAGCTGTTCCAAAGACTGAGCGCCACACACGAGGCCCGCTGCGCGCAGCGCTGCGTCGACGGCGTCGAGGGCACGCTCCAGCGCGCCCACCTCTGGCGTCCGCTCCATCCCACCCAGGCGCAGCCATGGGCCTTTGCCCATCACGGCCACCGTCGCATCCGCCAGGCTCGTGCGCACGCGTCGGAGCGCGAGCAAGTCGGGGACGGCGCCGACGAGGTCCTGCGCGGTGACGAACCAGAACCACAGATGGTTCTGGAGCACCTCGGCCGCGATGACCGCCTCGCGCGCAGCCTCTTCCCGAGGGTCGACGTTCACCCCGAGGGCGGCCTCACACGCTCGCAGCCCCGCGACGGCCTGCGCCGACGAGCAGATGGAGGACATCAACGGGAGCAGCTTCAGCGCCTCGTCGACGCTGCGTCCCTCGAGGGCCCTCCACACATGAAGCGGCCGCGACGAGGCGACGGTGACGCGGGCGCAACGCCCGGCCTCCAGCTCGAGCGTGACGTCGATACGGCCCTCGGTCGTCACGAGCTCACCTCAATGACAACGCGCGCCGGAACAACGCTCGGCGGCTTGGCGGCTCAGCGTCGGGTGTCGTGGTGGGTGTCGTGGTGGGTGGTGCTGGCTCGGTCGACGCCGCCACCGACACTGGTGCTGGCGTGAAGAGCGCCTGTGCCGCGTCACGTGCGACCTCGAGCGCGTGGGGCATGTCGCGAAACTCGTTCATCGGAGAGAACAACGAGCACGACTCCATCGGGCCGACGCCGTCGAGGTGACTGGTGACGAACTCGAGGCGGCCCGCGGGGAACTCGCGGGGCACGCGCGTTCCCGGCGCGAACTCAGGTGTGCCCACAGGCGGAACGAAGATGACGTTCAAGAACCACGGCGTGATGACCAGCCCCGCGTGACCGCCGTTCCATTCCTGAAACGCGAGCACCTCGATACCGAGCCTCGGGTTCACGATGGGCAACCCCTCCATCTGCACCGCGACGGCCTCGTAGGCAGCCCGGAGTCTTGCTGCGAGCGCGTCGACGGGAGTGGCTACCACGCGTTCGCTGGCCACGAGCCCTGCGAAGTACGCGTCGACCGGTTCGCCGCGCGCCGATGCTTCGAGACCGGCGATGGCGCCTTCGATGTCGACCGCCTCGTCTTCCTCGAGCACGCGCACCGCGGAGTTGATGTGCACCAGCACCGCCGTCCCGACCGGCACCTCGCCGACCAGCATCATGCTGACGGTGCGACGCTCATCGCCGCGTTCCACCACCGCGCTGTACTCGTTGCCCGAGACCACGCGCATCGGGAGCCCAAGACACATGACGTCACGCTCCCTGAAGAGTGAAACGATTGCGGCCGGGTTCTGCACTTGATGTGCCGCAACGCTTCGGCGCCCCGTCCCTCAGGGCCGCAGCGATTGGAACCCGCAGGGGGTGCAATTCGTGCGCCTGGGGTCATTGACGCGTGTTGGAGGTGTGGGCCAAGTCGTACGGAATGCGAGCGTTCGTCCTGGCCGTCTGTGCGTTTTCTTTCGGCTGTCCCGGGCGCGTCATCATCGAACAGAACTTCGGTGAGCCGACGGTTCTGACGATGCAGGACGGCGTCTGGGCTCAGTCGACGCTCCTGAGGATCCGCACCAGCCCAGGCGAGGTCGGCAGGGCAGGCCTTCGCGTCACGAACGCGGGCGTTGGTCTGCTCAAGCTCGTGAGCGTGACGAGGACGAACGGCGCGCCGGTGAAGGTCGAATCAGAGCGGCCCGCCAACCCGGTCTTCGAGCTCGACGTCAAGGACGCGAGCTTCATCGAAGCCGGCCGGTCGCTCGAGATTCCGGTCACCTTTCGCGCACCGGGCGGGAGCGACAGCGAGGCCGCGACGGTCGAGCTGCTCTTCTCTGGCGTGTTCGAGGGTGAAAGCCGGGTCGCGGTCTCGATCGTCGGCGCGGTCGAACGGACCGACTGCCTCACGGCGATGGACGTCGACTTCGGCCGCATCACCGCCGGAGCAGAACAAGCTGCCGTCATCTCGGTGAGCAACCCTTCGACGATCGAACAGTCAGCGACGCTCGGCCCGCTGGAGGGAGATGGCGCCGAGCACTTCTCCGTGGTGCGGCCGGCAGCGAACCAGGTGGTGGTGGCGCCGGGGTCGACCCTGACGATTCCCGTGTTCCATCGACCGACGGCGCCTGGCACTCGACAGGTGTTCCTGACGCTCCGCGCGAACGCGGGGTGTCCTGACGTGCGGTTGTCGCTTCGAGGGGATTCGGTCGCCGCGCCGCGGTTCGAGGTCGAGCCAGGCCTCACGCTCGACTTCGCTGCGGTTCCCTTCTTCGCGGGCCGACACAATCTCTCCGTGCAGCAGGTGACCGTGCGGAACGCCGGCCTGGGTCTGCTCGACTTTCGCGGCGCGCCGAGCGTGCAGGCGTTGAACCCCGAATCGCGGGCCGACGAGCTGTGCCTCGGTGAAGTCGACGTGACCAGCGGCGCGTGTGTACCCGAGGCGTGGTGGGTCTTCGGCCTCGAAGCCAACGTCTCGCGCGCATTTCCCATCACGGTCGCCATCAAAGACGCCTCGGGGCCCAAACGCTGGGCCGTGAAGTTCCTGACGAACGACCTGAGGCGGCCCGAGGTTCAGCTGATCGTCACCGCGAGCCCGAGGGTCGTGCCTCCGTGCAACTACCGCGTCGATCCGCAGACGCTCACCTTCGGGCCGGTCGTCGGGGGGACCACCGCGGTCCTCTCCGCGAACGTCTGCAACCTGGCCCCGCTGCAGTCCGCGGGCGACCTGTGTCTGCTCGATTCGTTTCGGATCGTCGGTGACGACGCGGCGTGGTTCGCGGTCGACCCGTTCTTGCTCAACCTCACGTTGGGACCACGTCTGTGTGCGCCCATCGCCGTCAAGGCGACCGGTGCCGGTCGAAGTGGCATCCGCCGTGCCCTCCTCGAGTTCGCCATCTCGGATCCATCGAGCTCGCGCGTTCAGCTCCCGGTCTCGTTCTCGGTGCCCTGACCGTCTGACTCGATGGATGCGCGCGTGGACTCCACCCTCGTTCTCGCGCGGTGAGAGTCGACGCTGTCCCTGTGAAGTGCGTGTCGTCGAGCCCCGGCCTGTCGCTTGCTCTTCGGCCAGCGCGGGAGGGCATTCACATGCTCGCGAGGGTTCGGTCAGGGGCGTTGGTCGGCATCGAGGCCGTGGTGGTCGAGGTCGAGGTCGACATGGCGCTCGGGCTGCCGTTCTTCAACGTCGTCGGCCTGCCGGACGGCGCGGTGAAAGAGAGCAAGGTGCGGGTGGTGTCGGCGCTGAAGAACTGCGGCTTCGTGTTGCCGCAGAAGCGCATCACGGTGAACCTGGCGCCGGCCGACTTGAAGAAAGAGGGCGCGACCTTCGAGCTGCCCATCGCGCTCGGCGTGCTCGCCGCGGGAGGGCTCCTCGAACCCGACGCGCTCGAGGGCTACCTCTTCGGCGGTGAGCTCTCACTCGATGGCGCGGTGAAGCCGATTCGTGGGGTGCTTCCGCTCGCGCTCGCGGCGAGAGACGCGGGCTTTCGTGGCGTGCTGGTGCCGCTCGCGAACGCCGCCGAGGCCGCGCTCGTCGACCGCATCGAGGTGATTCCCGTCGCGACGATTCAAGAGGCCGTGTCACACCTCTCGGGAGACGCGCCCATCGCGCCGTTTCATCGCGGCAGCGGAGAACCTGCGCGCCCGGTCCACGCGCTCGACATGGCCGACGTGCGTGGACAGGACGACGTGAAGGACGCGTTCGAGCTCGCCGCTGCGGGTGGCCACAACGTGCTCGTCTGCGGGCCGCCCGGCTCGGGCAAGACGATGCTCGCGCGCCGCATGCCGACGATTCTTCCCGCGATGCGCTTCGAGGAGGCGCTCGACGTCACCCGCATCTATTCGGTGCTGGGCCTCGTGCCGCAAGACTCAGCGCTCATCCGCGAGCGGCCGTTTCGCGCGCCGCACCACACCATCAGCGACGCAGGTCTCGTCGGCGGCGGCCCGCTCGCGCGGCCGGGAGAGCTCTCCATGGCCCACCGCGGCGTCCTCTTCCTCGACGAGCTGCCCGAGTTTCGCAGGCACGTGCTCGAGGTGCTCCGCCAGCCGCTGGAGGAGGGCGCCATTCGCCTCGCGCGCGCGAACCAGCACGTCAGCTGCCCGTGCGAGGTGATGCTCGTCGCGGCGATGAACCCGTGCCCGTGTGGCTACTTCAACGTCGCGGAGCGCATCTGCGAGTGCGCCCGCAGCCGCGTGCTCGACTACCACGCGCGCATCTCGGGCCCGCTCCTCGACCGCATCGACATCACCATGCAGTCGCGGCCCGTCGAGGTGAAGACGATGACGGAGCTCCATCAACGCCGGCTCCCGTCTTCGCACTATCGAGACCGCGTCGAGGCCGCGCGGGAACGGCAGGCGAGCCGCTTCTCCGACACGCCGGGTGTGCTCACCAACGCGCAGATGACGCCGAAGCAGCTCGCCACGCACTGCACGCTCAACGCGCGCTCCCAGAAGCTGCTCAAGCAGGCCGTCGACAAGTTCGGCCTCTCGGCGCGCGCGCACGACCGCATCTTGAAGCTCTCGCGAACCCGGGCCGACCTCGAGGGCCGCCCCGACATCGCGGAGCAGGACCTCACCTTCGCCATCGGCTGCCGCGTCATCGATCGACGCAGCTGGCTGGGCTCACTCGGCGCCGAGACGAGGCCTGCGGCGCCAATGAAGTTCTCTGCCGACGAAGCGCCGGCGGAGGAGGGTTAGCGCTGCTCGGAGTACACCTCGACGAACTCCTCGGCCTGGAAGCTGTTGTTGAACTTCGTCGAGAGGCCGAGCGCGTGCTGCGGGTTCACCACGTGCGACGCCGCGTGCTTGGCGATGTCGAGCTTCGTGATGGAGTTGTTGAACAGGTCCATCACCACGGAGAGCTGCATCGCCGTCATGCCGTTTCGCGCGATCATCTTCTCGAACATGTCTTCGCGGGTGATCTCGTTCATCACCGAGCGCAGCGACTGGAGCATTCCCTGGAAGACCGCCGCGTCCATCGCCTGGAAGCCGTTGCGCATCAGGCCGCACCCGGGGTCGTTCGGGCCCGTGCCGCAGTCACGCACCATCACCTGCTGCACGACGGCGGGCTGCACGGGCGGAGGCGGCCCGCGGCGATCGTCGAACTGCACCGTCATGCCGGGCATCTGCACCATCACGCCGGGCTGCACGACGGCCGGCTGCGGGAAGCCGGGCTGCTGCACGATGACGCCGGGCGCGACGACCATTCCCGGCTGAACGACGATGCCGCCGGGGCCAACCATGCCCGGCTGCCAGAGCACGCCCGGCGGCTGCTGCGCCATCAACTGCGTGTACCCGCTCTGCATCATCGAGCTGCGGAACTTCGCCGAGAAGCCGATGGCGTGCTGCGGGTTGACCAGCCTCGGCGCGGCGCGCTGCGCGAAGTCGAGCTTCATCATCTCGCTGTTGAAGAGGTCGAGCATCGGCTCGAACTGCGCCGCCGTGAGGTAGTTGTTCTCGAGCATGCTGTTGGCCATCGAGCCCCGCATCATCTCGGAGCGGTTGGCGCGAAGGCCTTGCAGGAAGCCCTGGTACGTCGGGGCCTCCATCGCGAACTGGCCGTCGCGAATCATCATACAGCCGGGGTCGTTGGGCCCGGTGCCACAGTCGCGGCGCACCATCGGCGGCGGTTGCGGCACGACGACCTGCTGCGGCAGGTTGACGCGGAAGGCGATCTCACGGAACGCGAGCTCCTGGCCCTGGGCGTTGAAGACCGCGACGTGCGCGATGAAGCGGCCGTTCGAGAAGTCCTCTTCGGCCAGCGTCGAGTAGCGCAGCACGTGGTTGTACGCGTTCCTCCAGACGAACGGAGACGTCGGCACCGTCCACATCTGCGTCGTCACCCAGTCGCTCCAGTCGCCCTCGAAGGAGCGGAAGCGCGTCGCGACGTAGAAGCCCTGGCCCTGCATCGCCTCGAACGTCACCTCGGGCAGGCTGAGCTGCACGGCGCGCTCGTTCTGGAAGGGCACGGCGGTCGCCACCCTGATGGGCGAGAGCTGCACGAAGGGGAACGCGGGGGCCACCGGCTGGCCGCCACGGCGCTGCTCACGCCGGTTGCCGCCACGACGGCCGTCGCTCCACATCGCCACGCGCACCGTCTCGAGCGCGTCGAGGCCGCGCTGAATGTCGTCGGTGACGCCGAGCGGGCAGGCCGCGAACGGCGCCTGCTGGCCGATGACGGCGAGCTCGTTGCGTACCTGGTTCAGCTCGGAGAGCGGGGTCGGCAGCCGCCTGATGCCGTCGAGGCGATCGGTGAGCGCGTTGAGCGCAGGGCCAATCTGGTTCCGGCACCTGCCGTTCGAGCGTTGCGCGCGGTCGAAGGCGTCTTCGACGGCGTCGGTCGCGGCGTTGAGTGGCCGGCTCCAGGGCTGGGCGGCAGCGAGTGCGGAAGTCAGGATCACCGTTGCACAGCAGGCGTGAATCAGGGGTCTCATAGTCCGTCCGTGGTGGGCTGAAGGTGCCGGAAATGACGCTGGAATTTCACAGGGATTCAAGACGCAGGAACAAAGCAGCCGGGTGGATCGGATTCCACAACCCCGGCAACCAAGGAGCCGTCGGAGAATTAGTCGGCGGGACTGCGGTACTTGCGGATCTTGCCAACGAGCCGCTGTCGAGCGCTCGCGTAGGTGCCGTAGGTGATGCCGCGTGACCTGCAGAAGTCTCGGC
>JALHMW010000041.1 GCA_022843845.1 Archangium sp.
GGGCTCTCCGGCGATTACCCGTGCGGGACTTTCACCCGCTGGAGACGCGCAGCATGGCTCGGCTTCGGCGGTCGCTTCCGCGATCTCCTCCGCTTTGCCTTCACGACGCACCATGGGCGTGACTCTACCTACGAGGCGCCAAACGCGTCGATGCCGGTGATCGCCTTCCCCAGGATCAACGTGTGCACCTCATGCGTGCCCTCGTAGGTGAAGACGCTCTCGAGGTTCAGCATGTGACGAATGGGCGGGTACTCGTCGCTGATGCCGTTGGCGCCGTAGATGCTCCGGGCGACGCGGGCGATCTCGAGCGCCACCTTCACGTTGTTGCGCTTGCAGAGCGACACCTGCTCCGGGAGCACCTTCTGCCCCGAGTCGGCGAGCTGGGCGAGGCGCAGGGCCAGCAGCTGCCCCTTCACGATCTCCTGCAGCATGTCGGCGAGCTTCTCCTGCGTGAGCTGGAACCCGGCGAGCGGCTTGTTGAACTGTTTTCGCCCCAACGAGTATTCGCGCGCGCCCTCGAAGCACGCCACCGCCGCGCCCATGGCCGCGAACGCGATGCCCATGCGCGCCTTGTTCAGACACGACAGCGGCCCGCGCAGGCCCTTCACGCCAGGCAGCAGGTTCTTCGCCGGCACCTTCACGTCCTGGAACGCGAGCTCAGCGGTGAACGACGCGCGCAGCGAGAACTTGCCTTCGATCTCCTTCGCGCTGAACCCGGGCATGCCCTTCTCGACCAGGAAGCCCTGAATCGACTCGGCGCCGCCGTCATCGACCTTCGCCCACACGATGGCGACGTCGGCGATGGTGCCGTTGGTGATCCACATCTTCGAGCCGTTGAGCACGTAGTGATCGCCCTGCTTCACCGCACGCGTCAGCATGCCGCCGGGGTCGGAGCCGTAGTCGGGCTCGGTCAGGCCGAAGCACCCGATGATCTTCCCTGCGGCCATGCCGGGCAGGAACCGCTCCTTCTGCTCGTCGTTTCCGAACGAATGAATCGGGAACATGCACAGCGACGACTGCACCGACGCGAAGCTGCGCAGGCCAGAGTCACCGCGCTCGAGCTCCTGGAGGATGAGGCCATACGCGACGTTCGAGAGGCCCGCGCAGCCATACCCCTTGAGCGTCGCGCCGAAGATGCCCATGTCGGCCAGCTTGGGGATGACGTGCGACGGGAAGGTGTGGTTGCGAAAGTGTTTCCCGACGATCGGCAGGTACTCCTGATCGACGAAGCGGGCGACGGTGTCGCGAATCGCGCGGTCCTCGGGCGAGAGGAGATCGTCGATGCGGTAGAGATCGGTCACGGCGGCGCGGGGCATGGACAGAGCCGTAACAACCTGACGCGCCCACGGTCAACGACACCTGCAGGGCCCCGTGCTGCGAGCCGCCATCAGCTGCGCTACCGGCGGCCCCGAATCACGACGAGGCCCGAGCCGCCGTTGCCGATCAAGAAGACCTCGCGGTCGGTGCTGGTCGCGGCGTCGTTCACCAGGAGCAGCGCCGAGGGGGGCTGGTTGGTGCTCGCCGCCCACGTCATTCCATTCCACAGCATGAAGCGGTTCGCCGGCATGCTGCCGGGCGAGCCAGCCGCCAGGTACTCGTTGGGCCCCACCGCGACGATGGTGTTGAGCGTGCTCCCGACCATCGGAACGGGCAGCGCCGTCCACCCTCCGCCGGCCACGTCACGCCGCGCGTAGCGGTACCCCGTCATCGTGCCGCCGCTGCCAATACCGCCGACCAGCATGGCGTCGACTGCGGCGCCCGGGCCGAACGTGAAGGCCATGTCGTTCCACTCGGCAGAGGACTGGCCCATGAGGTTGACGTTCTCCTGGCTGAAGCCCCCGCCCTCGTACCGGACGACGAAGTTCCTCCCGAGCACGTACACCTCGCCTGCGGGCCCGGCGATGCAGCGCCTCGGGGACGGAAACCCGAGATCGTTGCTCACCTTCGTCCAGCCCGTTCCGTTGAACTCGAAGAGGATCGCCTGGCTGCTGTTGCCATTGCCGATCGCGTAGACGGTCTCGCCGGAGTTGCAGAGCCCATCGAAGTAGTCGCTCGAGCCGCCGCTCGGTGCAGCCACGAAGTTGCTCGCGACAGAGCAATCGGCCGCGGTGCAGTACATCGAGGTCGTGGTCCCCGAGACGACGAAGACCTTCCCGGCAGGCGTGACCAGCACGTCCTTTGCGTTCGACACCAGCGAGAACCCAGAGAGCTGAGTGAAGGTGCCACCCGTCGACCGGTAGAGCGCCGGGCCGGCCGTCATCCACGCCTCTCCCGATCGCGCCGTGATGGCCGCGCCCGTCGTCGTCGAGGGCACGGGAACCATCGACATGCTCTGCCACGTGAAGGGGCCGACGCTGCCGCCACCGGTCGCCGTGCCGCCGCCGGTCGCGACTCCGCCGCCGGTCGCGACTCCGCCCCCAGTCGCCACTCCGCCCCCAGTCGCGATGCCGCCCCCAGTCGCCATGCCGCCGCCAGTCGCCATGCCGCCACCGGTCGCGACGCCGCCACCAGTCGCCACTCCGCCGCCGGTCGCCATGCCACCACCGAACGAGAAGCCGCCACCGGCCCCAGCGGTGCCTCCGGCCGAGCCAGCATCGACCTTGATGGGGGTGAGCGGCCCGCAGGCCGACAACGCAACGAGCGAGACGAGGAGAGCTCTCATGAGGGCCGTCGGCGTAGCACGGGCCCCGCTGCGGTCGACAGGGCGGTATGGCTTACCGGCGGCCGCGAATGATCGTGTAGGCGCTGCTGCTGTCGTTGCCGACGAGGAAGACCTCTCGTGCGTCGGTCACGGTCGCGTCGCGCACGCTCGAGATGGTGTTGGGAGGCGCGGGCACGCTGGGGGCCCAGCTCGTTCCGTTCCACGACATGAAACGATTGGCGCCGCTCCCGGACCCGGCGGCGAGGAACTCGGTCGGGCCGAGCGACACCACCGTCGAGAGATTGCTGCCCGTCGTCAGCGGCATGAGCGAGCTCCATGACGACGTCGTCTGGTCACGCCGCGCGAAGCGGTAACCGCTGCCACCGCCGACGATCATCGCCTCGACGATGGCGCCGCTGCCCAGCCCCAGCGCGATGCTGTTCCACCCGGCCGCCGGCTGTCCGCCGAGGTCGATCGTCTCGGGCGTCAGCGCGCCGTTGTCGTAGCGAACGACGCCGAGCGAGCCGACGACGTACACCTCTCCGCCCGGCCCGACCTGGCACTCCTTCGCGCTCGCGACGCCGAGGTTGTTCGAGACCTTCGTCCACGCGCTCACGCCGTCGAACTCGTAGAGCAGACCGGTCGAGCCGGAGTCACGGCTTCCTACGGCGAACACCCGCTCGCCAAAGCCACAGAGCGAGACGAAGAAGTCGGCGGTCGAGACCGTCATCGCGGTCGTGTAGTTGGCGCCGACCGAGCAGTCGGCAGCGAGGCAGTGGGCCGCGGCGCGCGTCGACGAGACCACGAAGACCTTGCCCATCGGCGTCACGTGCACATCGCTCAGCGACGAGATCGAGAAGCCGGCGACCTCGGTGAAGGGGCCTCCCGTCGAGCGGTAGAGCTTGCTGTTGTCCATGCCGACGAACGCCTCACCGGGACGAGAGGCGACGGCGACGGCGACGATGAAGCCCGAAGGCGGCGGCATCGCGACGAGGTTCGACCAGATGAAGGGGCCCACGCCTGCGTCAGCGGCGCCGCCTGCGCTCCCGCCGGCAGAACCACCTGCGCTCCCACCGGCAGAACCACCTGCGCTCCCACCTGCTGTGCCAGCCGCAGCGCCTCCTGCTGAGCCACCCGCAGCGCCTCCCGACGCGCCGCCACCCTGGCCACCCGCGACGACGAACCCGCCCGCCGAACCACCGCCAGCCGCGCCGCCGCCCTTCCCTGCGTCAGGCTGAAGAGGCGTCAGGGGACCGCACGCGCTTGCGCAGACGACGAGGGCACTCAGGAACGAACGCATTCGCCTGCGATAGCACGGTGCAGCCGTACACCGGCAAGCCCCTCACGAACGCTGTGGCCCGTCGAGGCGCCGCCCACCAACGGCGCGACAGGCAGTGCCCACCCGACGAGCCGTGGTAGACGCGCGACACCTCTGACTGGAGCGCTCGCATCGTGAAGACCGTCGCCGTCACCGGAGCCTCTCGTGGAATCGGGCTCGCGATCGCCGAGCACTTCCTGGCCTCGGGCTGGAAGGTGCACTGCCTGGCGCGCACCGAGTCGGCGGTCGCGCCGCTGCTCGCGAAGGGCCACGCGCACTTCGTCTCGTTCGACGCTGCGTCGGCCGAGTCCGTGCTCGCGGCCGCGAAGACGGTGCTGGCCGCTGGAGACACCCTCGACGCCCTGGTGAACAACGCCGGCATCGCGCTCTCGGCGCCGCTCGCGAAGACCTCGACGGAAGACTTCCTGCGCATTCAGGCAGTCAACGTCACCGCGCCGTTTCTGCTGACGCGCGAGCTGCTCCCGGCGCTCGTGAAGGCGAAGGGCCGCGTGGTGAACATCTGCAGCACCGCGGCGAAGAAGGGCTTCAAGTACACCGCCGCGTACTGCACCTCGAAGCACGCGCTCCTGGGCATGACACGCGCGCTCGCGGTGGAGCTGGCGAACAAGCACGTCACCGTGAACGCGGTCTCACCGGGATGGACGGACACCGACATGCTCGCGGCGAGCATCGAGAAGATAGCCGGCTCCACGGGCCGCTCAGCGAATGACGCTCGCGCCGCGCTCGAGTCGATGAACCCCATGGGCCGCGCCGTGAAGCCCGACGAGGTCGCTTCGCTCGTTCACTTCCTGTGCGACAGCGCTGCAGGCGCGGCCATCACCGGCGCCGACTACACCATCGATGGCGGAGAGACGGTCTGATGCCACACACGTTCATTCAGCCCGAAGGATGGGTGCCGCCGAGGGGCTACAGCAACGGCGTCGTCGCGAGCGGGAAGACGCTCTTCACCGGCGGCGTCGTCGGGTGGGATCCCACGAAGGCGGTCGCCACCTTCCCCGAGACCTTCGAGGCGCAGTTCGCGCAGGCGCTGTCGAACGTGATGGAGATCGTCAAGACGGCTGGCGGCCAGGCCGACGACATCGTGCGCATGACCGTCTACGTGACGGACAAGCGCGAGTACCTCGCCTCGCTCAAGGGCATCGGCGCCGCGTGGAAGCAGCACCTGGGCCGGCACTTCCCCGCGATGGCGCTGGTGCAGGTCGTCGCGTTGGTGGAAGACGCCGCGAAGGTCGAGATCGAAGCCACCGCCGTGCTCCAGGAGCGATGACCGCATGAAGCAGCCGACGTCATTTCGTTTCGAGGTGAAGGACAGCGTGGGGCTCATCACCTTCACGCGCCCCGACACGCTCAACTCGCTCACGTTTCAGGTGTACCGCGAGCTGACCGACCTCTTCCTGGAGCTGGAGCGGGAACCGTCGGTGCGCGCCGTCGTCATCACCGGTGAAGGCCGCGGCTTCTGCTCCGGTGGCGATCAACACGACATCATCAAGCCGCTGTTCGCGCGCGACATGCCGGGCCTCGTCGAGTTCACCCGCATGACGTGCGACCTCATTCGCAACATGCGGGCGCTGCGCAAGCCCATCATCGCGGCGCTCAACGGCACGGCGGCTGGAGCTGGCGCCGTCATCGCGCTCGCGTCCGACCTGCGCGTCGCCAGTGAGAAGGCGAAGATCGCGTTCCTCTTCGTGAAGGTGGGCCTCGCCGGTGCCGACATGGGCGCGGCGTACCTGCTGCCCCGCGTGGTCGGCCTGTCACGCGCGACCGAACTGCTGATGCTCGGTGACACCATCGACGCGCCGACTGCCGACAAGTACGGCCTGTTCAACCGCGTGGTGCCGCACGAGCAGTGCCTCACCGAAGCGATGGCGATGGCGACGCGGCTGGCGAAGGGGCCGACCTTCGCGCTGGGAATGACGAAAGAGCTGCTCAACACAGAACTGCACATGGAGCTCTTCGCCGCACTCGACAACGAGGCGCGCGCGCAGGCCGTGTGCATGCAAACGCAGGATTTCCGCGAGGCCTACGATGCCTTCTCGAACAAGCGCACGCCGAACTTCCAGGGCCGCTGAGCCGAAGCAGTCCAACGCGATAATGCTGCTCGAGCGTGCCCTCGAGGCGGGCGCGTTCATGCTGCGGGTCGCCGAGACACTGACGCCCTATGCCGTCGTCGTCGATCCCGGCGGCGCCGTGTCGCTCGTCGCAGTCGACGCGCGCTCGGCAGACCCTGACGAGCTCGAGGTGCAGCTCGTCGGCGCGCTCCAGTCGGACGCGAAGGACGGCGTCATTCAGGGCGCGGCGTGGGCGTACACCATCGACGTGAAGACGCCCGAGTACACGGGCCCAGCGCTCAAGGTGTACGTCGACGTCGAAGGTGAGCAGCCCTTCGTCGCGTACACGCCGTACGAGTTCTCGATGGGCGAACCAGCGCAGCTCGGCGACACGCACCGCATCGATGCCGAGCACAGCGTGCTGTTCACGGGCGATTCCCCGAAAGCGAAGACGAAAAAGACGGCGGTGAAGAAGGCCGCACCATCGAAGAAGGTCGTCGCGAAGAAGAAGCCGGCCGTGAAGAAGTTGCCTGCGAAGAAGGCAGCACCGTCGAAGAAGGCCGTCTCGAAGAAGCAGCGCTGAGGAGCCGCATCATGTCTGCGTCCTTTCTCACGCCCGCTCACCTCACGCTCAAGCACCGCGCCGCCGAGGCCTTCACGGTCATCGACGCAGACGCGCTGCCGCATGACGACGAAGCGCTCGCGCAAGCAGTCGCCCGACTCGGCTTCTACCCGTGGCTGGTGCCGGCCGAGTTCGGCGGCGCGGAGCCGACCGTCGAGGTGATGGCGATCTGCGTGCTGCGGGAAGAGCTCGCCTACCGCAACGCCGCGGCCGACTCGCTGTTCGCGGTGCAGGGGCTCGGCAGTCACCCGGTGTTCCTCGCCGGCTCCGACGCGCAGAAGCAGGCGCTGCTCCCGATGGTGGCGAACGGAACGGCGCTGTTTGCGTTTGCGCTGACGGAGCCCGACGCGGGGAGCGACGTCGCGGCGCTGTCGACGCGCGCGGTGAAGACGAAGGAGGGCTGGATGCTCAACGGCCACAAGCGGTTCATCTCGAACGCTGGCGTGGCGACGCACTACACGGTGTTCGCGAGGACGGGCGAGGGTCCGAAGGGCATCTCGGCGTTCGTGGTGCCTGCCTCGACGCCGGGCTTCCGGGTCTCGAAGCAGATGGAGCTGATGGGCGAACACCCCATCGGCGAGCTCGAGCTGACGGACTGTCGTGTGCCGGCTGATGCACTCCTCGGCGACGAAGGCTCGGGCATGAAGCTGGCGCTCTCGACGCTCGATGTCTTCCGCAGCACCGTCGGAGCCGCCGCCGTGGGCATGGCGCGACGAGCGCTCGACGAGGCGCTCTCGTACGTGAAGACGAGAAAACAGTTCGGCGCGCCGCTGGCCGAGCTGTCTGCGGTTCAGGCGCTGCTGGCCGACTGCGCGGTCGAGCTCGAGGCGTCACGGCTCCTCGTGCACATGGCCGCGACCACGAAGGATCAAGGCCAGGCGCGCGTCACGTACGAGGCCGCGGTGTGCAAGCTGTTCGCGACCGAGGCCGCGCAGCGCATCGTCGATCGCTGCCTGCAGGTGCACGGCGGCAACGGCGTGGTGAAGGGGTTCGCGGTCGAGCGGCTGTACCGTGACGTTCGCGCGCTCCGAATCTACGAGGGCGCGAGTGAAGTGCAGCGACTCGTCATCGCCCGACACCTGCTGGCGCCGAAGAGCTGAACCTGGACGCGCTCGAAGCAGCGGTCGCCGCCTCACCGGACGATCCAGCGCCGCTCCTGGTCTGGGCCGACGCGCTCATCAGCAGAGGCGACCCGCTCGGGGAGTACGTCTCGCTGTCGTACTCGCAGACGAAGGAGGCCGACCCGTCCCGCTTCGTTCGCACGCGTGAACGCCTCGAGGCGTTGTTGGCGAGCCACCGTCAATCGTGGCTGCTCGACGCGCAGGTGACGGAGCCGCAGTGGCGCTGGGGGCTGCTGCGACGGTGTTCCGTGAGCGTCGACCCGGAGCAGCTCTTTCAGGCGCAGATGGCGTCGGACGATGCGTCGACCGCGCACTTCGGGTTGTTGGTCGATGAATTGAGCCGGGTGCTGAACTCGCCTGCCGGGAGGTTCCTCGAAGATGCTGCGCTCCAGCTGCCGGGCGGCCTGGGAACGATCGCGCCGTTGCTGGAAGTGATCAGTCGCCACCCGCTCCTTCGAGGACTGACGCTGGCGGGGCGCGGCGCGGAGTTCGGCGTTCGTCTCGAAGAGGCGCCCACCATCACGCGCTGGCGGTTGCTCGGGGTGCCGCTCAGTCCCGCGACACACCTGCCCTCGACCCTCGAGCTGCTGGAGTTGATCGACACCCCGCTCTTCCCCGGCGCCGAGGAGTTGCTCGCAACTCCGGCGCCGTCGCTTGCGATGCTGGGGCTGACGGACGATCACCTCGAGCTCGCGCGGTTGCTGCCTCGGCTCACCCCGGCCACGCATCCGAAGCTGCGTCGCTTGCGCCTGAGTGATGACGCCGCCGATGGCGTGCTCCTCGTGCTCGCCGAGAGCCCGTTGCTCAAGCAGCTCGAGGTGCTGCAATTCCACGGCCCCTTCACCGACCTCGGCCTCGATGCCGTGACACGGTCGGCGGCGCGGTTCTCGCGAATTCCGAAGCTGTCGTTCACCGGAGGCAGCGCGTCGGCGTCGCTCAAGCGCATGGCGTACAAGCAGTTGCCGCAGTTGGAGCTGTCGATGAAGCGGCCGGTCGCTGCGTGGACGGGGTGGTAGAACCAGAAGTGCCTGCCAGTGGTCCTCCCAGGCGGCGTTGATTGGTCCTCCATCGGGTCCAGTTCCGGAGTACGAGCGCGCGTCTTCATGCCCCTCGCCCCAGGAGAAGAAGTCCCCGTCGAGAACTGGGTCGTCTTCGCGCCCGGCGCTGAGGGCCTGAAGGCCGTGCTGGGCAAGGACCTCTCGCCAGAGCTCGCTGAGAAGCTCAAGGCGCTTGGGCTCGACTTCTCCAAGCCGCTCCAGGTGGCGTACCCCGCGTCCCAATTCGAAGCCTGGGTCGCGCTCGCGGCGAGCACGCTCTTCCCCCACGAGGACCCAGGGCAGGCGCAGCGGCTGCTGGGGCAACGCTTCTTCGACGGCTGGCGCGGCACGCTCACCGGCGCCGCTGCGTCAGCGTTCCTGCGCGTCATCGGCCCGCGCCGGGCGCTCGCGCGCGTCGGCCGGGCGTTCCGAAACGGCAACAACTTCACCGTGACGAGCACCACCTTCGAGTCGGAGAGCATCGCGCTCGTCGAGTTCCTCCAAACCCAGGACCTCCCCGACTTCGTGCGCGGCGTGCTCGAGGCCGGGCTGGTGTTGATGCACGTCACGGGCGAGGTGGACATCGTCTCGCGCGGCGGCCGACAGTTCGTGCTGCGCGTCACCTGGTCGCCCGGGAACTGACTGAAGCGAAGTTCGTGCTTGTTGACCGCTTTCTCCACAGGCGCAGACTCACCGTCGTGGAGTCCTTCGAGCCATACCCATCACTCGCGCTGGCCCTCCTGAGCGGGCTGCTCATCGGCCTCGAGCGCGAACACTCGAAACCGTCGGCTGCAGAGAAGCGCGGCTTCACCGGCGGCGTTCGCACCTACCCGCTCTTCGCGCTGCTCGGCGCGACGACGGCGTTGATGATGGAGAAGCACGGCGCGCTCCCGTTGTTCGGCGCGGGCCTCGCGCTGACCCTCTTGCTGGCGGTCGGCTACTGGCGCGACGTGGAGCAGGGACACGTCGGCCTCACCACCGAGGCGAGCGCGCTGCTCACCTTCTTCCTCGGCGCCCTCGCCACCTCGCACGGCGTCATCGAGCCGCTCCAGCTGCGCATCTTCGTCGTCGCCAGCATCACCGTCACCGCCACCTTCCTCCTGTCTGCGAAGCCCGAGCTGCGGCAGTTCTCGGCGAAGCTCTCGCGCGACGACGTCATCGCCACGGTGAAGTTCCTGCTCATCGCGGTGGTGATTCTGCCCGTGTTGCCGAACGAGCCCCTCGGCCCCTACGGCGCGCTCAACCCGTACCGCATCGGCTTCATGGTGCTCCTCATCGCGGGCATCGGCTTCGTCGGCTACGTGGCCATGCGGCTCTTCGGTCACGGCAAAGGGCTGCTCATCACCGGCGCCATCGGCGGCCTCGTCTCGTCCACGGCCGTCACCCTCGCCTCGGCGGCGCGCGCGAAGCAGACCCCGGCGCTCGCCTCGGTCAGCGCGCTCGCCGTCGTCATCGCCAGCACCATCATGTTCGTCCGCGTGCTCATCACGGTGGCGGCCGTCGAGGTGTCGCTGCTGCCGAAGCTCGCCATTCCGCTCGGCGCGATGTCGGTGATCAGCCTGGGCGCCGTCGGGTGGATGGCGTTTCGCGATCGTGGCCACCGGGCCACCGAGAGCACCGTCGAGCTGACGAACCCCTTCGAGCTCCGAAAGGCGCTCCAGTTCGGCGCCTTCTTCGTCTTCATCCTCGTCGCCTCGCGCTGGGCCACCGACACCTTCGGCGACGCGGGCACCTACCTCGCGGGGCTGTTCGCGGGGCTGACCGACGTCGATGCCATCACCCTGTCGATGTCGAACCTGGTGAAGAACGGCTCCATCGACCCGCAGGTCGCCACGCGCACCATCGTCATCGCGGTCGCGAGCAACACGGTGGTGAAGGCGATCATGGCGCTGGTGCTCGGAGGCTGGGTCTTCGCCCGCCGCATCGTCGAGGTGTCGGCGGTGGTGCTGGTGGTGGGCCTGGGGCTCGCCATCATCCTGTAGCGCCTCTGGCTGTTTGCCCCAGAGCGCCCGTTCGGGGTAGCCACGGAGCATGCGTCACGTCGTGCCCGGTCTCGTCTCGCTCCTCGTCGCGCTGTTCCCCCACTTCGCCGACGCCCAGTGTGGGCGCCCTGGCGTCAACGGCTACGCGAACTTCACGTTCCCGAACGGCATGACGACGGGCGACACCATCACCTACACGAACGTCGGCCTGCTCAGCGGCTCGGCCGTCGACGTGCGGGTGACGCGGCTGTCGACGACGCCCTCGACCGGCTTCACGCACACCCTCCAGGGCATCAGCGGCGCGGCGGTCGTCACCTTCGCCAGCGCCATGCCCCCGGGAGCGCCCGGCACCGCGACGCTGCGCCTGCGCTACGAGCTCTTCCTCACGGGAACGACGACGCCAGCGATGGGCGACTTCTCGGCTGAGATTGGCGACCTCGACCGCACCACCAGCTTCACCGAGCGCATCATCCCCACCCTCGGCGGCCTCACCGCGTACGAGCTCTCGCGCACGCCGCCCACCACGGTGCAGGCCGGCGCGCGCGCGACCGAGATCGTCTTCAGCGGCACCGCCGACAACGGCGTCGGCTCCGGGGCCTTCGACAACGCGGTCGTCCTCACCTTCCGCAACCGCTCGTCGTTCGACATCGCGTACGAGGTCGAGCACGACGGCACGACGTTCAATCGATTCTTCGCGCTCGACGCCTCGCTCCCGAACTTCATCACCGCGGCGACGACGACGGTCTGCGTGCCCGTCACCGACACCGACGCCGACGGCGTGCCCAACCTCATCGACGTCGACGACGATGGCGATGGCATCGACGACGCCCTCGAAGGTTCGGGAGACCTCGACAACGACGGCATTCCCAACTCGCTCGATCTCGACTCCGACGGCGATGGCATCAGCGACACGCTCGAGGCCGGCGGCGCCGACGCGAACGTGAATGGCCGGCTCGACGGCTGTCCTCCCGTGCAGGCGAACGGGCGCTGCCAGAGCGGCGGCATCGTGACACCCCGCTCCACCGACACCGACGGGCGCCCCGACTTCCTCGACGCCGACTCCGACGACGACGGCATTCCCGACGCGCGCGAGTACGGCTACGCCGACGCGAACGGAGACGGCCGCGTCGACAACGCCCTCGACGCGAACAACGACGGCTTCCTCGACGCGCCGCGGACGATGGGCGTGAACACCGACGGCGACCTCTTCGCGGACCATCTCGACCCCGACAGCGACGCCGATGGCATCTCGGACTTCATCGAGGCGTTCGACACCAACAACGACGGCACGGCAGATCGCATGAAGGCCAACGCCGACTCCGACGGCGATGGCATCGACAACGCGTTCGACGTGACGTGTACCGGCATCGGCGTTCCTTTCGGCTGTGCTGCGGCAGGCCTCGGCGTGACGAGCCCGCTGTCGGTGGCGCGCGACCGTGACGGCGACGGCGTTCCCAACTGGCAAGACACCTGCGCCGACGGGTACGTGCGCGGCGGTGAGGCGTGCGACGACGGCAACGGCCAGAACGGTGACGGCTGCTCCGCGACGTGCACGCTCGAGCCGGGCTTCTCGTGCGTCGGGAACGTGCCGACGCGCTGCACCCAGGTGACGGCGCCGACGATTCAGACGCCCACGATGAACGCGACCGTCGGGCCCAACCCGTCCCTGTCAGGCACGGGCCTCGCTGGAGCCCTCGTCACCGTCAGCCGCAGCGGTGGCGCCAGCGTGTGCACGGCGACCGTCAACGCCGGCGGCAACTGGAGCTGCAGCTCGATGCTCGGCAATGGGATGTACACCGTCACCGCCACCCAGACGCTCAACCAGGTGACCGGCCCCGCGAGCGCCGCGCGCACCTTCACCGTCTCGGGCACCGTGCCCAGCGTCGTCGTCTCGATGCCTCCTGCCATCAACGCGATGAACGCCGGCACCTACGTCGTCAGCGGCACCTGCACCACCGCCGCGGGCACCGTGTCACTCGTCGTCGGCACGCTGATGACGACGGCGCCCTGCACCGCGGGCACCTTCAGCCGAACCCTCGACGCGCGCCCCATTGCCGACGCGCTGCAGGTCACCATCAGCGCCTCGCAGACCAACGCGAGCGGCACCGTCATCGACACCAAGTACGCCCTGAAAGACACCGTGGTGCCCGGAGCGCCGGTCATCACCTCGCCCGTCGACATGAGCCGCATCACCGAGACCCGGCCCGCCATCACCGGAAGCGCCGAGCCCAACGCCACCGTCACCGTCACCATCAGCGGGAGCGTCGCCGGCACCGCGGTCGCCGATGGCAACAGCGCGTGGACGTTCACCGCCTCGATGCCGCTGCCGCTCGGGATGAATACGGTGAGCGCGACGCAGACCGACGTCGCAGGCAACACCGGCCCGACGAGCGCGACGACGACCTTCACCATCGAGGCGCCGAACCCGCCGCCGGTCATCACCACGCCGCAAGACGGCGCGACGCTCTCGACGCGCACGCCGTCCATCGGAGGCACGGCGAGCCCCGGCGTCAGCGTGACGGTTCGCCTCAACGGCATGGTGTTGGGAACTGCGATCGCCAACGCGCAGGGCGCCTGGAGCCTCGTGCCCCCGATGCCGTTGATGCCGGGCACCTGGTCGGCCGTCGCCACTGCGACCAACGTCACCGGCAACGTCAGCGCCAACAGCAACACCGTCGTCTTCGTCATCTCGGCCGGCATGGCGCAGGCGCCGACGGTCACGGCTCCCGCGAATGACACCATCACCCGCGACAACACCCCCGACGTCGAAGGCACCGCGACGCCCGGCGCGACCGTCACCGTCATCATCAATGGGCAGGACGCTGGCACGACGACCGCCGACGCGATGGGCCGTTGGCAGTTCACCGTCTCGACCCCGCTCGCCGAAGGGCCCCACGACGTCCGCGCGCGGCAGACCATCGGCGGCGCCACCAGCGGCGACAGCACCTCCAACCGCTTCGTCGTCGACACCGTCGGCCCGCCCACCACCCTCAAGGTCGACCCGACCGACACCTCGGTCGGCACGCGCGTCACCGCCAGTGGCGTCACCGAGCCCAACGCCAGCGTCACGGTCTTCTTGAACGATCGCGCCATCGGCACGGTGCAGGCCGACGGCTCGGGGTTGTGGACGTTGCCGCTCCCCGACGCGGAGCTGCCCATCGGCGAGTACCAGGTCGCCGCGCAGGCGACCGACGCCGCGGGGAACACCGGGCCGAAGACGGCCGCGGTCGCGATCATCGTGCGTCGCGTGAACCAGGCGTGGGGTGGTGGTGGCATCGGCGGGGGCAACGGCTGCTCGTCGGTGAGTGGCCCCGTGCTCCTCGGTCTGCTGATCGTGCTCAGCCGCCGGCGCCGGTCCGCGTGACGCTGGCCTTCCTCTGCCGCGCCTCGAGCGCCTTCGTCTGCCGGAAGAACACGATGAACATGTTGAGGAGCAGCCCAGCGCTCCCCAGCGAGGCGAACTCGTAGCGCCACTGCGGCCAGCGCAGCGACAGCAACAACGTCAGCAGGAAGCTCACGGGCGCGGGCCACACCTCACGAACGAGCCCTGCGGCGACGACGCCAGACAAGAGGAACCAATTGAAGTGCAGGACGATGATCGTCCGCTCGCCAAGCCCGCCCAGGAAGAGCTTGATGAAGACCAGCGTGGCGATCTGCAGCACCGTGCCAAAGAGGAGCACGTTGGCGATCTGCACGTTCAGCGGTGTGCGACGCTCGCTGGGCGTTCGGCTGATGACGGCGAGCATCAGCAAGAGGCTGGCACTCGCGACCGGCACCGAGATGAGCGTCTCGTCCTGGTCGGGGAACGCCGCGTGGTACCGGCCCATCAGCCAGGGAGAGATCGCCCAGATCGAGCCCAGCGCGATGGCCAGCAGCATCCGAACGCGGCTCCCAGTGAGCGGATCGAACGACTGGGCGAGCTGGTGCAGCCGCTCGAGCTCCTTCTTCTTCTCGGCCTCGGCCGCCTGCGCGTCCGCCACGGCGGCGATCAGGGGCGGCGGTGGCTCGGTCAGCTCGGCGAGCAACGCCTGGGCCGAGCGCACCGAGCCGTGCTTCAGCTCGAAGCGCACCATCTGGGCCGTGATCCGCTCGAGCGCCTCCCGCGCATGCACGTTCCCGGGCCAGACGCGCAGGGCCTGTTGAAAGCCGAAGCGGCACTCCGAGAACAACCGCGATACGCGCACCGGGTCTGCCTCGCCGCCCAGGAGCGTCAGCAGCTCGGCTGCCCGCGTCTCTGACTGTTGCTCGAGCTCTCGTGAGCCCTGGTGCTCGAGGAACGCCTCGAGGGACACACGAACGTCGAGCGCGCTCTGAGGCCGGGAGGACGGCTCCCGCGCCATGCAGCGCCGAATCACCAGCTCGAGCTCGGCGGGCATGTCGCTCGGGAGCTCTGGCTCCGAGGTGAGCACGCTCTGGAACATCTGGTGCGGCGCGCTTCGCAGGTGCGGGGGCCGGCCGCTCACCACCTCACAGAGGATCGAGCCGAGCAGGTAGACGTCGGTTGCGGCCGAGAGCACTGCGCCGTCTCCACCGAGCATCTCAGGCGCCATGTACGCCGGCGTTCCCGCGAACTGTGCGCTCGCGCCGGCCGTCGTCGCGATGCCCCAGTCCACCAGGTACACCTCCCCGAAGCGGCCGAGCATGACGTTGTCGGGCTTCAGATCGCGGTGAACGATGCCGCGCGAGTTCGCGAAGTGAACGGCGTTGCACAGCTGCATCACGATGCGCAGGTGCGACTCGAGGCGGGTGCGGCCTGGTGCGTAGGTGGTGAGCTCGGCCTCTCCCGACAACAGCTTCGACCACGTCACGCCCTCGATGCGCTTCATCACCACGACGGGCAGGCCGTCGGCGCCGAGCGAGAGCGCGTAGATGGGAAGTATGCCCGGGTGCTCGAGCGAGCCCGCGAGCCACGCCTCTGACAGCAGCGCCTCGACGTCGTGCTCCGACTGGCGTTCGCGCAGCGTCTTCACCGCGACCTGGCGATCGAGTGCCACCTGCCGCGCGAGCTTCACGATGCCCATGCCGCCGCGCCCGAGTTCGCCTTCGTCGACCAGCGCCCGGTGATCGTGCGTCAGGCTCTGCAGCACGTCGAGCGCGCGCCGGCCGGTGCGGACCTCTCGCGGCGGCTCCACCGTGGAGCGTGGGTTGCGAACGACCGTCTCGGCTTCAGCTCCGAGCGTCTGCACCAGAGACGAAATGCGCTGCTCGAGCTCGGCGTCGGACGGCATGGAGTCGTTCGCGAGCGTAGACCAACTGCTTGCGACGGCTGCGATCGAGTGACTCTAATGCTGCATGTCTCGAGGGTGGCTGCTCGCAGTCGCGGTGGTGTCGGCAGGGTGCGGGCGAGGCCAGGGCGTCGTGCCCGACGGTGGCGGCCCGATGAACGTCTCGGACGGCGGGCTCCGTGGTGACGCAGGCGCGCAGGTGACGCTGCGCCCATGTCCCACGCGTGGTGCTGGCGCGATGGAAGGTGACGTCTGCTTCGTGATCACGCCGGCCGAGACGGGGCTCCCTGCCTCGGGCGCGGGCGCCACGGTAGACCAGTACGCGCTCAGGCCGTCAGCGAACGCGCGCGGTCAGTTGCTCCTGTTCTTCAACGGCAGCGGCGGCTCACCTCGCGCCGGCACGGGGACCTCCGCGGGGAGCTGGTACGGCGTCGCGCGCGCCCAGGGCCTGCACGTGCTCGCGCCGAGCTACGTCAGCGGCTCGACGGTGGGCGGCCTCTGCGGCGGCCTGGACGCCTGCTTCGAGCCTACCCGCGCCACCATTCTCACCGGAGACTTCGTGACCGGCGCGGCCGATTCGCTGAGCGACATGACCTTCGATGAAGCCGCGTTCGATCGCATCGCCGCGGCGCTCCTCACCTTGTCGGACTCCGATCGCGACGGGCGCTGGGGCGACTTCCTCGATCGCACGAAGCTGCCCGACGCCGAGGCCGCGATTCGCTGGGACAAGGTGATCGTCTCGGGTCACTCGCAGGGAGGCGGCCACGCAGCGCTCATCGGGAAGCGGCAGTCGGTCGCCCGGGTGGTGATGCTCGCGTCTCCGTGCGACTCGGCAGGCGGAACCGTGGCGACGTGGCTCTCGAGCCCCGCTGGCTACAAGACGGATCCCTCGACGACGTTCTTCGGCCTCGCCTCGATGGGCGACACCACCTGCCCGCGCGCGCACGACGCCTGGCAGGCGCTCGGTATGCCCTCGACGGCCCAGACGCGTGACGCTCCGGTGTGCGCAGGCGAGGCACCACACGGAGCGCCCCTCGGCTGCTCGAGCAACGCGGCGGCGTGGGCTGAGCTGCTGAAGCCGTGAGCGCTCAGTCGGGAGTCGACGTCAGCCGACGGTGACCGTGTCCCACTCCACGCCCTTCTTCTGGGCCGCGGCGGCGAGCTGGGCATCGAGTGACGACAGCAGCGCGCGGTTGCCGTCTTGCGTGTAACCGGCGAGCGACTGCTGACAGCCGGCCACGCGCTCGAGGAACTTCGGCAGCGCGTCACCGGTGAGCGACGTCGCGTGCATGCCGTAGTTCAACTTCTCGAGGTACAGCGCGTTGAGCACCTGCTCGAACTGCCCACCGATCGGCACCGACAGCATCGGCTTGTGCAGGTACACCGCCTCGCTCATCAGCGTGTAGCCACCACCGCCGACGACGGCGCGGCAGGTGCGCAGATCGTCGATGAAGCCGGCCTCGGAGAACGGCCTGAAGAGCAGATTGCCGTCGCGCACGTCCTCCTTGAGGTCTCGGCGGTAGCCGTAGATGTGGCACTCCTGTCCGGAGCGCTTCAGGTCGTCGATGAGCTGCGTGTTGCTCGTCATCGTCTGGTACACGAGCAGGTGCTCGCCCGGCTCACTCTTCGCCGCGAGGATTTCGGGACGGAGAATCGACGGCACCAGCGACGTGCGCTCCTTGCGGATGCGCGGGTAGAAGAACGTGGTGACGAGGTAGTGGAAACAGCCCGGCGCCTTCGACTTCACGATGCCGCGCGTCAGCTCGAAGCTGTCTTCGTGCCCCGCCAACAGCTCGGGCTCGTGCTGGCACCGGTTGATGATCTGCATGTTGTCGACGCTGATGACCGGCAGGCGGTGGTTGCGCCCGTACAGGTAGCTGAACGACTCGAAGTCGCTGATGACGACGTCGGGCTCGAAGGAGTCGACGAGCTCGAAGTACTTCTTCACGTTCTGCGGCCAGCCCGTGACGGCGCCCTTCAGGTTCGACAGGAGCGTCTGCCACTTCGAGACCGAGTTGCCCTCGTACGCGATGCTGAAGCCCCAGATGTTGTGCACGTTCTCGAAGCGCTTGGCGAGATAGTCTCGCGCGCGCCCTGACACGACGATGTGCACGTCGTGGTATTTCGTGAGGTGCTCGAGCACGACCCGTGAGCGGGTCGCGTGACCCATGCCTTCACCGACGACGCCGTAGAGGATCTTCATGTGTGGCCTCCGAGGAAGAGTGCGAGCGTAGCGAGTTGCACGCAGAAGGCCCGCGCGGAAAGTGTCGGGACAGGTGGTGGGGAAGAAGACCGGGTGCGCAGCGTTCTGCGCAGGAGGTGCGCATGGCGGAGCAGGCAATCGCGAAACGGCTCCTCCACTCGGTGGCCGTCGGGCTCGTCGGCGCGCTGGGCCTCGCGGCGGTGGTGTTGCTGACGCTCGCGGTGCTGCGACTGCAGATCGACTGCGCCGTGCTGTCAGCGGAGGAGTGCCGGTTCGAGAAGGAGCTCGCCTCGTCCATCGCGCGGCTGCAGACGCTCGCGGCGGTGGGCTGCGCGGCCGTGGCGGGTGGAGGCGCGCTGCTGCTGCGTCGACGGACCTGACACGACACGTCAGCGACGACACGCTACCTTCCGCGCGCCATGACGCTCGACCCGACCAACTTGCCCGAGTCGCTCAATCTCGCCGACGTGTTCCTGTACCAGCAGGCCGCGAGGCGCCCGAACGCGCCGGCCCTGTACTTCGAAGACCAGGTCATCACGTACGGCCAGCTCGCCGAGCAGACCAACCGCGCGACGGCCGTCTTCAAGGGCCTGGGCCTCGAGCTGGAGCAGCGCGTCTTGTTGATGCTCCCCGACGTGCCGCAGTTCGCCTCGGCGTGGTTCGCGGCGGTGAAGGCCGGCGGGGTGGTGAGCGCGGTGAACCCGGGGCTCAAAGCAGACGAGGTCGAGTACTACTTGAACTACACGCGCGCGAAGGTGCTGGTGGTCGACGACACCACCGTGCCGACCGTCGATTCCCTTCGTGAGAAGTGCCCGCACCTGAAGCACGTGCTGGTGGTGGGCGCGGCTGGGAAACACCTCTCATACGACGCCGAGCTCGCGCGCGTGACGCCCGACCCCTCCTTTGCACCCACGCATCGCGATGACACGTGTGTGTGGTTGTACACATCTGGCTCGACCGGCTTTCCGAAGGCCGCGGTGCACAAGCAGCACGACTTCGTCTTCAACGCGCTGAACTACGGGCTCCCGGTCATCGGGTACTCGGAGAAGGACATCGGCCTCTCGGTGCCTCGCCTCGCGTTTGGCTACGCGCTCGGGAGCAACCTGCTCTTTCCGCTGCTGGCGGGTGGCGCGTCGGTGTTGTTCAAGGAGAAGCCGACGCCGGAGAAGTTGTTCGCGCTCATCGCGAAGCACCGGCCGACGATGCTGACCGCCGTGCCGACCGCGCTGAATCAAATCCTCAACGCAGACGGGCTCGACCAGGTCGACTTCTCGTCGTTCCGGCTCGCGATCAGCGCGGGCGAGGCGTTGCCGGCAGAGCTGTATCAACGGTGGAAGAAGCGCACGGGCGTCGAGATCCTCGACGGCATCGGCTCGGCCGAGATGTTCCACATCTTCATCACCAACCGGTTGGGCGACGTGAAGCTGGGCTCGCTGGGCAAGGTGGTGAACGGCTACCGCGCGAAGGTGTGCGACGACGAGGGGCGCGAGGTGCCGCGTGGAGACGTGGGCACGCTCTGGGTGTCGGGTGACTCGATGGCGCTGGAGTATTGGCAGCAACACGAGAAGTCGAAGTCGACCTTCCGTGGGGACTGGTGCGTGTCGGCCGACAAGTTCCAGCACGATGAGGAGGGGTACTTCTTCTTCTGCGGCCGCGGTGACGACATGTTGAAGGTCGGCGGGAAGTGGTTGTCGCCGGTCGAGGTCGAGAACGCGCTGCTCCAGCACGCGGCGGTGCGCGAGGCGGCTGTCATTGGCTTCAAGGACGCCGATGGCCTCGAGAAGCCGAAGGCGTTCGTCGCGCTCAATGAGGGCCACTCGGCGAATGAGGCGCTGGCCGAGGCGCTCAAGACGCACGTGCGAGATTCGTTGGCGCCGTTCAAGGCGCCGCGGCAGGTGGTGTTCGTCGACGCGCTGCCGAGGAGCGATCGCGGAAAGGTGCTGAAGACGTCGCTGCGCGGGTAGTGTCAGGGGCGATGGCGGAGCCGGACTCCGAAGAACCCGTCGGTGCCGTGTCGGTGCGGGAAGAGGCGCAGGGCTCCATCGGCGTCAAGGAGTGCGTCGGGGAGCGAAGGACGCTCGCGTGCAAAGCGGGGGTGCTCGCCCAGGAACGCGGCGACGACGTGGTCGTTCTCTTCCGGGCGGAGCGTGCAGGTCGCGTACGTGATGGTGCCGCCGGGGAGCAGGTGACGCGCGCCGAGGTCGAGGAGCGAGCGCTGAACGGTGGGCCAGCTCGCGAAGGATGACGGATCGAGTCGCCAGCGGAGATCGGGGCTGCGACGGAGCGCGCCGAGCTCGGAGCATGGGGCGTCGATGAGCACGTGATGAACGCGGAGGTCGGCGGGCGGCGCGGCGCCGTGAATGGAGACGGTGGCGCCGGCGCGGGTGGCGCGGGTGCGGAGGCGATCGAGTCGCGCGAGGTCGACGTCGGTCGCGTGGAGGGTACGGGTTGGTGTTCGCGAGGCGAGCGCGAGGGTCTTGCCGCCAGCACCGGCACAGAGATCGAGCACCGAGTCACCCGGAGGAACGAGCGCGGCGAGGAGCTGGCTGCCTTCGTCTTGAAGCTCGAAGAGCCCGTCTCTCCAGGCCTGCGTGGCGGTGAGGTTGGCCGGGCGGGTGACGAGGTGGAGCGCGTCGTCGCTCCAGTGGCCGAGGGTGGTCGGGCGCCCTTCCCGCTCGAGCTGCGCGCGGAGGTCGTCACGGGTCGTCTTTGCGCGGTTGACGCGAATGGTGATGGGGCCCGGAGCGTTCATCGCGTCGGCGAGGGCGGGCGCGTCGTCGCCCACCGCTGACTCGAAGGCGCTGGCGAGCCAGTCGGGAATCGAGGTGCGGTGGCGCCAGTCGGTGATGGCTCGTGGGGCTGGGAGTTCGACGTGGAGGAGTTCGGGGGCGCCGGCACAGCCGCCGAGGTCTCGCGCGAGGCAGGCGAGGAGCTGGAGTGGCGTGGCCGTCTCGTCGAGGTGCGCGCGGAGGCGTCGACGCCAGAGGCCGACTCCGAAGAGCGCTTCGGCGCAGACCCGGCGCTGGTCGGCAGAGAAGGCGCGGTTCGTTCGGAGGAGTCGGTCGAGCTCCGTGTCGGCGGGGGCGCCGGTGAGGATTCGGGAGAGCGCAGGCTCGAGCGAGGAGGCAAGGCCGTCGAGCGCACGCCAGGGGACGTCGTGGAGGCGTTGGGTCATTCGCGGTCGAGGGCGCGGCGCAGGTTCGCGCGGGCGGCTGCGTCGAGGCGCGTGTGGAAGTGTTGGGAGTGGAAGATGCGCGGGGCGTCGAGGAGCCGGGAGAGAAAGCGCCGCCGGCCGAAGCGGTAGAGGAGCGCGTTGGTGACGGGGCGGAACTCGTCGGCGATCGCGGCGTCGTAGGCGTCGAAGGTGGCGGGGTCGCTGCCGAGAATCGCCATGTCGGCGTCGAGGAAGTGCGCGGCGTCGGCGTCGGGCGGCGTGATGGCGCCGTGCTTGGCGGTGAGCTCGATGAAGGAGACGACTCGGGCGATGTCGAGGCGCGCGGTGGGGAGGAAGGTCTCGATGGCGGCGCGGGCGAGCTCGGCGCTTTTCGTTTCGTTGTCCTTTCGGCCCGCGACGTAGACGGCGTCGTGAAAGAGCGCCGCGAGGTAGACGTCGTTGGGGTTCGTCCAGGTGGGCACCGTGGCGAGGTGCCGGAGGACCTCCTGGACGTGGGCGAAGGAGTGGTACGCGCGTGGCGGGGTCGCGTACGCCGAGATCACCGACCGCATCAGGCCTTCGGGGACGTCGAGGGGCGCGAACAGCTCGGGCACCGAATGATTGTGGCCGTGATCGTCAGGGTTGACACGCCCGAACGTGGAACGTAGAGACGCGCGCGTTGTATTCCTCGATAGCTCAGCTGGTAGAGCGGCGGACTGTTAATCCGTAGGTCCTTGGTTCGAGCCCAAGTCGAGGAGCTACCAGGGGCCGGTTGCGAAGAGCACCGGCCCCTTTGCTTTACAGGTCGCCGGTTCGTTCCCCCGAGGGAACGCTCTCTGCGGGCCCCGAACAGAGAATGCTGCGGCGCACTGTGGTGGCGTTGGGACAGCAGAAGCTCTCCGTTCTCGTCCTTCCGGGAGAGAGTTTCGCAGAGCGTTTAACTGCTTCTGCTAAACGCTAAACGTTGGGTCCGGCGAACCTCGCGATTTTTCGTGGTGTTCGCAAGTGGCGACCAACGACCCTGTAGGGCGCTGCTCACCAACCTTCTGCGGCACTGCTGGAGGTCGCGGTGCCGAAGCACACCCTCACGCTCGGTCGTGTCCCGGCGAAGGCGCTGATCGACGCCGTGTCTTCGCTCATCGAGGGGGCTCGAGTTGCGTCGCGGTACGACGGCTGGGGCGAATCGGAGATCGAGATCGCCAACGTCACCGGCGGAGTGGTCACCCTCGAAGCGCCGGCGTTGGTCAACGGAGTCACCGCCATCGACGTGTTCGCGAACGCGCTCTCTGCTGCTCTCTCTGAGAACCGAGAGTCTGTGTTCGCCGACGGGCCGTTGCTCGAACTCTTCGTTCGATTCTCACGGTCGAGCGCGGAAGGGCTCGAGTTGATCCGCTCCAACGGCGTCGCGTTGAACCTCAGGCCGGCGGACGTCTCCGGGCTCGAGCACCTGCTTCACGTCACGCCAGGGAACCGCGCCGTGCGCGTCGCGGGAGACCTGAAGCCCGCGTCCACGCCGGGAATGGCGACGCTCGTCGTTCCGAACGGCGACTCGGTACGAGTTCGGTTCACGGGGCTGGTCCCCGTCGGCGCTCGCACGGTCGTCTCCGGCATCGGCCACTTCGGCCCCTCGGGCGCGTGCTTCCTCGTCGACGCGGAGTACATCGGCCGCGCAGTACCCGGAGATGAGATTTTCGAGGAAGTCCCCCGCTCGCACCCGTTGGACTTCGTGCCCCCTTCGGTCCCGCAGGACGCGCTCACCGGTGTGAACGCTTTCATTGGAACCTGGCCTGGCGATGAGACAGACGAGGAACTCCTTGCTGCGCTCAAGGCCATTCGATGACGACAGAGCGGTACCTGCTCGACACCTCCGTGATGCTGTTGCTGGTTCGGGGAGATGAACCAGGCCGAGCCATTGACCAGCGGTTCGACCTGAGCACAGCACCCGAGCGGCCCCTCGTGAGCATCGTGACCCACGCCGAGCTTCAGGTGCTCGCCCGCCGAAACCACTGGGGGCGCCGGAAGCTCGAAGCCCTCGCCATCGCACTCTCGAACGTGGTGACCATCGACGTGCAGAGCGGTCCCTTGCTCGACGCCTACGGGGCGATCGAGTTCGCCTCACAGCGGCACCGGCCGAGCGCGCGCCCGATGAGCCACAACGACATGTGGATCGCCGCTGCGGCGAAGGTTGCTCATGCGACGCTCCTGACGACGGATAAGGACTTCACCCACCTCTCGCCGAACGACTGCCGCGTGGTGCTCATCGACCCGAAGGCCCTGAGGAACCCGAACGATGCTCCCGTTTCGCGCGCTCTTTGATGACCTCGCCAAAGAGGAAACCCGCGTGCTGCATGTCGCTCACGGGCAAAGCCTGCCTCAGGGCGCCTACCTCTTCATGGAGGCGTACTGCACGGAGCCTGGGTGCGACTGTCGCCGCGTCCTCATCCAGGTGCTTCACGCCGAAACGAAGCGACAGGTGGCAACCATCAACTACGCGTTCGAGCCGTCGGAGGCTCCGTTCGATGACGAACCGCAGGTCTTCCTCGACCCGATGAACCCTCAGAGCGAGCACTCGGACCGACTGCAGGACGCGTTCGAGACGCTCATGCTCACGGACACCGCATACGTGACGCGCCTCCACCGGCACTACGACATGTGGAAGCGTGTGGTGGACGACCCGAAGCACCCAGACCACGCGAAGGTCTGTCCGCCCGGCCCCGACTACGGCAAGCCCGCGTTCCCCAAGCAGCCAGTCCGTCGGGAATCGCCGAAGGTCGGTCCGAACGAGCTGTGTCCCTGCGGGAGCGGCAAGAAGTTCAAGAAGTGCTGCATGGGGAAGGTGTCGTGAGCCGTAACAAGTCGCGCGACCAGAAGGACCTGCGCGAGCGTCGAGGTGAAGACGCTTATCTGTTCGGCCCCAACGACCAGTGCCTCGGCAAGGTCGAGCGTGACCGCTGGGAGGACGCCGTCTCCTGGGTCGGCGGAAGCGTCGCAGAAGCCGCTCGCGAATGCGGTCTCGAGGTTCCCCGCTCGACGCGAGTCCTCTGGGGCCGCTCAGCGCAGGAGGCACTGGCGACGTACCGCAAGTGGCAGGCCCGAAAGAAGAAGTAGCGACCGGAGGAGCGCGAAATGGCGAAGAAGAAGAAGAAAGCCGGAGTCGAGTGGGTCGGCGGAATCGCGGTGATGCCCGGCTACGTCACGGGTGAAGGGGAGCCGTATCGGCCTGAGATGCTGCTCTGGCTCGACGACAACCAGCTGGTCCTCGGCGTGACGACGGAGAAGCCTGGCGAGTTGCTGGCCGGCGCCTCCGCCAGCCTCACTGAGACGTTGGCGAAACCGATGGTGGGGAACGACACGCCGAAGCGAATCCGCGTCGCGTCGAAAGAGCTCGCCGAAATTCTTCGCGCAGGGCACCCCACCATCGAGATTGTCTGCGCGCCGACGCCCGAACTCGACGCGGTGATGGCGGTGATGCGCGAGCACATGGGCGACCACACCGAGGAGGAGCAGACCTACCTGGGCCCGGACTTGAGCCCCGAGACGATGGCGTCGTTCTTCCGCTCGGCGGCGACGTTGTACAGGGCGCGCCCGTGGGCCCATGTTCCGGCAAACCGGAGCCTCTTCTCCCTCACCATCGAGCAGTTCGGTCTGCGCGAGGCCGCACTCGTCGTCATCGGGCAGATGGGCGAGAGCCTCGGCTTCATCCTCTTCTCGAGCCTCGACGATTACGCGCTCTTCCAGGAGGCCGCGCGCGCCCTGGAGCATGACGTCGACGCGAAGCTCCCGCGTCACTTCGCCCTCAACTTCGAGCGCGGCGCCGACCTCTCACGGGCGCTGCGAAAGGAGGTCTCGACGCACGGCTGGGAGGTCGCCGGCCCCGAGGGCTGGCCATGGCCGGTCGCCGTCGACCCAGACCTCGTTTCGCGACCTCCCACCGCGAAGGAGGTCACCATCTCCGAGGCCATCTGCCTTTCGCTTCCGCAGTTGCTGACGCAGAAGAAAGCGCTCGAGGCCGCGTGGAATGGCGATGGCCCACCGGTCACCACCACCGTGAAGGTGAGCACGCACTCAGGCGACGTCGAGGTCTCGCTGCGGGCGCCCCACGAGCAGGTCATCGAGCGCCCGCCCTTCGACCTGATGGCAGACCTCTTCGAGGTCGGGATGCAGGAGGAGGTCGACGAGGATTCGCGCGCGGAGCTGGAGGAGGAGTTGCTGCTCCGCTTCGAAGATTCACCCGAAGCCCAGGCACTCGCCGAGCTCAGCTTCGCGCCCCTGTTGATGGACTACGCGGCCAACTCCTTCAACGCGACCATCGCGACGCTCGACGCTCATGAGTTGCGCCAAATCGTCTTCGATATCGTTCCCCGAAAGGTCAGCATTGACGCGGCCGCCGCGAGCGGAATCATTGCCGAGCTCCGCGCCTTCTATTCGTTCCTCAAGCGCGAGTTCGGCCTCAAGCAGGCCGACGCCTGCCTCCGCGAGCTCGGCAGCGAGGCGGTGAAGAAGCTCGCCGCGGCGTTGTCGGACAAGCGCAACTTCGGAATGGCGAAGTCGCTCTTCGCGGCCGGCGCTAAAGCGGGCTTCGACATGCACAGCCAGAAGGGCATCGACGCCTGGATGCGCCAGGCCTCGTCCATGCCGCTCGACTCGTTCCCCCTGCCCTTCGGGATTCCCGCGCGCCCCGCTTCTCGTGCCGAGGCGAGCGCCAAGAAGAAGCAGCGCAAGGTGGCCAAGAAGTCGCGCCGGAAGAACCGGTAGAGGTCAGGCCTGATGGCGAGAAGCCCTTGGCCGCGATCGCCTCGGTGGGCCGCTGAACAATCCAGACGCGTCTGGAGAATTGCAGAGGCCCACTCGTCGGCCATGATGCCCGGGTGCCACGCAGACTCCGTCAGATGCCTGATGGCTCGGCCGTGGGGAACATCGGCGTCCACGACCCCTTCGAGCTGATTCGTCACCTCGCCCGAAGCCAGTCGGACCCGCGCAAGGCCGTCGCGGAGCTCGTGCAGAACGCGCTCGACGAGCAGGCAGCGCACATCACCATCGAGCGCTACCGCGACGGCGGCGAGACGGTGTTGTCCATCCTCGACGACGGGCTCGGCGTGCTGCCCGAGTTGCCGCGCAAGGACGCCCTCACCACCATCGCCACCAACATCGGGCACTCCCGCAAGCGGCAGATGTCGTTCGACGAGCGCATGCGCCAGGCGATGCTCGGGCAGTACGGCATCGGCCTGCTCGGCTTCTGGGCCGTCGGACACGAGCTCCGAATCCTGAGCTGTGTCGGTGCGTCCGAGGTCTGGGGGCTGACGCTGTTCGAGGACTCACCCCGCTACACCATCACCCGCATGCCCGACGTCATCGGGCGCCCCGCCACGTGGACCGAGGTGCAGGTGCGTCGCCTTCACCGCGCGGCGCTCGCTCCGACGGTGGGTGGGCGGCTGGCGACGTACCTCTCGGTCGAGCTCCGCGGGCAGCTCGTTCGCCACGGAACCGAGCTTCGGCTCATTGACCGAATCGCACGCGGCGCGGCCGACAAGCTCGTCGTCATCAAGCCCAGCCACCTCGCTGGCGAGCGCCTGCCCGGGTTCGAACCGATTCGTCTGCCCGACTTCAAGTTCCCCATCGAGGTAACACTGCACTTCGCCGGAGACGCAGGGCCCGACGCCGGCCGCGTCAGGCTCGGCTGTGCTGGTGCGGTGGTGCTCGACGACCTCGCGAGTCTTCCGGAATTGGCGCACGCACCCTGGACCGACGAGCGGCTCGTGGGCGTCGTCGACTTCCCTCACCTCGAGGTCGCGCCGGGCTCGCGCCGTGGAATCGTGCCGAACGCGGCGGCCTCTGCGCTGGTCGACGCGCTCATCGCCATCGAGCCCCTCGTCGTCACCCGCCTCGACGAGCGCAGCAATGCAGAGGCCGCCTCGCTGTCTGACGACATGCATCGCCAGCTCGCGCGGCTCTTCACGCGCGTCACCAACTTCGTGCCGCACCTGGAGTGGTTCCCCGTCGCCAGGCGCAGCGGCACGGTCGATGACGCTCCGCCGTCGGGGAGCGCCGTTTCGCCACCTTCAGAGCCTGCACCACCGGCCGACGCCGAAGAGGACTTGGTCGAGCAGCCAGAGCTCTTCCCTCCCGGCCCGCTGTTCGCCGTCACCGTACGCCCGTCGAAGCTCGAGCTGGCGGTGCAGGAGAGGAAGCAGCTCCACGCCATCGCTGCGGACGAACACGGGCGAGCGATTCGTGAGGGAGTCTCCTTCGAGTGGAAGGCGTCGAGCGCGCTGTCGCTGTCTGCGGGTGGGAACCTCGCGACCATCGAGGCGCTGAGCGCGTCAGCCACGGAGTCAGTGGAGGTACTGGCGCGTCAGGGGGAACGCGAGCGGGTGTTCATCGTGCCCGTTCGCGTCGTGAGCGAACATCACCGGCGCGCTGACGCTGGCATTCCTCAGCCTGAGGAGGTCAACGAGCCCTTGCAGCCCTGGCGCTCGCGGCTCATCGAGGAACGGTGGCAGGTGAATACCGGTCACCCTGACTACCGAGCCTTCGCGCACGAAGCGCGCCCTCGCTTGCGCTACCTCGCGATGCTGCTCTCGAAGGAAGTTGTCAGCAGGAATTTCCCCCAGCCGGGAGTCGGCGCGACGCTGGAGGAGCTGGTCGGACTGTTGGCGGCCCTCGAGCGCTCAGGGGCCTGGCGGGGCCGTGCGCGGGACGACGAGGAGCCGGGCTCGAGCTCGTGAGGCGACGCCGTTCGACTCATTCGAGATTCGGACAGCGGTACTGTCCAAATCAGAGCCCGTCGGTTGCGCCCAACCGGAACGTCAGCCCTACGCTCTCGGGAGGCACCATGCATCGACGTCGTAAGACCGGCTTCGACAAGTGCTTCGCTACCCAGATGCAGGACGATGGGTTCAAGCGCGCCTACGAGCGCGAGCGCTGGGAGCTCAACGGACCTACTCGTCAGTCGTCACGCGCAAGCGCTCGAGCCACTCAATCAACGCCCGCACGCGAGGTTCGAGTGGTTGTGCTTCGCTCGGCGGGCTTCTCGGTCGCCGCGGCGCGCGGGGACGCGGCGTCCGCGGCACAACGGGCGGGCGCGTCAACTCCGAGAGCAGGTGGCGCATCGAGAGCGCGACACCCAGCTTGGACGACCAGTCGAAGTCGGAGGGCGCGGTGATGAAGTGGCCGGCGGCGACGTCCCAGGCCAGGAAGGAGAACAGCAGCGAGGCGCTGCGGCGGCGGTTGAGCGGGGTGAGGTAGGCCCACAGCGAGGAGCGAATGACGCCCTCTTCTCGCTGCGCCTCGGTGAAGGTCTCCGGCAGCTGGGCGAGCAAGACGCTGAAGCGCTGCTCCACGTCGGCCGCGTTGAGAGGCTCGCCGTCACAGCCGAGGGTTCGGCAGCGGTAGTAGCGCGGCGTCGCTGCTTTGAGGGCGCGCATCGGCACGTTCGCGGCAGGAATCATCGCCCTCTCGCAACGCGCGCACTTGAGCGTCTTGCGAAGGATGAACGGGTCCTCCTCCGTCGAGAGGCGCTCCACCCGAGCGCGCGCCGTTCGGCGTCCGGCGATGGCTGCTCCCGCGCGTTCGAAGAGGTCTGCAGGGACGAGTGGCTCGTGGTCGCTCGGAGCGCCATCTGGGTGCCGGCCCATGTACACGGGGTTCCGGAGCATCCGCGTCACGGCGCGGGCAGACCATCGGGCGAGCGCCCCGCCCCGCCGCTTCCCTTCGGCTGCAATCTCAGCGGGAAGTGTTCCGGCTGCCGCGCGCGTGAAGCACGACCTCACGAAGGCGGCTTGTTCCGGGTGGGGCACCAGCTGCTTCGTCTCGGCTGACGAGGCGTAGCCGAAGGGCAACCGGCCCGCCGAGCGGAGGCCCTGAGCTCGCCGTGCAGCGTGCGCGTCTCGCAGTCGCTCGGAAATCATCGAGTGCTCAAACTCGGCGAACGTGGAGAGCATGCTGAGTTGGAGCCTGTCGAGAGCGCCACCGCCAGACGCGAGCGCCCCGTCGACGAAGGAGATGCCGACGTTGAGCTGCGTGAAGTAGTCGAGCAGGTGGACGAAGGCGCCGAGATTGCGGGAGAGCCGGTCGACCCGGTGCACCACCACCTGGTCGATGTCCCCGTTCTCGGCGGCGAGCATGAGGTCGATGAGGCCGTCGCGCCCGAGCGTCGCCCCGCTCTCACCCTCGTCGTCGAAGCGCTGCACGAAGTGCCACCCGGCCGCGCTCCGTTGCTCGATGAAGGCTCGGCACCGCTCGGCCTGCAGCTCGCACGAGGTGACCGCAGCGTCGACGCCCGGGCGCGCCACGGATTGCCGCGTGTAGATGGCGCAGCGAACGACGCGGGGCGTGGGAGTTCGGGAGGCCAGGCGGACGCGAAGGGTATCTGAGGCACGTCGTCTCCAAAGCCGGAACTTCGCGGCTGCTGGGACCACACCTCTGGTGGCCAACGTCATCCAGTCGTTCTCGAGACGGTCGCGCTCAGCTGCCCCTGGACTTTGCGATTCGTTCGAGCTCCGCCGCGACGGCCGCCTTGTTGATGCGCCCTTCAGCCACGCCCATCGTCAACTCGTAGAGCGCTTCAGTCGGGTGGCTGTGCGACCGCCGACTCCAGGAGTCCCTGGTCTCGCAGACCCGCCCCACCGCCGAAGAGCTCGAGCTGGCTCGCGTGCAGCTCGATGATGTCATCGACGTCGAGGAAGACGATGTCGTCGACGTTCACTTCGCGAGCTTCCTCAGCGTCTCGGCGTGGGTCGCCATCATTCGCTTGCCCGATTCGCGAACGCGCTCCTTCTTGCTGAGCCGTACCGGGCGGATGATGAGCGACTCACCGTCGGTCTTCACCTCGAGCGACGTGTCCTTGGTGATGTCGAGCAGCTCGAGGATGGGGCGCTCGATGATGAGCCCGAGACTGTTTCCCACGGCAGAGAGCTTCTTAATCATGACTGGACTCCGTTATACGAATGTTCGAACAAAAGCATAACGAACCTTGGAGCCGCGTTGAAGGACTCCCCTGCTTCGCTGTCAGCCGATTGAGTGGCCTTCGCGAGGTTCTTCATGGCTCGGCGTGCGTGGACATTACTCGCGCGCCCTCCACGCCCATGAGACTGGGTCCCAGACCACATCGGCGTCAGCGCCGAGTACCGGGTTCAGAAAGGCTCGTGCCGCGGACACCACGTCGCCGATGGTCTTCCAGGCGAGCTCATCTTCGCGGGCGAGCGCCTCGTACACCGGGCTCCACGCGTCCGGAGGGGCTTGCAGCGCCGTGGGAATCGCGTGCGTGTTCCGGTGCGCGAACGTGGTGGCGATGGCCTCGCGGAGCACGCGGGCCTCGATGGGCTTCGTCGTGGCGAGCAGCGCGAGGTCCGGCAGGTCCTTCACCCGGGTGTTCGGGCGCTGCCGCGGCATCGTGTACGCGTGGAGCTTTTCGGCGAGGTGCGTCTCGACCGGGTAGAGGCGAACCGTTGGCGGCGAAACGCCGATGAAGTCGAGGAGGTCTTCTCCGGTGACGAGCTCGGTGGCGCCGACCATCGGGTCTCCGAAGGCGACATCGACGCCGAAGCGCTGACCGAAGAGCTTGCCGCCGATGGTGCACTCGGCGCGAAAGCGGTACCCGTCATAGGGCATGCCCTCATTCTGAATCTCCGGGCGCTCTGCATCGGGCGCGACTTCGAAGGACATGAGGTCGCCCAGCTGGGTGCGCCCGGCTTCCTGGAGTCGAGCCAGGAGATTGTCTGGCGCCCCCATCATTCGCAGGTCGACGTCCTTCGTCGTTCGTGCGCGGTCGAGTCGGAGCTCGAGCACGAGGCCGCCCTTCAGCGTGGCCGCTTCTCCGAGGACCCGGTCGACGCGGGCCAGGAAGCGGTCAAAGACGAGGAGCTGGCGTTGGCGACTGAGGCGTGGGCCCGGAGCCAGCTTGCGAAGCCGGTCCTCGAGGGCTTTGCGAAACGCCTCGGGTGATGAGTACGTCCGAGGGGACACGTGGAATTCCTCCGAAGGGCTCGAGCACCCGGGCGACCTCGGGGAGCTCGGCGCGCGTGACAAGGCCCCGTACGAGCGCCTGCTCTGCAGCCTGACGCAGGAGGTCTGGTGCGAGTCCGGCGTCTGCGCACTCATTGAGCGCGCGCGCAGGCGTGGTGACGGGGACGGGGCCGAACCACGAGCGGGCGTCGTCAGTCAGGTCGGCGTAGTGAAGGAGCACATCATCGGGCACCGTCAGTCGCCGGCGCTTCCAGGCAGCAGGGAGTGTGAGGTGGGCGCGCGCCGGGAGCACATCGGACAGGCCCTGGAGCGCGAGGGCCGTCTGGTGCGAGAAGACGCCAGCGCGGTCCGACCAGAGCCAGACGGAGGCGAGCTCCTCGTGTTCGACGTGTGGGAAGTGAACGAGGCGGTAGACACCCCGGCGCTCGTGCGCGACCCGACCGGCCTTGAGGTGCTTCTGCAGGAGCTGCGGCGAGTAGCCGGCCTCCGCCGCCTGGCGCGTCGAGAAGAACCCCGCCTGGGCGCTCGCCACCTCGAAGAGTGCATCCCAGCTCGGCCCGCTCACGCCCGAAACTTAACTTTGGGTTTATCTTCTCGCAACGCCGCATGAGAACTATCTCGAACATGCGCCTCTGGTTTATCTTTGGGGCTCTGAGGCCGGAACGCAGCCTCGTCGCTTTGCCTGAACAGTCCATCTTGTGCGCGCGAGCAAGTGCTGCCATTAAGACAAGTCGGATTCGATGCCCGAACTCATGCTCTTGCGTCATCGCGCAAGCATGCCTATTTAAGCAAGCATGGCTCCCCGGAATGACCTCGAAGCGCTCGCGCGGAGCCGGCTCCCGCAGGTTCTCGCTGCGCTCTTCGACCTCGACTCGAAGGAGGCGCGCGTCGCCCGGGCGACCCACGAAGCCTACGACTTGAGCGCGAAGGTCGGGGGGAAGTCGTTCATCTTCGACGTCCTCGCAGGCTCGACGCCGGCCCTTCTCACTCACTGGCAGCGGGTCAGCTCGGCAGCACGGAGACAGGAGATTCCGGTGATGGTCGTCCCCTCCATGAGCCGCTCGGGACGCGACCTCTCTCAGGCACACGGTATCAACTGGGTCGACCTCGCCGGGAACGCGAGCATTCGGGCGCCAGGACTCCAGATTCGCATCGAGGGGCAGCCCAACCGCTTCGCGCGACCTGGGCGCCCTGCATCGGTCTTCGAGCGGAGGAGTTCGCGGCTCACCCGCCTTCTCCTCCAGCACCCTGGACGCGAATGGACGGTCCGCGAGTGCGCGAAGGAATCTGGGTTGAACGAGGGGCACGTCAGCCGCATCGTCTCTCGCCTCGTCGCCGAGGAATTCCTCCGAAAGGAGGGCAAGCGACTTCGTGTCGCCGAACCTCTCGGCCTCCTCGATGCCTGGCGGGATGCCGCTGACTTCTCGAAGCACCGCGTCCTCCGCGGGCACGTCGCCGCGCGCTCAGGAGAGGAGCTGCTCACCCTCGCATCACGCCGTCTGGCGGACGCGCACCTCGAACACGCAGCGACGGGCCTCGGGGCCGCCTGGCTCTACGACCGCTTCGCGATGTTCCGGCTCGTGTCGCTCTACCTCCGCGAGTGGCCGAGCCCCGCCCAGCTCGAGCAACTCCACTTCAGAGAGGAGCAAAACGGCGCGAACCTCTGGCTGGTGCTTCCAGCCGATGACGGCGTGTTCGACGGCGCTCGCGTGGTCGACGGCGTCCCCTGCGCTCATCCGGTCCAGGTGTACGTCGACCTCAAAGACCAGCCGGAGCGCGCCACCGAGGCGGCCGACCACCTGAAGCAAAACCCTGTCCTCCTCGGAGTCGGCAATGGCGCCTCGTAAGCCGCCGACCGCCGTGCACTACACGCCCAGGGACGTGGCGCTCGTGCGCAGCGCATGTCTCACGCTCGCGACCTACCTCGGGAGTTTCCTCGAGGACCTCGTCGTGGTCGGAGGACTCGTTCCGACCCTCCTCATCCCGCCAGACGAGAAGCGCGAGCCGCACGTTGGCACCCAGGACCTCGACCTTGGGCTCAGCCTCGCCCTGCTCGAGGAAGCCCGATACGTCGAACTCGTCGCGCATCTCCACAGCGCGAACTTCGAGCCCGACCAGAACGAAGCCGGGAAGCCTGCGAACCACCGCTGGAAGCACCGTGACGAGCGCGTCACCGTCGATTTCCTCATGGCGCCATCTGGTGGCGCCCCAGCCAGCAACGCCAAAGTAGCCTGTCGGCCGTGCTCGCAGCCGGTCTGCCCCTGGCGTTCCGCGACCGGCAGCGCATCATGCTCACCGGCAAGACCCTTCGCGGCGAGGAGGCCACGAGCTCTCTGGGTCTGCGGTCCCGGCGCCTTCCTCGTGCTGAAGGCGCTTGCGTTTCGCGGGAGAGGCGAGCCCAAGGACGCCTACGACCTGCTCTACGTCCTCGAGAATTTCGGCACGACCTACGTTTCCGACGTCGCGAACGTGCTCCGTCCGCTCCTCGACAACGAGCCAGCCAACGACGCCCTCGTGATCCTCAAGGAGGACTTCTCCACGGCCGACCGTCCTGGACCGATGCGGGCAGCAGAGTTCCTCGGCCGCTCGGGTGACGCGGCGTTCCGAGCCGACAAGGCGGGGGCCGTGAACGAGCTCCTTCGCTCCTTGGGGCGCTGAGCCGGACTCGGCACCGATGCGGCCATCGATATCGATGTCCCCGGCCCCAACCTGCGAGCGCTTTGTCTCGAAAGTACAGATGGAGGGACCCGACCGGCGAGTTAACAGCTCGAACTGGGCGGACGGATTTTGACCCGAAGACCACGTACTCGATCCTCCCGGAGCACCAGCTCTCGGCCGAACAGCAGAAGGCCTTCCAGGCGCTCCCGCAGCACGACCTCGCGAAGCTCTACTCGGGCGAGGGCGACAG
>JALHMW010000042.1 GCA_022843845.1 Archangium sp.
CTTGCAGATGTGCCCGCCTCAGCAAACTCGGCCACACGCGAGGCCCGATGCGAGTCGTGCTCACGGATCAGACCAGAACCACGTCAGACGGGCTCTGATGAATCATCCGGGTTAGGACGTGGTCTCTCGAGGGCTAACGGATTTCGTTGACGCGCTCCGTCAGGCTCACGCCGCGCAGGTGAAGTGCACGCCCTCGACGAACCCGCGTGAATCGAGCCAGGCGCGTATCTCAGCCCGGGCCCCCTGCGCTCCCACCGACGCGATGACGTGCTCGTCCGAAGGCGCTCCGAGATCGTCAGGGAAGACGACGCGTGCCCCGTGAATGCGCTGGCCCACCTTGCGCGGGTTCACCTCGACGAACCGATCGACCGTGACGCCGAGTGACTGCAGCGCCCGGCACAGCGCGATGCCCCGTTCGCCCGCGCCCCAGATGGCGAGCGGTCGACCGACGAGGCGCTCTCGCAACGCCCGCGCGCGGAGCAGGGTGTGCCGGTCTCGTTGGTAGCGCTGGTCGGTCCTGGTGAGCCGTCGGTCGTGATCGGTCCACTGGTGGAGCACCTCGGGCAGGCAGACCAGCCGCTCGCCCGCGTCGAGCAAACGCAGCCACAAATCCCAGTCTTCGGGGAAGTCGCCGTCGCGCCACCCGCCAGCCCGAACCACCGCGTCGCGCCGCAGCATCACCGAGGGATGGCAGAGGGGAGACTCGATGAGGCGATCGGCGAAGAGCCGCTCCGGGGTGGTCAACGACGAGAGCCAGCGGCCGTACCCGACGAGCGCGGGTGACGCGGGCCGGTCCTGTCGAACGATCTCCACGCCCGTTCCCACGCCCGCGAGCTGCGGCTCGGCGTCCAGCCTCGCGACGCTCCTGGCGAAACGCTCCGGGAGGCTGACGTCATCGGCGTCCATGCGGGCAAGCAGCGCTCCCTGCGCCGCGTCGAGCCCCAGCCTCAACGCGCCCACCAGACCGACGCCGCCGGTCTGGAGCACCCGCACCCGAGCATCGCGCCTGGCCCAGCCATCGAGCTTCTGCTTCGTGTCATCAGCGCTGCCGTCATCGATGGCGAGCAGCTCGAAGTCGTCGAACGTCTGGCGGGTGAGGCTCTCGATGGCGGCGTCGAGGGTGGTGCCCGCGTCACGGGCCGGTAGGACGACGCTCACCCGCGGAGCCATGGCGCCTTGCATGGGCGAAGCCGGGGCGGCCGTCAACGCACGTGACGACGGTTCCCGTCTGCGTGGCATTGGCTACAGTCGGCTCCCTTCATGCCTCCTGGCGCTTCACCTCCGCGTGGCCCCGCCGCTGGGTCTGCCGACGACCAGCGGCTCGAGCCGATTCGTCACGACACCGTGCGCCTCGACGCGATCGAGAGCGGGCCGGTGTCGCCCGAGGTGACCTACCGGAGCATCTCGCGTCGGCTGCTTCGATCGGGCCAGCCGGACAAGGCTGCCGCAGAGCTCATCCGGTTCGCGCGCGAGCGGCCGATGACGGCCCGCACGGCGCAGGCGCTGACGACGATGGCGCTGGCGACGGGGAAGATGGGCCCGATTCTCACGGTCGTCACCCAGGGGCTCGACGAGGCCGAAGGCCGCGAAAGAGTCGGCGTGCTGCGCGCGCTCGCGAGGCTGCAGCGGCGCACCGGGCAGGAGCTGCCCGCGATCGAGACGCTCACCGTGCTGCTGGCCGAGGCGCCCGAAGACCGCCGCTCGCGCATGGTGCTCAACGCGCTGCTCGACAAGTTCGAGCGCTGGGACGAGCTCGACGCGTCACGCGACAAAGAGACGAAGCTCCTCTTGCGGCGGCGCTACTTCCGCGCGGCCTCGAGGGTGGCGCTTCGACGGGCGCGGCTGTGGGGCGAGCGACTGCAGGAACACGCGCGCGCGGCGCTCCGCTACGGCCAGGCCGCCCAATATGCCGAGCAGGGACAAGACCCTCACAGCGTCTTTCTCTTGCGCATGCTCTGGCTGCGCGCGCTCGTCCACGCTGACGCCCCGGCGCGCTCCATCGACGAAGCGACGCGGGTGGTGCTCGACGTGGCGGCCCGCGTCGGCCGAGACGCTCGAGCGCGATCGTTCGTTCGTGAGCTGGGCCTGAAGCTGCCCACGGTGCGGGTCGTGGAAGAGCTCTCCGAGTCGACCTCGTCGGGCGAAGAGGCGACGGCGTCGATCGTCATTCCACCCTCGACGACGCTCGCCGATCTCGCGGTCGCCGAGGCCGACGTCGCGCCGCAGGGCCAGGTGGGTGAGGCGCTCCTCGTCGCGGCCGCGTCGTCGCCCTCGGCGTCGAACCAGGCGTTGTCGAAGCTCGAGTCGCGGTACGTCGCGCGCGCCGCGTGGAAAGACCTCGCCCGCTTCTACCGTGAGACGGCCGACAGCCGCAGTGGGGCCGAGCGCGCGCCGTGGCTCGAGAAGCTCGCCGAGCTGCTCGAGAGTGAGCTCGACGACGCCGTCGGCGCCGCGAAGGTGTGGGCCGAGGTGTCGCAGCTCACCGGAGACACCCAGGCCGTCTCGGAGCAGGTGCGCATCTTCGACGAACGCAAAGACCCGGCTGCGGTGAAGCAGGCGCTCGATGCCGGCGTCGGGCGCGCGGCGGACCCGGTCGAGAAGGCGCGGCTGCTCATCTTGCGGGCGCACGAGGCCAGGGCTCGCGGTGAGCTCACGAAGGCCCGCGCCGATCTCGAAGAGGCGCTGAAACACGCTCCCGGCTCACTCGACGCCGCTGCGGGGCTCGCCGAGCTGGGCGTGGAGCGTGGTGACTCGGGACCCGCGCGGGTCTTCGAGAAGCTCCTCCAGGCCGCGTCCCGTCGGCTCCCCGAGCGTGGCGCGCTCTTCCGCCGGCTGGCGAAGGTGGCTGACGCGGTGAAGGACGCGCGGCTCGCGCTGGCGGCGTGGTCCGAGGTGCTCGCGTCGGCGCTGCAAGATGAAGAAGCCCTCGGGCGGCTCTGGGTGCTCGCGCGTGCGCTGCGCGATGACGTGAAGCTCGAGCAGGTGCTCAAGCAGGTGCTCGCGAAAGATCCCCGTGGGGAGCGCGCGCGGCCAGCGTGGCTCGATCTGGTGTCGGTGCTCGAGCGGGTGGGGCGCCTCGATGAGGCGCTCGCGGCGCTGCGCGAGGCGGTGAAGGCCGAGCCGGGCCACCTGCAGGCGTGGCTGTCGCTCGTCGATCGTTTGCAGGCTCGCCGGCTCGACGACGAAGCGGCCTGGGCGCTCGAGCACGCGGCGACGTCTGCACCCGAGGGCCCGCAGCGGGTGTCGTTGTGGCGTCGCCTGGCTCGCCACTCGCGAGAACGTCTGGGCGATGAAGAGCGCGCCGAGAAGTACGAGGAGCGCATCGAGCGCGTCCGAGCAGAGCAGGCGCCCGCCGCGCACGCCGCCGCGAAGCTCCCCGGTGGGCCGCTCGTCGTCCCGCCCCCGCGTGCCTCACGGCCGAAGCCGCCAGTGGTGCCAGAGTCGTCGAAGACGTTGACCGACGAGACCGAGAGCGAGGCCTTCGCGAAGGCGCTGGGCGCCGACCGCGAGCCCGAGTCGTCGCGTCCCTACGTGCCACCGCCGCTGCCGCCTCGCCTGCAGCGCGTGCTCGACCCCATCGTTCGTGAGTTCACCAACCAGGACGAGACCCGCGAGGCGCCTTCCGACGACTATGCCTCGGACGACGACATCGACGAGGTGATGGAGGTCGCCAGCGCAGAGGTCGAAGCGGGTGACGAGACGCCGGTGCCGCCGCGTGCGCCCGCGCCGAAGCCGGCGCCGCTCCCCATCTCGTTCGTCGAGCGAGAACCCGGTGCTTCACCGCCGCGCGCCAGGGCGCAGGCCGCCCCGGCCTTCGACGCCCAGGACGACGAGCCCGAGTCCGATGAGACCGAGGCCCCGCCGGCCGAGTCCGAAGAGCGTCGCACGCAGGAGCTCCCGGCGGTCGTCGAGCTGGGCGATCCGCTCCAGTCGGTGCCGCCGAGCTTCGGGCCCTCGCCGTCGAAGCAGCTCTCGGAGGAACGGCAGGCCCTGTTCGAGCGGGTGCGCGCGAGCCCGCTCGAGCCCGACGGCTACCGCATGCTGGCGGAGCACTTCGACACCGCGAACGACGCGAACCGCTCCTCGTTGATGCTCGAGCTCGCGCGCGCCCTCGAAGGAGACCCGAACGCCGCGCCGCGCACGCCAAAGCTCATCTTGTCGGCGGCCGATCGCGCCGGCCTTCGGCACCCGCTGGTCCGCACCGAGGCCGCCGAGCTCGTCACGCTCTCGAGCCCGGCGCTCTGCCGCCTCTTCCCGGCAAAAGGGAAGGACGCGTCGACGACCGAGGAGTTCTCACTCGAGAGCGGCAAGGGCGCGCGGCCCGCTGCCGATGCGTTGCTCGCCTCGGTGCGGCTGCTGGGCATGCGCGCGCCCGACGTCTTCGTGAGCGACGACGGCGGCCCGCCGTTCTCGGCGCTCCAGACGAGCCCGCCGCGCCTGGTGGTGAGTCGCGCCGCGGTGAAGAAGCCCGTGGCCGACGCCGAGCTGCGCTTCTACGCGGGCCGTGCGCTCTTCACGTTGAGCGGCGAGCTGCTGGCCTTGCGCACCCTGAAACGGGAGCAGCTCCGTGTCGGGCTCGAGGCCGTGGGACAGATGCTGAAAGGCCAGACGAGCACCGAGGCGCGGGTGATTCGTGAGGCGCTCCCGCCGCGCTCGCTCGAGCGGCTGAAAGTGCTGTGGCCGAAGGTGGTGAAGACGCTCGACCTCTCGGCGCTCATGGAGGGCGCGCGCCACAGCGTCAACCGCGCGGGCCTGGTGGTGTGTGGTGGCATCGCGCCGGCCATCGCGTCGCTGCGCTTGAAGAAGGCGCTGCCGGTCGAGGTGACCGAGCTGGTGCGCTTCGCGGCGAGTGAGCGGTACCTGCAGCTGCGCAACCGCCGGCTCGGCAAGTCGCGCTGACGGCTACTCGGACTCGGTCTGCACCATGCCGTACTTGTGGAGCAGCGAGTACAGGTGCTTCCGATCGAGCCCTGCGTCGCGCGCCGCCTTGGCGATGTTGTTGCGCGTCTTCGCGATGAGCCGCGTGAGGTACTCGCGCTCGAAGCCACGAATCAGCTCGTCCTTCGCCTCCTTGAACGGCGAGGCGTAGTTGACGGGCAGCGTCTCGCCCTGCGGCTGCGACGGCCCGTTGTACTCGCGCAGGAACGACTCGCTCGCGAGCTCGGGGATGTCGGCGACGTGGCGCAGGCGCTCGACCGCGTTGCGCAGCTCACGCACGTTGCCAGGCCAGGTGTGCCCCTGGAACATCTCGTGCTGCTTGTCGGTGAGCCGGTTCCACAAGGGCCCGCCAGCCATCGCGTCGACGAGCAGGGGAATGTCTTCTTTGCGGTCTCGCAGGCTGGGGAGCGTCAGCGTGAAGACGGACAAGCGGAAGTAGAGGTCTTCGCGGAAGCGGCCGGCCTGCGTCTCGGACCAGAGGTCTTTCTTCGAGGCGGCGATGACGCGGGTGTCGAACTTCTGGGCTGCGCCGCTCGACTGACCGAGCCGGCGGAACTCGCGATCTTCCAGCGCCCGCAACAGCTTGGGCTGCAGGTCGAGCGGCAGGTCGTCGATCTCGTCGAGGAACAGCGTGCCGGCGTTGGAGCGCTCGAGGCAGCCGACGCGCTGGGCGACGGCGCCGGTGAACGCGCCCTTCTCGTGACCGAACAGCTCGCTCTCGATGAGGTTCTCGGAGACGGCCGCGCAGTCGAACACCACGAAGGGGCCGGTCGCGCGCGGTGACTGCTTGTGAATGGTGCGGGCGGCGGCGCCTTTGCCAGAGCCCGTCTCTCCGATGAGCAGCAGGGTCGAGTCGGTGGGCGCGATGCGCTGAATGAGCGCGAAGATCTGCCGCATCGGCACCGACTTGCCGACGAGATCGCCGAGGCGATCGTTCTCGGTCGGTGACACCTCGAGCGCTTTGACCTGCGGCTGGAACCGCAGCTGCACGTCGCCGACCTCGAGGAGCGCGCCGGCGCGGAGGAACGCCTCACGAATCTGGGCGCCGTCGATGAAGGTGCCGTTGGTGCTGCCGAGGTCTTGCACGAGAAACTGCTCACCCTGGCGGCGCACGACGAGGTGGTTGCGGCTCACCGTCGGGTGCTCGATCACGACGTCGTTGTTCTCCGACGTCTTGCCGATGCGGAGCACGTCGCCGAGCGGGTAGCTCTTGCCGGCGTCGGGCGTGTTGATCAGCACCAGGTGGTATTCCTGCGAGGCGAAGCGCTCGAGGTTCGCGGCGCGCGCGCCCAGCACGGTGCGTTGTGGAATCGGTTGGCCGGACATGAACGTCATCGAGTGTAAGCGTGATCCGTCGGCGCGTCATCGGAATGCAGCGGGCAGGAAGGGCGCGAGGGCAGGGTTCTTTCGAAGCAGCGGGCCCGGCGGTGTTGCGTCGAGGGCGGCCTCGAACCCGGTGATGGCCTGGGTGTCGTTCAGGTGGCGGGCGGCGAACAGCCCGACGATGGCGACACTGGGACGGGCCGACGGAGGGAGCTCGGACGAGGCCAGCGCTGTCTGCGAGACAGAGAGGGCCTCGGCGAATCGACCGTCTGACGCGGCTGCGACGACGTGCGCTGTGGCAAACGCCCGGCGCGTCGCGAGCAGCGCCTGTGCCTCGTCGAGCCGCTTCGCGGTGACCAGCATCAGCACGTTCCAGGTCACGGCCGCTTCTCCGAGGGCACGCATCTTCGGCAGGTCGAACCACCCCGACTTCAGCGCGCGCTCGACGAGGCGAAGACCTTCGGCGGTGTCGCCTTCGAGGAACCGGGTGACGCCGTACATGAGCACGTGGGTCGCGTGAAACGCCTGAAGCGAGCGCGCCTGCGGGAGCAGCGCCACGAAGGCGTCTCGTGCTCCAGCCACGTCACCGGCAGTGAGCTTCTCGACCGCGACTCGACCGCCTTCGCGAATGCGGCGCAGGCGCAGCAGCGCGAGGCCTCTCCCCGGCAACTCGGTCCGGCTGGCGAGCACGAGCGCGGCCGTGACCACGATCGCCGCGAGCACCATCACCCACAGCGCAGGCCGGAACCACAGCGCCGCCCCTGCCACCAGGACGACCGTTCCGAGCGCCGACGCGAGTGCGAGGCGGCGCCGTCGGTCGGTTGCCACGTCTTCGATGGTGAGCAGGTCTTCTGGAGGAGGCATCGCGGGCAGTCTCTCACGCGGTGCTCACCCGCCTGAGTCATACTCCTCGAATGTCGCTTCGCGATCAGCTGCTCGAGCGCATGGCGCGGCCACAGCGTCACCGGTTGTTGCAGGGGTTCCCAGCCGTGCCGGCCATGAGCCAGGCCGTGCCCGTTCGTTCCGATTCCGACCTCGAGGACGGCCTGGGGCGGCTGATTCGGAGCTTCGACGGCGCCGCGGTCGACGTGGGCTTCGACGAGGCAGTGAAGCAGCTCGAGGAAGGCAAACCACGACCACTCCAGAGCAGTGACGCTGACCCTCCCCAACGGCGCGCTCGGATTGAGGCGCTCAACGCCCAGACGGACGCGCGATGGGTCGAGGACGAGCCGTGGCTGCGCGCCATCGTCGACAGCGGGGGCCGCGCCGAAGCGCCGTGGCTCAACGTCGACCGCAGCCGCGATCTCATCATCGGCGTCATTCCCCACACCCAGTGTGTGCCCCGTCGGGAGGCGTGTGGCTTCTGCACGTTCCCGCACGACTCCCCCAACAAGCAGGAGCGGCTGCGCATGGTCGACGCCGTCGCGCGCGACATCGGAGCGGTCGGCGTGCACGAGGCGCTCCGTGGCCGTCGCGTGCACGCGGCGTATCTCGGCGGCGGCACCGCCAACCTCTCGTCGCCTGAGGAGCTCGAGCGGTTGCTCTCGGCGCTCCGAAGCCGGTTCGTGCTCGAGGACGCTGAGCTCACGCTCGAAGGCACTCCGGCGTTGTTCGAGAGCTGGTTCTCGTCGCACCTGAAGAGCCTCGCGAAGCAGTCTGTCGCGCACCGGCGCATCAGCATGGGCGTGCAGACCTTCGACGCGCGCTTCCTCACGCTCATGGGTCGCGAGAAGTTCGGTGACGCGGCCCTGGTGAAGAAGCTCGTGCGGAAGTGCCGCGACCTCGACATCACCACGTCAGCGGACCTGCTCTTCAACCTGCCGGGCCAGACGCTCGAGCAAATGCAGAAGGACGTCGACACCGCGCTGTCGGCCGGGCTCGAGCAGATCTGCCTGTACCACCTGGTGCTGTACGACGGCCTCGGAACGCCCTGGTCGAAAGACGCCTCGCTCGTCAACGCCATGCCCGACACCCGCCGCGCGGCGGAGCATTGGCTGGTCCTCCGCGAGAAGCTGCTGCGCGCCGGCTACGAGCAGTCGACCCTGACGAACTTCGAGCGCAGCGACGTCAGGGCAGGACCGAAACGGTTCCGCTACGAGGCAGCGAGCTTCGCGCCCGATCGCACCGACGCGATCGGCTTCGGCCCGTTGAGCCTCACCACCTTCGTCGATTGGCCGCGGAAGCGGGGCCTCAAGCTGCTGCGTCGCAAGAGCCTCGGGCCGGCGCCCTGGTCGGGCGAGGATCTCGCCTATCGCTACGACGAGGCGGGCCTCCGGCTCTTCTTCCTGACCCGGTCTCTGGCGACGACCCGGGTCCAGCTCGCTCGCTACGAAGCAACGTTCGGGAGCTCGCTGCACCACGACTTCGGCCCGGTGCTCGAGGCAGCGCGGAGCGAGGGGCTCGTCACCCTCGACGATTCGGCCGTCGCGCTCACGCCGCTGGGCATGTTCTACGCCGACACGATCGTCTCCACGCTCGCGAACGGCCGGTCGCAGTCAGGCGGCGCGGGCGTCCACACGGCAGACTTGCTGAAGGAGACTCCGCAGGTCGAGCAGTACCGCAGCATGGGGTGAGCTCGGCCGCGTGGCGTTCGTCGTCGACCGCGCGCCTCACTTCCCGACGATCTTGAACTCCACGCGCCGGTTCTTCTCGCGCCCGACGGCGGTGTCGTTGCTGTCAGCAGGGCGCTTCGGCCCGTACCCGATCGGCTCGAGACGCGAAGACGCGACCTTCTTGTCGGTCAGGTACTTCACCACCGCGCTCGCGCGGTCCTGGCTGAGCTTCAGGTTCCGGTCCGCATTGCCCTGGTTGTCGGTGTGGCCCTCGACCTGGACCCGCACGAGCTCGGGGTGGCCATTGAGGACCGTGGCGACCTGGTCGAGCAGCGGGAACGACTTCTTCAGGATCGTCGCTTTGCCCACGTCGAAGTAGACCTTGTCGAGGATCTCGAGCTTGTCCTTCGTGATCACGACGAGCTGCTTCTTCACGGCCGGGCACCCCTGGTTCGAGGCCGGCCCCTTCTCCTTCGGGCAGTTGTCGGACTCGTCGGCCACGCCATCACCATCGGTGTCAGCCGGGGGCGCGACGGGCGCAGCCACCACGGCGGGCGGGGGCGGCGGAGGCGTGAGGTCCATCTCGAGCGCCGGCTTCTTCTCGGCGACGCGCGGGTCGGTCTCTGCGGCGTCGACCTCGCCGTTGCGGTTGCGGTCTTCGGCGCCATCTGCCAGCCCGTCCCTGTCGGTGTCGGCCTTCAAGGGGTCGGTTCCCGTCGAGACCTCGAGCCCGTCAGGCAGGCCGTCGCCGTCGGTGTCGCGTTTGCGTGGGTCGGTGTGGTGCTGCTCGAGCTCGGACTCGGTGGTGAGCCCGTCGCCGTCGTCATCAACAGCTCCCGGTGCTGAGGCCTCGAACGGCAGGAGCTCGAACGACGCACCAACGCCCAACACCATCAAGAAGGTGCTGCCGCGCGTCGAGGTGGCGGACGGCGCGAGGACCTCGCCCCGGAGGAACGGCCCGAGCCCGAACCGGCGCGTCACCGCGAATTGGTAACCCGCGCCAGCGTCGACGGCGAACTGCACCCCCTCGAGCGCCCGGAACCCGAGGTGCAGCGAGAGCCAGAGGTTGCCCTTCTCGTCGTCGAAGAAGCGCAGCCTGGGGCCGATGCCGAGCCCACCCGTCAGGACCGTTCCGGGAAGCTGTTCGCGGTTCCGATAGGACAAGTAGGGAGGAATGACCTGGAGCCCGACCTCACCCATGAGCTCGATCGCGAGTGGCCGGAACACCTGGTAGTCGAGCCCCAGCGACAGGTGCGGGCCGTACGCCTGGGCCGAGTAGTCCCGGTTGCTCTCAGTCCCATACCGGCCCGTGAAGGGCGCGCCCACCCCGAGGTCGGCGTTCAGGTTGAGCTTGCCGCTGTTGGCGAGCGCGATGGAGGGAACGAGTGAAGCAAGGAGGGCGAGGATCGCGGAACGCATCTACGGCGGCAGTGCAACGTCGCGGCCACGGCCATCCGCTCGCCGGAGCTGCCGAGCGGCGTCACCGACTCGGCATGATGGTGTCGCAAATCACGACATCATCGCGAACTGCATCACGACGTCGTGCGGGGCCGCTCAGGCCGCGCGGCTGTCCATGATGATGGTCACCGGGCCGTCGTTGATCAGCGCGACCTTCATGTCGGCGGCGAAGATACCTTCAGCCACCGTGAGCCCCGCAGCCCGGCACCGCTCACAGAACAACGCATACAACCGCTTCGCTTCGTCAGGCGGCATCGCGTCGATGAAGCTCGGCCGACGGCCCTTCTTCGTATCGGCGAACAGCGTGAACTGACTCACCGCGAGCAGCGCCTTCGAGCCATCGACGAGCGAGAGGTTCATCTTCCCCGCGGCGTCTTCGAAGATCCGCAGTCCCGGCACCTTGTCGACCATGAAGTCGACGTCAGCCTCGGTGTCGCCCTTGCCGACGCCGAGCAACACGAGCAGCCCGGGACCGATCGCGCCGACCACCTTCCCGTCGACGGTGACCGACGCCTCTTTCACCCGCTGGAGCACCGCTCTCACGTCACGGCCCCGAGATGGGCTGCGCGATCCACGGGCAGCTCGAGGTGTGTTGGCAGCCGTCGAACGACACCTGGGTGCCTTCGCTCGAGAGGTACCGCGCGAGCATGTTCACCAGGTACGTGCCGTCGTCCCACGCCTTCTTCGGGTCGGGCAGATCGAAGCCGTGCCGGCCCGTCGGGTTCGGCATCGGGTACAGCACGCCGACGGTGCCGCCGACAATCTCGCTCTTGAAGACGTGGCGCAGCGGCGGGTTGAGGCGAGGCACGTCGAACTTGTCGTCGACCGGCACCGTGCTCGAGAGGTTCTCGATGTCCATCAGCACGTTCTGGCCCCGCGAGTTCTTGAACGGGCTGGTGCGCGAGACGCCCTCGATGATGTGCGAGTCGACGAGCACCTGGTTGACCGTCTTTCCATACCGCGCGTCGCGTGAGGTCAGGTCGAGGTAGCCCGCTGCACGAGCGAGCGCTGTTCCTGCGGCGACCGGCACGACGGGGTCTCCGACGGTGTTCATGATCAGCGCGCGGGTGCGCACACGTTCGCCGGTGCCGTACTGAAGAATGCGGCGTTGGTAGTTCGGCGCGAAGTTCACCGGGTCGGCCGGGTCGAGCAGCGTCTGCGCGAAGCCGATGAACCGCCTCGTCTCGGGAGTCCCGCGCTTGAGCCCGAAGCCATCACCCAGCGCGAGGAGCGGTGAGTCTTTCGCGAGCTCGCGCCCCTGCCACTTCGAGTCCTGCCCGAAGGTCGACAGGCTCCAGTACGGCGTGGCGTCGGTGGGAATCGCGCAGCCCTCGGGCCGTTTCGGCGCGAGCACGCCGGCGTACACCTCGAGTTTCAGTCGATTTCCGGCATCGCTCGAGACTGCAGCGCGGAGCATTCCGTTCTTCTGCACGCGCGCGCAGCGGTGCTCGTTCGTCGTGAGGTTGGTGACGACCGCCGTGTCGCCTTCGTTCAGCGTCGCCGACACCGGGCCGAGCTTCACGCGGCCGCGCTTGTTGCCGTCCGGCACGTATTCCCAGAGGTCGAGGCCGCCCTGCGCGTTCTTCTCGGTGATGAGCAGCGGGCCCATCATGCGCAACGACACCGCCTCCTTCACGCCGCCCGGAGCCGCGCGTTTGCCGATCTCCGCGAAGCCGGCACCGGCCGAGATGGGCACCACGACGCCGATGCGGGGCTCGGTGCCTCCGACCATCGCGCTCATGATGCCGCCGAGGGAGCCGCCACCCATCGAGAGCTTCGACGCCGCGCCGACGTCGACGATGCCGTCGCCGTTGAAGTCGCCAGCGAGGTCCTTCTCTCCGTCGCGGTTGACGTCCCACTCCCAGCGCGTCGTGCCGTCGAACGACTCGAGCACCTGCACCAGCCGCAGGTAATCGACCGTCGACTGGCGAACCATGTCGCGCGTGTGCGTCGCGTACGCCGTCCAATAGTCAGCGCCTGAGTCGTCGACGCCGTCACCCGTCTGGTCAAACGCGCGATCGCGACGCAGACCCCTGAAGAGCCCGGTGAGGCCCTTCGAGGCGAAGAGCCCTTCGGCCGCCTGGAGCTCGAGATCTCCGAAGCCGATGCCGTGGCTGGGGCAGTCGATGGCGATCGACGCGATGCCCTGCCGCGCGAAGAGGCCGGAGTAGAAGAGCCCCTCGAGCTTGTTGCTGCCGTAGCCGTGGCCCGCGATGGCGAGCGGCGCGGCCCCGTTTCGGTTCTTCGGCACGGCCAGCCAGAACGTCACCTTCTCGGAGCGCGCTTTCCCCTCGGGTAGATCGATCGCGCCGGTCTCGGGGTTCAGCTTCCAGGTCTGCTGGTGCAGCGGCAGCAACGCGCCGGCGGCGTCTTTGCGCGCGAAGAACTGCGGCGAGTCGAACGACCCCGTCACGAAGAAGTCGATGGCCTTGAAGCCGTCGGTGAGCGAGCGGATCTGCGGCGAGTCGGCGTCGGCGCCCAGCAGGCCAGGCAGCAGGCTCGAGAGCGCGTTCACCAGCTGGTCGCCCGGAACGATCTTCACGTTCAACAGCCGCGTCGGGTCGTCGCGCACCGAGTCGAGGTCGACGAGCTTCGGGGGGAACTCCGTGGCCAGGCGTGACAGCGGGCCGATGCCCCGAAGGCCGTCACGAATGGCGATGAAGTACGACGAGACGCTCTGGGTCGTGAACGTCCACGTGAAGGCGAGGTCGTCGAGCGCGAGGCCGTGGTGGGGCAGGCAGCCCGGCAGCGGCGCGAGGGCCGAGGTCTGTGACGCGTGGTTGATGTACCGGAAGGGTGAACGAACCGGCCGGCCTTCTTCGTCGACGAGCCGCTTGGTGATGACGACGGCGTACGTCGTGCGCTCGCGCATCGGCATGAGCGGACGGAACAGCAGCGACTTCGTCTCGCGCTCGTAGTGCAGCATCACGTTGGTATCGCCGTCGAAGCGCACGTTCGGGTGGTCGAGAACCCCGTCCATGTCGGTGTCCTCACCGGGGTCGAGCACGTTGTTCCGGTTCAGGTCTTCTTCCACCTCTTCGAAGAGCAGGTTGCCGGTGTCGCCGCGTGGGTCGTTCGGGAAGTAGTCGCGGTCTTCGATGACGGCGGGGAAGTTGCCGTTGCCGACGTCGAGCGGCACGGCCTGGCAGTACTCGGGAGAGTTCGGCGTGATGTCGATGACGTAGAGCGCGTCGTCGCTCTGGTCGTAGTCGTCGCCCACGTGCCGGCGCGCGAGGTTGCCGAGGTCGAGCTGCTTCGTGAATGACAGCGACATCGGCGCGTAGGTGCCCCAGCCGTCGAGCCGCGCGAGCTCGTCACGAATGGCGCGCTCCCAGGCGGTGCTGGCGACCTTGCTCGCGTTGAGGCGCTTCTTCGTCGGGCTCGCCGCGTCGAAGCGTGAGGCGAAGTCGTTGGGCAACGGCACGTTCGGGAAGGGGCGCTCTTCGATGTCGAAGACGATCGAGGCACCAGTGCCTTCGGGCGCGAGCAGCAGCCCACTCGCTTCAGGCGAGGCGCAGGCGGCGATGAAGACGAGCGAGGCGGCGAAGAGAGCGCGGACCATCAGAGACTCCAGGTGCAAGACGTCGCGGGAGAATGCGACAGCGGTGCGTGACAGTCGATCAGCAGCCGGTCAAGGGGCCCATGCGTGGTCTCCGGGCATGTCGTCTTGACCCGGGCGCGTACGACTCGAGGGACCGCTCAGCTCGGCGCCGGCGTCGAGGCTTTTGACGGAACGCGAGTGGTGGCCGGTTCTGGTCCGTTACTGGAGCACGGGCCGGAACTTCACCCAGTTCGCGCTGCCGGTGCGCTCGGGGTCGCGGGCCGAGAGCTCCTGACCGACGACGTCGAGGTCGGCGAGCAGCTCAGCGTCGGGTTCTCCACTCGACCTGCTCAGCAGTCCCTGCAGCGCCTCGTCCCAGGCGCGCAGCACGAAGATCGGATCAGCCGAGGTCTTCCAGGTCGTGCGGGCCGTCTTCACCACGCGCTCCCATGAGAACGCATCGAGCGCCGTGGCCAGCTCCGCGAGCGACGGGTCCTCGGGGTAGCTGTTGACGAGCTCGAGAAACGCCGGGTCGCTGCGAAGCCCGGCGAAGTCCGGGTGGGCGCGCGCGAGGGCGCGATAGTCCTGCCCATCGGTGGCGTGGGCCAGCGCGTCCTTCAGCGCGGCGGTCGCCTTCGCGGCACGTCCACCTCTCGCGTGAAGACTCGCGATCGAGAAGTCAGTCTCTGGATCGGCTGGATCGATCGCCTTCGCGCGGGTCAGCAGCTTGAAGCCTTCGACGGGATTCCCGGTGCGCCGCTCGGCATCTTCGGCGAGCACCCGGAGCGCCAGCGGGAGACCCACGCCAAGCCGATCGATGAGCTCGGCGACAGCGATGGCTTCTCCGGCGAACGCCAGCTCCGACTCGAGGAGCATGGAGACGAGCGTGCGCTGCTGAAGCGTCGTGTTCTCGCTCGGGGGCATGGCCGCGAAGGCCTGCTGGAGGAGCACCTCTGCCTGGCTGCGTCGTCCCAGCTTCCAGTCGGCGAGCGCTTTCCATGCGAGAGCGATCACGGAGTCCTCGGCCGACGCGCGGGTGTGGACTTCACGGTACTCCTTGCGGAGCCAGGCCTCTTCGATCAGCTCCATCGACTCCGCCACACGTTGCTCCGTCAGAGAACCTGCCGCGCACGGTTCCAATACTGCACGCGGTCGTCATACCCATTGTACCCGCCGTTGATGCGCCGGGTGATCTCTCGGAAGTTGCCCTGATCAGCGAGCGAGTTGAGCCCGCGGCTCTGCCAGAACCAGGCGGCGATGCGGAAGCCAACGTCGGGGTCGGCAGCGCGCTCGGGGTTGCGCTCGAGATCGATGCCGAGCGCCTGGCCAGCCGCGCGGTAGTTCGCCCGGCCCGTCAACTGGATGGGGCCGCGGCCCTTGAAGCGACGCCCGTCACCGGGCTGGGTGTTGCCGAGATCGCGACGGCCTTCGTACGCCGCGCCGCTGGCGATCTCTTCGAAGTAGCGCAGGCCGCCTGATTCGTGGCCCAGCTGGGCGAGGAAGGCCGCGCGCCGCGCCGGGGTGGTGATGCCAGCCTCGTTCATCGCCGAGTTGAGGTACGGCAGATAGCGCTGAGCGAGCTGCGGCGAGAGGCTCGGCATGATCCGCTGAAGCTCTTCGGCCGAGATGCCGCGGGTGTCGCCCTGCGCAGGCGCGACGTCCTCGGTGCGGTCCGGGCGGGTCGACGGAGCCGACGGCTGAGTCGATGGCACCGAGCCAGGTGCCGAAGGCCGTGGAGCAGAGAACCCGTCAGGGACTCGCAGGTTCGCGCCCGCGATGATGAGGTCCGGGTTGCGGATGTTGTTGAGCCGCGCCAGCGCGCTGACGCTGGTGCCAAACCGGGCTGCAAGCTGGCTGAGGGTGTCGCCGCGGCGAATCTGGTAGTCACGCATGCTTGATCATCGTCTCAAATCTGGCTTCCGCTTTCTGAGAAGTTGTCAGCAGACTTGCCAGATTGGACAGGATTTCCTGTGGGTCCATGTGGGCACGCGCGGCTCAGGCCCGGTAGGTCTCGAGGTACCGCTTCACCGAGATCTTCTTCGCGGTGTTCGTCGAGCTCATGTACCGAACCGAGCCGAAGATCGGCCGTTCAGGGCCCCACGCCCGATCGTACCGGCCGAGCACCCAGAGGTAGCCGGAGTACGAGCACGGGTCGCGGCCGTCGAGCGAGTACTTGTTCATCAAGCGCTCCATGCGCTCGAGCGCGTCTTTCGCCGAGGGCGACCACTCGAGGATCTTCTTCCCCCAGAGCATGCGCAGGTAGTTGTGGAACCAGCCGTCGCGCACCATCTGGCGCTGCGTCGCGTTCCAGAGCTCGTCGTGGGTCTGGCTGTGCTCGAGCTGCTCGAGAGAATAGAGATGCGGTCGGGGATCCTTCGCGTGCTTCGCGTGCGTGGCCTTTGCGAACGCTGGCAAGGTCTCGAGCGTGCCGTAGTCGTCGGGCCGCAGCGCCGCCATGTTGAACGCGAGCTCGCGCCAGGTGATCAGCTCGTCGAGGAACGCCTCTGCCGCGGGCGACATCTTCCACCAGCCCTCCTTCGAGCCGCCGATGGAGCGGCCGAGCACGTCGGGCGTCCACTTCTCCTTGCGCGCGACCTCGGCGAAGACGTGATGCGCCGAGACGTGCCCGAAGTGCAGCCAGGGCGACAGCGCGCTGGTGCCGTCTTCTTCAGGCTCGTTTCTCGCGACGGGGTAATCGCCAAGCTTCTTCGACACGAAGAGCGAGAGCCGGGCCTCTCCGACGGCCGAGCCGCCCTTCATCTTTCCTGGTGGCACGGAGTGATCGATCGGCAGCGCAGCGATCGCAGCGGGCTTCGCCTCGAGCAGGTCCTTCGCTGCGCGGCTCCAGCGTGAGGTGAGGCTCGAGGGCAGCTTCGCGTGGGGCAGCTCGAGGCCGGTGAGGGGTGCGTCGTTCGGCAGCTCGAACAGGTGCGGCGTGAGCGTCTTCTGCAGGTGCGCGCGGAAGGAGTGCGCGGTGGTGAAGACCCGGTCGGTCGCGTGCATCGGCCACAGCCCGTTGGAGTCGACCACCTCGAACCGAACGTCGAGGCGCTTCGCCGCGGCGGCCTGCATGTGCGGCACGAAGTAGCAGGGCCAGTCATCGCCGACGACGACGCACGCCTCGGCGGCGAGCGCCTCGAGCAGCCCCGCGCCATCACCCTTCGTCTCTTCGACGTACGGGAAGTAGAGCACGGGCGTCTGTGCAAACCGTCGCGCGTTCTCGGCCATGCCCTGCAGGATGAAGGTGTGGAGCCGGTCGTTCGCGTCCGGGTAGCCGACGCGCAGCGCCTCGAGGACGACGAGCGGCTTCTTCAGCGCCTTCGCGTGCTCGATGGCGCGGTCGAGCGCGAAGTTGAACCGCGTGCGGCGAAACGACGTCATCCAATACAGCACCCAGCGGCCGTCGGGCTTCGTCGGATGTTCGGTGAGGCGGCGTACGCGCTGCGCAGGAACGGCCATGTGCCGACTCGTAGCGTCGGGCGCTGCGGCCTGCACGAAAGTCGTGTCTTGGCCCTCGACGTCGCGACCGCGGCCGCTACGCTCTGAAGCTCGCCATGGGCGCGCCTCCTTCCATCGATCAGCTTCTCTCGCGGCACCCCTGGCCCGCGGAGCACGCGCAGACGCCGCGCCTCGAGTGGCTCTGGCACTTCGAGGTGCCGCTCCCGGTCGAGACGCTCTGGCCGCTCATCGCCGACAGCTCGCGCATGAACCGGGCGCTCGGCGTCGCCGAGATGACGTTCGAGGAGCGCGGCGGCCAACGCTGGGGCACCTCGAGACCCGCCGGCGTGCTGCAGGAGTGGGTCGAGGTGCCGTGGAACTGGGTGGCCGGCCAGTGGATGGAGTCGGTGCGCCTCTACGAGAAGGGCTTCTCGAAGGTCGTCTTCGGCGTCTTCGAGCTCGAGCGACTCGACGAGCGCCTCACGCGGGTGAGCATCTACTTCGGCTCGATTCCGCGTGGGCTGGTGGGCCGCATGGTGTTGTCGCTCGGCTTCCCCGCGCTCGAGAAGGACTTTCGCCGCGTCTTCAAAGAGGTGGCGGAGCAGCTCGGCGCGCTCAAGCCCGTCTTCGTGTTGCCGGGGCCTGCGGCGCTCGCTCCCGAGGCTGAGGCGAGGCTGACCGCGATTCGTCAGAAGCTCGTCACGACCGGGCTCGACGTCGCGGTCGTCGATCGCCTCGTCGACTGGGTTCGCACCGGCGATGAGGCCGACCTCTTTCGCATTCAGATTCGGGAGCGTGCGCGGGCCTGGCAGGTCGACGAGCAGATGCTGCTCCGGGTCGCCTTGCACGCCACGCGCGAGGGCATGCTCGAGATCAGCTGGGACCTGGTCTGTCCCCACTGTCGCGGGCCGACGTCGGGTGTCGACACGCTCGAGGCGCTGAGCGCGAAGGGCCGCTGTGACGTGTGTGAGCTCGACTTCGCCTCGAACACCCCCGAGTCGGTCGAGATCACCTTTCACGTGCACCCGGCGATTCGGGAGGTGGCGCACCGCACCTTCTGCAGCGCCGAGCCGGCGACGAAAGATCACATTCGCCTGCAGCGAGACGTGAAGCCCGGCGCGACGCTCGAGGTGCCGTTGTCGCTCCCCGAGGGCCGATGGCGGCTGCGCACGCACGGCGTCACGCGCTACGGCGTGCTCGACACCAGTCCTTCCGCGGCCCACCAGCCGCTGACGTGGAGGGCCACCGAGCACCCTTCGTTTCAGGCAGGCCCGCAGCCCAGGCTCGTCTTGCAGAACGACACCGACGCGCCGAAGCGCTTCATCCTCGAAGCGGCCGGCTGGAGCGACCACGCGCTGCGTCCGGCCCAGCTCTTCAACCTGCAGGACTACCGCGACCTCTTCAGCGAGGCGTACCTCGGCGCCGACGTGCAGCTCGCCGTCGGAGAGCAGACCATTCTCTTCACCGACATCGTGGGCTCGACGGCGATGTACGCGCAGCGCGGAGACCCAGCCGCCTTCATGGAAGTGAAGCGGCACTTCTCCGAGCTGTTTCCCATCGTCGCGAGGCACCGCGGCGCGGTCGTCAAGACCATCGGTGACGCCGTGATGGCCTCGTTCACCGAGCCGCTCGATGCCTTGCGGGCGAGCGCCGACATTCACGCCGCGTTTCACGAAGGTCGCGCAGACTCGGCGACACGGCTGCGCATCTCGATCAACACCGGCCCCTGCATCGCGGTGCGGCTCAATGCGGGCATCGACTACTTCGGGCAGACGGTGAACCTCGCCGCGAAGCTGCAGTCGCTCGCGGAAGCGGGCGAGGTCGCGTTGAGCTGTTCGGTGTTCGAGGCGCGCGGCGTCAGGGACTTCCTCGCTGGGAAACGCGTCGACGACGTCACCTACGAGTCGAAGGCCCTCGCAGCGCCCATCTCGGCGAAGCGCTGGAGCTGTCCTTAGAAGCGCCCCTGCACGCCGACGATCGCTCCGCCGCCCGAGGGCATCACCGTCACCGTCGGCGCCACCGTGACGTCGTCAACCGAGCCGATCTCGTAGCCGATGATCGAGCCCAGCAACGGGAGCGCGAAGGTCGCCGAGAGCGCATCGGGCCCACCGAAGGCGACAGCTGCAGCACCCACGGCGGCGCCGAGGAGGTCTCCCAGAATCGGCGCGTACCAGGGCGCGTCACCGCGGAAGAGCAGGCCTGAGACGAGCACGCCGATGGGGGCTCCAATCGCGAAGCCGATCGCGCCGCCCGTCCAGATGTTGCCGATCGAGGTGATGCCGGGCCGCAGGTACTCGCCGCCGACGAAGCCTCCGAGGATGGCGGTCGCGGTGCCGATGCCTGCGCCCAACAACGCCGACATGCCGATGCGCATGATGCGCGGGTTCGCGACCGGCTCGGCCCGCTGCACCGTGCCTGGCTGCTGCACGTTCTCGGGCGTCTGCGCGTTCTGCGGCAGTTGATAGTTCGGCTGCGGAGCCTGTGGCGCTTGCGGCTGCAACGTGCCCGGCACCTGCGTCGGCAGCGGCTGAGACGCGGGCAGCTGGGTGGTGGGGTCGAGCGGCGCGTTGGTGATGACGGGCGGTGGAATGATGCGGCCCTGGCTCGGGTCGACCGTGTCGGCCTGCACCAACGGCGGGGCCGAGAAGTCCTGCGCGGCGGCAACGCTGCTGATCGACACGGCGAGGAGGAGCAGCAAACGCATCACAACCACCTGGAAGCACTCGGGAGCGCGACTGCGCGAGAGACGTGGCCACATGGACGGCAGCACTTCATGTTTCTTCACCTCGCTCACCTCTGACGCTTCACAGTCGGTTCCTACTGTCCATCAACGCAACGAGCCACTGACGGTTCGCGCGACGAAAGGGACGGTACGACATGTTCGGCTTCATCGTTGGAACGCTGAGCCTCATTGGTCTGGTGAAGGTGGCCCGTTGGGGCCGTCGCGGCAGGCACGGCGGCGGCTGGGGGCGGTGGATGATGCGCCGGCTCTTCGAGCGGCTCGACACCACGCCCGGCCAGGAGAAGGTGGTGCTGCAGGCCGCCGACGAAGCGCAGCGGGTGATGTGGCAGGCGCGTGAAGAGATGTTCCGCGCGCGCAGCGAGTACGCGAAGGCGATGCGCGGTGAGCACTTCGACAACGAGGCCATCAACGCCGCGTTCGAGAAGCAGCAGGCCACCGTCGACGAGCTGAAGAAGACCGTCAAGGAGCGCCTGCAGGCCATTCACGAGGCGCTCAACCCGCAGCAGCGCGCGGTGCTGGCCGACCTCATCGAGTTCGGGCCTGGACGCATGCACCACGGCGGTTACGGCCGGTGGGGCGGCGGTCACTTCTCGCACCACGGGCGCGGCTCGGGGCCCCAGGCCGTCAGCGTCTGAAGCACTCACTGTTCAATTCACCCAAGGAGACGACACATGCGTTTTGCACTGATGGGACTTCTGGCGTTTGGCGTGGTGGCTGGGTACGGGTCGGCGATCGCTCGCGCGGCACACGGGGGTGGCGGGTGCCATTCACGCGGTGGCTGGCACGACGCCCGCTGGCAGGACTCGCGGTTCGGGTCCCGCTTCGATGAGGCACGCAGTGAGGTGAAGCAGGCGGCGCCTGTGCCACAGACGATCGTGGTGCAGCAGCCGGCTCCAGCAGCGGCGCCAGCGCCACAGATCTTCGTGATCATGCCGGGCGCCCAGGCGGCCCCTTCGCAGCCTCAGACGATCGTCGTTCCGGCCGTCGCGGTGCCAGCCGTCGCGGCGTCGCCAGCGCCGCCGCAGTGAGAGACTGAAAAACGGGCGTGGGCGCATCGGGTGCTGCATGCTCGATGCGCCCGCACCACTTCAAGAAGAAGGCGACGACCCCTCATGTCCTCCCGAGTCCTGCTCATCGACGACGACGCGCGGCTGCCTGAGCTGCTCCAGAGCTACCTGGGTCAGAACGGCGTGACGCTCGCGCACGCTCCCGACGGGCCCAGGGGCCTGGCGATGCTGGAGCAGGGCGCGTGGGACGCGGTGCTCCTCGACGTGATGATGCCCGGCATGGATGGGCTCGAGGTCTGCAAGCGCATTCGCGCGAAGTCGAACCTGCCGGTCATCATGCTGACGGCGCGCGGTGACGAGACCGATCGCGTCGTCGGGCTCGAGCTCGGCGCCGATGACTACGTGGGCAAGCCGTTCTCTCCGCGCGAGCTGTTGGCGCGTCTGCGGGCGGTGCTGCGCCGCTCGCGACCCGAGGTGGTGAACGAGCAGCTGCAGGTCGGCACCATCTCGGTCGACGTCCCGGCGCGCTCGGTGATGGTGGCCGGCAAGCTCGCCGAGCTCACCGGCATCGAGTTCGACATCCTCGTCGCGCTGGTTCGCCGGGCCGGCCGGGTGGTGCCGCGAGACGCGCTGTTGTCAGAGGCCGGCCGCTCCGACGTGGTGGTCGGCGAGCGCACCGTCGACGTGCACATCAGCCACCTGCGCCAGAAGCTCGGTGATGATCCGCCGAAGTTGATCAAGACGGTCAGAGGCGTTGGGTACGTGCTGACGAAAGAGTGACGACGTCATGAGGCCCGACCACGCGCACCATCATCAGGGTCACCGACGCGGGCTCGGGCCGATTGGCCGGTTCGTCCGCTCCAGGCTCCATCGACGCATCTTCGCGTGGTTCGCCGGCGGCATCGTCGTCACCATGGTGCTCATGTCGTTCGTCTTCATGGTGCTCGGCAAGCTGCAGGAGCCCGTGTGGCAACGCAGCATGGACCGCGGGCTGGTGTGGGTCGGCGATCAGTTCGCTCGTGACTGGAACGATCCCGTCGCGCGTGAGGCGTTCGCGAACCAGTCGGCTGATCAGATGGAGATGAACCTCGAGCTGCTCGACCCCAATGGCGCCTCGCTGCTGGCCGTCGGACCGCTGTGCGGACATCGCGCCTTCGAGTTTCCGGTCGCCCGCAGCGGCACTCGCCTCGGCACGGTCCGGGCCTGTGCTCGCAGCATGTCTCCGCAGGCGTGGCGCTTCGGGCTCGGCCTCGCCATCGCGGTCGGCATTCTGTGGCTCGCCTCGGGCAAGGTGGCGCGTCGCCTCGCGCGGCCGCTCGACAACCTCACGCAGGTCGTCAAGCGCATCGGCACGGGAGAGCTCTCGGCGCGCTCGGAGCTCGCGTCGTGTCACGAGCCCGATGAGCTCGGCGTCGTCGCAGACGCGGTGAACGACATGGCCGCCAGAATCGAGAAGCAGCTGGCTGATCAGCGCGAGCTGCTCGCGGCGGTGTCGCACGAGCTGCGCACGCCGCTGGCGCGCATGCGCATCATCTCGGAGATCGCCCGCGACACCGGGCCGACGACCAAGACGTACGACGACCTCGATCGCGAAGTGGAGGAGATGGACGCGCTCGTCGGCCAGTTGCTCGCCAGCTCGCGCCTCGACTTCGGCGTCTTGACGATGCGTGAGCTGTCACTGCGTGACGTCGTGACGCGCGCCGCCGAACGGGCCAGCCTGGCCATCGACGTCGCGCAGGTCGAAGGAGAAGGCGACCGGCTCACGGGCGACCCGACGCTGCTCCAGCGCGCGATCGCCAACCTGCTCGACAACGCGAAGAAGCACGCCGGTGGGGTCGAGATGCTCCGGGTCGTCATTCGTGACGACAAGGTCTCGTTCGACGTGCTCGATCGCGGGCCGGGGCTGCCAGAGGGCGGAGAAGCGGCGCTGTTCCAGAAGTTCCAGCGCAGGACCGACGACCACACCTCAGAGGGCCTGGGCCTCGGGCTCGCCCTCGTGAAGCGCATCGCGCAGGCACATGGCGGCACCGTGTGGGCGCGGCAGCGTGACGGTGGGGGCGCGGTGTTCGGGTTCGACGTCGCGGTCAAGCCGGCTCCGGTGGTCGCCGCGACTGCTTCGGTCGCGGTCTGAGTCGAGTCGGACGTTCACCGCCAAGCTGAAGGACATGCCCGCTGGCCGGCCGTGGCGTTGGCGTCGATGCCCTCGCGCTCGGCCGCTCGACGCCCCGAATTTCCCGAGCCCGCGGTGCGTCATGCGCCGTCATTGCGCAGTTGGCGCTTCGAGGGTGTGATGATCATCGTGCTTCGCCGCGTCGCCCTGGCCGTCATCCTCCTCCTCTCAGCCAGCGCGTTCGGCGCGAAAGTCACCGTGCCGGCAGACTTCGGCATCGGCCCTGAGGCGTTCTGGTTCTACGGCCCGCTGCTCGAGAACCGGGGCGCGGTGCCGCACTTCGCGCTCTCGTTCAACCTGCACGCCATCATCGACAAGGACTGGATCAACGAGAACCGCGACCGCATTCCCTCGAAGTACCGCGGCCAGGCCGATCGCATCACCGAGCTGAAGATCGGCCCGTCCATCTTCATCCCCTCGACGGTGTACATCTCGCCCTCCATCGACGCGCTCAACGGCGTCGGCCTGTTCGGCCTGACGTGGAAGCCGCTGGGCCTCACGCTGGTGTCGACGGGCCAGAAGTCGGAGCGCAGCTGGAATCAGAGCCGCGGCCGCTTCAACCTCGACGCGAACCTGCTGCTCACGTACCTGTACATCTACTCGAACGTGCGCGGCATCGAGCTCGCGGGCATTCCGTCGACGCACTTCTTGAGGCCAGGCGTCGAGCTGCAGACGTCGCTGATGCTGAACGTCTCGCGCAAGGTGTTGGTGAGCATCGGTGGTGGCTCGCAGGTCTACGTTCCCCAATGCCTCGGCAATTTCCTCTGCGTGCAGCCCATCGAGCGCACGGTGTGGCTTTCTTTCTTCGCCTTCTTGAAGTTCCACATCCGTTTCCCCTACGAGGTCGATCTCTGACCCTCGTGCCACTGGAGTCCCGATGACCGCCCCCATCAGCCGAAACCCCACCACCACGCCGACCGCGCCCACCACGCCGACGACGAACACCACCGGGCCCGTGGCGCCGGCGACGACGCCTGCGACGACGCCTCAGGCGTGGGGACCTGCGACGGGCCCGGCGCCGAGGCCAGCGACCGACGGGTTTCGCGCCCTCACGGGTGCGGTCACCGGCCGCGTCGCGCAGGCGCTCGGAGGAACGACGTCGAGCTCGTACGATCTCGTCCCCGGCCGCTACCCGACCACCATCGCGTTGCCGCAGGTGCTGCAGGGCCTCGCCAACTCTCCGCAGGGCGGCGCCGCGACGCAGAAGTTGCTCGAGCAGTTCCAGCAGCAGACGGGCATCGCGCTGTCTCCGACCGTCATCGCGGCGGTGAAGGCGAACCCGGCCGCGCTGACGAAGGCCCTCGAGGTCACTCCGGAGCAGATGTCAGCCGGCGTCGGCGCGCTGAACCAGGCGTACCGCGCGGGCAAGGTGAAGAACCCCGAGCCGCGGAAGGACATGCTGCCGCAGAAGTTCGACCTCGCGACGATGGACTCGGTCGACTGGCCCCGCCCGCCGTCGACGTTGAAAGAGGTCGCGCCCGGCCTCTTCACCGGAGACGTCGCCAACACGTCAACAGACGCGAAGGTGAAGCAGAGCTGCGTGATGTCCGAGGTGTTCCAGCGCCTCGCGCGCAACCCGACCGCCGCGGCCGACGCGAAGTTCGAGGTCGCCTTCAACGGCAAGTCGTACACGCGCACGGAGGACTTCGTCGGGGCGCTCCAGAAGGCCGGCTACGACGTCTCGGTGCGCTTCGACTCGCGCGTCGCCAACTTCGCCGCCCTCAAGGCTGGCGTGCCGGGCAGCAACCCTCCGCAGCTCGTCGACGTCGCCGCGCCGCTGATGATCAAGACCGGCATCAAGGACGCGTCGGGCAAAGAGGCCGTCGTTCCTGCGGCGCACTCCGAGATGCTCATCAGCATCACCTCCGGGCCCAACGCGCAGGGGCCGAAGCTCGACGCGACGACGCGCTTCTTCCAGGGCGTCAGCGGCACCGGCTTCTTCCCCGACGTGCACGCGAGCCCGGACTGGCTCGGCGGCGTGTCGAGCCCGAGCCTCGGTGGGAAAGACGCGCTCAAGGCCATCACCGTGGCCGGCGCGTTCACCGACGTCGTGGAGGACGCGGCGAAGCGCCTCAACCTCTACGCCGACGGCTACGGCATCACCGGTGTGTGCAACGACTCGGTGGCGGTCGTTCAGCAGGCGGTGACGGGAAACGCGTCGCAGTACCCGCTGCTGATGAACGATGACGTGCTGCTGGGCGAGCTGAAGAAGCGCCTGTCCGATGGTGACCGCACCGGCGATTCGACCTACCGCGCCCTGAAGAAGGCGATCGGCGAGCTGCCCAGCGACACCAGGCCGAACCCCAGCGCTCAGCGGCGCGCGCTGTCGTCACTCCCGTGGGCCGGTGGCAATGAGCCTTTCCAGTCGACTGTCGACGCGCGGCGCATTCTGGGCGGCTAAGCGCCTGGAAGGACTGCCCCGCAACTGAGCGCCCACACAGACCGACAATGGATTCATGAACGTCTTGAGGTCGCTGGCTCGTGAGCTGATCAGCTTCTCTGGCCTCGATTCGAACAAGAAGACCGGAGAGCCCGGTCTTCGCTCGGCGCTCGACAAGCGCGTGGTGCCGCCGGTCGTCAACCTCAGCCGCTACCGGGACTCGTTCGAGCAGCTGCCGCAGAGCCTGCAGGGCGCGATGCACTCGCTGCGTGGTGAGCGCGCGACGTCGAAGGCCAACTGGGCGCCGCTGGCGATGTCGGCGATGGGCGGCGCGTCGTCGTTCCAGGCGGCTGCGCCTCAGTTCAACCCGCACGCGCGCGACGGCTTCGATGGCTCGCGGCGGATGCCCGTCGACCTGACGGGTGGCGTGAAGCCTCCGGCGCTGCTTGCCGAGCCAGCGCGCAGCACGGGAAGGAACGGCTTCACGGCGTCGCTCCACGACCTGCTCTGAGTTCCTGACCGTCTGGCCAACCGAGCCTCTGACTTCGCGGTGGTGCTCGTGTACCTTGCCGCGCGCGTGCAGCTCGTCCTTCCACCGCGGAACCGCACCCTGGGCACCATCGACGCGCTCGGCATCGTCGGGCTCGTCGGTCTGCTCGTCGCCCGCTACGTGCCGGTCGCGCGCATCATTCCATTCTGGGGCTGCACCTTTCGCGACACCACGGGCGTGCCGTGCCCCGGCTGTGGGCTCACGCGGGTCGCCGACCGAATCGCGCACTTCAACGTGCTCGGCGCCATTCACGCCAACCCGCTGGGTACCGTCGCCGCGCTGGTGTTCGCGCTCGCGGTGGTGGCGTCGGCGATTCACCTCGTCTTCGGCGTCCCGCTCCCCGACCTGCAGCTCAACGACAAGGAATGGAAGCGGGTGCGCTGGGCGGCCATCGGGCTGTTCCTCGCCAACTACGGCTTCGTCATCTACGCGTACCGGGTGCTGCACTGGCGCTGACCGTCATCGGGCTCATCGCCCTCGGGTACCTGTCGGGCTCGATTCCGTTTGGAGTGTTGGTGACGCGGGCGTTCACCTCGAAGGACGTGCGCGCGCATGGCAGCGGGAACATCGGCGCCACCAACGTCGCGCGGGTGGCCGGGAAGAAGATCGGAGCGCTGGTGCTGCTCCTCGACGCGCTCAAGGGCACCGGGCCCGTGTTGCTGGCGATGCACGTGTTCCCTGATGGGCCGCTCTCTCACGTGGCGGTCGGGTACGCAGCGTTTCTCGGGCACGTTTTTCCGGTGTGGCTCAAAGGGCAGGGCGGGAAGGGCGTCGCGACGGCGCTGGGGGTGTTGATCGTGCTCGTGCCCCAGGCTGCGCTCGTGGGCGCGGTCGTGTGGGGTGCGATCGTGGTGGTGACGAAGGTGAGCAGCGTGGGAAGCCTCGCCGGTGGGCTGTGCGCGATCGTCGTCAGCTTCTTCCTCGGCAAGCCCATCGAGTACCCGGCGCTGGCCATCGTGCTGCTGATGTCGATGGTGTGGACGCACCGCGGCAACATCGAGCGGATGATGAAGGGCACCGAGAACAAGGTCTGAGCGAAACCGTCGAGGGCCGTTGGGAACTGGCGGAGCGCTCCGGCGCAAGCGCAGATGAAGTACACCGTCGGCATGCGCCAGCTCGTCGTCGTCATCGCGGTCGTGGGTGTTGCCTGTGGGACTCCGGTCGTCGGCATTGACGGTGGCTCGGCAGGCGGGAGCTCGTCAGCCGGCGGAAACGCCGCTGGTGGAAACGCAGCCGGTGGCAACGCAGCCGGTGGCAACGCAGCCGGTGGCAACGCAGCTGGCGGAAACGCAGCCGGTGGCAACGCAGCTGGCGGCAACGCAGCCGGTGGCAACGCAGCCGGTGGCAACGCAGCCGGCGGAAACGCAGCCGGTGGCAACGCAGCTGGCGGAAACGCAGCCGGTGGCAACGCAGCCGGTGGCAACGCAGCCGGTGGCAACGCAGCCGGCGGAAACGCAGCCGGTGGCAGCGCAGCGGGTGGAGCAGGCGGTGGCTCGGCGAACGTGTGTGCTCCGCTCGAGTCCGCGTACCTCGTCGCAGTCGAGACCGCGAAGCGCTGCCCGCTCAACGCGCTCGTGAACCCCTGCACCGCGACGCGGCCCAACGTCGTCACCTGCGGCTGCCCCACGTACATCGACCCGAACAACGCGGCGCCGGTCGACGTGCTGCAGGCGCAGTACACCGACGCCGGGTGCGTGCCGATGGCGTGCCCGCGGTGCGCTCCGCTCGACGCAGGCGTCTGTGAGCCGTTCGACGGTGGAGCGGTCGGCGAAGGCCAGTGCGTCGATCGTCGGTAGCTCGCTGAGGCAGGACGAATTCCCCGAACTCTAGCTGAGGAAGTGCGCTCCCGACGATGCGTGCGCGGCCGAAGTCCTCATCGAGTCTGAAAAGAAGCACATTCAGGAGCCGTCGGAGAATTAGTCGGCGGGACTGCGGTACTTGCGGATCTTGCCAACGAGCCGCTGTCGAGCGCTCGCGTAGGTGCCGTAGGTGATGCCGCGTGACCTGCAGAAGTCTCGG
>JALHMW010000043.1 GCA_022843845.1 Archangium sp.
GCCGCCGAGCCGCCTGCCGCCGAGCCGCCTGCCGCCGAGCCGCCTGCCGCCGAGCCGCCAGCCGCTGAGCCGCCAGCAGCCGAGCCACCCGCCGAGCCACCACCAGAACCGGCGTCAGGAGTCATGCCTCCGCCCACGAACGCGATGTCGTCCGCGAAGTATGTACGCGCGTTCGCCGCCGAGCCGGCGGTTCCGAAGTCGAAGAAGATGATCAGTCTGTTGTAGGTGAAGGCGAAGTTGAGTGCGGGAGTGCCGGTCACCTGCCGGGAGAAGTCGAAGGTCAGCGTCTCCCATGCGTTCGCCACGGTCGTGACGGCCTCGGTCTCGACGGAGTTCGCCATGACGGCCGCGTCTTCGACCTTCAGGCGGACTCGGATGCCGGCGACCGGGGAGCGCACGCGAACGGACATCAGCGTGTTGCCCGCCGAGAAGTTGATTCGCGGCACCTGGCTGCCCGCGAGCGTCGAGACGGTCGTGCCAGCGAACACCATCGCGGTCGGCGAGCGGCCGACCTGCATCACCCTGTTCGCCGAGGCCGGACCGCACTCCGGGTCGCCGACGATCTGCGAGTCGTCCGCGCCTGCGAAGCCGGCGAGCGTCGTGCCCGCTCCGGTGAAGGTCAGCGTCGTGAACCCGGCGATGCTCGTCGGAACCGTGTGCGCACAATCAGGAGCGCCTGCGTCGGCCATTCCGCCGCCCGCGCTACCGCCTGCTGCGCTGCCGCCTGCGGCAGAACCTCCGGCTGCCGAGCCACCCGCCGCGCTGCCGCCAGCGGCCGAGCCACCGGCCATCGCGCCACCAGCGCTGCCGCCGCCAGTCGTGCGTCCACCTGCAGTGCCTCCGCCCATGCCGGCGTCCGTGCCGCTGCTGGGATCACAGCCAACCAGAGCCATGGCTCCGGCGATGAGTGCCACGAGGGCGAGGGGCGTCTTTCGAGGGGGTGATTGGCGATGCGTCATGCGCGGCTCCGTTTTCAGGGACTGGTGAACTGGGGTGTCACGGCGGAAGGCAAAGGTCCTCTGTCGGCCGAGGACACGCAGACTTTGTTTTGCGCACAAACAAACTATTGAGACCCAGGGGCGTCGTCAACCACCGCGAAGCGGCTCTGCACACGCTCTGACACTCTGCGTCGACCGTCGCTCACGGCAGCCACGAACGCCGCGGCGCGTCACAGCCGCGCCCCAAAACCGCGATTGCCTTTGTTCGGGTCCCGCACAAAGCTCCGCGCCGCGCCATGACCGACCCGACCCAGCCCCTCCTCCAGGTTCGCGGCTTGATGAAGGACTACGGCGGGCGCCGGGTGGTCGACGACGTGTCTTTCGACGTCTCTGCTGGAGAAGCGGTCGCCCTCGTCGGCGAGAGCGGGAGCGGGAAGAGCACCATCGCCAAGCTGCTCTCACGTCTCGTGGAGCCCGACGGAGGAGCGATCAAGCTCGACGGCGTGAACATGCTGGAGCGCGAGCCGCGCGGGCCCTCGTTGGCATACCGGTCTCAGCTGCAGATGATCTTTCAAGATCCGTTCGCCTCGCTGAACCCGATTCATCCCATTCGTCATCACCTCGAGCGCCCGCTGCTGCGACATCGACGCGTGCCGAAGGAGCAGCTCGAAGCGCGCGCCCTCGAGCTGCTCACCATGGTTGGCCTGCAGCCCGCCGCCGACTTCCTCGACGCGTACCCGACCGAGCTCTCTGGCGGTCAGCGTCAGCGCGTCGCGATCGCCCGCGCGCTGGCGGTGGAGCCGAAGGTGTTGATGGCCGACGAGCCGACCTCGATGCTCGACGCCTCGGTGCGCATGGGCGTGCTGGGCGTGTTGCAGGGGCTGGTGAAAGACAGCCGCATCGCGCTCCTGTTGATCACGCACGATCTCGCGACCGCGCGCCTGCTGTGCGATCGCGTGATCGTCCTCTTCGCCGGGCGAATCGTCGAAGACGGGCCGTCGGAGCAGCTGCTCACCTCACCCTCGCACCCGTACACCCAGGCGCTCCTCGCCGCCCTGCCCCGCGGCGTGCCACGCGTGGTGAAAGAGACGCACCCGATGCTGCCCAGCCCTGCCGGTGGTGGCGGCTGTCCGTTCCGTTCGCGGTGCCCCGAGTCGACCAGCCAGTGCAAGGACAGCATGCCGAAGCTCGAGAAGCTCTCCGAAGGCCGGCGCGTGCGCTGCTTCAACCGGGACACCGCGCATGTCTGAAGGCCGCAGCCTGCCGCCGTCGTTCCTCTGGGGCGCGGCGACGTCGTCATTTCAGATCGAAGGCGCGACGACCGAAGACGGCCGAGGCGAGTCGATCTGGGATCGGTACTGTCGCCAGCCGGGAGCGATCGCCGATGGCACCGACGGCGCCGTCGCGTGCGATCACTTTCACCGCTGGCCTGAAGATCTCGGGCTGATGCGCGAGCTCGGGCTCAACGCGTATCGCTTCTCGGTCGCGTGGCCGCGGGTGCTCCCCGATGGCACCGGCGCGACGAACCCGAAGGGCCTCGACTTCTACGATCGCCTCGTCGACGGCCTGCTCAGCAAGGGCCTGCGCCCGATGCTCACGCTCTACCACTGGGATCTGCCGCAGGTGCTCCAGGACAAGGGCGGCTGGGCGTCTCGCGACATCGTCAGCGCGTTCGAGCAGTACACCGACGTCGTCACCCGGCGGCTTGGCGATCGCGTGAAGGACTGGGTGACGATCAACGAGCCGTGGTGCGTCGCGGTGCTCGGCTACGTGCACGGCGTTCAGGCGCCGGGCCTCAAGGACTGGAAGCTCGGGCTCCGGGCTGCGCACCACGTGTTGCTCGCGCACGGACGCGCGGTGCCGATCATTCACGCCAACTCGCCTGCCTCGCGTGCCGGCATCGTCGTCATCCTCTCTCCATCGATGCCTGCGTCGGACAGCGAGGCCGATCAGACCGCCGCGCGCGCGTTCGATGGCGAGTTCAACCGCTGGTACCTCGACCCGCTCCATGGGCGCGGCTACCCGGCCGACAAGAAGGACGAGTACACGGCCGCGGGGCACTCCTCGAACTTCGACTTCGTTCAGGAAGGCGACCTCGAGACGATCGCCACGCCGACCGACTTCCTCGGCATCAACTACTACTCGCGCGCGATCGTCCGCTCCTCTGCAATTCCCGAGAGCGAGAACCGCCCGCGCCTCATCCCCGAGCCGCTCGCGTCGAGCCGCACCGACATGGGCTGGGAGGTCTACCCGCAAGGGCTGACCGCCTCGTTGCAGCGCGTGCATCGGGAGTACGGCGCGAAGCGCCTCTTCGTGACCGAGAACGGCGCGGCGTACGGCATGGAGCCCGGGCCCGACGGAGCCGTCCACGACGAGCCACGGCGCGCGTACCTCGAGGGCCACCTCAACGCGTGCTGTGACGCCATCGACTCGGGCGTTCCACTCGAGGGCTACTTCGCGTGGTCGCTGCTCGACAACTTCGAGTGGGCGTTCGGCTACCGCATGCGCTTCGGCCTCGTGCACGTCGACTTCACGACCCAGAAACGAACCATCAAGGACAGCGGCCGCTGGCTGAGCCAGGTGCTGCGAGACAACCGCCTCCCGGGGAGGGCGACATGAAGGGAACGCTGCTGATCGCGCTGATGCTCGGCGCTTCGGCGTCTGCAGACGAGGCTCGACGAATTCAGGTCGTCAACGACGAGAACGGCTCGCGGCTCGAGGTCGACGGGAAGCCGCTGATGCTGCGCGGCGTGAACTGGGACTATTCGCCCGTCGGCACGAACTACAACTACTCGCTCTGGGAGCGGCCCGAGGCCGAGATCAAGACGGCCCTCGATCACGAGATGAGCCTGCTCAAGGCCGGGCGCATGAACGTCATTCGCGTCTACTCGGGCATTCCCGCGAAGTGGATCCGGTATATCTACGAGACGTACGGCATCTACACCGTGCTCAACCACACGGTCGGCCGCTACGGCATGACCATCGACAACGTGTGGCACCCGATCACCGACTACTCGGATCCGCGCACGCGGGAGGTCCTGCGGGCCGAGATCGGCGCCCTCGTCGACGGCTTCAAAAACACGCCCGGCCTGTTGATGTGGCTGCTCGGCAATGAGAACAACTACGGCCTCGAGTGGGAGAGCGCCGCCATCGCCAACCTGCCCGTCGCCCAGAAGCAGGACGCGCGAGCCGAGGCGCTCTACAGCCTCTTCGGCGACGTGATCGCCGACATCAAGAAGAAGGACACGGCGCACCCCATCGCGATGGCCAACGGCGATCTGCAGTTCATCGATCTGATCGCGAAGTACTGCAAAGGCCTCGACGTGATGGGCGCCAACGTCTATCGCGGGCGCTCCGCAGGCACGCTCTTTCAGGTGGTGCGTGAGAAGCTCGGCGTGCCGTTCGTCTTCACCGAGTTCGGCGCCGACGCGTGGAACCAGAAGGAGGCCCGCGAAGACGAGCTGACGCAGGCGAGCGTGCTGCGCGATCAATGGCGCGAGATCGATCTGCAGACCTCGGGCAAAGGCCTCGCCGGCAACTCCATCGGCGGCTTCACGTTCCAGTGGGCCGACGGCTGGTGGAAGTACCTGCAGGACGCGCAGCTCGATCAGCACGACACCAACGCCTCGTGGGCAAACGGTGGCTACAAGGAGGACTTCGTCGAGGGCGAGAACAACATGAACGAGGAGTGGTGGGGGATCGTCGCGAAAGATCCTTCAGGCCCCGGCGAGGTGATCCCGCTCCACCCACGCGCGGCGTACTTCGCGCTGCAGCGCGGCTTCTCGCTCGACCCGTTCCAGGAGGGCGTGACGGCGACGCACATTCAGCAGCACTGGGACGCGATCGACCTTCGCGCTGCCGCACGAGAGGCCGCCGCAGACCGCGCCATCGGCGGCTCGAGCGCGCTGCAGGCGCTCGCGAACATGGTGCACCTGTCAGACGCGGTGTTCGAGCTCTCGACGTTCACCACTGGCGGCACTCGGCTCAACGACCCTGTCCGCGCGGCGACGCGCTTCGATCACACCCAGTCGGTCTACCTCGGCGTCGAGGTGCAGCCGACCGCCAACGTGCGCGGGAAGATCGTCATGAACTTCCTGGGCAACGTCGCCACCAACCCCATCGACGAGATCTTCTTCGAGCGGCGCGGCCCGCTGACGCCCAAGGTCTACCAGGCCGAGCTCGAGTGGAAAGAAGCGTGGTTCGACGTCGTCGGCTTCTTCCGCAAGGGCCACTACCACTGGGGCTACGAGGGAGACTTCTTCGCGCTCTACCCCGAGGCCAACTACCAACCGTCGATCGACCTCTACAACGCCGACGCGCCCAACGGCATCGTGTTCTCGGGCCACAAGGCGCTCGAGGGCCTGAAGATCGCGTTCGGCGAGCAGATCTACTGGGGCGCCAACCCGGCCGTGATCGGCAAGTACCACCGCAAGTTCGGGCCGGTCGAGCTCGCCGTCATGCACCAGCAGGACATCGCCCAGCGCAGCGCAGCGGCCGCGAGCGCTGCGCTCCCCGTTCCGCAGACCGCAAAGACGACCCTCTACGCGGGCTGGAAGTCAGGCGGCTGGAAGCTGGAGGCCGGCGGCATCATCGCCGGGTACGATCGCATCGGCCGCACGTTCGCCAACGCCGTCCCGACGCCCGCTGGCAGGGAGTCGTATTTCAACTCCGGCTACTGGCTGCTCGACGACAGCGTGCGCTGGTACGACACGCTCGGCGCCAAGGCGAAGGTGACGTACAGCGGCGGCGTCGCGAACTTCTACGCGCAGGCGGGCTATCGAGGCCTCGTCGCCGACAGCCAGACGGACCAGACGATCACCCTCGCCGGCTTCCGCCTCAAGGAGAGCGGTCAGGGCAATCACTACCATGGCATCGCGGGCGCGGTGTTCCAGCTCGGCCCCAGCTTCCAGCTCGCGCCGAACCTGCTCTACCAGAAGCCGCTCGTCGGCCCGCTCGCCAGCATCGGCGACGTCTACGATCCGAGAACGGGCACCCTGTTCCAGGGCTCCGGCGCACGAAACCAACTCGCCGATCCGTTCTGGGTTCGTTCGAACCGCGAGATGCTCGCGGCCGAGCTGATGCTGGTCTTCGATCCGACGCCTGCGAGCTGGTTCTTCGCGTGGGACAACCCGCAGAAAGAGAACGCGCCGTTCGCGGCCAGCCTCGACGTCATCTACAAACACCAGCCCACGCCGATGGACTCGTCGATTGGCGTTCTGGGCAACGGCACGTTCTTCGCGTTCCCCAACTCGGTGCCCGCGCAAGACCTGGTCGAGGTGTGGGGCCGCTTCGTCAGCAACATCGGCGACGTGCACCTCACCGGAGCGCTGTGGGGCGGCACCGCGCAGGCGAACGGCAACTCCCCCCGCCTGGTGACCCGCGCAGGCGTCGAGGCCCGGCTCGATTACTCGCGCCTCGTCGTCACCGGGCACTTCAAGCTGAACGACTTTGGCCCCTTCGACTACCACCGCGACTTCAACCTCACCTTCCGCACCCAGGCGATGCTGGATATCGCGTGGACGGCGCAGGCCCCGCGATGGTTCGCCCCCTTGCAGACGAAGCTGGGAATCGCCGGCAAGTACCGTGTCCTCGATGTGAACTCACCCCGCTTCGATCTCGCTCAAGCGATCGTTGGCAATGAATGGGAGGTGAAGACCTATGTTCGCTTCAGCCTCTGAACGACTCCGTGTCCTCGTCGTCTTCGCGCTCGTCTCGTGCGGCCCGCCAGCGGAGTACCGCTTCGGCACCAACGTCAGCGGGCTTGTCTTCAAGCCGGTCGACTTCACCGAGGGGATCTACCCGAGCCTCTCGGTGTTGAACGATCCGGCCAACCCGTTCCGGCTCTCGCGCGCGAACCTGACGTTCCAGCCCGACGGTGGCGTCGGCACCAAGTGGCAGCTGCTCGGCACCATCGGCGGCGTGCCGACCTTCTACGCGTTCGCGACCGCGCTCACGCAGGAGCCCACCGGCGAGAACCAGTTCTACACGGCGCAGATGCTCGGCGAGATCGCCCAGAGCGGAGCGTTCGACGACTCGGTCACCCAGCAGCAGGTGCGCACCATGGCCATCGCGGGGTACCGCGCCTCGCTCGACTTCTTCCCGCACTCGGTGAGCTACCTGGCTGACGGCGTGACGTTCTTCTCGATCGATCTGCTCGCGTACCAGGGCGCGGTGGCGCTGGGGTCTCCGATGCGCGGGTATGCGTTGGTGCAGAACCCCGATGGTGGGCAAGCGGCAGTCATTCGCACCACCGACTACGTGGCGCCCGACGGAGGCCGATGATCATGCGCGCTCCTCTTCTCGTCGCGGTGCTGCTCGCGAGCTCGGCGTGCCGTCCTGATCCCGGCGTGCCCGACTACTCGAGCCTTTCGAGTCTGTTCGGTGATGGCGGGGTCGCGGAAGTTCGGCCCGGGCCGTTCCCGTACGTGACGGGCGCGCGGCGTGCCGCGTTCGGCGTCTTCTATGAAGGCGGCGCGTCTGACCGGCTCCCCATCGACAGCTACTTCATCTTCAGCAACAGCTACGCGACCCAGCCTTCGGATGATCGGGTCGAGGGGCTGCAGTCGGACCAGCTCGACTTCAACGGCACCGCGTTCTGGGGCGGTGGGTTGTTCTGGAACACGCCGACCAACCTCACCGGGTGGACGACGCTGCACGTGAGCCTTCGCTCGTCAGACCCTGGCCTCGCGACGATCGCGGTGCGGGTGCTGTACTTCGGGCCAGCGCCTGGGAACGCCGAGCTCACGGTGCAGGTGAAGGCGAATGACTACGGCTGGGTGAACGACGGCAAGTGGCACAGCCTGTCGATTCCCCTCGCCGACTTCAGCGGGCTCGATGTGGCGCGCGTGCGTTCACCGTTCACCATCGGCAACGATCAGAGCGGCGGCACGGCGAGGACGGGTGAGTCGCTGCTCGTCGACGACGTGTACCTGGACTGACGGCACGCGAGACGGGTCTCACCGCCGAAGCCAGTTCACCAGTCTCACTCCAGGCATGTGACGAAAGTCATCGGTGTCGTTGGTGTCGAGCAGCCAGATCATCGCCAGTCGCGCTCCTGGTCGGCGTCCTGACTTCGGCGTTCATCACCAGCCCGTGCTCTCTGCCCTCGACCGACTGCGGACTCCCTGCTCTGCTCCGCGTCGCTTCATGCCAGACCACGTCGTGAAGTACGCCGTCGACCTGGTGCGCCATCGAGAAGAGACCTCCACGTGATCCAGGCCCTGCTGTTCGTCCACGTCCTCGTTGGGCAACTCGACCGGGGCGACGCAGGCTTTCGGACTCCGGAGTCCTCGCTGCTCGAGGTTCGCAGACGAGTTCTCGACCTTCACGCGCCGGAACGAGCCAACGAGCCCTTCATCTTCATGGACTCGGCTCGCCTCGACGGCAGGCTGCAAGCGCGAGTCGTCGGCGGAGCCTCAATCGCCGGAGAACTCGACGCCGGCATTCTGACGTTCCCTTCTGCGGTGCGGTCGAGCGACCTCGTCGTCACGACCATTTCCACGTCGGCCGTCGAGCTTCGCGTGGACGACACCCGGCTCGCGTTGGACCTCACGCTCGACCAGCGCGCCACCACCGTCTCGACGCCCGACGCGCTGGAAGTCTGGTTTCAGAGCCGCCCGGTCTTCCGACTCTCAGGCCTCGGTGACCTGCGATGGAATGGCTCGACGTTGTCGATCGACACGCTGGTGCCACCCGCATCGTTGCGCCTCGAGGTCGCGCTGACGCGAGTGCTCGTCGACGGGCCGCCCGGGGAGTCGACGGCCTTTGGGACGTGGGGCGCGTCCATGGTGTGGCACCCTGACCGCCAACAGCTGATTCGCGTCGGGGGCAGCTTCAGCGCTGGAACCTGGGCATGGGAGCCGGACGCAGGGTGGAGAGACCTCGCGATCCCCTCCCCGCCGGGCCGCGTGCGGGGCGCGATGGTGTGGGACCCGGTGCGGCGTTCGATGGTGCTGTTCGGTGGCTCGGGTGAGGTGACCTTCCTCGACGACACGTGGGAGTTCATCGATGGAGGCTGGACAGAGCGCACCACGACCAATCACCCACCCGCGCGCTGGTCCCACGGCTTCGCGTGGGATCCGTTGAGACAGCGGGGGGTGCTCTTCGGCGGGTTGTACGGCCCCAGCGTCGGCGGAACGGAGTTCAGGGACACGTGGGAGTGGGATGGCACGAACTGGACGCAGCGGCTCCCACCACCCGGCCCGAGCGCGCGTGACGCTCACGGCATGGCATTCGATGAGTCGCTCGGAGAGGTCGTGGTGTTCGGCGGCTGGGGAGGCCGCTCGCCCGCGCTCAACGATGCGTGGTCGTGGAATGGCATGCGGTGGCGGCGGTTGGCGCTCTCGAACCCTCCACCGGCACGGGCGTCCATGGGCTTCGCGTGGGATCCCGTCGGCCGGCGTCTCGTCACCACTGGCGGGTGGAACCCGGTCGGACCGGCGACGAGCCCGATGCGCTTCTTGCGCGACACCTGGGCGCTCGACGCGACTGGCTGGTCCCGACTGCAGGACGCACCGACCGACTGGTACCGCATGGCCATCGCTGGCCACCCGACGCTCGGCGTCGTTACCTTCGGAGGAGCAAATGGACAGATCACGCTGAACGACACGCTGGCACTCTCGAGTTCGTGGCGGTCGCTGAATTCCGTCGAGAGCCGCGGACCGCTCGTCTTCGACGGCTATGTCTGGTTGACCTTCGCGGGCGGAGGCGTCTGGACGCCGTGGCCCAGTGGTTGGAAGAGGACTGAGCAGCTGCGCTTCCCGACCCCTTCGCTCGCCGCGCACCGCAGCGGCTTGCTCGCGCTGGTCCCCGCCGATGGCGGGTCGACCGCCTGGTTCGACGATGGTGTGGCGTGGCGAGAGACGGCGGCGCTCCCTCGCGTGTCGGCGATGGCGCTGGAGCGGGCCACGAATTCCCTCTGGCTCGAGCTCGAAGGTGCCGCATCCGTTGTGGAGTGGCCTGCAGACGCAGGTCTGCTGGCACCTCGCCCGCTCCCCTCTCTCGACCTGAAGCTGGCTGCGGGAGCTCAAACGACGCTGCTGCTGGTGGGAGCCGACGTGAAGCACTGGAACCCGTCGACTGGTGACTTGATGACGGCGGCGCCGCACCCCTTTCCCGACGGGGGCTCCTTCACGTTGCTCTCAGACGCGAGGCGCGACGTCCTCATCGCCTCGAATGGGCAGCGGGCCCTCGAGTGGGCGGGCGTCAGCTGGGACGAAGTTGACGGCCCGGCCGGGCGGGGCGAGTGGACGAATGAGCATTCCGGCGACTTCTTCGGGTGGGCGACGAACGGCGGCCTCGTTCAGTACGAGCCACTGCGTGAACTCGGCGCGAGATGCGGGAGCGGCCTGCAATGCCGCAGCGGATTCTGTGCGGATGGCGTCTGCTGTCGGTCTGCCTGTCTCGGAGGCGCCGACTGTCTGGCGTGCAGCATCGCCGCAGGCGGCCAAGTCGACGGCGAGTGCGGGCCTATCCGAGGCGAGGCGATGCAGGTGTGCGGTGGCAGCGAAAGCGACTGCGCTCCACGGCGCTGCACGGGAGCGACCGTCTGCCCACCCTCAGCGCCCTGCATCGACGGAGGGGGCGTCGAGCCCTCGCCACGGGATGCGGGCTCCCTCCCGCTCGCGCCCGGACCGCTGCCAGGCGCGCCGCGGTGCGGCTGCGACGCGACGGCGATGCCATCACTCGGATTCGTTGCACTGGCTTTGGTGTGGGCGCGGCGCAGACGCACTCAAACCGCGCCCCGCGGCCTCGGACGTTCAGGACGGGAGCGCGGCGGGTGACTCCTCGGCCGCGGGTTGCGCGAGGTGACACGCAGCCACGTGATCGACGCCGCGCTGCGTGAGCTTCGGCTGCTCCACCTTGCAGATCGGCATCACCATCGGGCAGCGCGGGTGGAACCGGCACCCAGGCGGCGGTGAGAAGAGGCTCGGCGGGCTGCCCTCGAGCGCACGCGCGATGGTGCGGGGCCCATCGAGACGCGGAAACGAGTGCAGCAGGTGCTGCGCGTATGGGTGGCCGAGCAGGTGCTTTGCGTACGGATGACTCGACGAGCCGCCATCACGGAAGGACGCGACGGGCCCCGACTCGATGATGCGCCCGGCGTACATGACGCTGATGCGATCGCAGCGCTCCAGCATGAGCGGCAGATCGTGCGAGACGAGCAGCACCGCGAAGCCCATGTCTTTGCGAAGGCGATCGAGCTCATCGAGGATCTCGGCCTGCACCACCACGTCGAGCGCAGTCGTCGGCTCGTCCATCAACAGCACCTGCGGGCCCAGCGCGAGGGCCATGGCGATCACCACGCGCTGGCGCATTCCTCCCGAGAGCTCGTGGGGAAACGCCGTCAACACACGTCGGGGCAACGACACGCGATCGACCAGCTTCTTCGCGCGATCCTCGACGCCGTCCCGAACTCCGTGCGCCATCAGCGCGTCGACGAGCTGCTCCTGAATGCGCAGCACGGGATTCAATGCATCGATGGCGCCCTGGAACACGATCGCCATTCGCACCCAGCGCACCTGATCGATCTCGTGCGCGCTCATCTTCATCAGGTCTTTGCCTTCGAGCATCACCGAGCCGCCGCTGACGATCGCGGGAGGCCCGAGGACTCGGAGGAGCGATCTAGCCAGCGTCGACTTGCCACAGCCCGACTCACCGACGAGCCCGTGCACTTCACCGCGGCGCAGCTCGAGCGAGACGTCATCGACGACGTGCACGAGGCCCTTCGCCGACACGTAGTCGACGCTCAGGTGCTTCACGTCCAGCACGGGGTCGCTCACGGCCGCACCACCGGCGTCACCATGCCCGGGAGCACGCCCATCTTCTTCAGGTACACGCGCCACGAACGTTCGACCCGCAACGCAGGGTTCGTCGCCTCGTCGACCGAGGTGTTCAGCAGCGACAGCGCGAAGCCGACCAGCGCGATGCAGGTGCCCGTCGGCACGAACGTCCACCACGCGCCGGTGAGGAGCGCCTGGTCGTTGCTCGCCCAGTACAGGTTCGAGCCCCACGTCACCGCGCCGACGTCTCCGAGGCCGAGGAACTCGAGGCCGACCTGCGCGCCGATGGCGTAGGTGGTGGCGCCGACGAGCTGGGTCAGGAGGATCGGGCCCATGTTCGGGAGCATCTCCACGAAGATGATCCTCCAGTGCGGCTCACCAGCGACGCGCGCCGCGAGCACGTAGTCGCGCTCCCGTAGCGAGAGCGTCTGCACCCGGAGCACGCGCGCGTTCCACGCCCAGCCGGTGCCGATGAGCACGATGCCGACGGTGAACGGTCCGGGAGGCAGGTACGCGGCGATCACGATCGCGAGCGGCAGCGACGGCACCACGAGGAGCACGTTGACGGCGAGTGACAGCACGTCGTCGATCCACCCTCCGAAGTAGCCAGCCGTCACGCCGACCGCCGCGCCCAGCATCACCACTGCGATGCCGACGATCAGCCCATTGAAGAGCGACGCGCGCGTGCCGACGATGGTCTGCGCGAGCACGTCTTGCCCCTGCCCCGTCGTGCCGAACAGATGCGCGAACGACGGCTCGAGGTACGGAATCGCGACGTAGTTGCCGGCGTCGTCGATGAAGAGCGGACCGATCACGCCGACCACGACGAAGAGCCCGAGAATGCCGAGGCCCAGCTGCGCGCGTCCGTTCGTCTTGAGGAGCCCGAGGACCGAGAACCCGCCGGAGCCGGACCTGGAAGATGCGGCCGCCATGTCAGGCCTCCCTGCTTCGCGTGCGTGGATCGATGAGCGTCGTCAGCACGTCGACCAGCGCGTTCGCCGTCAGGACCGCCAGCGTGATCATGATGAACAGCCCCTGCATCACCGGAAAGTCCTGCGAGCGCACGGCCTGCACCATCAAGAAGCCGAGCCCCGGGTACGAGAAGACGACCTCGGTGAGCAGCGAGCCGCCGAGCACGAAGCCCAGGGACATGCCGAGGCTCGTGACGTTCGGGAGCAGCGCGTTGCGCGCGGCGTACTTCCACGCAAGCCGCAACGTCGACAGGCCCTTCGCGCGACCGAGCGCCAGGTACTCGGTCCCGAGCACGGCCACCATCGCGCTGCGCATGCCCATCATCCATCCACCAAGCGTCGCCAGCACGACCGTAAAGACCGGCAGCGCGGCGTGGCGAATCACGTCGGCGATGAAGGTGAAGGTGAACTCCGGCGTCGCGCCATCGGAGTATGCGTGCCGCAGCGGCACCCAGCGCCACTCGAACCCGAAGAGGAACAGCAGGCCCATCGCGAGCCAGAAGTACGGAAACGCTCCGATGAACGCGAGCGACGGAGGGAGCACCGAGTCGATGACACCGCCACGCCGCCAGCCTGCGAGCACGCCGAGCGCGGTGCCAATCACGAAGCCAATCAACAACGCCGAGCCCGCCACCAACACCGTCCAGCCCAGGCCCGTCCACACCACGTCGATGACGGGCGCGGGGAACTGGCTGATCGAGATGCCGAAGTCTCCGTGCGCGAGATCTCGCAGGTAGTGCCAGTACTGCTCGTAGATCGGCCCGTCGCTGATGCCGATGGCCCGTCGAAGCGCGTCGAGCGCCTCGGGTGACAGCCGGCCCTGGAACCGCGCGAACAACGCGCCCGCGGCGTCACCAGGCATCAGGCGCGGCAGCAGGAAGTTGAGCGTCACGGCGAAGAACGCGGCCAGGCCGTAGAACCCAAGCCGCTTCAGCAGGAACTTCATTGGGCCCCCTCTGCGCGAGCCTTCACGGCCGTCAGGATGAGCAACGCATCGGGCATCTTGTTCGGAGACAGCGCCGCCCACGGGTTCGCCGCGTCGGGGAAGCCTTCGAACCGGCACGAGTTGAATTCGCCCCACGACGGGTTCGGGAAGAGCGGAATCGCGGGCGCCTCGTCGACGAAGATCTCCTGCAGCCGCACCTCGAGTTCGCGCTCTCGCGCCGGGTCCGTCGTGCGCTCGATCTCGGCGAACACGGGCGCCGCCGCCTCACTGCCGTACCGGTGCCAGTTACCCGGAGCCGGCGAGCCCAGCGGCAACACCGTCTGTGTGCTCATCAGCCAGCGGTAGAACTCGTACGGCGCGACGCCCTCGATCGACCAGCCGACCGCGAGATCGAAGTCGCCCTGCTGCAGGCGTTGAAACCACGTGCCCTCGTCGAACAGCCGCACCGACGCGTCGACGCCGACCTTCTTGAGGCCACGGGAGATCACCTGCGCCGCGCGCACCCAGTCAGACCAGCCGTTCACCACGGCGATCGACACCGACAGCTTCTTGCCATCAGGCAACGTGCGCTGCCCCTTCGCGTCGCGCTTGAGGCCCGCCTCATCGAGCATCCGCTCGGCCTCGGCCGCGTCGAAGCGCACCCACGTTCCCTTCGCGACGGCTCCGGGATCTCTCCACTTGTCATACGCCGCTGAGAGCGCGGTCGCGTCGGCCGCCGTCGTGTACCGAGACATCGCGACGTCGACGATCAACGTGCGATCGATCGCCAGGCTCAGCGCCTTTCGCACCGAGACCGAGCCGAACGGCGCGCGCGTGGTGTTCGCGTAGAGGAAGACGGTGCTGCCGAGCGACGGGTACCAGTAGTGATGGTGCTTCGGATCCTTGCGCACGAAGACGCGCTCCACGGCGGGCACGTAGTTCGCGGCCCAGTCGAGCTCACCGTCGACGAGCGCGAGGTTGGCTTGATCGTTTCCCGGGAACGCGGGCAAACGAATCGCCTCGAAGCCCGGCTTGCCCGGCTGCCAGTAGTTCGGGTTCTTCCCGAGCTCGTAGACCTGGTTCTGAAACAGCCGCACCTCGGTGAACGGCCCGGTCGCGATGGGCGTCGGGTTGGTGAACGCGATGGGGTCTTCGACCGCACTCCACGCGTGCCTCGGCACCACGGGCTGATGCGCGATCCACGCGAGCGCCGGCACGTAGACGCGCTTGAAGGTGAACAGCACCTCACCCGGAGCGCCGGCTCGCACGCCCTCGAGGAAGCTCCACACCGACTTCTGATCGAGCGCGGGGAACTTCTCGAGCAGCTCGAAGGTGAAGACGACGTCGTCAGCGCTGAACGGCTTCCCGTCAGACCACTTCACGCCGTCGCGAATCGTGAACGAGAGCGTCAGGCCTTCGTCGCGCCACTCCCACGCCGTCGCCAGCCACGGCACCCACTCGCCCTTGACCGAGTTGTAGACGGCGAGCGGCTCGTAGATGCCTGCCGCCGAGGGCCAGCGTGAGCCCGGCATGAGCGGGTTGAAGTTCCGAATCCACGTGGCTTGAGACTGCGACGCCGTGAGCGTGAGCACCCCGCGAGGTGGCTCGGCGCGCTGCGTCTGGCAGGCGGTGAGCAGAACGAGCGCGAGCCCCCCGAGGCGTCTCACGGCTCCCGAACCCGCGTGTACGAGCGCACGTAGTCGACGGTGAGCGTCTGCGGGAACACGGTGTTCGCGTCGGGCTGACCGGTGGGCGTGAGGAAAGTGCCGCCGACCGCGAGGTTGAGGATCGCAAAGAAGGGAGAGTCGAACACCCAGCTGCGACCACCGCCGAGCACCGAGTGCGCCGTCACCGTCTGGAACACCTGATCGTCGACCGAGAACGAGATGCGCGAGGGATCCCACTCGGCGCGGAAGACGTGGAAGTCGTCTGCGAAGGTGCTGTCGGTGAGGGTGAACTTCTTGCTGATGGCGCCGCCGCCGAAATACTCAGGCCCGTGCAGTGAGCTGATGACGGTCGCCGGTTGGTGGCCGCGCACCTCGAGGATGTCGATCTCTCCACACGCGGGCCACGACACCTCTTTGATGTCGGCGCCGAGCGCCCAGAACGCAGGCCACAGGCCCTTCGCCGACGGCACCTTGATGCGCGCCTCGAGCCGTCCGTACTTCTTCGTGAAGAGGCCCTGCGTGGTGATGCGCGCCGACGTGTAATCGCGGGTGCCGAAGCGCTCTCGCCTCGCGGTGATGACGAGGTTGCCGTTGCCGTCGAGCGACACGTTCTCCGGTCGCCCCGTATAGGTCTGCAGCTCGTTGTTGCCCCAGCCGTCGTTGTTGGGGCCCGTGCCGGTCTCGAGCACCCACTTCGTCGCGTCGGGCGTCGTGCCCACGGCGCCGTCGAACTCATCAGACCACGCGAGCGCCCACGCGGGCGGAGGACCGACCAGCGGACCGTCTTTGGGACCGCACGCGGACAGGCCCGCGACGATGATCAGACGAATGAGAACCCGCACACGACCTCCTTGAACCACTCGTGAGACGATCAACTGGCCAGACCAAGTGAGCGCGTGGCGCCCTCGAAGAACGTGGCCGGAGCCTCGATGGCCTCGTCGAAGATCATGGTGGCGGCTCCGCGGGCCGTGGCGGACTCGCCGAGCCGGCTCGCCACGATGTGCACGTGCGAGAAGTTCTCCGAGAAGCAGTTCTTCGAGACGGTCTCGCGCAACGGCCCGAGCAGCAGATCGCCCGCGCGCACGATGTCACCGCCCACCACGACGAGCGCCGGGTTGAAGAGGTTCAGCAGCATCGCCATGCCGAGGCCGAGCTGACGACCCGCGTACTCGAACGTGGCGATCGCGACCGCGTCACCCGCGAGCGCGGCGTCGATCAGCTCCTCGAGCTTCGCGAACTTCTTCTTCCCCTTCGTCTCTGCGCGGGCCCTGGCCAACAGGTTGTCGGTGCCGACGAGCGTATTGAGACAGCCGCGCATGCCGCAGACACAGAGCGGGCCTGACGAGTCGATCGGCAAATGACCGAGTTCGCCCGCGACGCCACGCGAGCCACGATAGATGCGGCCATCGACGACGAGCCCCGCGCCGATGCCGGTCGCGACCTTGATGTACGCGAGGTTGTCGAGGTTGACGCCGTGATCCCACCGCGCCTCCCAGAGCGCGCCCAGGTTCGCGTCGTTCTCGACCCGCACCGGCACCTCGAAGCGCGCCTGCAACCGCCCCGCGATGTCGACGCCAGTCCAGCTGGGCATGACGACGGGAGAGACGTGGCCGGGCGTGCGCGAATCGACAGGGCTCGGAACGCCGACGCCAATGCCCACCACCTGGCGGCGACCGGCGCGCGACTCGGACAGCACGCGGCCGATCAACTCTTCGACCAACGCGAGGGTGCCCTTCGGGTCCTCGCGCGTGGAGAACTCGCGGTTCTGCCGGGCCAGCACCTCGGCCTTGAGGTTCATCACCACCACCGTCACGTGCTTCGCGCCGATGTCGACGCCGACCAGGTGGTACGCGGCGTCGTCGAGCGTGAGGATCATCGGCCGGCGGCCACCGGCCGACACCCCGTGGCCCTGCTCCTTGAGGAGCCCGAGCTCGAGCAGATCGTCGACGATCGCGAGCACCGTGGAGCGCGCCAGCCCCAGCCGGCGGGCCAGGTCTGCCTGGGAGATCTGCACCTCGGCCTGCACCGTGCGCAGGACCAGGGTGATGTTGTGGAGCCGCACGCCAGAGGCGTCCGACTTCTGATGCGCTTTGGGCATTCGGTACCGACCTCGGGGGCCTTCGTTCGCCAATCGAACAAACATCGAAGCAACCCCGAACGTCAAGGAATGGCGCAGGATGCTGGGACAGCGCGTCACGGGCCCGTTGACTCTGTTCGGGCTGCGAACAAAGATGAAGTCCCCGTCAGCGCACGCTCTCAAGCGACGGCCGAGCGCATTGTGACCCACACCCACGCCCCTCAGCTACCGGAAACACCGTCAGACACCGAGTTCCTCTCGATCGGCGGCGAGCAGTTCGTCGTCATTCGCGACGTCGACCAGCTGCCACCGTTCTTGATGAGCGTCGTCAGCGCGTCGGACCACTGGTTGTTCGTCTCGAGCCGAGGTGGCCTCACCGCAGGCCGGCGTTCGCCCGCGGGCGCGCTGTTTCCCTACGTCACCGACGACAAGCTCCACACGTGTCACCCGCACACCGGCCCGACGACGACGATTCGGGTCCAGACGCCGAGCGGCGCCGTCGTGTGGGAGCCGTTTCGTACCGAGAACGACGACCCGCAGATCCGCCGCATGCTCGCCAAGAGCACGGCTGGCACGCAGGTGCTGTTTGAAGAGGCGCACCAGGGTCTCGGGCTCGTCTTTCGCGCGCGGTGGTCGACGAGCGAGGCGTTCGGCTTCGTGCGCACGGTCAGCCTCGAGAACCTGAAGGCCGAGCCGGTCTGGCTGACAGTGATGGACGGCGTGATCGATCTCATGCCTGCGGGCGTCGAGCCGGCGCTCCAGCAATCCTCGAGCTGCCTCGTCAACGCGTACACCCGGGCTGACGTCGATCCGCAGACCCGGCTCGGGGTCATCGCGCTTCAGGCGGCGATCATCGATCAGCCGGTCGCTGCGGAGTCGTTGCGCGCGACCACGCTCTTCTGCACGGGCCTGTCCTCCTTCGAGGTGTTGCTCTCGACCGATCAACGCGGCGCGCTGCGACGAGGCGAGCCGCTCACTGCCGAGACGACCCTCACGGGACGCCGCGCGGCCTACCTGGTGACGACCACGCTCCAGCTCGCGCCGAACGAGACGAAGACGTGGCGACTGGTCGCTGACGTCGAGCGCGATCACGTGAAGGTCGAGGGCCTGCGCGCGCGCCTGTCGCGTCCCGACGGTCTCGACGCCGAGCTCGAAGCCGACATCGCTCGCGGCAGCCTCGCGGTTCGCCGAAACGTCGGGAGCGCCGACGGCCTGCAGCAGACCGGCGAGCCTCGCGTCGTCGCGCATCACCAGGCCAACGTGCTCTTCAACAACATGCGCGGCGGCGTCTTCGTCGCAGGCCACGGCGTGGAGTGGCGCGACTTCGCCGCCTTCGTCTCGGAGCGGAACCGCGCCCTGGGCAAACGCGCGCAGCTCTCGGCGAAGTCGGGCACCATCGACATCGTGGCGCTTCGGGAGTGGGCGCGCTCGACCGGAGAGCTCGATCTCATTCGCCTCGCGCACGAGTACCTGCCGCTCACCTTCAGCCGGCGGCACGGCGACCCGAGCCGGCCGTGGAACAGCTTCGCCATTCGCGTGAAGAACCCCGATGGCAGCGCGGCCGTCGACTACCAGGGCAACTGGCGCGACATCTTCCAGAACTGGGAAGCGCTCTGCACGAGCCACCCCGAGTTCCTCGAGAACGTGATCGCGACGTTCGTGAACGCGTCGACGGCCGACGGCTTCAACCCGTACCGCCTGAGCCGCGCAGGCATCGACTGGGAGGTGCCGGAAGAGGGCAACCCCTGGGCGACCATCGGCTACTGGGGCGATCACCAGATCGTCTACCTGGGCCGCCTGCTCGAGCAGCTCTCGGTCACCCACCCCGGCCGCCTGGAGCAGCTCCTCGCTCAGCGCTGGTTCACCTGGGCTGACGTGCCGTACCGCCTCACCTCGGCGGCCGACATTGCGCGCAACCCACGCTCGACGATCCGGTTCGATCACGAGGCCGACAAGAGCGCCGCGACGCGAGCGGCGACGGTCGGTGGAGACGGCAAGCTGCTCCACGCGCGTGACGGCTCGCTCGTCCGCGCGACGCTGTTCGAGAAGCTGTTGGTGCCGGTGCTCTCGAAGCTCTGCAACCTGGTGCTCGACGGCGGCATCTGGATGAACACCCAGCGCCCCGAGTGGAACGACGCGAACAACGCGTTGGTCGGCAATGGCTTGTCGATGGTGACGATGGCGCAGCTGCGGCGGCACCTCGTGTTCCTGGCCGAGCTCTTCGAGCGCAGGGCCGAGGCAGAGGCCGAGGTGTCAGAGGCCGTGCGCACGTGGTTCAGCCAGACGCGTCGCACCTTCGAGAAGCACGTCGAGCTCCCCGCGCGGCCTACCGTGACGGATGGGCAGCGACGCACGCTGCTCGACGAATTGCAGTCGGCGTTCCAGGGCTACCGAGATCGGCTGCACGGAGATGGTCTCGGAGCGTCCGCCAGCGTCGAGGTGGGCGAGGCCGCTGCGCTGTGCCGCACCGCGCTCCGTTTCGTCGAGCACTCGCTTCGCGCCAACCGCAGGGCAGACGGGCTGTACCACTCGTACAACCTGCTCGCGCTCACCGACGGCGCCGCGAAGGTCGAGCCGCTCTACGAGATGCTCGAGGGGCAGGTCGCGATCATCAGCTCCGGGCTGTTGACGCCGAAGGAGTCGCTCGAGGTGATCGACGCGCTCTTCGCCAGCAAGTTGTTCCGCGCCGACCAGGAGAGCTTCCTGCTCTACCCGGAGCGCACGCTCCCCGGCTTCCTCGAGAAGAACCGGCCGACCTCGGCAGAGGTGGCGTCGAGCCCGCTGCTGCAGGAGCTCGTCGAGCGTGGCGATCACCGGCTGGTCGCGAAGGACCTTCGTGGAGACGTGCGCTTCGCGGGGCACCTGAAGACCGTCGACGACGTGCGCGACACGCTGAAGGCGCTGGCAGGTGACGAGCGCTTCTCGAAGTTGGTTGACGCTGGCCGCGAGCGGGTCGTCGAGATCTTCGAGCGGGTGTTCGAGCTCAAGGGCTTCACCGGACGCTCCGGCACCATGTACGGCTACGAGGGCCTGGGCTGCATCTACTGGCACATGGTCTCGAAGCTGCTCCTCGCGGTGCAGGAGGTCTACCTCTCGGCCCGACGCACGAGCGCGCCGCCTGAGCTCGTGGAGCAGCTCTCCCACGCCTACGCCCGCGTGCGGCACGGCCTCGGCTTCAACAAGTCTCCTCGGCAGTTCGGCGCGTTCCCGAGCGATCCGTACTCGCACACGCCGCGACACGCAGGCGCGCAGCAGCCGGGCATGACGGGGTCGGTGAAGGAAGAGATCCTCACACGGCTGGGAGAGCTCGGCGTCGAGGTGCGACAAGGCGTGCTCCACTTCCACCCCACCCTGCTGACGAAGAACGAGCTGCTCAGCGCGCCAGCGGTGTTCCGCTGGTTCGATCTCAAGGGCACGGAGCAGCAGACGCAGCTGCAGGCCGGCGAGCTGGGCTTCACGGTGTGCCAGGTCCCCGTCACCTACCGCCTCGGCGCGAAGCCTGTCGTCGAGGTGCACTGGACCAGCGGCGTCTCTGAGCTGAACGACACCGACGCGCTGCCGTCGAGCGCGAGCCGCGCGATCCTGGGCCGCACCGGTGAGGTCCGCGAGCTGGTGGTCACGATTCCCTCGACGGAGCTGCGCTGACCATGTCGGCTCCACGGAAGAACCGGGTGATGGATGCCGCGCTCCCGCCTGAGGAGCGTCTGCTCTTCACGGACCTGAGCACCGCGGAGCTGGCGAAGCGGTTGGGCGAAGCGCTGACGTCGCAGCTGCATGGGCTGTCGTTCAGCGCGTACCTCGACGGCCAGGGCCCGGACCTGAAGACGCAGCTGAGCCCTGCGCAGATCCGCCAGCGGCTGGAGCTCATTCGCCCGTACACGAAGTGGATCCGCAGCTTCTCGTGCACCGACGGCAACGAGCACGTGCCGGCGATCGCGAAGTCGATGGGGCTGAAAACGATGGTGGGCGCGTGGGTCGGCGACGACGCCGAGACGAACGCGCGCGAGCTGGCCGGGCTGATCGAGCTCTGCCGCGCGGGCCACGTCGACATCGCGGCCGTCGGCAATGAGGTGCTGCTCCGCGAAGATCTCGACGAAGGCGCCCTGCTCTCGGCCATCGCGCACGTGAAGGCGGCCGTACCGGGCGTGAAGGTCGGCTACGTCGACGCCTACTACCTGTTCTGCGAACACCCGAAGCTCGTGGAGGCGTGTGATGTGTTGCTCATCAACTGCTACCCGTTCTGGGAAGAGTGCAGCCTCGAGTACTCCATCGCGTACATGAAAGAGATGGTCGCGCGGGTCGAGCGCGTCGCTGGCGGCAAGCAGATCATCATCAGCGAGACCGGCTGGCCGAGTGATGGCACGCCCGTCGGCGCAGCGATTCCCTCGGAGCGCAACGCCCTGCTCTACGCGCTCAACACCTTCGCGTGGACGGACTCCGTGGGCCTCGAGCTCTTCTACTTCTCGGCCTTCGACGAGGCGTGGAAGGCCGGGCCCGAGGGTGGCTGCGGTCCGCACTGGGGTTTCTGGGACACGGAAGGTCGACCAAAATATGGCTGGCGCTGACGCGACGAAGACGCGGGGACCCTGGCCACAGCTCGAGCGCGTCGAGGCCATCTGCTACTCGGGCTACCGCGAGGGCCAGAGCCCGGCGACGAGGAAGTACCCCACTGAGGCGCAGGTGCTCGAAGATCTGCGCCTGCTCGCGCCGCGCTTTCGTCACCTGCGCATGTACGACTGCAGCCCGCACGTGCAGACGACGCTCGCGCTGATTCAGAAACACAAGCTGCCGTTCAAGGTGATGATCGGCGCCTACCTCGAGGCCGAGGCCAGCAACCCGAAGTGTCCGTGGGGCGGCGTGTACGAAGAAGACGTGCTGGTGCGAAACCGGCGCGAGAACCAGGTGCAGCTCGCCAAGGCGATCATGCTCGCCAACAAGTACCCCGAGATCGTCTCGTCGGTGTCGGCGGGAAATGAAGCGACGGTGGAGTGGACCGATCACCTCGTGCCGGTCGAGCACGTCATTCAATACGTGCGCACGCTGAAGGCTGGCGTGAAGCAGCCGGTGACGTTCTGCGAGAACTACGTGCCGTGGCAGTCGTTCCTGGCGCCGCTGGTGGCCGAGGTCGACTTCATCTCGCTGCACACGTACCCGGAGTGGGAGCAGAAGGGCATGGACACCGCCCTGAGCTTCACTGAAGAGAACTTCGACAGCGTCGCGAAGAAGTACCCCGGGAAGAAGGTCGTCATCACCGAGGCGGGCTGGGCGACGCGCTCGAGTGGCCGGGGCATTCCCGTCGCCAACGCGAACGAGGCGTTTCAAAAGCAGTACATCGAGGAACTGACCGCCTGGAGCGTGAAGCGCGGAATCCTCACGTTCCTGTTCGAGGCGTTCGATGAGCCGTGGAAGGGCTCCGAGCACCCCGATGAGCCTGAGAAACACTGGGGCCTGTACACGGTCGATCGAAAGCCGAAGCCCGTCCTGCGACCGGCTCCCTGAAACGTCTGGAGAACGCATGAGTCGAAGTGCCTGGGTGGGGCTGGTCGTCGTGTGCGTCGGGTGTGGACCGGTGATGCCGGCCGTCGACGCGGGGAGCGCTGGCGGTTCAGCGGCCGGTGGCTCCGCTGGAGGCGCTGCTGGAGGCTCCGCTGGTGGCACGGCGATCGAAGACGCGGGAGCCGCTGACGCCGGGACTCCGGACGCGGGGCCGGTCGACGCGGGCCGTGACTGTACGCCGATGCCGCTCGATCTCGACACGCCGTTCTCCACGGCGATGCCGCCGTACCCACTGCGAACGGGCCAGCAGCAGCCGTCGACGCTCTGGGGAACGCTCCCGGCGCCGCGACCGACGAACGCCGCGTGGCAGAACTTCGTGCTCGGGCCCGGCCAGAACCGCGTCGACTTCCTCCCGTACCAATTGAAGGCCGTGCCTGAAGGGCTGGCGATCGGCCTCGCGACGCCGGTGAACACCGCGAACGCCGTCGACGTGCCAGACGTGAGGCAGCTGGTGTTGAGCTCGCTCCAATCGTTCACCTCGCGCGCGGTCGATGCGTACGACCCACTCTCGGTCACCATGACCTGGCGAAACACGGGCGGCACGATGACGGCGCCGATGGTGTTCGGCATGCCGTACGTGACGGCCGACTACACGGGCCTGCGACCGTTCCTTCTTCCCGGCACCTTCACCATCTCGAGCGTGAACAGCATGACGAACCCCGGGAGCGCGACGGGCACCCGCTTCGAGCTCGTGCTCAGCGATGGCAGCACGTGGCTCCTCTACGCCTCGGCGCCGATCACCTTCGACTGGAACCGCGGCACCATGACGGCGCGGGCGGGCTTCACGGGGACGCTGCGAGTGGCCTCGCTCCGGCGGCCGGCTGACGCGGCGATCCTCGATGCCCACGCGGGCTCGATTCCGCGCGCAGGCCGAATCGAAGCGACGGTCTCATGCGACGTGGCGACGCTCCGCTTCGTCTACACGTCGACCGGCACGGGCCCGATGCTGTTGAACGCCCTGCCCCATCACGTCGGCCGGCTCGCGATGCCGGCGCTCGTCGATCTCGAGTACCCCACGCTCACGGGCTTTCTCCGCGGCGTCACGGGCAACATGTGGACGATGACGATTCCGCTGACGACGATCGATTGGAATGCCCCGCGCAAACTCGAGCCCACGTACGAAGGCGCGGTGAAGACGGCCCTGGCCGCCGACGTGGCGTCGCTGCCGAGCGGTGTGCCGGCTGACGCGTACTTCGGAGGGAAGGCGCTCTCACGGCTCGCCCGACTCGCGTTGATCGCCGACGAGGTGAACGAACCGGCAGCGGCTGCGACGGTCCGCGCGAGGCTCGGGCCGCTGGTCGGCGCGTGGCTCGATGGCACGAATGGCAATCCGCTCCAGTTCGACAACACGTGGGGCGGCATCGTGACGCGCGATTCGCTCGCGATGCCCAACGCGGAGTTCGGCGCCGGGCACTACAACGATCACCACTTCCACTGGGGCTACCACCTGTACGCAGCGGCGGTGATGGCGCGGAATGATCCCTCGTTCGCCGCGGCGCATCGCGCGGGTCTGCTCTCGATGGTGCGCGACATCGCGAATCCCAGCGCGATGGACCCGTACTTCCCCCGGCACCGCGCGATGGACTTCTTCCGGGGCCACGCGTGGGCGGCCGGATTGACGGAGTTCGCCGATGGCCAGAACCAGGAGTCGACGTCTGAAGCGGTGAACGCCTGGTACTCGATGCACCTGGTGGGGCTGACGTTGGGAGATCGGCGCATGAGCGATCTCGCCCGGCTGATGCTGACGCTCGAGATCGACGCCGCGCAGCAGTACTGGCAGATGGCGAGCGCGAGCCCGCAGTACGGCTACCCGTTCAAGGCCCGGCGCATGGTGGGCATTCTGTTTCAGACGCGCGCGTTCTTCGGCACCTTCTTCGGCGCGAACCCCGAGTACGTGTATGGAATTCAAATGCTGCCGTTCACGCCGATCGCCGAGACGTTGTTGGCGCGGTCGTGGGTGAGCGACGCGTGGCCCGAGCTCAACATGGCAGCGAGCGGAGCCGCTCCCGGGTGGAAGGGCTTCTTGCAAATGTCGCACGGCATCACCGATCGCAGCGCAGCGTGGGCCGAGGTGAACGCGCTGACCGGATGGGATGACGGGAACAGCAAGACGAACGCGCTGTGGTGGGTGGCGAGTCGACCGGGGCCGTAGCGCGTATGGTGCGGGCCCATGACCGATTGGAAGCCGACGGCCTGCATCCTGTGTGAGTGCAACTGTGGACTCGAGGTCGAGCTCGGCGGAGCCGACGGCCGGCACCTCGTGAAGCTGCGCGGCGACAAGCGACACCCGTCGTCACAGGGCTACGCGTGCGAGAAGGCGCATCGGCTCGATCACTACCAGCACGGGAGAGATCGCCTCACGACGCCGCTGCGGCGACGGGCGGACGGTTCGTTCGAAGCGATCGACTGGGACACTGCCATTCGGGAGGTCGCGGCGCGGCTCTCGACGGTGCGCGACACGTTCGGCGGCGACTCGATCTTCTATTACGGCGGCGGCGGCCAGGGGAATCACCTGCCCGGGGCGTACGCGACGGCGACTCGACGGGCGCTCGGCTCGCGGTGGCGCTCCAGTGCGCTGGCGCAAGAGAAGACCGGAGAGTTCTGGGTCGGAGATCGCATGATGGGCGTGGCGGCGACGCGCGCCGACTTCGAGCACTGCGACGTGGCGCTCTTCATCGGGAAGAACCCGTGGCACTCGCACTCCATCCCCAGAGCGCGGGTGACGTTGAAGGGGCTGTCGAGCGATCCAGCGCGCACGTTGATCGTGATCGACCCGCGGCGCACCGAAACGGCCGAGCTGGCCGACCTCCATCTGCAGGTCAGGCCCGGCGGCGACGCGTGGCTGCTGACCGGCATTCTTGGCGTGTTGGTGCAGGAGCAATTGACAGACTCGGCCTTCATCGCGGCGCACACGAACGGCGCTGACGAAGTGCTGGCGGTGCTGCGTGGCGTGTCGGTGAGCGAGTGCTCCACACGCGCGGGCGTCGACGAAGCGCTGGTGCGGCAGGCGGCGCGGGCCATCGGCACGGCGAAGGCGCTGTCGAGCTTCGAAGATCTCGGCGTGCAGATGAACCACCACTCGACGCTGGTGAGCTACCTGCATCGGCTGATCGTCTTCCTGACCGGGAGCCTCGGCCGCCCCGGCACGCACGCGATCCCCACCACGATGATTCCGTTCGCGACGGGCGGCGCGAAGTACTCGAGCCCCGTCGTCGGCGCGCGCATCGTGAGCGGCCTGGTGCCGTGCAACGTGATCGCGGACGAGATCCTGACCGATCACCCGAAGCGGTACCGGGCGATGCTCGTCGAGGCGGCGAACCCGGCCCACTCGATCGCAGACTCCCAGCGCATGCGTGAGGCGTTGAGCGCGCTCGACACCCTGGTGGTGATCGACGTGGCGATGAGTGAGACGGCGCGGCTCGCGCACTACGTCTTGCCGGCGTGCACGCAGTTCGAGAAGGCCGAGGCGACGTTCTTCAACTTCGACTTCCCGAAGAACACGTTTCACCTGCGGCCGCGGCTGCTCGAGCCGATGGCGGGGCCGCTCCCCGAGGCTGAGATTCACGCGCGGCTGTGTGAGGCCCTGGGAGCGGTCACGGAGGCCGATCTCGCGCCGTTGCGGGCGGCGGCAGACGCGGGGCCCGAGGCGTATGGCCAGGCGATCGCGGCGGCGGTGATGTCAGACCCGAGGCTGGGCGCCCAGGCGCCGGTGCTCCTGTATCGAACGATGAAGCTGCCCGACGCGGTGAAAGAGGGAGCGGTGCTGCTCGGCGTGGTGCTGCGGTTGGCGATGAAAGACGCTCCGTCACTCGCGCGCGCGGGCTTCGGTGGAGACGACCCGCTGGTGGTGGCGAAGGCGCTGTTCGAGGCGATCCTCGCGTCGCCGTCGGGGCTGGTGTTCGCGGTCGACGAGTGGCCGGACGTGATGGCTCGAATTGCGACGCCCGATGGCAGACTGCAGCTCGCGTTGGCTGATCTGCTCGAGGCGTGGAAGGCGCTGCTGGGTGGCACCGCCGACGTGGCCGACGCGGCGTTTCCCTTCGTGTTGTCGGCCGGAGAACGACGCTCCTTCACGGCGAACACCATCATCCGGGACCCGACGTGGCGGAAGAAGGACGCGGGCGGCGCGCTGCGTATCAACCCCCAGGACGCGAAGGGCCTCGGCGTCGGTGCGGGTGAGGCGGTGCGGCTGACGACGAAGCGTGGCTCGGCGGTGGTGACGGTGGAGCTGTCAGACACGATGCAGCGCGGGCACGTGGCGCTGCCGAACGGGCTCGGCCTGAGCTACCCGCTCGAGGGCGGGGACCACGCGACGGGCGTGGCTCCGAATGAGTTGACCGCGTCGGAGGACAGAGACCCGTTCGTGGGCACGCCGTGGCACAAACACGTGGCGGCGAGAGTCGAAAGGGCCTGACTATGGACGAGACAAAGGTTGCGGCGGCGAGGCAGATGGTGCGCGAGTTGGCGGTCGAGCTGGAGCAGGCCGCCGCGTCGGACAGCGGGAATCAGGACCAGGCGTGGAAGGACCTGCAGCATCTGTACGCCCGGTTTGATCAGGCGTCGCAGTTGTTGAAGGACATGCGCCGGACCGTTGATGCCGCGCTGGAGGTCCCAACGCCGACGAAGTGATTAACCTCTTCGACTCGGTGTTGCGAGGCGCGCTGGTTGAGGGCCGGATGATCCGGCTGGTTGATGGCCCTCACGCAGTGCAGTGCGATGCGCGCCAACGCCGTGAGGGCCATCGTCGAGGGTGGC
>JALHMW010000044.1 GCA_022843845.1 Archangium sp.
GCGCCGGCGGAGGCGGCGCGGACGGCGGCGGCGCGGACGGCGGCGGGACGACGGGCGCCGAGGGCCGGGCTTTCAGCGGCCGTGGCGCCGAGGGTGGTGGCTTGAGCGGCGGCACCGGTGTGCCCGCGAGCGAGGTCAGCTTCTGCACCAGCTCGGTCGACGTGGGCGTGCCCTCTTTGGCGCCGACGGTGTCTTCGAGCAGATCGGACACCGCGTCGCAGGCGTGCAGCAGCAGATCGGTCGCGGTGCGCGCGTCGACCTTCTTCTCCGTCCACGCCTTCAGCAGATCCTCCGAGGCGTGGGCGACCTGACCGATGGCGGGCAGCCCCAGCATGCGGGACTCGCCCTTCATGGTGTGCAGCTCGCGCGCGACGTTCTCGGCCGCCCTGGCCCCATCTGGCTTCTCCAGCTCGAGCACGCCGAGCTGAATCGCCTGCAGACGATCCTGCGTCACCTCGACGAACTTCGTCAGCAGTGACTTCTTGAGGGCCTCGGTATCCACGCGGGCTCTGGCTCAGTCCGCCTTGAAGCGCTTGATGAGCTCCGAGAGCCGGCCGGCCAGTTGCGTCAGCTCGGCGGCGGCGCCGGTGGCCTGCTTCGAGGCCTGGGTCGTCTGGCGGGTGACCTCTTCGATCTCACCCATCGAGGCGACGACCTGCTCGGTCGCGGTGCGCTGCTGCTGGGTGGCGAGGTTGATGACGCGCGCAGCGTCGCTGGTCTCCTGAACGCCCGAGAGGATGCCCTCGACGGCGCTGGCGGCGACCGAGCCGAGGCGCTCACCGGCTTCAGTGGCCTGGCGCGAGGCGTCGGCGGCCGCGGCCGCGGCGGCGGTGGCCTCGCGGATCTCGGTGATCAGGTTCTTGATCTCCTTGGTCGACTCGAGAACGTTCTCTGCGAGGCGGCGCATCTCGGCGGCGACGATGCTGAAGCCTTTCCCGGCTTCTCCGGCGCGGCTGCCTTCGAGGGCGGCGTTCAGCGCGAGCAGGTCGGAGCGGTCGGCGATCTCGTCGATCACCTCGACGACGGTGCCGATGCGCTCGACGCGGCGGAGCAGCTTGGTGATCGACTCGCTCACCGCCACGCCGTCAGCGCGAATCTGCTGCATCGCTTGAATGAACTCGGCGATGGCGCCGCGGCCAGAGCGGGCCGAGTTGAGCGTCTCTTCGGCGACGCGCGCGACGGCGCCAGCGTTCTCGGCGATCTGGGCCGAGGCGTGCTTGAGCTCCTCCATCGTCGCCGTCGTCTCGTGAATCGCGGCGGCCTGCTCGGTCGACGACGACTCGTGCTGGGTCGACGCGGCGAGCACCTCGTTGGCAGAGGACGACAGCCGCAGGGCCGCTTCGTTGATCTCCCGAACGAAGGTGCGCAGCGTGTCGATCACCTTCGAGAAGCCGTCGAGCAGCGGGGCGAGCAGGGCGTCGTCGGTGCGCGCCTGGAAGGTGGCGAGGTCGCCCTGGCGCACCAGCGCGTTGAGGCCTTCGATCGCCTCTTCGACGATGGCCTGCGTGCGATCCTTGCGCTGGTCCGAGTCGGCGACCTTGTGCTGCACGCGCTCCATCAGCAGGTTGACGAGGCGGCCGGCCTCGGCGCCATCACCCGAGAGCGTGCCGACGTCGACGCGTGCGTCGAAGCGGCCGCCGGTCAGCTGCTCGAGGGTCGACAGCAACGAGGAGAGCTCGGCGCGCGCGGCGGCCCCGGTTGGCTTCTTCGGCTTCTTGGGGGCGGCAGCAGACGGGTCAGGCATGTGAGGCCTCGGGTCGGAAGGGGTTGGTCGCGAAGAGATCGACGAGGAGGACGGCCTGGTCGCGATCGAGCCAGGCTCCAATGATGTAGGGCGAGGGGCCTGCGGCGAGCGGCAGGCGGCGCAGTTCACCGCGGGACACGGTGTGCACGCCGAGCACGCCGTCGATGAGGAGCGCGACCTCGTGATGCCCAGAGGAGGCGAAGATGATGGCGCGACGCCCCTCGAGCGGAGTGCCGAGCGGAGCGCCGACGCTGTCAGCGTCATCGTGCCGGCCGATGCGGCGCACCTGCGTCATGTCGGCACCGTACCGGGTCCCGGCGATGTCGAAGAGCACGATCTCGACCGTCTCGACGACCTCGTCGCTCATCGGCGAACCACCGATGCGCGCGCAGCCTGAAGCACCTTGGGCAGATCGAGCAGGCTCAGGCTCCCGAGCTCGCGGTGCTGCACCAGGCCATCGAGGAACTCCGCAGCGGGGCCGCCACCTGCGGGTGGTGGGAGCTTGTCGGCGACGAAGATGCGCCGGAGCCCGATGACATGATCGGCCAGGAACGCCACGAGCAGCCCGTTGGACTCACCCACGAAGAGCCGCCCGCCCGGCATCGGCTTCGACTCTCCCTGCTGGAGGAAGCGAAGCAGATCGATCACCGGCATCACCTGCCCGCGGTTGCCGACGACGCCGAGGAGAAAGGAGGGCGTGCGCGGCAGTGGCGTCAACGGGGCGAGCCGTGACACCTCTCGAATGTGCTTCGACACGATCGCCAGCGTGAGCGCGCCGAGCTTGAAGATGAAGAACTCCTCTTCGGGCCGGGGCGCCTGAGGTCGGGTCTTCTCGGGGGCCTCGGCGAGGGCGCGCTGGAGCGGGGTCGGTTCCACGAAGGTGGTGAGTATCGAAATGGCTGGAGGAGCGGGTCAAGAACTCTGCTACAAGCTTTTCTCTTCATGGCGGCCCGCGTCCTGGTCATTGATGACAGCCCGATGACGGTCCAGCTGATCTCCGAGGCGCTCACCGCTGCGGGTATCGGCGTGGACAGCGCATCGGATCTCGCGAGCCTCGACGCGCGGCTCGACTCCAACACCTACGAGCTGGTGCTGGTCGACGTGAACATGCCCGAGATGTACGGCGACGACGTCGTCGAGTTCCTGCGCAGCCAGCGCAAGCTCTCCGCGCGTCTGTTCCTGTACTCGGATCTCGCGGAAGACGAGCTCGTGCAGAAGACGAAGAACTCGGGCGCCGATGGGTACGTGGCGAAGTCGCAGGGGCTCGAGGCGGCGGTCGAGACGATTCGCGACGCCCTCGACGGACCGCAGATTCGCAAACACCGCGTGCTGGTCGTCGACGACAGCGAGCCGACCGTGCGGTTGCTGAAGGCCGAGCTCGAGGCCAAGGGCCACGAGGTGATGACGGCCAACGGCGCCGACTCGGCCACGAAGATCATCTTGAAGAAGAAGACTCGGCCCGATCTCGTGCTGCTCGACGTGAACATGCCCGGCGTCAACGGCGAGGAGCTGTGCCGCTTCATCAAGACCAACTCGCTCTTCGCGGGCATTCAGGTGGTGTTCTGCAGCGCCGCCGAAGACGCCGAGCTGCAGCGGCTGGTGAAGTCGTGCGGGGCTGATGGCTACGTGCGGAAGAACCAGCTCATCGCCAAAGAGATCCTCGACCTGCTCACCTGAACGGAGCGCTCCATGCCGGTCGAGGTCTTCGTGCTCGGTCGGGAGCCGCTCCCTCGGCGAGAAGGCGGTTGGACGCTTCGACTCGGGCCGGTGCGGATCCTCGAGGGCGTCGATCTCGACCGCATCGGTGAGCTGCCGTCGCTCGTTCCGCTGGTGACCGCGTTGACGTTCTCGTCCGACGACGAGCGCGCGTGTTTCGCGATGGCGAGCGACGCCGCGCAGTTGGTTCGTGGCCAGGTGGTGACGACCGACGGGCTCGTGCTCAACGACTTCGAGCATGATCAGCAGGCGCCGCTGAGCGCCGCGACGGTGGAAGCGCGGCTGCGGGATGCCTTGGTGGTGCCGATCGCGGATCCTCCGAAGGGCGACAGCGGGCCCGATTGGTCGGACCTGTAGGCAGTGGAGTGGAGTGTCGCTGCACCGATCTCGCGACGTTTCGCTGCAACCACATGAAACATCTCAGGTTTGTGGCTCAGTCGGCCGCACTTCTGGAGCGTCGACGGTCCACCTGCCAAGTCGCGTCACGCTCCGAAACGTCAGCAAAATCAACTAGGTGTGAATGTGTGCTCGTGTGGCCCAGCTCTTGGATCCTTTGGGCAGCCAATGGCAATCGCGCCGATCCATCAGAGCAGGGGCATTCAGGTCGGGAGCGGCCTGCGTCCTCTTACTCCTGCGAAGACCGCCCCGAAGGGCGTCGACGGGTTCGAGCGGGTGAAGTCGGTGACGGTGCCGGTGCTCCGCCGCGGCTCGACGGGTTCGGCCGTGCAGGCGATGCAAGTGAAGCTGGTGGCGAAGGGCCTGTTGTCGCGCTCCGACTTTCTGAACGGGACGGGCGTGTTTGGCCCGCGCACCGAGACGGCCGTGAAGCGGCTTCAGGTCGAGAACGGCTTGCCCGTGACTGGCGTGCTCGACGCGCGCACCAACGCGGCGCTCAACGCGGAGCGCCCGGCGAAGAAGGAAGTCTCGGAAGTGAAGACCGACGTCTTCGAGAAGCCTGCCTCGCTCTTGTCGGCGGCGCAGACGGTGACGGACGCGGACGATGAGGACGAGTTCACGATGCCCGTCGAGGTGGGCATGGCGGCGGCGGCGGGTCGGTAGGCGGTACAGACACTTTTGGTGAGCCTGACATTGGGTCAGTCTCCACGGGGCTCCGGCTTTCCCCCTTTGGTCGGAGCCCCGTTCATTGTGGCGAGTGAGTTGCCTCGCGGTCGGTCGATGGTCGAGAGTGGTCGGCGTGCGATGGGTGCTCGTTCTCGCGGCGCTGGTGTCGGGCAGCTCGTTCGCGAGCGACCCTGAGTCGACTCCGCTGATCGGTCCGTGGCGGGTCGAGCTGGGGGTGGCTCCCGTCTCGGCGCAGGTGAACGGCCTGTTCGTCGATCATCTCGGCACCAGCGGACAGGTTGCCGTCGTCCTCGCGCCGCACTTTCGCGTCTTCGTGGCCGCTACGTGGAACTGGCACGCCGGAGAGTCGAGGCTGGCCAGAGAACTCAACGAGAAGTCGCGAGTCGACACCTTCCGTATCGATCGGAACGACAGCAACGGCGGCCTCCTGGTCTCGATGGGTCTCGTGGCCGGCACAGAGTTCGTGCTGAGCCGTGGCTCGGTGGCGAGTTTCCACTTTCCTCACCGCTTCGAGCTCTCGCTTGCCGGTTTTGCAGGTGCGCTCTCGACGAAGGCGCAGCTCAAGCCCGAGGCCGATCGAGCCGACGGCTCGGTGAGTCCCGCGACGTTCGGAGACACCGGTTGGCGGCCGACGATCGGCGCCGGAATTGGGCTGCGCTTCGAGTTCCTCGAGCGGTTCTCGATCCGGGTCGACCTTCGCGAGTCGTTCTTCTCGAGCCGGGTTCAGACCGTCAACGGCTGCAACGTCGACGACATGCGAGTGATTGACAGTTGGTTCCGAGGGCTTCCGCGAAGCCCGGCGACACTGACTTCCGCTTGTCGGGCCGACACCTTCGACGGCACTGATCCCGACACGGGGCTCCGGCGCAGCAACGACGTGCCGCTCGCCCTGCATCTTGTTCGCAACCCTTCCAGTGAGTGGGCCTCGCTCCAGGCGCTGCAGGTCTCGTTCGGCGTCGTCTTCTGACCGTCAGACCTTCCGACGCTCACCCATGCCGCGCGCGAAGTTCCCGACCGTCACCCACGGCGCTTCCTGCTTGAACAGGCGAATCAGGTTCGCGACGCCGATTGGTTCTCCACCCGCGCCGCGATCCTTCGCGACCTCGATGTACTGGAGCGGATCGATCGCCAACGGCCGTGTCTGAATCTGATCGATCTTGTACTTCTTCACCAACTTCACGAGCGCCTCGGCCTCGCCCGCGCGATCGGTCACGCCGGGGAACAGGAGCAGATTCAGCGCCACGTACGCGCCGCGTTTCCGCGACAGCGCGATCGACGCCTCGACGTCGTCCCACGAGTAGCGGCTCGGCTTGTAATAGGCCGCGTAGAGATCGCTCACCGCCGAGTTCAACGACACGCGCACCGCATCGAGCCCCGCGTCGTAGAGCGCGTCGAGACCCTTCGTCAGGCTGCCGTTGGTGTTGATGTTGATCGACCCACGCTGCGTCTTCGCGCGCACCATGCGAATCGCCTCGGCGATGAACTTCCACCGCGTCAGCGGCTCACCTTCACAACCCTGACCGAAGCTCACCATCGTGCGGCCGGGAGCGTGCTCGAGGTGCCAGATCGCGACGTCGGCGAGATCCTGCGCGGACGGACCGTCTTCCATCCGATCATGCGACGACGGCGGCCCATCTTCCGGCTGCTCCGAGATGCAGCCGATGCACGCGGCGTTGCACATCACCGACGCGGGCAGGCCGCCTTCGTCACGCGCGTAGAAGATGTTCTGACTCGTGAAGCACCGGTACACGAGCGCGCACGTCTTCAGCTGCTTGAGCACCTTGTTGCCGGGGAACCGCGCGAGGTGCTCCTTCACCAACACCTTCACCTCGGGCGTCGAGAAGCTCGCCGGCGTCCAGTGCTTGCGGCGATCGGTGTGCAACGCCCAGACGACCGGCCCGTCGTCACCCCACGCCGCGGCCGTGTACGCCCACTGCGGAAGGATCGGCCCTTTGCCCGTCGTGACTTCGCCAGGCAGGTACGTGCGGGTGAAGCCCGGCGGCAACGTCGCGCCGACGGCGTGTGGCACGAAGCGTTTCCCGTCGACCTCGAACTCGCGCACCAACACTGGCTCCATCGTGTCTGGATCGAAGCCGACCGGGAGCCGACCGGGCAGGTGCGCCAACTTCCCGCCGTCGGGCAGGGGAATCGGGCGCTCCCGCGGTGGAAGCAGCGACTCGTCCGAGCGCAGGCTCGCCAGCAGCCACGGGTGCTCGAAGACCTGTCCCTTCGGGTCGGCCAACAACAGCTTCAGCGAACGCATGCAGCCGCCTGTATTCGGTGGGGCCAGCCAAGTCGACAGGGGCCGCCCGGCTGTTGCGCGCCCGGGCAAGTGGGGTTAGAGGCTCCGTCCCCCCGCCAGTCCTCCGGGAATTCCCCCGGTGTAAGGCGGACGACAAGGAAGCACCATGAAGGCCGACCTGCACCCCGTCTACCCGCCCGCTCGTATCCACTGCGCTTGTGGCAACAGCATCGAGACCCGCTCCACGCGTGGCTCGTTCAACGTTGAAATCTGCTCGAACTGCCACCCGTTCTTCACCGGCAAGTACAAGCTGATGGACACGCAGGGCCGCATCGACCGCTTCAAGAAGAAGTACGACGGCGTCGCCAAGAAGGGCACCACGAAGTAACTCGGACCTTCGTCGTTCTTTCATCGGCGCCGCTCCGACCATCGCGTGTCGGGGCGGCGTTTTCATACGCGCAGCACTGGAGCCTTCATGAGCGCCGAGTCACCCAATCCGAGCCGCCCGTACATCGGAGGTCAGGCGGTCATCGAAGGCGTGATGATGCGCGGGCCGAAGAGCTTCGTCGTCGCCGTGCGTCGGCCTGATGGGCAGATCGCGATTCGGGAGCAGGCGTGGAACGTGCTCCTGCCGAAGTTGACCTTCCTGCGCTGGCCCGTGTTCCGCGGCGCGGTGGTGTTGGCCGAGTCGCTCCACAACGGCTACTCGGCCCTGACGTTCTCGTCGGAGCACGGCCTGCCGCCGGAAGAGGGTGGCGCCGCCGCGAAGCCCGGCCCCATCGCGATGCTGACGTTCATGATGCAGTCGCTGATGTCGGGCGCTGAAGGCTCGCCGGGCATTCCTGGTCCCAGCGCTCCGAAGAAAGACCGTGGCGCCGACGCGATGCTCGCGATCGCCACCGTCTTCATGCTCGGGTTCTTCATCGGCCTGCCGCACCTGCTGACGTGGGGCGTGGGCAAGGCGCTCGGGCCGGCGTTCGACTCGACCAGCGTCGCGTTTCACGTGATCGACGGCGTGTTCCGCGTCGGCATCCTCGTCGGGTACCTCTCGCTCATCTCTCGCACGAAGGACGCGAAGCGGCTGTTCGAGTACCACGGGGCAGAACACAAGGCGATTTGGACCTACGAGACGAAGCAGGCGCTCACTGTGGGCAACGCGCGGCCGTTTACGACGCGTCACCCGCGTTGCGGCACGAGCTTCTTGTTCATCGTCGTCGGGGTCGCGGTGCTGCTGCACGTCGCGCTGTTGCCGCTGCTGCCTCGCCTGCACGCGAACGACGCGATCAACCAGCTGCTGATGATTCTCATCAAGGTGCCGATGGCGTTCCCGATCGCCGGTCTCGCGTTCGAGCTGCAGCGGCTCTCGGCGCGCGACAACTGCCCGGCGGTGATCACGTGGATGACGAAGCCCGGTATCTGGATGCAGGGCATCACCACGCAGCCGCCCGACGACGCGCAGCAGGAGATCGCGCTGCTCTCGCTCGATCGTGCGCTCGCGCGTGAATTGGGAACGCCGAAGACGCCCGAGGGCGTCACGATCTACGGAGACTTCGCCAAAGCCGCGGCGTGATCGGCTTCGACGTGTTCGGACGCCTTCGCCTCGTGTGGTTCCGCGTGGCTTGGTGCTGAATCTCGTGAATCTGCGATCAGGAAATTGACGCAGATCGATCCTCGCGTACCGTCTCGATCAGACCTGTAGCGCATGGGTCTCACATCGAAATCACCGGAGGCGAGATGTCCGTCGCATCAATGTCCAACGCGCTTTTGCGCGAGGAAGTCGATCTGTCTTCACACGTCCACGCCCGTGGCCGTGACTACGTGCTCTACCAGGGCGACTCGACGGCCCTCATGGGCGGCTTCGAGGACGCGACCTTCGACATGGTGTTCGCCGACCCGCCGTACTTCCTCTCGAACGGCGGCACGACGTGCCAGTCGGGCAAGCGGGTGAAGGTCGACAAGGGCGGCTGGGACGCGAGCAAGGGCGTCGAGAACGATCACGAGTTCACCGCGAAGTGGCTGGAGCAGTGCCGCCGCGTGCTCAAGCCGTCGGGCACCATCTGGGTGTCGGGCACGCAGCACGTGATCTTCAACGTCGGCTTCGCGATGCAGAAGCTCGGCTTCAAGATCTTGAACATGGTGACCTGGTTCAAGCCGAACGCGTCGCCCAACCTCGCCTGCCGCACGTTCACGCACTCGACCGAGCTGCTCATCTGGGCCGCGCCGCTGAGCAAGGGCAAGCTGCTCCACACGTTCAACTACAAGCAGATGAAGGCCGACAACGGCGGCAAGCAGATGCGCGACGTGTGGACGATGACGACGCCGAAGCCCTCCGAGAAGGTGCACGGCCGTCACCCGACCCAGAAGCCGCGCGCGCTGCTGGAGCGCATCGTCGACGCGTGCACCGAAGACGACGCGCTGGTGCTCGATCCCTTCTGCGGCAGCGGCACGACGGGCGTCGCGGCGAAGGTGAAGGGCCGCCGGTTCGTCGGCATCGACATGGACCCGCAGTACCTCGAGCTGACGAAGCGCCGCATCGAAGCGGAGTGACGGTCAGTCGCCTTCGGGCGTCACCGGGGCCTTCCGTCTTGCCATGAGTCGTTTGAGGCGCCGGCGCGCAGCGAGGCTGCACACCACCCACACCATCGCGCGGAGGCCCCACACCTTGAGCGGCCCAGGATCGACCAACAGCTCCCCACAGCGGCCAGCCCAGCGCCAGGTCAGTCCCATGTGTGTGTCCCGAGGCCGTTCTCGCCCGTGATGGTTCATGGTCCGGGGAATGCTAACTTGTGCGCTGTCGTGGAAACCCTGGAACAAGAGCTCGCTCGCCTCTCGCCGGAGCATCGCGCTCAAGCCGAGGCCCTGCTCGCGCTCCGGGCGCGCGCCGAGGTGCTTGCAGCCGAGCTGGGGTCGATGCGGGCGACGTGTTTCACCAACTGCAGCAACTCGCTCGGTCGCCCTCTGAGCGCTTGAGGATGGGGCTCGCACATGGCCGCCTTCGACTCCGAATCGCTGACTGAGGGCGAACGCGCGTTCCTTCGAACTCTGTCCGAACTGGGGGTCGACTTTCTGCTCGTGGGCATGAGCGCCGCCCTCCTTCAAGGGGCGCGCGGAGCGACCGAGGACATCGACCTCGGTTCCGAAACCTCGACGACCCCAGGATCGGTGAGGCGGCCCGGCGCGCTGGCGGATTCTGGGTGACGCGCGCACAGCCGCCGCTTCTTGGCGGCATGGGTGACCGCTTCGACGTCGTCGTGTCGATGTCCGGGTTGCCCGACTTCGCACAAGAGTACGTCGGGTCGACAGCGCTGAAGCTCGATGGCGTCGAGGTGCGGGTCCTTCCGTTGTCGCGAATCATCGCGAGTAAGCGCGCGGCAAACCGCACGAAGGATCAGGCTGCCCTTCCGGCGCTCGAGCTCGCCGCGAAGGTCATTGAGCGCCTGAAATGATTGTTTCCCTGGTCCTCACGCTCGACGCCGGAGCCCTTCCCGGTCCGGACCCGATCTCCAATTCGACCCGAACGCGAACGCCGAATAGTCCGCTCCGTCGCCGCTCCTCGCCCGCCCACCAGCGTCGCGGCGAAGGTGAAGGGCCGCCGCTTCGTCGGCATCGACATGGACCCGCAGTACCGAGCTGACGAAGCGCCGCATCGAAGCGGAGTGACGGTCTGTCGCTGCGTGGCCGCCGAGGTGGACACACAGTGCCTCTGCATCGAAGCGGCGTGACGCCTGACCATCGACGTGGACCCGCAGTCGCTCGGCTGAAACGCGCCGCATGGAAGCCGAGTGACCGCCTGACCATCGACGTGGACCCGCCGTCGCCTGGCTGAAGGCTCGCCGCAGCGACGCAACGTGATGATCAGTCGCCCTCGGGAGTCACGGCTCCCGCCGCCTTGCGCCTCGCGATCAATCGTTTGAGGCGCAGGTGTTCTTCTCGTTCCCGCTCTTCGAGCGAACGGCGGATCATCGCGAGGTCGCTCGTCAGCCCCGTCGCGACGCGTTGCTCGAGCGTGTTCACCAGCCTCGTGGCGCGTGACAGCTCGTGCCCGAGCCTGCGCATGAGAAACTCTCTCGGCGCGGCGTCCAGCACCAGCTCGAGCAATTTCTCGAAGTCGGTCGCCGCCGTCGCAGGCGCCGCGTCGGTCGGTCCGACGGCCATCGCGCGTGCGGCGAGGCTGCGCACCACCGCCGGAGGCTGCTTGAGGGCCAGCACCCGAAGGCCCCACACCTCGAGGGGCTCGAGATCGACCATCAGCTCGCGGTTCGGCCATCCCAGGGCGACCAGCTCGGCGTGACCGTGCGTGCCCAGCGCCGACAACAACGAGCGGGACGCGGCCCGCGCCTGCTCGTCGATCGTCTTGCGGCTGTCGATGGCAGGGCGCGCGCGGTTGAAGAGCTCGGTGACCAGCGACTCGCGTTTCCGACGCAACAGCGCCGCGCCCTTCTGCACCTGCGCCAGCCGCCGTCGCAGCTTCACCAGGTTCGAGCGCGTCGCTGCGGAGCGGGCCATGTCGCTACGCCTCCTTCTTCTTCGCGGCCGCACGCTGCTCCTGGCGCGACGCCAGGAGCTGGTCGGACAGCTTGATGAGATCCTCTCGCGGCACCCGGTCCATCAGCTTCCACCCGGCCTCGAGCGTCTCGTCGATGGTGCGCCGCTTCGTGCCCTGGTGAATCAGCTCGCGCTCGAACGCCTCGGCCAGCGCGAGGGCGCGGCGATCGGCAGGAGACAAGCCCGCCTCGCCGACGATGGCGACCATCATCCGGGCTTCGCGGCCGCGCGCGTAGATCGCGTACAGCTGGTCGGCCCAGATGCGGTGCTCCGGAACCGTGCGGCCCTTGCCGATGCCTGCGTTCATCAGCCGCGACAGCGACGGCAACACGTCGACGGGAGGGAAGATGCCGCGCCGATGCAGCTCACGCGAGAGCACGACCTGCCCCTCGGTGATGTAGCCGGTGAGATCGGGGATGGGATGCGTGATGTCGTCGTCGGGCATGGTGAGAATCGGCAGCTGCGTCACCGAGCCCGGCTTGTCCTTCACCACGCCTGCGCGTTCGAAGAGCGAAGCGAGATCCGTGTACATGTAGCCGGGGTAGCCGCGCCGTCCCGGCACCTCTTCGCGCGCCGCAGCCACCTCCCGGAGCGCCTCGCAGTAGTGCGTGATATCGGCGAGTACGACGAGCACGTGCAGGCCGTGGACGAAGGCGAGGTGCTCGGCGCAGGCGAGGGCGGCGCGTGGCGCGAGGAGCCGCTCGATCGTCGGGTCCTGCGCCTGGTTCAGGTACAGCACGCTGCGCTCGAGCGCTCCCGAGGCGGCGAACCGATCGAGGAAGGTTCGGGTCTCGCGCTCGGTGATGCCGATGGCGCAGAAGACGACGGCGAACGGTTCACCACGAGGCGCGCGCGCGTTCTCGACGATGGTGGCCGCGAGCTCGAGCGCGGGAAGCCCTGGCCCCGAGAACACCGGCAGCTTCTGGCCACGCACCAGCGTGTTCATGCCGTCGATCGCCGAGATGCCGGTCTCGATGAAGTCCGACGGGGGCAGACGGCGGGTGGGGTTGAGCGGCGCGCCCCAGAGCGGGCGAATCGCTTCGCCGATCGGCCTGGGCTGTCCGTCGCGGGGGTCCTGCGCGCCGCTGAGCGCTCGCCCGAGCAGATCGCGACCGACGACCGCGTTCGCGAGCTCGCCTGTCAGCGTGATCTCGATTCCGGCGGGCGCGAGGCCGAGCGTGTCCTCGAGCACCTGGACGACGCTGACGTCGTGGCCCGCTTCGATGATCTGCCCACGCAGCGGAGGCTGGCCCGGCGCGTTCAACGTCACCCACTCGCCGAGCGCGGCGCGTTGGGCTCCCGACAGATAGACGAGTGGGCCGGCGGCGGCCCGGGCGCCACGGTAGGTTCGCGCGATTCGGGTGGCGGTCATGACGAGGCTCCTCTCCAGAGCCCGGTGATGCGGGCCGTGACGTCGTTCGCGCGGGCCTCGAAGTCGACAGCCGGTGCGTCACGCATCATCGCGAGCGCACGGCGAGCGCCAGACAGATCGAGCTCTCCGTACGTCGCGCCCTTCTTCAGCGCCGCCTTGCCCGCCTCGAACAGCTCCAGCGACACGCGCGCGAGCCGGTACGTCTTGGCCGGCGGAGAGTACGCGTCGTTCACGTCGTACGCGCTCTGCCCGAGGACGATCTCCCGGATGATCGCCGAGGCTTGCAGAAGGAGCCGGTCGGGATCTTCCAGCGCCTCCGGTCCAACCACGCTGGCGACCTCTCGCAGCTCTCCATCGCGTTGCAGCAGCTCGACGATCGTCGCGCGCGCTTTCGACCACCCTGGATCGCAGCTCGCGTCGAACGCCGCGCCCATCGCCTCGGAGTAGAGGCTGTAGCTGGTGTGCCAGTCGACGGCCGGAAACTGCCGCTGGTGAGCGAGCGCTGGGTCGAGCGCCCACAACGCGCCCGCGACCCGCAGACAGGCCTGCGTCACCGGCTCCGAGAAGTCGCCACCAGGAGGAGACACGGCGCTGATGAGCGTCACGGAGCCTTCGCGGTTCCCTGCGCCCAGACATCGCACGCGGCCCGCGCGCTCATGGAGCTTCGCGGCCCGGCTCGCGAGGTACGTCGGGTAACCCTCTTCTCCGGGCATCTCCTGCAACCGAGAGCCGATCTCGCGCAGCGCCTCGGCCCAGCGGGAGAGTGAGTCAGCCATCACGGCCGCGCGGTAGCCCTGATCGCGGAAGTACTCGGCGATGGTGAGGCCCAGGTAGATTGACGACTCGCGCGCAGCGACGGGCATGTTCGAGGTGTTGACGACGAGCACCGTGCGATCGAGCACTGCGCGGCCGGTACGTGGATCCTTCAGCCGGCCGAACTCGTGCAGCACCTCGGCCATCTCGTTCCCGCGCTCACCGCAGCCGATGTAGACGACGACGTCGGCCTCCGCGTACTTCGCGAGCGACTGCTCGATGACCGTCTTCCCCGTGCCGAAGCCGCCAGGAACGGCGACGGTGCCGCCCTCCGCGATCGGAAACAGGAAGTCGAAGACCCGTTGGCCCGTGAGGAACGGCCGGCTCGCGTCGAGGCGCGCGGCGATCGGCCTGGGACGGCGCACGGGCCAGCGGTGCGTGAGGAACAGGGTGGAGCCATCGGTGAGCTCGGCGATCGGCTCCTCGACGGTTCGTTCGCCCGCGAAGAGCTTCGCGATGACGCCCTGCCGATCGGGCGGCACGAGGATGCGGTGCTCGAAGGCGCCGCGCTCCACCACGGTGCCCACGACGTCGCCAGGCCCGATGGTGGCGCCTTCGGAGATGGTGGGCGTGAAGGCGAAGCGCCGCGCGCGATCGATGGTCGGCGCGTCGGCGCCCGGGAGCAGAAAGTCACCCGATCGCACCGCGAGCTCGGTGAGCGGCCGGCCGATGCCGTCGATGACCGAGCCCAGCAGCCCCGGCCCGAGCTCGACCGCGAGCGGCAACCCCTCGCGCGTGAGCGGCTCTTCGAGCGCGACGCCCATCGTCTCTTCGAACACCTGCAGCGTCGCGCGATCGCCGGTGATGCGCAGCACCTCGGCCAACAGCCCCGAGTCACCGATCCGCACCAGCTCGTTCAGCTTCGCCTCCCGCATGCCGGTGGCCTCGGCGAGGGCGCCGACGACGCGGGTGAGTCTGGGGGCGTTCTTCTTCAGCGGGCTCATCGTGGCCTCACTCGGTAACCGATCGCCTGTCGCAGAATCTCCAGCACGTACTCTTCGGCTGACGCGCTCTCGTTCCACGTGGGCGAAGGGAAGGGCGTCACCATGGGCTGCGCGGCACGATCGAGGCGGCGTCGGAGCTCGGTGGGCAGCGCGGCGTGGAGCTGCGCGTCGAGCAGCACGATGCCGACCTTGCGATCGGCCGAGAGGCGCTTGAGGGCGTCGATCGCGCGCGGCACGTCAGCGGCGACCACGCACTCCACGCCGGCCAGCTCGAAGCCTGCGGCCTGCGCCGGCTTGCAGACGACCCGCACCAGGTGGCCGGAGGTCAGCTCCATGGCGTCACCAGCTCAGTGCGAATCAGGCTCGCCGGCGCGCCCAACGCGATGCCCCAGACGACTCGTCGAAGGTCGCGCAGCATCGCGTCGAGGAGGAGCACGAAGAAGAGCGCCGGCGCGCTGCTCAGTGGCTGCTCACGCGCTGCCCGGCGCTGTTCGTCGAGGAGGAGGGAGAAGCCGGTGCGCTCCAGCGTGATGCCATCGACCAGACCCTCGCCGAGCTTCGCCAGCGGCGTGCCTGCCAGCGCCTTTCGAAGCACCGCGCCAGCGTCGGCCGGCCGCGCGCGCGCCAGCTGGAGGAACGCCTCGCGTGAGAGCGCACTGCCTCCCTCGACGAAGCAGCGCTCGGGGTCGACCTCTCTCGAGCCTTCGAGCATGACCGCGGTCTGCACGTTCGAGACGTCGAGGCGGTGCGCGACGAAGCGCCGAAGCGGCTCGTCCCCTTTCACCCGACGGCTGCGCGCGCCGAAGCCCTGGACCAGCGCGAGATCGATCGCGAAGAGATCGGGCTGCGCCTTCTGGTGGGTGAGCAGGAAGAGCCGCCCAGCGTCGGGGTGGTTGACGCTCACCAGATGGGACACGACGTCGGCCGGAGTCGGGAGCCGCGCGAGGCTCGAGAGCAGGCGCTCGGGCAGCGTGGACGTAGGCATCAGCCCTGCGAGGCGGCGCTCCGACGGGGCGGCCTGTTGAGCGCCTCGCAGCAGCGCGCGAAGGCTTCGGCGATCCTGCTCCGCTGCGAAGACCTCGAGTACGGGCGCGGCGCCCTCCCACCGTGAGATCGTGGTCAGGTGGGCCTTCGCTGTCTGCCGCACGGCGCGCTCGAGGTCGTCGGTCTGCGCGCTGTCCGGGGGCCCGACGATCAGCTTTCCAGTGCGCGCCAGCCCTCGGGCGACCGAGTCCTCCGAGGCGAGCTTCTCGAGCTCGGCACGGGTGAAGAGATGCGCGCGAAGGCCGCGGGCACGGGCTCCGACGGCGACGAAGTCCGTCATGACGTCACCTCGGCCAGGAGCTCGACCCGAAGCCTTGGCTCGAGCCGCGCCAGCCGCTGCGCCAGGGTGCCGTCGATGAAGACCGTCTCGTCAGGCGTCGACACCGTCAGCCCCGGTGGCAGCTGCGGGTCCTCGAAGAGGGCCACCTCGTCACGACCCTCGATGACGGGCTTGAGGTGCTCGGCGAACGCGGGCGCACAGCGAACGATGACGCGCTGGCCTTCGACGTAGCGCAGGGCCTCGAGCAGGTGCGTAGGGAGCTGCTCGAGATACTCAGGCGACTGGGCGACGGAAGGGATCACCGCGCGGGCGCGCTCGAAGATCTTCGCCAGCAGCGCGTGTTGGGCGGCGAGGCGATCGGCTCTGGCCCGTTGCCGCGCCTCGGCCAGCTCCCGATCGAAGCGGGCGCGGCGCACGAGGCGGCGGGCCGTGAGCTCATCGTCGTGGTGCGTCTGGGTCGCGCGGCGGGCCTCGGCGAGCAGCGCCTGGGCTTCGGCGTCGGTGCGCGCCGTGAGCTCGGCGATGCGCGCCTCGGCGTCGCGCTCGAGCCTCGCGGTGAGATCGGTCAGCGCCATGACTCACCCGCCCGCGCCGCCACTCCGGAGGAGGATCATCACCGCCACCACGAAGCCGAGGATCACCATCGTCTCGGGGATCGCGATCAAGATGATCGCGGTGGTCGAGAGCTCTGGTTTCTCGGCCAGCGTCGCCGCCGCCGCCGGGCCGATTCGACCCTGGGCCCATGCCGTTGCCAGCGCGGGCAGTCCCACCGCCAGCGCTGCGCCAATCGCGAGCATTGCATTCGTTTCCATGACGACCTCCGTTCAAGACTCGTGGGGCTGCTGCTTCCAGTGGGTGAAGGGGCGGTACGCCGTGCCGCCGGGGCTGAAGAACTTCCCGAGGAACTCGACCGAGTGAAGTCGCAGGGCGTGAATGGTGGGGCTGAACACGCCGATGGCGAAGTTCACCAGATGGAAGAGCAGGGCGAAGAGGACGCCGACCACCACGCTCCCCATCGCGCCCACCATCTGGTTGGCGACGACCGCCAGCATCACCGCTGCGGTGCCCAGCGCCATGATGCGCGCGTACGAGAGAATGTGGCCGAAGGTGGAGAGCAGCTCGATGACCGCGACGATGCCCTCGAGTGCGATGAGGATGGGGAAGGCCACCAGCACCGCGATCACCAACGGCGTGAAGAGCGCCGAGGGCAGCAGCTGGAAGGCCGCCAGCAGTGACAGCACCGTCAACACCACCATCATCGCCGCGACACCCCTGCCGAGCGCCTCTCTCCGGTGCCCCCGACGCCACGACGTCACCACCGCCAACACGAGCCCCAGCGTGATGTGCACGACGCCGATCGCGACCGAGAGCACGAGGAACGGCACGATCGCCTCTTCACGGTTGAACCACAGCGGCCTCATGCCGACGAAGTGGCCCAGGCTGCCGAAGAGTTCGCCGAACAGGACGCCGAAGATGATCGCGAAGGTCGAACACGCCGTGCCGATGAACGAAACGGAGCGCAGCGTCGTGCCGGGCTTCGACTTGAAGCGCAGGAGCACCGACAGGCCAGCCAGCACCAGGCCGTAGCCGACGTCGCCCATCATCAACCCGAAGAATGCCGGGAAGAAGATCGCGAGGAACGGCGTCGGGTCGATGGAGCCGTAGCGCGGCAGCGGCAGCATGCGGGTGACGATCTCGAACGGCCGGAAGAAGGCGGGGTTGATCAGCGCGACCGGCGCGTCGCTCGCGCGCCAGGTCTCGTCACCGACGAACTCGACGACGATCTCGGGCCCCAGCGTCTTCGCCGCCGCGTCGACGAACGAGGCCTTGCGCGGCTCAGGCAGCCACCCTTCGAGCACGAAGAGGTAGCGACCCGTGTGTACGCGCGCGCGGGCCTCGAGCAGCAGGAGCTGATCGTTCAGCCACCCATGGAGGTGGTGCAGCTCCGGGCCGTGCGCGTCGGCGAGCCGTCGTCGCTCCTCGTCTCGTTCGGCGATCGCGCCGGGGATCGCGGCCAGGCGCGCCTTGAGGGCTGGCATGGCGCGGAGCAGGTTGGTCTCCCCGAGCCCTGCTGGCGCCGGAAGCTCCTGAACCCGCGAGTCCGACAGGAGCCGGGCCACTTTGGGGGCACCGGCGTTCGAGACGAGGATCAGCACCGCGATCTCACCGCTGGCCAGAGGCCGGTCGAGCAGCTCGAGCTCGTCGCCGACGGCCTTGGTGAGGGCCCTGCGCAGCTCCTCGACGGCCGACACCGCGCCGGCCCGCATCACCACGTAGAAGGCCTTGCCGTCAGGCCACGCGAGCTCGTGTCCGATGAGCGCCTCGAAGGCGGTGAAGAACTCCCGGTAGCGCAGCAGCGTGACGCGCTCGTCCTCCAGCGCTGCGCGCGCCTTCGCGAGCTTCGCCGCTTGCCGTCGAACGCGTCGAGCGAGGCGGGCCGCACGAGGGAGCTCCCCAGGCGGGCTCAGCGCCGGCGAGCGCACCGGGGCCGCGGAGCCGAGTAGCGCGAGCGCCGCGTCGACGTCGGCCAGCATTCGGCGGCAGTGCCGTGGCGCGCGCACCTCGACGGGGGCCGACTCTGGAACCTCGGGGCGCACCACGTGGAGCACGCCGAGGCCCTGAACGAACGAGAGGACCTCATCGACGCGCGCCGTCGGGCCAGCCAGCCGCACCCGTTTCATCGTGACGATCACGGGAGGCCTCCGGTGGCGACGGCGCGCGCGAGGGCCTTTCTGGCGAGGCGATCGATCTGCTCGTCCGACACGGCTGACAGCTTCGCCAGCCAGCCGACATGCTCTTCGGTGACCGCTCGAAGGGCGGCATCGTGCGCGGCGAGATCGCTCCGTTCTTCTTCGAGCGCCGTCGTGCCCACGGCCGCGAGCGCGGCGTCTCTCGCCCGGGCGACCTCTGCGTGAGCGGCTTCGAGCTTTCCGCGGCTCGCCGATTCGGCCTCGCGATACCTCGCCTCGAGGCGCTGCTCAGTCTCGAGCAGGGCTGCCAGCCGGTCGTCGATACGCTCTGGGGCAGGCTGCTGCGCCATGGGGAAGCCTCGTGGCTTCCGAACGGTGCAAGAGCCGGACGCGACAAGGCCCCCTGCCCGGGCTCGGGTGGTGCGAAAAAACTGCAGGGGGTCGATGCGACGCGCAAAAAGGCGCGCCGCGATCAGGACCTTTACTCGGCGTCGCTGGTGTCGATCGCTTCGTCAGCCGCGGCCGCGTTCAGCTCCGCGGTGCGGCGGCGAATGAACTCGACCAGTGTGCGAACCGCGAAGCCCGTGGCGCCCTTCGCCATGTAGCCCTTCTCTTTGTTCACGTTGCTGGGCCCGGCGATATCGAGGTGCACCCACGGCGTCTCGCCGACGAACTCCCTGAGGAAGTGCGCCGCGGTGATCGAGCCGCCCATGCGATCGCCGGCGTTCTTCATGTCGGCGACGTCGCTCTTGAGCACGTCCTTCAGGGTGTCGGTCATCGGCAGGCGCCAGATGTCTTCGCCGGCCGCGCGAGCTGACTCGAGCACGTTCCACATCAGCTGATCGTCGTCGCCGAAGGCGCCGGCGACCCAGGGGCCCAGGGCGACGATGCAGGCGCCGGTGAGCGTCGCGAGATCGATGATCGCCGCGGGCTTGAGCTCGTTCGCGTAGGTGAGCACGTCACCCAGCACGAGGCGGCCTTCGGCGTCGGTGTTGGTGATCTCGACCGTCTTGCCCAGGCGCGACACGAGCACGTCGCCGAGGCGGTACGCGTTGCCCGAGGGCATGTTCTCGCAGGCGCCCATGAAGCCGTGCACCGGGAACGGCGGCTTGAGCTTCGCGATGACGCGCATCGCGCCGAGCACCGAGGCGGAGCCGGCCATGTCGGTCTTCATGTCGAGCATGCCGTCGCTCGGCTTGAGCGAGAGACCGCCGGAGTCGAAGGTGATGGCCTTGCCGACGAACGCGATCGGCGCGCGCTTGGCGGCGACGGGATCATCGGGCGTGTACGAGAGGTGAATCAGCTTGGGCTCTTCGACGCTGCCGCGGGCGACGCCCAGGAACAGGCCCATGTTGAGCTCGGCGATCTTCTTTCGATCGAAGACATGCAGTCCGAGGCCTGCCTCCTTCGCCATGGCCTTCGCCTGCTCCGCGAGGATGGTCGGCGTCATCGTTCCGGCGGGCTCGTTGACGAGATCGCGCGCGAAGTTGGCGGCCTCGGCGATCGTCCTGGCGAGCGACGCCGTCCCGTCCATCGACTTGTCCTTCTTCACGCCGTCGGGCAGCAGCAGCTGCACCTTCTCGACGCGCGCCGAGACCTTCTCGTCTTTGTTCGTCGTGCGCCACTTGTCGTAGCGGTAGGCGCCGAGGATCGCGCCTTCGACGACGGCCTGCAGCGAGGCGTCGAGCTCACGCACGCCGGGAACCTGGATGACTGCCGTCTTCGACTTGAGCTTGTTGGCTGCCTTGATGCCGCGGCCGATCGCCATGCGGAGCACCTCGGCGTTGAACTTCGCGCGGGTGCCGAGGCCGAGGAGGATCACCCGGGCGACGCCGAGCTTGCCGTGGGTCTGAATCACGCAGGACTGATCAGCCTTGCCCTTGAAGCCTTCTTGCAGGGCGAGCTTCGCGAGCAGCCCGCGCATCTTCTTGTCGCTCTTCACCCATGCCGACGGCGGGTTCTTCTTTTCGGTGAGATCGGTGTCGAACAGGGGGAGGACGAGAACGTCGGCCTTCGCCGCAGAGGCGTGGCCGGTGCCGAACGAGAAGTTCATGAGACGAAAGGCTCCTTCGAGGGGGAAAGCGCGAAGGACCTTAGCGAAGGGCTGTGGGCTGGCCACAGGAAAGGTACAGTGTTCCCGCAATGCCCGCGTTTCTGACGTACCTGACGGCGGTCGAGCGGCTCTCGGCCCACGTCAATTCGCTCCCGCAGGAGTTCAGCAAGGCCCTGGGTGAGGACCTCGAGTACGCCCGCTTTGGCGCGGCGCTGGTCGAGCTGCCCTGGTTCGGTGGCTGGAAGCTCGGCCTCGACGCGTGGCTCGGGCACGGCAAGCCGCCTCCGTTCGCGCGGCTGATGCGGGAGCGCGCTCCGGTGGCGTTCGGGCTGAAGGCCGCGGAGTTGGTGTCGAACGGCGCGCTGGTGGGCACCGAGGCGGGGCTCGCGTTCGTCGCGGGCTACTTCACGCAGGTGTGCGTCTCACGCGCGCTGGAGCCGCTGATTCAGTCGTTGATCGTCTCGCACTCCAGACAAGGTGAGTCGGCGTCGGCGGCGCGGCACCGCATCGAGTGGGCCCAGTCGCTCGCGCTCATGCAGGATCTTCACGGCAGCCCGCTCGTCGGCACGCCCGCCATTCGCGCGAAGATGCAGCTGCGAAAGGCGAGCGGCGCGCGTGGCATCGGCCGCGGCATGTACGAGCTGATGCGGGTGTCGTCGCAGGAGGCGTTCGGTGACGCGCCGACGAAGCTCGAGGTCGACGGCTGGGTGCGCGGCGAGTACCTGTACTCCATGGCGCTCGGCTCGCCGCTCGGCAGGCTGAAGGCGAACTTCGGCGGCGCGCTGACGGCGAAGGAGCTGTACCGTAGCCCCGGCATCGACGTGTTCGCGTCGGTCGACAAGGGCCTCGACGTCACGCGAGAGGCGCTGACGGCGCTGGGCAGCATGATTCGCCGCAACAACTTCGGCTCGCGGTCGCGCTTCAAGCTGCTCGAGGTGTGTCCCGAAGGGTCGCCCGAGCAGGTGATGAAACTGCAGGCCGCCTGAGGCTCAGGGGAGCAGCGTCATTCCAACGAAGGCCGGTGCGTTGATCATCGCCTGCTGACCCAGCGGCGTGAGGACACCGGTCGTCGCGTTGACGCTGAGCGCGTGAACCGTGCCCGAGCTCTGGTTGCCGACGAGGATCAGCCGGCCGCTGGGGTCGACCTCGAAGTGCCGGGGCTGATTTCCGCCGGTCGGTGCGTGGCCCACGAGGGTGAGCGCGCCGGTCTGCTCGTTGATCTCGAAGCTGACGATCGAGTTGTGACCGCGGTTCGAGCCGAAGACGAAGCGGCCGTTCGGGTGGACCTGCACCTCGGCGCAGGTGTTGGCTCCGGTGAAGCCGGCCGGGAGCGTCGACTTCGTGTCGACCGCCGTGAGCCGCCCATCGGCCGCGACGCGCATCGACGTCATCGTGTCGTCGAGCTCGTTGATGAGGAAGGCCCACTGCCCGCTGGGATGAAGCGCGAGGTGACGCGGCCCTGCGCCTGCGGCGGTCGCGACAGTGGGCGGAGACAGCGGGCTCAGCGTGCCGGCGTCGCCATCGAAGCGGTACTGCGCGACGTGGTTGGCAGCCTTGCACGGCACGTAGACGAAGCGGCCCGTCGCGTCGGTGAGGATCTGGTGCGCCTGGCCGCCAGCGGGCTCCGTGTCGGTCGCGGGCCCGAGGCCTCCGTCGCCGCCACGCACCGGGAGCACCGCGACGTTGCCGCCCGTGTAGTTGGCCACCATCACCCAGCGTCCTGAAGGATCGACCGAGACGTGCGCCGGTCCTGCGCCCTGGGAGCTGACACGGTTGAGCAGCGCGAGCCCCGCGTCGGGCCGAAGCTCGAACGCCGCCACCTGTCCGGGGTTGCCTTCGTTCACCGCGTAGAGCCGACCGCGAGGCACGTCGAACGCGAGGAAGCTCGGGTTGGTGCCGCCGTTGGTGCTGCCAAGCGAGGTCATCGCGCCGGTGGAGACGTTCACCGAGTACGCGGTGATGTTGCCGTTGCCGCTGCCGACGTACGCGACGAGCCGGCCGGTCGGCGCACCGCCAGCACTTCCTCCGCCAGCAGTTCCGCCCGCTGCGGTGCCGCCCGCCGCGGTACCGCCCGCAGCGGTGCCGCCCGCCGCGTTGCCGCCCGCTGTGGTGCCGCCCGCCGCGTTACCGCCCGCAG
>JALHMW010000045.1 GCA_022843845.1 Archangium sp.
GCCGCCCGCTGCGATGCCGCCGCCCGCTGCGATGCCGCCACCCGTCGCGATGCCGCCGCCCGTCGCGATGCCGCCACCCGTCGCGATGCCGCCACCCGTCGCGATGCCGCCAGCCGTCGCGCTGCCACCGGCCGTCACGCTGCCGCCAGCCGTCACGCTGCCACCAGCCATCACGCTGCCACCAGCCGTCGCGCTGCCTCCGGCCGTCACGCTGCCACCAGCCGTCACGCTGCCGCCAGCCGTCACGCTGCCACCAGCCGTCGCGCTGCCTCCGGCCGACACGTCTCCACCTGCGTTGCCGCCGCCCCGACCAACGCCGCCATCCGCAAGCGCACACAGCGTGTCGCAAATCTCGTCGAGGCGCGCATCGTAGCGACCGCAGTTGCAACCCGGAGCCACCAGCGCCGCGAGCCAGATCAGACCAAGCACATGAGCAAACCGTTTCATGCTGACCTCTCCTCAGTAGCGCACGGTGAGCCAGTCGGTCGTCTCGCGGCCTTCGACGAGAAACCAGATGACGCCGGTGATGATGAAAGCGGCCCCCATCAACGCCAGCACTCCTCCGAGCGACGTCTCAGCGTTGCCAATGAAGGCAGCCTCTCGCGCCGACCCGAGAATCTTCACCGCATCAGCCTGGGTGGTGACCCTCTTCGACTCCTCGCTCAGTAGGTCCAACTGGGCGAGCTGGCCGTCAGCGACGACGAAGCGCCAGGCCGAGAACGCGACCGCGATCGCACCCGTCGCGGCGAGCACGACAGGCTCGGTGTTGAACCGGCGCGCTCCGCTCTGAACCGAGGGAGGCGCAGCAGCGAGGACGAACGAGAGACAGCCGGCGCACCAGCTCATGGAGGAGCAGCTTAGCTGCTCCTCAGGTCAGGTGTGCGCGAACGCCTTCTCGAGCTTCTCGAGCACCTTCTTCTCGGCGCCCGACACCGCGAAGCCGGCACCCAGCAACCCGCCCGACGCCTCGGCCACGATCCTCGCGCGGCCGAGCACCTCGTTCTTCAGCAGCTCGCGGTCTTCCGTCTTCATCTTCTTCACCAGCTCGCCGACGTAGTCACTCCACAGCTGGTGCCACGACAGCTCGGGCTTCGCGTCGAGCCACTGCGCCAACAGCAGCGCCGCCTCGGAGCCGTGCTCGATGCCGACGTTCTCGGCCTGCTGGAGCACGACGCGGCGCTCCTTGTCGTCGACCTTCCCATCGGCCCACGCGATCTCGACGAGCGGGAACATCGACATCACCATCACCGCCGCGCCGCCCAGCTTCAGGTTCGCCAGGGCGTCGAGGACGACGAGGTTGGAGATGCCGGTGAGGCGCTGAATCTCTTCTTTCGTCGCAGCGCGTGCCTGCTGGTCCTTCATCTTCTGAAGGGCGGCGTCGTTCTGCTGTTTGAAGAACTGATCCTCGAGGGCTTTGCGGCGATCGTCGAAGGCGTCGGAAGACATGGTGGCTCCTGTGAAGCGCTCTTTTTCAGAGCACCCGAGGTGATTCAAGCAAACGCGTCAACGGCCCTTCTTGCGGACGTCGATCGTCGCGGAGCGGAGCCAGTAGCGCAGGTCATCGGTCAGCCCACCCTTTTCGTTCGCCGTCTCGACCGACGTCGCCAGGCCGAACACGAAGCGCGGCCGCTCCTCCTGCTCGCGCAGCACGCGCACGACCTCGCGCTGGGTCGCCGCAGGGAGCGCCGAGGCGTCGGGCACGTAGACCGTCCCCCGGTGCGACTTGAGCGCGCGCAGCACCTGAGCCGCCTCCTTCACCTCGACGAAGGGCTCACCGGGGAGCGCCTGGGCAGCCGCGAGCGCAAAGGCCCGGCGATCGGCCTCGGCGCCACCGACCATCAACATCGAGGCGCGGTTCTTCTTGAGCTGCTCGGCGGTGTACGTGGTGGGAGTCATCTCGTTTCTCCTGCTGCGTCAAAACCGGCGCTGCGCCTCGAGGGACTCGTCGAGCGCGGGGGTCACCTTGAACAACGGCACAGGCGCGGTGCGGCCCTTCACGCGAACCGGGGCCAGCTGCTCGAGCGGGCCGAACTGCTGGAGCACCTCGGCGGTGCCGGCGCCGACCAGAATCTCTCCGGGGCCAGCCAACGCACACAGCCGGGACGCGACGTTCACGGTGTCGCCGATGCAGGTGTACTCGGTGCGGCGGGCGCTCCCGATGCTGCCTGCGACGACGGGCCCGGTGTTGAGGCCCAGCCCCAGCTCGAGCCGCTCGCCCGCCGGCCGTTGTTCGTTCTTCGCGCGCAGCTCGCCCGCCATCTGCAGCGCCGCCGAGATCGCCGACTGCACGTCGTTCTCGCGTCGAATCGGCGCGCCCCACACGGCCATCAGCCCATCACCGAGGAACTTGTCGAGCGTGCCGCCCCACGACAACACGATGTCGGCGAGGTGCCCGAGCACGTCGTTGAGCCGCGCCATCACCTCTTCGGGCGGCAGCGTCTCGGCGAAGCCGGTGAAGTTGCGCAGGTCGGCGAACAACACGGTCACCACGCGCATCTCGCCTGACAGCGCCACGTCTCCCGAGCGGAGCACCTCTTCCACCACCGCGTCCGAGGTGTAACGCGCGAAGAGCCTGCGCATGCGCTCGGTCTGGTTGGTGCGGCGGAGCACGCCCTCGATACGCGCGGCCAGCTCGCTCATCGACGCGCCCTTGTGCACGTAGTCGTCGGCGCCCGCCTTGAGGAGGCCCACACGCTGCGCCTCGGCGTCGTTGGCGGTGAGGATCAGCACCGGCAGCTCACGCCGCGGCCCGGCCTTGACGCGGCGGCACAGCTCGGCGCCATCGATGCCTGGCATGTCGAGGTCGGTCAAGACGAGGTCGGGCCGCAGCAGGTCGAACTGCTCGAGCGCGAGGAAGGGGTCGGTGAACACCACGACGTCGTAGCCGTGCAGCTGCAGGCCCTCCTGCACGAGGGTGCACGAGAGGTCGCTGTCATCGACGACCAGCACCCGCCTTCCGGTGGGCGCGACCTGCGGCTCCGCGACGTTGCGCCGCGGGGCATCGGGGCCTGCGCTCATTCGTTGCTGCAGCCCGAGGGCCTCGTAGACCTGCTGGTGGGTGCACGCGCCGGCGTCGACCAACAGCTCGCCCAGCCGACGGCCATCGCGCTTCTGCTTCTCGAGGCTGGCTTCGAGCGCGCGCTCCTCGAGGTACTGGAGGCCGACGAGGATCTCTCCGAGCGGCGGCCGATCGAGCACCACCGACTCGCCCCGCGCGATGGCGAGCGACAACGCGCGCTGGAGCTGCGGGCGGGTGAGGTAGCCGAGCGAGAGCAGCGCTTCACCGACGCGCGCGCCGGTCAGCGGTTGCACCGCGAGCGCCTCGAGCACCTGCCCTTCGGTGACGAGGCCCAGCTCGATGAGGAGGTCGCCGAAGCGCCGGGTCGGATCAGTCATCACGGCGGGGCGATGTTACACCTGTTGGGCTCAATGCCCACGCACCTGAACCAGGGCCACGAGAATCTCGAGGAGGATGAGCACCACCACCATCAGCTCGAGCGTCAAGGACCGATCGTGGTCGAGCTCGCCCTTGAGCAGGCCGTACGTCTGCACCAGCAGCCGGTGTTTGCGTGAGACCTGCTCCGTCCATTGTTTCACGCGCAGCTGGAGCACCGCGCTCTCGTAGACGCGGGCCAGGTAGACGTCGCCGACGATCTTGAGCGCGTTCTCGACCCGCTCGATGAACTCCGACAGCTCGATGACGGTCTGCATCAGCTCGCGCAGCACCTTGCGGTACGGGCTGTACAGAATCGACCCCTTGTTCATGTCGATGCCGTCGTAGACGCGGGTCAACTCGCCATCGAGCACCGAGTCGAAGTACCGCAGCTCGAGCAGCTGGGCGTTGGCGATCTCGAGCAGGTCGACGATGTCTTCACTGCCCGAGGGCTCGTAGAGGAAGGCCGCGTTCCACTCCATCAACGCGAGGTCTTCGTTGGTGTAGCTGTGGTGGTGCTCGAGCACCTCGCGCGTCTCACGCTCCGACAGCGCCACGGGGCCCACCTCGCCCAGAATGAGCTTCGCGAGCGCCGGGTCGGCGAGCACCTCGGTCGCCTGGGGCTTCGTCTCGAAGGCCCGCACGCAGAGCACGGTGTACTCCTCGTGGTGCTCCCACAGGTGCGGGTGCTCGAAGGCGGGGCCGAGCAGGGTGCGCAGGCGGGCGAGCTCGTCCGTCGCGAGCACGTCGATGGCCTTGGAGTCGTAGAGCTCGTCGGCGAACGGCGCGACCTCGTCGAGCGACTGCCCGGCGTCGATGGGCACCCGCATGACGATGGCCAGACACCCGTGATCGAACAGCCGCACGCCGAGCTGCACCTCGCGAACCCGGCCCAGCACGGTGAGGGGACGGGCGCCGAGATCAGCCGCCAGCGGGGCGTTCGGCAGCTGCACGTAGGCGCTGCCAGCACGCGAGAAGCCGACCCGCCGAACGCCCGAGCCCGCGCCAGACAAGAGCGCCCGGCACTGCTCGAGGTCGGCGGAGTCGGCGACGTCGAAGAACCGGTAGCACAGCGCTGAGGCATCCTTGAGGCGCAACACAGCCCTGGCTTGTAGCTCAGGACCGGGGGCGGGCGGACTTCTCGAAGGCCTCGCGCTTCTGGTCCCACACGCCACGGGCCTTGAGCACCCGCTCGACGAAGTCTGCGTGCACGCCCAGGAGCACGTCTCGAACCGCGTCACCTTCGAGCCGGCCCAGCGCCTCGGCGACGGCCTCGAGGGTCGAGCGCCCCTCTTCGAACGAGGTGTCGCGCAGGCGCAGCACCGAAGCGGCAGGCGTGTCGAACTGCACGCGGGGCAAGGCATGAAGCCGGGGCAGCTTGGTGAACATGCGCCGCGTCTGCCGCCAGGTTCCGTCGAGCACGACGAGGGTCTTCGGCGGCGTCTGAGGCCACGGCGCCGGCGTCTCGGAGGGGAAGAGGAGCACCGCGTCGTCGAGCGACGGCAGCTTCTCGTTCACGCCGGCCGGGTCGTCATCGAAGTCGACGAACTGCAGGTTGGGCATGGCGAGGCCGGCCGCGCGGGCGGTGCCCGTCGACTTCCACGACTCGCGCTCGTGGCGCACCAGCAACACCTGGGTCTTCGTCTGCACGACGGGCAGGTGCGGGCAGATGCAGAACTCGAGGCGAATCCAGCACTGGTGGCACCGGCCCGGCAGGTCACTCGAGGTCCGCGCCCGCATCGCGGTGAACCAAAGCACGCCCACTTCTGAAATGCGCTGAGGTACAAGCGCGGCATGAACCTCGACGATCTCAAAGCTCGGGTGAGCGCCGCGTACGCAGACCGCGAGAAGCTCAAGGAGCCGTTCTACGCGATGGCCGTCAAGGAGACGCTCACCTTGCTCGACCGCGGCGTCATTCGCGTCGCGCAGAAGGCGACCGCCGGCTGGGAGGTCAACGCGTGGGTGAAGGAGGCGGTGCTCTGCTTCTTCGCCATCAGCGAGATGAAGACGATGGAGACGCCGCCGTTCGAGTTCCACGACAAGGTGCCGCTCAAGAAGGGCCTCGCCGAGGCGGGCGTTCGGCTCGTGCCTCCGGGCGCGATTCGCTACGGCGCCTTCTGCGAGCGAGGCGTGGTGGTGATGCCCGGCTACGTGAACATCGGCGCGTGGGTCGGCGCTGGCACCATGGTCGACACCTGGGCCACCGTCGGCAGCTGCGCGCAGATCGGCCGCAACGTGCACCTCTCTGGCGGCGTCGGAATCGGTGGCGTGCTCGAGCCGCCTTCGGCCACGCCCGTCATCATCGAAGACGGCGCCTTCATCGGCAGCCGCGCGGTCATCGTCGAGGGCGTGCAGGTCGGCGAAGAGGCCGTCATCGGCGCGAACGTGGTGCTCACCGCGTCGACGCACATCATCGACGTGTCGGGCGCCAAAGAGGTCGTCCACAAGGGCCGCGTCCCTCCGCGCAGCGTCGTCATTCCCGGCTCGCGCGCGAAGACCTTCCCCGCGGGCGAGTACCAGGTGCCCTGCGCGCTCATCATCGGGCAGCGCTCGGCCACCACCGACTCCAAGACGTCTCTCAACCAGGTGCTGCGCGACTTCGCAGTGCCGCTCTGAACGTCGTGGAGACGCCTGCGGAGAGTCTGTCGCTTCGCCTCGCGCAGCGCGCGCTCGAGCTGATCCGCGTGCCCTCGGTCATCGGCAACGAGCGCGCCCTGGCCGACCTCGTCGAGGCGTGGGCGACCACCCGCTTCGGCGCTGCTGGTGTCGTGCGGGTCTCTCACTCCCTCGCGGTGGGCCGGCGCGACGACCCACGCCCGGCCATCACCCTCGTCGGCCACCTCGACACCGTGCCCGAGAACCCCGACGGCACGGCGCCACGGCTCGAGGGAGGTCGCCTCGTCGGGCTGGGCTCGTCGGACATGAAGGGCTCGCTCGCGGTGATGATGGCCCTCGCCGACGACCTGCCGCTCGACACCCTGCCCTTCAACCTTCGGCTGGTCTTCTACGAGCGCGAAGAGGGTCCGTTCCTCGAGTCAGGCCTGGCCCCGTTGTTCGACGCGGCGCGGGAGCTCGAGCGCTCGGTCTTCGCCATCGCCATGGAGCCGACCGACGGCGCGGTGCAGGTGGGCTGTGTGGGCTCGCTCCATGCGCGCCTGCTGTTCGAAGGCCAGGCGGCCCACTCGGCGAGGCCGTGGCAGGGGAAAAACGCGATTCACGCCGCGGGCGCGGTGCTGGTCGATCTCGAGAAACGCGGCCGGCATGCCGTCACGGTCGACGGCCACACGTTCTTCGAGGTGATGAGCGCGACGCTGGCGAAGGGCGGGCGCGCCCGCAACGTGGTGCCCGATACGTTCGAGCTGAACCTCAACTACCGCTTCGCGCCGGGCAAGACGGTCGCGCAGGCGCAAGAAGACGTCGTGCAGCTGGCGGCGGGCCGGTGCGCCGTGGCCTTCACCGACCTCGCGCCGTCAGGACGGGTGTGCGCCGCCAACCCGCACTTCGCGCGCCTGGTCTCTCTCTCTGGCCGCCCCGCCGAGGCCAAGCAGGCGTGGACCGACGTGGCCCGGCTCTCGGAGTGGGGCCTCGACGCGGTGAACTACGGGCCGGGAGAGACGGCGCAGGCGCACCAGCGCTCCGAGAGCGCGCCCATCGAGGCGCTCGGTCAGGCGTACCTCGCGCTCGAGCGGTTGCTGAGAGGCCGCTGAGGCGTCACCCGTTCATCAGCAACGCCTGCACGCTCTTGAGCAGCGCAATCTCTTCCTTCTGCACCTTGCCGTCGGCCAGCACGAGCGCACGCGCGGCCTGCAGGACGTCATCGGCCCGCGGCCGCAGCAGGTCCCAGTTCGGCTCCGAGGGCTTTCGGCCAGCCTTCACGGCCTCCATCAGCTTCTGCAGCGCGACCTCGGGCACCGTCCAGCTGCGGCCGAGGCCCAGCAACATGTTCGCTTCGGCTTGATCGACTGCGCCGTCGACCCACGAGACGTGCAGCAGCAGCTTGAGGACCTCGAGGTTGAACTGGTCTTCAGCGGTGAGCGCCATGGGCGCCAGTCTCATCGTCTTGCCAGACGACGACAAGGGTCTCGACGCCTCGCGCCGTGCGTCAGGTCGTCGCCGCGTGTGCGGCGGTGGACGGCCAGCGGATCGACACCGTCGTGCCTTCGCCGGGCGTGCTGTGGATGGCGACCGTGCCGTGGTGCTGGCCCACGATGAAGTGAACGAGCGAGAGCCCCAGGCCCGTGCCGTTGTCGCCTTTGGTGGTGAAGAACGGCTGGAAGAGCTGGGCCGCGTTCTCGGCGGTGATGCCGGCGCCCGTGTCGATGACGTCGAGCTGCGTGAAGCCGGGCTCGTCGTCGCTGGGCCGCGCGCGCAGCAGCACCACGCCACCACGGCTCATCGCGTCGCGAGCGTTGGTGACGAGGTTGATGACGACCTGCACCAGCTGCGCCGGAATCGCGAAGAACGTCACCCCGGCCACGAAGGCGTACTTCACCGAGACCGGCGGCTTGATGAACGAGCTCAGGAGCGAGGTGAGCTGCTCCTGCAGCGCTTCGCCGGTGACGACCGAGGGCCCGTCGGCGCCGCGCTGGAACGCCATCAACTGGCGCGCGAGCGACTGGGCGTGGGTGAGCGCGGCGTCGAGCTCCTTCACGGCCTGCTGGGCGTCGGGCCGCTGATCGCGCGCGAGCAGCGTGAGGTTCAGGTGGGCGACGGCGACCAGGTTGTTGAGGTCGTGCGCCACGCCGGTCGCGAAGCGGCCGATGGTCTCGAGGCGATCGCGCTCGAGCGTCGAGACCTGCAGGGCGTGGGCGTTGCGCTCGGCGCTGGTGCGGGCCGACGCCTCCATGAAGTAGGCGACGAGATCGGCGACCGTGGCCGCGAACTGGTGCTCGTCTGATTTCCACGCGCGAGGTTGGCCGACCGACTCGTGGCACACCACGCCGATGACGCGCCCGTCCCGATAGATGGCGGCGTCGAGCATCGAGGTGACGCCGTTGGGCCGCAGGTAGTCTTCGACGAGCTCCCGCGTGCGGGGGTCGGTCGTCACCTCGTCGGCCGCCACGAAGCGCGTGCCGAGCACCGAGAGGCAGTAGGCCGGGTGCGCGCTGATCTTCAGCTCCGGCAGGCCCTTCGCGCCCTCCTCGGCGTGGAGCGCGATGCAGCGCAGCCGGTCCTGGTCGTGCTCGGCGAGCCACACGCCGACCCGGCCGAGCCCCAGGGCATGCGCGGCGATCTCGCAGACGCGGGTGAGCGTGCGCTCGAGATCGGCCTCGGGCTTGAGCTTGCTGATGCGCAATCGCGCGCCGGTGAAGCCGACGCGCTGGGTCACTTCACTCTGTTCGCCGTTGGTCCCCACCGGGCGTCACGATGGCGCACTGCTCGCGACAGAGCCAGCGCAACACGTGTCAACATTCGCGCGCGCGTCACGGACGAACGATGAACACCGGCTTCCGGCTCGTCTTCATCACCTCTTCCGCGACCGACCCGAAGATGGTGCGCGCGAACCCGGTGCGCCCGTGCGACGAGATGACGATGACGTCGGCAGCCAGGCGCTCAGCGGCGTCGGCGATGGCCTGCGCAGCGCTGGGCGCCCGAATCACCTCGGTGCGCGTGACGATGCCCTTCTCGGACGCGATGCCGGGCGTCAGCGCGCGCAGGCGGGCCGCCACCTCGAGCTCCACCCGCGCAGGCGCTTGAGGCAGCAGGTCGGCGCTCGGCAGGTACTGCTCCGCGAGCTCTCCAGCGAGGCCCGTGGTGAGCGTCACGTGCGTCAGGTAGACCTCGGCGCCGTGCTCCGCGAGCGCATAGGCCCACTGCACGGCCGAGTTGCCCAGGTTCGAGAAGTCGGTCGTCACCAGCACGCGCTTCACCCGCGGCTGCGTGACGCGGGCGGGCTTTCCGTCGGGAGGCACCACCAGCACGCTCATGCGTGAGAGGTGCAGCGCCGCGGCCGAGACGCTCCACATGCGCGCGAGCCCCTGCCGGCCATGCGTGCCGACGACCACCAACTGGCACCGCTCCGCCTCGGCGAGCTCGAGCAGATGATCTGCCACCCGGCCGACGGCCAGCTTCGCGCGGTACAGCAGCTCACCCGAGCCCTCGAGCTTCGGCACGTGCGCCTTGAGATCTCGCTCGATGAGCGACTCCACGCGAGGGTCGGGGTCGGTGTACGAGAACCGCCGCGAGAGCCCGTACTGCCGGTGCGCTTCATCCTGGTAGTAGACGCGCCCCAACACGACGTCGACCGGCGCGAGCGTGCGCAGCGCCTCGACCCACCGGAGCGCGCTCATCGACGCCTCGCTGTCGTCGAACCCGACGACGACGCGCAGCCCTTTGCCTTGCGCCCACGCCGTCATCGAGTCGGGCTCGCGAACGACGAGCACGGGAATGTCGCACCCGCTGGCCAGCCGCTCCGAGCTGCCGCCCAACTTCACGAGCGCGCCTGCGCCGTGCCCCGCCGAACCGACGACGATGAGCCTCGCCTTCTTGTTGAGCGCGAACTGCCGCACCGCCTCGGACACCTCACCGGGCAACACCACGGCCTCGATGGGCCTGGTGGTGAACGCCTCGAGGCGCGCGATCTCGGCGTTGAGCCGCTCGTGCAGCAGCGACTGAACCCTGGCGAACGCCGCGGGCTCCATGCGCTCGACGTGCGGCTCGAGCACGTGGACGAGGTACAGCAGATCGTTCGTGCGCCCCGCGAGCGACGCCGCGGTGATCGCAGCTGATGACGACCAGCTCGAGAAGTCGACTCCGCAGACGATGGCCATGGGGGCCTCCTGTCACTCCAGGAGCTTCAACCCTCATGCCGTGACGTGCCCACAGCCCGCGCGCATCGCTGCGCAGGAAGTGCGCTCGCCTCGAGCGGGCACGGAGAAGCTCGCAGCGGTTGCGGCTGCCCGGGATCAACCCTCGAGCGCGCGGGTCAACGCCTCGAGGGCCACCGACGGCAACCGCCGGGCACGCATCGACGCGATGATGGGTTGCCACGGCGCCGGGCAGGTGGAGCCCGCCGTCTGCGCGAAGACGAAGGTGCAGAACACCGCGAGGCTGACGAGCTCTGCGGGCACCGTCTTGCCACCATCGAACAGCGCCGGCGCGAGCGCCTTCACCGGCAGGGCCAGCGGGCCGAGGTGGGCGTCGAAGTCGGCCGCCACCGGAGCCGACCAGATCGCCCGCGCGCGGCTCAAGTTGTACGCCACGACCGACGCAGTCACGAAGCGGGCCTTGTCGATGTCGGCCGGGCTGGCGTTGAGCCGGCGGGCGAGATCGCCGCACAGCTGCACGAGGGTGATGCCTTCGCGGCCGGGGTCGCCGTACCCCACGAGGAGCGCCTCGACCAGCCGGGTCTGTCCCTCGTCGAGCCCGGAGACGGTGACCGTGCGCGTGCGCGCGGCTGGCCGCCCTTCGAGCTCGAGCTCGTCGGCGTCGTCCTCCGAGACCGTGAGCCCGTCCACCGGCTCACCCGGCGTGACGCCCGAGTCGGACTTGCGGGCGACGCCGGGGCCACGATCGAGCCACGAGTCCGGGTCGTCGTCGGTGACGCCACCGTAGAGGCGCGCGATGGTGTCTCGCAGCGCGCGTTCGCCGCCGCGCACGGCTTGAATCGTCCGACCGGCGCTCTGCGTGAGAGCCTCGATGACCTCGGCGTCGAGCGGGTCGATGACGGCGACGACCATCACCGCGCCCTTCTCGGCCAGTGGAACGGCGACCAGTCGCTCCGCGTCAGCCTGGGAGAGCAGGTGCAGCGGCGCCTTGCCGCCGACGAGCCCGGCCAGGGCGACGCTCGTGACGAACGGCGTGCGCGTCACTGCAGCGAGCGCCTCGACGAGGTCGTCCTCCTGCAGAATGCCGTCGACCAGCAGCGTGTCGGCCAGCGGCAGGTTCAGCATCGCCGAGCGCTGCCCGTTCTCGGCGAGCGCGGCTGGCGTCAGCTTTCCAGAGCGCACGAGCTGGTCGCCGAGCAGGGCCTCTCTCATCGGCGACGGGTTCGAGAAGGACGAGGGCGGCGAGCTGCGAGGGCTCTCGTCTTCGAGGCGCACCGCCTTGAGCTGCTCGTGCGTGACCCGGCGGGTCTCGATGCGCCCCAGCACCGCGCCTCCAGCGGGTGCCACCGCGCGGGCCGTCACGGCAGGGGGTGGCGTCGCGGGCCGGGGAGCCTGGAGGCGCAGCTCGGTGGTTCGCCCGGCCATGGGGGCCAGCCGGTCGACCATCAGGCGCCGGAACGTGCGCGCGACCTCGGCATTTCCACCAACGAACCCGAGCGCCGAGCTGGCCAGGTGGAGCACGTTGGACAGCTCCGAGACCTTCGGGCGATCGGCCGGGTCTCGCTGCATCATCCACCCCAGCAACGACTGGAGCTGCTCGGGCACGCCGTGGAACGCGCTGGGTGGCACCCCTTTGAATTTCTGCGCGATGCCCAGGACTTGCTGCGGGTCGCTCGCGACGAAGAGGCTTCTCCCGGTCAGCATCTCGAGGAACAACAGGCCCAGTCGGAAGACGTCGGTCGCCGCTGTCGAAGCACCCGTCAGTTGCTCCGGTGCGATGGCGTGGGGCTCGCTCCGCGCCGGCCCTCGGCTGGGGTGCGCACCGGCCACCACCGCGACCCCGGTGTGCAGCAACACCACGCCGCCAGCGCTGGTGATGAACAGCGATGAGGCCGACAGATCGCCGTGCACCACGTTCTCGGCGTGCAGCGCGGCCAGCGCGTCGACTGCCCGCTCCATCATCGCCACGCACTCGTCGACCGACAGCGACCCCGTCTTCGACGTCATCAGCGCGCGGAGCGGCTCTCCATCAGCGGTGCGCTCGACGAACCAGAGCCCGTCCCCACCCGACCCGAACTCGAGCAGCGGCGAGATGCCCCCATGAACCGGCAGGGGCGCCCGCGCGAAACAGGCGAACCGCTCGAGAAACGTGCCGTCTTGCGACCACGGGGCCGACAACCGCGACAGCACGAGCCACTCGCCGTTCGCGGCGCCAAGATGGGCCTCGACGACCCCCGATGCCGCGACCAGTCGTCGTCCGAGCTGATAGTTTGCCACTGGAGCGGAGCGACACGTTTTTGGGTAACAGCCGAATCGTCCGCTGACATCGTACACTGAAACGACGACTGACGAACGAATGTGGCAGCGCGGAGCGGGCACACACGACGCGAGGAGACGACATGCGACATGGCAGCTGGGTGGTGGCGGCACTGACGATGTGGGCGTGTGGGCAGGCCGCTGAAGTGCGCATCGACGAGTCCAAGGGCATTCCACCGGTGAAGGGGTCGACCGAGGTCGCGCTTGGCAGCTTCACGTGCGGCATGCCGATCGTCTCGGGTGAGGTGACGGTGCAGACGAAGGTCGTCGGCGACGGCTGTGAGCTGTCGTTCGACCGCGACGTGCCGGTCCTTCGCGCCGAGGACTACACGAACATTCCCGACCTCAAGGGAGCGACCGCGCTCGTGCAGCGCATCGAGCTGACCGTGAAGCGCCTCGCCTTCACCGACGCCGCGACCAGCACGCCGCTCGATCTGTCGACCCGCGTCACGTCGGCGCAGCTGAGCGTGAACGGCCAGCTCGTCGCCGAGAAGGAGTCGCTGACCTCGCTGCCGAAGACGGTGACGCTGTCGGGCGCCGCGCTCGACGCGATGAAGTCGAAGATCGACGCGCGTCAGCCGGCCTCGGTGCGGACCCGCGTGGTGCTGGTGCTGCCGAACATGCCGCCGCCGCCGCAGCGGCTGCTGATCGACTACGACTCGCAGCCGGCGATCATCCTCGGCGCGACGGCACCGACCTTCTTCTGAACCAGGAGCGCACATGGTCCGGGTTCGGCTCGTCGTGGTGCTGGTGCTGGCGTCGTGTGGTGGCGGGAACGGCGGGCCTGGTCCCGGGCAGCCCGACCCTCGCGACGTGAGCGGTAACTACGAGCTGACCTACGACAACCGGCTCACCATCAAGCTCGACGTGGGCGGGGCCGTGCGAGAGGTGACGCAGACCGGGTACGGCGGCGTCGTCGACTTCGGCACGGTGAACGGGCAGCCGACCATGCTCGACCTCACCGCGTTCTGCGCGAAGCCCGAGGTGAAGTGCCCGAGTGAAGCGTTCTGGGCGAAGACGGCCATCACGCAGCCGAACCTCGGCGCGAACCGGCTCGACCTGCAGCAGCTCGCCGTCGTGAACGACACGGTGCACGTGCTCCCGGCAGGCCAGTCGGCGGAGTCGCTCAGCGGGCTCGTCGACCACGCCCAGGGCGACCAGTTCCTGCTCGGGCTCGGCGCGCAGGGCGGCGGGAACCAGGGCTGCGTTGCGCTCGCCGTGTCGTTGGCGGGCGGCCGGTTCTCGCGCGCAGGCGAGCGGCTCGAGACGAGCGTCGAAGGTCGGACGCCGCAGAACGCGCCCTGCGCCCTCGATGCCGGAATGGTCGACGCGGGCGTCCGGGTCGACGCCGGGGTGTTGCCAGACGGTGGGCTCGCCGACGCCGGGGTTCCGTTCAGCTGCACGCCGAAGGTGATCACCCGGCGCGTCGTGCCTCCCGGCGCAGCGGTCGAGGGCATCGCCGACGGCAAGGTCTTCCTTGGCTGGGCCGGCGGCTGCGCGTTCGGCCCGGTGCTCGTCGGAGCGACCCTCACGTTCGAGACTGGCTTCACCGGCAGGCGCACGGGCCGGTTCGACCCTCCGCCCTTCACCCCCGCGCCCGTGGTGCTCCCCGATGGGGGCGTCGATGCAGGCACCGACGGCGGCCCCTGAGAGCGCGGCGCCATGGACGCTGATTGGGACCGCCTTCGAGCTCCAGTGTGCTGGCGCTCCTTGCCTCGAGGCAGTCAGCACCTCCACAGCGGCACCTCGCGCCGAGTGGCCTCGACGACCGGCGCCGCTGGTGTCTTCGACAGGTGAACGCCGACGTCTCTGCTGGACTGGTGTACTCGTTGCGCGTCGCGGAGAACCCCGACTCTCCAGCGTGGTCGAGTGACCTCGGGCGCTGAGGCCAGGCGCTCACCGCATGGCCGCGAGCGCCGGCACGACGAGCTCGAGCGCACGTTCGACGCATCGCGCGGCCGCCGGCTGGCCGGCCTCGAGGAGCAGCCGCTCCAGCAGGTTCAGGTCGCACGCCTCGCCCACGAGGCCCTGCTTTCGCTGCAGCGCCGCCTCGTCTTCTCCGAGCCACTCGAGCGCGTACCGCGTGCGACGCACCGCCTTTCGCAGCTCGTGCAGGCTGTCGATGGTGGCATCACGCCGCGCCGTCTCCTGGGCCACCGTCAGCTTCGCCTCGAGCCGCGCGAGCGCTCGGTGGGCGCGCCGCTTCGAGACGCGTGGAACCCGGCCGAGCGCCATCACGAGCGCGTCGACCCTCGGGTGCTGGAGGAGGCGCGCAGCGTTCTCGGCTTCGGCGCTTCGTTCAGCGACGAGCCACGCCTGAAACGGCCCCGGCGCCGCGACCGGCAGCTCCAGCGCGACGTCGAGATCCCGCAGGCGGCCGAGCGAGCCCACCAGCCAGCGTAGATCGTCAACCAGCACGTGGTGCGCCCCGAGCGTGAGGAACGCGCGCAGCCGCCGCCCTGTCACCCGCACCTCGTGCACGGACTCGGAGGAGAGCCCGTCGCGCGCGACCGCGAGCCAGCGGCGAAGCTCCTCGACTCGTTCATCCACTCGCATCAGCGCGCTCTCGCGAGCTTCGGCGGCAGCAACCAGACGAGCGTCATCCCTCCGGCCTCGGCCTCGCCTTCGAGACACGCCACCGCGCCCTTCTTCAGCTCGAACCGCCCCGCCGACGGCTTGCCCAGGACGAGCCAGCTCAGCAGCGCCGACAACGAAGGCTCGTGTCCCACCAGCGCCACGGAGCCTCCCGAGCACGCCTCGAGGAGCGCGCGCGACGGAGGCTCGGCCAGCAACGGCGTCACCTCGAACGAGCCGTCGACGAGCGTGTGGAGCAGCTCGGCCGTCTGCACGGCCCTGAGCTTCGGGCTGTGGAGCACCAGGTCGAACCGGACGTCGAGCGAGCGCAGCGTCTTCACCACGTCGGCGAAGCGCTTCGCGCCTTTCGTGCTGAGCGGGCGGCCGTCGTCATCGTCTCCGTCTTCAGCGATGGCGTGACGAATGAGGAAGAGCTTCATGGGGTGCCTTTGGGTGCCACGGCCGCGCGAAACGTCTGAAGCGCCTGCGAAACGGCGGTGTCGAGCCCAGGGTCGGTGAAGCCGAGCGACTTCGCCGTCTCGACGTGAGAACGCGCGCGCGCTTCGTCGCCGAGGCTCGCCGCCACGATGGCGCGGTTCGCCCAGGGCACGCTGTAGTCGGGGTCCTTCTCCAACGCCGACTTCAGCAGCACCTCGGCCTCGGCCAGGCGGCCCTGCTCCAGCCGCACCACGCCCTGGTAGCCGCGCGCGAGCGCGACCGGGTCTGAGGTGCGAAACCCGGCATAGAGAAACGCCAGGTGACGGCGCCACGCCTCACGCGTCACCTGCTGCTCGAAGGCGAGCAGCTCGTCGAAGGCGGCCTCGTACTTCTTCTGGGCGAGCAGACTCCTCGCGCGGCCATAGCGGCCCCGCGCGATGAAGCTGACGATGGCCACGCCCCAGGCCACGCCGACGAGCACGAAGACAGCCTCGGTCGGCAGGACGAGCGGCAGCCCCATCAGGAGCAGCGCTCCCGCGACCCAGATGGCGATGTGCTGTTGGGGCCGGGTCATGGCTCCAGGGGTTCTACCAGCGGCTCAGAGTGGAATGTTGCCGTGCTTGCGCGGCAGGTTCTCCTGGCGCTTGTCCTTGAGCATCTCGAGCGCGCGAATCACCTTGAGGCGGGTCTGCTCGGGGCGAATGACCTCGTCGATGTAGCCGAGCTCGGCGGCCTTGAACGGGTTCGCGAACTTCTCGCGGTAGTCCGCGACCAGCCGGCTCTTCTCGGCGACCGGGTCGGCGGCCTGCTCGATCTCCTTGCGGAAGATGATGTTCACCGCGCCCTCGGGCCCCATCACGGCGATCTCGGCCGTCGGGTACGCGAAGTTCACGTCGGCGCGAATGTGCTTCGACGCCATGACGTCGTAGGCGCCGCCATAGGCCTTGCGGGTGATGATGGTGACCTTCGGCACGGTCGCTTCGGCGTAGGCGTAGAGCAGCTTGGCGCCGTGCTTGATGATGCCGCCCCACTCCTGGTTGGTGCCGGGGAGGAACCCGGGCACGTCGACGAAGGTCACCAGCGGAATGTTGAAGCAGTCGCAGAAACGAACGAAGCGCGCGGCCTTCACCGACGCGTCGATGTCGAGGCAGCCCGCGAGCACCGCCGGGTTGTTGCCGACGATGCCGACCGAGCGGCCGTTGAGGCGCGCGAAGCCGACCACGATGTTCTTGGCGAAGTGCTCCTGCACTTCGAAGAAGTGCTTCCCGTCGACGACGAGCTTGATGACGTCGCGAATGTCGTACGGCTTGTTCGGGTTGATGGGCACCAGGGTCGCCAGCGCCGCTTCTTCGCGCGAGGGGTCGTCTTCGCTTGGCTGGGCGGGCGGGTCTTCGGCGTTGTTCGACGGCAGGTAGCCGAGCAGCTGGCGCGTGAGCGCGATGGCTGCCTGCTCGGTGTCGGCCGCGAAGTGCGCGACGCCAGACTTCTGGTTGTGCGCGAGCGCGCCGCCGAGCGCCTCTTTCGTCACGTCTTCGTGCGTGACCGTCTTGATGACGTCGGGGCCGGTGATGAACATGTACGACGCGGCCTTGGTCATCAGGATGAAGTCGGTGATGGCCGGAGAGTAGACGGCGCCGCCCGCGCACGGCCCGAGGATGAGAGAGAGCTGCGGCACCACGCCCGAGGCGAGGGTGTTTCGCAGGAAGATGTCGGCGTAGCCCGCGAGCGACTCGACGCCCTCCTGAATGCGTGCGCCGCCCGAGTCGTTGAGCCCGATGATCGGCGCGCCGACGCGGGTGGCGAGATCCATCACCTTGCAGATCTTCTGCGCGTAGGCGCCCGAGAGGCTGCCGCCGAAGACCGTGAAGTCCTGCGCGAAGACGAAGACCTGCCGGCCGTCGATGGTGCCGTACCCGGTCACCACGCCGTCACCGGGGATCTTCTTGTCGGACATGCCGAAGTCGGTGGCCCGGTGGGTGACGAACTTGTCGAGCTCGGTGAAGGAGCCGCGGTCGAGGAGGAGATCGACGCGCTCGCGGGCGGTGAGCTTGCCGTCTTTGTGCTGCTTGGCGATGCGCTCGGCCCCACCTCCCTGTTCGGCCTGCTGCTCCAGGGCGACCAATCGCTGACGAAGGGGATCCCGCTCGGTGATCTCACTCATGGCGCGCGCCGTAGCACGCGCTGCGAGGGACGACGATCGACATTCGGCACGGGTCTGGGCGCACTCGGACGGGGTGGGTGACTCCCGCCATGGCCACCCAGGCCCGCGACAGCATTGGCGAACTTCCCGGCACCCGCCTTGCTCAGCATGCGCCCATCACCCTGGAGCCTCCCATGCCGGATCACGTGACGTCCCCCTGCCCCGGCACCATTCTGGTCGTCGACGACGACGACCTCTTCCTGCGCGTCTGCTCCGCGGTCTTGAGACACGCGGGCTTCACCGTCGAGGCGCTGTCAGACCCGACCCGCGTCCTCGAGCGGCTGAAGGGCGGCCGCTTCGATGCGGTGGTCAGCGACGTGCGCATGCCGCAGGTCGACGGCGTGCAGCTGCTGAAGGCGATTCGTTCGCACGACGCTGAGATTCCCGTGCTGCTGATGACGGGCCAGCCGACCATCGAGGCGGCGATTCAAGCCATCGAGCACCGAGCGCTGCGCTTGTTGCAGAAGCCGTTCGAGGTGGACGTGCTGATCGACGCCGTCAGAGCCGCCGTGCGCTCGCGTTCGTCGAACGCCCCGATTCGCCTGCACGAGAAGCTCGACCGCTCCCTCGCGACGCTCCACATGGTCTACCAGCCCATCGTCGGCATGGCGGTGCGCAGGACGATGGCGTGGGAGGCCCTGGTTCGCTGCCGTGACGGCGCGAAAGACGCGCTGGACCTGATCAAGACCGCGGAGGTGACAGGCCGCCTCAGCGAGCTGGGCCAGACGATCCGCGACGCAGTCGCACGAGATGCCGCGCACCTGCCGGCCGATGCGCTGCTCTTCGTGAACGTGCACCCGAGCGATCTCGACGACCCGCACCTGGTGTCGCCCGATTCGCCGCTCAGTCGAATCGCCCGGCGCGTGGTGCTCGAGATCACGGAGCGGGCGAGCCTGGAAGAGGTCGATGCGCTCGCCTCCAAGCTCTTCGCCCTGCGCAGTCTCGGGTTCCGGCTCGCGGTCGACGACCTGGGCGCTGGCTATGCGGGGCTGTCCACCTTCGCGAGCGTCGAGCCCGACTTCGTGAAGCTCGACGGCTCGTTGGTGCGAGGGCTCGCGGGGGCACCGAACCAGCAACTGGTGGTGGCCGCGATGCTGGAGCTCGCCCGGCAGCTCGGCAGCCAGGTGATCGCCGAGGCGATCGAGACCGAGGCGGAGCGCGCCGTGTTGTCGTCGCTCGGGGTCGACTGGATGCAGGGGTACTTCTTCGCTCGGCCCGGCCCGCCGTTTCATGAGGTGAGTGTGACGCTCCTGCAGGCAGCGTAGCGCCACGCCCGACCTCGATGGTGGACCAGCCGGTGTCGAGGACGCACCTCGCGACGGAGACGCACCTCGCGACGAAGACCTCTCCCGCGACGAAGCGCTCACCCCGCGACGAAGCGCTCACCCCGCGACGAAGCGCTCACCCCGCGACGAAGCGCTCACCCCGCGACGAAGCGCTCACCCCGCGACGAAGCGCTCACCCCGCGACGAAGAGTTCACCCCGCGACGAAGAGTTCACCCCGCGACGAAGAGTTCACCCCGCGACGAAGCGCCCACCCCGCGACGAAGAGTTCACCCCGCGACGAAGAGTTCACCCCGCGACGAAGAGCTCACCCCGCGACGAAGACCGCCTCGTGACGAAGACCTCGCCTCGCGACGAAGCCCTCACTCGCGACGGTGCTCACATCGAGATGGTGTGGAGCCTGAGCGAGTTGATCTTGCCTGCCTGACCGACTGGCGCCCCGAACACGATGACGATTCGTTCTCCGCGCTTGGCGAGGCCGCGCGCGAGCAGCTCTTCTTCCACGCGGCGCACCATCTCTTCCGTCTCCTGCACGGGCTCGAGCACGCGCGGCATGACGCCCCACAGCAACGAGAGGCGACGCCGCACTTCCTGGTTCGGGCTGAAGGCGATGATGGGCACGGTGGGGCGGTAGCGCGAGACCAGGCGCGCCGTGTTCCCGGTGAGCGTGAACGCGACGATGATCGACGCTCCGGCTTCGCGCGCGGCGCGGCAGGCGACACCGCACGTCACGTCGGGGAAATCCGAGGGGATCTTGATCGGCTCGCCGGTCCCGATGCGCGGGAACGACTGACGCATCGCTGACTCCGCCGCCTCGATGATGCGGCTCATCATCTGCACCGACTCGACCGGGTAGTCACCTGACGCCGTCTCGCCCGAGAGCATCACCGCGTCGGTGTTGTCCATCACCGCGTTCGCGACGTCGCTCGCTTCGGCGCGGGTCGGCCGCGGGTGCTCAATCATCGAGTTGAGCATCTGCGTCGCGACGATCACCGGCAGGCCGCGCTGGTTCGCCCGCCGAATGATGTCCTTCTGAATCGCCGGCACCTCTTCTGGAGGAATCTCGACCCCGAGATCGCCGCGCGCCACCATCACGCCATCGGTCTTCTCGAGGATCGCGTCGAGCCTGGCGATCGCCTCGGGCTTCTCGAGCTTGGCGATGATCGGCACCACCCGCCCGGCCTCCATCATCGCCTGGCGGCACATGTCGATGTCTTCTGGCGTGCGCACGAACGACAGCGCGACCATGTCGACGCCGGCCTTGAGCCCGAAGATGAGATCTTCGCGGTCCTTCGCGGTCAGCGCGTCGGCCTTGAGCGCCACGCCCGGCAGGTTGATGCCCTTGTTGTTCTTCAGCGTGCCGCCGTGAATGATCTCGGTGCGAATGAGCGACTTCTTGTCGGTCGCCAACACCTTGAGTTCCAGCAGCCCGTCGTCGAGCAGAATGCGGTCGCCGACGTTCACGTCCGACGCGAGGTGCGGGTAGGTCGTCGAGACGAGCTCCTGCGTGCCGAGCACGCTCTCGTCGGTGGTGATCGAGATCTCCTTGCCCTCGATCAACTCGACGGCGCCCTTCTCGAGCTTGCCGGTGCGAATCTTCGGGCCTTGCAGGTCGCCCAGCACGCCCACGGCCTTGCGCACCTTGAGCGAGGCGGCCCTCAGGCGATCGAGCACCCCCTGATGATCGGCGTGGGTGCCGTGTGAAAAGTTCAGGCGGGCCACATCCATGCCGGCGTCGAGGAGCTTCTCGAGCATCTCCTGGCTGGTGCTGGCTGGGCCGAGGGTACAGACGATTTTGGCGCGACGCATATGCGCGCGCTTACCGAACGTATCGAGACGAGTCATCAAGCACTCATCACGTGGTGCGTCACAAGGCGGTGACGGTCAGCAGTAGCGAGGACTTGAAGCCTGACCGTTCAGCCGCTGCGGCCGTGGCGCCCGAACATCGTCGCGCGCGACGCAGCGCTGCCCGGCTGCGCCACGATGGCGAACGGGCGCGCCACCAAAGTGCCGCCATCGAACGCCTTCAGGTCGAGGTTCTTCAGCGACACCTCGCCAGTCGCCCTCCGGCCGTATTTCACGCCGCTCGAGCAGGACTGCTGACTGCGCTGGGAGGGCGCGGCCGAAAGTTCACCACACCTCGTTGACGGTCGGTCGGGGTCAGGTCGACGGCGCTTCATGCGGGTGGCCCGTAGACGGCTGCGCCCTTGGCCATGGCGTTCACCGCCGCAGGAGCGCGTGCAGGTGTTCCTTCTCCCAGGCGAGCGCGGCGGCATACCGGGGAAACGCCCGCTCGCGGTCGCGGAAGGCGCGCGGGTGATGCACGTGGCGGCCCGAGTCGCGGGCGCTGGGGAAGACCTGGTGGAGCATCTCGTGAAACACGATGTACTCGACGAAGAAGAGGGGAACGTCGGGGCGGTCGAGCGCGGGGTGCACCCGAATCTCACGGGCGCGGTGATCGTACACGCCGAGCCGAATCGACTTGCGGCGGCCTCGCCTGGCGTTGCGTCCCCAGCCGATGCGCGCGCGAATCGTGTCCTGGAAGTAGAGCTGGTTGAGCCGATCGAAGACCTCGGCGAGATCGAAGCACGCACCACGGGTGCTGAGGGCCGAGGCTCGGCGCGCCTCCGCGCGAATGCGCTCCTGCCGCTCGGCGATGTACTCGTCGAGGAGTTTGCCGGCAGCCCGCTTTCCACGCCCGGCGTAGTCGGCGATGGCCTCGACGACCGCGTGCGGGGCTTCGAGGAAGAGGTGGTGGACGCGGAGCCGAAGCAGCGGTGGCTCCCGGCGAAAGCTGATCATGGTGCTGCGGTTGTCGTGCACCGAGAGCAGCACTTTGACGTCGGAGCCGAGCAACGCGGCGACCTGGTGGGCCAGCACGCGAGCGGCGCCGAGGGCCTGCTGCCGGCTCGGGGGCGCGGGGGCCGGCACGGGCTCAGGGGTCCGGCCCTTGCTCGCGCCTGGAGCCCCTGACTGACCGGTTCGGGCTCGCGCAGGGTCGACGGTGGCTGGCTCCAATGCAGGCCGAGCTGAATCGTGGCGGGTCGAGGTGACACCCACGGTGTTCTGAAGCGCGACGTCTCGAGGCTTCGACGACGCCTCCGGCGAGCTGACGTGAGCTGCCCTGGCGGCCGGGTGCGCATCGCCGGTCTTCGCGAGCGTCGCCGGCTTTTCGTGGAGCACCGCCTGCCGTGACGCCGGCGCCCTGAACAAGTCGAGCTGCCGGGGAGGCAGATGCACGAGGTTCGTTCTATCGACGGCGAGCCCTGGGAGGAAGGACCCTCAGGTCACCAGATCGGCATAGGGGCTGACGGCAGATCGCCGTCAGTCCCCTGCCACACCACCGGACATGCGGGTCCGCATCCGGCGGTTCGAAGAGTTGAGGTCAGTTCGCAAGCCGAGGGACCCCTTC
>JALHMW010000046.1 GCA_022843845.1 Archangium sp.
GCGTCGCTCCTGCCGTCGCCGTCAGCGTCGTCCGTGTATGCCAGCGTATCGCCGTCGTCCGTGTACGCCACCCACACCGAGCAGCCACAGCCGCAGCCGCAGCCGCCGCCGCCCTGCTCCTGGGGAGCACCGCAGTTGATGCCAAGACACTCAGGGTTGGTGCCGTTGGCCAACTGCGCCGAGGCGGGCAGCGCGAGGAGCGCCAGTGCCGCGGAGAGGATTGCAAGGTTGCGGTTCATGTCAGCTCCCGTGAACAACGAGTCCGGACCAGTTCCACTACAAGCTTCGATCCACGCTGCCGTCGTGACGCTGAACCAGCCGATCCGAATGGTTGCGACCGAGCGAGCGGCAGTCAGCAGGGAAGTGTGGAGCGCAGACCCGAGCACGTGGGGAGCACACTCAACACCCGTTCGTGTGCAGAACCCCTACAGCCCGTTCTCGAACTGGTCGTCAGGGAGCTTGATGACGCCGCGGGGCCGCCGGTTGTTGGGCGCCGTGAAGCGGACCTGCGAGACGTTCAACTTGCCGACGCCGGTGCCGCGTGGGTCGTTCTCCCGGCCAACCTGGAAGTAGAGATAGATGTCGTTGGTGCCCTTGAGGATCACCCGGCCGCTGTCGTTCGGAGAGGGCCGCTGCAACGTCTCCATGACGCTGATGTTGTAGGCGTTGATCGAGTAGCAGCTGCGACCGTCGGGCGTCGGGTCGATCTCCTTGATGGCGTAGCCGTAGCCGCGGTCCTGGCGGAACTCGATGTCGGCCGAGGTCGGGTCGGTGTGAGCTTCGATCTCTCCGATGTTGGGCAGGCCGTCACGATCGTCGTCGTTCAAATCTTCGGCGATGAGGGGGTTGGTGCCGCTGAGGAACTCGACGAGATCGGGCGCAGAGTCGCCGTCGGTGTCGCTGATGCATGGGTCGGTGCCGAGCACGCGCTCCTCGCAGTCGTTCAAGCGATCGCCGTCGGTGTCGAGGGCGAAGCTGCAGCCGCGAACGACGTCGATGTTCCCGGGTTGAGGCTTGAGCCCCATGCGCACCTCGATGCCATCGCCGATGCCGTCCGCGTCCGTATCCATCAACGTCGGGTCGGTGCCGAGGTTCGCTTCGTCTTCGTCTGGCAGCCCGTCTCCATCGCTGTCGACGAGGCCAGGCGAAGGCGACTTCGTGTTGCGCACCCGCACGTTGCGGTTCATCGCGATGAAGCGCTTGAGCCGAAGGGAGCGCTGCAGGGAGCCGTAGTTGAGGGTGGTGATGCGCTGCACGATGGCGCCCTGGTTCGTCTCGAGCAGCTCGGTGCCTCCGGCGCGTGCGATGGCGTTCGCCTGAAACCGCGCGAGGTCGTCCATCGCGCGGCGCACGAGCACTGGCTGCACGGTGACCTCACCGGCGTTGAACTGCGTCGAGAGCTGACGGAGCTCTTCGGTCACCTTGCTCAGCTCGCACTCGGTGCAGCGGGGAATGTCGTTCGCCCGCGCGAAAGCATCGCACGTCGGGTTGATTCCGGCGTTGAAGGTCGGGTTGTTGCAGCTGTCGTCGGCCGAGAACATCACCAGCACGACGTAGTAGCGCGTGCGGGCGACCTGCCCACGACACCCGGTCTGCATGTCACCGCTGATGATGCTGTGCGCGAGCTTCAAGGGCGCACGCTGCGAGATGGGCCCCGCCTCGTTGAAGGCGTTGTAGCGGGCGAACGCGGTCGTCAGCGTCGTCTGATCAGCCGAGAAGCTGCCCAGCAACCCGTTCGCGATCGCGTGGTGCGCGATGACGCTGAAGCTGATGCCCGGGTTGGCGAACTGGGTGGTGGTGTCGGTCAGCGCCTTCACGATCTCTTCGCGCAGCTGCACGTCGACGCCCGCGCCGCCCTCGAGCGCGAAGAGCACCTTCACCGGAAACGCGTCGCCAGACGCGATGGGCGCGCAGACCGTCGCCTCGAACTCGGCGCGATCGGGGCCGCCTGCGCCTCCTGCGCCGATGGCGTACAGGCCGACGTCGGTACAGCTGCCAAGGAACACCGTCGCTACAGCAAGAAGGAAGACGCGCATGCGGTGAGCACTGTACCCGACTTGGGCTGACAAGCGCGGTCGGAGGGAGGCCTACAGCGAAAGCACCCAGGCGAGCAGATCGTTGCGCTCCTCGGCAGTCAGCAGATCGGCGCGGCCGTGCTTCGGCGCGTACTGCTCCACGGCAGCGCGGAGCGGGAACCGATCGGTGACCACCACGCGCCCGTCGGCGGCGACGCTGAGCCCGGCGAGCCCTGTCGTCAGCATGGGAAACACGTCCCACGAGCCGACGAGGGCGGGCGTGCCGAAGCCCTCGAAGCGGCCGTTCTGCAGCTCGGTGCGAAGGGGCATGACGCGCGGCGTGCCCACGTCGATGAAACGATCGCGCGTCGCGAGATCCTGATCAGTCGTGAACTGGGGCGACGGGTGGCAGCCGGCGCAGGCCGCTTTCCCCTCGAAGAGCGCGAGGCCGCGTCTCGGTGAGCCCACCGCGCCGTCGGGGAGCGTGAGCGTCTCGGCCGGCGCGCCGCTCGGGTCGACGAACGGGTTGGGGAGCGTGGGGACCAACGAGGTGAACAGCGTGAGCGCTTCGATCTCTTCGGGTGTCATCACCGGGTTCTGGTACCGGTTGCGCGTGCCAACGACCTTCGAGGTCTCTCCGATGGAGTGGGTCGACGCCGGCGTGAAGTAGGGAGGCGTCTCGCGGCTGCCTCGAACCGTCGTCGAGCGGTAGATGCGCATCGGCATCGTCTTCTCGAAGAGCACACCTTCTCCATGGCCCTCGAGGTGACAGGCATCACACGTCATCGCGGTTCGGCCGAGGTCGGCGAAGTAGAGGATCTGGCCGAGCCGCCGCGTGCGCTGACCGAGCACGTCGACCACCGGCCACTGCCCCGTCCACGTCGCGTTGCCCTTCGCCGCCTTGCTGACGTCGATGGTCGCGACCATTCCCGTGAACCGGTTGAGCACGAAGAGGGTCTTGCGATCGGCCGAGAGCGCGAGGGCCTTCGGGCCCGAGTGGAGCGACACTCCGGCGCGGCCCTTCACGTTGAACTCCTCGTCGGGAAGGATGTGTGGGAACCGATCGGGCGGCGGCAACGCGACCTCTTGAACGAGCGCCTTCGCGGCGTCGGCGTCCGACCTGCCGAGCTTTCTGGCGTCGATGATGCGCACGAGGCCGAGCCCCACGTCCGAGGCGTAGAGGAGCCCGGCGACGTCATCGAGCACCAGCGCCTCGGTGACGCCCGCGCCGAACCCGAGGTGACGCTTCCACGTGAAGCTGCTGCCCTTCTGTCCCTTGAGCGGCAGGCTCACCACGCCGACGCCGCCGTTCATGCTGACCTCCATCTTGTCGGGGTTGGGCCCGATGTTCGGTCCGATGCTCGAGACGAAGAGCTGGCCTGAAGCAGCGGCCACGAGCGCGCGTGGCGCCTTGCCGTTCATCACGTACGAGCCGTACTTCTGGGTGGTGCCTCCGATGATTGGCGTGCCAGGCCCGGGCTGTGTCGCGCCGAGCACCTTGCCGGTCGCGGGGTCGAGCAGCTCGAGTTCTCCCGTCTGGAGCGAACCGACCGCGAGCCCCGCAGGCGTCAGCGCCATCGGCCGCGGGTTGGGCGCGAGCGGGCTGCGCCAGAGCTCCTTGAAGCCGTTCTTCGAGTCGAGGGCGCTGACGGTGTCACGTGCATGTTCGGTCAGGTAGATCGTGTCGCCAGCGGTCAGGAGCGACGCCGTCAGGGCTGGTGCCGGCGCGCTCGTGATCGACGCCGGGGTCGCGGCGAGGTCGATGACGCGGAGCTCGCTGGCGTAGAGGTGGCCCACGACGACCGATGAGGCGCCGAGCGTCGTGAGCGCCGAAGGGCCGTCGCCGACGCTGAGCCTCGTGACCTTCTTCGTGGCCAGCTCCACTGCGTAGACGACGTCTTCCGTGGTGCTCGCCGCGACCAGCCACTTTCCGTCGCGCGTCTGAACCATCGCGACGAGATCGGGGAAGCGGGTGTCGTTGATGAAGCGGAGCTCCGCGCGGCCCGACGCGCCTTCGAGCGACACCTCGACGACCGCCTCTGACATCGTGCCGAGGTCGACGCCTGCCGGGAGCCTCGTGAACGCGTGGCCATCATCGAGCACGACGAGCGGAAGCCGCAGCTTCGCCGGCGGCCCGAGCACCAGCGTGGTGGTCTTCGACAACCCCGAGCCCGTGATCGTCAACGGCGTGCTCGTCGCGTTGGTCACCAGGCGCGGGCCCACGGTCTTCAACACCGACTGCAGTGCGGGCTGGGAGGCGTCGGGAACCGTGACGGCGGCAGTGGTGTCGGCTCGCGGGCAGCCTGCCGCAGTGATCAGCACCAACGAGAGGAGCAGTACATGTCGTTGCATTGGTGCCTTCACTCCTACACGGGTTTGCGCGCACTCAGAAACGCTGGCGGAAGTCGCTTCGACCGACGAGGAATGAGGCTATCGTGTACTCCTTGACCCCTTCGTACGCGCTTCGCTTAACTCCCGGACTCCACATGCGCTCTTTCCTCTTCGTCGGATCTCTTCTCTTCCTGATCGCTCATGCGGCCGAAGCTGCGCCGAAGAAGAAGCCGAAAGCAGCAGCGCCAGCGCCCGCCGCTGCGCCCGCAGCGATGCCCGGGCCGTCAGCAGAAGCAGCACCTGCGCCGGGAGCCGATGGCGCGACCGGTGTTCGCGGCCCGACGCGTATCGACTTCGACGACCGCCTCATCCAGGGACAGAGCAACAAGTCGGGCGCTGTCTATCTCTACGATCGCAAGGAGCTGAAGGTGCGATCGATGATCAAGAAGCGCGACAACTTCCGCGACGAAATCGTGGGCTCGCTCTACGACACCTGAGCAAGGGCAGCACCGCGGCCCCTGAATCTTTTTCTTTCTGTGAAGGAGTCTCTCGTGAGTGGACAGCCCTCCGTCCTCCAGGTGGTCATCTTGCGGGACGGCCTGCTGGTCGGCACTGAAGTCTTCGTGCCCGGCCAGTACTCCCTCGGGTCGAGCGACTCGGTCGATCTGCGGCTCGACGACCCGTCGGTCGCCGAGACGCACGCGACCCTCTACTTCCAGAACGGGCGCGCCGCGATTCAGGACGCGGGCTCTGGCTCGGTGTTCGTGAACGGGCACCGCGTCAACGCGTGTGAAGTGCGCGCCGTCGACGAGATCGCCTGTGGCCCGTTCACGCTGAAGGTCCGCGTGCTCGGGCAGAAGCCAACCGCAAAGCCAGCGCCGTCAGCCGAAGTCGCCGCGTTGCTCGGAAACCCACAACCTGCGGCGTCGAAGCCTGTCGCCTCTGTTCCGTCACAGGCGAAACCTCAGGCGCCCGCTCCCGCGAAAGGACCCCCCGCGACGGTCGTCTCGGCGCGGCGCCTGAACACGGCGCCGCAGAACGCCGACGCCGCCGTCACCGCGCGCGCGACGCCACACCTGCGGCCCGTGAAGCCGGTGCCGCTCGACGATCACGAAGAGAAGACCGAGAGCATCGCGCTGGGCGCCGAGCTGTTCGACCCGACGGGGCGCTCGCACGTTCCCGACCCGATGATGACCGCGCTCATCGAGGAGTTGCCGCAGCGCCCACCGCCTCCGCCCGCACCGTCGATTCCTTCGCCGCCGACGCAGCCTGCAACGCCGATCGCGCGCGCCGAGGCGAAGAAACCTGCTCCAGCGCCGATCGCGGCCGAGAAGCCGGCGAAGCACGGCCACGAGAAGGCGGCTCCGCAGGAGCCGAAGCGCACGGGCCACCGCGCGCGCCCCACCCCTTCGATTCCCGCCGCGGCCGAGGGCAAGGGCAAGCCGCACCTCTTCGTCGAGCTCTATTGGGGCGAGACCCGCAAGTACGCCAGCTCGCACCCGAAGATCGACGACAAGAAGAAGCTGGTCGCCCGGGACGATGACAACGCGCCGCTCCCGCTCTGGGGCTTCGGCACCGAAGGCAGTGACTTCGTCTTCGCCGAGCAGAAGGGTGATCTCTTCCGCGTCTTCGTTCCGACGGCGGCGGCCGTGGAGCGCCGCGCACAGGACGGCAACTTCTACCCTGTCGGCGCCGAGTCGCTCGAGGTTGGCCCCGGGCAGCGCCGGTGCGTCACCCTCGGCACGGGCCACGCGATTCGCTTCTCAGGCGACAAGGAGATGACGCTCGTCGCGTACGTGCAGCCCGCGCTGCCGCGACCTTTCGTCAACCCGCTGCGCAGCCTTCCCTGGCTGGTGCTCGCGTTCCTCGCGATGTTCGGGAGCGCCTTCATGGCGTTCGCCATCTACGCGTTCCAACCCGAGTCGGCCGACTTCAACGCCAAGAACGTTCCTCCGGTCGCGGTGCGCCTGATCGCCCCGCCGAAGAAGGAAGAGAAGAAGAAGATCGAAGAGAAGATCAAAGAGCTGAAGAAGGAAGACAAGAAGAAGCCTGAACCGAAGGTCGAGAAGCCCGTCGCCAAGCCAGTCGCGGCCGAGACGAAGAAGGCGCTCAAGTCGGTCGAGAAGCTCGTCGCCGCAGGCCCTGCCATGAAGGACCTGCTGGCCGCGGTCGACAAGCTCGGCTCGGGGCCCGGCGCGAAGAACGCGAAGAACGACTTCAAGCTCTCGGGCCTCATCGGCAAGGCGCCCATCGCGAACGCGGGCATCGGCACGTTCGGGCTCGGCGGCGGCGGTGGCGGCGGCATGGGCATCAAGGGCGCTGAGCTGCTTCGCGGCAAGGGCGGCGCGGGCATCGGCGCGCTGGGCGCCGGCAACATCGGCAAGGGCAAGGTCGGCGGCGCGGTGACGTCGGCCGTCAGCCGCAACATCGGCGCGCAGGGCACCATCGACAAGGAAGCCGTCGCCAAGGCGATCAACGCCCACCTGCACGAAGTGTCGAGCTGCTACGAGCGCGCGCTGCTGAAGGAGCCGGGCCTGGCCGGCAAGATCGTGCTCGAGTGGCAGATCACCACGGCGGGCGGCGTCGGCTTCGCGAAGACCAAGTCGTCGACGATGCGGAGCTCAGCGGTCGAGGGCTGCATCCTCAACTCGCTGAAGACCTGGCGCTTCCCACCGGCCAAAGGCGCGGGCGTCGTCATCACCTACCCGTTCATGTTCAACTCGGTCGGCTACTGAGGCTGCTGAAAGCCGGTTGAACGCCAGAATTTCTCTCTCATGGCGTTCAGCCTCGACGACCTTGCGCGACATTCGACGGGTTCGGCGTTTTCCCGTTCTCTTTCACGGCCTGCAGCCTATGTTCACGGCCGTTTTCTCGGCGCTCGCGCTTGTGGCGATGGGACGCGGGAGGGGTGACGTGTACAGAGCGATAGTCGCACTGAGTTTGATGGCGCCGGTCCTGGCGTGGGGCCAGAGTGAACTCCTCGAGGCACCGCCGAGCAGCGTCAACGCGCTGCAGGACCGGGCGTACCGGCTCCAGAACGAGTTCACCGTCATGGTGGGCCTGCTGCCCTCAGACCCGTACACCAAGGGCGTGTACGCGCAGGGAGGCTACGCCTTCCACTTCAATGACTACTTCGGCATTCAGGCGCGCGGGGCGTACTCGCTGTCGCTGCCGACGTCGCTGCGCCAGCAGCTCGAGCGGGACTTCGTCGTTCTCCCGACCGCCTTCACCCGCGTGCTCTTCTTCGCCGGCGGTGACGTCATCTTCCGCCCGCTCTACGGAAAGCTCTCGGTGCTCAACACGAGCGTCGTGCACGGTGAGGTCCACCTGCTCGCTGGAGGGAGCGCGTTCGGCTTCACCGACGGGCTGACGCCGTCGCTGCGCCCCGCGGTGAACTTTGGTGGTGGAGGGCGCCTGTTCCTCGGAAGAAACGCCAGCCTTCGCCTCGACGTCGTCAACCACATCGTGCTCGCGGCGCCCGGCGCCATGTCAGGCATCACCAACGTGCTGGCCATCAGCCTCGGCCTCGCCGTCAACTTCGGAGGGACGGAATGAGGCACCTTCGAAGCTCCACGACGGCACTGACGGTCGCTGCGCTGCTGTGCTCGGGCGCGGCGCTGGCCCAGACGCAGGAACTCGAGAACCCCGGCGTCACCTCGGCCATTCAAGACCGGCCCTACCGCATGCAGCACGAGCTCGACCTCTGGGTCGGCGTGCTGCCGCTCGACGCGTTCTACGTCGGGGTCTACACGCAGATCAGCTACGTCTACCATTTCAGCGATCGGTTCGCGTGGCAGGTGGGACGTGGCGCCTATGGGCTCGCTGCGCGCACGCCGCTGCGTGGAGAGCTCGAGCGCACCTTCGGCGTGCAGCCGACGGCGAACGACGAGGTCCAGTTCTTCGTCGGCTCCGACGTGATGTGGAAGCCGCTGTACGGGAAGCTCGCGGTGCTCAACCGCGCGGTGATTCACGGCGAGGTGCACCTGCTCGGTGGCGCGACCCTCTTCCGCTTCACGAACTCCGGGTTCCGGCCGGGCATCAACATCGGCGGTGGTGGCCGCATCTTCCTCAACCGCTACGTGAGCTTCCGCCTCGACCTGACCCACAACATCGTCATCCCGACGGGCGGAGGAACGACGAGCTTCAGCAACGTGATGACCGCCAACTTCGCCCTCGCGCTCAACTTCGGTGGGAACGACTGATGGGTACCGCCACTCGACTGATGGGCTTGAGCTGTCTCCTCTCCTTCTCGGTGCTCGCGCAGGCGGCGCCGAAGCCGGCCGACCCAGTGACCGGTGAGGCGAGTGCCCCGGCTGCTGCTCCCAACGATGGTGGCGTCGGCAACGTCACGGCTGCCACGGCGACTGGCTCGGGCGCAGCGCCTGTCGCAGGGCCTGCACCGGCGCCGAAGAAGATCGACCCGAAGCTCTTCGATGACGCGCTCAACGACTACTTCGCCGGCCGCCCGCGCGAAGCCGCGCCGAAGCTGTTCGAGTACACCGAGGGCGTTCCGTCGACCGACGAGAACTACGCGTGGGCCCAGTACTTCCTCGCGCGCTCGCTGATCGAGCTCAAGCTGTTCCACGGCGGCGCCGTCTACCTGGCGCGCATCGCCCGCGAGCGCACCAACCCTGCGGTGCTGACGAAGGCGCTGGAAGAGCTCCAGCTGCTGACCGATCGGCCGCACGACGAGGTGATGATCGACGAGCAGGTCTTCGGGGCGCTCGACCTCGGGTTCCTGCCGGCCGAGGTCGCGGGCTACGCGCACTACCAGCAGGGCCTGGTCGACCTTCGGGTCGGCAACGAGCGCTGGGCCTCGACGCACTTCTCGAAGCTGCCCGAAGGCGGCACCGAGGCCTCGCGCGCGAAGTACGCGATGCTGGTGACGCGCCTGAAGCAGGCGAAGAAGGATCTGCCGAAGGAGATGATCGAGCAGTTCTTCGAGCTCGCGAAGGACGAGAAGCTGACCCAGGACGCGCGCAACGACGCCATGCTGGCCGTGGCACGTCTGCGCTACGAGCTCGGCGACTTCCCTGGCGCGCTCGAGGCCTACAACCTGGTCAAGCTGCCGTCGCTCGACCCCGGCCGCGCGGCGCTCTACCTCGAAGAGGCGTGGACGCGGTACCAGCTGGGCCAGGTGCACGCCGCCATGGGTCTGCTCACCACGCTCGACGCGCCGACCTTCCGTGAAGAGTTTTTGCCGGACAAGTTCCTGCTCAAGGCGCTCATCTACCGCGACCTCTGCCACTACCTGCCCGCGAAGCGGTCGGCGAAAGAGCTCACCCGGCGCTACTCCGACTCGCTCGAGGCGGTGCGTGAGCGTGACGATCTGACCCGCGATCCCCGACTCCTCCGCGCGGCCTCCGCCCGTGGGAGCACGCGGCGCGCGCGGCAGTTTCTCGAGTCGGTCGAGCTCGAAGCCGAGCTGCTCGGCCGCTTCGCGGGTACGTTCGGTGAGCGAATGTTCGGCTACATGACGCGCGTGTACGATCTGTCGCGCGCCGAGGGCGTGCGCGTGTACCAGCAGCGCCTCACCGAGTCGGTCCGCGTCGAAGCCGACAAGCTCCTGCGCGCGGCCGAGCAGGTGCGCCTCATGGAGTACGAGGTCGGCCTCAAGCTGTACGAGCGCGTGAAGAAGGGCTCGAAGCTCGTGGCGCTGCTCGAAGAAGAGGCGCTCAAGCCCAACCAGGTGTCGTTCAAGTTCGCCGACGAGTATTGGAACGACGAGCTGCGCACGTACCGGTTCTCGCTCAAGTCCAGGTGCATCGAGGAGACGGCCCGATGAGTGCGGTTGCCCTTCTGACTGCTGCGCTGCTCGCGCAGGCGCCGGTCACCAAAGTCGAGAACCCGCTCGTCACGCGCCAACGCGAGAAGCAGGACCTCGTCGAGAAGCTGCGCCGCGACATCTTCAAGGTCGACCGCAGCATCAACGAGACCGACAAGCTGATCGCGAAGAGCCGCAACGCGCCGTACCTGCCCGACCTGCAGTTCCGGCTCGCCGAGCTCTACGTCGAGAAGAGCCGCTACGTGTACTACCTGCAGGCCGAGACCCGGCCCGAGGGCTCCAAGGGCGCCCTCGTCTCGCCAGAGACCAAGCTCTACAAACAGAAGGCGATGCAGATCTACAATCGCCTGCTGCGCGAGTTCCCCGACTTCAAGGACGCAGACAAGGTGACGTTCTACCTGGCGCACGAGCAGCGCGAGATGGGTGAGTTCGACAACCTGCTCAAGACGCTGGCTGATCTCGTCAAGAAGTACCCGAGCTCGCCGCTGCGCCTCGACGCCGAGCAGATCCTCGGCGACTACTGGTTCGACAAGGCCGACCTGAAGCAGGCCGAGGAGCGGTATCGAGCCATTCTCGACGCGCCGCCTTCACCAGTGCACGACCTGGCCCGGTACAAGATGGGCTGGATTCGCATCAACCAGCAGAACCACAACGAGGCCGTGACGTTCTTCGAGGCTGCGGCTGCCTCTGCGCCGCTGCCGGGCGCCGACCTCAGCAAGGCGCTCAACGTCAAGCGCGAGGCGCTGCTCGACCTCGTCTACAGCTACACCGAGGCGAGGCCCGCGAAGGGCGCGATTCAGTACTTCGAGAAGCTCTCGGAGTCGCGCGCCACCTTCTCGCTCGCCCTCGACAAGCTCTCGAACCGCTACTTCATCAAGCAGCAGTACGAGTACGCGATTCCCGCGCTGCGCAAGCTGCTCGAGATTCAGCCCGACCCCGAGCTCGAGGTGGAGCGCGTCGGGAAGCTCTACGACTCGCTGAAGGCCGCCAAGGGCAAGGTGCAGCCCAAGCCTGAAGACGTGAGCTTCCTCGTGCGCGCAGCGGTGCAGGTGAAGCTCGACCCGACGAAGGACGAGCCGAGCCGCAAGCGCACGCTGGGCGAGCTCGAAGAGATGTCGCGCGACCTCTCGACGTCGATTCACGCGCAGGCGCAGAAGAAAGACGACAAGCCGCTCTACATCGAGGCGGCCGCTGCCTATCAGCGCTACCTCGGCCTGTTCCGCCCGAGGTTGTACGCGACGGTCATCATGCAGAACCGCGCTGACGCCCTCTTCGCGGCGCGCCGCTACGTCGACTCGGCTCGGCAGTTCGAAGAGCTCGCCACGTACCTCGACATCAAGGACCCGAAGGCCGCCGAGAAGAAGGCCGAGGGCTCGAAGGACACCGTCGACGTGACGAAGGAGGCGCCGAAAGAGGCGCCAAAGGACCCGAAGGCCGCGCCTCCCAAGGACCCCAAAGACGCCAAGCTCGCTGCGGTCGCCAGCATGGGCGCTCCCGGCGCCGCGTCACAGCGCACGTTCTCGGAGACCAAGTCGCACGACGATGCCCTGTACGGCGCGCTGCTCGCGCACTTCTCGGCGCTCAAGCCCGGCGAGGTCGAGCGCCTCACCACCTTCGAGGTCGCCGACGCGCGGCAGGCGCTCAAGCTGCTCGGCGCCCAGTTCATCGGCCGCTACCCCAAGAGCGAGCACGCGCTCGAGGTGAAGTTCAACATCGCGCGCGCCTACTACGAAGACGGCGACTACAAGAAGGCGGCCGAGCTCTTCAAGGAGTTCGCCGTCACCCACGCCGACCACAAGGACGCCGTCGTCGCGGCGAACCTCTCGTTCGACTCGCTGCGACAGGTGAAGGGGTACGACCTCGCCGAGGAGTACGGCAAGGCGTTCCTCGCGTCGAACCTGCCCGCGCCCTTCAAGGCCGACGTGCCCAAGATTCTGCGCGGCTTCAAGGAGACGAAGATCGGCGACATCGCCATCGACGCCTCGAACGAGACCGGCGACATCATCACGGGCCTCCTGAAGGTGGCCGACGAGAACAAGGGCCAGGACATCGGAGAGAAGGCTCTCTACGGCGCCTTCGCTGCGGCGCGCGACAAGCGCGACCTTCGCCGCGAGCGCGAGATCGGCGAGCGCTTCATCAAGGAGTACCAGAAGTCGGAGTTCCTCTCTGACGTCATGATCACGCTCGGACGGCAGGCCGCTGAGGCGGGCCGGTTCCAGGACGCGGCGGCCTACTTCGAGCAGATGGGCAAGCAGTTCGCGGGCGACGCCACGGGCCTCGACTCGTTGTTGTCGTCAGCCCGACTGCGCATGGCGATGGGCGATCTGCCTGGCGCCATCAAGGTGCTCGAGCAGACCGTCGACCAGGCCGGCGCTCGCAAGGTCGAGGTCCTCACGCTGCTCGCGCAGACCCACATGAAGATGAAGGCGAGCGGGAAGGCCCGGGCGATCGCCGAGCAGGTGATGAAGATCGACAAGGTCAACGCCACCGCTGCGGCCATCATCTGCGAAGTCGCCGCGAACACTCCGGGAGAGAAGGTCGAGCCGCTGGTGGCGATGATGCAGGCCGTCACCAACTCCCAGAACGCGGCGGGCGACGATCCGGCGAAGGCCATCTGGTACCTCGCCGAGATGCTCTACCGCCAGTTCAAGGCCATTCCGAACGACAAGGTCGAGGACAAGGTCGCGGCCCTTCAGCAACTCCAGGGGCTGTACCAGCAGTCGGCATCGATGAACTCGGCGGAGTGGGCGGTCGCGTCGCTCTGGCGCATCGCCAACTCGCTGCAGCACATCGCCGAAGCGGTCGAGACCACCCCGCCGCCGCCGGGCCTGAAGCCCGAAGAGATCGAAGAGTTCCGCGCCGCCGTGAAGCAGCAGACCGAACCGCTCAAGGCGCAGGCCGACCAGACGTTCGAGACGTGCCTGGCGCGCGCCGACTCACTCGAGGTGTTCAGCACGGCCGTCGTGGGCTGCCGGAAGAAGGTCGACGACGCGACCTCGCCGCTGCGTGGGCCACCTGCGGAGCGACCAGTGAACGTCGAGGAACTCCAGAAGAAGGCCGAGGTCACCCAGAACGCGACCGACTTCGAAGCCGTCGGCATGGCGTACCTGGGCGCAGGTCAGGTGAACAACGCCATCTTGAACTTCAACCGCGCGCTCGAGCTGGCTCCGGCGAGCTCGGGCCTGCACTCGGCGATCGGCTACGCCCTGCTGCTCAACGGCGACGCGAACGCGGCACGGTCGGAGTACGGGCTGGCGCTCGAGGCTGACCCGACCTTCGACAAGGCCCGAGCCAACCTGGCCGCGCTGCGGTGCCGCTTCTTCGACACGGTGGGTGCCAAGCGCGAGCTGAGCGTCGTGAAGGACGTGGGCGCGCTGACCGGCCCCGACGTCGACCCGGAGTGGAAGAACTGCAAGTGAGGCCCTCGCGCTCCACCGCCAACCGCCTTCGCGCCCTCGTGACGCTGACGGGCCTGGGAGTGCTGTCAGCGTGTTCCCCTCCCGGGCAGCCGGCGCCCGCGAAGTTCAGGCTCGAGGGCAGCCTCAGCCAGCTGATGAACCTCGGGTACGACGAGGCGCGGCTGCGGCTCGACTATGATCCGAACAACCCGCAGGCCAGCGACACGCTCGGCATCGAGTTCGTGCGGGTGCGACCGCTGGGCTCGAACACCCTCGACGACGGCGGCATGGTGAACGCCGTCGGTGCCAGCGAAGACATCGTGCTGAGGATTGGCTACCAGCTGGCATTCGACGCGCCGCCCGCGAACCAGCGGCTCGACCTCACCTTCCTCGATCAGAACGGTGCGTTTCGCACCACGCTGTCCCGCAACGTGCTCAACGATCCGCGGCGGTCGTTCCCGCCCTTGCGGGTCGGCAGTCTGTTCCTCGATCGCGCGCCAGACCGCGTCGCGATGAACACCGTCAACGGTGAGTTCAACCTCACGTTCGAGAACGGCGTCGAAGTGGCCTCGGGCCGCACCGTCTTCGGAACGTTTTCGGCCAAGGTGATTCCTCCATGAGAAACTCGTTCCTGTTGATGATGGCGCTGGTGGCGATGGGGTGCGGCGTCAAGCGCGTGCCGCAGGCCATTCTCGAGAAGCTGCCCTACGAGGCGAAGATCGAGCTGCTCGAGAGCGAGAACGATCTCGCGCTGGCCGTCGACCGCCTCGACGAGGCCCGCGCCGAGGTGAACCGCACCCGCGACCAGATTCGCCGGGCGAAGGACCGGTACTCGGCCGCCAAGAGCGAAGTGAACGCGGCGCAAGACGCGCTCTCGCGAGAGGTCGCCGAGCTCGCGGTCCTCGAGTCCGACGCGCGGGTCGAGTGGCTGCGCGCCAAGCAGCGCGTCAACGTGCGTGACGAGTCGTTGGCCGACCAGAACATGACGTGCGCGCTGACGCGGTACGAGCAGACGCGCCTCACCGCGGCGCGCAAGGCCAAGCTCGAGGGCAGCGAGGACTACGACCCCGCGGTGTTCGAGCAGCAGGTGAAGGACTGCGACGCCGACTACGCCGCGCTGAAAGAGAAGCTCAAAGAGACGAACTCCGAGGCCGAGGCGGTGCGCGCCGAGTGGGAAAAGACCCGCGCCGCCCTCGCCAAGAAGACCTTCGACGCTCGCGCTTCACCGTTCGTGGAGTGAGGCCACCGTCATGATCCTCCTCTCGCTCACCCTCGCCTTCACGCTCGGCCAGAAGCCCGACGCCGAGGCCCTCAAGCGCACCGTGGCCCTCGAAGCGGCGGCCATCGAGAAGAGCCCCGACGACACCGAGGCGCTCTATCGCCTGGGCCTCGCCTACCTCGCGCTCGGAGACGCGAAGCGCGCCATCAAGCCGCTCGAGGCGCTGGTGAAGGCCGACGCCGAGTCGCTCGACGGCAAGCTGCTCCTCGCGCGCGCCTACCGCGGGGCCAACGACATTCAGAAGGCGAAGGAGCTGCTCGACAAGGCCATTCTCGCGCAGCCCGACGAGCCGACCCTGCGCGCCGAGCGTGGGGGCCTGGCGCGTGCCCAGGAAGAGACCGAGCTCGCCATCGAGCACTACAGCAAGGCCGTGGAGCTCGCGCCGACCGACGCGAACCTGCGCTTCAACCTGGCCGAGGCGCAGCAGAAGAGCTCGCGGCTCGACGCGGCCATCGCCGGTTACCGCAAGGCGCTCGAGCTCGACTCGGGCCTGACCTCGGCGCGCGTGAACCTGGGCAAGGCGCTCGCCGAGAAGGGCCTGTTCGGAGAGGCGAAAGAGATTCTGGTCGCGGTGAACAAGGACACCCTCGACGACGCAGAGGCCCATTACAACCTCGGCGTCATCCTGATGCGTGAAGGCAACGCGTCGAGCGCGGTGAAGGAGTTCGAGCGCACCCTGGCCATCGCGCCGAAGCACTCGCAGGCGCTCAACAACCTCGGCGTCGCGTGGGACGCGATGGCCGACACCAGGAAGGCGCTGGAGTACTTCAAGAAGGCGGGCCAGGCCGACCCGACGTTCGCCGAGGCGTTCTTCAACCAGGGCATGAGCCTGATGAAGCTCAACAAGCCGGCCGAGGCGACGAAGGCCTTCGAGTCGGCGCTGAAGCTCGAGCCGGGCAGCACCGCGCCCTACGTGCAGCTCGGCACCCTGTACCTGAAGCAGGGCAAGAAGGACCGCGCGGTCGAGGCGTTCACCAAGGCCATCGCGCTCGCCGACGCCCAGGACAAGGCAGACTCGGGCTTCAAGGCGCTGCTCAAGCGCAACGAGATGCGCCGCACCACCGACGCCTACCGCGGCCTGGCCATGGCCTACCTCGAGCTCGGGAAGGTCGACGAGGCCGTCAACACGCTCAAGCTCGCCACCGACAAGATGCCCAAAGACGCCTCGGCCCGTGAAGCCCTCGGCGAGGCCTTCCTCGCGCAGCGCAACTACGACGGCGCGGTGGAGCAGTTCCAGAAGCGGCTCGAGGTCGAGCCCAGCGTCGAGGCCCGGCTCGATCTCGCGCGCGCCTACACCAAGAAGCGCGTCGCCAAGCAGGCCGAGCCGCTCTACCGCGACGTGTTGAAGGAAGACCCGACCAACCGCGCCGCCAAGCTCGGCCTCGCCGACCTCTTCACCGCCCAGGGCCGCTTCGCCGACGCCGAGGGCGTGCTCAAAGAGATGATGGCTGCGGACCCGAACGACGCCCTGGCGCTGATGCGCTTCGGCATCATGAAGTCACGCATGCAGCGCCCGAACGAGGCGCTCGATCCGCTCGAGAAGGCCGTCGAGGTGAACCCGACGCTGCTCGATGCGCGGGCCGAGCTCGGCTTCCTGCTCTTCCGCGGTGACCAGGGCAACGCCGGCCGCTGTGTCACCATCATGAACGAGATTCTCGTCACCGATGATCGGCACGTGCTCGCGCTCTACTACCGCGGCGTCTGTCTCTTCTCGCAGGACAACAAGCCCAAGGCCGAGGAGTCGTTCAAGAACGCCACCCGGGTCGACCCGTCGTTCGGCAACGCCTGGCTGTCGCTGGGAGAGCTCTACGAGGGTCTCGGCAACAAGGACGAGGCGAAGAAGTCGTACGAAACGGCCCAGAAGCTCGACGTGCCTGAGGCTGCTCAAGCGTTGAAGCGCCTGAACAAGTAGTTCATCGCCTCGGTGCCGGGCCTGAGCCCCTGCTCACTGAACAACGAGCCGTTCGTCGCCTCGGCGGCGCGCGCCACGAGGCGAGCCGGGCCTGAGCCTGCTCACTGAACAAACAGCCGTTCATCGCCTGGGCGGCGCGAGCCACGAAGCGAGCCGGGCCTGCGTCGCCTCGTCACCGCTGGTCTGCAGTTTGCGACGGCCCTTGAGGCCCACCGTGCGCATCGCGGCGTGAACGCGTGCCGGGAGCCCGACGAGCGGCCCGGTCGAATCCACCGGCAGGCCGTCGACCGGCCGTCGCGTCGAGTCGCACGTCTGGGCTCCCCACACGAAGCTGAACCAGTTGAGCCGGCGCGGATCGATGGTCAGCACGAGCTCAGGCTCGCCTGCGCGGAACGTGCACGTCGCAGTGAAGGGCGGCGACTGGTGCAGCCCGAGCTCCTCCCGAAACGCCTGCCATTCGGCGGAGCTCTGCGCGAGCGAGGCGTCCGAAGCACTGCGAGACAGCGTCGACCGGCGTCGACTCGAAGCCCTCGTTGTCTTCTCGGGCGAGCGCTCGCCGTCGTCGATTCGGAGCTCCGCGTGGGCCGACCGCGACGTCACCTCGATGGTTCCAGGGTGAGCGCCGACACGGTGCGCAAGCCAACTCACGGAACCGACGTTCAGCGCCGTGGACGTGACGAGAACGCGCACCACGTCGACCGGCACGCGCGCGCTCTTCTACGCGTGACACTGCTTCACCTTCTTCCCGCTCCCGCACGGGCACGGCTCGTTGCGGCCCAGCTTCTGACGCGAGGTCGTGGCGGTCCCTTCGAGGTAGCGCCATCGGCCGGCGTCGCGGTCGAACTGCGAGCGCTCCTCGAGCGACACCACCGCGCTGGCTTCGACGTACCTGGCCACGAAGTGCACCACGCCGGTCGCGTCGGCTGGGCCCCCCTGCTGTCGCTCGAGCACGGTGAGGCCAACCCACCCCACGGTGCGCGCCCAGGCGCTGAGCTCGACCGCTTCGCCAGGCCCTGGAGCACGGGCACTGGTGGCGACGAGGTACTCACCAAGCCCCAGCGCGTAGGCCGAGTACCGCGACCGCATGAGCGCCTCGGCCGTCTCGGCGGGCGTGGTTCCATCGTGCCGTGGACCGCAGCAGGCCGACAGCGGCGCGCCCGAACCGCAGGGACAGCTCATCATTGAAAGCCCCGCTCCGCGCTGGCTCTCGCGTCGTGCGCATCGGCGGCACCGCGAAGACACGAAGGGCTTTTCGATCGCCGGCGCATGACGGGCTGCAGCGTGTCGACTGCCGTCTGCGTCGTCAACCAGCCAGGGTTCATCGCGGCTCGAGGCGGGCCCGCGCGGTGATTCGAAACGGCGTCGTGCGCCACGTGAGGCCCAGCGTGCGGTGCACCCGGACCTCGAGCACCACCGTCTCTTCCGTCTTCGAGCCAACGCCGGTCGGGTAGCCCTGTTGATCGAAGACGAAGTTGCCGAGCGAGTACGCGACGAGCGTGTTCGGCCCTGGCTGCTCGACAGGCTGCAGCACGTGAGGGTGCGCGCCCAGCACCACCGTCGCGCCGTGAGCGAACAGCCACGCGGCCGCCTCACGCTGCGCAGGTGACGGCGTCTGTGCGTATTCGTCACCCCAATGAACGAGGACGACGACGTTCGACGCCAACGCGCGTGCCCGGCGCAGCTTCGCCGCGAGCGCCTCGTCGAGCAGCGCTGACGAGGTCGGCCAGAGCTTCAGCCCGAGCACCGCGACGTCACCCAGACGCACCGGCTCATCCACGAGGCCCACGACGCCCGCATCGAGCAGCAGGCCGCGAGAGAACGCCGCGTCATCGGCGTCGCAGTGGTTGTTGGCAAGCGACAGCGCGTCGAACCCCAGCGCACGCAACGCATCGAGCCGGCGGACCGGCGCGGTCAGATCGAGCGCTCCCGGACTGGGGTGAGGTGCCGACGAGAAACAGGACTCGAGGTTTCCGAGCCGGACCTCGGCCCGTGCCAACACTGGCTTCACGGCGCTGAACGCGGCCTCGACCCCGATGACGTCGAGCGCCTTCGCCGTCGCGCGGCCCACCATGACGTCACCGACCGCGGCGAGGTGGAGCAGGCCCGTGTCGAACCTCGCGGCGAGGCGCGCCTTCGTCAGCGAGGCCAGCGGAGGCCGGTCGCTTCGCTCCAGCCGCCACCCGCGAAACACGTACCGGGTGAGCGTGCCCTTCGAGCGCAGCACCACGTCACCGGCTTCGACGAAGAGCCCATCGAGTTCGACGGCCGACGACATCCACCTGACCGAGGGTGCGCCACCGCGCGTCGTAACGACGGCGAGGTGATGGTTGAGCCACGGCGTCGAGCCGTACTGCATCCACCCTGAGTCGTGGGGCACCACCCCGCGCTCGTTCTCGTCGCGTCGAATCACCCAGCGAAGCTCGGCACGTTCAGCCGCTCCATCGACGGTGGTGACGATCGGCACGGACGCGACGAGGTGCGTGCCGTCGAGCGCGGCCGCGAGCAGCACCGAGAGCAGCGCGCTGGTCATTCGCGAGACCCATCGTCGAAGCGGCGCACCGACGCCTTCCGGTCGACGGCGACGACGAGTTTCGTCCGAGCCGGGCTGTTCATTCGCCAGAGACCTCGTCGAAGCGGTGCACCGACACCTTCGCGTCGCGCGCGCTGACGGAGTTCGGCCGGAACGGGCCGCTCATTCGCCAGACATGTCGTCGAAGCGATGCAACGAGGCCTTCGGATCGACCGCGATGACGGGCTTCGTCCACGCCGGGAGCGCGGGCCGCTCGTCACGGAGCATCGCGCCCCACTTCGGGTCCGACAGACGCTCCTTCGAGGTCACCTCGTAGAAGGACAAGACGCCGCCGCGGCCGACCGCGGGCTTCCCGTCACGAGGGAACACCACGTACACCGGGTGCACCCAGCCCGAGGCGACGTGCTGAACGCCGGCCGGCCCGGTGAAGACGTCGGCGATGAGGCGGGTGTTGTTCTCGTCCAGCAGCATCCACCGGTCGCGGTCCTTGCCGGTGATGAGCGTCTGCTCCCAGAAGTGCTCGAGGTCGCCGCCGATGAACTTGATGAGGTGGTAGTCCTCGGTCGAGAGCGCCTCGCCGGCGAGCTCCTTGCGCGAGATGTCCTCGAGCTTCGCCACCAGGGCCGCGAAGCGCGTGAACGACTCACCCAGCTTCTCGGGGAACAGCTTGCGCGACGTCAGCCCGGCCTGAAGGTTCTCGAGCACCACGCCGACGCGGGCATAGAGGGCCACCTCAGGCACCACGTAGCCGCGATCGTCGATGCTCTCCTCGGTGTCTTCGAACCCCGGCCCGCCCATCTCGGCGAGTGCCTGCTTCGCGTACAGCACGGTGTCGTGTTTGAGCTGCGCGTAGCTCGCCAGCCACGTGTTGAGGCGCAGCGCCTCGAAGCCGTTGCTCTGCATGAACGCCGGCGCGCCGGGTGGAACGCCCTCGAGGAGCGGCTGCATCGAGTACATCCACCCGGCCACCAGCTCCGACGACTTTCGCGCGCCGAGCACCGCCGGCAGCTGCGCCTTCAGCGTCGTGCGCTGGGCTGCGTAGCCTTCGAACTTCGCGAAGTCGTCAGGCTGAAGAATCGACGCGGCCAGTGTCGAGCCGAGTACGTCGGGCACCTCGAGCGCGCGAATGAACGTCTTCTGCGAGACCTGCGGCTCGACCAGCGACTGAAAGACGACCGCGTCGATGACGGCGCGCTGCGGGAAGAAGTGGAACGCGGCCTGTTCGCTCAGCGCCGGGCCCTTCTCGGTCTTCGTCACCACGCTCTGCACCTTCGGCTTCGGCAGCTTCTCGAGCGCCGCGCGAACCGCGGCGAAGGTGGCATCGTCATCGAGCACCCCACCCTTCGCGGCGGCGAGCACCGGCACGAGCTCCCCGAACGAGACGTCGTCTGCCGGCCCCACCAGGAACCCGATGGCCTCGGTGATGCCCCGCCACCGTGAGAGCGAGTCGCCCTTCGTCGCCGCGAGCGTCAGCAGCACCGCGCTCCGCGACCCGTTCTCGGTCTGGAACGACATCATCACGCGAGCGACCCACATCGTGGCGCGGAAGTACGCCTGGAGCGGCACCAGCTTGAGGTAGTGCCCGCGCGGCGTGTACTGCGAGTAGTCCTCCTTGAACTCGCCGGGGTACTCGAAGACGTCGGGCTTCTCGGTCACCTTCGCGTCGAGCACCCGGTTCACCTCGGACGTCACCCGGGCGACCAGCGGCGCCGGGAGCCCCCTCGGCAGTAACGTGGGAACGGCTCTGCGAGTCGCTGCGGTGAACGCTTCTGACTCGGCCACGGTGTCGTTGCCGACCGTTCCCGAGCCCTTCGCGGCGCCATCGGCCACGAGGTCGGCGCTCGCGAGGAAGACGTGTGCCACTGACAAGAAGACGAGGTTGTCGTCGACGGCCTTCGCCCACTTCGTCTTCGCCAGCGCCGTTCGCTGCGCCAGCGTCTGTGCCAGCAGGGCGTCGACGAGCGCCTCGAGCTCGGGCGCAAACCGCGTCAGCTCTGCCTGGGCGAGCGCGTAGTCGAAGAAGAGGTGCAGGTTGTGGAGCACGACGTCCGACGTGACGACGCTGGGCACCGACGTGAGAAACCTGCGCTTGATGACGAAGTCGTCGTCCGAGTTCACCTCTTCGCTCGAGATGAGCAGCGGGCGGTACCGGTTCTGCTCGTAGAGCTGGAAGAACTCGTCGTAGGCGCGGTTGCCATCGACGGCCACGCCCTCCTTCAGCAACAGCGAGCTGGTGCCCTTCGCCTCGAAGAGCTGCTCGAAGTACTTCCAGCCCGGGGCGTCGAGCGCGCCTGCGTCGAGGGCCACCGCGACGATGGTCGGCGCCTTCTCGTCGAAGACCTTCGTGCCGAACGGAGCCACGGGCGTAGGTACCGGCAGCGCATAGGTCAACGAGCCGAGCTGCACCGCTCCTTCGCGCGGCGTCACCGCGCCGACGGTCCCCTCGTCGACCACGACGGGCAGCTCCTTCTTGCCGCACTTCGAGCAGCCGACCGCGAGGACTCCGAGCACGGTACCGAGCAGGAGAGAGGAGCGCATGGAGCTCGTCTTGCCAGAAGCCCGGCCTCGCCACAGCAAACGAAGACGCACGAGTTGACTCGCCGCGCCCGCGCCTCGAAGGTCGCGCCATGCGTGCCCTCGTCCTCCTGTGGTGCCTCGGTGTCAGCGCGTGTCAGTGCGCGAATCAGGTGACGGTGCGCGAGCGCATGAGTGACGGCGGAGCCGGCGGCACGGCCTCGGACGCGGGTGGCGGGGC
>JALHMW010000047.1 GCA_022843845.1 Archangium sp.
AGATGACGGCCACGCCTGATGGTGGCTCGCCCGGTACCGCAGCCACCTGCAGCGCGGTGCCCTTCGACGCCTCCATCGCCGGCCTCGGCCTCGCGATGCTGGCGCTCATCCGCCGCCGCCGCAGCTGAAAGGCCGATGTGACGAAGGGTCGTTTCGCAGCACGGTGAATCGACGCGCCCCTCGCCAGCACTTGCTGACGGGGGGCGTCGCCGTTCAGTAGAGTTCGAAAGAACGGTCGACTGACAGAGTGCTGAGCCGTTTTTTCTCGTCGGGGAATGAAGCATCAGGGTCGCACCGAGGAGCACCACATGAGACGCGAAACACTCATTCTCGCTGTCGCAGGGTTGGTCGGCTGCTCCGACGCCTTCATCGAGAAGAAGTCGAAGGACACCATCAACATCGACGATCGGCTGTCGATCTCGGGCCGCGTCTGCACCGAGCGCCCCGATCGCAGCGGCTTTCCGGTGAAGGTCGTCTTCGTCGTCGACCAGTCCGGTTCGATGTGCGTCTCTGATCCGCCGGGCTCCCAGGCGTCGAACGGCTTCTGCCAGATGGCTGCGGCGACCCTCAACGTCACCGGCAGCACGCTGCCTGCCCGGGTGCGTGCGCTGCAGCGCTTGCTCGAGGGCTTCGCGACGCAGCGGAACATCAGCGTCGCGCTCGTCCCCTTCGAGACGAACATCAAGGGGGTCTACCCGGCCTCTGGCTTCGCGCGGCCTGACGACGCGGCGTTGCTGTCGCGGGTTGGGGCGCTCCAGTCCGAGCTGGGCAAGGGCACCGATTACCAGGGAGCGCTGGCGGCCGCCTACTCGCGCATCGCCGCCGACATCACCAACACCCAACGCACGGCGCCCAACATGCTGCCGCGCACGCGGTACGTCGTCGTCTTTCTCTCAGACGGTGTGCCGTACCCGCGCTGCGCGGCGAACGACAACCTCACCCAATACGCCGACGACCTCAACCCTGACCTCACCTGGCAGGACTCGCTCGGCGCTGGTTCGTTCTGTAACGAGATCGACGCCGAAATTGCGCCTGCCGACCGCATTCTCACCTTCGTGGCGGGCACCGATCGCAACCAGAACTACCAACTCTTCAGCTACGTCGACCAGCTGATGGAGCTTCGCGACCAGTACAACATCGGTGACATCCGGCTCCACACGGTGCTGCTGTTCAACGAAGAGGCCGTGCGGGCATGTGGCCCCATCTGCCAGGACCTCTACGGGGGCTATGTGCGGTGGCCCGGTGGAGGGGGCATGCCGGTGCCGCTCGCCGATGGCCCTGCTGCGGCGAAGCGCATCTCAGGGTGGACGCTGCAGCAGCTCGCCCAGCGCGGGAACGGCGTGTACCAGGAGTTCAACAACTTCGCCGGCATCGCCCAGCTGAACCTGGGCGCGCTCGACTACTCGTCACTCTTCTCGCGCAACGTGATGAAGAGCTTGTTCGTCCAGCCGCTCTCGAGCGAGCCGGGGCCGCTCGATCGTCTCGTCGACAGCGACGGCGACGCGCTGCCCGACGAGATCGACAACGACTTCAGCTTCAACACCTCGCGCTTCGACCCAGACTCCGACGGTGACGGCTTCACCGACCGGTTCGAGGTCGATCGCAAGGCCGATGGCTTCCGACCCGACGTGAAGGACGGGCGTGGCTGCGACCCGATGTCGCCGCTGACGCTCGGGTGCCGCCCGTCGGACCGTGACGGTGACGGCCTGTCTGACTTCGCCGAGAAGTACCTGAGCGGGTGGCTCGCCGACAACACGTTGGTCGACGGCGATGCAGACGGCATTCCGAACGGCATCGAGGTTCGGTACGGCCTCGACCCGCTGGTTCCCCAGAAGGACCTCGACACCGACGGCGACACGATTCCCGACGTCGAAGAGATTCGCCTGGGCTCGCACCCGACGCGCCGCGATCGCGAGTTCCGCGAGAAGAACGGAATTCAGTACTCGCTGCGCCAGGAGGTGATGCCTGACGACTCGGTCTGTTACGACTTCACCGCGAGCAACCTGCAGCTGCTCACCCCGCCGATTCGCGCAGGCTTCTCGCGTCAGGGCTTCAACCTCTTCAAGCTGTGGTTCGGTGAAGCCCCCGAGGCTGGCGTCTCGAGCGACTACGGCACGTGGAAGGCCGGGTGCGTGTGGGCCCAGTACGACCCACCCTCGGTGCGGGTGCCGGCAGGGCCTGAGACTCAACCGCTCACGAACGCAGACTTCTACGCTCCAGCGAACATGATCGAGCCTGCGCACTACGAGGCACGGTGCGTCGGCATCAACCCCTCGCGCGGGCAGTCGGGACCGGTGCCATGACGAGCGCTGCGAAGTGGGCGTGCCTTGCTGGAGTGCTGATGGGGTTGTTGTTGGCTGCGTGCTCCGACACCTACCTGTACGACGAACGACGTGAGCGCGAGATCCCTGCGGATCGTTCGGTGAGTCTGCAGGGCGAATTCTGTACGCCTGGCAGCGATCAGGTGGTGCGGCCGATCAAGATTCTGCTCGCGATGGACTCGTCGCTGTCCATGATGGTGACCGACCCGAACGGGAGCCGCGCGCGCGCCGTCGTCGACCTGCTCGACAACCTTCCCCAGGAGCGAGAGGTCTCGATTCTGGTGATGCTCTTCGCCGGCAGCACGACCGCCTTCCTCTCGAAGAGCGGGCTGCAGGAGTTCGAGTCGGTGATGGCCTTCGATCAGGGCGACCGCGATCTCTTGCGGCAGCGCATTCTCAACTTCGCCGCGCCCGGCAACATGGCGAACCGCGACTCGACCGACTTCGTCAAGCCGCTCTCCGACATCTACGCCATCATCAACCGCGACATCGCCAACACCCGCTTGATGCGCCGAGGCGAAGAGACGCGCGCGCGGTACTCGGTCATCTTCCTCTCCGACGGTCAGCCGACGAACAACCAGGACGACGAGCTGCTCTGCGACATGGGCGGTAGCAACGTGGTGCGCCGCATTCGCCAGCTCAAAGACCTCGCTGACGACGTGAAGGTGAACACGGTGCACGTGTTCCTGCCGACGCAGCCAGTCAACTCGTCGGTGTGCGATCTCGACGGAGGCTCCATTCCACCGCCGCCAGCTGGCGCGTCGTGTGAGATTCCCAACCTGCCGCCGGGCTCGTGCCCGCTCATCATCATCAACCAGAACGCCGAACGTCTCGCGCGCATGGCGGCGCTGGGCGGCGGCAACTTCCGCGACTTCCGCAACAGTGAGCCCATCAACTTCCTCAACTTCTCGTTCGGGCAGGTGCGGCGCACCTTCGTGTTCGATCGAGTGGTGGTCTCGAACTTCTCGTCGTCGGCCGGCAGCCCCCTCGAGCTCGCCGACACCGACAGCGACGGGCTGTTCGACGAAGACGAGCTGCGCGCACGCACCGAGCCCTGGGTGGTCGACAGCGACTTCGACGGGTTCTCCGACGGCATCGAAGTCTACTTCAACCGCCGCGGCGGCATGTTCAACCCCATCGGGCGACTGGCCGACGGCGGCGGCTCCGATCAAGGTTGCCCGCCCGAGCTTCGTGGCCTCGACAGCGACTGCGACGGCCTGCTCGACTGCGACGAGCAGCTGATCGGCACCAACGCACGGCGCATCGACAGCGATGATGACGGCGTGCCCGACTCCATCGAGTTCAAGCTCGGCACCCAGCCCGCCTCGAAGGACCTCGACCAGGACCCCGACAACGATGGCCTGTCGAACGCCACCGAGCTGCAGCTCCACACCGACCCCAATGTCGTCGACGCACAGAAGCTGTCGGTCAACGGCTACCGCTACGAGGTGCTCAAGCGGGGCGGCATCGACGAGCAGGGCCGCCAGTGCTGGGACCTTCGCGTCGACAACATCCTCCTGGCGAACACGCTCCCCGACATTCGTGACGCGGGCGTCGATGACGCAGGGGTCTCGGAGTACCGGCGCGGCGCTGGCTACAACGACATCTTCGTGAGCATCGCGATGAGGCCGGGCGATGACCCGTCGGGCCGCGTGCTCCACCGCGTCTTCCGCCACAAGACGAGCCGGTTCCCCGTGGGCGGCATTCGTTCGCCGCCCGACGGCATCATTCGCGTCAGCGACAGTGATTTCGTGGCAGGCTGCCCACCGCCCCCGGGGGCCGTCCCGGTGCCGTGACGTTGACCGTCGGAGGAGGCCGTCCTCCGACCTGCAGGTTCTCGAGCGACATATGACGCAGACACTGACGCGGGTGGCCGTGCTGTTGGGAGGACTGGCGATCGTCGCCAGCACGGCGTGTTCGCCGGCACCGGTGCTCTGTGTCGAGGGCGACGAAGAGACGTGCGACGGCGGCTCGCTCCCGCTCGACGGCTGCAACTCCCCTGAGGCGGCGAAGAGCGACCCGGCCTGCACGCTCACCCTCTGCCAGGATCTCGAGGCGTTCATCTCGACCGTCGAGGACGGCGGCATCGACGTCGACTTCTACTCGGTGACGATGCCAGCCGGCCTCACGGCCCGGAGCCTGCTCACGGTGAAGGCCGGCTACGGCGGCGTTCCCCAGACGGCGGTGAACTTCAGCGTGAACGTGTTGCGCGAGCAGGGCGACGGCGGCCTGGGCGCGATCGCGTCGGGGAACGATCGGCGCATGGGCGCCGCGGTGCCGAAGAACGTCGAGATCACCCAGCCCTTCTCCGAGTCGAGCGCCCAGCTGATCATCCGCGTGAGCGACGTCGGTGGCGTGGCCCTGCCGCGGGTCGACAACAAGAACCCGTACAAGCTCAACGTCTGCGTCATCGACAACCCCGACGTCAACGAGCCCAACGACGTGACGCCCACGGCCATCGCCCTGACGGCGGCGAACGGCGTTCAGCAGGGCACCTCGTCGGGGTACCTCGCGACCAACGACGACGTCGACCGGTTCTCATTCCCCGTCTCGGGCGCCCGCGAGATCATCTACCTGCGCGTCTCGAGCACGATGATGAACCTGATGCCGCCGCTGCCATACCGAATGGCCTACACCCTGAAGGACCCCATGGGCCGGCCGATCTCGGAGGGCGTGATGGACAACGAGTTCCTCCAGATCAACCTCTCGACCGCGCGGCTGACCGCAGGAGACGGCACGTACACGCTCGAGGTGTTCGGCTTCAAGACGGCGCAGCAGATGACGCCGGCGCTGGGCGATCTGCGGCTCAAGTACGACGTCGAGGTTCGCCTGATGCCCGACCTCGACATGAGTGAGGGCATGGGCGGCAATGACACCTCGGCGACCGCGCGGCCCGTGAACCTGGCCCTCAACACGACGACGGCGCTCACCGGCCGCATCGCGTACGTGCCCGACACCGAGTGGTTCAGGCTCAACCTGCCGGCGCGTGCTGGGCCCACGGTGTTGCGCTACGAGCTGATGCCGGCCGGAGCCGGCGGGCGCTACCCTCCGCTCTCGATGATTCCCACGCGGCAGATTCGCGTGATTCAGGAGGTGACGACGGGCGCCACCATTCAGGACCGTCAGACGGCCTGCGTCAGCAACCGGCAGGTCTGCCCGCGGAGCTTCGACGACCCGAACGCAGGAACGGGCCTGCTGGTCACCGGCGTCTGTCGTTCTCCCGGCATCGACCCGCCGCACTGCGTGCTCTCGGAGCGCAACGAGGAGTACCAGATCGCTCCGCTGCGGAATCAGAAGAACTTCGTCGGCGGCATTCCAGTGCCCGCGAACGTGAGCGCGATTCTCTTCTCGTTCGGCGACACCGGCCGCGGCCGCCTCAAGTACGCCGACGATCGTGACTGGTCGATTCGCGTGACGCTCGAAGACGACCCCGACGAGGCGATGCGCCCGCCTGGTGATCAGCCGATCGACGTGACTTTCGGCGGTGCTCCCAGCATCGTGCGGGGCGTGATCTCGCACGGGTACGGCAAGACCCGCGACTTCAGAGACTTGAACACGGGGCCCGGCATTCGTGGGCCTAACGACTACGACGCGACCGAGACCGATCGCGATGCGTACCGCTTCAACTATGGCGGGGTGATGGGCGATCAGACCTGGCAGCTCGATTGGACGGTGGGCGATGTCGACGGTGGCAGTGGGCCGGCTGGGACGCTCGCCTTCGAACTCCTGCTTTGCACGGGTGCTCCGCTCGCCGACGGTGGGTGCACTGGCGTTCAGACGAATCTCTCGCCGACGTTCGGCGACTTCACGCCCTGGTACTTGCCGATGCTGCCCCAGAATCGGCGGGTTCACTTCCGCCAGACGCGCAGCGGCAACCAGACGACAGTGACGCTGCAACCCGAGTCCTGCTTCTGCTTCTCCCAGGACAAAGTCGCCTCGGGCTCGTTCCAGATGCGGGTGGTGGCCGTCGACCGGATCTCGAACGAGCCCATTCCCTACATGGTGCGTCAGTCGATCTCCGCCTACCCCGGGAGCATTCAGAACCCTGACGGTGGTGCGGCGGTGTCGTGCCCCGGTCGCGGAGCGGATGGCGGCGGTGGCTGTGGCTTCCTGGTTCGCGAATGAGCTGACCCGACTTCGGAGCCCCGCCTTGCGTCCCACGCTGCTGCGCCGACAGCCGCGCTGGCTTCGCACGACAGACGCCAACGGCTCGTAGGCTCGATGCTCGCTTTGGGTGAAGCGTGGGTCGGGCGCGTCAGCCCTGGGCAACCGTCGAGGCGCTCAGTTGCTCGAGGCTTCCTTGAGGCGCAGCGGCACCACGTCGACTTTCACGAGGTACTTCGCGCGCGCGTCAGCTTCGAACTCGATGAGGTGGTCGCCGACGTCAGACAGGTCAGCTTCGCGAAACGCCCAGCCGCGGTTCTCGGCCTCGCCGATCAACGCACGGCCGCTCAACGTTCGCCGAATGCGGCTACGGCACTCGGTCTCGTAGAAGCTGATGCGCATCTCTTCGCCGGTGCCAGCGACCTCGGAGAGGAAGAACGACAGCGTCACGGTCGACGGCTCGAAGAGCTGCACCGCGAGCTTGTTCTGGCCCGGAAAGCGGCCCTCGACGTAGCTGCGGTCTCCGACGATGCAGCCCACGATCGTCCGGCAGACGGGCCACTCGCCGCCGCACTGATCTTCGACTCGCGTGCCGACGAACTGGTCGCGAACGCTGCCGCAGCCAGAGAGCGCCAGCGCGAGAAACGCGACGCTCCCGACCCTTTGCAGTAGAACCGCTACCACTCTCTTTTCACGAGGACGATTCATGAATCGCTCGATTCTCATTGCAGGCGTCGTCGGAGCCATCGTCACTGGTAGTTTCGTAGCCTGCGGGCCCACGAATAGGAAGGTGTGCGATGGTGACACCTTCGCCAATGAAGCCGAGCTGTGTGTCGACCGGACGGCCCTCGGCTTCAACACCGAGTTCGGCAGCGGCACGTTCGTCGGAGCGCGGCCGATCGACTCCATCAGCATCACGAACCGTGGCCTCAGGCCCCTCACCATCAGCAAGGTGACCTACGAGGGCGAGCCCGAGTTCAAGGTGACGTCGAGCTGGGGCGAAGCGGCGGTCGGCAGCGACATTCCCGCGACCAGCATCGCCGGTGGGCAGCGCGCGTTCCTGCAGGTCGAGTTCGGGCCCCGCCAGAACCGCGGCTACAGCGGCTCCATCACGGTCGACACCAACGCCTCGAATCTTCCCAGGCTCGTCGTCCAGCTGTCTGGCTGCGGCGTGCCGACCGATGGCGGCACCTCGAACTGCTACGCGTGCGACGTGCTCGCGCAGGGCTGCACGGCATCGGTCGATGGTGGCCCGCGCACCTGCTACCAGAGCCCGTCTGGCGCGACCTTCTGCTCGTTCGAGACCGGCACCAAGGCGATCGGCGAGAGCTGCGACGCGCCTGCGGCCTGCGTGAAGGGTTCGGTGTGTCTGTCGGTCTGCGAGCGTCGGGTCGATGGTGGAGCGTGCGCCACGGCGGCCGAGTCGAGGTGCTACCAGGCGTGCAGCCGCGATGGCGGCGCGACGGTCTGTGGCGGCGGCAAGGCGTGCCTCGACCTGTCGTCGCAGGGCGTAGCCGCGTACGGCGCCTGCGCGCAGCAGTAGGCGACTCCACTCGCGTGCCGGTTCGACGGGTCGTTCCTTCGGGAGCGGCCCGTCGCCGTTTGTGCTGCCTGCCGTCACCGGAGCGTTCCTGACGCGGTGTTGCTGCTGGCGCGGCCGGTGGCGCAGGTCACCTTGGGGCTACAGGTGGCGCAGGTCGCTCGCGCTCCGCAGCCGCGGTCGGTGCGGCTACTTCGCCTTCAGCTGCGGCGCCTCGTTGGGCTTCCACAGGTACACGCTGGGCGCGCCACGCTCGTCTTGTGCCCACGGGTCGGGTGACGGCCCGTCCCAGCCGTAGGGATCGACGACGGCGGAGCGGCCGCTTTTCGTTCCCGTCAGTCGACGCACCTCGAAGTACAGCGCGCTCGTCGTCGCGCAGCCCGAGCGCCCGGCGACGCCGACGCGCTGCCCTGCGACGACCCGGTCGCCGACCTTCACCGTCAGCTTCGCCAGGTGGGCGTAGTGGGTGCGAAAGCCGATGGAGCCGAGCGTCGAGTGCTCCACGTCGACCTCGAGCTGATCGTCGACCATGCGGTGGGTCAGCACGCAGTTGAAGGTGGGCGCGGGGCCTGCGCGCACCACCTCACCGTCGGCGGCGGCGAAGATGGGCGTGCCCTCGGGCATCGCGAAGGCGTAGCCGGGGAAGCCCTCGGCGAGCCCCAGCGCTTCGATGCCGCAGTAGGTGAGCTCCTTGTCGCCTTCGACGAAGGGCTTCAGGTCGGACACGAGGGGCAGGTCGTGATCGAACAGGTTGAGCACGGGGTAGTGCCCGTCGAAGGGCCGCTGCAGCACTGGCAGCACGGGGTTCTTCGGCCCTGGCTGGCCCGAGCAGCGCTGGGCGCCGAGCTTGCCTTCGCGCGGTGGTGCCCTCGGAGCCTCTGCTTTCTGGCACCCCGCGAGCGCCAACGACATCAGGAGGGTGCTCAGACGTTTCATCGCAGCCTCAGGTCGCGCCCTTCTTCATGCGCTCGACCAGGCCCTGCGCCACGCGGAACGAGTTGGCGACGATGGTGAGCGTGAAGGGCACCGCGCCGGACGTCGGCATGAAGCTGCCGTCGACGACGTAGAGGTTCTTCACCGAGTGGGCGCGGCAGTCCTTGTTCAGCACGCTCGTCAGCTCGTCCTTGCCGAAGCGGCAGGTGCCGCCCTGGAGGATCGTCGTCTCGCCCGCGGTGCCGACGCGATCGAGCTTCTCGGGGTTCATCGCGGCGAGCACCTCTTCGCCGCGCTCGACGAGGAAGCGCGTCATCACGAAGTCCATCGGGTGGCGCTTGATGGTGATGGCCGCGACGGGGTTGCCGTACTTGTCCTTCACCTTGCCGTCGACGGTGACGTTGGTGTCGTCGGTGGGGAGGAACTCGCCGTAGATCTCGAACTCGAGGATCTTGCTGTCGCGGTACTCGCGCAGCTTGTTCTTCAGCGCCTTACCGAAGACGCCCGCCTCGCCCTTTCGCGCCATGCCGACGGCCGCGAAGATGGGGTTGGGGTGCGCCCACATGAAGCCCAGCGTGCCACCCTTGCGGAAGCCGAACCGATTGTCGGGCATCACGTAGAAGTCCTGCATCGAGCGGTTGACGAAGGGCGCGGTCGTCTCGAGCCACGGGTGCGTGGCCTTCTGCTTCGAGACGCGGAAGGTGGCCTTCGATTGGCCGAAGCTCGAGAACAGCAGGTTCTTGCCGACGAGGCCGTTGTTGTTCGCGAGGCCGCCCGGGTAGCGCGCCGACTGCGAGTTGAGCAACAGCCGGGCAGACTCGACGGCGGTCGCGGAGACGATGACGACCTTCGCGGCCTGCTCCTGCCGCACGCCGTCGGGGTCGAGGTACACGACGCTCTTCGCGACGCCCGACTTCTGGTCGACGGTGATCTCGACGGCCATGCAGCGCGGGCGAACCTCGACGTTCCCGGTCGCGATGGCCTGTGGAATGAGCGACGCCAGCGTCGAGCTCTTCGCGTCGTTCTCGCAGCCGTAGCTGCCGCAGAGCGTGCAGTAGGTGCAGCCGCTGCGGCCCTTGTACGCGGTGCTGGTGATGCCGCGCGCGGTGGGAATGGAGTGGAAGCCGAGCGACTTGCAGGCCTTGTCGATCTCGAGCGACACCGGGTGCTCCGCGAGCGGGGGCATCGGGTAGTTCTTCTTGCGCGGCTCGAGGAACGGGTGCGGCACCGCGTTGCCCGAGACGCCGAGCTCTTCTTCGGCGCGATCGTAGAACGGCGCGAGCTCGTCGTAGGTGATGGGCCAGTCGGCGATGTTCGCGCCCTTGATGGCGCCGAGCTCGCTCTTGAGGCGGAAGTCGATGGGCTTGAGCCGGTAGAAGTACCCGCTCATGTGCACGGTGCCGCCGCCGACGCAGTTCGCCGTCCACGCTTCGTTGGTGCGGGAGTAGGGCTTGTCAGGGCCGGCGCGCCACAGGTGCGGCTCGTCCCACGGGAGCGGCATGAAGAAGTTGCGCCGCGAGTTGAGGATCTCGTCGTGAACGAACTCCTCTTTTTTGTACCAGGGGCCCTTCTCGAGCACGACGACCTTGAACCCGGCGCGGCCGAGCTCGAGCGCCATGGGCGCGCCACCTGCACCGCTCCCGACGATCACCACATCGACTGGGTCGTTCGCCATCTCAGCACCCCTTCCCGCCGCCGCACCGCAACGCTTCGAGCTGCTTCTTGCCGTCGTAGCCCTTGCCCGGGTCAGCCGGCGTGTGATCGACCAGCGTGAAGCCGATCGCCTTCCAGCCGACGCCGTCGCGGTTGCCGCCGTAGCTCGGGTCGCCGAGGAAGCCCTCGAGCGTCAGCACGACGAGCATCTCGTACCAGCGCGCCTCGCCCGACGTCTCAGGGCTGTTCTTGAAGATGGTGAGCACCTCGTCCTGCTGCTCGGGGGTCGCGCCCGCGAAGCCGACCTTGAACATGCGCTGGGTGCGGCGATCGAGCGCGGCGATGCCGGGCACGAAGTTGTTCTTCATGCTCTCGAGCTGCCTCGTCTGGAGGATGCGATCGATGTACTCAGGCACGTTCGCGTCGAGGGCGCCCGCGTCGTCGTCCTTTGGCAGCACGCGCTCGGCGGCCGCGGCGACGATGGCGAAGTCGTCGTTGGTGAAGGTGAGGTGCGAGGTGGTGAGCGCCTGCGGGCGTGGGGGCGCCACAGCGAGAGACGCTCCAGCGTCGGGCTTCGGCGATTCTTTGCAGGCGTTGCCGAGCAGCACCACGCCGCCGCCCATGAAGGTGAGGCGCTGCACGAAGACACGCCGCGCCAGCTCGTCAGGTGCGTCGTCGAGGGGAGCCAGCGTCGTTTCGTCCGGGTCGGGCGTCATGGGGCGCGGAGCATTCCCCTGGGAGTGGGCTCGCGCAACCATCCTTCTCACTGGGGTGGACTCTTCCCCACACCGTGTCCTGAATCCGGTCATGCCGGCTCGCGCGCGGGTTGGGTACACTCGACGCGCTGGCCGGGCTCTTCACCGTTGGAAAGAAGGAATGGTCGCCTCATGAACGCTCGCGTACTCGTCACGTCGTTGGCCGCTGCCATGATCGCGGTGGGCTGTTCTCCTCCCGGCACGGGCATGAACCCCGCGGGCACCGGCAAGGCCGAGGCGAAGGCCATCGGCGCGGCTGGCGGCACCATCGAGCTCGAGAAGGTGAAGCTCACCGTGGCGCCCAACACGGTGCCGGCCGACGTGATGTTCAGCATCACCTCGTCGCCGAACGCGGCCGCGGCGAACTTCACGGCGCACACCCCCATCTACGTCTTCAAGCCCGAGAACACCGACTTCCAGACGCCGCTCACGGTCGAGTTCGACGTCACCGGCCGCACGGTGAAGGACCCGGTCGTGTACTGGACGAGGAAGGGCTCGGCCGTCTTCGAGCGTCAGCCCTCGACGGTGAACGGCTCGAAGGTGTCTGCGCAGGTCAGGCACTTCTCGATGGGCTTCGTGGGCGAGGCCAACCTCAAGACCAACCCTGACGGCGGGCCGGTGGTGAGCGCGTTCAACATCATCGACATCGACCCTGCGGCGCGGGAGCAGGAATACCTCGCGATGGCCATCGACCCGGCGAGCTCGAAGATCGGCATCGTGTACTACACGCCGCGAGGCACCGAGACGATGGCCGGCGTGAAGGACTACGACATCAAGTACGTCGAGGTCGTCAACGGCGTGGCCAGCGCACCTGAAATCATCAGGTATGTGCAGCGGAAGATCGGCCTGGCGCTGGTGTTCGACCCGATGGGTCGGCCGATCGCGTCGTACCTCGGCGGCGCTCCGGGCTTCGAGGTGGGCATGTCGATCTTCTGGTTCCAGAGCGACGCGGTGGTGGCCCGTCGAATGGCTCCAGGCATGTGGGTCGAGACGCCGGTGACGACCAACAGCGGCGAGGTGGTGTGCGGGAACCCGGTCTCCGACCTCGGCTTCCTCGTCGGCCTGTACCCCGCGCTCGCCTTCAACCAGGCCGGCGAGCTCTACCTGGCGTACCGCGACACCCACAACGGCCAGTACCCGCAGCAGGACTGGGCGGGCTCCGACGTCGAGGTCGTCGAGAACGTGCTCGGCCCGCGGCGCCTGGTCTGCGCGCAGAACGGCGGCAACAACAAGGCAGGCTGGGGTGGCCGCATTCGAATGATCATCGGGCCGAACGATCAACCCGCCATCATCTACGACAAGGCCCTCGGCGGAGCCGACACGCGCGGCAACGACGTCGCGATTCAGCGCCGCCTGGCCGACGGCACCTGGACGCCGCCCGATCCCGTCGCGAACGTCTCGGACACCATGACGGGCGCGTCGCTCGGCTGGCACGCGAACGAAGGCTGGGCCTTCGCGGTGACCGATCGCCAGACGCACAAGCTGCTCTACCGCCGCAACCCCGACCCGAACGCGAACCCGATGATGTGGGAGAGCCCGACCGAGGTCTTCGCCTCGGGCACCGGCGGCTGGTACCCCTCGCTCGCGATGGACAACGATCCCGCCTTCGCTGGTGAGCCGTCGATCGCGTACTACGTGTGTTCGCGCCGCGATCAGGTGGACCCCGGGGCGTGCTCTCAAGACCAGGACGAGCTGCGGGTCGCGCGCCGGAGCGCTGGCGTGTGGCGGGAGCAGACGGTCGACGTCGGCGGCGGCTTCGCGCCCCAGCTCGCCTTCCTGCCGAGCGGCAAGCGGGTGATGGCGTACCGGGTGCCGGGGGCGATTCGCGCCGACGGCAGCGTCGAGCCCACCGCCGGCGCCGTGAAGCTCGCCATCGAGAAATGAAAGCTGGCGTCAGGCCCCGTCGGGCGCGCTAGCTTCGGTGATTCTCATGCGACGAGCCCTCGTTCTGGCGGCGCTGTTGATGTTCCCGGCGTGTACGCCCGACAACGCCCTTGGAGGCAGCCTCGGTGAGGTGATCGATCTCACCGTCACCGAGGTCATCGCCTACCGCAACCCCGAGGCGCTGCAGCTGATCTTCACGAACAACCGCGGCGTCTTCCTCGACATCGTCATTCGCGTCACCGTCTCGCTGCAGACGCAGGCCGACGACGGCACCATCACCTCGGTCGAGCCGGAGCCCGGCACGCGCATTCTGCTGGGAGGCGACTGGCGGCCCGGCAACCCGCGCACGACGGTGGCGCACGCGCCGGGCGGCGAGCCGATTCGAAACCTGCCGCGCATCAGGGCGGGCGATCTGCAGATCAGCCGCGGCGGCAAGTCGGGCGCGCTCACCTCGGGGAGCTTCTCGATGCGCTTCGAAGACTCTGGCGGCGACATCGGCTTCGGGCGAACGCTGAACAGCAACTTCATCGCGAACCAGACGCGCGACGCGGGCTTCGGCGACCTGCCGTAGCCGTCAGAACTCCAGGCGCACGTTCACGACGGCGCCAGCGCTGACCTCGACGGTGCGCTCGATCGGCCTGCCACCAGGCACCTCACCCCGCAGCGTGTGTTTGCCCTTCATCAACGTCACCGCGCGAGGGGTGACGATGGCCGGCCCTCCGTCGATGGAGACCTGGGCCGAGCACACCTTGCCCTTGAGCGTCGCGATGATGCGCAGCTGGCCCGTCTTCGGCACCACCTTCGGCACCGACAGCTCCCGGCTCAAGGCAGGCCCGACGTAGGTCGCGTCGGTCGAGAACAGCTGGGTCTTGCCGGTGTCGGAGTCGAGCTCGACGGCGTTGGCGACGCTCACGATGTCTTCGTTGGCGGCGAGCGGCACCTCTTCGCTGTCCTTGCGGGGCGGCACGTACTTCTGAATGAGGCGGGTGCTGTCGGCCTCGATGGCGTCGCCCACGGCGGGCAGCTGGTCGCGCGTCTCCTTCGTGTCGCGGGTCTGCTTCTTCTTCTCGCCGATGAAGGCGAACGACTTCGCGAGGTCGACCTTGCTGACGCCCGCGGCGGCCTCGAGCTCGGCGGCGAACTCCGACGCCGAGTCAGGGCGCTCGTCACGGCGCTTGGCCATGCCGTGAATGAGCACCGTCGCGACCCCCTTCGAGAGGCCCTTCACCAGCGCGGCGGCGTCGGGCACGGCGGCGTTCTTGTGGCCGTAGAGGACCTCGAAGTTGTTCGAGCCCAGGTAGGGCGGCCGGCCGGTGAGCAGCTCGAACGTCATCGCGGCGAGCGCGTACACGTCGGTGCGGCGATCGATGTCTTCGGCGCCGAGGATCTGCTCGGGCGACATGTAATAGGGCGTGCCCACCATCGCGCCGGGCTTGGTGAGGCCGGGGTTGTGTTGGTCGCGCACGACGCCCAGGTCGAGGATCGTCACCCGGCCCTTCGAGGTGAGGAAGATGTTCTGCGGCTTGATGTCACGGTGCACCAGCCCGTTGCGGTGCAGGAACGCGAGGCCCGAGGCGATGGGCTTGATGAGCGCGACGGTCTCGGCGATCGGCAGCTTGCCGCCCCGCGCCTCGAGCACCTCGGAGAGCGTCATGCCGTCGAGGTACTCCATGACGATGTAGGGGAGCGCGCGCAGGCGGCCGTGGCCGAGCAGCTGCACGATGTTGGGGTGGCGCAGCTGCACCATCAGCTCGGCTTCGCGCTCGAAGCGGGCGAGCACCTTGGGTTTGCGGCAGTGCTCCGGCGCGAGCACTTTGACGGCGACGACGGCGTTCGACCTGAGATCTCGGCCGCGGAAGACGCTCCCCATGGCGCCCTGGCCGACGCGATCTTCGATGCGGAAGCGCTCGTCGAGCACCTCGCCCGGCATCACGTGCAACACGACAGTGTGATCAGCGCTTGGAGACGTCACGGCGGGTGCCCTTTGTACCCATTTTCGGGGCGTCGCGCAGAGAGTGCAGCCAGGCTCGGCGCCGATGGAGTCGGGAACTCAGGGTGGATTCAGGCCGAGGAAGGCGCGCAGGGTCTTGCCCGAGACCCGGTTCCTGACGCCACCCGAGAGCTTCGCGAGCTTGAGCCGCGAGACGAGGCGGGGCAGGGCGAGCAGGTCACTGGGGCCGTCACCGGCGCCGCTGCCGATCACCAGGCGCGCGGGGCCGAGCGCGTGCACGAGGCGTTCGGCGAGGTCGACGTCGAGGCGATCGGGGTGGAGCGTGAGGCCGGCGAGGTGGCCCCGCGCGAGCACCGAACGAACGGACTTCACGGTGAGGCCATCGACGAGCACCCGGTCGGCCTTGAGCTTCGACTGGTGGAGCAGCGCGAGCGTCTTCGTGGTGAGCGCGTCGTGGCGCGCGATGGGGGCGCTGACGATGACGGGGCGCGCGAGCTTTCGGGCGATGGTGAGCTGCTCGAGGAAGAGCTCGGCTTCGTCCTCGGTGCCGCGGTGGAGCATGAGGGGGCCGAGCGCCATCACGCCTCGTTCTCCGAGCTGCTTCGGGAGCGCCGCGACGAGGGCCGCGACGCCCTTCTTGCCCCCGAGGACCACCGGCACGCTCGCGCAGGTCACGACGTCGAAGCCCAGCGCGCGGAGGCGAACGAGCTCTGTCTGCGCGGCGTCCCAGGAAGCTGCGACGGCATCGACGCGCTCGACGGTGGATGCGAAGACGAGGGCGCCTTTGACGCCGAACTGCCGGAGCGTCTCGAGGTCGGCGTTCGAGAGCCCGGCGGGCGTCAGGCGCGCGTCGAACATCGTCGCCTGAGTCGCAGGAGGAAGAGAGCGGGAAGCAGGGAGAGGCCTGTGCTGGTCGTGCAGCCGCCCGTGACGGGCTCGACGGGAACGGGAGCGGGGAGCATCGGCGCGCGGCAGGAGCCCTCGACGCAGACCATCTCGCGGGTGCAGACGGTGTCGTCGACGCACGGGCGGGAGCAGAACGAGAAGCCGCGCGAGTCGGCGAGGCAGCGGTCTCCTGCGCACTCGGAGAGCTGCGCGCAGACGTCTCCGTCGAGCTTGCAGTCGGTGTCGGGCACCGGGCAGCCGGCGTTCTGGCAGACGTCGTTGGCGATGCAGTTGGCAGGGCAGTCGGGGTCGACGGCGGCGCCCATGCAGGCCTCGCAGCGGCCGTCGGCGATGCAGGTGCAGTCGGGGTCCGTAGGCGTGCATCCCATCTGGCACCGGCCGTCGCCGACACAGGAAGGTGGATCGAAGAGGTTGAGCGTCGCGTCGATGAAGGCGAGCTCGGTGTCGACGCGCACGTCGCCGCCGACGCCGCATTGGTTGGTGGTGCCGTAGGAGTGCACGCCAGCGACGCGCGTCATGCCGTCGGGGCTGCGCCAGAACGAGGGGCCGCCGGAGTCGCCCGAGCAGATGCCCAGCACGCCGGCCTGGCCGAACTCGAACGTCTCGGACATCGAGCGCGCGATGGTGGTGGTGACGGTGCGGCGGGTGCCGGTGTCGCTCGCTCCGGAGGGGCTGGTGCGGCCGTAGCCGACGACGCGAATGGACTGGCCCCTCCAGGTCGAGGGAGGCGTGCGGACCAGCAGCTCAGGCGTGACGCCGCTGATGGGCGTCTCGAGCTGAAGGAGCGCGAGGTCGTTCGGGCCCTGTCCCGAGTAGCTGGGGTGTCTGCGAATCTGCACGACGTTGCGCAGGTCGCTCATCATCAACATCTGGTCGTCGGGTTCGTTCATCACGCGCACCATGACGGACTGGGCGCCTTCACGCGCCGGGTCGACGCAGTGGCCCGCGGTGAGGATGACGCGCGGGGTGATGAGCGTGCCGGTGCAGGAGCCCATCTGGCCGTTGTTGAAGGTGGAGATGACGAAGAAGACCGAGGTGCTGGTCGGGTCAGCCGTGCCCGCGAGGATCTCGTCGGAGCGTGAGGCGACGTCGGTTGGCAGCGCGGGGGCGCACGCGAGCAGCAGACAGCTGAGGAGCCCCGCGCGCATGAAGGCTCATTGAACCCCGGCCCGAGGGTGGGCTCAACGGAGTCGACGCTCCGGTTGCCCACATGGGTGCTTGATTCGTCAGTCCTGGCCGGTGGGCGCGCCTTCGTTGCGCGGGTCGCTGGCGGCGGAGCGGAGCCTGGTGACGGGGTCGACGGACACAGCCTCGGCGTCGCCCCAGCCCTCGACGCGCTTGAAGACGTGGCCCATCGCTTCGAGCGCCGAGAGGGTGGCGGGCTCGAGGCCGGTCTTGTCGACCATCACCTCGTCGGGGAGCCACTGGTGGTGAATGCGGCCGTTGCCGACCGCGCGCACCGGGTCGAGGGAGCCGTCGATGACGTTCGAGATGACCTGGAGGACGGTGGTGGGGATCGTCGAGCCGCCGGGGCTCCCGACCGCGAGCAACACGTCTTTCGGAGCGTCCTTCATGAAGACGAGCGTGGGCGTCATGGAGGAGAGCGGGATCTTGCCGGGCGCGACGGCGTTGGCTTCTCCGGTGACGAGGCCGTACGCGTTGGGCGTGCCCGGCTGAGCGGCGAAGTCATCCATCTCGTCGTTGAGGAGCACGCCGGTGCCTTTGGCGACGAGACAGGAGCCGAAGGCGTAGTTGACGGTGGTGGTGAGCGCGGCTGCGTTGCCATCTTTGTCGATGACAGAGATGTGGGTGGTGTTCTGGGGTTTGAGACCGCCGTCGAGCGGGGTGGTTGGTTTGCGGAGCTCGGGTGGGAAGAGCGTGGCGGAGCGGGTGGCGCGCTTCGGGTCGATGGAGGCGAGCGTCTTGTCGACCCAGGCCTTCGAGGTGAGCTCGGCGGTGGGCACCGATTGCATGTCGGGGTCTCCGACGAAGCGGGCGCGGTCGACGGCGGCGCGGCGGAGCGTCTCGATGAAGACGTGGAGCGTGTCGACCTCGCGGTTGGCCGGGCCTTCTGGACCCTTCGCTTCGAGAACGCCGAGGACCTGGAGGAGCGTGATGCCTCCGCCACTGGGGGGCGGCATGGTGAGGATGCGGTGGCCGCGGTAGCTGCCTTCGAGTGGTGCGCGCCATCGGGTGCGGTAGGCCTTGAGGTCAGCTTCGGTGAGGACTCCGCCGTTGGCGGTGATGGTGGCGGCGACGGCTTTGGCGATGGGGCCTTCGTAGAACCCAGCGGCGCCCTTTGCGGAGAGGGTCTGGAGCGTCTTCGCCAGGTCTGGCTGAGTGATGATGGTTCCGATGGCGGGGACGGAGGCGAGGCCTTCGGTGTTGGGGCGGAGGAAGATGCGCGCGGCCTCGGGGTCTTTTCGTAGACAGGCTTCGCGCAAGGTTGCGAGTGATTGGTATTTGGGTGTGACAGGAAAGCCAGTCTTCGCGGCGCGGATGGCGGGGGCGAGGACTTTGGCGCGCGGGAGCTTGCCGTATCTCGCGTGGAGCTCGAGGTAGCCCTTCACGGCGCCGGGGACCGCGACGGAGAGGGCTCCATCGGTGGAGAGACCGGGGACGAGCTGGCCGTCTTTGAGGAACATGTCGTGCGACGCGCCGGCCGGAGCGACCTCGCGGAAGTCGAACGCGAACTCTCCCTGCGGGACCTTGATGACCGCGAAGCCGCCACCGCCGAGACCGGAGTGGTACGGGCCGACGACCGCCATGGTCAGGGCTGCGGCGACGACCGCGTCGACGGCGTTGCCTCCCTGGGTGAGCATCTCGTTGCCGGCCGCGCTGCCGAGCGGGTGGGCCGCAGCGACGACGCCTCCACGGTACGGCCGGGCAGCGAGGGCGGGCAGGGTGATGAGGACGATGAGGGGAAGCGCACGCATGAGCGCAGATGTGGTTCAGGGGCTGCAGGAACTCAAGTTCGATTGATGGTGGTCAGGTGGGTTCGAGACTCACGTCGGGTTTCGGGTCAGACGGAAATTTCTCGTGCGACAGTTGAGACATTTCTGTGGCTTGCAGAACCAGAGATTTCTCGATACACACGCGGCTCGCTGGAGGGGGATTCATGACAATTCGTAGCGCGGCACGCTTCTTGTCTGTCTGTCTGTCTGTCTGTCTGTCTGTCTGTCTGTCCGTCCGGTTGTGAGCCAGGAACTGCGGCTCCAGTCGGAAAGCTGAGGCAGGCGGAATATCCGCCGCACCCCGACAACCTGCTCGAGAACGCCTTCGCTGAGGTCGCGCTGCCCTCTGAGGAAGGTTACCAGTGGGTAATGGTCTCAGAGAGCGCTTTCAACGCTGCGCTCGAGGCTGTCGCTCAGGGAAACCGAACGAGTGAGCCCCAGTGGCTCTCGTCCCTCGAAGGCGCGAGCGCGATCGCGAACGACCCCTGGACGCCAGGCGTCGTTGCCGAGATGCAATATCCTCAGGACCTCGTCGGCCGGTATTGGGTCGTCGCGAAGGACCCTGGGGTCGGCGTGATTGAGGGCGGCCCGAGTTACATGATCGCGACCGACTACACACTCGCGATCATCGACCTCAATATACCGAAACAGCAGTGGTACGGCGCGATGGCCCGGGCCGTCAAACGAGCGAGTCCACTGCTTGGAACCGGTCGGTGCTTCGGCGACGAGAACGTCTGCGTCGCCCCGGGCGGGACCGGGCCGTGTGGCGAGGCGTGGTGCGCGGGGGAAGGCGGCTCAACGTCGTACCTCGACCCATCCAAAGTGACTTTCTGGCAAGACAAGCTCGCTCAGGCAAAGAACCGCCCACTCGTTTCAACCTTGATGTTCAAGGAAGGCCGTCCTCTTCCGAGTACCTTCTGTCTGCCGCCTCGCCTGGGCTCATGCACCAACACGAACTTCGGGAGTCTGCTGCCAATTGACCCAAGCACGCGTACCGAAGGGTCCATTCCCTCGAACACGTGTACAGGCCAAACGCTTGAACACCCGTTCTCGGGTCGCGTGCCTCCAGAGTTCTGCACGTACGCAAACTTCAGCGGCATGTTCTGGTCGCCGTCAGGTGCGGTGACGGCCCCGAAGGTCGCTCCTGCCGACTGTGAAGGACGCTGCTTCGAATGCGAGTCGAAGAACCAGGCGGTCGACTCGACTGGGCGGCCCCGGGCATGCAACCTGCTGCGCCCGCTGCCCGGCGGTGGGCTGTGCAGTGCAAACGACGCGCAGCGAAAGCTTGAACAAGGGCTCATGGAGGCTCGCTTTCTGGCGACGCCCGGCCAATCAAGGTGCGAGCCGGCTCAGATGAATGGCCTTCGCAATTGTGTCGTGTGCGAGAACGGCGTCTGCCGAGAGACCGTCGAAGTCGACCCGATCACTCCGAACCAGACCATCACCAACGTCTGCACGGCCAACTGCGTCGACGGGACCATCGTCAGCCCGCCAACGCTCTTCGCGCCGAACACGACCCCCATCGTGAGAGTGATCGGGGCGGTACCGGCTGGTGGGCTCCCGGGCGGCGCTCGGCCTGCACTGGCGAACTCCGGCATTGGTCGCCCGGCCGACACGGTGAACGCTGCAGGTCCGGCCATTCCTTCAACCACTGCTCCAGACAAGGCCCCACCGAATACCGGCGGGGTGAACGACTCCGAGGCGGGCGATTCGAACAGCGAAAAGCCGGGCGGACTGGCCTCGGAAGCGCCGCTTGCCAACGCAGATCCCGTCACCATGATGGCGGGGAGCCTCGAGGTCTCTCACACCGACCTCTCGTTCGCAGGCCCCGTTCGTCCTCTTGAGTTCATTCGCAGCTATTCCAGTCAGGGGCACGATCGCAGTGAGCTCGGAAGCAACTGGTCGCACAACTGGGACGTGCGCATCATCCCGCTTCGTCACGAGAACCTGCCCGACGGCGTAGACCCGTACTGCGCAGGCACTCCCGCCGAAGTCACCTGCGTGATGCTGCGCGCCGGCAACAACGGCAAGTTGTTCATGCGCGACATTCGAGATGGCCTGTTCAAGCCGCAGGCAGGCGCCTTCTCGACGATCATGAAGACCGCTGACGGCTGGTACCTGCGCTCGCCCGATTTCCACGTGCAGCGCTTCGACCTCGACGGCCTGCTCACCTACGACGCCGACCGCTTCGGGAACGCATTCAAGATCGAATACGAGTTCAACGGGTGGGGCGCCCTGGACAAGGCCGTCTGTCCCGACGCGGTGTTGCGTCTCAATCCGACGCCCGGCTCATGGACGGACGCGCAGGGTCCGGTCTACGCGGCCAGTTCGCTCCAGTGCACGCTGCTCGCTGGTCTCGTCGGCCGCACGAAGCCGATGGTGAAGAGCGCGGAGCCGTTGACCCTCAACCTGCCGGCGACTCCGCCCGACGGTCTGACGCTGGCGCGGCTCAACGACGCGAAGGCGTTGCTGCTCGCAGTGCAGACGGGTGGGACCGGCAATGCTTCGGCCTGGGGTCAAAGGAAGAAGCGCGTGAAGCGGGTCTTCGAGGTCAACGACACCGGCGGTGCCGGCCGCAGCCTCGACTTCACCTACTGGCCCGATTCCGACACAGGGAAGCTCTCTGGTGTTCTGAGGCGCGCTGTTCGGGGGTTCGGGCCTGATGATCGCGCCGGCTGTTTGCCGGGCGGGCGAATTGCAGCGGCGAGGTCGACCATCGGAGAGCCGGTTTCTGGCGAGTCG
>JALHMW010000048.1 GCA_022843845.1 Archangium sp.
GCCAAGCCTCCAGCCGCAGCGCCACCAGCCGCGGAGCCACCCGCCGCCAAGCCTCCAGCCGCAGCGCCACCAGCCGCAGCGCCACCAGCCGCAGCGCCACCAGCCGCAGCGCCACCAGCCGCGTCACCGCCAGCAGTTCCTCCAGCCGCCGAGCCTCCGCCAACGTTCGGGCCGCGGGTGCAGCCAAAGCCCTTCTGACAGACGAGCCCCTGCGTGACGCAGTTCTGACACGAGCCGCCACCGCTCAGCCCGCAGAGGGTGTCGATCTGATCGGCGGCCTTGATGCACGAGCCGCTGCTCGCGAAGCACCCGTCAGTGCAGGTCGGTTCGGGGGGTTGGGTCGGCCCGCAGGCCGAGAGGACGAGCAGGGGGGCGAGGAGTCGGAGTGAGCGCATGGCTCCCCTCTGACACCTCAAACCCTCTCGAGGTGCAAGTCTCGAAGGGGCGGGAGCGGTACGCGCCTAGAAGCGCTCGATCTGGAAGTCGTCGTCGCTGGCCGGCTTCGGCGCGGCGGGTGCGGGTGCCGGCGCGGAAGCCGCCGGACGAGGAGCCGCCTGCGTTCCTGCCGGCGTCGTGACCGGTGCCCCACCGACAGGGGTCAGGTTCGTGCGTGAGGCTCCCGTCGGCGCGGCCCCCTGTGGCGCAGGGGCCTTGGCGTTCATCTGCTGCACGTAGGCCATGGAGCCGGGCGCCGCGCGCTCTTCCCCCTGCTTGTTGTCGAAGCCGTCCCACTTGGAGTCGGCCGTCGAGCTGACGCCCTGGTACCGCAGCGCGAAGTCGTCGGGGTTCGACGCCTGCCGCAAGGCCTCCTGGTAGGTGATCGCGCCCTGCCGCACCAACTGCATGAGCGACTGATCGAACGTCTGCATGCCGTAGGCGACGTTGCCCTGGGCGATGGCGTCGGCGATCTCCTTCGTCCGATCCTTGTCCTCGATGAGCTCCTTGATGCGAGCCGTCGTCTTCATGATCTCGACGGCAGCGACGCGGCCCTTCCCATCGGCGCGGGGCACCAGGCGCTGCGAGACGACGGCGCGGAGCACGCTGCCCAGCTGAATGCGCACCTGCTTCTGCTGGTGGGGCGGGAAGGCCGAGATGATGCGGTTGATCGTCTCGGTCGCGTCGAGCGTGTGGAGCGTGGACATGACGAGGTGACCGGTCTCGGCGGCCAGCAGCGCCGTCTCGATGGTCTCGATGTCTCGCATTTCGCCGACGAGGATGACGTCGGGGTCCTGCCGGAGCGCGCTCTTGAGGGCCTGGCTGAACGAGAGCGTGTCGACGCCGATCTCCCGCTGGTTCACGATCGACCGCTTGTCGCGAATGAGGAATTCGATCGGGTCCTCGACGGTGATGATGTGGTTGGTCTCCATCGAGTTGATGTGATCGATCATCGCGGCGAGCGTGGTCGACTTGCCCGAGCCGGTGGTGCCGGTGACGAGAATGAGGCCGCGCTCCTCGAGCGAGATCTTCTCGAGCATCGGCGGGAGCATCAGCTCCTTCACCGACTGGATCTTGAACGGAATCACCCGGAGGACCGCGCCGATGGTGCCGCGCTGCTGGAAGACGTTGACGCGGAACCGGCCGAGCCCGGGCACGCCGTAGGCGAGGTCGACCTCGTTCGAGGTCTTGAACTTCTCCTTCTGGAACTCGTTCATGATGCCAAACGCCATGCGCGCCACTTCTTCAGGGGGCAGGCGTTTGCCGTCTTTGAGCGGCACCAGCGAGCCGTCGACCCGGAACATCGGGGGCAGGCCGGCCTTCAGGTGAATGTCCGAGGCGCCACCGCGCAGCGCGATCTGCAGAATCTCGTTGAGTTCCATGTCGGTGAAAAGCGTAACACCAGCGCTCCGACGCGGCTCCGCTGAAACGGAAAACGCCGTGAGCCCTCCGTGTATGACGGGGACCCACGGCGCGCGACAGGACGAGCCTGTCGAAACCGGTTAGCGCTTGCTGAACTGGAAGCGCTTGCGGGCGCCGGGCTGACCAGACTTCTTGCGCTCGACCGCGCGAGCATCGCGGGTGAGGAAGCCGGCCTTCTTGAGCGGGCCGCGGTGCTCTGCGTTCATGCGGCAGAGGGCGCGCGAGAGACCGTGACGAATCGCGCCGGCCTGGCCCGAGAGGCCGCCACCGCGCACGTTCACCGTCATGTCGATCTTGCCGAGCTGCTCCAGCACCTGGAGGGGCTGGTTGATGACCATGATCGACGTCTCACGCCCGAAGTACTCATCCATCGGACGGCCGTTGATCATGACCGAGCCTGCGCCGGCCTTGACCCAAACGCGGGCAGTGGCCTCCTTGCGGCGGCCGGTAGCGTAGAAACCGTCAGTGCCTGACTTCGCCATGGTGTTCTCTCAGTTCCGTTTTTTCCCGACGAACCTGCCGTCGGGGCTAGAGGTTCAGGCCTTGACCGCGCGAGCGGCAGGCTTCTGGGCCACGTGCGGGTGCTTGTCGCCCGCGTAGACCTTGAGCTTCGTCATCATCTGCCGGCCCAGCGTGTTGCGGGGCAGCATGCGGCGAACCGCGTTCAAGATGATCTCTTCCGGGTGACGCTTCTGCAGCGTCTGGTAGTCGGTCGTCTTCAGCGCGCCGGGGAAGCCTGCGCGCGGCTGGCGGTGATAGAGCTTCTGGCTGGGCTTGTTGCCCGAGATCTTCACCTTCTCGGCGTTGATGACGATCACGTGATCGCCGGTGTCGATCGACGGCGTGAACATCGGCTTGTGCTTGCCCTTGAGCAGGGTGGCGATCTGGGTCGCGGCGCGACCGAGAATCTTCCCGTCGACGTCGACGAGGTGCCACTCGCGCTTGATGTCCGACGCCTTCGCGCTGTACGTCCTCTGGTGCGGCATGAGTTGAACCTTGCTGGTGTTGGCCCCGCGCAGATCACCGCGAAAGGCTGGAAAGGGCGGCTCTGCTACCTGCGCCGCCCCAGGGTGTCAAGACCCGTTCCGTGGATCAGCCGCCGGTCCGGGCCCTGGAGCCGCCGGTCCTTTCAGGCGCTCGCGCAATGACGAGAAGAAGTTCACTTCCTTCTCGGTCACGGGCCCCGCGGGAACTGCGTCCAAGTCGATGATCTCACACAAGTCTTCTGGAATGTCGGCCAGGAACCGGCTGGGCGTGCGGGGCACTTCCCGGCCGCGCTTGATGCGGGTGGTGGCGCGGGTCATCACCAGCCGTTCGCGCGCGCGAGTCATCCCGACGTAGCAGAGCCGGCGCTCCTCTTCGGGGTTGGGAAGCTCGCCCTGCATGCCCGAGTGCGGGAGCAGCTCTTCTTCGAGGCCCATCAGGAAGACCAGCCGCCACTCGAGGCCCTTGGCGCCGTGCAACGTCATCAGCGTCACCCGGCCCTGCGTGTGGTGCGCTTCGTCTTCGTCGTCCTTCGTGTCGAGGGCGAGTCGATTCAAATAGGTGAGCAGACTCGCCTTGCGGCCTTCGCGCTTCTCGTACGCCTCGAGCGAATCGATGACCTGCGCCACCGCCTTCGCTTTGCGATCCGCCGACGCAGCAGACGGCGCATGGAGCCGCGCAGCGCCGACGAAGTCGATCTCGGCGAGCAGCTCGCGCGTCACCTGGGCGAGGTTTCCCCTGGTGAAGGCGCGGCGGTAGCGCTCCACGAGCTCGATGAAGTCACGCACCTTCTCAGGAGCCCCCTGCGGCACGTCGGGAATCTCGGCGGCGCGATCGAGCGCCTTCCACAGCGGCACCTCGTTCTCGACGGCCCAGGAGGTGATGCGCTCCATGGTGACGTCGCCGATGCCCCGCGCGGGCACGTTCACGATGCGCAGCAGGGACGCTTCATCTTTCGGGTTCGCGATCAGCTTGAAGTAGCCGATCACGTCTTTCACCTCGCGGCGATCGAAGAACTCGGTGCCGCCGATCACCTCGTAGCGCACGTCTTTCTCTCGCAGCGCCTCTTCGACCGGCCGCGCCTGGCCGTTGGTCCGGTACAGCACCGCAATCTCGTCGGCCGGGAAGCCGTTCAAGATCGCGTCTTTCACCTCGCGGGCGACGTAGCGCGCCTCTTCTTCTTCGCTCGGCGCCGAGACGAGCTTCAACTTCGGCCCGGTCTTCACCTCGGTCCACATGCGCTTGGCGCGGCGCAGCGGGTTCTGCTCGATGACCGCGTTCGCCCCGTCGAGGATCACGCCGGTCGAGCGGTAGTTCTGCTCGAGCCGCACCTCTTTACCGCCGGCGAAGAAGCGCTCGAACTCGAGGATGTTGCGCACCTCGGCGCCGCGCCACGAGTAGATGCACTGATCGTCGTCACCGACGGCGCAGACGTTGCCGTGGCCTTCTCCGAGATGGCGCAGCACCTCGAGCTGGGCGCTGTTGGTGTCCTGGAACTCGTCGACCATCACGTAGCGGTAGCGGGTCTGGTAGTCCTTCTTCACCTCGGGGAACTTCTCGAAGATGCGCGACGGGAAGACGATGAGATCGTCGAAGTCGACCGCGCCCTGGGCCTTCAGCGCGAGCTGGTAGAGCGGGAACACCAGGTGCGCGACGAGATCGAGATCGTCACCCTGCCCTTCCGGCTTCGGCTGCGGCTCGATGCCCGAGTTCTTCGCGCGAGAAATGAGCGTCAACACCTTGCGGGGGTCGAACGCCTTGTCGTCGACGTTGCGCTCGCGCATGGCCCTGCGCACGAGCGCGATCTGATCGCCGGTGTCGACGATCGCGAACTTCTTCGGCCACCCGAGCTTCGGCAGGTGCAGCTTGAGCACCTCGGCGCCGAACGCATGAAACGTCGACAGCGTGACGCCGAGCGCGCGCTGGCCGGCCATCGCCACGACGCGCTCCTTCATCTCGGCGGCGGCTTTGTTGGTGAAGGTGACCGCGAGAATCGAGCGGGCCGGCACCTTGTGGTCGAGCAGGTGCACGATGCGGTGGGTGATGACGCGCGTCTTGCCCGAGCCTGCCCCGGCCAGCACCAGCAGCGGGCCTTCAGTGGTGAGGACGGCCTCGCGCTGAGGCGGGTTCAGGTGCGACAGATCCACGGGCGGGCGGCTTACCTCACCGCGCCACCCAAATGGGGTGCCGACGACAAGCGGGCAAACGGACTGCGGCTTTGCCATGCTGCAGACCGGGAATGCCCTCGATACGCATCAACGAGTACTCGTACGAGTACCACTGGTGGGGAGCCGGTGAGACCAAAGCCCCGCTCCTGCTCCTGCATGAGGCGGTGGGCCACGCGAAGGGCTGGGGCGATTTCCCTCGAAGGCTCGCAGAGGCGACCGACCGGCGCGTCTACGCCTACTCCCGCCTTGGCTGGGGTGAGTCCGAGTCGCTCGTCGCGCCGCTCGCTCCCGGGTACCTGGAGCAGGAGGCGCTCGAGATCCTCCCGAAGCTGCGCACGGCGTTGAGCCTCGAGAAGGTGATCCTCCTCGGTTTTCAGGAAGGCGCCACCATCTCGCTCATTCACGCGGGCGCGGCCCCGACGCCGGTCGAAGGCGTCATCGCGATGGCGCCCGTTCTCTTCGCTGACGACGCGCTCCGCATCGAGGTGTGTCGCCTGTACGAGCGAGGGCTGCCCGATTCGTTGAACTCCACGACGTCGGATCCCGATCGCACGTTCCTGCAGTGGGCCGAAGTGTGGGGAGGCGGAGGGATGAAGAACTGGCAGATGGATGACTTCGCGCGGGGCATCACCTGTCCCGTCCTCGGGCTGCGCGGCGTGAACGACGGCTTCACGACGCCTGCGCACCTGGAGCGCCTCGCCTCGCTCGTCAGACACCTCGAGTCGATGACGCTGGCCGGGTGTCGACACGCTCCACACATCGACAAGCAGGCCGCGGTGGTGACGGCCGTGTCGGCCTTCGTGCGCTCGCTCGACTGACACCCCGGCATTGCGCTTCGTGAAGCCTCGAAGCTGAGGTTTACTCCAGCCGTGGCCCGCGACCCCAAGAAGACCTCTCCCGAGCCGTCCGAAGCGCGCGAACTCGTCGCTTCGCTCGACCGCCGCCGATTCCTCGAAGAGCTGAACCGCCTGACGCAGGGCTTCGCTTCGAACGACGGCAACCCCGGCAGCTACGCCTGCAAGGCGTGCGTGCGCTGCGCGAACTGCATGTTCTGCGAAGGGTGCGAGGCCTGCTACTCGTCGACCCACTGCATTCGCTGCGAGCTCTGTAACAACTGCACCCACTGCGTGGACTCGAAGTCGCTGCACGGCTGCGCGTACTGCGTGCAGAGCGAGAACTGCACCTCGAGCGCGTACGTCGTCTTCAGCCGCAACCTGTCGGACTGCACCTACTGCTTCGGCTGCGTCGGCCTCTCGAAGAAGGACTTCCACATCTTGAACGTGGGCTTCTCGCGGGTGGAGTACTTCGAGCTGACCGCGCGCCTGAAGAAAGAGCTCGGCATCAAGAGCTGAGCTTCACAAGACGCGCAGGAACCACGCCTTCAGGTACTCGGTCTCAGGCAGGCCAGGCAGCACCGGGTGATCGAGCCCTGCGCCGCGACGTTCCAGCACCTGCACGGTTCGCTTCGCATCGGCGGCCGCTTCGAGCACCACGTCGTCGAACGCCTCACGCGACAGTTTCCCCGAGCACGAGCACGTCACCAGCAGCCCCTCTGGCTTGAGCAGCTTGAACGCCCGCACGTTGAGCTCGTGGTACGCGCGCTTCGCCGTCGCCAGCCCCTCGGAGCGCTTCGCCAGGCCCGGTGGATCGATGACGACCGTGTCGAACTGCTCACCGTTGTCCGACAACGTTCGCAGCACGTCGAAGGCGTTCGCGGTCTGCACCTCGACGTGGCTGTGCCCGTTGCGCGTCATGTTCGCGCGGGCGCGCGTGGCGGCATCGGGATCCTGCTCGACGGCGATGACGGACTTGCAGCTCCGCGCGAGCGCGAGCGCAAACCCACCGTGGTAGCTGAACGTGTCGAGCGCCCTGCCCTTCGCCAGCTGACCGGCGCGCAGGTGGTTGTCGAGCTGGTCGAGGAACGAGCCGGTCTTCGAGTCGGCGAGGACGTCGATCTCGAGTTCCGATTCGCCCTCGTGGTACCGCACCAGCGACGCGCCGCTGCCTGCCAACACCTTCGTCTCGCGGTGAAGCCCCTCGAAGTCGCGGCCTGACGCATCGTCGCGGCACACGACCACCGACGCGCCCGTCACCTGCGCCAGCACCTCGGCCCACTTCGCCTTCCGAACGTCGGCGCCTTCACTCAACGTCTGGAGCGTCAGCGCTGGGCCGTACCGATCGACGATCAGCCCGGGCACGAGATCGGCCTCGCTGTGAATCACCCGGTACGCGTCTCTCGGCGAAAGGCTCGACCGACGGGCCAGCGCGAGCTCGAAGCGCCGTTTCCAGAACGCGTCGTCGACCCTCTCATCCACCGAGAGCTTGCGTGAGACGAACCGGAGCGCGAGCGGAGACTTCGTCGCGACGAACGCCTGGCCCAATGCGTTCTTCTGCGCATCGACGACGTCGATGATCGCGCCTGGAGGCAGATCGCGCGGCAGGTCCTCGAGCTCCTGGCGCCACACCCACGGGTAGCCCTGCCGGACCGACTTGGCGGCCTTCAAGCTGACGCGCGCGACTGGAGCGCTCACTCGAGCCCCCGCGCGGCCAGCTCGCCGTCGTCTTCACCACGCAGGTGGCCAATCTCGTGAAGCAGCGTCACTCGCATCTGATGAACCAGCTCCTCCCGGGTCTTCACCGCGCGGCCCAGGTTCTTGCGGTACAGCACGACCGAGCGGCACGGCGATCCGTCATCGGGCGTGCACGCGGTCTGGAGTGGCGGCCCTCGAAACAGTCCGAGGATCGTCGGCGACAGCGGCGGGTCGCCAATCGTGAGATCCGCGACGTCGGGAATATCTTCGGCGGTGATCGGCACGCCCTTCAGGTCGCGCTGCACCTCAGGGTCGAGGGCCGCGATGAGGCCGTTCAACTCCTTCTCGAACTCGGGCATCGGCAACATCACCGGCGCCCAGAATTGCTCCGGCGCGAGCTTCTGCGCCCTCGTGAGGTGCTTCTCGGCCTCGACGCTCTTCCCTTCGCGCTCCAGCAACAGGCCGAGGTGGAAGTGCGCGTGCCCCGCGCGCGTCTTGTCGCCGAGCAGCCGCTGAAACGCCGTCTTCGCCTGCTCGAACTCGCAGCGCTCGAAGAGGCCCACCGCCCGCTCGAACGACGCCTCGGGATCGTCCTTCACGCGCGCGAGCACCCAGTTGGCTTGATCGATCGCCTCCTGGCTGCGGCCCACGTCATTGAGCGCCATGGCCGAGACCCGGCCGAGCTCGAGCGCCAGATCGGCGTTGGGGTTGTTGAGCCCCGAAGGGACCAGCTCGGTGTCACCTTCCGAGGCGATGCCGAACCCCCGCATCGCGTAGAGCACGCCGAGCTCGTCGACCTCTCGAGTCGACGGCAACACGACGGCGTAGAGGTGCGCGGCGCCGAGGAGGGCCTCCAGCGAGTCTGGCGCCTGGGCAAGCGCACGGGCGTAGGCCAGCTTGGCTTCGTCGAAGCGCTCGAGCGCCACGAGCGCGCGGCCGCGCTCGACGTGGGCCAACGGCTCGCCCGGCATGATGGCGGCGGACTGCGCCGCGCACGACAGCGCCGCCTCCCACCTGCCTTCGTCTGCGAACGCCTGCGCCGCGAGCAGCGGGTCCTGCCCCTTCGCGTCGCACACGGCGAGCGGGTGCACGTCGTCGTGAGACTCCGAGGTCGGCTCGGTGCGGACAGGCTTCGGGGGCAGCTTCGACGCGGTCGCGGTGACGACGGGTGCGCAGACGCACGCGCCCGCGTCGACGACGTTCACGGCGACTGGAGTGGAGCGAGAACAGCTGGCGAGTCCACAGAGCGCGACGAGCGCTGCGACACGGCTCAGGCGGACTTCTTCTCTTTCTCGAAGAAGAGCTGGGGCGCTTCCTTCTTGAGCACGACGCCTTCGGTGATCCGGCATTCCTTCACGCCCTCGCGGAAGGGCACGTCGTACATGATCTCGAGCATGGCGTCTTCCATGATGGCTCGCAGGCCACGCGCACCGGAGTGCCGCCGCAGCGCTTCCTTCGCCACCGCGCGCAGCGCCTCTTTGGTGAACTGGAGCTTCACCTTCTCCATCTCGAAGAGCTTCTGGTACTGCTTGGTGAGCGCGTTCTTCGGCTCGGTGAGAATGGTGACGAGATCGTCTTCCTTGAGATCGTTGAGCGTCGCGAGCACCGGCAGGCGGCCGATGAACTCGGGGATCATGCCGAACTTCATCAGATCGTCCGGCTCCACGAGGCGGAGCAGCTCGCCGACGCTGCGCTCTTCTTTCGACTCGATCGACGCGCCGAAGCCCAGCCCCTTCTCGCCCGTGCGCCGGCGAATCACCTGCTCGATGCCGTGGAAGGCGCCGCCGCAGATGAAGAGGATGTTGCTGGTGTCGACCTGAATGTACTCCTGCTGGTTGTACTTCTTGCCGCCGCGCGGGGTGACGTTGGCGCGGGTGCCTTCGATGATCTTCAGCAGCGCCTGCTGAACGCCTTCGCCGCCGACGTCGCGGGTGGCCGAGGGCGTGTCGCCGTTCTTCCGGGCGATCTTGTCGATCTCATCGACGTACACGATGCCGCGCGCCGCCTTCTCGACGTCGTAGTCGGCGTTGTGCAGCAGGTTCTGAATGATGTTCTCCACGTCTTCACCCACGTAGCCGGCCTCGGTGAGGCTGGTGGCGTCGGCGATGGTGAACGGCACGTTGAGGAAGCGCGCGAGCGACTGGGCCAGCAGCGTCTTGCCCGAGCCCGTCGGCCCCAGGAGCAGGATGTTCGACTTCGAGAGCTCAACCTCTTCGGGACCCGGGAGCTTGATGCCCGGCCGCGCGGCGCGCGCGCCAGCCTTGCGTTGATAGATGCGCTTGTAGTGGTTGTAGACGGCCACCGCGAGCACGCGCTTGGCGAAGTCCTGACCCACGACGTAGTCGTCGAGGAAGGTCTTGATCTCCATCGGCGTCGGCAGGCTGACCTGCGGGCGCGTCTCTTCCTTCTCGGTCTCCTCCGCGATGATGTCGTTGCAGAGCTTGATGCACTCGTCGCAGATGTAGACGGTAGGGCCCGCGATCAGCTTGCGGACCTCCCGCTGCGACTTGCCGCAGAAGGAACAGGACAGGTTGACGTGGTGCTCGCCCTTCTTCAAACCGTCCTCCAATGAAACCGACCCACCGAGCCAGCTTCAGACTGTAGCCGCAGGTCCATCGCGAAGAAAACTCTAGCAACCGCCTCGCCCCGGGGCACGACCTCCGACCGGGCGGGTTTCGTCAGAAAGCTGACCGCCTAGGCCTCGGCCTTCTGCGTCACGACCTCTTCGAGATCGCCCGCCAACGCCTCGGCGCGTTCGACCAGCGCACGGGGAATCTTCTTGTTGGCGCGCAGCTCGGCCGAGAGCCGCTTCATCTGCAGCCACAGCCGCTTCACGTTCGCCGCGTCGCCCGAAGGCGCCTCTTCGGGGGCCGGGAAGCGCTCGGTCAGCTCGCGCCGGAGTTCGCTGGTCGGCTTCTCCTGATTCCAGATCGAGTCGCGAATCGACTTGTACTCCTGGGCCGAGAGCTGGCCGCGCTCCTCGGCCTGCGCGAGCACCTCGACGACCTCGAAGGCCGGCGCCGACTCCGCGATGTCAGGCGCCTCGAGCCGCTCGGGCTCGTACTTGTTCATCACCGCGTAGCCCTTGGTCAGCTTGTCGGCGGTCTGTTTGCGAATGCGCAGCTCCGCCAGACAGTAGGCGTCGAAGGTCGCGTAGCCCCAGTCCTGGAAGGTGCCCTCGTTGCGGACCTTGCCCAGCAGCTTGCCGAGCTCGACCCACGACGACTTGAAGCGCTTGGCCGCGAGCAGCACGGCCTGCCGGAACGAGCCGGGAGGGACGGTCAACGCCTTGCGCTCGAGCTCTGTTTCCACGTTCGCCATGACGAGCGCTGTGAACCAGAGAGCGGCCGGCCTTTCAACCCTTCTTGCCGATGTTGAAGGCGAACCCGACCGACGCGCTGGTGCCCTGGGCCTTGAAAGGCCACTTGGCGAGCTCGCGCATGAGGCACTCCGGGAGCGGGCCTGACTTGAAGTCCGGGTTGTCGACCCACACCTTCGAGACCTTGCCCGACTCGTTCACGGTGAACTGAATGGGGATCTGCGTCGGAGGCATGCCGGGCTTGGCGACCTCTTTGATGCAGGGGATCAGTGTGGGCTTGAACTTCGCGATGACGGAGTTGATCGCGTCTTGATCGACCTCGCCCATCGCCATGCCGTCGCTGTCCGCGGTGCCCATCTTCGGCTTCGGCGTGCCCGGGTTGGCGGGGAGCGTGGGCGCGTTGCCGACCGGCGCGCGAGGCGGTGGTTTGCGGCCGGTGCCCGTGTACTCGACGAGCTCGTCATCGGCGTTGCGCTGGGCGCGCGAAACCGTGGGTGCGTCGATGGTGATGTCGCCCCAGGCCAGCTCGTCGGCCGTCGAGGTCGAGCCGTGCACGGCGAGGTAGCTGCCGAGGAAGGCGACGGCGATGCCCGTCACCATCAAGATGCCCGTCACCACGCCGATGATCGTCACCAGCCGCTTCGAGCGGGACTTCGCGTGCTCTTCTGCGTGGGCGTCGACGCGCTGCTTCGCTTCGGCCTTCGCGAGGTGCACCTTGAGCTCGGGAACGTCGCGGAGCTTGCGGAAGATGCCCGAGCCCATCATCTGCACTTCGGTCAGCCCGTTCACCTCACCGGTGAAGAGCTTGTCGACCAGCAGCTTCGTGGGTACGGGCCCGAGAATCAGGTCTCCCTGACGAAACAGCCAGGTCTGGTCAGCCATGTCCCGCACTCCCTCCAGACTCGTCGCGATGTGGTGTTGGTACCACGGCGCGCCATACCGAGGCTATCAGGCTCAAGCGCTGGGGCCGACCGTTCAACAGACGTTGCTGGACGCGATGGCCAGAATCGGGCTGCACCGGAACGTGGTGGCCAGCGGTCGCACCGACGCCGGGGTGCACGCGCGCATGCAGGTGCTGTCGTTCAGGCTCGAGGGCGAGCTGCCGGTCGAAGAGCTCCCCGCCAGGCTCAACGCGCACCTGCCTCCCTCGCTTGGGGTCGCGCTCGCGCGTCAGGCGCCGCCGCACTTCAACGCACACTGGCGCTCGAGCATGAAGGAGTACCGCTATCGGCTCCTCGTCGGCGCGGATGAACGGTGGGCGCCCGTCGCGTGGGCCGTCGACGTCACGCCGGAGGCGATCAGTGAGGTGCTCCAGGTGGCGGTCGGAGCGCACGACTTCTCGGCGTTCCACGCCAGACGCAGCGCGGTGCGGGAGCGGGTGATCGAGCGCGTCGAGGTGGTGGAGCCGAGCCCAGGGCTTCTCGACGTGCGCGTGCGCGGCGATCGCTTCGGCAAGTACATGGTGCGCTCCCTCATCGGGGGCGCGGTCGCCGTCGCGAGCGGAGCGTGGTCGAGAGACGAGTTCGCTGAAGCGCTCGCGCGCGGCTCGACCGCCGACCCGGAAGGGCCAGAGCAGGCGCGACGCCGGCTGGGTCATGGAGACCGGGCTCCGGCGGCAGGACTCGTGCTGTGGAGCGTCGAGTACCCGCCTGCCGATGATCCCTTCACTGCACAGGAGCGGCGCGAGGCCCGTGAGGTGCCGCGCGGGCCGCCCTTCTCGACCGACTAGTCCATCAACTTGTCTTCGTACTTCTCGAGGAGATCGCTGATCGCCTCTCGCAGGTATTCGCTCTGACGAATCCGGGTCTCTTTCGAGAGATCCTTCAGCGACTCGAGGCGATCACGGTTCAGCCGAAACACAACCGACGTCAGACGAGTGTTGTCATCCATGTGCGGTACGTCCTCCCTTACAGGTGCACACATGGTCGCACACGATGTCGCATCGTCAAAAAAACTGTCTGACGAAATCGACTGATCATCCGACTCAGGCGGCGCCGAGCCTGATCAGCGCTGATCACTCGAAGAGGTACGAGCGGAACTGCAGGCCGACCATCACCTCGAAGCCGATGCGCGCACCCGCTGGCCCGACACCGAACTGCACGCCCGCGCACGCGAACGCGCCGATCACCTCGAGCAGCTCGTATTGAACGCCAAACGCGACGCGCGGGCCGATGGTGACGATGGGAAGCACGTGCACGTTGAGATCGAGATCGAAGAACGTCTTGAACCGATCTCCGTAGGTCGAACGAACGCCGCCGAGAAACGAGAGACCGACGACGGTGCCGAGGAACGACAGGCGCCCTGCCGCTTTGATGTTCCACGTACCCGACAGGGCAAAGGTTCCGCCGAGCTCGGGGAACAGCCGCACCCCTGTGTCCGACAGGCCGACCCCGACCGCGGCGCGCCCCTCGATTCCGAACCCCGTGAGGAGCCCGATGCTCCCGCGGTGATCCCATCGCTCGGCCAGCGCGGTGGACGCGCAGAGGACGGAGATCGACAGCAGCGCTCTGGACACGGCCGGGCTCACGCGACGGTGATCGCACGAACGACTGGGAGGGACGAGGGAGAAGCGCACGCGCCACAGTCACCGCGAGGTGGCTCGAGATTCTGCCGTTACACGACGCAAAGCGCCCCGGGCGTGGCCGGCACGTGGTGTCGAGGTTCGTTGTCGGCATCGCGCCCTGCTCCGGAATGACGAGAGGCAGAGGGCGCCCCTGCGAGTCGGTGCTCAGTTTCTGACTGCTTCAAACGCAGCAGGCTCGGCTGTCCGCCTGACCGCCCGGTCGCGACGTCTTCTCAGGAGCGCTTGCGGCGTCGGCTGAGGGCGAGCACGAGCGCGGACAGCACGAGCCCACCTGGCGCAGCGACACAGCCCGCGGCAGCAGGCGCTTCCAGAACGGTCGACACCGGGCTCTGGCGGTCTGCACCGTCGGAGAGCACGGCCGGGCGATACCGGCCTTCACCGACGTTCCCCGCCGAGTCCTTCACCAGCACCCGCACCCCACCCTGCGCTTCGATGGCCGACAGCGAGATCGGCCGCTCGGCGCCGAACGCGCCGGGGAGTTGGTCACCGATCGCGTACGCAAACTGGAGCTCCTCGGCGGCGGTGAGCACATCGCGCGCCTTCACGATCACGAGATCGCTCTGGCGATCGACGCTGAGCCGCACCTCGGGCGCGTCCCAGTCGATGAAGAACGGCACGGCCACCGGCTCCGAGATGCCCTGGGGATCTGCGGCGAGGCGCGAGCGGACCGAGATCGTGTGGTGCCCTTGAATGAGGAAGCGCGGGTGCGAGACCCGGAGCTGGCCGTTCTCTGCAGCCCGGAACTCGCTCCACAGACCGTCGTCGATCTTCACCGCGAACTCCGCAGCGCCTGCGCTCCCATCGGCCTGCACTTCGAGCAGCGCGGCGGGCCACGTGAGCTTCTGCCCGACGAGGCGCATGTCGGCGGCGCGAGGAATCTCACTCGCGGTCAGCCTCGCGGTCGTCCTGGGTGCGGCCACGGCGCATTGAGCCATGGCCGGCAACAGCTCGGCGAACATGCCGAGGTGGTTGTAGGTCTCGGTGCCCGAGATCTGCCCAAGGCCCTTCACGCCGGTGACGCGCAGCTTGAAGTTGCCCAGCGACGGCAACGAGAACGCGCCGAGGCCGCCAGCGACGGCCGGTTCGGCGAGCCCGATCACCGCGGGGATCAGCTGCTCCAGCACGCTCGGGTCTTCGGCCAGCATCTCGCTGTTCGCGGTGCGCACGTTGGTGATCAGCATGCGCAGGTCACCGATCGCCGGTGTCACCTTGTCGCAGCCCTCGAAGATCAACGAGAGGGGCAGCTTGATGTCGGCGGTGAGCGTGAAGAGCCGCGCGTAGCGATCATCGAGCATCGCGTAGAAGTCGATGGAGAGCTGGTTGAGCGCGAGCTGGAGGAGCGGCTTGATCGGCCGCTTGGTGACGGGGTCGACGGTGCCCTCTCCCACCACGATGGTCGGCGCAGCGCCTGGCCTCAAGACGACCATCATCGGCGCATCTTTGCCGTCACGCGTGGCCAGCTTGCCCAGCGAGGGCAGGAACGTCTTGAACAGGCCAGTGTTGATGAGGCCCACGTTGTTGGTGTCGAGCTGCAGGCAGAGCGCGCCGGCCTGGTGGGCCTCGTGGAAGGCGAGGTTCAGGAAGGGCGACGAGAGGCCCAGGCCTGCGTGGTACACGCGGCTCGTCCCACCGTCAGGCAGCATTCGGGTCGGGGCCTCGAGATCGAAGTTCGGCGCCGCGACGGCGACGATCGGCGGAGCGGCCATCGGCGCGACGCACGGCACGACGTTCACGGCCTTCACGCCGACGCGCGTCCCGAACGAGAGGCCTTGATCGACCGTGACGCTGGAGCCGGCCGCGAACGAGAGATCCATCTGCGCGGTGGCGGGAGCTCCGAAGGCGCCGAGCGTCGCGCCGAGGTTCACCCGACCTTCGACGCCGAGGAACCTGGGCACGCACTTCGCGTTGTCCGCGGCGTCCTTGCAGACGTCGTTCTGGCAGACCGACGTCGCGTTCGTGCTCATCACCGTCGGGCACGCAGGCAACCCAGCGCCGCAGGCTTCGCACGACTGATCGGCCAGCGTGGAGCGGATCTGCCCCTGCAGCAACGGCGAGATGAGCCGCAGAATCGTGCCCTTGATGACCGCGACGTCGAGGGTGTCGCAGTAGATGTTGCCGCAGGTGTTCTGGCCCGAGAGCGTGATGTCATCGGACTGGAGGCACTCGGGCGGCTGCGGCGCACCGCTGGCGCCACACACGTCGGTCCCAGAGATCGAGCTGATCGAGAACGCCAACAACTTGTCCCACTTCTGGTCGATCGCGAACGTGACGGTCGCCTTCAAACGGTTGTCGTTGGGTGACCGCGTGGCGGTGTTGAAACGAACCCCGCACTTCATTCGAGACAAGCCCAAGCACGCCAGGAAGTTCTCGCTCCTGCTCGCCGCGAGGAGGTTGCTGGTGTCGACCGACAGCTGCACCTGCGCCTCGATCGCGTCAGGCGCTCTGGGGACGAGCGAGAAGCCGGTGATCTGAATCGCGACGTTCGCAGGGAGATCGGTCTTGGGCCCGGTCGTGTTGCACTCGCCGTCCTGGCGACCGCACGACTCTCCCGTACAGCCCATTCCACCCATGTCGGCGATCGCGATGTCACCGACCACGTTCACGTTCTGCACGGTGCACGGTACGCCGACCGACAGCGTGCGACCCGGCGCGAACATCTCGGCGAGCACCTGCCAGTTCTGGTTCAGGTAGTTGATGCCCTGTGGCGACAGCCGCAGGTTCACCGCGTTGTCGTTCTTCGGCCCGACGTAGCGACCCGAGGGAATGGGCTGCAGCGCAGCGCACCCGCCCATGCCGCCCATCGAGGAACACCCCATGGCGGTGATCACCCCGGCCACCAGCCAGACGAGGCGGGTGGGTAGCGCACCGTTCGATGAACGCATGTGAGTACAACCTCCAGAGTCGGCCTACGGCAGAGAGCGCTGACTGTAGCAGCCCTGCGAAACGACTCGTGCTTCAGCCAGGGCCCCTGACCGCAACACGACGCGTCAATTCCATTTCAACCGTTCAGCTCACCACCGGCAGCGAGACGCCAGGCCCCTTCTTGAGGCTGTCGTTGAGGCGGCCGGTGCGGAACGGCTCGAGATCGATGGCGACGAAGGTGAAACCTGCCGCCTTGACCGCTTCGTCGACCTGCGCACGGAGCTCGGGGTTCATCAGGCGGGAGAGCTCGTCGGCGCTCACCTCGAGGCGGGCGACCTCCTGATGATAGCGCACGCGGAAGACCTTGAAGCCGAGCTGCCGGAGCGCCCGCTCGGCGCGGCCCACCTGGTTGAGGCGCTCGACCGTGACCTGCGTGCCGTACGGCAACCGGGAGGCGAGGCAAGCGAGCTGCGGCTTGTCCCACGTCGGCAGTCCGAGGCGGTGCGACCAGGCGCGGATCTCGTTCTTGGTGAGCCCCGCGTCGGCGAGCGGAGAGATCACCTGGTGCTCGCGCGCGGCCTGATGCCCGGGCCGGTGGTCCTTCTTGTCGTCGGCGTTGAACCCGTCGAGCACCACGGCAAGCTGATGCTCCGCGCGCGCCTTTTCGGTGAGCGCGTAGAGCTCGGTCTTGCAGAAGTAGCAGCGGTTCGACGGGTTCGCGGTGTACCGGGGGTCGTCGAGCTCGTGGGAGTCGACGACGACATGGCGGGCCTCGAGGGTCGCCGCGAGCGCGCGGGCCTCGTCGGCTTCGTCCGAAGACACCGACGCCGACAACGCTGTGATGGCCAGCGCGCGCCCGCCGAGCTGCTCGACGGCGATGCGCAGTACGAAGGTGGAGTCGACCCCGCCCGAGAACGCGATCAGCGCCGAGCCATAGCCCTTCACCGCAGCGCGCAGGCGTTCGAGCTTCTCGCCCGAGGCGCTACAGAGCGCGGCGACCTCGTCATCCGTCATCAAGGGTCTGGACTCTGCTCGAGGGCCAACACCGATTGCCATTGGTAGAGGAGTGGCGCGGTGTCGCATCAGCGACCCGTTTCCACTCTCCTCCTTTCAAACCGTACGTGCGGATTTCCCGCATACGGCTTCACGGGTGTCTTCACGGGCAGCTT
>JALHMW010000049.1 GCA_022843845.1 Archangium sp.
ACGCGGCTCTCCGGCGATTACCGCGGCGGGACTTTCACCCGCTGGAACGGTGCAGCATGGCTCGGCTTCGGCGGTCGCTTCCGCGCTCACCTCCGCTTTGCCTTCACGACACACCATGAACGAAGCACGCTACGATGTCCTGCGTGCGTCACCGTGTCGGCACCCGGAATCGACCGTGCAGGGACGCACTTCATCGACGGCATCGACTGACGACGAGCCGTCAGAACGAGTTCGAGCCCGAGTTGTCAGCGTGACTGAAGTACAGCCGGTCGAGGAAGAGTGCTGCGGCGATGATCAGCACGCGCTCGAGCTCGTCGACCGTCGCCGTGAACTCGACGGTGAACGCGTCTTCCACGGTGACGAGTTCTCTGGCCGAGCCGTCCCACCTCCGATGACTCCGCTCGATCTCGGCCAGGGTGGTGGTGCCACGCCGAACGGAGAAGTGGGTCCACACCTCTGAGGGTTGCTGCACCACGAAGCGCGGCTGGCCCTCACCATCGACGACGTCGAAGTGAACCGAGAAGGCCGTGGGCCGCTGCTGAAACTCCCCGAGCACCCGCTTCTGCGCGTCGAAGACCTTGAGCCCATCGAGGAGCAGGAGCTTCGTCTTGCGGCTCATCGAGAAGCGCACGTCGCCGTCGACCGTGAAGTCGTAGCGCCAGCCTCGAAACACGTGCAGACGGCTCTCGGCTCGCATCGCGATGGCCCCGGCGGCGTCTTCGAGCTCGTAGTCGTTGCCCGTGAAGTTCAGGCTGAAGCGCTCGACGAAGCGCACGTGTCGGGCCTCGAAGAGCGACGGGGGGAGCATGCGCGGCGCCTCGCGGCGGCGAACGGCCTTCACCGGACGCGTGGCCTCGTCGGCCGTGTTCTTTCGGGCTACGGCCTTCACCAGACGCGTTGGCTGATCGGCGATGGGTCGCTTGGTCATGGCGTGCCGAGGAGCATCAAGCGTCCCATCGAAGGTAGAGCACAATCGTCATCGGGTCAGCAGCAGGTCACGACCCTGCAGCAGATCAGCCTCGCCGGCGAACTGGCCGAAGCGCTCGTACTCCTTCACCGGCACGCGGCTCTGCAGCAACCGGGAGTCTTCTTCGATGGTGACGGTGCGGCCGGTCTGCGACTCCTTGCGCGTGAAGCGACCCCACGGGCACTCGGTCTTTGCGCCGGCCACCGCGTCCTTCAGCTTCCATCCTTCCGGCACCGTCAGCGTCACGACCGCCTTCGTCGACTCGCTCGACTCGATGAACAACGGCGTCACGCGCTGCCCGAGCACGAGGTAGCGACGACCCAGGTTCCACGGGAACGTCAGCGGCCCCATCACGAGCGTCGACTCGCCATCGCGGCGGCCGAAGCGGCTCGCGGTGAACTGGTACTTCACCTTCACCTCGACCACCGCTTCGCGGCGAATGTCGACGTCGACGGACTCCAGGTCTGCGCCACCGAACATGCGCGAGAGCGCCTGCTCCAGCGCCTGCTTGCGTTGGTCCGGAGAGAGCTGCTCCAGCGCCTCGGCCAGCTGCGCCGCCTCGAAGCCCTGGTACGTCTCGTCGCCGCTGCCTTTGAGCACGCCGTCTTCATCGAGCGCCGCGGTCAACGTGACGACCTTCGACGGCCGCTCGCTGTGCTTCGGCGTCGTCACCTTCTCGAGGGGTCGGCCCGGCATCGGGAGCAGGTACGCCTCTCGTTCACCGAGCGCGAACTCCGGCAGCTCACCGAAAGGAGCGAAGCGCACGAGCGCGTCGAGCCACACCGCCTGGCCATCGGGCAGCACGACGCGGATACAGACGTACGGAAACAACGACTCGTTCGGGAACAGGTACGGCGCCGGGTCTGCCGTGAAGCCGCGCACCGCGACGAGCCTCGCGTCGAAGCCGAGCGCGATGAGTGACGACACCATCAACCACGAGCGGCTCCCCCGGTCCTGCCCGACGCTGGCGGCGGCCGACATGCCAAGCCCCGCGTCACGCCCCGAGAGCTTCTTCATCACGGCGGCGTAGACGGCCTTCACCGCGTCGAGCCCGGTCGCCTGCCCCGCCGACGCCTTCGCGAACACCTCGACTTCATGCGTGACGACGCCGCGGTCGACGAACGCATCGGCATACGCGCGCATCACCCCTTCGTTGCCACGCTGCCCTGCGCCGACGCTCACGAACGGCAGCCACTCGTTGCCCGACGGCGGCCCCATCGGCTCGGGGATGTACGGGGGCACGCGCTTCTCTTCATGGAAGAACACCTCGCGGTCGCCCTCGGTCTTCACCGCGCCCACGTCGCCCAGGTTGTGCGAGTCGACCGTCATGCCCGAGCCCTTCGGCGCGATGACGGTGTACGTGCTCCAGTTGTTCGGCTGCCGCGCGACCTGAAAGTAGAAGCTCGACGCGGTGAAGCCCGGCATCCCCGGCCCACGCGTCGGGTGCGCGAGCAGGTATTCGTACTCGACGAGATCGCCGACCTGCACGCCCGGCAGACTCACGGTGTCTTTCCCCTCGATGTTCTCGGGCTCGAGCGTCGTGCCGTCGGTCTTCAGTGTGCGGAGCTTGAGCACGACGGCGCCGGGCGGCAGCTGCACCTCGGCCACCTCCTGCACGCCGGCCTGGTCGAGCGCCTTCTGGATGATGTGGATGCGGTCGACCTGCGTGCCGTCGGCGAACGCTTCGATGGCTGCAGCGTCGAGCAGGAACGCCGCGTTCGCCTCTTCACTGCCGGGCGCTGCTTCGTAGGCCTTCAGCGCGGCTTCGGTGCTGATGGCGTGCGCGTCGAGCAGCTCCCGGCCCGTCTTCATCCGCTCCACGGCGCGACGCAGCGGCAGGTCGGCGCCGTCGAGCTCGAGCGCCTTCTCACGCGCCGCCAGGGCCTCTTTCGGTTTCCCCGCCTGCTCGAGCACGTCGCCCAGCTGCTTCTGGAGCTGCGCGTTGCGCGGCCACACCGTCGCGGCCCGCTTCAGCGTGGCGACGGCCTCATCGGGTTTGTCCAGCGCGACGAGCGCCGACGCGAGCGACGTGGCGACCTGCGTCTGCCCCTCGTCGCGCACGAGCTGCTTCTTCCAGAGCTCGACGACGGCCTCCATGCGGCCCCGGTTGCGCTCGTGCTCCGCGTGCCGCCAGGTGCCGTTGGGGCAGTGCTTCGTCTTCGTCAGCAGCGCATCGGCGTCGGCCACCGCGTCTCTCCGGCGCGCCACGTCGTACTGAAGCAGGAGCGCCTCACAGTGCCCTGGCCACGCGGCCTCGGCCTCCTTCGCGGTGATGACGGCCTGCGCCTCGAGGCCCAGCGCGAGCTCGATGCGTGACTGGAGCGACAACACGGCTGCCGACGCCGGCGAGTGGCTGGCGCGCGCTTGACGAACCAGCTCGAGCGCCTCGACCGAGCGGGCATCTTCGAGCGCCAGCTGCGTGGTGACGAGCTTCGCGGCGACCAGGTCCTTGTCCTTCGTGAGGGCGGCCTCGAGGTCTCTCGTCGCCCGGCCGCGCGCCACTTTGGGAGCCAGCAGCCTGTCCGAGAGGTCGAGGTCGGCGCGGAGCAGATGCACGAGCGCCCCTGAGAGCGCAGGCGCGAGCTCCGACAACACGCGGCGGGCGCCATCACGGTCGCGCCCCATTGCGTCGCGCGCCGCCAGCACCCGCGCGAGCGCATCGGAGCCTTCGTCGGCCAGCGCGGCGTGAACGCTCGCCGCCGTCGGGAAGACACCATCGACGTCGTCGAGCACGGTGACGCTGCCTCCCCAGCTCGGCGCGGGCCCCGTCGCCGGCGTGAAGCTGAGCTTCGCGGGCCGGCCGTCGAGCCGTTGCAGCGCGACCTGCAGGTGCCCGACCTGGTCTTCACGAGCCGCGCGAATGATCAACCGATGGGTGCCCGCCGAGAGCTTCACCGCGCGCGCCGAGAGCGTCGACGCCGGCCGCTGCCACGTCAGCCGAGAGAGCACGGGGGTGCCATCGAGCACGGCCACGTGGTCCATCGAGGTGATGGTGCGAAGGACGAAGCGACCCGCCTCGGGCACCTCGACGTCGGTGGCGAAGAGATAGACGTCTCCCATCGGCGGCTCACCGAGCAGTGACACGCGCCCATCGGGAAACGTGAGCGTGCGGCCTGTCGCGCCAACGTCGCCGGTCTGCTCCATCGGCGTCGCGTCGCCCATCGCGATGACGTGCCACGGGCTCAGCGGGCCCAGCAGCGTCACGGCGGTCGGCACGCCCATCTCGTCGAGGGCTGCTTTGACCCGCGCGTCATCCTGCCTGGCTTCTGCGATGGCGACGACGGCCGCGCGGAGCAGGAACGCCGTGTCGGCGAAGAGCGCCTTCTCGAGCAGCGCGGGCGCGCGGGCCATCACGGCGTCGTCACCCTGCGCCGAGAGCGTGACGCGATCGAGCACCAACCGCGCGGCCAGCGTCGAGAGCGGGTGCTCGGGCTGCCGCTCGATGAGGTCGAGCGCGATGCCCACCACGCGGTCGGCGCGCGTCTGACGGTCCGCGAGCATGAGCTGACCCATCAACGCCCACGCGTCGCCCGCGTCCTTCTGCACGGCAGTGTCGAGCTGCACGCGCGCCTTCTCGGCGTCGGACGTCACAAAGAGCGTGTGGAGCCCCGCGAGCGCCCACGCGCGCGCCTTCGCGTCTCCATCGGCCACGTCAGCGACGGCTTCATCGAGCGCTTCGGTGGCTCCGGGCACCCGGCGAGGACACGCGGTCACGAGGGTCAGCGTCGAGAGCAGCAGCACGAGGCGGCAGTGCGAACGGAGCACGGTCATGCGTTCGACATAGCGCAGGACGCCGAGGTGGCTGCCTCTTTCACGGCGCTGACCTCGATTGAGGAGCAGTGGTGCGCGGCGCGCGGCGATGGAGGTCTACCAGGGGCGGCGCCACACCCAGAGAGCCACCGCCCACGCGAGGCTGCCAAGCGCACCGAAGACCCATGCCCGGCGCGTCAGCGTGGCGTGCAGCCCTTCAATCGAGAGGGTGGAGACCATGAAGGGTCGCCCGTCGCGTGGCTTCGCCAGGACGCGCCGGGGCGGCTCCTTGCCGAGCGACTCCATCGCCTGATCCCGCGCTGCCGTCCTCGCCGCCTCCCACTCCTTCACGTCGACCTGCCCGTCCTGATTGGTGTCGAACCGGCGCATGGTCGTCGGGTCCTGTTTCCAACGCTTCAGGATCTCTGCGACGCGCTTCGAGACGGGTTCCTGGTCGACGACCAGCTCACCGACGGCGGTGATGGTGTCACCTGGGCGGATCAAGAACTCGCCCGTCAGCCGCTCGCTGAGATCGAAAGGGCCGCGAACGTGGAACCCGGACTGGCGGTTGGGCGTCTCGACCTCGAGCGAGTCTCGCTCGATCAAGACGCGCCCGGTTTCGTCCTCGATGAAGAAGGGCGAGGTGCTGACGTAGACCGCGTCAACCATGTCGCTGCGGTGTCGGTTGCGGCCGAGCGTGACCGTGACGCCTGTGCGCGGCCGGGTGGTCTCGAGCCGGTACCACACACACGGCTCACCCGTGTGCGGCGCCTGGACCGGCTGGTCGACCGCGACCGCTCGGCCCGTCAACCGCAGAAACCCGGGCCCCGCACTTCCACAGCGCGACGGCCGCGCGTTCGACATCCCCAGGCGCTGTCGAATGGCGAGGAACGACACCAGGGCCGGGGCGAGCCCCAGAAGGACGAAGAAGAGAACGAAGAATGCTTGGTCGCTCATGAGCGGCAAGTCTCTCAGAAGCCGAAGGAAATGCGCCCGCCATGGGGCGACGAAACGGTGCACTGCGGTGCAGCTGAACGCTCAACGCGCCGCGAGCCGCGCCAGCACCCGCACCAGCTCGTCTGACGAGAGGTCGATTCGCTCGACGAGCCTGCCGTAGAGCAACGCCGTCGGCACGGAGCGCCCGCCGAGCTCCTGCTGACACGCGTGCAGCGTCTCGAGCACCACGCGCTCGACGCGGGTCAACCCATCACGCACGTCGGGGAGCACGTCCTCTGGTGCCGAGCGCACCGGCACGCGCCGCCGTCTCGCTGCGCTCATCCGTGGAAGACGCGGCTCGCCACGATGCGGCCCTCACGCACGTCGAAGGCCTCGGCGACCGGCATCGGCGCTTCATGGGGCGCGTGCCGCAGGTACTCGAGCACCACGCGCTCCTCGTTCGCCGTCAGCCGCACCAGCTCGTAGCGGAGCCCGGGCAGACGCTTGATGGCGTCGGTCCACCACGTGCGCAGCGCGGCTTTGCCGACCAGCTGGCCGCCGGTCTCGGGGTGCAGCGCGCGAATCTTCGGAGACGTGTGCGTGCAGTCGTCGGCGTAGAGCGCGATGAGGCGCTCGACGTCATGGGCGTTGAACGCGTCGAGCCACGCGCGGCCCAGCGCTTCGGGAGTCATCACGGGCCTCCGTCGACCCCGGCGTCAGGCGCCACGGTGCCAGGCGAAGACGCCACGTACGCGGGCTCGATGGCCAGCGGCACCGCGAGCGTGGCGTTCATCGAGCCCAGCGCCTGCCGGTACGCCTGGTCGTTGCCGCCCTCGTCGGACGAGAAGACGAAGCTGCTCGAGCTCACCCACGACGGCGCGCTGTCGTTGACGGCTCCGCTCGCCGGGGTGCGCTGCCGCGTGGTGACCTTCGTGCCGAGGTCGAGCACGAAGATGCGCGTCACGCCGCTCGAGACGCGGCCATCGAAGACGGCGCGTTGACCGTCGGGCGACACCACGATGCGGCTCGCGATGGACAGCACCTCGGCTCCCAGCGTGTTGGTGATGGAGGTCGGGTTGCCGGTCGCGACGTCGACTCGCTCCACCTGCGTCTGCGTCAGGCCGGCGTTGCCAGCGCTCACGAGCAGCGAGGCGCCGTCGGGGAACCAGCTCGGCGAGGCGTACGCCAGCGCGCCGCCACCGATGAGCTTGCGAAAGCCTGAGCCGTCGACGTTGACGACGCCCACGCTCGAGCTCGTCGCGTTCTCGTCATAGGCGAAGGCGATTCGTTGACCGTCAGGTGAGAACACCGGCGTGCGCAGGTTCTGCTGCGTCGGTGAGCTCCTCACCAGTGTGGACGGCGTGCCGCCCGTGACCGGCACCAGGAGCAGCTCGCTGTCCGTCCCGGCCTTGCGCGCGAACACCACCTGCCGGCCGTCGCGAGAGAATGACGGCATCGACACGCCGCCCGTCGAGGTGAGCTGCACCGGCGAGTTCACGTCGCGCTCATCGGTGAGGAACAGGTTGCGGTCGTCTTTGCGAACCGTCGCGAACCCGCCCGTGAAGGACGAGGCCGAACCGCCGCCCGTGCCACCACCGCCACCGCCACCGCCCAGCAGGGAGCAGCCTTGAAACTCCAATACGAGCGCCGCGACAGCAATGACACACCACAGTGAACGACGCATCGATGGAAGCTCCCGAGAAGACTCACGGCCGCGCCGCGCTGACGCACCACAGGCGACACATGTTCATGTTCGGGGCCAGACGCAAGAGTCGCTCCAGCCGCGTCACACGCGCCGAATACGGACCAGCTCGTTGCGGCAGTTGTTGCACAGCTGCATCTGCCGCCGGTCGGCCTCAGCCAGGCTCGTCGCCAGCGACATGATGCAGCGCGGATCTTCGCAGTACGAGAGCCCGACGAGGTGCCCGGCCTGATGAACGGCCTCGACGTAGATGCGACGCCGCGCCGTCTCGGACTCACCCTTGATGCGGAAGAGCGAGAGCACCGCGACGTGGGAATCGCGGTCGGCCTCTCCGAAGACGAAGGGCGTGTCGGGCGTGAAGAGGTCGCCGTCGGTGACGCCCATCACGTGCGTGGCCCCGGGGTCTTTGATGGTGAGGAGCCGGCGCATGATGGCCGTGGTGTGGTACTGGTTGCGGTCCTTGTTGAAGGCGTAGCTCGGTGTGCCGAGGTTCACCTTCCCGAGGTAGGTGCCGATGGTGAGCACCTGCTGAATCGACGCTTCGAGATCTCGCAGCGCTGCCGCAGGCACCGAGCCAACCGCGACGAGCTGGAGCTCCTTCCCCGCTGCCATCTGCTTCCCCCATCGAACGACCTTCGTGAAGGCGTGAAGCGCGACTCACGAGGGAGTGTAGCGGGTCTGCTCGCGCCGTCACCGAAGGAAAAGCAGGGAAAGGTACGAAAGCAGCGAAAGGCACGCGGTGCGTTGCGAGCACGCTCGAACAGCGAGCGGAGGAAGGAGCTGGGGCGCGTGGATTTGAACCACGATACTCAGAGTCAAAGTCTGATGTCCTACCCTTAGACGACGCCCCAATACGGCGGGAGGACGCCCTTCTAAAGTGTTTCCCGACCGCTTTCACGCCCTTCTCTGAGGCCGCGGCCCTCGTCGGAATGACGGCGCAGGTTGGTCAGCTTGGCTGACGCCTTTCGCAGAAGTTGCGCTGGGGCCCCCCCGTCGAGGTGCCGTTTCAACGACTTAGCGCCAGGTGTGGCGTTGGTACGGAGCTTGGAGAGTCAACGCGTCGGAAAGCACCCTGTGTTTGGTGCGACCAGGGCGCGCCGGCTTCCCGCGGGGGTGAAGTCGGCGCGCCGTTTTTTTCCTCAGCGGGCCAATCGGTCGAACGCCTCACGAAACCTCGCGGCCGCGCGGGGCAGGTTCGCCGCCCAGTCGCTCGACGCGTTGGAGTCGCTCCCGTCGGTGACGTACTTCAACGAACAGAACGGCACGCCTTCGAGGGCGCAGACCTTGGCGATGGCGAAGGCCTCCATGTCGATGACGGTGGGCCGCGGCAGGTGCACCGGGTGGCCCGCAGGCTCGGAGTGCGGGAGCAGCGTCGTCTCGAAGTTGTCTCCTGTGCCGCAGATGCCTTCCGGCAAGTCGAGGAAGCGCCGCGGCACCTCGAGCACGTGCGGGGTCTCGTCGAACGGCGTGGTGCCGCGAGGAAACCCGAGCGGGCTCGCGTCGATGTCTCGCTGCACGAAGCGCGTGCACTCGATGAGGGCGTGGGTGGGAAACGTCGGGCTCCCTGCGGTGCCTACGTTGAGGACGAGCCGTGGGCGCTGCGTGGTGAGCGCCTTGAGCGTCGCGTAGCCGGCGTTCAACTTGCCGACGCCACAGCGCACCACCCTCGCGCCTGACGTGGCGAAGACGTCTTGCACCTCTTCGAGGAGCGCCACCACCAGCAGCACGTCGCCGGGTCGCATGCGTCAGTAGTCGATGGCCGACCGCACGCCACGGCCGTTGAAGGTGAAGTGGTTGAGGAAGGTGAGGTTGATGAGCACCGAGATGTCGACGACGTCGAAGCCAGCGCGGTTGCAGAGCGTCAGCGCCGCCTCGAGCGTTCCGCCCGTCGCCAGCACGTCGTCGACGAGGAGCGCGCGGCCCTTTCCGTCCTTCAGCTCGAGCGTCGCCTCACCATACTCGAGCGTGTACGAGTGCCCGTGCACCGGGGGCGGCAGCTTGCCTGCCTTGCGCATCGGCACGAAGCCCTTGCCATGTTTCGCCGCGAGCGCCGCGCCGAAGATGAAGCCGCGAGACTCGACGCCCACCACCACGTCGAGGCCTGCCCAGTCGACCTGGGAGCTCATGCGCTCCAGCGACCGCGCGAAGAGGGCGGGGTTCGAGAGCACCGGCGTGATGTCGCGGAAGACGATGCCCTTCCGGGGGAAGTCGGGCACGTCGAGGATGGCGGCTTTGATGGCGTCCACAAGGTGAGGGTACACAACCCCGCGAACTCATGACGGGCTGAATGCAGGCAGGCCGAAGGAGCCCGAATGGCAGATCAGCTTCCGCACCAGCGGCAACGAACGGCTCGAGGGCGATGTGCGCCCACTTCAGGAGCGGCCCATGCGTGCGTTGCAGGCGGCAGTGGTGAGCGCAGTGCTGTTGGTGTCGGGCGCCGCGAGCGCACAGAGCCACGTGGAGCTCAACCTGTTCGGGTCCAGCTCGACCTTGAGCTTCGGCTTCGGCGTGCACCACCACGCGAGGCGGCGAGTCATCGTCGCTCCGCCGCCCGTCTACGTGCAGCCGCAGGTCATCTATCAACAGCCGCCCGTGGTGATGGCGCCGCCGCCGATGGTGCAGGCCGCGCCGGTGTACATCGCGCCGCCTCCGCCGGTGGTGGTGGTGCAGCCGCAGCCGCCGCGCGTGGTGACGCGCACCGTGACGGCGTCTGCGCTCGAGCGGCCAGCGCTCATCGGCATCAAGTACACGCCGGGCCTCTCGGGCATCTTCACCTCGTCGCCTGGCGCGGTGGGCTTCAGCGGCGCGCGCTTCACGCACTCGGCCGGCCTCGAGGCGCGGCTGTCTCGCTGGTTCGCGCTGCGCAGTGACGTCGAGCTCCGCAACGACAGCCGCTCGTTCGACGTCATCGGCGCCAAGGTGTGGCTGGCCGGCGCCGACTGGTCGGTGAAGCCGTACCTCTCGGCGAGCCTGTCAGGCACCATGGTCGACTCGCGGCCGAACGCGCTGACGGTCGGCGTGGTGGGCGCAGGTGGCGTCAACATCTTCTTCGGCAAGCACTTCTTCCTCGAGGCCGAGGTGCGGTACCGCGCGTTGCCGGGCTCGTGTTGCACCGAGGTGCCGCAGGTGACGGGCGTCGTGGGCGCTGGCGTGGCGTTCTTCTGAGCAGCCGCACGCTCCTCGAGACCCATCGGCCCGATCGGCCGCGCGCCTGCGCCACGTGCTTCAACAGGTCGCTGGTTCCGCGCTACACGGCGGGCATGTCTTCAGATGTCGTCATCCTCTTCGGTGGCAGCTCATCCGAGCGCCTCGTCTCGGTCGCCTCTGCGCAGAACGTTTCGTCGCTGCTCCCTGACGCGGCGCTCTGGTTCTTGACCCGAGCCGGAGCCGTTCACCTCGTCAGTCGCGCCGAGCTCGCGGCCCATCAGCGGCCGTTCGAGCATGAGTTCACGCCGAGCACGCCCGCAGTCTTTCCGTCCATCGACGCCGCGCTCGACGCGCCGGGCTCGAAGGCGCTCGTCTTTCTCTTCGCGCTGCACGGCGGTGAAGGCGAGAACGGCACGCTGCAGGCGCGCTTCGAGACGCGAGGCGTCGGGTACACGGGCTCCGACGCGGCCTCGAGCGCACGGGCCTTCGACAAGGCCATCACCAGGTCGCTGCTGGGCGCGAAGGGCGCGCGGCTCGCTCCGGCAGAGGTGCTCGAGCCCGCAGACGCCGCGACGCTGGAGCCGAAGCTCCGCGCGCTCTTCACTCGTGCGCCGCGCTGGGTGCTCAAGCCCGTGGCCGATGGCTCGAGCGTCGGGCTGGTGCACCTCACCTCGATCGACGAGGTGCCTGCCGCGGCGAAGACCCTCGCCGGGCTGGGCCTGCGCTACCTCGCCGAGGCGTTCATCACCGGCCGCGAGCTGACCGTCGGCGTGGTGGACGAGCCCGGAGGACCGGTCGCCCTGCCCGTCTCCGAGGTGCGGCTCATTCCCGGTGGAGCGTTCGACTACGCGGGCAAATACCTCGGCAAAGGCACCGAGGAGCTGACCCCGGCGCCCATCACCGAGGTGGAGCGGCAGGTGGCGCAGACGCTCGGCGTGCTGGCGCACACCACCGTCGGCTGCAGCGGCTACTCGCGCACCGACATGATCCTCACCGACGCGGGCCCCGTGTTCCTCGAGATCAACACCCTGCCCGGCCTGACGAAGGCGTCGTTCATTCCGCAGCAGCTCGCCGCTGCGGGGAAGGACCTGCGCGCGTTCCTCGAGCGTCAGCTCTCGCTGGGTCGCGCCCGCCGTCGGTGAGCTGCGTCGAGGCGCGATGCGCTGAGCTTCGCGTCGAGACGTGACGCGATGGCCGGCCAGCCATGAGTGGCGCTTCAAGCGGCAGCAGCCGACGTCGCCTCGGAACACCTCGACGAGCGAGTCGGTCTCGTCGCCTGCTTCTCGAGCGGCGCGCCCCGCCTCGGCACGGTGACGCAACGCGATGAGCTCATCACTCGGGAACTCGTGCGCCTCCCGCCGCGTACAAAACTGAAACGGCCCGCCATCCATCAGGGAGCGCGGGCCGCCAGTCAGTCAGCGCGAGGTGGCTTCAGAAGCAGGCGGTCTCGTACTGCACCGTCAACGTCTGGCCGGCCGCGGGAGTCGTCATCGCGGTGAAGCGCACCGCGTTGGCGGCCGCGTCGTAGCACCAGGCCCCGGATGCGGGCGCGCCGTTCATGCAGGCGCCGCCACCCGCGACCGGCATGTTGTTGATCTGCACGTTGAGCATGCGCCCACCGGTGAGGTCGGGCGAGGTGCCGAGGAAGAACATGGTGCGGAAGCCGAACGCCGTGCGGCCCAGCCCCTGGAGCGCCGTCGCCCAGTTGTTGGTGCAGATCTCTTCACGGACACCACCGGTGCGGGTCACGAGCGCCGCGTAGCGCTGCGGGTCACCGCCGCCGTCATAGGTGCAGCTGCCCGGCGCGCTCGAGAGGAACGGGCCGATCGCGCTCAACGTGAACATCGAGAGCCGGTTGAAGCCCTTCACGTTGATGAGCCGGTTCTCGTAGTAGCTCAGCGGCTGGTTCGACTGATCGCCGGCATCCGAGACGATGACGATGGCGAGGTTGGCGTCGGTGCGCAGGAAGCCTGCGTTCTCGGTGACGATCCTCGGCGGGGTCAACGCCAGCACCGACGTGGCGAGCGCCTCTTCCGTGCCCGAGCCATCGGTGCCGACGTTCACCAGCTGCTGGAACGCCTGCCCCACGTTCGGCGTGTTCGAGCGCAGAATCGGCCCGATCTGGTTCGGCTGGCCAGCGCGAATCGTCCGCAGCACGCCATCGCCAGGCGTACTCGGCATGATGCAGGGGAACGGTGGAGGCGGACACTGGTTCGCGTTCGTCGTCGTGGTGATGATGCCGATCTGGTAGTCGACCCCGGCCGACGCCGCGTACTGAATGAACGAGCCGAAGTTCGTCGAGAGGCTCTGCTGCTTGTCACCCATCGAGCACGAGTCGTCGATGACGAGCAGAATGTCGGCCTTCGGCTGCGTGTCCTGCATGAAGGTGTCGGTCTGCAGCCCGCTCGGGTCACCACGACCCTGCATGCCCACGAGGTAGGTGACGGTCTGCCCGCTCTGGAGCACGTCGATGCTGACGGCGCCCGTATCGGCCCCGACGTCGATGGGTGAGTAGCGCGCCTGGAAGGTGACGAGCTGGCCGGGGTTGAGCGCCAAGCCGTTGGTGGGAATCATCGGCGTCTGCGTGACGAAGAACTCGGGGCACGCCATGCCTCCAGCGCAGTTGGGGCCGCCGGCCTGCTGACCGCCCGCGGCCTGGAGCGCGAAGCTGCGCAGCGTCACCGGCGAGCTGCACACGTTGTACACGGTGAGGGTGCGGGGCGCGCTGGAGCAGCGCATGCCCGGCGGCGCGACGTACTTCACGGTGCCGAAGTCGAGCGGGTCAGGCGTCACCGCGAGACACGACGGGCCGACCGAGGTGCGGAGCGGCACCCGGGCCTGCGGGTTGGTCTGCGAGGTGACGTTGAACTGCAGCTCACCCGTCAGCGTGGTGATGGTCGTCGGCACCGGGCCGGGCGGCGCCACGCGCACCACCACCTGCCACGACTCCTGCGGCAACAGCTCCTTCTCGGCCACCGGCCCACCGACGAGCGTGTACGCAGGGTGACTGCCGGCGGCGAGGTCGATGCCCGAGAGGAAACACTTGTCGCCCGCGGCCGTGCCCAGGTTGGTGATGGTGATGGGCAGGTCCTTCGTGGTGCCCGGCGTCACCAGGCCGAAGTTCGCCGTCATCGGCGTCACCCGGTAGTTGCAGGGCGGCAGGTCTTCCACGTCGGCCGTCACCTGCAGCTTCACCTCGGGGTCCGAGCCGTCGTTCGAATAGATGATGAGCTCGGCCTCTTTGCGGCCCACCGACTTCGGGCGCAGCGTCACCACGAGGTCGAGCGAGTTCTGGCCGGCCACCGGCGCGATGCCCGTCATCGGGTCGTAGTTGCTGAAGAGGCTGACCGAGAACTCATCCATCTCGGTGATGGCGTTCTTCGGCGTGAGCTCGAACAGGGGCAGCTGACCGACCATGCCGGTCGTCATGTCGACGGCGCCGAGGAAGAGGTTGAAGCTCGGGTCCGGCATGCGGGGCGGCACGCCGACGTTCTGCACGTTGACGCGGCGGTTCACCTGGAAGGTCGTGTTGCCGGCGAAGTAGCCGACGCGACCGAAGGCGACGTTGGGGCGCGGCGTCACGCGAATCTTCGGCCCGCCGCCGATGCACTCGAGCGTGATGGTGCCCATCGGCGTCTTGTTGAGGCCGGTGTTGAAGCGCAGCGTCGACGGAGGCCGCGCGCCGAGCCCCGAGGGGCTGCAGGCGACCTTCATCCTGGTCGGTACGCCGCGGCCCGGCACGGTGAACGTCGTCGCGTCGGCGCCAGGCGCCACGCGGTGGAAGTAGTCGGTCGGCATCGACGCCGTCACCGCCGTCAGGGTGATGGGCACGTTCGAGGTGTTGGTGAAGACGACGTCTTTCACCGACTCGAAGCCCGGCGAGACGAGGCCGAAGTTGAGGCGGTCTGGCGTCCACGTGAGCACGTCGTCGCTGCCGACGGCGCGAATGACGGTGTCGACAGGGGGGCAGCCACCGGCGCCGCGGAGAATGACGCGCGCCTGGTACTCGCGCTTCTCGGTCGGGGTGAACGTGATCTCGACGTTGAACGTCGACATCGGCTGCACCGTGACGAGGCCGGGGAGGCCCGCGTTCTTGTACCCGAAGGCCGCAGCGTCGGCGCCCGTGATGGCGCCGGCTTCACCCTGCGCGGTGACGTTCGTCGTGTTCTTGAACTCGACCACGTACGAGAGCGTCTCTCCGACGGGCACGTTGCCAAAGTCGATGAGGTTGGGCAGCTCGCACGCGCCCTTCTCGCCCTGCGCCTTCAGGGTAATGACGGCCTCGGAGTCCTCCGAGCGTGTGCCTGACGAGACGAGCTTCAGCTTCGAGAGGAAGCCGCCCTGCAACGCCGTCGGGCTGAACGTCATGCGGAACTCGGCCGTGCCACCGACCTGAATCTCGGTGTCGGGCTGGAAGTCGACGAAGAACGGCGCCCCCGCTTCGGTGTTCGGCGCGATCGAGACCGCGTCACCTTCGGTGCGCTCGAGCGAGTTGAGCGTCAACCGGCCCTCGCCGTCGTTGCGCACGGTCATGATCAACGGCTTCGTCTCACCGACGAGCAGCGTGCCGAAGTCGTAGGTCGCGTCGCGCGAGGTGATCACATCACCGGTGACGCCGTCTTTCCAGACGACCTGCAGGTTGCCGAACCGCGTGGTGATGTTCGGCCCACCACAGTTGCAGCCAGCAAGCGTGAGCGCGAGGAACAACCCCCCGAAGAGGGTGTGCGTTGACGGGGTTCGAAGCATGACAAGGACCTCACCTGTGCACGGGAGTGTGCGCTCCGGCCTGAAGCGGGGCCGGAAGATGCGCAGGTGTGCGTCAGAGATCAACAGGTGCGACAACGCGAGGTGTCACCGCCTGTGGACAGGGACTTGGTCGGTGTTCATGTTGGCGGACTTGTGGGGTGCGCGGAGGCTGTGTAGACGTTCGGCTTCTGCGGCCGTGCAGGTGAGGAAGGCGCCCAGTCGCCACCTCAATGGGAGAAACGACACATGAAGCTGTCCGCTGCTGTCTGGAAGGCGCTCGTCCTTGGTGTCCTCGTCGGTGGTGTTGCTGCGGTGACGCCCGGCTGCGGTCCGGTGAGGCGACCCGTCACCTGCAACGCCTCCAACTGTCCCGGGTGCTGCGACGAGAGCGCGCAGTGTTTCACCGGTCTCGCTGACGTCGCGTGCGGAAACGCCGGGACGACCTGCATGGCGTGCGCGATGGGTCAGACGTGTGTCGCCTCCACCTCGGGCTCCGACGCGGGCACCGGCGGGCGTTGTCTCTCGGGCGGCTCGACGGGTGGCGGCACGGCGGGCGGCAGCACCGGCGGCGGTTCGGCGGGCGGCAGCACGGCCGGCGGTTCGGCTGGCGGCGGCACGGGCGGCGGCGCGGCGACGTGCAACGCGCAGAACTGCCCCAACGGCTGCTGCACCGCGACCGGCTCGTGCCAGAACCCCGGAACGACCGCGCGATGCGGCACCGGCGGCGCGGCCTGCATGGCGTGCCCGAGCCGTCAGACGTGTGTCGCGGGCGCCTGCACGGCGTGCCCCGGCTGCGTCGACCTCGCGACCGGCCGCTGCGAGATGGGCTCCACCGACAACCTCTGCGGCAAGAGCGGTGACTTCTGCGCCAACTGCACCGTGTCGAACGGCGCCTGCACCAATCAGATCTGCACCGGCAACATGTCGGGCTGCAACGCCACCAACTGCGCGAACGGCTGCTGCGACCAGGGTTCGGGCATGTGCGTTGAGCCCGCCGCCCAGAGCGGTCAGCAGTGCGGCCAGGGAGTGGGCGCATCGCTCTGCTCCCAGTGCCCGTCGAACATGTGCGCGACGAATGACGCAGGCATCGGACAGTGCGTCGGCGGCAACACGGGCGGCGGCGGCGCTGGCGGTGGCTTCCCGGGCCTCGACGGCGGTCTCTTCCCCATGGGCTGCGATGGCGTGACGATGTTGTGTGCGCCGACCGAGTGCTGCCTCACCGCCCTCGGCACGTGCGTCGGCATCGGTCAGGGCCTGCCCCCGCTGCTCACGGCCTGTGGCGTCAATGGTGGCGTCTGCGCGACCTGTACCTTCCCGCGCACCTGCAACATGTCGTCGGGCATGTGCCAGTAACGACGACCCGCAGCTGACCGTCGTGCGGGCGGCTGGAGGCGACTCCGGCCGCCCGTCTCATTTCTACCTGCAGGAGTGTTCGGTGAACCGACTCATTGTTCCTCTCGCCTTCGGTCTGCTGTGCGGCGCGGTGCTCGCGTCATCGTGCGGCCCGACGCGCACCTGCAACGCCACCACCTGCACCGGGTGCTGTGACACCACCGGTGAGTGCCGCTCGGGCTTCGACAACTCGGCGTGTGGAACGCGCGCGTCGATGTGCAGCACCTGCGGCCTGGGGCAGACGTGCTTGTCGGGGGCGTGCTCGACGACGGGCTCCGGCGCGGGCAACGCGACGGGCGGCGGTTTTGGCGGCACCGGCGGTGGCTCGACGGGTGGAGGCTCCACGGCGGGCGGAGGCACGGCCGGCGGCGTCACGGCGTGCAACTCCAGCAACTGCCCCGGGTGCTGCGCGAGCGGCGGTCAATGCTTCACGGGCCGCAGCGACGGCGCGTGTGGCAGCAGCGGCTCGAGCTGCGTCGCGTGCACCCTCGGCCAGACGTGCACCCCGCTCGCGGTCGGCGGCCGGTGCTTGAGCTCGGGGCCCGGCGGCGGCAGCGCGGGCGGCGGCAGCGCCGGTGGTGGCAGCG
>JALHMW010000050.1 GCA_022843845.1 Archangium sp.
GGACCGGTTTCCCGGCTTGTCGCCTTGCGGTTCGTGTCGGTCGCTTCGACCTGCTCCCGAGAGGACTTCCACCTCCTATCCACGCCCGTGCTGGGCACACAAACGACGACGCCCCGGCGCTCGTGAAGAGGGCCAGGGCGTCGGGACCAGCGAGGAGCGCAGTTACTTCGAGGCCGCCACCGCGACGGCGATCTTCCCGCGGCCCGACACGTTCACGTCTTCGTTGAACGTGTGCGTGCCTTCCGAGGTCTTGATGGTGCCGATCAGCTTCATGCTCACCGTGCCGCCAGTGCTGACCAGCGCGTTGACCGAGACCTGCTGCTTCACGTCAGCCTCGATGAAGTCGTTGAACGCGCCCTGCACCTCGACGCGGCCCTTGAACGTCTGGTCGACGCTGACGCCGTTCGCGTCGGTAATCACCACCTGCGTCACCGTGAAGGTGCCGTTGTAGACGGCGACGCCCGCGTCGCTCTTGGCTGCCCCGCAGTTGCTGTACTTGATGGTGAACGACTGGTTCACCGACGCGCCGGTTCCGCCACCCGTATTCACGCTCACCGCGAAGCCCGTGAGCGACGCTTCGCCGCCCTCGGGGCAGCTCCAGGTCAGGCTCTTCGCGATGTCGAGGGGCGAGGCCGAGCGGTTGGCGCCGGCTGCCGACGCACCTGACGCGGCGAAGAAGGCCTGCGCGGCGCCTTCCTTCCCGCCACCGATCTTCGCGGTCCCTCCGCAAGCGACGAGGCCAAGCGTGCTCAAGGCAATCAATGCGATTCTCTTCATATGGTGGTCTCCCCAGACTGATGTGGTGTGGCTGCGTCTTCGTTGCCGGACCAGCGCTGGCTGATCCCCAACCGCAGCCGTGAACCCTAACCGAGCCTGACGACGGAGCAAACCGCTCGGGTCAGCGCTTTCCGCACGGCGTCACTTCAGGACCACGCCCTTGAGCTCCGCGTTCTTCTCCTTCATCAACTTGAGCAGGTTGTCCCACCCGCCATCCTTCATGATGGGGCGAATCTGGTCGTCGCGAATGCCCGTGAGCATCGAGTCGCCGAGCACCGACACGTCGATGACCTTGTAGCCGGCGCCCTGCTTCACCACCTCGTACTTCACCTTCAGCTCCTGCTTCTTCAGCGGGTGGTTGATCAGAATCATCGAGCCGATCGACGCACGATCGCCCGTCACCGTCGGGTCCTCATAGGTGACGCTGTCGAGGTTCTCGAAGCTCGTGCGAATCTTCGGGAACGCAATCTTCCCGAACAGCAGGTGGAACTGCTCGACGAACTCCTTGCGCTGCGCGTCGGTGCCCTTCGCCCAGTCGTCACCGAGCAGGAACTTCCCCTGCTCCTCACCGGCGAAGAGCTTGAGCGCGGCCAGGTCCTTCCCGTAGCGCACGGAGTTCACGATGACCTTCAGCGGCTTCGAGACGTCTTCTTTGGGGCCAGCGAGGGCAGGGAGCGAGACGACGAGCGCGGCGAGGGTGACGAGAGTGCGGTTCATGAGGGCTCCGACGACAGGGTGCGCGCATTCTTCACGTCTGCGCCAACCCCGCAATGAGCATCGCCTCCCATCAATCAAAGTGAAGTCGTTGAGTTGACGAGACAGCGATGGTCTCTTCCGCACCGTGGCCGACGAGCGGGAGCGATACGTCTTCATCAAGAAGCTGGCCGAAGGCGGCATGGCTGACGTGTTCCTCGCCCGCGACTCGAAGAGCTCGCCGCCCCGCCTCTGCGTGGTGAAGCAGCTGCTGCCGAACCTGCGCTCGCAGAAGGAACACGTCTCGATGTTCCTCGACGAGGCCGACCTCGCGATGCGGCTGGCCCACCCGAACGTCGTGCGCGCGCTCGACCGCGGGAGCAGCCGCGAGGGGCCGTTCCTGGTGCTCGAGTACCTGGCCGGCTTCGACCTCGACCTGGTCATCGAGCGCCTCGTCTCGGTCGGCGCGCAGATGCCGTGGCCGCTCGCAGTGCAGGTCATCATCTCGAGCGCCGAAGGCATGGCCTACGCGCACGCGGTGAAGGGCGCCGACGGCAAGCCGCTCAACCTCGTGCACCGCGACCTGACGCCCTCGAACATCTTCCTCACCTTCGACGGCGTGGTGAAGGTGCTCGACTTCGGCATCGCCCGCGCCGAGGAGCGCCGCACTCGCACCAGCACCGGCATGCTCAAGGGCAAGGCCCGCTACCTCGCGCCCGAGCTCATTCAGCAGCTGCCGGGCGACGGCCGCGTCGACCAGTTCTCGCTCGGCGCTGCGCTCTACGAGAGCCTCGCGCTGCGGCCGTTGTTCACCGGAGACAACGAGCTGGCCGTCATTCACGCCATCATGGAAGGTCGGCGGCCCGTGCTGATCGAGCAACGGCCCGACGTGCCCTCCGCGGTCGACTTCGTGTTCCGGAAGATGACATCTCCCCTGCGGGAAGACCGCTTCGCGTCGATGACCGAGGTGGCCGCGGCACTTCGGGCCGTCATGCCGCGGGAGGACCAGCGCCCTGCGCTCGCGGCGTTCGTTCGCCAGCACTTCGGCAACGACTTTCAGGCGCACGCGTCGTTGATGGGCCGCCTCGTCAGCGCGTCGACGTCGGAGCTGAGGTCGTACTTCGAGAAGGGCGTCAACCTGGTCGCGGCGCTCGACGAGGCGTCGCGCATGCAGAAGACCGTCGTCGCCATCGGTCAGACGATCCCCGCCGAGGCGCGTCGCACGCCGATGGCGCCAACGGTGCTGCCGGTGCCGCTCGAGCTCCCGCCGGACCTGCCCACCGACCCCGGGGTCTCCGCGCCAGATGAGCCGGTGAGCGCGCCGCTGCGGTTGCCCGATGAAGCCGCCGAGACGCAGCCCGCGCTCCTCGCGACGAAACGAACGCCCCCGCCCCGCCCGCCACCACCCGCCCGGTCGATGTGGCCCTTCGCGATCGCTGCCGCCGTGGTCGCCCTCGGGCTCGGCGGCGTGTGGTGGCGAAAAGGAAGGCCCGCCGCCATTCCCCGTGGCACGCTCCTCGTCCGGTCGCAGCCGCCCGGAGCCTCGATTCGGCTCGATGGCATGGCCGTGCAGTTCCGCACGCCCGCCGCGCTGTCAAACCTGCCCGAAGGCCGGCACGAGCTGGTCCTCGAGCACCCCGACTCGCTCCCGACGACCGTCGCAGCCGTCGTCACGGGCCGCCAACAGAGCACCCTCGACGTCTCGCTCCTGAGCCGCGAGGGGCAGCTGCTGTTCTCGGTGGTTCCCGCCGAGGCCGTCGTCACCGTCAACGGCCGCGAGGTGGTGCTCGACGGGGGCTCGGGAGCCTCACCCCCGCTGCCGAAGGGCGACCACGAGTTCGAGGTGCGGGCCATCGGCTATCGCCCCCAGTCGGAGCGGTTCTCGATCGCCGACGGAGAGCGCAAGACCATCGACATCAGCCTCGTGCCCGACCCGGCCGCCCAATGATCTGTTTCGTTGCTGCGCGTTGACCCCTTTGACGCTGCGCGGTAGAGCCCCGCGCGTCGAGAGCATTCCCATTCACCCTCACACGAAGACCCTGACCATGCCCAAGGACTACCTCTTCACCTCTGAATCCGTGACCGAAGGCCACCCGGACAAGATCTGTGACCAGATCAGCGACGGCGTGGTCGACGCGCTCATCGAGAAGGACCCGCACGCCCGCATCGCCGTCGAGACCCTGGTCAAGACCGGCATCGCCATCGTCGCTGGCGAGGTGACGACCACCGCGTGGATCGACATTCCCCGCATCGTGCGCAACACCATCACGCGCATCGGCTACACCGACTCGGCCATGGGCTACGACGGCCACACCTGTGGCGTCATGGTCGCCATCGAAGGCCAGTCGCAGGACATCGCGCGGGGCGTCGACGAGGGCTCGAAGAAGGAGCAGGGCGCCGGCGACCAGGGAATGATGTTCGGCTACGCCTGCAACGAGACCGACGTGCTGATGCCGGCGCCGATCCACTACGCGCACGCGCTCACGAAGAAGCTCGCCGACGTTCGCCGCAAGAAGCACGACTGGATTCGCCCCGACGGCAAGTCGCAGGTCACCTTCGAGTACAAGAACGGCAAGCCGGTTCGTATCGACGCCGTGGTGCTCTCGACCCAGCACGCCGAAGAGGTGTCGAACAAGAAGATCAAGGAAGTCATCATGGACGAGGTGATTCGCGCGTCCCTGCCGGCCAAGCTCGTCGACAAGAAGACCAAGTTCTTCATCAACCCGACGGGCCGGTTCGTGATCGGTGGCCCCATGGGCGACTCGGGCGTCACGGGCCGCAAGATCATCGTCGACACCTACGGCGGCATGGGCCGTCACGGCGGCGGCGCGTTCTCGGGCAAGGACCCCTCGAAGGTCGACCGCTCGGCCGCGTACATGGGCCGGTACATCGCCAAGAACGTCGTGGCCGCTGGCCTCGCCGACCGCTGCGAAGTGCAGATCTCGTACGCCATCGGCGTCGCCGAGCCCGTCAGCGTGCTCGTCGAGACGTTCGGCACCTCGAAGGTCGATGAGGGGCGCATCAGCGCCGCCGTGCGCCAGGTGTTCGGCCTCAAGCCGCGCCAGATCATCGAGCACCTCGATCTGCTCAAGCCCATCTACCAGCGCACCGCCGCGTACGGTCACTTCGGCCGTCCGGAGTTCAGCTGGGAGAAGACGGACAAGAAGGACGCGCTCCGCGACGCCGTGGGAAGCGCGAAGATCAAGGCGGCCTGAAGCACCCGCTGATTGATTCGCCCGCAGCCCTTCTCCGATAGACCGGGGAGGGGCTGTTTGCTTGAAGGGCGCTGGGGAAAGGACGTTCCACATGGCCCGGTCTGCATCGAAGTCGAAGAGCGCCTCGCTCGCCGCGATGGCGGCGGCGCTCGACACCCGCAAGAGGCCGTTGCCGCCCGATGCGAAGCCGGGGCCTGTCTCTGCGCTGCGCGCCGAGGTGAAGGCCCGCGGCGCAAAGGACGACGTCTCTGCGGCGTCGCTGGCGCGTGAGGTGAAGAGCCGCGCGGCTGCGCAGTCGTCGGCTGAGAAGAAGACGCCTCCGCCGTCGAAGTCCGTTGTCGCGTCGAAGCGAGCCGTCGCGTCGAAGTCCGTCGTCGCGTCGAAGTCCGACGTCACGTCGAAATCAGGCGTCGCGTCGAAGCCCGTCGTCGCGTCGAAGTCCGTCGTCGCGTCGAAGTCCGACATCACGTCGAAGTCCGACATCACGTCGAAGTCCGACGTCACGTCGAAGTCCGACATCACGTCGAAGTCCGACATCACGTCGAAGTCCGACCTCACGTCGAAGTCCGACCTCACGTCGAAATCGGGCGTCGCATCGAAGCCTGCGCTCACCGCGACGAAGTCCGTCGTGGCGTCGAAGTCCGTCGTCGCGTCGAGGCCTGCCGTCATCACGCAGCCGCCCGCGCCCGAGCGAAGGCCTGAGCCAGCGAGGCCGATCTCGTCGCCGTCGTCACTGACAGCTGCCGGAGCGGTGATGGGCCCGTCGAAGCCCGGCCCCAGCGCCCGGCTCCCCGAGCGACCTGCCGTGTCGATGACGGTGAGCCGCCCCGAGCCCAGGCCGCTCGCCGCCGCGATGGCCGCCCGACCTGACGTGATGCTGGGCCGCACCGCGGCGCTCTCGTCGCTCAACAAATCACCTTCAGCGCCCGGCAAGACGCCGGTGACCGAGAAGCCGCCGGTCTTGAGCACCGACCCGCGTCGGCGCTACCCGCGCGCCAGCCTCGAGGTGCGCGCGCGCCTCTCGCTGGCTGACGACCCATCACGCGTCTTCGAGGCGACGCTCCCGACGGTGAACATCAGCGTCGGAGGCATGTTCCTCGAGTCGAGCTTCTTTCTGAAGATGGGCACGCGGCTGCTGGTCGAGCTCAAGCTCCCACCGAAGGGGCGCGAGGTTCACGTCAAGGCCGACGTGGTTCGCATCGAGACCAACGGCAGCGACCAGTCGGGTTTCGCGCTGCGCTTCACCGAGTACCTCGACGGCAGTGAGGTGGTGCTCGCCACGCACTTCCTCTCGCCGGTCTTGCGCGAGTTCATCACCGCGTACGCGAAGAAGCACCGCTTCGAGGCGGGCGCCGAGTATATCGCGCACACCGCCGACGTCCTCGCTGCGTGGGAGCTCAAGAAGGCCGAGCTCGGCGGCGACGTGTGGAGCCTCACCTCGTTGTGAGCACCCTCGAAGCCGTCGTCCTGGGGCTCGTGCAGGGCATCACCGAGTTCCTGCCCATCTCGTCGACGGCGCACCTGCGCATCGTGCCTGCGCTGCTCGGCTGGAAGGACCCGGGCGCCGCGTACTCGGCGGTCATTCAGCTCGGCACCGTCGGCGCGGTGCTCGTCTACTTCGCGAAGGACCTGGTGCAGCTTTCGCGCGCCTTCTTCAAGGGAGTCATCGACCGACAGCCCTTCGGCACGCTCGACTCGCGGCTCGCCTGGTTCGTCGGCCTGGGCACGATTCCGATTGGCGTGTGCGGGCTGCTCTTCAAGAAGACCATCGAGACGTCGCTGCGCAGCCTCTACGTCATCTCGGCCTCGCTCATCGCGCTCGCGGTGGTGCTCTTCATCGTCGAGCGCGTGGCGTCGCACAAACGCACCCTCGAGGAGATGACGCTCAAAGACGGGCTCATCATCGGGCTGTGGCAGGCCGTCGCGCTCATTCCCGGCTCCTCGCGCTCGGGCACCACCATCACGGGAGGCCTGTCGCTCGGCTTCACCCGCGCCGACGCCGCGCGGTACTCGTTCCTCTTGTCGATTCCCGCCACCACGCTCGCCGGCGTGTTCGAGCTGAAGCACCTGCTCGAGGCGACCGACGGTCCCGGAGTCGACGTGATGGTGGTCGGCACCGTGGTGTCGTTCGTCTCGGGGCTGGCGGCCATCTGGGGGCTGCTCCAGTTCCTGCGTAACCGCTCGACGCTGGTGTTCGTGGTGTACCGGGTGGTGATGGGGTTGGCGCTGCTGGGCCTTCTGTCTGCGGGCGTGTTGGAGCCCGGCGGCGGAGCCGTGGCCCCGAGCACGCGCCCCGACGCGGGAATCGCCCTCGAGCCTTCCGCACCGTGACGACGGCAGCGCGCGCCGCAGTCGACGACGGTGGCTTCTTCGACCGCCTGCAGACGCGCCTGCGCACCGTGCCCTCGAAGGTGATGGAGGCGCCCGGCCTCACGCTCAGAGAAGCGGCCGTGCTGGCGCCGCTCTTCTGGCGCGACGGCGAGCCGTGGGCGTACCTCACCATGCGGCCCCTCACGCTGCGCCAGCACCCGGGGCAGATCTCGTTCCCCGGAGGTGCGCGCGACGCTGGTGACGTGACGCCGCTCCACACCGCGCTGCGCGAGACGAAAGAAGAGCTGGGCCTCGAGCCCGACGACGTCTCGGTGTTGGGCATGCTGGGCGCGATGCCGACCATCACCTCGTATTGGGTGACGCCCTTCGTCGGCGTGGTGCCGGCCGACGCGCCGCTGACGCCGAACGCGGGAGAGATCGCGGAGGTGCTCGAAGCGCCGCTGTGGCGCCTGCGCCGCGAGTCACGTTTCATCTACCAGGCAGACCGCACCGTGTACGTCTGGGGCGAGGGCCGCCACGTCGTGTGGGGCGCGACCTGGCGCATGCTCGACCAGTTGATGGAGCACGTCACTGCCGTGGGCCGCTGACGAAAGCCCCGCCTCAGCTCGTTCGCCAGTCGACCACCTTCAGCCCGGGCACGCGCCGAAACTCCCGGGTGTTGCTGGTGACGAGGGTCCACCGCTGGGAGAGCGCCTGGGCAGCGATCAGCAGGTCGAGCGGGCCGATGATGGTGCCGCGTTTTTCGAGCGCCGCGCGAAGCTGGCCGTATTCGGTACATGCCGCTTCGTCGAAGGGCACGACGGCGACACGGTCGAGGAACGCTCGAAGGTTTGCGGTGGCGACCACCGGCTGCTGACTCTTCGCGATGCCGTACCGCAGCTCGGCGAGGGTGATGGCTCCGATTCTCAAGGTGGAGGGCGCGACCCTCGAGAGCGGCGCGGCGAGCCGTTCGTCCCGGTTCAAGATGCCGATGACGACGTTCGTGTCGAGCAGCAGCCGGGCGCTCACAGTGGGTCTCGAACCCCGGCCTTGCCTTGCCGCGCTCGTCGCAGCTTCGACTTGAGGGGCTTGAGCTCTTCCCAGAAGCCATTCCAGGAATCGCCCTCGGCGAGCGGCTCGAGCGTCAAGGTGTTGCCCTCACGACGAATGACGACCGCGGTGCCCTCGAGCCGCATCGCGCGGGGCAGGCGCACGGCCTGGCTTCCGCCCGTCCAGAACAGCTTCCCGATGGCCGGCTGTTTGCTCATACTTCATATCTACAGAACGTAGGTACGCAGCGCCAGCCGGGGTGGGGTGATTTGGCGTCCCCGGGTCGCTCGACGGCGCTACGCTCGTTCGCCTCATGGACGAATTCGACCTGGTCGTCATCGGTGGTGGGGCCGCGGGTGAGAAGGGCGCCGTGCAGGCGGCGTACTTCGGAAAGTCGGTCGCGCTCATCGAGAAGGAGACCGTGCACGGCGGCGCCATGGTGAACACCGGCACGCTGCCCTCGAAGACGCTGCGCGAGACGGCGCTGTACCTGTCGGGCTTTCGGCAGCGCGGCCTGCACGGCGTCGACCTCGCGCTCTCGCGGCAGGCGTCGGTCGATGACTTCCTCTATCGCCTCGAGGCCGTCGTCACCGAAGAGCGCCTGCGCATCTCCGCGAACCTCGAGCGTCACCGCGTTCGCACGTTTCATGGCGCCGCGCGCTTCGTCGACCCGCACACCATCGCCATCGACGGTGGCGCGACGCCGAGGATCATCACGGCGAAGCACGTGCTCATCGCGACCGGCTCGAGCCCACATCGGCCGCCGCAGTTCCCGTTCGACCACACGTGCGTCTACGACTCGGACGAGATCGTCCGCATCCACGACATTCCGAAGTCGATGGTGGTGGTCGGTGGCGGTGTCATCGGGTGTGAGTATGCCTGCCTCTTCGCCACGCTCGGCGTGAAGGTGACGGTCGTCGAGCCGCGGCCCAACATCCTCGGGTTCCTGGATGACGACGTCGTCGAGGCGCTCAAGTCGCGCATGCAGGCCCTCCACGTCGCGTTCAGGATGCCGGCCCAGGTGTGGGGCTGCGAGACGCTGGAGCACGGCGTGCGGCTCTCACTCGACTCGGGCAACACGCTCGACGCCGACTGCGTGCTGGTGTGCGCCGGGCGCCAGGGCAACACGGGCGGCCTCGGGTTGGAGCACGCCGGCCTCGAGGTCAACAAGCGCGGCCAGCTGACGGTTGACCCGGTGACGTTCACCACGAAGGTGCCGCACATCGCCGCGGTGGGAGACGTCATCGGCTTCCCCGCGCTCGCGTCCACGTCGATGGAGCAGGCACGCGTCGCGGTGGTCCACTTCTTCGACCTCAAATACAAGACCGCCGTCTCGCCCGTGTTTCCGTACGGCATCTACACCATCCCCGAGGTGTCGATGGTGGGCGAGACCGAGCGCGACCTCACCGCGAAGGGCGTCGACTACGTCGTCGGCCGCTCCGACTTCGCGAGCAACGCGCGCGGCCAGATGGTGGGGGCCGAGGGCTTCTTGAAGCTCCTGTTCCGCCGCGACGACCTCACGCTGCTGGGCGTGCATTGCATCGGAGAGAGCGCCACCGAGCTGGTCCACATCGGGCTCGTCGCGTTGATGAGCCACGCGAAGGCTGAGCTCTTCATCAACACCTGCTTCAACTACCCGACGCTCTCGGAAGCCTACAAGTACGCCACGTACGATGCGCTCGGCCGGCGCGCGCAGAAGGGGTGAGCCATGTGGAACCAGGACTCGTTTGCCCGGACACTCGACTTCGCAGTGAAGGCACATGGAGACCAGAAGGTGCCTGGCTCGGGCGCTCCGTACGTGGTGCACCTGGTGAAGGTGGCGAGCGAGGTGCTGAGGGCGTGGGCCGAGTCGCGAGACTTCGATGTCGACCTCTCGGTGACGTGCGCGCTGCTCCACGACTCGATGGAGGACGCGGGCGTGACGCATGACGCCCTCCTGAAGCGGTTCGGCGTCGCGGTGGCCGACGGCGTTCAAGCGCTGACGAAGGACGAGCGGCTCGAGAAGAAGGAGCAGATGGGCGACTCGCTCCGCCGCCTGCAGCAGCAGCCGCGCGAGGTGCAGCTGGTGAAGGTCGCCGACCGCATCACCAACCTGGAGCAGCCGCCGGGGCATTGGAGCCCCCAGAAGCGCGCGGCGTACCGCGACGAGGCGAAGCAGATTGGCGACGCCGTCGGGAGCTCCCACGCGGGGCTCGCGGCGCGCCTCGAAGCGCGGCGCCAGGCGTACCTGGCGTTCTGCTGAGTCACCTCTTCGTCGCGCGACGCGATGGCTCAAGCGAAGGAGTCACTGTCGGCGCCTGTGTGCCGAAGTGGTGTCGCGTCGCTGATCGACCGTCACCCGAGGGCGACAGCGGTGGCTGCGCGCTGTCGCCAGCGTCGAAATTCCCTCACTCTTGTCACTGCCTCTGACGTTCTTGCCGACGACGCGAGCGCGTTCTCGGCCGATGAGAAGGTGTCCCCTTCGCTTTCCGAGGAGTCCCCATGAGCGCCATTTCCGACGCCGCCCGAGCCGCCGCTGCTGCTGCTGCTGCCGCACGACGAGCCGCTGAACTCGCTGCCAAGAAGGCGGCCGAAGCTGCGGCGAAGAAGGCCGCGCAAGCCGCTGCGCAGAAGGCCGCTGCGGCGGCTGCGCAGAAGAACGCGTCGAACAAGGCCTCGCTCGTCAAAGCCGCCGGCAACAAGCCGACCGCCTCCGGGGTTCGCCAGTCACTCGGCAAGGACGAGCTCTCGCAGGGCCTCGGCCGCTCGCTGCGCGCACGAATGGGTGATGGCCTGGGCACGCCGCCTCCGAGCGCCCCGACGGCTGGCCGCACGATGTCGCTCACCGAGCTGCGCGCCGTTCAGGCGAAGGGCGGTCCCATCGCGTCGCAGAGCGCGCTTCAGGGCGCGACCGCGGGCGCCGCCGCTGCCGTGCAGGCTCCGCCAACGCCCGAGCAGCGCGCCGCCGCTGGCGCCAGGGAGGTGCAGAAGGCCTGGGATGACTCGCGCGCGAGCGGGCGCTCCGAGGCCGAGGCAGCGAACGCGGCGAGCCAGAAGCTCCGCACCCTCACGAACGAGTCGACCGACCCGGCGTACACCAACGCGCTGATTCGCGCGGCCGCCCCGACGCTCGACAAGGTCACCACGGTGCTCGACCAGAACGCGCGCGACGACGCCTTCACCGGTGGCGCCGACAAGGAGGCCGTGAAGAACACCGTGCGCGCGCTCTCTGACGTGGCCACCAAGGCCGGGCCCATCGGCTCGTTCCTCATCGCCGACCAGCTCGCGAAGAAGCTCCCCGACGACAACGAGCTGATGCACGTCGACGACGGCTTCTACGATCACCTCGACAACGGCGGCACGCCAGAGCTGATGGCGGCCCTCGGCTCGCGGCTCGAGGCCTACGGCAAGAACGAGGCGAAGGACGAGCTGTTCGACCGCAACGAGGGCTTCCTGGGCTGGGCGAAGGACCGCTTCGAAGACGCCGTGGACTTTGGCGGCGACGTGCTCGGCGCGGTCGGTGACGCGACGGGCGCGGTGGTGGGCTTCGTCGGCGACGCAGCCGACGGCGTGATGAAGGTCGTCGGCAAAGCCGGAGAGATGGCCGTCGACGTCGCGAAGGGCACCGTCGAGCTGGCCGGCGACGCGGCGAACTTCACGAAGGAGCAGGTGATGGAGGCCGCCGAGTACGCCGCCGAGAACGGGCTCAAGCTGGCGGGCTCCGCGCTCAACTGGGTCGGCGACCACGCCCGTGAGCTCGCGGCCGACGCGCTGAACATCGACGGGCAGCTCGCGAGCCTCAACTCGACCGGCGACTCCGTCACCATCGGCGTCGGCGGGAAGATCGGCGCGACGGTGCTGCAGGGCGGCGCCGAGGTCGAGATGAAGGTGACCAAGACGGACGACGGCTACGAGATGACGCTCACCGGCCAGCTCTCGGGCGGTGTCTTCGCGGGCCTCTCGATTCCGGGCATGAGCGAGGCGTCGGCAGAGGCCAACGCGACCGGCATCGCCTCGGCCACCATGAAGTTCTCGTCGCTCGAAGAGGCGACGAAGGCGGCCGAGACGGTCGGTGGCGTCGGCATCGCGGCGGCGGTCGGCGGCCCGGCTGGGGCGCTCCTCACCGGCGCGACCGCGGGTGACGAGATCAAGTTCATCGGCGACCACTTCGAGAAGGGCAGCATCGGCCTCGAGCTGTCGGCGTCGGCGAAAGCAGAGCTCGGCAGCACCGCGGGTCTGGGCTTCGGCGGCAGCATCGAGGGCACCATCACCACCGGGGCGCGCATCGAGGTCGAGAAGGGCAAGCCGCCTGCGCTGGTGCTCGAGCAGAGCGTCGAGGCGAAGGGCTCGCTCGCGCTCGGCGGGCCGGTGCAGATTCCGTCGCTGGGCGGGCAGCTCAACGGCGGCTCTCTCGACGGCTCGGCCAGCATCTCGGCCGAGACGCGCGTGCCGCTGCCCGAGGGCTTCAACCTCGGCGACCTCGCGAGAGACCCGGCTGGCGCCATGAAGCGCGTCGGCTCGAACGCCATCGAGAACGCCACCACCAAGCTCTCGCTCGAAGTGGACGTGCACGCAGGCGTGTCGACGGAAGGGCTGGGGCTCGACCTGGGCGCCGATGGTGGCCTCGCCATCGAGCTGTCGGCCGAAGCGAAGACGAAGGACATCGTCGGCGCGCTCTCGACGGCGCTGAAGGGCGACCTCGGCGGAGCGCTCACCCAGCTCGGCACGAAGACGAACCTCGACCTCTCGGTCAGCTCGTACACGGAGTCGGGCTTCAAGATTGACGAGAGCATCAAGGTGCCCGGCTTCACCATTGGCGTGAAGGCAGAGAACACCCTGCGCGACGAGACGGAGCAGTGGAAGTTCGAGGGCACGCCGGCCGAGCTCGCGGCGCGCGGCTTCGACCTCTTCTCCAAGCTCCAGCTGAACGTGGGCTGAAAACGCAACACGCTTCCAACGGGCGGCGCAGGGGCTATGAGTCCGCTCCATGGCCTCATCGAAACCGACAGGCATCTTCCCCGTCATCATGGCGGGCGGCAGCGGCACCCGCTTCTGGCCGCTCTCTCGCGTGTCGCGCCCCAAGCAGTTTCTTCCGCTGGCGACCTCGCGGCCGCTCATCGTCGAGACGCTCGCGCGGCTCAAAGGGCTGGCGTCGCCGAAGCACTCCTACGTGGTGTGTGGTGCCGTGCACGCGCCGATGGTGAAGAAGGCGCTGCCCGCGCTGCCGAAGCAGAACATCATCGTCGAGCCACAGGCCCGCAACACCGCGCCGGCCATCGCGCTCGCGACCGCGCACGTCGCGCACGTCGACCCGCAGGGCATCGTCATCGTCATCCCGTCGGATCAGCACGTCTCCGACATCCCCGCGTTCCAGGCCTCGCTCGAAGAGGCGATCGCGGTCGCCCGCACGGGGCAGATCGTCACGCTGGGCATTCACCCGACGCGGCCCGAGACGGGCTACGGCTACATTCAGGTGGGCGAGCCGCTCTCTGGCACCACGAGGCGCGTGGGCCGCTTCGCCGAGAAGCCCGACCGCGCCACCGCCGAGCAGTACCTCGTGTCGGGTGAGTACCTGTGGAACGCGGGGCTCTTCGTCTTCCGCGCCGACGTCATGCTCGAGGCCTTCAAGCGGCACATGCCCGAGCTGTCGCAGGCGCTCGACGTGGTGCGCGCGTCGCTGGGCACGAAGAAGGAAGCGGCCGTGGTGAGGCGCGAGTTCCCGAAGATGCCCGCGACGAGCATCGACTACGGCGTCGCCGAGAAGGCGCAGAACATCGCCGTGGTGCCCAGCCAGTGCGGGTGGAGCGACGTCGGCAGCTTCAACGCGCTGCCCGAGGTGCGGCCGGCCGACGCCGACGGCAACGTGTCGCTGGGCGGCCCCAACTTCCTCATCGACTCGGCGGGCTGCGTCGTCGTCGGCAAGGACACGCCCATCGCCGTCGTCGGCATGAAGGACGTGGTGGTGGTGGACGCGGGCGACGCGATTCTCGTGATGCCGAAGGACAAGAGCCAGGACGTGCGGAAGGTCGTCGAGGCGCTCAAGGCGAAGAAGCTCACGCGTTACCTCTGACAGGCTCGCGCAGCCAGGCGTGGTACGGACCCTCCACGGGGAGCAGGCGCTCCACGAGTTCCCACTCGCCCTCACGGCGCAGCCCCCCAAGCTTCGTCACCAGCGCGGTCACGTCGTCGAGGCCTGCGAGCCACTCGGTCGCGAACGACTTCACCAGCTCCCTTCCGATGCCGAGCTGAATGGTGCGGTGGTCGAGTTTCGCGCCGCGCACGTTCCGCTCGGGGTCCCACTGCACGTGGGCGCGGGCCGTCGACAGGCGGGCGCGCCAGGCCTCGGGCGTCGCGTCCCACCGCGGGTCGAAGTGCGTCGGCACCGCCATCGCGACGAGCGCGTCGAAGTGCCGTCGATGCAGGCGAAGCGCGAGCACCCGCTCCTGGTTTGCTTTGGTGGCCCAGCCACAGCGCTCCATCATCCACAGGAACGAGGGCTTCACCCACGTCATGCGCTCGAAGGAGAACGGCGCCACGAAGCGCTGCGCCGCAAGCGCCGCATCGGCGATGGCGTGGCTGTACGCCTGGTACACCGTGACGGTGCGCGCGTCGGCGAGGGCGCGAAGCTGCAGTTCGGGAATCGGAGAGCGCATGACGCACCGACGGGCATCAAAAGAGTCTCTGACACTCCTTCTTCCTCAGGCTGGCACGGGCCGCTGTCCGCTGGCCGTCACCATTCTGCCGAATCGGAGGCCGAGACCGAGCACGAGCGGAATCACCACCAACGCAATCCACATGACGAGGCCCTTGTTCGACGTTCGACCAGGCCGATGTCGGGCGACGGCCGCGCTCAAGAGACTGTGGGCCGCTCGCTACTGAAACTGGCCGATGCGGATCGCGGTCTTCATGCCGTCGACGTACCAGAGGGTAGTTCCGGCGAGCGCGTTGAAGCGGCCCTGGTTCAGGTACACCTCGGCCACCGTGTCGGAGACCCGGCGCCACCGCCCTTGGACCTCTCGCGCAGCAGCAGGAACGCTCTGCGAGAACGGGTTGGGCCCGATGTCCCAGGTCGCCGACGCGCTCACCTCGAAGCGCTGCCACTCGGTGTCGACGTAGACGTTGGCAATGTCGTGCTCCTGCCCGACGTGAACGGCGCCGCTCTGCCCGTCGTACCCGAGTGAGCCCACGGTCACGTTGATCCACGGCTCGGTGAAGGGAATGTTGCCGCTCGGGTTCAGCGTGTAGAGGAAGTTGTCGTCGCGACGGAACTCGTGAGGGCCCTTCGTCGTGCCGGTCGCGTTGAACTGGCGCACGTAGCGATACTGCGAGTACGCATCGACGGCGTCGGCGTCGAGGTCGACATACAACTCATTCCGATACCAGATGGACGCGAGCGAGGTCGGCGCGATGTCGAACATCGTGCCGCCGGGGTGCTGGAGCGTGTCAGGGTTGAACTGGCACGAGCCGATGCCAGCTCCGTCGGTCGCGTTGTACCGAAGGTACTTTCCGCGAAAGGGCTCTCCGCTGGTGTAGGCGAACTTCATTCGGAACCACCAACTCACGTAGAGGCGACGGTTGTTCTGAAGCCCCCCGTTCCATGCGCTGGGCCACCGCGGAGCGCCGAGAACCGTCTTCATGTTGTCGGCTCCGGTCGTCGAGTACCACCACGCCTGCGTTCGCGAATTGGGCGCTGGCCTCGAACCGCGCGCGAGGCGAATTCGATGCGTGCTCGAACCGTAGCTCCACACACCCGTGAGGACCGTGACGGGAACCTCGGTCGCGTTCGAGAGCCCCGCCATCGCGTCCAGCTGAGTCCCTGCGAGGTACTGGGCGTCGCCGACGTCGTACAGCCACGGGTGCTCGCCGTGCGTGCGTGGAGCCCAGGCTCCAGAGGTTCGCGTCACCATCATCATCGCCCCATGAGAGAAGCCCGATGGCGCCACGACCGAGAATCCCGGCTCTGCGCGAAAGCCGGCCGCAGCGCCACCCGCCGCAGCGCCACCCGCCGCAGCGCCTCCCGCGTTCGGCACTGAACACACGCCAACCGAGCAAGTCTGAGCGCCGGTACAACTGGAACAGCGTTGCCCGCCAC
>JALHMW010000051.1 GCA_022843845.1 Archangium sp.
GCCGATTCGGAGCACGATCGGTCGATGAATATGTTGAGTCGTCGTCAGCGATCCCCGAGGGAGAACACCGCCCCGAAGCCGCTCGACTCCCCATACTCGCCGCCTCCACATAAGGCTTCGACGAGGAGCCGCTCGGCCGACCGACGACCTCCACGTACTTCGCGCGCAGCTCTTCGACCGAGAGTTCCTTGAAGCGACCGCGCGGCTTCGCTTCGGCCTTCTTTGCGAGCGCCTCGTCGATGCGACGAATGAGGAACTTCCGGTTGGGGCTCTTCGTCGCCTCGCCCACGACTTCCTTGAAGCGCGCCTGGAGATCAGGGAGTCGCAGCGCGTCCAGCTTGTCCTTCGTTGCCATGTGCATCACCTCATCGGGCGCTGGGTACACGTCTCCCTCGGGCACGGGCCCGTTCGCAGCCGAGGGTGTTGGGGAATCACTTCGTGGAAGTCGTCACGGATGCGGCGCCGGCTCGGTACGCGGCCTCGAGCGCCTTCTTCACCTGCCACACCGCGACGTCGTGGAAGTCGAGCGAGTCCATCTTGCGCGTCTCGAGCGTCTCGATGCTCAGCACCTTCTTCGCGATGTCGGCGAGGGTCTCGTTCATCGGTGCTTCCTCGCCAGGCGGAACGGCGTCTTTGAGCCGTACCGAAGCTGCTGCCCCTCAACGAGGAAGACGTCGGTGGGCGGGAGGTCGCTGCTCGACGCCTTCGCCTCGGCGTTGCCTTCCTCGTCGGGCTCGTCACACTCGGCGCGCGTCACCACGCCGGAGAGCTCAATCTCGAACGGCCAGTTGGGCTGCGACGCGATGAGGACCTGCGCGTTGGGCTCGAGTTCCTTCAAGACAGCAATCAATTCCTTCACCTTCATGTTTCGGCTCCACCCGGGTGGTGACCTTCTGGGCGCCCGGCTCGCAAAGCCATACATCCTTCTTTTTAAACACAGCTCAAGTCGAAGAAGCGATGGCAACGTCGAATGATGCGTCAGTCGGCCGGGTCGAGCTTTTCGAAGGGCTGAGCGAGGAGCTTCAGCCCATCGGGGAAGAACTCCTTCACGACGAGTGGGTCGGCGTCGGCCAGCGCCGGTGCTGCGAGTCGGGCATCGAAGCGCCCCTGCTTCACGAGCGAGGCGTGGAGTTGGTCGACGAGCAGCCGATGGAGGTCTCCGTAGCTCTTCGGCGCTGAAGTAGGAGCGGCCGCCGAGCGAATGAGGAACTCCTCTGCCTTGCACTTGGGACACGGCGGCAGGCGCACGACGCGGCCATCGAGGTCGTCGGCGACGATGCTCCCCACGCCAAGCGAGAGCGTCGCCAGCTTCGAGCGCGTCGCCGTCTGGCACATCGAGCACCGCTGGAGCACTTCTTCGCTGCTGAGCTCTTCGATGGGCATGCGGACCTCACGCGATGGCGGTGTAGTCGCCGTACCAGTACGACCAGTTGCTGCTGCCGACGTTGGCGTTGATGGTGAATGCGAAGCCGTCGCGGGTGACGTTCTGGACGACGGTGTTGGGCACTCCCCCGCTCGCGTCGCGCACGGCGAGGGTGATGGAGGACGGCGCCGCAGGAAACCGGCTGCGGAAGTTCACGACGTTGCCGAGCATCATGAACTGCGAGGCGCCGGTGGGGTTGTACATCTTCGCGCCGCAGTAGCCGGTCTCCCGAACGGTGCCGCTGAGCTCGAAGGCAGAGTTCACCACGTTGCTGTCGATGGGCAGTCTCCAGGTGCGCGTCCACAGCGAGAACTGCGTCGCGGGCGTTCCTTCGTGGACGAGCTCAAAGGTGTTTCGGCTCAGCCTCAGAGCGGCCGCGTTGCCTGTCGCCTGCTTCACCCACATGGTGCCGTTCCAGCTCGCATTCATGGTGAGCCAAAGCGAGTCACCGTCGAGGTAGACGCGGAAGCGCGCGACGCCAGCGCCGGTGCCCTGCGCGTCCCAGAGGAGCGCCTTCGTGCTCCCGCTGAATGGCGGCTGGCGAATGGTGCGGTGCATGCCGGCGGGAACGGCTTCGTTGGCGCGGAAGTGGTCGGCCCCGGCGATGGCCATCAGCTCGGCGAGCGCCTCCTCGGTGTTCCCTGCGTTGAGACGATTCGCCGCGTCCAGCACGGTGATGGTGCTGGCCGGGTGTGCTGCGAAGAGCTCGTTGAGGTGCGAGTTGTGGGCGGTGAGCAGGTCGAAGAGCTGACCGGCCACAGTCTTCGCGGCGAGTGCGACGGGCGCACCGACGAAGGGCATCGAGCCAACACGAGTGGCTCCGGCCGCAGCGACGGTCTGGTCGGCGAGCGCTATCACCAGGCTCTGGAGCTGCGCCTGAACGCTCGTTGTCGTGATGTAGCTGTGCGGCGTGGCAGAGATGGCGCTGGCCGCGTGCGCATCTGAGACGGCGGCCACGTGGCTGTTGAGCAGCCCGAGCAACGCTCCGAGCTGGGTGGCGACCGTGCCTGGCGCGAGCGGGTTCGGATTGCCTGGGACTCCTCCGGCACCGACTGCCGCAGAGCCACCCGCTCCGGCGAGATCGTCGACCAGCTCGTCGATGGCGCCTTGCACCGTGTTCGCCGCCACCATTCCGTGGGGCGCGTAGTCGACCTTGGTCGCGGCGTGCCGGTGTGCCGTGCCGTCGAAGTGGTCGGTCAGCACGGCATCGATGGCGTCGAGCGCTGCCTGCACGGTGGGGTTGCCCGGCGTCAGAGAGTTCCAGCCCACCGTGGTGATGCCGACCGAGCTGCCTTGCACGAAGACGAACGCCTGCCGTCGCGAGGTGTCGATGTCGGTGGTGACGATCTGCGTCTGCCCAGGCCGACGGCGCACGTCACACAGGAGCAGCTCATCAGGCTGCAGCGCCATCTTCGGCGCGGCTCCAGCGGCTCCCTCCGCCGCCTGACGCACCACGAGCTCGAAGGACTCATCTCGGCGGAAGAAGACCTGCTGCGAGTTGCCGTCCGTGCGCGGGTCGGAGAGCAGTCGCTTGAAGCGGAGGAACACTCCAAGCCAACGCTCGTTGCCGGCGGTCGAGACATCGGTGGGAATACCCGAGAGGTCGTTCGAGCAGTCGACCGTCTGGCCGGTGCCGAAGAACAGCCGCTGACCCAGGTTGTCGTACGCGCGCGCGGGCGCGGTGAAGTCGACAGAGAGGTCCGGCACTGGCGAGTGCGGAGAAGGCACGCCACCCGAGACGACGCCGTAGATGCGCAAGTCGGCCGCGAGGTTGTGGAGCGCCTTCTCGAGAAGGCTGAAGCCGAGGTCGAGCTCGGCCTCAGTGACGCGCTGCCGGAAGTAGTAGTCGAGCCTGTCGGCCATGCGCGTGGTTCCAAAGCGCCGAGCGCGGGCCGAAGGGGACTGGTGGAAGTCTGGGAGTGACCCCGGCGGGACTTGAACCCGCAACCTCCCGGGTCATTACTCCGGGCGCTCTGCCAATTGGAGCTACGGAGCCTTCAGCGACGACCTTACCCAGTCGTCGGCGCGGCGGGCTGGTCGACGACTTGTTCCTCGACGAGGAACGACTCCATCCAGCCATCGACTGAACGCACCAGCGCTTCCTGCGTGGCGATGTCGGTTGTCGCGTGCGCCTGCACGTACGCTCGCCCCGACACGCTTCGCACGCACCAGAGGTGACCCGTGGTGTGGAGCTTCCCCTTGAGATGCCGGCGCAGGCAGTACAGCCGCGTGACCTCCGCCTTTGCGAGCAGCAGCGGCGCGTAGTCGAACGACTCTCCCGGCTCGCGGGGTTGACGACGCTGCTTCTTGAACTGCTTGAGTTCGGCTTCGAAGCGCACGAGCGCCTCGCGCCATCGAGTGAGGTCGAGCTTCATCGTGGTTCTCCTGTGGTGTGGTTGAGGGACGGTCCGGCCAACCGCAGGCGTGAAAGCAACCTGCGGAGCTCGGGGGACCGCCGAAGCGGGCGGAGGCCAATGGCCATCAACGCGCCACTCCACGGCGGATCGGGTTCTCGAATGGCGATGAAGGAGACCGCAGCGCCGGCGAGGAGCACTTCGAGACGCAGCAACTCCGCTTCGGAGTCGGCGTGAAGCGCGATCGCGCGGGTCGCTGGCGGGAGACTGCCGGGGGAAGACTCCCCCGCGGCGTGGATCAGCTGTGCGAGCTGAACGCCAAGGGGAACGTCACTGCGAACAATACAGTAGTGGTGGAGCGGCGAATCAGCTGCAGCAATGTCGGCGGCAATGTTCTGCGCGGCTCATGTTCGAAATCATAACCAACACCACCGACGCCGCAAGGTGGGAGGACTGACTGAAAACAGCGCTACGCCGCGCGGACGTGCCGACCGGGCGGTCCCGACAGGTACTCGAGCCAGCGCCGCGCGGCGTCCTCGGTGAAACACGAGAGCGCTGCGAGCCCGTCGTCTGCTGCGTCGGGGCACGAGAGCAGCGCCCCTCCGATGCGCACGATGTCGTCGAGGCGGTCGGGGTCGGCCTTCCAGTAGTCGGGCGCCCACTCGATGCTGGGGCTCACCACCGAGGGGACTCCTTCTGCGACCGCGTCGGCCGTCGTGACGTTGAAGGTCTCGGTCATCGAGACCTGGAGGCAGAGGTCCATTCCGCTGACGGTTCGCCGGAAGCTGGCCCAGTCCTGCCACGGGTGCTCGACGAGCCGTGCCCAGCGGAGGCCGGTGAACATCTTCCGGAGCGCGTCGAGCACCGCGCCTCCGCCCATCGTGTCGTTCTCGACCGACACCGAGAACTCGAGGTCGCAGTCACGCTTGCGAGCGAGCATGAGCGCCGCGGCGGCCGCCGTCGTGTGGTTCTTGAGGAGCCGGAGCGCGCCGAAGCTGCCCACGCGGAGGAGTCGGTGCGCGTGCTCACGCCCTCGGCGCCGGTGCACCCGCTCGAGGTCGTAGAGGTTCGGGAGGTGGAGCGTGTGGCCGCCGTACGCGGTCTCGAAGAAGTGCTTCAGCTCGAGGCCGTTCGCCGCGACGGTGAGGTTGAGGAAGTTCTCCTGCAGGACCAGCAGTTCGCGGAGCAGCTGAATCGCCGACGGCTCGACCTGGAGGAAGGCGATCTGCGAGTGGCTCCGCACGAGGAAGTGCACGTGAGGGAACGCGTGCAGCAGTTCGATCATCGGCGCACGGCTGACCCACGGCGCCTCGAGCACGCAGTGAGTCACGGTCGGTCGCGCGGCGAGCGCCTTGTGCACGTCCGGTGGTTCAGCTGCGGGAGTCGCGTCCACCTCGATTCCCGCGCGACGCAGCACACGAACCGAGTGGAGCGCGTTGACGCCAAGGCCGATTGCGCTGCCAAACGTCGTCGCCCGCGAGAGGTTCCGGTAGATCAACAGCAGATTCGTTTCCGTAGCCACGCGCTCTTCAGAGCCCAAGTGGAGGGGAGAGGGGGACGCGGCCAGAATGAACTCCGAAAGGAGACCACGCGATTCGAAAGTGCGTCGAGGCAGGTTCGACTGCTGCACGTTCGAGGTGGCGTTGACCGAGTGGGAACGAGCGGTCTTTACGACATCAGGACGAAGACGTAGGGCCCACCACAAACTCCTCTATTTGTTGACCCAATGCTGAACTCAACGAGAACTATAGCAGCGTAACTTGGCGCTATCCTCAGAGGCATCGTGAAGAAAAGTCACGTAACGGACGCCACCGAACTTTCGATGCTGCGAGCGATCGCCGAACGTCCTGACGACGATGCGGCTGTAGAGGTCTACGGCGATTTCTTGTCGGAACGGGATGACCCGCGTGGGGAGTTCATCGCGCTCTCGCTGGCCGAGGCGCGCGGCAAGAAGGTGAAGGGGAAGCTGAGAGCCTTCGCTCTCAAGAACCGAACGGCAATTCTGGGAGCCCTCGGAGATGCCATCTGGCGCCTGCCGGGCTTCCGGCGCGGCCTGTTTGATGAGGTCTGTGCAGTCGGCGATCATCTGTCGCGACGTGAAGCGCTTGTCGCTGCGCTCGATTTGCGGTGGGCAACGGTTCGCAAGGTCAGGTTTCCGATCGAAGAAGACTCCTTTTCTGCGCTCGTGCTCAAGAGAGCCCCGCTGCTGGCGGTCGAGCGTCTGGAGCAGGCGCTCCCCGCTCATTTGACAGTCGCAGCCAAGCGCAGGTTTTCGTGGCGCATCACCGACATTCACCTCACTCGCGTCGAAGAGACGTTGACCGCGATCGAAGGGGACGCCTTCCCGCTTCTCCGTAACCTCGAGATCGGGGGGCTGAGAGAACAGTTGGACGACGCGCCCACGGAATGGGTTGCGTGGCCATCAGGCCTTTCTCAGAAACTCTGGAACTGCCCGATGTTCAGGCAAGTACACGTGTTGAAGATTGGACCCATCGAGCACACCCTGATTGGTGAGTTCATCCAGCAGTGCACGAAGTTGGTCGAACTACGGGAATTCGAGTTGACCGTCCCTTCGCTCGTCCTGCATGGGCGCCGACTTGGCGCGCACTTCGAGTTGAGCGTTGAGGTCGCGCCAGATCTCCTCCCAGAAGTCGATATCGAGGGAGTGTTGGCTCAGCTCTCGAAGGTGCGGTTGGTGGGCGTCAGGGTCGAGGGGCCGGCGCGCGATCCACTGACGAATCGGGTTCGAGCCGCTCTCCGCGCCCTACGATGAATCGGGCCTGCGGGGCTGCCTGAGCGTTTCGCTTTCGGGCCTCGTCCTCCAACAGCTTCAGTGAAGATCCGTGTTGGCGCTGAGGTCGCTGAGCCCCAGCTCCCAATGGTCGGGCACGATCGGTGGGAACGGCTCGACGAGGTCCACGAAGTGGGTGTGCGCGGGCTTCAGATACTCGACGATGGCGCGCAGGTGCTTCCGCTCGGTCGGCGTGAGGATGCGCGAGACGACGACGTTGAACGCGTACTTCGCGAAGCGGCCTGAGGGGCCGAGCACCCAGTCGACTCCGAGGAGTGACTCGCCCAGCAGGAGCGTGTCGGCGTTGAACGCGGTGATGGCGACGATATTGATGCCGAGGAAGAAGCGCACCGCGTTCTTGATGCCCTGCACGGTTCCCTTCTGGCGGTACATCTCGACCAGCACGGCCGCGAGCCGCCGCTTGCCCCTCACGTCGAGGTCGAACGGGAACGGGTTGCCCAGGTCCTGAAGGATGAGGTCGAGGAACGGCTCCGGCGCACGCTCGAGGTCGAAGATGTCGGGCCAGCGGTCGAGGTCGGCAAGGAGGAGGTCTGTCACTTCCTGCAGGCACGAGATGAAGCGCAGGAGGTCTCCGGTCGTGTCGTCGCGGCGGTTGTGCTTCGGGAGCATCTGCCAGAGGTCGAACCGTCGCGACGCCGGCCTCGCTGGTCTGAAGCCCTTGAAGCAGGCTTTGTCGAACGGCGGCAGCACCGCGTTCCCGGCGACGTCGGTCACACCAAGCACCTGCAGCTCGTGTTCGACGTCGGGAGACATCTCCACGTCGAGTGAGACGGTCAGGCGGTTCACTTCGCTGGCCAGGTGCACTGCGCTCACCGGGACCGCTGGCGCGCCGATGGGCGTCACGAGCACAATCGCGCCGGAAGCCTCTACCGGCTCGTCGAATACGAGCCGGACCTGCTTCTGAGAGATCGCCTGCGCGCTCGCCAGTCGCGGCGCCACCCGGTCTTCCACCGTGAAGCTGTAGGTCTCATCGAGTGACTGCCCGCCAACAACGATGCGTGAGGCGACCCGGACCGTGACGCGCGCGAGGCTGACCAGGGGCGCGGGCGGCGTGACAACCACGCGGAGGCTGTCAGGCGACTGCGCGACCACCGCAGCGAACGGCGGCACCGGCGCACCATCGAACGCGAGCACCCCGTCCACCCAGATGCGTGTGGCGCTCGTGTCGATGCCGGCGGCGCCCGGGTCGACGAGCTCGAGCGTGAGCGGCGAATCGATGGGAACGCCCACCTCACCCGGAGACGGGTCTCGGTTGATGAGCAGCGGCCGCGCCACGCTCGTGATGAGCGTGACCGATTGCACCTGCACGCTTGTCAGTTCGATGGTCGCCATGGTTCAGACGAGCTCGAGGCGAACGCCGACCGTGTGCGGTCCAGCCAGCTTCGACACGTTCGCGGCGAGGTCCTCGAGAGAGCGCTTAGTCCCTGGGCGGAGGGTGACTCCCGCGGACTTCACGCCATCGACGACGATGGAGACCTCCCACGCGAATCCTGGCGGCATGAGTGTCGGTGTTCGCACCTTCATCGACGTGCGCACGAGCGTCACGCCGGTGAGGTCCACCACCTGCGTCACCTCGACGTGGTCACCGTGCGCGAGCTCGAAGGTCCGACCAGGCTCGTCATCACCAAGGACGAACACGCCCGGCCCGAGCCGCCCCTGGCCCTCGCCGAGACGACTGGTGAACGCGGTCAGCTCCATGCCTCACACCTGACGGAAGAGTTCGAGGTGGTCGAAGTACGTGCGCCGCGTGACGTCCTTCACCGACATGCCGAAGCCGCCTCGCCCGGAGGTGAGCGGCTGACTCCCCGAGTTGATGCCGAGCTGGTCGTCGATGAACTGCACCATCCCCGCGACCGGCTGCCAGTTGGGAGCCGTCCCCAGCGGGTGCGCCGCCAGGTCGTTCGAGAGCACCTTCAACACCACGTCGCCGTTCGTGTTCACGATGACGTCGAGGCGGAGGTGCACCCACGTCCCCTGCGCGAAGCTCGCCGCCGACTTGAGCAGCACGCCCGGTCCGTCGGCGTCTGGCAGTCCCACCGCGATGGCTCCCTTGCGGAGCACGACGCGATGCGGGTCGTCGTCCGAGAGCCCGAGCATGTACGCGCTGTCGTTCACCGAGTTCCCCTGGCAGCAGAGGAAGAGGAACGGAGAGAAGCCGGTCGGGCCTCCGCCGGCGCCGCGTTGGAGGCAGCCGCGAATCGAACCGCCCTTCGCCATCGGCGCGAAGCTGGCGAGGTTCGCGAACAGGCCGACCGCTCCCTGCACCGCCGCGAGCGAGTTGAAGCCGAACAGGAAGTTCCAGCCGCCAGGTGGCGTCGCGATGCCTGCCGTTACGCCGCGGTCCACGGCCGCGAGGTCGAGCCCGTTGTTGAGGTACGTCCAGTCCGTCTCGGCCATGCGGGCCTCCCGTCAGAGCGTTGCGGCGCGCGGCCACGCACCGGAAAAGGTCTCAGTCGGTGCTGCGGAACTGCCCACGCCGCTCCAGTCGGCGACGAAGCCGGTCCGCGCGAACGGTTCAGTGAGTCCTGGCGTCGACGAGACACGGCTCCAGTCGTCGAGCCACGACGAGGAACGCGTCCAAGTCTCGACGTCGCGCCCACCGAAGGAGCACGCCACCACACGGCCCGTCGGCAGCGTGAAGAGGAACGGGCGCTCGAACTCCTCGAAGCCGTCTCGGCCGAAGAACGCGCGCACCACCGCGAGGCCTGCGAGCGAAGCCAGGAAGGAACTCCAACGTTCGAAGTCCTCCCGACCGACTCCGCCGAACGCCGCGATGGCTTCGAGGCGCGTCACCGCGGTGATGGTCCAGCGCGCCGCCTCTCCAGGAAGCGCGCCCGGGTCGGCGAAGGTCGGGTTGAGGAGCGCCATCAGAGCAACTCCCCCGTGTCGCCGTTGCGAAGCGACACCGTGCCCAGCACCGGGAACTCGCGCACGTTGAGCTTCACGTCGGCCGGCAGCCCGTTGAGCGTGAGGTCGAGCCGCGCGTCGCCCATCTTCCGAACGCCCCACGTGTCGCGGATGACGTTGAAGACGTCGCTCCAGGCGACTTCGCCGACGGGGTTTCCCTCGGAGTCTTTGATGTTGAAGCCGAAGTCGACGTTCGGGTTGGGCGTGCCGTCGGGCTCCGTGACGCGGAACCACGCAGCGAGGTTGGCGCGAATCGCGTCGCGAACCACGTTCGGGCTCGCGCCCTGGCGAAGGAACACGCGCGCGGAGAGGTCGAGGCGCCGGTACACCGGGTCCTGCACCGCGACCTGGAACGTCAGCGTGCACGGGTACGCCTCGGTCACCTGCCGGAGCACCTGCGCCTTGAGCGCCGGCGTGGGGAGCCCTCCGCCGCGGGGGACGACGTAGAGGATGCCGGTGTTCTCTCCGATGGAGAGGTCTTCGTTCGAGGTGAGCATCAACGCGCGCGCGACTCCGGTGAGGCGGCGGGCGTTGATCTCGAAGTCCTCGCGGGCGACGGTTCGCGTGAGCGCGCGCAGGCTCTCGGGAGCGAGCAGCTTGGCCGAGGCGATGCTCTGTCGGTCGGCTCCACCTGAGGCCGAGCGCGGGTTGCGCACCGAGAGCTGAACGAGCCCGCCGTTCGCGTCGCGGAAGTTCCCCTCGAGCACCACGAGGCGCTGGGCGTCGACGTTGCCCGTGGAGCCGCCTCCAGTCTTGTACGTGACCGAGATGGTGCCAGTCGGTGGGAGGCCGCTCCCGCCGCTGCCGAACCGGAGCGTCGCGAGGTCGTTCTGGTCGACGGTCGCGACGAAGTGCCGGTCGTTCGGGCCGGAGTTGAGGAAGCTGTCGACCTCGGTGAACGGGCCTTGTGGCGTCGTGACGACCGCGGAGCCGTCGAGATACGGGCCGAAGTCCAACGGCAGCGAGAGGTCAGCGAGCCCCTGCGCGTCGAAGAGTTGGCGCTGCGTCTTCGAGTGTTCGCCGATGCCGTTCGCCTGCGTCACTCCCGCGGCGACAGTCACCGGAGCGAGTAGCTGGAAGCGAACCGGGTCGGTCACCTCCTGCGTGCGAATGATGGTCCCCGCGGGGATGGTGACCGGCGCCTGCGCGGGGCGTGCGAGTCGAAACTCGAGCTCGGCCGTCGCCGGTTGCGCGCCGCTCAGGCGGTACCCGAGCATCTTCGCCAGGGCCATGACGTTCTTGCGCTGCGTGGCCGTGACGAGCCGCGACTCCCGCGCGAGGTTGTCCTGGTAGAAGGTCAGCACGTCGCCGACGAAGGCGAACATCTCGACGAGCAAGTTGCCGAAGCTCGCGACGTCGAAGTCGGTCCAGTCAGGGAAAACGCTCTTCAGCAGCGCGATGAGCCGCGCGCGCAGCGAGTCGAAGTCCTTGTCGGTGTAGTCGACCGATGGAGGGAGCGAGGCCACCCAGCCGCAAAGGCGTTCAGCATGCCGGGGCGGGACTACTTGGTGCTCGGGCTCAGGAAGCCGAAGAACTGTCCTGGCGCGAAGCCCACGTCTCGTAGGCCAGTCTCATTTGTTCGGCTGCCTCGACGGGGTCAACTTGGCCGACGCCAGTGCAGAGCCCCGGGCAGAACAGGTGCTGAACGTTCTCTTCGCTCGCACGACGAAGGATCGCGGCCATCGCCCGGCGGGCGTTGATCGCAGGAACCGACTCCGGGTGCTCCATTGTTGGCGCGACAATCAAGCGGTGGACCCGGGGATGGTTCACCCGAACACTCAGTGAGGCTCCGACGGCGAGTCCACCGGCGGACCACGACACACGTTTTCGAATCTCGGCCTCGATCGAAGCGCCAAAGACCCGGACATACGCGGCGTCGATCCCGCCATCCATGAAGCCCGCCGAGTTCGCAGGCGAGACGACGGTGTCGTGCGCTTCGACCAGCAGGTCGGCACACTTCACTTCGACCTCGGGAAAGCCCGCAAATGATGTGTGGAGCGCGTTGGCGACGTCCTCGTCATGGTCGATCAAGTGCAGTTGGAGCCGACGAGGTCGCGCGCTGGGCGCGAAGGCACTCACGAGAGCATTGATGAATTGCGCAGCGGGAGCGCGCGCGTCGTGCGCGTAGAAGCGCACGACGAGTTCGACAGCTTCGTCGGTTGCCCCACGATCCAACAGGTCAGGCAGTTGGTCTCTGAGTGGTGTTGGATTCGCTGCCACCAGTTCGACGAACCCCTTCGCGGTCGCGAGATCGGCTCCGGTCACGCCTCTGAAGGCGCTGATCGAGGGAATGGGGAGGTTATTCGCAACTACCTTGAAGAGCCACGCGCGCAGTCCTTCGTCGTGGCACCGCGTCGGCGTCCAGTCGGCCAATGCCGCGAACACCTCGAGCGGAGTCATCGCTGCTGTGATGTGTCGCACCAGACTGAGGTTACTCCAGCCAAACGCCAGGTCGGAGTCACTGCTCCAGGTTCATCGGAACGTCGACTTCCACAAGAGACGATTCGCCGAGAACCTCGACATGGATTCGAATGAGGTCGTGCGCCGATGCAGCCGCGATCTTCCCGATGCTGATCTCAGGCAGCCAGCGGCTGAGTGCGTCGCGGACCCGGACTCGAATGAGTTCGGCGAGCACAGCGTCGTTCGAACGGTGTCGCAGAAGGCCAAGGCCCGCGCCGAAGTTCGTTCGCCACGCGAGTTCTCCTGATGACTTTGGCGTCGCGCCATCAGTGAGCAGCACCTGGCGCACTTTCGAAGCGAGCAGCGTCTTCCCCTCGCCAGTCGCGAGGTCGCGCTTGCGGTCACGCCGAAACGGGATGAGCAGGTTGCGCGCGACCATCAGGGCACCGGGATTGAGCTGCGCAGTTGCTGCAGCGTCTCCACGAGGTCATCGAGCGGCTTCACCGCCTCGTCGAGGGGCTTGCCAGACAGCGACGACAGGTCGGGCACCTTCGGACCGCCGATCATCGACGTGAAGATGCTGAGGATGCCGAGCAGCGTCCCCACGGCGCCGAGGCCTTTGCTGAGGTTGGCGGCCTCCTGCTCGATGTTGGCGCGCGCGCAGGCGGCGACCGCAGCGAGGCCAGGGTCGTTCAGCTCCGCGGCGCGCTGCGTGAGCAAGGCGAGGCGCTGGGCCGAGCGCGCCAGGAACACCAGCTGGTCGCGGAGCCTCCCGAGTGTGTCGAGGATGAGGTCGACCACTCCGAGGATCGTGTACGGCAACGACAGCTGGGGCACGAGGCGGAGCAGCTTCGAGACCTTCTTCGTCATCTCGACGATGGCGCTCACAAGCTTCGTCGGGTCTGGAGGCGGGCCGAGCGACTCGGGGATCGCCTTCACCGTGTTGAACACGGCGATGACGGCATCGAGGATGTTGAACACCGGCATGAGGGGCGTGAGCGCCGGCTGGATGACCTTGATGAGGTCCTGCTGCTGCATGGTGATGCCGCCTGGGAGCGTCATCGTCAGCGGCTCAGGAACTGCCGGAAGGCGAATGAGGGGCGGAAGCACGAAGTGCAACGACTTCGAGGGGAGCGCTGAGGGACAGGCTGTTCTTTCGCGTCAGTCGATCGGCGAGAATCCCGCCCATGGGTAGCGAGGCGACGTTCGTCGTTGCAGATACGTTCTTGATCGAGGGACGAAGGCTCGTCCTCGTTCCGGGCTTCTCCTTCGCCGCTGGCTCAATACGCGTCGGCGACAAGGTTCGACTTCTTCGACCCGATGGCACGACTTCAGTGACGACCATCGCCGGCCTTGAGATGATCAACACGGGTCGTCCTCTCGAAGCCGCACCTGTGTCGTTGCGTGGCGTTGTGAAGTCCGACGTGCCGATTGGAACCGTGGTGACAATCATGGCTGAGTGATTGCTCAGATCGGGTCGGTTGTCGGACGAACGACGCGGCCGGCGATCGTGACCAGTGGGGCGTCGATCGAGATGGCACCCACAGCCTTAGCCCGGATGATTCACGGCACAGCGAGTTGAGCGACAAAGTGTAGGAGCCAGAAGAGAGAAGGAACGCGGGAGATCCGATCGGTGTTGGGACTGCGACCAAGCAAATCCTCGCACC
>JALHMW010000052.1 GCA_022843845.1 Archangium sp.
GGCGGTGCCACTGCCGGCGGTGCGGCGGGCGGCGGTGCCACTGCCGGCGGCGCGTCCGGGGGCGGTGCAGCTGCAGGCGGCGCGGCGGGTGGCGGAACGGTCGATGGCGGAACAGACGGCGGAACGACTTCAGATGCGGGCACATCCAGTGACGCGGGCGCTCGCCCCGACGCTGGGCAGCCCACGCCCGTCGACGCGGGCTGTATTCGGCTGGTCCCCGACCCGGTGACGTTCGGAGCCGTCGAAGTGGGCTGCCGACTCGACCGCGTCACCACCGTGGTGAACATGTGTGCAACGCCGCAGGTCGTCTCACTCTCGACGGCAGCTCCGTTCTTCGCGACGCCGTCGATGCTGACGGTGCCGGACCGTGGATTCGACCAGGCCAACCTGCGCTTCCAGCCAGCCTCCCTGGGCGCCCAGCAGGGCGTGGTGAGCGTCTCGTCGCCGGCGCACGCCTCGACCGTCAGCATGAGTGGCGCGGGCGCGACCTCGCGCAGCGTGGTGCAGACGTTCGCTCCCCCACTTCGGCCACGGATGGACGTGCTCTTCGTCGTCTCTGATGGTCCGGGCATGCTGCCCATCCAGCAGGCCCTCGCCCAGGAGTTGACCTCCTTCTTTCGTTACGCCACGACATCCCAGCTCGACCTGGAGATGAGGGTGCTCATCGGGCGGCCCGACGGCGGCGCCTCGGTGCCGCTCTCGGCGGGCCTCTTCAACCCTCAGATCCTCTTGGTGGGCGAGGCAGGAGCCCCGACGCAGAGCTGCCTCGACCGCGCCCGCGACGAGCTGCTCGTCCAGCGGTGGCTCCGGCCGAACGCGCTGTTCGCGGTCTACTGCATTCAAAACACGCTCGAGCAACCGGGCATTTCCCTCGCCTCCCTGCTCGCGCTCCGGCGAACGTTCGGCGGTGTCTCGACGGTGGTGTCAGCTCGAGCCGTCTTCGCGCCCTGCGTCGGTCCTCACGACGCACTCCTGGCGGCGGCCGCGACGAGCACGGGCGGCGAGTTGGTGAGTATCTGCGGAGGGACCACCACGAGCCCTGGCGGCCGCCCTTCGAACCTGGACGCGCGCGTGTTCCCGCTCTCGCACCCACCCGAGCTGGACGCTGGCGTCGCCGTGGAGATTGATGGGATGAGCGTGCAGCCCAACGCTCCGGCGACGAACGCGCTCGTCTGGTCCATCGTCGACGGCGCGCTCACCTTCGAGCCCCTCTACGAGCCGGAGCCGGGCAGGGTCGTCACCGTGCGCTACACCGCAACCTGCCAGTGAGCGGTCAGACCTGCGGCGACGCGCGAACGCGTGGCTCGTCACCGATGGCCGGCAGACCTGGCGCAGTGCCCTGAACGAACAGGTCGAGTGAGCGCAGCCGCCCCTCGAGCGTCGGCGAGCCGAGGGTGAGGGTGAGCTCGTCTGCCTGTGCGCGCGCCGCGAACGTCTCGGCGTACGCCTTCACCTCCGCTGGAGTCCCCACGGCCGCGCACGAGAGCATCTGGTCGACCTGCTGCCCGGCGGGCGAATCCAACAGCAGCTCGCCTTGCTCGTCGCTCAGGGGTCGCCCACGGCCAAAGAGCGCGATGGCGATGGCCCGTTTGCGCACGTGAAACTCGACCTCGGCCTGCTCTCGGCTCGGCGCGGCCACCAGGTTGAGGCCGGCGATGACGTACGGCGTCTGCTGCTGCGCGGAGGGCCGGAACTCGCGGCGGTAGAGCGCGACGGCCTCTTCGAGCGAATGCGGCGCGAAGTGCGAAGCGAAGGCGTAGGGAAGCCCCAATGCAGCCGCGAGCGACGCGCCGAACAGCGACGAGCCCAGGATGTAGAGCGGCACGTTCGTGCCTCGACCCGGGTTGGCGTGCACGCCGGGCACGCGCGACTCGTCTCCGAGAAACGCCTGCAGCTCGAGCACGTCTTGCGGAAACGCCTCTGCGGACCGTGGGTCGCGACGGAGCACGCGGAAGGTCGTCTGGTCGCTCCCCGGCGCGCGGCCCAGGCCGAGATCGATGCGGCCCGGGTGCAGATGTTCGAGCGTGCCGAACTGCTCCGCGATGGTGAGCGGCGCGTGGTTGGGCAACATGATGCCGCCGGCGCCGAGGCGAATGGTGCGCGTGTTCGCGGCGACGTGCGCGATGAGCACCGCCGGCGCCGACGACGCGACGCTGGGCAGGTTGTGGTGCTCGGCGTACCAGACGCGCGTGAAGCCCAGCGCCTCGGCGTGCTGCGCGAGCGCGACGGTGTTCGAGAGCGCCTCACGAACGGTCTGCCCCGGCCCGACGGCCGCGAGATCGAGAATGCTGCAGGGAAGCGAGGCGCGCATCGAGAGGCTCCTGACGCTCGAGAGGTATCAGCCTCGCTCTTGCGACGCACTCACGACGGCCGGTCGGCGGGCGCAGCAGGAGGTCTGCGGCCTCCTGGAGGCAGGCTCCCGGGACGCGAACGCGCTCACCAACCCCGTGCTGGTCGTCGAAGTCACCAGCCCATCGACCGAGAACGACGACCGCCAAGAGAAGCTGCGCAGCTACCAGCAGCCTCCGAGCGCGCGGTTCCTACGTGGACGAACTCGACGACGGCGTCACCCTCGAGCCGTGACTCCCGGCGTCGGGCGACGCACTCGACAGATGCACTCACCGCCTCATCTGTGCATCACTCTCGACATGCGCGCGTCCGTCCTCGCACTGACCCTGGTTTCAGCCGCTTGTAGCCCCGTCCCAACCGAGGTGGATGCGGGGGTCGACCTGCCTCGCGCTGGCGGCTCCGCAGGTGGGCGCGCGGGAGGAGGCTCGGCCGGTGGCGCCGCGGCGGTGCCCAGGCTGGCCATCGACCAGGCGTCAGGCGCGTTCGGCCCCGTCGAGGCGGGCACCGTCTCGAACGCCATCGTGTTTCAAATCAGCAACGCCGGCGGTGACTACACCGGCCCGCTCGAGGTCTCCGTCGAAGGCGCCCGCTTCCGCCTCGGCATCAACACCTGCTCGATGGACTCGTTGTTCGCCGGAGCCAGCTGTGAGGTGCGCGTCACCTTCGCGCCGGTGGCCGTCGAGGGCTCCATCGGCCGGCTCGTCGTGCGCGGCATGCCGGGCGGTGAAGTCTCGGCGTCACTGGCCGGCACGGGCACGAGCCCCACCACCGCGACGCTCACCGTGTCGAAGTCCGGCACGGGCTCAGGCACCGTCACCGGCATGGGCATCGCGTGTGGCTCCGATTGCTCCGACGTCGGGCCGGTGAATCGCTCGGTGATGCTCACCGCGGCGCCGCTGCCCGGCTCGCAGTTCGGCGGGTGGACGGGCTGCGACTCGGTGACGATGGGGACGTGCACCGTGACGATGGCGTCGAGCCGCTCCGTCACGGCGAGCTTCACCGGCAACTCGATGATGGGCGCGATGGCGACGCTCACCGTCATGAAGACCGGCCCCGGCACCATCTCTGGCATGGGCATCACGTGCGGCGTCGACTGCACCGAGTCGGTGCCGGTCGGCACCACCGTCACCCTCACGGCGATGCCGATGAGCGGCTCGACCTTCGTCGAGTTCCTCGGCTGCGACACGTCGATGGGCCCGAGCTGCACCCTGACGCTCAACGGCAGCCGCAGCATCTCGGCCACCTTCGAGGCCGCCGCGACGCACTACACCCTGACGGTCGCGAAGAGCGGCAGCGGCACGGGCCTCATCACGGGCACCGGCATCACCTGCGGCGTCGACTGCAACGAGGTCGTCCCGGCAGGCACGATGCGCACGGTCTCGGCCGTGCCTTCGTCGAACTCGGTGCTCTCGGGCTGGTCGGGCTGCGACCAGGACCTGGTCGCAGACTGCATCATCTCGGTCACCAGCAACCGCACGGTGACGGCCACCTTCGTCGCGACGGCCGCGCCAACGGCGCCGAGAATGTTGACCGCCTCGGTCTTGCCGAACGGCGAGGTCGAGCTGAACTGGGTGGACACGGCGACGAACGAGGTCGACTTCCGCATCGACCGCAGCTCGCAGGGAACGACGGGCTTCGTCGAGGTCGCGACGCTCCCTGCCGACACCACCACCACCACCCTGCCCGGCTTGATGGTGGGCACGTATTATTTCCGCGTGCGCGCCACCAACGGCGGCGGCGCGTCGGGGCCCTCGAACACCGCGGTGCTCACGCTGACGGCGCCTCCGGTTCAGCTCAGCGTGGTGAAGACGGGCACTGGCATGGGCACCGTGACGAGCGTGCCTGCTGGCATCTCGTGTGGCACCGACTGCAGCGAAACGCTCGCAGCGGGGACGATGGTGGTGCTCACTGCAGCTCCAGCGACGGGCGCGAGCTTCATGGGGTGGACGGGGTGCACCAGCACCACGACGACCAGTTGCACCGTGGCGTTGGCCTCGACGAGGACGGTGACGGCGGCCTTCGGCCTGCTGGCGGGCTCGCTCATGGTGTCGGCGCCGGCGGCCAGCACCACCGGCACCTTCTCGGTCTCGTGGAGCTGCGGCTCCGGCGCGTGCGGCACGCCCTACACCCTCGAGGAAGACCCCACCGGGTCGTTCATCAGCCCCTCGACCGTCGTGGTGAGCGCCGCGACGACGCAGGGCTTCATGAACAAAGCCGACGGGCGGTACTGCTACCGGGTTCGCACCCCGCTGATGACGAGCAACGTCGCCTGCGTCGTCGTGTCACGGCCCGGGAGCACCGGCGTGCTGCGCGTCGAGAACCTCACGAAGTACGACCTCATCGACTACCGCCTCAACGGCTCGCAGCGCACCAGCTACCCCTTCGTCGTGGCCGTCGGCCAGTCCGACGACGTCGTCTTCCAGCCGGGCCTGGTCACCTACGACCTGGGCGTCGGCTTCTGGAACGGGCCCACCCGAGAGGTGTGGTTCCTCTACTCGGGCACCGCGCAGGTCTTCGCCGGCCAGACGACGCTCATCTCCATCGAGAACCCGACGTTGCAGCAGATGCTGACCAACTTCGGCCCGAACGCGAACTGGGACGGGCAATACCTCTCGAGCGGCATGCTGCGAACGCGGCGCATGGCGTTCGACCCGGTGGGCTCGTACGCGCTCTTCGACAACGGAGCCCAGGTGAGCACCGGCACCGTCGAGCTCGTCGCCTGGCCCAACTACGCGACGACCATCTCGTTCAGGCTCTGCACGCCGGTGTGTGCAGGCGCGCCCATCGAGCTCGACTACCCGTTCGCGGCCTTCATCGCGCCGAACGGGCCGCCCGCGTCGCCGAACGTCACGTACTACCTGCAGTAGTGATGGGCGCTCAGGGCTGTCCGCCGAGCGCCTCGTGCAGCCGGGCTCGCGTGGTGGCGGCCACCGACAGCGTCAGCGCCGCTCGGGCGCTCTGGCGAAGCGCGTCGCAGTCGTGCGCGCGGTTGGCGCAGGCGACCGAGGTGAGCAGCCCGAACGGCTCCCAGTACTGATTAGGGGCGCTGGCCTTCACCGGCTCGAGCGCCTTCAACGCGCTGCGCAGCTCCAGCTCGCCCTCGGCGGTGCGGCCCAGGTCGAACACCGTCTTTCCCCGGAAGGCCTGCGCGAAGGCGGTGCTCGTCGAGCCGGCCGGCTGCAGCGCGCGATGCATGGCGAGGCTCTCGTCATGGTGGGCCAGGGCGCCGTCATGGTCGCCCAGCGCGCCCTCGGTGAGCGCCAGGTTGGTGAGCGCGCGCGCCAGCATCACGTTCTGGCCCTTCGGGTACAGGCGCCGCAGCGTGGCCACGGCGTCGAGCTGCCCGGGGAGCGCCTGCTCGGCGTGGCCGGCCTCGCGCTGCGAATCCGAGACGTAGCCCTGCGTGAGCGCCGCGTTGATGTCGCTCTTCACCGACCGGTACGCCTTCGCGGTGACGTCGAACTGCGCGGCGGCCTCGTCGAAGCGGCCGACGCCGAAGAGCAGGCTCGCGCGGTCGGAGAACCCGAGGATGGTGTTCTGGTTGGTGTCGCCGAACAGCCGGCGCGCGTGCAGCAGGTACTCGTCGATCAGCGTCTCGGCGCGCTCGTACGAGCCAGAGCGCTTGAGCAGCCGAGACAGGCGCAGCATCGCGCGCAGCGAGGTCTCGGTCGGCTGGGTGTAGATGCGCTGGTTCGCCGCGTGCACCGCTTCGGCCAGCACGAGGCCACCGGCCACGTCACCAGCGTCGGCCTGGGTGAACGCGAGCACACCCGCCACCTGCAGCGTCGCCGCGTGCTCCTCGCCGAGCCGCTTCTTCCTCGCCTCCCACGCACGTCGCAGCGGCGCGAGCGCCAGGTCATGTCGGCGATTGCGGCTGGCCATGGAGCCCTGCGCGAGCCACACCTCTTCGCAGACGGCCTCTGCGGCCAGCGCGCCATCACACAGCGCCACGGCTTCACCGATGACGCGCTCCTGGTCGGCCAGCTTGTCCTGATCTCCCAGGAGCGTGGAGCGCTTCTGCAGCCCGTCGACCAGCAACGCGCTGCCCGGGGCCTCTCGTCGAATCGTCGCGATGGCGGCGTCGAGCATCTGCGCGGCCTCGTCGAACCGGGGCGGGCTGAGCTGCATTCGCAGCGCGCCGGCCAGCATCAACGCCTCGGCGGTGGCGAGCGCGCCTTCACCAAGCGCCGCCCGTCGGAGCGTGTACGCGCTGTCAGCCAGAGTCATCGCCTGGGTGTAGTCGCCCGTGTCCTGCGCGACCTGCGCGAGCGCGAACTCGACGCCTGCGAGGCTGGTCGGTTTGTCGGCGAGCTCGCTGCGGGCGTTCTTCGCGGCCTCGGCGATCAACTTCGAGCGGTTCAGCTCGCGCGCGTCGGCGGTGCTCGGCGCGAGCGTGTGGAGCAGGCTGCTCAGATAGCCGAGCTGCGCCTGCGCTTCGGCGGCGGCCTTTCTCGCCTTGCCCGCCTGCCAGAGGACGCCGCCGACCCCCGCGCCCACGGCGAGCAGCACCACGCCAGCAGCGGCGACGCCCCAGCGGTGGCGGCTGATGAACTTGCGCAGCACGTACCCGGGCGTGGGCCTGCGCGCTGTGACGGGGGCTCCCTCGAGCCACGCGCGCAGGTCCTTCGCGAGGGCGTCGACGGTGGAGTAGCGCTGTGAGGGCTCGTCACGCAGGCATTGCTGGACGATGGCGCTCAGGTCGCCTCCGACGCCCTTCGGCAGCAGGCGGGCCGGCGAAGCGTGCGGGCCGGAAAGGTGCGTGTCGGCCCGGGAGGGCGACTGTGCAGCCGACGACGGCCAGCTCAGGAGCCCGTGCAGCACCACGCCCAGTCCGTAGACGTCGGTCGCGGTGGTGATGGTGCCTCCGCTGAGCTGCTCGGGCGCGGCGTAGTGCGGCGTGTGCGGTCGCTCCCGGGTTGCGTTCGCTGCTGGCCCGTCGTGGTCGAGCAGCTTCGCGATGCCGAAGTCGAGCAGCTTCGCCTGGCCGCCAGCGTCGACGAGGATGTTCGCCGGCTTCAGGTCGCGGTGAATGATGAGGTTCTGGTGCGCGTGCTGGACTGCGGCGCACACCTGCAGAAACACCGTCACGCGCGCCCGCAGCGTCGCCTTGCGCGCGTCGCACCAGACGTCGATGGGCTCGCCTTCGACCCGCTCCATCGCGAAGTAGGGAGCGCCGGTCTCCGTCACGCCGCCATCGAGCAGCGTGGCGATGTTGGGGTGCTTGAGGGCCGCGAGAATCTGCCGCTCGCGCAGAAACCGGGCGCGCAGCTGCGGCGTGTCCATGCCCAGGCGAATGAGCTTGATGGCGGCCTGCTGCTCGAACTGCCCGTCGGCGCGCTCGCCCAGGTACACCGCGCCCATGCCACCGCGCCCCGCGATGCCGGTGATGCGCCACGGCCCGATGCGGTGAGGCGCCTCGACGTCATCGGGCGCGCTGCTCGGCAGGAGCGACACCATCGGCTGCTCCAGCACACCGTCGCCCGCGTCGGCGTCGAGGAGCGCCTGCACCTCGGCGTGCAGCGCTGCGTCTTCTCCGCGCAGCCGTGAAAGGACTGGCACCCGAGCCGCCTCATCCAACTCGACGAGCTCGTCGAAGAGCGACAGCGCGCGCCGGGTGCGGTCGTCGGCGTTCACGCGGCGCCCCGAATCTCGGCGTGAAGAAACGCGCGCGCTTTTCTCCAGTCGCGGCGCACGGTGCGGTCGGTCAGCCCGAGGAGCTGCGCGATCTCCGGCTCGGTCAAGCCGCCGAAGTAGCGGTACTGCACGACCTTCGCGAGCCGCACGTCGAGCTGCTCGAGCCGCTGCAGCGCACGGTCGAGCTCGAGCACTCCGACGCCGTGCTCTTCACCGCCGACGTCATCGGCGAGCGTCACGTGCACCGCGTCACCACCGCGTTTGCCACTGCCTCGCGCCCGGGCCGCGTCGACGACGATCTGCCGCATCGCGGAGCTCGCCATCGCCAGGTAGTGCTCGCGGTCGCTGATCTCGTAGTGCGCGGCCGACAGCTTGAGCCAGGCCTCGTTCACCAGGGCGGTCGGCGTGAGCGTCGCGGGCCCTGACGCCTGTCGCCGAAGTTGCTGGCGCGCGGCCGCGTGCAGCCGCCGATAGATGAACGTGTACGCACGGTTGGCGGCGACCGAGTCACCGTCGCGGGCGTCACGAAGCAGCTGGGTGAGCGATGGTTCTTCCACGCGATGTCCGGTTCTTCCGAGCCTTTTCGAGGACCACCACAGAAGCGAATCAACCCTACAAGGAGATGACCGTGAAGCGCATCGTTCTGCTGGTGGTGGTGGGAGTCCTGTCTGCGTGTGACCCTGGTGGTGTCCTCGGTGCCGACGGAGGAATCGTTGGGGCCGGAGGTGGCGTAGGGGGCGCTGGCGGCTCGGGAGGAACCGCCGGGTGGAAGGAGATCGCTCCGCCTGACGCGTTCAGCGCGAGCAGCGTCTACGTCTATGGCGTGCATTGCTCGGCCGCCGACAAGTGCGTGCTCGCGGCGGGCACCGGCAGCTCGCGTGGCGGCGGCGTCTACGCGCTCGGCCCGTCGGCGTGGGGCGAGCTGTTGGTCGATGGTGACTACGAAGACGGTCCGTTGAGCGCCATCTCAGGCACGCTCGGAGACTTCGGCTTCCTCGGCTTCGTGCCCACGCGCACCGGCATCGTCGCGCGCGTCACCTCGTCGGGCGTCATCGTCTCGGCCACCGGCGACTTCACGGCGAAGTCGAGCTGGACGGCGGTGAAGACCGGCACCGTGGTGGGCGGCAGCTTCGGGCTCAACGCCACCATCACGCTGCAGTCGTCGAGCGACTCCGACTACGTCTTCGTCAACAACAACGGCTACGTCTACGGCGCGACGCAGGCCCCCTCGGCAAGCACGTCGTGGACGCGGCTGTGGGCACCCACCTCGAAGCCGTCGGTGCCAGCCGACTTCGAGGCGCAGTACACGGCCGACAAGACGTTGTGCGACTGGGACATCACCCCCACCGCGCGGCCCTTCCCGTCGCAGTCGTTCTTTGCCTCGAAGGACCTGAACGTGATGATTCACCCGGCGAACGGCCTGAACCAGAACTCGTGGCGCGAGCTGTCGAACAGGGAAGCCATGTTCGGCGCCGTGAAGCCCGGCGTGTGCATCTCGACCGACAAGGGCCGCCACTTCTTCTTCAAGGAGTTCCCCGAGAACCTCAACGTCAGCAGCCCGGGCCCGTTCGGCGTCACCTGCCTCGACAACGACACGTGCTTCGCCTTCAACGGAACGTACGTCTACTTCTCGACCAACGCGTCGCAGGGCAAGGCGTCGACGTGGACGAAGGCGACGGTGCCTGCGGGCTTCGCGACCTCCACTGACATCACGCTCTCGGCGATGTTCTTCGCGCCCGACAAGACGCACGGCTGGATGGTGGGGGACAATTCGCGCAAGCCGCTGCTCCTGCGCACCACCGACGCGGGCCGCACGTGGGTCGACATCAGCGGGCAGGTGGCGGCACTTGCGGACTCCGACCTGGTGAACGGGTTCGCGCTCGACGCCAACCGCATCTGGGTCGTCGGCCGCTACGGCTTCGTCGGCACCACCGGCACCGCGCAGAACTGAGCGAACTCCAATCGCCATCGCCACCATGGAGCGCGACGCCAAGGCCATGCGTAAAAGCATCGTAAATCAGTGACTTGAGAGGACGTTTCCGAATCAGGGACCCGTGGGGTGTACCATTGGTACACCATGCCCCTGCCCCGCTTTCTCAGGCTCCCGTCACAGCGTCAGGCAGCCCTCCTCGAGGTGGCCCAGCGGCACCTGGCGCGAGAGGGGCGTGACAGAGCGTCGTACAACCAGATCATCGCCGAGGCGGGGCTGTCGAAGACGTCGGCGTACCTCTACTTCGATGGCCGGGAGGACCTCGTCTGCGCCGTCATCGCGTCGGTGGTCTCGCGCCTCGAGGCCGTGCTGGGAGCGTGGGCACCAGTGATGGACGAGGCGGCGTTCTGGGCCCTCCTGTCGGCGCAGAGCGAGCGGCTGCAGCAGCACCTGTCGACGCACCCCGAAGACCTGGCGATCGTCGCGTCGCTCCGGCCAGCGGAGTGGCCCCAGGCGCAGGCGTGGTTGCTGGGCCTGATGGAGAACGCACGCGCGCTCGGCGTGCTGCGCAGCGACGTCCCACTCGCGGTGATGGCGGCAGTGACGCGCGCCGTGCTGACGACGCTCGACGAGCTGGCGATCGAGGCGCTGCGCGAAGGGCACGCGGTGGACTCGGGGCTCGTCGTCTCACTGCTGACGAACCTGTGGCGCGGAGCGGGCCGATGAGCGCGTTCAAGACGCCTTCGGCGCTGCGCGAGGTGCTCGGGCTCACCTTCGAGCCGGCGCAGGTCATCGTGATGCTGGGGTTCGCGGTGGTGACGGCTGCGTTGGTGCTTCAGGGCTCGCAGCTCGACGCGGTGCCGGCGTGGCGGGTCGTGGTGGCCGCGGTGCTGATCGGCGACATCGGCGCCGGGTGTCTGTCGAACTTCACCGCGTCGACGAACGGGTTCTACGCCGCGCGGCCCTGGCTGCGGTGGGGCTTCATCGCGGTGCACGGGCACCTGGTGGCCGTGGCGTGGGCGCTGAGCTGGCCGCTGGCGCCGGCCATCGGGCTGTGGGCGTGGACCATCGGCTCGGCGTCGGTGGTGAACCTGCTCGCGGGCCGTCCAGCGCAGCGCTTCGTGGCGGGCGCGTTGTTCGCCACCTCGTTGCTCTCACCGCTCGTGTTCACCGTGCCCGCGCCGATGCAGGTGGTGTCGGCGTTGTTCACGTTGAAGGTCGCCTACGCCTTCGCAGTGCGCCACGAACGGTGAGCTCCTGCTTCGGTGAAGCTCGCGCCGTCCTTTGACGCAGCCCGCGACGAGGCTGAGCGCGCTTTCGGGACCATCGGCAATCGGCCTTTCGCGCGGCGGTCGGTCGCTCAAGGCTGGAGCGAATCCCAGAAGTCGCACAGCGAGCTGCGCACGCCGTTCACCACGCTCGGCGGTGAGCGCAGCGACATGGTGGTGTCACTCAGGCCGCCACCCTGGGGCCAGGCCGGAGTGCCCATCGGCCCACTCGGCGTGCCGGTCGCGGCCAGCGTCGTCCAGAAGCTGAGCAGCGCGGTCTGCAGCGAGCGCTCGGCCGCCGTCGGCGTGTAGCCTGGAATCCGGTCGAGCTTCTGGAACACCAGGTACAGCTCGACGCCGTGCGCCGCGCCGAGTGACTGCAGAATGGGGCTGCCCTGGAAGACCTGCTCGTAGAAGTAGCGGTACACGGGCCGGCGCGCGCTGGCGGCCGCGAGGCGCACCACCCGCCGCGTCGGACAGGTGAACTGGGCGTCGGTGGTGACCGCCACGAACGCGGCTCGCGGCGTCGCGAAGGCGCTCACCGGGTACCGCGCCAGCACCTGCTGCGCGACGGCGGGCGAGAACTGCGCGGTGACCTGCGCGGTGTACTGCTGCGCCGACAGCATGCGGGGAATGCCGAAGAGCTGCGCCGAGGTCTCGTCGGCGTTCGAGCCGAGCACGACGGGCACGTCGAAGAGCCCGCGCTCCATCGCCGTCACCGGGGCGAGCGGGAGCACCTCGTCGTCGATCATCGGCCCGACCGGCGGCACGACGAGCCCGACGCCCGGCCCCGAGGACGCGCTGGCGATGGCGGTCAGCAGCGCCTGAGCACTGAGGTTCCGCGCGCAGTCCAGCGAGTCGGCTGCGCAGCCTGCCGCCGACAACACGGTGCGGCCCCACGGCTCGACGTCGGCACGGGTGCGCGCCAGGCAGCTGCCGCTCTGCACCATCGCTGACGAGAAGAGGCCCCGCGCGAGCGGAGAGGCCACCAGCGCGCAGGTGTCGGTCGCGCCACCCGATTCTCCGAAGATGAGCACCCGTGCCGGGTCGCCGCCGAAGCCGCGCACGTTGTCGCGCACCCAGCCGAGGCCGGCGATGAGATCGCGCAACGCATAGTTCCCGCTCGAGCCGCGCGCGTTCTCTGCCGACAGGCCGGGGAGCGAGAGGTGCCCGAAGACGTTGAGGCGGTACTGGAGCGTCACCACCACCACGTCGCCGCGCTCCGACAGATCAGCGCCGTCGTACAGCCTGAGGCCGTTGACGAGGTCAGACGGAGAGCCACGCATGTTGCCGCCGCCGTGCACGAAGACCATCACCGGCCGTGGGGTCGAGGCTGGCGCGCGCGGAGTCCACACGTTGAGCGTGAGGCAGTCTTCGCTCCCCACCAGTCCCCCATCACCGCCCGCTTGCGCGCACGGAGCGCCGAACGTCGCGGCCTCGAGCACCGCACCGCGCACCGCCGCCGGCGCCGGAGGCCGCCACCGCAGCGCGCCGGTCGGTGGCGCCGCGAAGGGCACCCCGAGGTACGCGAGGGTGTTGCCCGACGTCGCGCCATGCACACAGCCCTGGGCGGTCGCCACGTAGCCGTCACCCTGAGGGCAAGCGGCTGGCGTCGAACCCGCGTCGACTGGTGGCACCTGAAGGCCTGCATCGACCCCCGAATCGGCGGTGGCTGGGAGCCCTGCATCGACATCGTCCGGGGCGCCGGCGTCGAGCTCGACTGGTGTCGGCACCCCACAGGCCAGACCCACGAAGACCGAGAAGAAGCAGGCGAGACGAACCGGAGCGGACTGGGCCATGACGACGTGAACCGTCGAGGCCGTCAAAGGTTGCGCGTTGTGTCGGCGGCGCGGCACTCGTCGGCGTCGGGTGAGAGGAGGACGCATCTCTCCAACCAACCGAGACGACTGGCTTCAAGGCTCCGCGCGGCGTTGAAGAGCGCTCACCCCCGGGTTTTGCCGACGTTTGCCATGGCGGCGCCCCGTGCCTTCGCTCTACAGCGTCGTCATGCGTCTCTCCCGCCTGCTGATTGCCTCGTTCGTGGTCGTCTTCGCTGCGTGCCCAGCACCCACGCCGGTTCCTGACGGCGGCTCGGCTGGAGGAACGGCCGGTGGGCTCGTCGCGGGTGGCACCGCAGGTGGATCGACGGCGGGCGGCTCGAGTGCTGGAGGGACGGCTGGTGGTTCAACGGCGGGTGGAGCTGCAGGCGGCTCAGCGGCGGGCGGCAGCGCGGGCGGCTCGACAGCTGGTGGTGACGCAGGCGGCTCCACTGCGGGCGGCTCGACGGCCGGCGGAACGGCGGGCGGCTCCACGGCGGGCGGAACGGCTGGCGGCTCCACGGCGGGCGGCTCCACGGCGGGCG
>JALHMW010000053.1 GCA_022843845.1 Archangium sp.
ACCACCGACGCCCGACGTTCCACCCGCCGAGCCGCCACCGACGCCGGCCGAGCCTCCACCCGTTGCACCGCCCGGCACGCACACGTTCGCGCCGCCGACGTTGCTGCAGGTGAAGCCAGTGCCGCACGGCACTGGAGCGGTCGGCGCACACGGCGTACGACACACCCCAGAGGTGCAGCGCAGCCCCGTGCGACAGATGCCGAGCGGCGCGGTGCCTGAGCAGGTCTGCCCTTCACTTCGCAGCTCTGGGACCGTGCACGCGCAGACGCCCGAGCTGCCGTTCGCGAGACACCCCGGGCACGTGCCGGGGTTGGTCGGGTTGCACGGCGCGCGACAGACGCCAGCGAAACACGTGAGCCCGTTCTGGCAGGGCACCGAGCCGCTGCACGCCTGACAGATGCTCGCGCCCATCGACGGGTAGCAGATTCGCTCCGACGTCCCCGAGATGCCCACGCAGCTGGTGGGCAGGCCGCCGACCGGCTGACACGTCGTCGACGTACACCCGGTACACTCGGGCCCGAGGCCGTTGCAGCAGGCGCGGCAGAACGACAGGTTCGGGTCCATGTCGTCGATGATGCAGACGCCGCACATCGCGCAGAAGTTCGAGACGTCGCAGCGGTCGCCCGGAGCGCCAGTCGGCGTGCACGTGCCGCCCACGCAGCCGTAGCCGGGCGCGCAGTCGGTCTGCACCGTCGCTGGCGTGCACTGGTTCGTACACGCGGTGGTCGGCACACAGAACGCGCTGCCGGCCGAGCCGGAGCACTGGGAGCCCGGGCCGCACGAGCCGGCGACGGACGGGTTGCACGACGACGAGCACCAGTTGATGCCGCTGCCGTTGGTGAGGCACGTGCCGGTCGAACAGTCGGAGCCCGCGGTGCAGAAGCGGCACTGATCCGACGCGCCGACCTGCGGCAGACACGCGAAGCCGGCGGTCGAGGCCTGGCAGGTGTAGCCAGTCGGACACGCGGCGCCCACGGCGGTGCAGTCTTGCGTGCAGATGCGCGAGGTCGTGCCCGTCGCGGCTTCACACACGCGCCCGCCGGTGCACATCGAGCCGGTGGTGCAGGTCGAGCCCTGCCCGCCCGAGGTGCCGGGGTAGGCCGTACAGACGTCGCTCGAGTCAGGCCCCAGCAGCGCGCGCTTGATGAGGCCGTTGGCGATGGTGGGGTTCATCACCGCGTTGCCTGACGTCGTGTGGTCGAACCCGATGAAGTGGCCGGCCTCGTGCGCGATGACGCTCTCGTAGTCCCACGCGCTGGAGCGGCCGTCGTTGGCCCACGCGGTGTTGCCGTTCATCTCCATGTCGGCGTCGGTCAGCTCGCCGTTGGTGAAGAAGCGCGTGCCGGTGAGGCCCAGCGTGCCGCTGCCGTAGCGCCAGTTCGGGTTGGTGAGGAAGATGACGTTGTTGTTGCCGTCGCTCCCGCTCACTGCCGCCGTGCCCGTCGGCGTCGAGAAGGTCGTCGCGGCGAACGCGAAGTTGAGCGACGTGCCGCAGGCGGTGACGTTCGGCGTCGTCCACCGCTCGAAGCCCGAGCGCATGCCCATCAGCGCCGTGGCGTAGCTGACGGCCTGCGTGCCGGTGAGCGTCATGCCGCCGGTGTTGTTGACCGACGCGGCGAAGCGCACCTCGGGGTAGCAGCGCCCCGTCACGCACGTGAGGTTTCCACTGGGTTGACCGGTCGTGCGCCCATTACACGACGTGGAGCAGGGGTCGAGGGGCCACGTCTTGCCGCTCGGCGCGGCGAGCGACGCGGTGGCGCCGAGCAGGAGCGCGGCGGCGAGGCTGCGGTTCATCGCGCACCCCCCTTCGCGGCCGAACGAATGCGCGCGAGGAAGACGTCTTCGAAGCCCAGGGTCTCGAGCTCGTCGACGGGCCGAATGACACCGCGCCTACCCGGGGTCGCGAGCGAGACCCCCGAGAGGTCGCGCACGGCGAGCCGCTTGCCTCCCCTGCTCACCAGCGACACCTTCGCCGCCGACATCGCGAACGGCACGAAGGCGTTGGCCTCGTCGGCGGCCGGCTCGAGGAAGAGCACCACGTCTTCGCCCGGCGTGAAGAGGGCCGCGCCCGACACCTTCTCACCGATGTTGCCGATGACGCCGCCGGGCTGCTTCACCAGCACCGAGGTGCGCGGCGCGCCCTTGATGGTCTCGTGGACGACGACCTCGCTGTACGTCCAGATCTTCGTGCGCCCCTCGGCCCACTGGGTGTCGACGCGGTGCACGCTGCCGCGCACCACGAGGGGAGAGCGGGTGGTCATCTCCTCCATCGACATCGCGATGACGACGGTCGCGAAGACGGAGAGCGGCGCGAGCAGCGCCAGGACGACGAGGGGGCGGCGAGACATGAGGTGACTCCTGCCTTCCCCGGCCGGGACGGCGACGGCCCTGTGTAGCGAGGCTGCAAAGGATTGCCAACCGGACTGGGGCCACGTCAGAAGCCCCCCATGACACGACGGTTCTTCGTCACGGGCACCGACACCGGGGTGGGCAAGACGCAGGTGAGTGCGTCACTGTTGCGTCTGATGGCGGCGCAGGGCCTCGAGCCGTTCGCGTTCAAGCCGTTCGAGAGCGGCATGGCGTCGAGAGACGCGCCGGCCGATGGGCTGGCGCTCCAGCGCGCGGCGGGCGGGTGGCAACCGATGGAGACGGTGACGCTGTTTCGCTTCCACGCGCCGCTCGCGCCAGGCATCGCCGCGAAGCTCGAGCGCCGGAAGACGTCGTGGCGCCGCGTCGTCACGGGGTTCCGCGCGTTCGGGAAGAAGGCCGGCGTCGTCGAGGGCGCCGGCGGGCTGCACGTGCCGCTCGATGCGTCACACGACGTCATCGACGCCATCGACGCGTTGGGGCTGCCGGTCGTCGTCGTCGCGCGCGCCGGCCTTGGCACCATCAACCACACGACGCTGACGTTGAACGCGTTGGTGGCGCGGCGCCTGCGGGTCGCGGCCGTCGTCCTCGTGCACTCGACAAAAGAGGCGGACGCGTCGACACCTCACAATCGCGGGGAGCTCGAGCGACGCTTCCCGCGGGTTCGGTTCATTGGACCCGTGCGGTTCCAGCGCAGCGAGTCGCGCCGTCGCGAAGCGTTCGACGAAGCGCTCTCGTCGCTGGTCGAGTGACGGCTACGGACAGCCCACGTACGCGAAGTACAGCTCGGTGTTGCCGGCCGGCGCATTGCGATCGTCACGCCAGCAGAACGCGAAGGTGTTGCCGTTCCACAGCGCGGTCGTGAACGTGGACGAGCCCGAGCCGCTCGAGAGCCGCAGATCGTTGCCGTTCTTCACGCCGGTGCCCGACAGCTGCATGAAATAAATGGCCGGCCGGCCCATGGTGACGCGCTCGTCCTGCCACGAGACGCCGTACTCGAAGCCGTTCCAGTCGATGCTGGCGTAGCCCGAGAAGCCGGCCGCGTTGGTGAGGCGCACCTCGGCGCCAAGTTTCTGGCCCGCGTCCGACAGCCGCTGGAAGTAGACCTCGGCGTTGCCGTCACGCGTGTCGTGCCAGACCAGGGCCCACTCGGCGCGGTCAGGGTTCCACGCGAGGTCGGCCCAGGCCGAGTCGGCGGCGTTGTTGGTGATGCGCAGCTCGGCGCCCACCGGAGCGCCGTCGACGGCGAGCCTGCGGAAGTAGATCTCACGATTACCGTCACGCCAGTCGGTCCACGCGAGGCCGAAGCCCTGCCCGCTCCACTTGAGGATGGGGTAGCTCTGACGCTGCGGATCGGTGGTGACGCGCACCTCGTTCCCCAGGCGCGTGCCGTTGGTGTCGAAGCGCATGAAGAAGAGGTCTTGCCGGTTGTTGCCGGCGCGCTCGTCTTCCCACACCATCGCGAACTCGGTGCCGGTCCACACGACGTCGGGCCAGTCGGAGTCGAGCGGCGCGCTGGTCAGTCGCACCGGAGCCCCGAGCGGCTGGCCGGTGTTTGAGATGGCCCGGTAATACAGCTCGAGGTTGTCGACGGAGTCGTCTGCATAGACGAGCCCCCAGCGTGAGCCGGTGAAGGCCAGCGCCGGGTGCGTCGAGATGCCGGGCGTGGTGCTGACGCGAACGTCTCCGCCTCGTCGCGCGCCCTGCTTGTCGAGGGTGGTGAAGTAAATGTCGCCCTTCATCGACGCGCCGTCACGCGTGTCCTGCCAGGCGAGGCCGAAGCCATTCGTTGCAGACGCGATGTAGACGAAGTCGGTCGTGGCCGGATCGTTGGTGAGGCGCAGGTCGCCAGAAGCGTTGGTGAGCAGGCCCTCGTCGACGGTGCCGTCGCAGTCGTCGTCTTTGCCGTTGCACGTCTCGGTGGCCGGCATGCCAGGCGTGCAGGTCTGCGCGGAGCCCATGGCGCACGTCGACTGAACGATGGCGCACTCTCCGACGCCGCACATCGCCGGCATCAGGTTCTCATCGATGGCGCCGTTGCAGTCGTCGTCGAGGCCGTTGCACGTCTCAGCGGTCGGAGCTCCCGGCGTGCAGGTCTGCGGCGCGCCCTGGAAGCAGGCGGAGATGGCCCGTTTGCACGCGCCAACGCCGCACTCGACCGACGGCTGCTCCTCGTCGACCAGCAGGTCGCAGTCGTCGTCGACGCCGTTGCAGCGCTCGACGGTGGGAACGCACTCGGGCGGCAGGCCGGCGTCTTCTGCGCTGACGAGCTGAATGCGCGGGCCAGAGCAGGTGCAGCCCGTGAGGGAGAGGAGGAGGAAGAGACCGACCACTCGCATGGCCGGTGCTGTCTCATGGATCGCCAGACGAAGTCACTTCACAGGCTGGTCACGATTTCTCGTGCGACGAGAACGACTGTGAAGGCGCAGCACCTTTGAACGTGAGCCCGGTCTGCGGTCTGCTGTGGCGCATGTCACTGCTCGACGCCGTTGCTTCAGAGAACCTCGAGACGATTCAGCGCGCCGTCTCGGCCACGAAAGACGTGAACGAGCTCGGCCCCGGCAAGACGACGCCGCTCATCGAGGCCGCGCGACGGGGAATGACGCACGCGGTGAAGCTGCTGCTCGCGGCAGGCGCCGAGGTGACGTGGCGCGACGACGAGCAGGAGACGGCGATTCTGAAGGCTGGCGCGAATGGGCACAGCGAGGTCGTCGCGATGCTGGCGCCGCTATCGAGCGAAGAGGACCGCGACCTGGCGAACAGCTTCCTCGCGGCGTTCGGCGCCTCGCATGCGCCGGAGTACCAGTACGACGCATCACGGCTGCACAAGAAGGTGGTCGAGGTGGCGGCGCGTGCGGCGAACTTCGTCGGGCATGAGGACCCGTTGAAGCGGCTCGAGCGGAACGAGCGGTCGAAGGACTTGAAGACGAAGAAATAGGCGGCGCTCAGCGGGCCTTCACGCACTTCGCGGTGGTCGCTCCCGAGTGTGCGCACGCCTCGGCCTCGCGGCTCCGGTCCATGCAGTGGCGACATCGGCCGGCAGCGAGCTCGGCGCCGGCGCAGTCGTCATTCACCGGACACCCGCGTCGAGCAGCTCGCGCGCGACCTTCTCGGCCGCACGGTCGATCGCGCGGTCGACCTGCTTGCAGTCGAGCACCGACCACTCCTGTCGATACCGGTTGAGCAGCTGCTCACGCTCGGCAGGCGGCGTCTTCTCCTTCTCGAGCTGTTGGCGCAGCTGTGCGATCTCAGCCTCGAGCTGCTCGCCGCGCGCGCACGAGAGGGTCTCGGCGTCGAACGCCTTGCACTCGATGACCCACTTCGCGCCGATTCGCTCCACGGCGTTCGGGAATTGCCGGAAGAACGGAGGCGGCTCACCTTTGAGCTCACGCGCCGCGTAGGCCTTCCAGACGGTGGGCCAGAGCTGCTCGCAGGAGAGCGGCGCGGAAGAGACCAACAGCAAGAGGAGGAGCGACATGCGTCGCAGTCTCTCACGCCAGCGCCGCGTCACGCTTGGGCAACGACGCAGCCGTCGCCTCACTTCTTGCGCGACAGACACGGCGGACGTCATAAGCGTCGCTCCACTCGACGCTCCGAGGGCTCGCGCACCCATGAACCCCTTCATCAGGCTTCCTTTTCTGGCCTTCTTCATTCTCTGCTCGAGCTGCGTCACCCCACTCTCGGGTTCATTGCGCTTGTCGGAACGTCCCCTGAAGCTCGAGGCTGGGCCGGCGACGGCGCGGCTCGTGTTCGTCCGTCCTGATCGATTCCTGGGAGGCGCTGTCGGCGCCTATCTCGTCGACGTCTCGACCAAGCGCGTGCTCGGAAAGTCGGTCAATCAGACCGCGTTCGCGGTCGACGTCGAGCCTGGCTCGCACCTGATCTGTCCCGTCCCGAGCTTCGACCAGGCCTCCTCCCGCATCGGGCCTGCGACGGCGGCGGCACTGAGCACCGTCGTGCCGATGACGCGCATCACGGTCGAGGCGGGCCGCACCTATCTCTTCCGGGTGTCCGTGGGTTGGGGGCCGAGGATCGAGGCGATTCCCTCGAGGCCCGACACCCTTCGGGAGAAGGCGCTCCTCGAGACGCTTCGGGACGTTCGGCACGTCGAGCTGGCTCCGAAGGTGGACGAACTTCCCGGTGACGAGCTGGCCGAGTGGCTCGACCTGTGCCGCTTGTCCTCCAGCGATGACCTGCGCCTGAGCACCCAGCCCGACGAAGGCCGCGTGAGCGTTGCCCCGACGCCGCCGCTCGCGCCTTGAGTCTGCACAGGCGTGTGTTCAGGCCGTTTGCACAGCAGCACGTGCGGGACTGCGATCGGCGACGGCGCGAGTCTCGGCGCCGTCTGAGTCGGGAGCTCTAGGCGGCGACGCGCAGGTCCGGCCTCTTCGCCGCGGCCGCCTTCGACTGCTTCCGCACGTCCCACGCTTCTTTGAGCCCATCGATGGCGCGGCCGAGCAGGCCCTTCTTCTGCGACGCGGGAGCGTGCTCCTCACCCGGGCCACGGGCGCCGTACTCGTAGATCTTCCGCGTGCCCATGATGTGGTCGAACCACGGGTGGGTGACGCACCAGTTCGCGTTCTGGTCCTTGCCCATGTGGTGATCGTAGTGCCACGGCATGTGCTGCTTCGCCCACTGGTGGTCGAGGTGCGACTTCTTGTGGAGCACGTAATACCGGTGCATTCGGTACCAGACGGTGGCGGTGAAGAACGGCGCTACGGGGAACATGGGCACCATCGCCACCGCGCCGAGCGACAACGCGAGCGCCTCTTTCCCCTGCGGCGACCACGTCAACACGCTCTTCACGTACTGCGAGTCGAACATGTCGTTCTTGCGCGACTCGCGGTGGTGCTCGTGCCAGTGAAAGGCCCAGAAGCTCTTCTTGTTCTTGCCCAGCCCATGCAGCCAATACTTGTGAATCAGCCACTCGCCTGCGTTCGACGCCGCCAGCGCCACGGGAATGCCAATCATCTGCGGGCTCCTCTCTTCGTGTTGGGAGTAGAACAATGACCAAACGGTCACGACAAAACAAGCCCCCGGCGAAGAAAAAGACAGCCATCGAGGCCGAGGTGCGTCGCCCGGGGCCGGTTGGCGGGGTGCGCGACACCAACCGCAGGGAGAAGGCCGCCGCGATCAAAGAGGCGGCGCTCCACCTGTTCCTGGAGCGCGGCATCGACGCGGTGAGCGTCGACGACATCATGAGCCGCGCGGGTATGGCGAAGGGCGGCTTCTACCGGTACTTCGAGACGCAGACCGCGCTGGTGACCGAGATCATCGACGGCGCGCGGAAGTTGATGACGGACGCGCTCGAGACCTGCAGCGTCGACCTTCGCACCGCCTCGACGCGTGACGCGCAGTTCGCCGCGTACCGAAAAGTCGGTGACGTGGTGGCGACGTTGCTGATGGAGCACCCCGGCGAGGTGCGCCTCTATCTCCAGGAGTGCCGCGCTCCCGACAACGGCCCGCGTGGCCCCATCGTCGAGCTCTCACGCACCGTCTCGAAGTACGCCATCAGCATCACGGCGCAGGCGCAGGGCCACGGCATCTTGAAGCCGATTCCGGTGCCGGTGAGCGCGCTGACGGTCGTGGGCGCCTCCGAACGACTGCTGCTCGCGGTGCTGCAGGAGGAGGACATCGGCAACCCGCTCGAAGTTCCAGAGGCGCTCGCGACGCTGATCCTCGACGGGCTCAAGGCGTGAATTCGGGCACACCCGTTCGAGCAGGCTTCGGGCGGTGACGGCCAGTCGGCGGTAGGGTTGAGGCCACACCGTGAAGCCGCGCGACGACACACTGTCTTTGTGGGCGCTCGTCATCAGCCTCGGGCTGCATGGCGGGGCCGCGCTCGTCGTCGCGTTCACGCCCGATCGCGTTCCACCCAGCTCGAGCAGCACCGGCATGACGTTGGTGGAGATCAGCATCGAGGAGCCGCAGCCGCCGGTGGTCGAGCCGCCACAGCCTCCCGAGCCGAAGGTCTCGCCGCGCGTCGACAAACGCGCGCCGAAGGTGGTGCCGAAAGCCGCCACGCCCGAGCCGACCCCGGCGCTCCAGAACGATCGGCCGCAGGTCGACGTCCCCGCGACCGAGCCGCTGCGTGCTCCGACGCCAGACCGGCCAAGCCTCATTCCCGGCGGCGCCTTCGCGCTCTCCCTCGACGCCGGGGTCTTCGAGCCTGACGACGAGCCGCGCGGCCTGCACGCGCCGTCGGTTTCGAAGGATCTCGTCGGAGCGCTGACGAAGGAGACCATCGGCCGGGGCAAGGTCGATCGCGGCCTCGTGCACCCGTATTACGTGACGCTCGGCAAGGCGCTCATCAAGAACTGGGACGCCGACCGCGCCGTCTCGAAGAAAGGCCTCGCGGGCTTCGGTGAGCAGTTCGTGCAGAACTCGAAGGTGTTCAACGAGATCTGGCTCGACCGCGCGTCGCAGTTCGGCGCCACCGGCGCGCCGATGGATGCGCCCGTCTCGAACGACAACGCGTCACGAAGGACGGCGACGGTGACGAACAACATTCAGGGCATCGGCGGCGTCGATCTCGAGGCCAGGAAAGAGGTCTCTCGTCAGATGCGGGAGCAGTTCAAGGCCACCCGCCGCGCCACCATTCGCGTCACCCAGAACACCGACGGGCGGCTGGTGAAGGTCGAGCTCGTCGCGCCCTCGAACGACGCCGCCGTCGACAAAGAGGCGATGGCCGACGTGCGCGCCGCCGCCGAGAAGCTGCCCCCGCCACCCGCCGAGGCGCTCGAGGGCCGCACCGAGCTGATCAGCACCTGGGCCTTCGAGCTCGTCGTGAGCATCTCGCCGCCCATCCCCACCTTCACCTTCGAGTTCGACGAGGCGCTCGGCTTCATCGACGCGCGGCTTCCCCTCGACCGGCGCATCTACAAGAAGGTGCGCCTCGTCTCAGTGGACTGAACCTTTCATGGCCGACAAACGACGCTTCGATCTCTTCGCCGAGCTGCTCGTCACCCGGTTTCCCGAGGTGAAGCGCGTGTTCGACGTGGCCGGTGGCATGGGGAAGCTGAACGAAGCGCTCGTCGCGCGGGGGCGCTCCTGTCTGACCTTCGACCGCCGGCACAAACACCTGCCCGTCGAATACGCCGAGCGTGACTTCACCCTCGACGAGCCGTGCACCGCCGACGCGGTGGTGGGCATGCACGCCGACGGCGCGACACGAGTCATCATCGAATACGCGGCGAAGCACGGCCTGCCGTTCGCCGTCGTGCCCTGCTGCTCCGACAACTCGATGCCCTACAAGCCGTGGATGCGGCACCTGGCAGAGCTCGGCACCTCATTGGGAATGACGGTCGACGAAGTGACGCTCCCGATGGAAGGCCGCGCCCGGGTCATCATCGGCCAACGCGGAGTTTGACCTTCGTCAACTCCGTGATTGGGTTCGCTCCCATGAATCCAACGCTTCGACTCTCGACGCTCGTCCTCTTCATTTCTGCCTGTGGTCCCGTCATGACGGAGCCCGATGCCGGGAGCACCGGCGGTGGTCTCGCTGCAGGCGGGGGCTCGGCAGGTGGCTCGGCGGCGGGTGGCTCGGCGGCGGGTGGCTCGGCAGCGGGTGGCTCGGCAGCG
>JALHMW010000054.1 GCA_022843845.1 Archangium sp.
GGCTCCGCGGGCGGCTTGGGCGGTGGCTCGGGGGCGGGCATGAGTGGCGGCTCCGCGGGCGGCACGAGCGGTGGTGTCGGCGCGGGGTCGGCAGGCGGAACGAGCGGTGGGTCCTCGGGCGGAATGTCGGGGGGCTCGGCTGGCGGCTTCGGCCGCCCCGAACCGTGGGGCGGAACGCACCCGGTCGTGTCGCCCGATCTTTTGCTCGCCGTCGCTGCGAGCAGCTCGAACGGGCAACTGGCCACCGTCACGTCAGCTGATGGCGGCGTCTTCGTGGATACCATCAACGCAGCTCGTTTCTTCGCGCCGGGGACTCTGGCCGACCTCGACGCCCGCTTCGGCTCCGTCGTGCTCACCACGAGCAACGGAGTGTGGCTGTTGAACAGCGCTCTGCAATGGTGGCCGGTGACGGGCAGCCCATCGAGTCCGGCAGTGGGACTCTCGACGCCGATCTTCAGACCTCCCTCAGGCGCCGAGCAGCTCGCGTCGTACTGGAGGACGTCGCCATCGACCGTGTCGCTCTACTCGACTCCGCCGTTCTCAACTGATGGGGGCATACCTCCCGGTCTTTCGATGTCGACGACGGTCCTTCCCAACCCGATGACGTTCCGCGTTCGACCGGACTCGAGCGGGCAGTCAGGCGTCATCGCCGGGTCCTTCAGCCTCGACGGCGGATGCGAACCGGGATCGCAGGCCGTGTTCGGCCGCATCAGCAGTCAGAATGCCAGTGTCGAGGGAGGGTCGGTTCCTGCGTGCGACATGATGGTCGCTTCGTCTGAGGCGCAGACCGCACTGCTGGTGTGGCGGGCGCGGGACATGATGGGCCGAATCCATGCGGCCTTCTGGCAACCGGGGGGCCTGAACGGGCTGCCCACCGAGCCCGATCATTGGCTCAGCTCGAGTTTCGGAATCCTGCCGGTGGACGCGATCGCCACCGATGGAGTTCGTCACGCAGCGATTGTGTACCAGCCTGCCAACTCCGTCCTCACGAGCGGCGACGCAGGCGTTGAGACCGGGGCCTCAGGGTATGTGCTCATCGTCCTGCGGAGCTCCAGCCCGCCCCGCTTCATCGACCTCGGTCCCAGGGCAGTGCCACCCTTCAGCCTCGCGTTCGGCGTAAGCGGAGCCCAGGGAGTCTTCGTGTTGGCCAACTGTTCGATCAGCGGCGGCGGCGGCGTCGGCATCTGCGCCACTCCTGGGGCTGTCGTCGGCTTCCTTGCGCAGCCGTGATCGCCTCGGACTTCTGAGATCACCCCACGCAGCCTCTGCGTTTCCTCAGCATTCTGATGCCGGGGCACCTGTCTAACCCCCCGGCTCTCCTCACCTTTCGGCTGGCCCGCCCCTCGCACAGAGGCCCACCAGATTCGGCAGGGCCGGAACACTCACACGACTCACAAGCACGGGGCGACAGACCATGAACTCGAAACGATGGTGGAAGTGGCTGGCAGCAGCGGGAGCGGTTGGCTCGCTCGGCACGGGATGCGGGAACCAGACGCCGCAACCCCAGCCGGTTCAGAATCGCGTCTCCCTCACCGCCTTCAACGGCGCGAACGCCTGCAAGGATCTCGAGACGTACCTCGAAGACACCGCGGTTCTGCAGATGAAGACCCAGCTCGAGGCCTCGCGCGACGAGGTGCCGTCGTGGGGCTGGTGGGGTGGCGGCTTCTTCGGTCGTGGTGGCCCTGAGGCCTTCAACGCCGGCGCCGACGGCAGGGCCTCTGCGGCGCCTCCCTCAGCGCCGACCAACTACACCACCACCAACAACCAGGTCGCGGGCGTCGACGAAGCCGACTTCGTGAAGAACGACGGCACGCGCATCTTCGCGCTCTCGGGCCAGACGCTCTACGCCGCCCGCTCGTGGCCGGCCGCCGACCTCGCCGTGCGCGGCACGCTGAAGATCGAAGGCTACCCCCGCGAGATGTTCCTCGAGGGCACTGACCGCGCCGTCATCTTCTCGACCATCTACACCTGGTACCCGCTCTCGAACGCCGCGGGCGATCGCTGCGACTCCATCGACTGCGGCTACCAGTCGTCGAACACGGTGAAGATCACCGTCGTCGACGTCTCGGACCTGACGAACCTTCGCGTCACGCACGAGTACCGCCTGCCCGGCCACTACAACTCGGCCCGCAAGGTCGGCTCGTCGGTGCGCCTCGTGATGAGCGACGACTTCAACTTCCCGCCCGCGATGCGGTGGTGGCCCGAGGTCGAGGGCGTCAACCTGTGGGACCCGTTCAACAAGGGCCGCAGGACCGACGAGTTCAACAAGCTCATCGCGGCGAACGAGAAGCTCATTCGTGCGCAGACGCTCGCCGAGTGGGTGCCCGCCGGGAAGATCAGCATCGGCGGCCAGACCAGCACCGTGCCGGCCGAGTGCACCTCGTTCCAGAAGGTGAACGCGCCGACCCGCCTGGGCACCGTCACGGTGGCGACGCTCAACCTCACCAACCCGACTCGCATCGACCGCTCGACCATCATCGCCGAGCCGGGTGAGATCTACGCCTCGCAGAAGAACCTCTACGTCGCGACCCGGCACTGGTGGTGGTGGCCGGCGCCGGGCCAGAGAGACACGACCTACCTGCACAAGTTCGACATCTCGAGCCCCGACGCCGCGCTGTACGTCGCCTCGGGCACCGTCGACGGGCACATCGTCGACCAGTTCTCGATGGACGAGAACAGCAAGGGCTTCTTCCGCGTCGCGACCACCACCCAGTTCCGCGTGCCTGACGCGATGAACCCGAACAACTGGTGGGGCACCTTCGAGACCGTCAACCACGTCAACGTGCTGGCCGAGAACAACGGCTCGCTCGACGTCGTCGGCCAGTCGGAAGACCTCGCCAAGGGAGAGCGCATCACCTCGGCGCGCTTCATCGAAGACAAGGGCTTCGTCGTCACCTTCCGCCAGGTCGACCCGCTCTTCACCTTCGACCTGTCGGACCCCACGAAGCCGACCAAGCTGGCCGAGCTGAAGATTCCGGGCTTCTCGACCTACCTGCACCCGATGGGCCCCAACCACCTGCTCACCATCGGCACCTACGTGCCGGAGCCGGTGAACGGCGTGGACCCCGACTGGCGCAGCCGCGCGCTCCAGCTGACCATCTTCGACGTGACCGACATGAAGAACCCGAAGCAGTCGCACGTGCAGCTGGTCGGCACCTCGAGCGGGTACAGCGAGGCGCAGCACGAGCACAAGGCGTTCAACTACTTCCCCGCGAAGAAGCTCCTGGCGATTCCCTTCATCGACTGGAACCACAGCGCGACGGGCAGCTCGTACTGGACGTCCTTCATCTCGGACCTGCGCGTGTTCTCGGTCGACCCGGTCACCGGCTTCACCCCGCGCGGCGCCATCTCGATGCGCGACATGTACCAGGTCGAGAGCTACTCCAACTGGACCTACTACTGGACGCCGCAGGTCCGCCGGAGCGTGATGGCCGATGACTTCGTGTACGCCATCAGCGACTCGGGCATCCGCTCGGCGAACGTGAACAACCTGTCGCTGCCGCTCGCGACGGCGCGCTTCAATCGGTACGACGCGCAGCGCTGACGTCGGCTGAGGCTCCGGGCGGTCGCCCGGAGTTTCTCGTCTGGCAGCACACGATTCCACGCTGGGTCTTCGCCCGGTGAGCTGAAGCAGGAAACGAGAAGAACGGGTCGTCGGCCAGGTGCCGGTGGCCCGTTTTGCTTTGGGGCCTCTCCAAGCCGATCTCTTCCTCGGTATGGTGTCCGTGGGCGTGATGCCAGCTCGGAAGTGGAGGAGACCATGCGAGGCGCAATACTGGGAGTCGTGATGCTCTTGCCGGGCTGTCCTTCATCGACGTCCTCTGATGGAGGCTCAGCTGGCGGCACGGCAGGTGGCTCGGGTGCGAAGGGGAGTGTACCTGACGACGCCTGGGCAGCGCAGTGCTCGAAGGAACTCGAGTCGGCAAGAGAGCTGCTTGCCAAGAAAGAGCCTCGTCTCGGGGCAGGAGTCATCACCCGGCTTGGAGGGACCGCTGAAGAGTGGCTCCCCGGCACCGACGGGCCCGGGATTCGCTACTCGGCGTGCATCGGCAGGGACTGGTGCTTCGACGCGATCGTTGCTCCGCTTGAGCTGATTGGCCTTCCTCCCGAGGACGTGCCGTTCACCTGGGAGCGGCTGCCAGAGGTCACCGTCTGCCTGAGCAGCGGTCGCCGAACCACCCGGAGAATGGGCTGGCTCCGGGCGACGTTCGACTCGAGGTGCACGAACAAGCCGAGTCCGTCAGAACTCTTGGTGTTCGAGGAAGCAATGCGACCGGCGGTCGAGAGGTGCCTCGGGATGTAGGGAGAGGCGTTTCGCACCGCAAGACCGCGCGCTCTTGAACGGGGTGGACGTTTGCCGGTGCGACCAAGAGTGTTTCACCTTGTGGAGCGCACCGCTCGTTGGTGAGGCGCCAGCTTCGCTTCAGCACGAGCGACGAGACTTCAGCCTCAGCCAGCCAGCGGCAAGGTGGGCTAGGCGGTGGCAGGAGGGAGAAGCCATCGCGGCGCGAGCTGATGGCCGAGCTGGGTAAGGGGACAAACGAGACGAAGGGCGCACGCCCACGGCGAGGCTTCACCGACGACGCGGGCATTGAGGAACTCGAGCGCCTGACGAAGGTCCTGAACGATCGCACCGACTCGTGGCCTCGAGCGCGCCCGATGGTGGAGAAGCGGTCGCTGGAGGGCGACGTCACGGCGAGGGTTGCCGTCACAGCTGAGGCAGCGGCCCGCAGTTCGGGTCGTCCCCGATTCCTGCGATGGGCGCACCCATGAGGTGCGCCACCGAGGTGAGCAGCTTGTCGTTGTTCGTTCCGGCCGGCACCCGCACCAGCCGGCCCGTGCGCAGACGCCCCTTCGCGTTGCCGAAGAGCACGACGGGAATGCGGTCGATGTCGTGGTGCTCGCCGAAGTGCGAGATGCCGACGACGAGCGTGTTGTCCAGCATGGTGCCGGTGCCTTCGGGCGTCTGCTTGAGGCGCTGCACGAAGGCACCGAGCTGCGCCCAGTCCCACTGGTGGGCCCTGATGTAGTCGGCGCGGCGCGGCCCCGCGAGGTGGTGCACCTCATCGTGAATCGAGCTGTCGACCTGCACGCCCGCCCACGCGTACGGCCAGTGGTACCCCGACGAGCCCCACACCAGCCCCGCCACCTGCACGCGGTCGCACGCGAACGCCGCGAAGGTGAGGTCGAGGTGGGCCGCGGCCCGCCCAGTCATCGACGCATCGCCAAACCGGTTCGCCGGCACGCGGCAGATGTTCGGAGGCGGCGTGGAGTCGAGATCGGCCTGCACGCTGCGCTCGGCGCGCCGAATCGCGTCTTCGTGCACGTCGAGCTTGAGCCGCTCGATGCCGACGAGCTCCCGGCGCAGACGAACGAGGTCTGACGTCGCGCCGTCGAGCATCGACTTGCGCAGGTTCAACCGGCGCAGCCGCGCGGCGCGAACGGCCGGGTCTTCACCGGCGGGCGGCTGGAAACCCCCGAAGAGCCGGCTCCACGCCTGCCCCGGGTCGACGGTGGGCGTCTTGAACCGGTTGGCTCCCAGCGCGAACGGTTGCTCACGCATGGTGTCGCGCGCGCGGTCAGCGACGAGCAGCTCCATCGTCTGCCGACCCAGCCGCTGCGCGATGAGCTGGTCGATGCTGATGCCGCCGGCTTCGCCTTCGTTCTCGGGGTCAGACGACGATGGAAGAATGTCCTTCGCGGTGAGCACCTTGCCCATCGAGCGCAGGTGGTCGGCGCCGCGCGGGTTGAGGCCCGAGCGCCTGATGTCGATGCCGTCGACGATGACGAGGTCGTCCTTCACGGCCTGCAGGCCGGTCAGCATCGGAGAGAGCTGGAAGTTCGTCTCGGTGCCACCGGGGAAGAACGCATCGGCCGACGGGTAGCCGCCGCAGTTCACCCAGAACAGCACCCGGCGCGGGTGCGTCTCGTCGGCGCGGGCCCGGCTGGCGAGCAGCGGCGACAACACCGTGGCCGCCGACAGGCTCGAGAACAGGAACTCACGGCGCTTCATCGGGTACCTCCAGTTGGAATCGGGCTCTCGAGCAGCACCCGGCCATCGCGGGCGCGAATCACCAGGCGCCCGTTCGACTCGACGTACAGCTGCGCGCCGGGGTTGCCATGGGTGGCGGTGTTGAACACGGGCACGTTCGGCCGGGAATAGACGACCAGGTTGCCGTCGCCCTGCATCGCGACGAGGTGCGCGGGCTGGCCAGCGGTTCCAGACGACCACAGCGGCGTCGAGCCACGGTACAGCACGAGGTTGCCATCGCCCTGGTACACGAAGGTGAAGGTGCCTCCGTGCGCGGAGCGGCTCTCGTTGGGACGCAGCTCGATGCCACTGGCGAGCAGCAGCTCCGACGTCACCGCAGGGCCACCACCGCCGGCGTTTCCTCCAGCGGCGTTGCCTCCTCCAGCCACGCCTCCGCCGGCACCACCACCGCCGGCCGCACCACCTCCGACGCCGCCTCCGCCCATCACGGGTTCGTCGACGACGAGGCGCTCGGCGAACGAGGGGTGCACCAGCACGTCTTCCACCGCGCGTGAGAGTTCGAGCGGCTTGCCGTCACGCTGGTGGCTGACCGATGCGGCGAGCGTGGTGGCAGGCGCCGCGCTCCCGAGGCCCGTCGCCCAGGCGACCAGGTGTTTGGTGAAGCACGCAGCGACGGCCTCATGCCCGGCGAGCGCGTCGCTCACCTCGAGGCCATCGGCGAAGTCCTTCGGCTCGCCCAGGAACGGAACCCCGCGCGCGGTCGCGTCGACGGTCTGCCCACGCTGCACGGTGCGGTAGCGGCCCATGCCGTCATAGCGGCCGAACGCGAAGCCGAGCGGCATGAACTGCGCGTGACACGAGCTGCACGCGGCGCCCTGCTCCATCATCGCCTCGTACTGCCGGCGCGTCGTGAGCTGCGCGAAGCCCGGAACGTTCGCGGCCGTGCTCGCGGCGACGGCGGTGTTCAGCCCCGACGGCGGCCCGATGGACTCGCACAGCAGCTGCGTCTTGATCATGTACCCACGGAGAACCGGGCGGTCGCGGTCTCCATCGCCACTGGCGCCGAGAGCCGCGAGCAGGCCGGGCTGGGTGAGGAGCCCGCGACGCTCGGCCGGCGGCAGGTCGACACGAACCAGCGTGTCGCCCGTCGCCTGCGCTCCCACGAGCGGCGCGGTGTGCTGGTTCACCATCGCGAAGGGCTCGCTCAGCGCCGCCGACAAGGTGCCCTTGCCATCGAAGACGACGGCAGCGACGTACGCGTCGAAGCCATCATGGAGCGCGACGCCCTGCGCCGGACTCGCCAGCTTGGTGAAGTCCTGCGGGCGGCTCACCATGTCGTCGAGCGCGGTCGCCCTGAGCCACTGGCGGAACATCGCGGCGATGCGGGCGCGCGCGGCGGGCGTCTGCCACAGGCGTTTGACGTGGCCACGCAGGGCCGGCTCGTCGAGCGCGCCGCGCTCGGCGTCAGCCAGCAGCGCGTCGTCGGGCGTCGAGCCGGTCAACGTGTAGCTGACGAAGCTGGCGCGCTCGAACGCGTCGAGGGTGCGCTTGCCGGCGCCCGAGGGCTGACCGAGCTCGGAGCGGTAGAGGAACTCGGGCGCCAACAGCATGCGGGCGATGACGAGCTGCAGCCCCTCCACCCGGTTTCCAGCCAGCGTCGCGGCGGCGGCGAAGTACGCGACGAGTGCGTCGACGCGCGCGGCAGGCAACGGCCGGCGGAAGGCCCTGCGGCCGAAGTCGGTGATGATGGAGCGCACACAGGCTTCGGGCACCTGCGGCGGCGCCAGGCAGGGGAACTTCGCCGGGAGCGACGTCGTGACCGCCCGCGCGGCCAGCGCTTCAGCCTCTTCGCTCAGCGTCGCGAAGAGCGCCTCCTGCACCTGGCCGTGAGCGCCGGTGTCGAAGCCGCCAGACCAATCGGCGTGCGTCAGCCCCGGCGAGACGTCGAGGCCGAGCAGGTCCTTCACGGTAGCGCGGTACTCCCGGCCGCTGAGCAACCGCAGCTGCGCGGGGGCGACGGTGATGGTGGGCGCGGGCGGGCGGTTGGTCGTGGTGGGGTCGTCGACGGGGCCACCGCCAGACACACCGACGATGCGACCGTCACAGGCGAGCAGCGTGAAGCCGAGGATCAGGAGGAGAGCGCGAGTCACGCGGCGGACATGTTCATGGGACATGCCATGCACCAATCGCGCAAAGGCTGTTGACGTCGAAGCGCGGCGCCCCGTCGCATCAAGCGGTTCGCGGGCCGGTCGACGAGCTGCGTGGTGTCACCTCGCGTGCTCAGGCTGGGCGGCGCGTGGCCGTCGGAATCGAGTCTGAAACGCACGACACAGGGGAGCCGTCGGAGAATTAGTCGATCGACTCGTGTCGACATTCTGATCCCAAGATGATCTCAAGGCTCGATGACGCTCATCGAGAAGGTCCGACGAAAGTTCTCTGCGGTGCGGCCGAC